>CAJYLH010000020.1 GCA_913775525.1 uncultured Chryseobacterium sp.
TTGTATCTTTGCTCAGTACTTTGTACAAGGGATGGGATTTTTTTTGGTTTAGCGACACAAATTTCCTAATCCCTTTTTTTATTCCAAAATGTCAACAGCTTTTTATCAAAAGTCAAGACGACTTCTAAGAAAACTTTTTCATAAATTTATTCTCAACTATTGGAAAGCTCTTTAATTCTCCACCAAAACTTTTAAAAAACACTTCTATTCCGCGAATATTCCCTCCCATGAAGTTCAATGTTTTTTCATGGATATGATTCTTTAGAATTTGGTCAATAAGAAATGATGGTCCATTTTCATCTGTAAATTTCTTATGATTAATCAATGATAATAATGAAAACTGCTTATCTTCCGATATTAAAATAGCAAGACTGATTAATTGGTCATTAAGATAAGCACAACAAAGTTTAAGAGAATTATTTTTATAAAGAAAATCGAAATAATTCTTAAACTTTTCAAGATCCCTATACTTTGAGATTCCTTTGGAATTCTCTGCAATAAACTGCTCAATCATTTTATCTGGTTGCAATTCCCTATAAATAAGGTGTTGAGACCACTTAACCGTTGATTTTCTTCCTTTGAAATACTTCTTCCTTTTCAGTAAGAGATAGTCTGAAACAGGGATAATATAGTTCTTCCTATTTTCAATCTGAGTTGTAAAAGAGTTGGTATCATTAAAGCAATACAGAAATATTCTGTAATTGTTCTTTAAAAAAAATAAAAATTCATCATTGATTTGCGGATCATCAAATAAGGAAAAGATACCTAGTTGCTGACAGAACAACGGCATATGAACAAAATTAAGTCCGTATTTTTTCTTTATATTAATAGGCATTACAGCTTTGTAATCATTCAATACCAAAATATGCCAGTTACCGGAAAGTTCGTCAAGAACTTCCCTGCGTGCGTACCAGTTTTTCTGTACAGAAGATTCCAGGCAGGCAGAATATTTTTCAAAATCAATGTCGCTATAGCGTATTTTCCTGATCATATTAATCCTTCGTCTGAAAAACTGAAATAAGCATTTTCGGTAATGATAAGATGATCCAGGAGCTGAATACTCAGGAAACTTCCCGCCTCTCTGATCTTGCCTGTAATATTCACGTCTTCACGGCTTGGCTTCAGGCTGCCTGATGGGTGGTTGTGCGCAATAATGATCCCTGTAGAGAAATGTTCAAGTGCCGTTTTAAAAAGAATCCTAACGTCTACAATAGACTGGCTGATTCCACCGTGTGTAAGTTTGGAAATATGGATCACCTTGTTGCTCTGATTGAGGAAGACCGCCCAGAATTCTTCTGTGCGGAGATCCGAAAGGTATGTTTTTAAAAGGTGGTAGGCATCATCACTGTTGCCGATCACTGCTTTGTCCGGAATTTCCTGATGAGCCCTTCGTCTCCCTATTTCCAGAGCAGCAGCGATAGAAATGGCTTTTACTTCGCCTATGCCTTTAAACTTCATCAGCTCCTTTGCAGAAAGAAGACTCAGCTGATGCCAGCTGTTATTAACTGATGCCAGAACTTTTCTTGCCAGCTCTACTGCCGATTCATTCCTGCTTCCGCTTCCCATGATAATGGCAAGAAGTTCAGAATCAGAAAGCGAGCTCCTGCCTTTCATCAAGAATTTTTCTCTGGGCCGGTCATCTTCTGCAAGAAATTTTATGGTCATAGGTGAATACTATATAGAGTGATGAATAAATATAATACTTTTTTATAAAATGATCGTTCAGGATTATTCAATGATCATCCCATCTTTCATAACTAATTTACGATCCGTGATTTCAGCTAAGTTAGGATTGTGGGTGACAATGACAAAAGTCTGGTTATATTTATCTCTAAGATCAAAAAAAAGCCGGTGTAAGTCATCTGCATTTTTCGAATCCAGATTCCCTGTAGGTTCATCAGCAAAGATAATCTCGGGGGTGTTAATTAAGGCTCTTGCTACCGCTACTCTTTGCGCTTCCCCACCAGACAGCTGATTGGGCTTATGATGCAGCCTCTGCTCTATCTTAAGGTCTTCAAACAAAGCATAAGCTTTTTCTAAAGCTTCTTTTTCCTGAGCTCCGGCAATTTTTGTAGGAAGCAATACATTTTCCAATGCTGTAAATTCGGGTAAAAGCTGATGGAACTGAAATACAAACCCAATATTCTGATTCCTGAAACGGGAAAGCTGCCGGTCATTCATATTGATGAAAGACTCTCCGGCAATGCTAATCTCTGTATCATACTGTTTGGAATTTGTCGGCTGATCCAAAGTTCCTAAAATCTGTAGCAAGGTGGATTTCCCTGCACCAGACTCTCCCACAATAGAAACTACCTCACCTGTCTTGATGGTGATATCAACCCCCTTTAATACATTCAGATTCCCGTAGGATTTATGAATATTCCTTGCTATAATCATATTTCAAAAGTAATGAATCTCAACAGAATTTTCAGCATACAAACCACCAAATTTTATCATTTTGTATCACACATTAATTTTTTAAACCTGATGCTTCAGGTATATTCAAAGCTTCCGTTAAAACCACAAAAAAACCTCCCATTAAGAGAGGTTTCCTGTTATTTTGAGTCTGAAGAATTACAGTAACAGCGTTAAAGGATTTTCCAGATACGTTCTTAACGTCTGAAGGAATTGAGCTCCTGTAGCTCCATCCACCACCCTGTGGTCACAAGCCAATGAAAGCTTCATCGTATTGCCTACAACGATCTGTCCGTCCTTCACGACAGGTTTTTCAATAATAGCGCCTACGGAAAGAATAGCAGAGTTTGGCTGGTTAATAATGCTGGTGAACGTTTCGATTCCGAACATACCCAGGTTAGAAATTGAGAAGGTAGAACCTTCCATCTCGTTCGCTTTAAGGCCTTTGGATTTAGCTCTTGATGCCATATCTTTTACAGCAGCAGAAATCTGGGTATAGTTCATCTGATCTGTATTTTTAAGAACAGGAACGACCAGTCCATCCGGAATGGCTACCGCTACACCGATATTGATATTGCCTCTGTGAATGATCTTATCTCCGGCCCAGCTTGAATTCACCTGTGGGTGCTTTCTTAACGCTACGGCAGTTGCCTTGATGATCATATCATTGAAAGAAACTTTGGTATCCGGTAAAGAATTGATTTCTTTTCTCGCCGCAATAGCTTTATCCATATTGATTTCCACCATCAGGTAATAGTGAGGCGCAGAGAATTTGCTTTCGGAGAGTCTTTTGGCAATGATATTTCTTACCTGAGAATTCTGGGTCTCGGTATCTTCACCCTGCAAAAAGTTTACAGCAACCTGAGCAGCTGCACTGGCTGCAGGAGCGGATGCCGTAGGCTGAGCCTGTGAAGGCTGGTAATTTTCGATATCTTTTTTAACGATTCTTCCGTTTTCACCCGAACCCTGGATAGCATGGATATCCACCCCTTTATCCTGGGCCATTTTCTTAGCCAGCGGAGAGATGGCCACACGGTCTGAAGACGCATGGTCTGCAGCCGATTCGGCAGCTTTTTCCTCTTTAGCCTGTGCTTTTTCTTCAGCAGCAGGCTTCTGTGATTCTGTTTTGGTTTCAGATTTCGGAGCACCTACAGAAGAAATGTCGGTACCTTCAGGACCAATGATGGCCAGTACAGAATCCACCGGTGCTGCACCGCCTTCTTCCACACCCTGCTTCAACAGAACTCCGTTGAATTCAGACTCGAAATCCTGGACAGCCTTATCAGTTTCTATTTCAGCAAGGAGATCCCCTTCTTTTACCTGGTCTCCGACTTTTTTATGCCACTTAGCTACTTTCCCTTCAGTCATGGTATCGGAAAGCCTCGGCATTGTAATCATTTCCACACCGGCAGGCACTTCCGCATCAGTCTGCTCCACGCTGCTGGCATTATGTTCTGTTTTCAGTTCCTCATCCACTTTTTTCTCTTCAGAGTCACCGGATGCAGGAGCACTTCCACCGGTTAATCCGGAAATATCTTCTCCTTCATTACCGATGATGGCCAGTACAGAATCCACAGCTGCTGCGCCGTTTTCTTCTACACCTACATATAAAAGCGTACCTTCAACCTCAGATTCGAAATCCTGAACGGCTTTATCAGTTTCAATTTCAGCAAGAATATCGCCTTCCTTTACTTTATCGCCCACTTTTTTATGCCATTTTGCCACCTTACCTTCCGTCATTGTATCGGAAAGACGCGGCATTGTAATTACTTCTGCCATAATTTATTTTAATTTGAAAATGTGGTAATGTGTTAATTTGAAATGTTACTAAACAGTTCAAATTAACACATTGACTCATTATTTTTTTAGTTTTCTAATTTATCTAAGAACGGATAGTTTTCCTGAGCATAAACATACTCATAGATTTTTTCCGGATCTGGGTATGGAGAGTTTTCCATGAATTCGATGCACTCATCCACAAAATCTCTTGATTTATTATCCATAGCTTCCAGCTCTTCTTCAGAAGCCCAGCTGTTGGCTAAAATCCTCTGCTTGATCAGTTCGATAGGATCATCATTTTTGTGAACAGCAACTTCTTCCTTGCTTCTGTATGGTTCAGCATCAGACATGGAATGTCCTCTGTAGCGGTAGGTTCTTGCTTCGATGAATGTAGGGCCATCACCTCTTCTTGCTCTTTCAATAGCTTCGTAAGCCGCTTCAGCCACTTTTTCAGGATCCATGGCATCTACAGCAAGACAAGGCATTTCATATCCTAATCCTAATTTGTAAATATCTTCATGGTTCGCCGTTCTTTTAACGGAAGTACCCATAGCATACTGGTTGTTTTCTACTACAAACACTACAGGAAGTTTCCAGTTCATGGCCATATTGAATGTCTCATGCAGGGACCCCTGTCTTGCAGCTCCGTCTCCGAAGAAACAGATATTGACCGCTTTTCTGTCAAAATATTTATCGGCAAAAGCAATTCCAGCTCCTAAAGGAATTTGTCCCCCTACAATACCATGACCACCGTAAAAACGGTGTTCCTTGCTGAAAATGTGCATAGATCCGCCCATACCTCCGGACGTACCTGTTGCTTTCCCGCAAAGTTCGGCCATGATTCTTTTAGGATCTACCCCCATCGCCATAGGGTGAATGTGGCATCTGTAAGCAGTAATCATACTGTCTTTGGTTAAATCCATTGCATGGGTGAAACCGGCAGGAATAGCCTCCTGACCATTGTACAAATGTAAAAAACCTCTGATTTTTTGCTTTAGATAGAGAGAACGGCATTTGTCTTCAAACCTTCTCCACATTGTCATATCTTCATACCACTTCAGGTATACCTCTTTGGAAAATTCTTTCATGTGTTAGCTGTTGCTTATTTGTAATGAAATAGTAGAGCAAAATTATAAAAAAAACTTTGTTTTTATTGTATTGATGTCAATTGTTTTTTTGGTTATAGTATTATCTTTGGGTTATAAATTGAAGCATGCAGGAAAAGCAACCGTCTTTTGTACATAAAATATCAAAAATTATTTCAGATTTTTTTAATCCGCTGATTTCTCTGTTTATCTTTTTCGTCCTGATGAGCATATGGAAATACTCGCTCAGAGACTCCGTATTTTACTTCCTGCCTATATTACTCATTGTAATATTGCCTGTCATCATCTGGATTTTATGGAATGTTAAAACAGGAAGGTATGTTAATATGGACGTATCCAATCGTGTACAAAGGAAGACACTGTATATTTTTATTGTGGTATGCGTCATGGTCTATATGGTCTACGCCTACCTGGCCAGTGGAAGCATCGATCTGGTAATGCTGTTTATCCTGATTCTCCTGCTGGCACTTCAGATCAGCAATTTCTTCATTAAAAGTTCCATGCACACGGCATTTAATGTGCTGGCAGCGGCGCTGTTTGTGCCGATGAGCTGGATAACAGGTATCATCTGGCTGGGAATTGCTGCTTTAGTGGGTGTAACAAGGGTCATTCTGAAAAGACATACCGTACGTGAAGTAATAACCGGAGCCGGAATTGCTTTCGTGGTATCTTTAATTTATCTATATTGCAGTATGCAACTTCAACCGTAAACCAATCTTATGAAAATAAACCACCTTACCGCTGCGGAGGAAAACCTGATGAAACTATTCTGGAAGCTGGATTCTTTTTACCTTAAAGATGCTATGGAAAGGCATCCTGAGCCGAAACCCCATCAGAATACGGTGTCTACTTACCTGAAAATCCTGACTGAAAAAGGCTTCCTGGCTACTGAAAAGGAAGGAAGGATCTTTAAATATACGGTAATCATCCCTCTTGCTGACTACAGGAAATTCCTGCTAAAAGAGCTTTGTCACCAATTTTTTGATGATTCAGGGAAGGATGTGCTGGAACTTCTGCTTGAAGAGAATCTGATTGCGAAGAATGATTTTGCCGATTACCTGGATCTGAAAATTGAGCTTAAACCCGCCAGGAATAAAGAGCCTGAATACGAATTTGCCAATGAGATCCTGAAAGCCAAGAAAAGCAAGAAGGTAAAGGAAAAGGATAAAAAGAAGAAAAAGAAAAAGATCAATTAAAAGACATAAAAAAAGCGGCCTGAGCCGCTTTATATTTTACCAACGGTTTCCGCCGCCGCTACGGTTGTTACTACCGCCATAGCCACCGCCATTACCTCTGTTGTTATTACCGTAACTTCCGCCACCTCTGTTGTTTCCTCCATTGTTGCTGAAAGTTCTTCTAGGCTTTTCCTCTCTTGGTTTAGCTTCAGAAACGTTTAATACTTTTCCGTTAAATTCTTTTTGGTTAAGAGCTTCAATAGCTTCCTGCCCTTCTTCATCGCTCATTTCGATGAAACCAAAACCTCTGGAACGACCAGTTTCTTTGTCTGTAATAATTTTAGCAGAAGAAACGTCTCCAAATTCTGAAAATAGATCCTGCAACTCGTACTCTTTAGTTGCGTAATTGATGTTAGAAACAAAAATGTTCATTTTGAATAAAAAATTAAAAATTAATAACGATTTGGTATATAAAAGAAAAACAACATAACGTAATGAACAAATATTGATTCCAAATATAAACAGGTGCAAGATACGATTTATAATATTACAACAAAATATTTTTTTACGAATAGTCTATATATTTTGTCTTCTTGATGTAAAACTGTCTGAAATAAGGCATTCCGGAAAGAAAAATATTGCCTGAACGCCAAATTAAAGCACTCAAAAACATATAAACCATCCAATATCACACCCCATTGACTGTATTAATCATCCCAATCTGTTTACGTGATCTTTATTTTTTCGGTGAAAAAATTATTAATAGTAAATTTGTACTGAAAATTAAACGAGATGAATTACCATACCAGAAAATGGGTAAAACCCGAGGACCTTAACCCTAACCAGTCATTGTTCGGTGGAAGGCTGCTGCAGTGGATTGATGAAGAGGCAGCGCTTTACGCGATCATCCAGCTGGAAAATACCAAAGTGGTAACCAAGTTTATTTCTGAAATCAATTTTGTCAGTTCTGCCAAGCAGGGTGATATTATAGAAATCGGCATTGAAGTATCTGCATTCGGATCCAGCTCCATAACCCTGAGATGTGAGGTACGGAATAAAATGACCCATCAGACCATTATTACCGTGGAGAAAATCGTAATGGTCAATCTTGGCGAAGACGGGCTTCCTTCCCCACACGGAAAAACCCAGGTAGAATTTGTAAAAGACAGGCTCAACGGCCGGCTATGAAAATTTTCATTAAAAATATGGTCTGCAACAGATGCATCTCTGCTGTTGAACAGGTCTTCAGCAAGGCCGGTATCCCCATGAAATCGGTTACGCTGGGTGAAGTAGAAACAGATGGTGACATGAGCGACCATGAGGTTATGCTTATTGAAAAGAAGCTGTATGAGGCAGGTTTTGAAAGGATCAAAGAGGCTGCAAGGCAACTTACGGAGAAGATCCGTAATCTGATTATCATGAAAATCAGCGGGCTCGATATTGAAGAGGGTTTTGTATTATCTGAATTTCTGAGCAATGCCCTCCATAAAGAATACAGTTCTCTGTCGAAAACCTTTTCACAATATGAGAGCACAACACTGGAGCAGTTTTTCATCCTCCAGAAGATTGAAAAAGTGAAAGAACTCCTGCTGTACAATGAGTTTACCCTGACGGAAATCGCAGGAAAATTAGGTTATAAAAGCGTTCAGCATTTATCTGCGCAGTTCAGAAATACCACCGGATTTACACCGACCGCATTCAGAAAACTCAAAAACCACCACCGTCAACCACTGGATGAAATTTAAATTAATGGCTATTCAGTCATCAGGCAGAATTCTGTAATCATTATCCAAATATCTGTAACAGCCTTCGGCATTCATTTTGGAAATTTGTTGTAAATTGAAAATGCAATGCAAAAACAATATAAAATCCTAGGGATGAGCTGTTCAGGCTGCCAGAAAAAAATCTCTGAAAAACTGAACAGTATTGAAGGTCTGGAAGCAGAAGTCCATTTGGAAGACCATACGGTTATGCTGAAATCTGATCAGCATACAGATCTTGACGCCATCAATAAAAGATTACAGGAAGCGGGGAATTATGCATTGACAGATCCCGATATTTCTGAACCTGAGTTCATCAAACCCCAGGACAGGGTTTCCCCCTCTTCCGTATATTACTGCCCAATGGAATGTGAAGGGGATAAAGTGTATTTCCAGCAAGGTAAAAGATGTCCGGTCTGCCATATGTACATGGTCCCCATTGAAGAAAAACAATCAAAAGATCCGAATTATAAACCTGTATTTTCCAAAACGAACCTGCCGGAAAGTTTCAAAGATAAGGTAGGAAGCTATTATTGTCCGATGTTTTGTGAAGGAGAAAAGGTATATGAGGAAAAAACCGACTGTCCGGTCTGCCATATGCATCTGGAAGAAATTACGGAAGAGCTGATACAGAATTCGGGTTCCTCGCATGGCCACCATACGGTGCATCATCATCCAGCACCGGAAATATCAGATGATATGGCGGGAAAATATTACTGCCCGATGTATTGCGAAGGAAATAACACCTATGACACGAATGTAGGCTGCCCGGTCTGTGGTATGGACCTGGTAAAATATCCTGAAAAGAAAACGGCACAATATACCTGTCCCATGCATCCCGAAATCATCCGTAATGAGCCGGGAAGCTGTCCGTTATGCGGCATGGATCTGGTCAAAGTCCCGGATCAGAATGATGATGAAGAAGATAAGACCTATCAGATCCTTAAAAAAAAGCTGATCATCTCTTTGTTATTTACCATTCCGGTATTTATCCTTTCAATGGGTGGTATGGTCATGGATTTTCCTTTTTCCCATACCGTGCAGGGCTATATTGAATTGCTGTTGACCCTTCCGGTAATTTTTTATTCCGGATGGTTCCTGATGAAACGGGGCTGGACTTCTTTCAAAACCCGCAACCTGAATATGTTCAGCCTGATTGCATTGGGCGTAACGGCAGCATTCCTCTTCAGCATTACAGCGTTATTCTTTCCGGCTGTCATTCCCCATGAGATCAGCAGTCAGCATTATGATACCCCGCTTTATTTTGAAGCAGTCTGTGTGATCTTGACCCTCGTTATTTTAGGCCAGCTCATGGAAGCTGCTGCACATAAAAAAACAGGAAATGCCATCCGGGAACTGATCAGCCTGTCGCCGGATGAAGCCCACCTGGTAGTGAACGGAGAAGAAAAAAACGTCCTGCTTTCCCAGGTACAAAAAGGTGACCTGCTGAAAGTAAAACCGGGAGAAAAAATTCCGGTGGACGGAATCATTACAGAAGGCAGTTCGTCAATCGATGAAAGCGTGATTACCGGGGAACCCATCCCTGTGCAGAAGGATACCGGTGACCAGGTTTCTTCAGGAACCATTAACGGAAACCAGGTATTCATAATGAAGGCTGAAAAGGTTGGCGATGAGACGTTGCTTGCCCATATCATCAGAATGGTCCATGAGGCCAGCCGGAGCAGGGCACCGATCCAGAAACTGACAGATAAGGTGGCTAAGGTTTTTGTACCTTCAGTGATTGCCATATCTATGCTTACCTTTATCCTTTGGCAGTTCTTCGGGCCTGAAGGCAAAAGGACATTATTTGCATTTGTAAATGCCGTAGCTGTGCTTATTGTCGCCTGCCCCTGTGCATTGGGCCTTGCAACACCCATGTCCCTTATGGTAGGAATCGGAAAAGGAGCAGCAAACGGGATCCTGATCAAAAATGCAGAAGCTCTTGAGCACATGAATAAAGTGAATGTACTGATAACGGACAAAACCGGGACGTTAACGGAAGGAAAACCATCTGTAGAATCGGTTGAGACCGTCGGTGATACAGACCGTAAAAGTATTCTGGCGATCGCTGCTGCTTTAAACCGTAATTCTGAACATCCCCTGTCCAGTGCCGTGCTTAAAAAAGCTCAGGAAGAACAGATCACTTTAGAACAAGCGGATAGTTTTGAAAATATTTCAGGAAAAGGTGTTCAGGGGAAAATTAGCGGAAAAACGGTTTATCTGGGCAATGAAAACCTGTTGACCTCGAACGGCATTAAAATTCCTGAAGCAATTAAGCAAAAAGCTTCAGAAGCACAGTCCGGAGCACACACGGTATCTTATGTAGCTCAGGATACGGAGGTGATCGGCTTTATCAGTTTTACGGATAAAATTAAAGAGACCGCGGCAAAAGCGGTAAATCAGCTGCTCCAGGAAGGTGTTGACGTCATCATGATGACCGGTGATAATGAACATACGGCCAAAGCAGTGGCAGATGCCTTAGGCATCAGGCATTTCAAGGCCAACTGCAGTCCTGAAGATAAACTGAATGAGGTTAAACAGCTGCAAAAAAAGGGAAAAATTGTAGCCATGACGGGAGACGGCATCAACGACTCTCCTGCCCTGGCCCAGGCCAATGTAGGTATAGCGATGGGTACGGGAACCGGTGTAGCCATTGAAAGCGCTGAAATTACCTTACTGAAAGGAGACTTGTTGGGTGTTGCAAAAGCTAAGCTTCTGAGTGAAAAGCTTTTAAAAAACATCAAAGAAAATTTATTTTTCGCTTTTATTTATAATGTCCTTGGAGTGCCGGTAGCGGCAGGGTTATTGTATCCGTTTTTCGGGATCCTGCTTTCACCCATGATAGCGGCTGCGGCTATGAGCTTCAGTTCATTATCGGTTATTCTGAATTCTTTAAGGCTGAATTCAGTGGATTTGGGCAGTAGGAAAAAGCAGATCAACTAAATCTGCCTTCAGGCATTCACTTAAATATAAGCACATGGAGCAAGATCACCTTTATATTGGCTGTTCAGGATTTTATAATACCGACTGGAAAGGGATTTTATATCCCGCTGAGGCTGCGAATAAAGATTTCCTCAGCTTATATTCGAAGACCTTTAACACTGTTGAAATCAACTCTACCTTCTACAGGAAGCCTACTTTAAAAACATTGCAGAAATGGGCTGATGATACCCCTGATGAATTCAGGTTTTTCATTAAGATACCCAAAACGGTAACGCATGTAGCCCGTATGGAAAACTGTGAGCATGAGGTAAAGGAATTCTGCAGCCATATTTCCGGAGGTCTTAAAGATAAGCTGGCTGGCTTTCTTTACCAGTTTCCGCCATCTTTCAGGAATACGCCTGAAAATATGGATCTGATTTTAAAAACTGTCGATCATCAGTATCTGAATGTTGTTGAATTCAGGCACGAATCCTGGTGGACTGATGAAATTTTCAGCATGCTGGCAGAGCATGGGATTGTTATTTCAGGAGTGAGCTTTCCGGGAAATTTACCGGAAGAAGTGATCAGCAACCATCCTGATGTCCTGTATTACCGTCTGCATGGCAAACCGGTCCTCTATAAATCAGAATATCCGGAAACATTCATTGAAAAGCTGGCTGATGATATTAGAGCACAAAATAAAAAGACCTATATATTCTTCAACAATACCTGGGGAAGTGCCGCCATTTATAATGCACTGTATCTTAAAAAAATAACAGGGCGGCTGTAAATTTCACACATAATAAATGGCAAAATCTTTCAGAATAGCCCTCTTTTTGCTATGGTAATAAACACTAAAACAAAATATTATGCAATTTATTGATTTTACGACCGATCATCTGACGTATGATGACGGATCAGAGAATTATTACATCGAAATCCCGAAAGATGAGATCGGAGACGGGGAAGTTACTGTGAAGCTGAAACAGGAAGACGGCACTTACGCTGACATGGATTGTAATATTGAATCTGATTTCAATACGGTGAGGATTTCTATGGACATGCCTGTTGACTTTAGGGTACAGTTCTGACCTGTACTTTTAAAACAAACTGTCAGATGACAGGCTATCTGACTAAATCATACACCTTACAGGAATCCGAACCTGTAAGGTGTTTCCATGAATTGATATTCACAAATGGCAAAACGGTTGTTTTTTGCCTTTAAAATTCGGAAATTTGCGCTATGAGCATTCAGGAAAATTATCATCATATCAAAAACCGGCTTCCGCAACATGTACAGTTGGTTGCCGTTTCCAAAACCCATCCGGTTTCAGCTATCCGGGAAGTCTACGATCTCGGGCAGAGGGTATTCGGAGAGAATAAGGTGCAGGAACTGACAGAAAAACAGTCGGAGCTTCCCGAGGATATTCAGTGGCATCTCATCGGCCACCTCCAGACCAATAAGGTGAAGTATATTGCCGGTTTCATTGATACCATACAAAGTGTCGATTCCGAAAAACTGCTGAAAGAAATTGATAAGGAAGCAGCCAAACATAACCGGACCATTAAAATCCTGTTGCAGGTAAAGATTGCTGAGGAAGATACCAAATATGGCTTAACAAAGGATAAAGCCCGTGAGCTGTTCCGGCTGTCACTGAACGGTGCATTCCCCAACATTATCATCAGCGGTCTGATGGGAATGGCAACATTTACGGAAAATAAAGAGCAGGTCAGGAAAGAATTCATGAGCCTTAAGGTGCTTTTTGACGAATTTAGCCAGGACAAAACATTAGAGACGCTTTCCATGGGAATGAGTGATGACTTCCCGGTCGCCGTAGAATGTGGTGCCAATTCCGTACGGGTAGGTTCAGCTATTTTCGGGCAGCGGGATTATACCAAATAAGATATTTAGGAATGGTTTTTGCTGCTCATGAATGAAAAAAATTCTAAATTTGCACCTATGCAAAAAATCCTTATCGTAGAAGACGAAAAAGCCATTTCCGGAGTTCTCCAGAGTATTTTATCTGACGAGCTTAGCGGTTATGAGTTTACAATTGCCGAAGATGGTCTTGAAGGCTACAAACAGATCGAAAAAGAAGACTTTGCGCTTGTTATTTCAGACATAAAAATGCCCAAACTTTCCGGGACTGAACTGCTGAGGCAAAGCCTGAACCTGAAACCTGAAAGTACCTTTATCATGATCTCCGGGCACGCAGACATTGATTCTGCCGTATCCTGTCTGAGAGAAGGAGCGTACGATTTTATTTCCAAGCCAATTGATATCAACCGACTGATTACCAGTGTTAAAAATGCTTTAGCTAAGGAAACACTGAAGAAAGAAAATAAAAACCTACAGACCGAGAACAAAACTTTAAAAAGGAAAGTCAGTAAAAAATACCAGATGATCGGTGAATCTCCTGCATTAAAGAAGATTCAGGATATGATCGACAAGGTAGCAGCTTCTGACGCAAGGGTTCTTATTACAGGCCCGAACGGTGCCGGTAAAGAACTGGTCGCCCATGCTATTCACAGCCAAAGTGACCGTGCCAGAGGACCGATGATTGAGGTGAACTGTGCTGCCATCCCTTCTGAACTGATCGAATCTGAACTATTCGGACATGTAAAAGGTTCTTTTACCGGAGCAATCAAAGACAAGCAGGGAAAATTCGAACAGGCGACCGGCGGGACGATTTTCCTGGATGAAATCGGGGATATGAGCCTTATCGCCCAGGCGAAAGTACTGCGGGCCCTGCAGGAGAGCAAAGTTTCTCCGGTAGGAAGCGATAAAGAGATCAAAGTAGATGTAAGGGTTCTTGCCGCTACCAATAAAAATATGCAGACCGAAATAGAAGCCGGAAGGTTCCGTGAGGATTTATACCACAGACTGTCTGTTATTGAAATCTATGTTCCACCATTGGACGACAGGAAAGAAGATATCCGACTGTTAGTGGAACATTTTTCCACTATTATTGCCGATGAACACGGCACTGCTATGAAAAAATTTGATGATAAAGCCATTGACGCGCTTAAAGCATTGTCCTGGACCGGAAATATCAGAGAATTAAGAAACGTGGTGGAAAGACTGATCATCCTGGGCGGTGCTACCGTTTCAGCAGACGATGTTGCAAGCTTTGTAAGGAAATAAGATATTATTCTATACCTATAAAATTGCAGTATCATTGATTACTGCAATTTTTTTATGTATACTGCAACCTATAAAACACTAATGATGCATGACCTTATTGTAACCGGGTCTGAATTAAAATTATTAAGCATTAAAAACGATCATGAATTTTTTAAATAAAAACTATACCAAAGAATGCCTTACCCTGGCCCTTCCGGTTATGCTGACGCAGGTTGGGCAGGTTTCGGTGAATCTTTTTGACAATATTATCGTCGGGCAATTGCTTGGCGCTGATGCCCTGGCTTCCGTTTCGTTGGGAAATGCAGTTTTCTTTTCCATGTTTGTGCTGGCGCTCGGGTTTTCCTTTGCCATTCCGCCTCTGGTTTCTGAAGCCCATTCAAAGCATGACCATGCGACCATCAATTCTGTTTTCAGCCACGGGTTCGTGATTAATCTGACCGTCGGAATTCTGCTGATGGGTGTATTACTGTTGGGCATGCCCCTCCTCTATCATTCGGGACAACCGGAAAAGATCATTCCGGGGACGGTAGACTTCCTTACGATTATGGCCATCAGCATTGTGCCGTTTATGGCTTTCCAGACTTTAAGGGAAGTTTCGGAAGGGTTATCCTATACCATTGGCGTAACCAAAGCTACCATCATTGCCAATATCATCAATATTGTCCTGAACTATGTTTTCATCAAAGGGCTCTTCGGCTTTCCGCCGATGGGCGTAAAGGGTTCTGCACTGGCCGGATTGATTGCCCGGATCTTTATGGTGGTATTCCTGTATATCGTTCTGTTGAAAGAGAAAAAAACGCAGCGCTACATCAAAGACTTCACGCTGAAGCTTGAAATGTTTTCTAAAAAGATGTTTGAAAGAATGGTGAGGCTGGGTCTGCCTACCGCATTGCAGATGTTCTTTGAAGTAACCGCTTTTGCCGGAGCCGCTTTTATCTGCGGGCTTATTTCCGCACATGATATTGCATCCCACCAGATTGCGCTGAGCATGGCTTCCTTTACGTTTAACTTATGTGTCGGGTTTAGTGTGGCTTCAACGGTCATGATCGGTAGAAAGCTCGGAGAGCAGAATTATGTGGAGCTGAGAAAAGTAGGCATCAACAATCTGAAAATCGCTTTTGTCTTTATGTGCATCTGCGGCGTCACCTTTATTCTCGGACGCCATATCCTTCCGACCTTTTTTACAAAAAGTGAAGAAGTGGAAGTGATTACGCTGGCATCCAAACTGATGATTATCGCAGCCCTGTTCCAGCTTTCAGACGGCATCCAGGTCACAGCGCTGGGTTCACTGCGGGGCATCCAGGATGTGAAAATCCCGTCGATCTATACGTTTATTGCATACTGGATCATTACGATTCCGCTTGGTTATTTCCTGTGTGTCACGTTAAACATGGGTGCATTCGGAATGTGGATCGCTCTTGGGCTGGGACTGACCATTTCTGCAGTGATGCTGGTAAAACGCTTTCTGAATATGTCTGAGAAGAAGATCAGGCAGGCGGAGGGCATTTAGAATTTTAGATTATAAATTTTAGATTCTAGGTTTTGGATTCAGCATCTGAATTTGAGAATATATAGTTTAGGCAGCCTGTTTGGCTGCCTTTTTTGATGTTGGTGTATTGCTTTATTGAAGGATTTTACCTTAACAATTGAATTGGCTGAGCTTCGTCAGGTCAGCTTCCTGTTGTACCATTACTATTTGTGCCGTGGTAAATGGCCTTAACGACACGAGCCTAGCCCCGATTGAACGGCCTGTCTGAGCTCTTTCAGCTTATTTGCGGCGGCATAGCCGCCACAAATAAGCTGAAAAGCGAGTAGTGAAAGCGGGAATCAGCTCCTGAGATCTGATGAAACCTCTGTTTGAATTGACAGAAGCATTTAATTTATCCGATTCTTTTCCCTACAATGACCAGCGTACGCTCCACTCCATCCAGCACCGCCACATCAGGAAATACGCCCCAGTCTTCAAACCCGAAATGCCTGAACAGTTTTAAACTGGGCTCATTGTGCAGAAAAATAAATCCCAGGAGCGTCTTCACTCCAAATTTCGCTGCCTGGTCAATACAGTATTGCAATATTTGTTTTCCATAGCCTTTACCGCGGCTGTTTTCAGCCATGTAAATGCTTACCTCCACGGTTCCGCTATACGCGGGACGTCCGTAAAACGAAGAAAAACTAACCCAGCCGAGCGTATTATGTCCGGTATCTTCCACAATCCATAATGGGCGTGTTTCTGTATTATGCTCATGAAACCACTGCACCCTGCTTTCTACAGTTACAGGCTCCGTATCAGCCGTTACCACTCTGGAAGCGATCGTGGAATTGTAGATCTCGACAATTTTCGGCAAGTCATCAGGAATGGCATTCCTGAATAGCAATTCATTCATAAACAGCAATAGTTTTACTGCAAAGATAAGGGAAGATTTTATTTTTCAGCACTTCCCTCTTCAGCACTGCTGTTATCCTGGATCTCTCTTAAAGCCCTGTTCAGGCTTCTTACGGTAATGCCCAGGTAAGCGGCCATATCTTCTTTGGAAATTTCCATTTCACGGGATTTCAGGTCGAGCAGCTGGCTGAGTGTATGCTCAGTAGTATGGAGTTGCTGATAGGAAGCCCTGCTTGAAGTATTGACAATACGTTCGGCAAAAACATCCAGCAGGAAGTTGTTCAGCGTAAGGTCCTTTTTCAGCAAAGCCTGAAAGTACGGTATCGACATGGCATACACGGATACTTCGGTCATGGCTTCGATACTGCATAGGCAGGGAACATTTTTAATGACCTCAATTTCTCCGATGATTTCACCTTTCCCTAAAAACTCAACGATATATTCCTTATCGTTTTCCTCTACAAAGTAGCATTTGGTAATCCCGCTTTTAATCAGCATGATTTTCGTGGATTCCTGGTGCTGGGTGAGGATCTTATCGCCTTTGTCATAAGACCTGAGCACAATATGTTCTTTGTGAGCCTGATGATGGTACAGCTCTTCCAGATAATCTAAAAACGGTTGGTTGGTTCGCAGCATATTCTTGTTGGGACAAATGTCCTTTTCTGATTTATTTTTTATTCTGAATTTTAGTGCCTGAAAAATACAAAATCTAAGTTTAACACAGTATGAATTCTATTAATACCATTGCTTTTGATGCAGATGATACCCTCTGGGTCAATGAGCCTTATTTTCAGGAAGCCGAAACAGCCTTCTGCCAGCTTCTTGAATACTATCATCCTCACGATACCATTGCTCAGGAACTGCTGGCCACTGAAATTAAGAACCTTCACCTGTACGGATACGGAGTGAAGGGGTTCATGCTGTCTATGGTGGAAACAGCAGCCAGGATTTCTAACGGAGCCACTTACCTGCCGTTAATAGATAAAATTATCGCGATCGGGCATGACATTCTGCTGAAACCGGTTGAACTCATGGACGGAGTCGCTGAAACGCTGGATGAGCTGAAAGGAAAGTACAGGCTGGTCGTAGCGACCAAGGGCGACCTTCTGGATCAGGAAAGGACACTGAGAAAATCCGGGCTACAGGACTATTTTCATCATATAGAAATCATGAGTGATAAAAAGGATGCGGATTACCGGAAGCTCATCAGGCATCTGGACTGCCGGCCAGAGCATTTTCTCATGATCGGGAATTCAGTCAAGTCGGACATCCTTCCGGTTCTGGAAGCCGGCGGATATGCGGCACATATACCCTACCATATTACCTGGGCACATGAACGGCATGAGCATAAACCTGAATCTGAGCGGTTTATGGAATTTAAAAATATCCGTGAGGTTTTGGATTACTTATAAAACTGATGTATCAACCTGTTAACATGATTTTATCGGCAAAGTAGTATTTTACCAGATCAATGTAAGTATACCAAGAAGAATCAGTACAATCTGATAGCAATTTGTCTGAGAGCCGAAGTAAAATGAAAAAACCGTTCATACGAACGGTTTTTTATCTATTTCTTAAGGCATTTTTCCAGGAACTGATCCTGTTCCCATAGTAGATGCAGGATATTTTCTTTGGCAGCATAGCCGTGCGCTTCTTTGGGTAGCAGCACCATTTTTACCGGTGCCCCCAGGTTTTTAAGGGCCTGGAAATACCTTTCGGTCTGCAATGTGAATGTTCCCGGATTGTTATCGGCATCTCCGTGAACCAGCAATAATGGCGTTTTCATCTTATCGGCATTCATGAACGGGGACATCGTATTATAGATTTCCGGCACATCCCAGTAGTTCCTCTGTTCGCTCTGGAAACCGAACGGAGTCAGCGTCCTGTTGTAAGCACCGCTCCTGGCAATTCCGCAGGCAAAAAGTTTGGAATGGGTCAGAAGGTTAGCGGTCATAAAGGCGCCGTAGGAATGGCCTCCCACCGCAACTTTTTTACGGTCGATGTACCCTAACTGGTCTACCGCATCAATGGCCGCCTGTGCATTGGCTACCAGCTGTGGGATGAACGTATCGTTCGGTTCGGTCTTTCCCTCGCCAATAATCGGAAATGCGGCATCATCAAGCACGGCATATCCTTTGGTCGTCCAGTATACGAAAGATCCATAATACGGGAAAGTGAAGTCATTCGGGTTCTGGGTATTCTGTCCTGCCGTGTTTTTATTCTTGTATTCCGTAGGATAGGCCCAGATCAGCAACGGAAGCTTTTCTGTTTTGGCTTTTCTGTCATAGTTAGCAGGAAGGTAAAGCGTTCCGGTCAGCGTAACGCCGTCATTCCTTTTATAGGTAATCACCTCTTTGTACACATCCTTAATACTTTCAAAAGGATTGGCAAAGGCTGTGACGGCTGATGCTTTCCCTGATTTGATGCTCTTCCTGAAATAATTCGGATACTGGCTGGCCGACTGCTGGATCGTCAGGATTTCCCCTTTTGATGGATTCAGGATATCTATGATTTCTTCCTTGGCATTTTTGATATTGGATGTATACAGCCTTTTCTTTTTCAGGCTGTTCATGTCCATTTCATCGATGAACGGATGCTGCCCGTCTTTGGTAAATCCGGCGCCGATCAGATATGACCTTCCGCCTTTCATATCGACCACATATCTCCCGTACTGGTTCTTTGTCGTATTGAAATTTCCCGGGTCGCTGTATACATCCTGGTAATTACGGTCATCAATCACTTTAAACTGGCCGGTGTTCAGGTCTACCAGGTATGATTTTGTATTTCTGGTGTCATACCATCCTTCGGAAACGATCGCATAATGATCGTTTGTCCAGCTTACATCTTCATACCGTTGCTTAGTTTTGAAAAATGACTTTGGTGCTGCACTGAATGGTGCTTCCCAGGTAAAAATCTCATCTCTGAAATCCGCATTTTTAGACTGGTCTCCTCCGTCTAGTGCCTCCGTATAGACCAGGGTGGCCGGCATATCGCTCCTCCATCCCATATCTCTTTTTCCGGTTCTTACTGACGAGAATCCTTTCGGCATAATTTCATTCAGAGGAATTTCATTGACAACTTTCACTGTATTTCCATTCAAGTCGTACACTGTGGTGGTCATCGGGAAACGGCTTAGAGGAACGATGTAGGAGAATGGTTTTTTAATGGTGGTAGCCATGAGGTAATTCCCGTCCGGTGAATAGCTCAATCCGGTATACATATCCTGATCTTTGATTTTTTTCATGTTTCCGTTGAGATCAACATTGTAAATCTCGGAAGCAGTCAGGATTTCAAAATTCTTTTCATCCTGAGGATTTTTCAGGAGATCCTGGTAGGTCCTGTTCTGGGAAACTTTTCCGTCTGCTGTGGAAACGATGGGTCCCGTAGGAAGGTCTTTGCTGGCATCAATTAAAGCAGGCCTGTTCTGAGGAAGTGTTTTAATCAAAAGGTTCTTAGAATCTTTATTCCATACGTAAGGGCTTCCCAGGTTCGCATTCAGGTTATCGGAAGTGATTTTCTTTGCGGTTGCCGTTTCCAGATCTATGATCCATAGTTCCACGCCTTTGGCAGTGGTATGGGTAAATGCCATCTTCTTTTCATCGGGTGAAAAGGAAGTATAAGTGATTTTTGGATTGGCAGGCAGGTTCTTCACCTGCACCTCTGTTTTGTCATTCAGTTTTCTGACTTTCAGATTATTGGCATAACTCGCTGTACTCGAGATATTGGTTACAGGGTTGATTCTTAACCCTCCAAGCTTCATTTCCTGCTGGCTGAGGTCTTCCAGCGTTTTATAAGTCGGGCGGTATGTAAAAACGATCCAGTCTTTTTTACTGTTCATCAGGACGCTTGGCGGTCGTTCGTAATCGGCAAGCTTCAGGATTTCTGCCGAAGGTTTCTGATAGGTAATGCTTTCCTGGGCCTCATAAAAGTTGAGGAAAGCCAGAAGGCAGATGGTTAGTTTTATTTTCATTATAATCTCTTTTGCGACGAATTTAATGAATTTTACGGCGAATGACAAAAGAAGGGAAAGTTTTCAGCAGATATAAAAATCTGATGGGAAAGTCTCCGGTTTAAAGAATGGGTGTTATTGTCTGGAATCAAACCGCAAAATAAAGCGTATGGAAGTAATTAAATTAATCCTCAAACTTTCTGTTCGTCATAGCATAAAAAAAGCAGCAGGGGTTTCCTGCTGCCTGTATTATGGTTGAACTGTTTACCAGTCATTGGCCCTTTTTCTTTTTTCGATCAAATGGTCTACCGAAAACTTACCTACCCCGAATACCAGCAACATCAGATAGATGGCAAGGTAGATCAGACTCATCTCCTGTTTTTCAAAAGGATCAGCTGAATGCACTACAAATCCTGCAATCAACATCGTAAAGATGAGGAATCCCAGAGCAACCCTGGAAAACAGACCCAGAATGAGCAGAATTGAACATACAAACTCAGCAAAAACCGTAAGTCCTAAAGTTACCTGCGGCCCCATGCCCAGAAAATCATAGAAATCGGTTTTACCTTCGATCAGCATCTGGAGTTTCGGAAATCCGTGCGAGAGCATAGCAAAGCCGATAAATACCCTCACTGCCAATAATACAATATCCTTTACAACTGAATTGGAGTTTGCCGTGTTTAAAGAGTTCATTAAGCTAAAATTTGATTAAAGATAACGAAAAATCTTTTATCAGAACGGGATATCAGCCGGTTTAGTCTACCGGTAGCCGAAATTCTTCAGATCGCGGTCGTTTTTACGCCAGTCTTTTTTCACTTTCACAAAAAGGTTCAGGTGAATTTTCTTATTGAAGAATTTTTCAAGGTCTATCCTTGCCTCAGTCCCTACTTTCTTGATGGCTTCTCCTTTATGGCCGATGATGATGCCCTTCTGTGTATCTCTTTCCACATAAATAATAGAATCGATAAAGATGATTCCTTCCTTTTCCTTGAATTGCTCAGTCACCACTTCCACGGAATAAGGAATCTCCTTTTCATAATTCAGAAGGATTTTCTCACGGATGGCTTCATTCACAAAGAAGCGTTCCGGCTTATCGGTATACTGGTCTTTGTCATAATACGGCGGGTTTTCAGGAAGCATGGATTTCAGCTTGGGAAGGATGACATCCGTATTAAAGGCATTCAGGGCTGATATCGGAAGGATTTCTGCCTTTGGAATCCTGTTATGCCATTCTTCAACCAGCTTTTCAAGACCTTCCTGGTCGGTCTGATCCACTTTATTAAGCAGGAGCAGAACGGGTACGGGAATCTTGTTGAGTTTTTCAATCAGGAATTCCGAAGGCTCCGCTTTATCGGTAACATCAACGATAAAAAGGAATACATCAGCATCCTGCAAAGAATCTTTTACAAAATCCATCATCTTTTCCTGAAGCCCGTATTTCGGGTCAAGTACTCCCGGTGTATCCGAAAATACGATCTGCAGATCCTCCTCATTATAAATCCCGAAAATCCTGTGTCTTGTGGTCTGGGCCTTCTGTGTAACAATGGCCAGCTTCTCACCCATCAACTGGTTGAGCAAGGTAGATTTTCCGGCATTGGGCTTACCCACTATATTTACAAATCCTGCTTTGTGCATAAAAAATTATATTGTGAGCTGCAAAGTTAGTAAAAACAAAATTGGTCTCCTGAAATAAGTCTGGTTTTCCGGGTAAAAACTAACGACAATGCGATTTCATAAATTCCAGGCTTCCTGCTGCCAGCTCATCCGCAGCATACGGAGATTGCTGCCATAATGAAACCATCTGCTGCATGCCGGGAACGGATGATGAGAAGTTTTCAAGCACCAGGTTCCCGTTAAAATCAATGGCTTTCAGTGCGCTGAAGAGTTCGTTCCAGTTGACGGTGCCTTCACCCAGCATTCCGCGGTGCGATTCAGTCATGTGGATATGTTTCAGTCGGGTTCCTGCCTTTATGATGGGTTCATAAAAATTATTCTCTTCGATATTCATATGAAAGGTATCCAGATGGACAAAGAGGTTGTCTTTTCCGGTAGCATTAATCAGGTCCAGGACATTCTGCGCCGTATTGCAGACATAGCTTTCATACCGGTTAATTGGTTCAATGGCGATATCCACCCCTTTCTCACGGGCATAATCTGCCACATGGCTCCAGACTTCCGTAATGATCACAGCTTCCTGGCCGGTGAGCGGGTTTCCAGAAAAAACACCGATACCTCCATGCAGGACACCGCCCAACAGACAGGATTCGAGTGCTGCTGTTATGTCGACAGCGTTTTTTATGAGGCGTTCAGCGTTTTCAGGATAAAAAGCAATATGGGCTTCTTTCGGCAGGTTCAGGGAACAAACTACATTCAGACCATGCTGATCAAGTTGTTTTTTTACTTCCACTGCATTGAAATCCATGGAAGGCGGAAGCAGGATTTCGATCAGGTCAAATCCTGCATCTGCTGTTTTGTCTATCGCGTATTTTCCGGCTTCAGGTGTCCAGACCGGTGTGATCCAGGAGAGCAGTGAAGCTCCGAATTGTATATTCATACTACTATTTTTTGGTTTATTTATCGATTAGCAAATTTGTTAAATAGCCTATTCGCCTATTTGCTTTTAGCTTATGCTCTAAAATACCCACCATTCGGTTCTTACCCCCAGGTACGTTCCGTACCTTTTTGCGCCGGAATGCTGGAGGAATGGTGAATACAAGGTTTTCATGGCTTCATCGTTGTACCGGGAAAGTTCAGCGATCAGCCTGATGTGCGGCCTTGCCCAGACGCTTCTTTCAGCTGTAGGAACAATAGTAGGAGCCAGCACAAGCTTCACCATGGAGGCCGGATCCTGAGTGCCGTTTTTCCTGACTCCGTAATGCAGTTCAGTGAGGATATGGAACCAGTTGTTAAAATAGTACGTCGCCCTCACACCGGTATTGAATTCGGATTTTCTATTGAATATCTCCCTTTTATAATAGTCAACAGCTTTATTATTACTGTCAGATCCTCCTTTGCTGGCCGTAAAAACGGCATATCCGTTCAGTGACCAGCGATTTGAGAGATTAAAAAGCACGTGTTCAACTGCAGTAAACGAATAGGCTCCTTTATAGGTTTGCGTTTGTGCATCCGGAGCTCCGTACGTTCTCCAGGTCTGGGTATTTCCGTTATCGCCGCCATTGGCGATTCCGGATCCATACCGTACTGAAAACTGGTTGAAGGATCCCGGAAGAAGAGTTTTTATTCCTGTATTGAGCTTCGCACCGATCACCCATCCGTTATCAGCCGGATACTGTTCTACGGCATTTTTTCCGGTTTCATCCACGTGATGGAATTCCGCCATCAGTTTCAGGCTGTTATTTTTGAACGGGATCGTATGCTCCAGCACAAAAACTTCCCGTTGCCGGTAGATCAGGTTTTTGGCACCGCTGATGATGTTGGTGTAAGAATACGGCGTTGAATTGCTCGCTGCCGTATCGATCACTGCCGGGAAGAACATGGAGAAGCGTGTATTTTTATGCTTTACTCCCCAGCCCGTCGCCGAGTGGTCATCAAAATAAAAGTAGTCGGCAATATGGATGTCATCATATCTCAGCCATCTGGAACCTGCCCAAACATCCCAGTCGCTTCCCATAATATTCCTGGCTTCTACGAAAGCTTCCGGCAAAGCCACAATCATTCCCTGGTTGGACTTGGTATCTACATTTCCAAGAAATGTTCCTCCGGAATAAAAACTTAACCTGGCCTGCATGCCAATTTTAGTGCTTCTCGCACTGTCTCCGCCGGCTACCGGTGTGAAATGGAAGGCAGGCAGGAAATCCACATAATCTCCCTGATCCATCCTTCCGCCCAGAGAGCCCTGATTATTCAGGTTCAGCTGGCGTCCCGTTTTTCCGTCCGCATTAGGTGAATATCCGGCTCCTATCCTTCCAGTAGTTCCGAAAGAAAACTTTTTATTGGTAATAACAATCTGGGCATACGTTACCTGGCTGATCAGCAATAGGATTGCCAGGCAGCCTTTCAGCGTGATATGTTTCATTGGATTACTTCAGGGTTTTGGGACGGTAATATTTTAAAGCAAACAGGATGATGATGACATAACAGATGATCGGCAGCAGATAGGCATGCGCTACATCAGTTTCTGCAATATGTCCCATCAATGGCGGGAAAACAGCACCTCCGAACATGGCCATCACCAGGAACGAGGAAGCCTGCTGCACTTTGTTGCCGAGCCTTTTCAAACCAAGGCTGAAAATAGTCGGGTACATTACGCTCAGGAATAAATTCAGCATAATCAGGCTGACAAACGATACCCATCCAAAGCTTTGGGAAATGACCAGGCACAGAACAATGTTACAGGCCGTAAAAATCGCCAGCAACTTATTGGGTGCAATATACCGCATCAGGAATGTCCCGATGAACCTTCCGATCATCATCATAGCCATGCTTAAAGAAAAGTAATACGATGCCTGTGTTTCCTGAAGATTCATTTTTTCTACACCGTAATTGATAAAGAATGCCCATGTACCGCCCTGTGCCGCAATATTGAAGAACTGCGCAATAACGGCCCAGATAAAATGCCTCTGTTTCCATAACGGAGCATCAGGATTGCTTTCTGATGTACCGGCATTATTACCTGCAGCATGGTCCAGCAATTCTGCTTCTTCAGCGTGGGGATCTTTAAGGCTCGGTACTTTTATCAACGAAAAAGTAATGGCCAGGAAGAGGATAACAATCCCGATACAGGTATACAGGCTTTTCACAGAATCCAATGAATGGTCTTCACCCGCTCCTCCGAAAATGAACACACCTCCTAAAAGCGGTCCCAAGATAGCACCGAGACCGTTGAAAGACTGTGCAAAGTTAACCCTCTGGTCACTGGTTTTTTCATTTCCGAGGGCAGCAACAAAAGGATGGGCTACCGTTTCCAGTGTCGCCATCCCGAGAGCCAGGATGAACAGGGCAATCCTGAAGAAATCAAATGAA
This sequence comes from uncultured Chryseobacterium sp., assembly GCA_913775525.1. GTDB lineage: Bacteria > Bacteroidota > Bacteroidia > Flavobacteriales > Weeksellaceae > Chryseobacterium. The sequence continues at coordinate 25,618 of CAJYLH010000020.1, forward strand.
GCGTGATTGGCTGCAGGAACAAACAGGAAGCATCCGCCTGCAAACAAAACCAGTCCTAAGATCACTCCAATCTTGTAGCCGAATCTCTTCATGAAATATCCTGCCGGAATACCCATCAGGGCATAGGCACCGAAGATCGACAGCTGTACCAGCCCCGATTTTGATTTTGAAATATGCAGCACATTCTGAAAGTGTTTGTTCAGGACATCCCCCATAGTAAGGGCAATAGCCCAGAAAAAGAAAAGGGAAGTAACGAAAGCGAGCACGACCACATACTTTTTTTCGGTAAATTTAGCTGAGTTCATAGGATGATCCGTTAGGTTAATAGGTTGTTTGATGCCTTAAACTTCTGAAATTCTTCAGTTTCATAATCCGGACAAGCCCCTGGCCTGGAGGTAATGAATGCGCCTAATGCAGTCGCTTCATTCATGATTTCTTCAGGACCGGCATTCTGGATTCTCTTGGATATAAATCCGGCCAGGAAAGCGTCGCCGCTTCCTACCGTATCTGCAATCGTAACGGGAACAGCCGGAAAACCGTAATTCCTATTGCCTTTAAAGTATCTCGCACCTTTGCTTCCTTTGGTAAGAATGATTTCCTGGATATTGAAATGTTCCTGCAGGTACGATGCGCTGTCATCCTCACTTTCAAACTCCTCGCTGAGGAACTGCATGATTTTCCTCATCTCCGCTTTGTTCATCTTAACAATATCTGCGCGGTACAATAACTCTTTAACAACGGTAATATCGATGAAAGGCGGCCTGAAATTCACATCGAAAATTTTAAGTTTTGCATGTTCCAAAAGCTGGAACAATGTATTCCTCGTTTTTTCATTCCTGGCTGAAAGGCTCCCGAAAACAAAAGCTCCAGCTTCCGAGACAAGCTTTTTGTGCTCAGGAAGAAAATCAATATAATCCCAGGCTACATGGTTAACGATCTCATAGCTGGCTTCATTGTGCTCATCGATACTGGCAATAACGGTACTGGTCGGATGGTCTGTATCGCTCTGGATAAAGTCTGAGGTCATTCCCCAGCCGTTGATCTGTCTCAGCAGATTTTCGCCAAGATCGTCGTTTCCTACTCTGCTGAGTACCGTTGCATCAATTCCGTTTTTATAGATGTTATATGCAGCATTAAAAGGAGCTCCTCCTGCCCTCGACCCTTGAGGGAAAATGTCCCAGAGCACTTCTCCGAAGCAAACGACGTATGGTTTTTGTTCTATCATAGGTTAAACGTTTAAGTTAAATAATAAAAATTTTATCGTACTGATTTTTTATGAATTAAGCGGGCCGGGAAGATCATATGGTCCCCCGAAGGCTGGCCATTGATCTGATCATCAAGCAACTGTACGGCAGTTTTTGCCATATCATTTAACGGCTGCTGAATATAATCTATTTCTACTGGGAAAAGCGAATAGGCATCCGTTTCGTCAAACGCAATAACGGAAACATCTTCCGGTACCCGTATATTTTTCTGTATGAAATAGGCCAGCCCTGCCACAGCAAGTTTGTTGCTCGAAAAATAGACAGCCTTTCTGCTGCTGTCATTTTGAAAATACAGATCCAGACCCTGGTGTACTTCACCGGCAATATTGTCTAATCCTACCAGAATTTTCTGTACCTGCACTCCATCCTTTTCGCTTTGCTGCTCGAATCCCTGCTGCCTGTCGAGCAGGTGGGGTAAGCGGGTATCATATCCTACATAGGCAATCTCTCTGAATTGTTTGCCTGCCAGGAACCTGCACACTTCTCCCGAAACCTCATCATTGTTAACCCGCACTCCGGCAACGGCTGTATTGGTAAGATAACGGTCAATGGTGACTACCGGAAACTGATCATCGATCAGCTTCTGTACGGTCTGATCCGAATCCATTACCGGTGCGATGATCATTCCGTCCACCTGCTGCTCCGAAAAAAGTTCTGTCAGCTTTTTAAATTTTGCGGGATTTTCATCTGAGCTGCCGATCAGGAGTGTATAGCCCAGTTTCATGGCTTCGTCTTCTATATATCTGGCCATTCCGGAATAAAAGTCATTAGAGATATCGGCTACGATCAGTCCGATCAGTTTGCTTTTATTCGTTTTCAGGCTTCGGGCCATCTTATTGGGAATATAGTTAATCGTTTCAGCAATTTCTAAAATTTTTTCCCTGGTTGCCTCTCCTATCCTGCTTCCTTCCTTTTTATTCAGGACATAGGAAACCGTTGCCACGGAAACACCGGCCAACTTTGCTATATCTTTAATGGAAGCTCTTTTCATTTCGGAAAGTCAAGTGTGCAAAAATATTTAATAAATCAGTAATAAAACAATACTTGATTTTTTTTGCAGATTCGTGAAATAAATGTATTTTCGCAACTTTTTATTTAAGGCAGCCATACAAATACAACATATTGATTTATAAACATTTAATTATAAAAACCATATGGATTAGGATGATCTGATGTAAAAGAATTTTACACGACTCAGTTGGCCGTATTACATTTAGGTTAAACGTTTATCCAAATATTTTTAACAATTTCTTCATTTACCTGCGATGGTATATGAAAAAACATATAATTCTATTGTAAAACTCTATTTTTGACCTAAATAAAAAATTATGGATATTGAATACATCCTCGACCGCATTGATATTCTTCCCAAAGAGTCCAAAGCCAGGATAATGAAAGCTGTAACAGAAATTTCACATCCCAAAAATTATATTTTGATGGAATCCGGTAAGGTCATTCCCTTTGTTTATTTTATTAAAAAAGGAATTGTACGTGCGTATGCTGCGGCAGAAGACCGGGATATTACATTCTGGTTCGGTAAGGAGGGAGAACCGGTGGTTTCCATGAAAAGCTATGTGCAGGACCGGCCAGGCTATGAACATATCGAGCTGCTTGAAGACTGCAGCTTATACCGCATAGAAACGGACCGGCTGAAACAGCTGTATCAGGAGGACATCCATATAGCCAACTGGGGCAGAAGATTTGCAGAAAAAGAACTGGTGAAAACAGAAGAAATGATCATTTCCAGGCAGTTTAAAACCGCTGCCGAATGTTACAGGGACCTGATGCGGGATAAGCCGGATCTGTTGCAGCGCGTCCAGCTTGGTCATATCGCTTCGTATCTTGGGATTAGCCAGGTGACGCTGAGCAGGATCAGGGCGGAGATGAAATGAAGGTTTGGGTGAGTGAGTTTGAGAGTCTTAGTGTTTGAGGGTGAGAGAGTCGAGAGTGCTGGGGTTCAGGAGTGTTGCAGATGGGTAAGGTAGGTGGATCGGTTGTTTTTTAACAATTGTAAAATAGTGTTGCCGTTTAAATCCTCATCTTTGCCTGAAAATTAAATTATGAACTGGTTAATTTTAGTCATTGCAGGATTATTTGAAGTGGCTTTTGCTTCATGCCTGGCCAAAGTAAAGGAAACTTCCGGCAGTGAAATGTACTGCTGGTTTGCAGGCTTCCTGATTTCATTAACGGTCAGTATGCTGTTGCTGATCAAAGCTACCCAGACGCTTCCCATTGGTACGGCTTACGCGGTATGGACAGGAATCGGAGCAGTGGGAACGGTTTTGATGGGCATTTTCTTTTTTAAAGATCCGGTGAGTTTCTGGAGGATCTTTTTTATTATTACATTAGTCGGTTCCGTTATAGGATTAAAAGCAGTTTCAAATTAAGCAGCAAGATGTTTTTTTCACTATATTTGGAAAAATTATCCTTATGAAAAAAGCTTTATTTTTGATTATGATGGGCGTATTGTCCCAAGCCCAGACTCCTGATCTTATCTCTGCCAGCTGGTATATTTCCAATATTACAGTAAACGGGCAATCCACCAATACTCCGGCAATGGACGTAGGTGTAGGAACATCTTCTTTTTCCGTGAACGGCAGCGGAAATAATTACATTTTTAATTCCAGGTACTTCAATTCTGCACCGGTATCCATTACTTTTATTCCCGGGACCAATACCTTTTCCAAAAACGGTTCAGGCTGTACCCTGGCATATTATATGGGTAACAATTATGTTGCAGTGAATATTTTCGACCAGAAAAACTGTGACATGTTTGGTAATCCCCCTGCCGGAACCATTTATTCTTACCAGGTTGTGCAGAACGGAAGCGGGAAAACACTGACTATAACGGACCCATCAGGAAATAAAATTTCCTACAACAGCTTTGTACTGGGAACAACGGACACCAAAACTCAGAATCAAACATTCAGAGCCTACCCGAATCCGGTAAAAGAGAGCCTGACCATAGAGGGCATTCAAAAGAATCTTACCATAAAAATATATGATGCTTCAGGAAAACTGGTTTCTGAATCCAGGAGTACCGGAGAGCGCATACAGCTGGAGGCCGGATACCTGCCAAAGGGACAATATATCATCACCATAGATGCTTATGCGCCGTATACTTTTATCAAAGAATAAAATACAAACCACTAAAAATAAAACGTCTTCAGTAAGAAGACGTTTTATTTTTATATACCACAGGAAGGATTTCGCTGTGCCTCAGTCCATATTTCCTGATCTCCTCTTCTGAGAATTTCTGCGAATAATAATTGGGTTCTGTTTTGAATCCCGCTTTCCTGAGCCGGTCAAAATAGTCCATCCCGTACCAGCGGACATGGTCGTACTGCCCGAAATGCTTCTGGCGTTCCTTAGGATCTGTAATGGTGAAATCTTCATAGGTTTTTTCCAGAGTATTTTTCATTGGAACCTGAAAAATCCCCCAACCGCCGGGACGCATCACCCGGTACAGTTCGCTCATGGCCTTAGCATCATCCTGAATGTGTTCCAGTACATGATTGCAGAAAATGATATCGAAGCTGTCATCTTCAAAGGGAAGATCCAGGATATCAGCTTTTACATCCACGATCGGTGAATACAGGTCTGCCGAAATATAGTTCAGGTTACGCATCCTTTTGAATTTCCTGAGAAATTCCTGTTCCGGTGCAATATGGAGTACTTTATGGTTCCTGATGAAAAAATCAGTTTCATTCTGAAGGTACAGCCACATCTGCCGGTGCCTTTCCAGACTCAGGGTACCGGGAGAAAGCGCATTTTCCCTTTGCTTTCCATATCCGTAAGGCAGGAATTTTCGGTAGGACCTACCGTCAATAGGATCATAAAATTCATTTCCCTGGAAAAGGCGGTAAATGACCGGCCTCGCCCAGATGCTCATTTTGATCAGCATCGGTCGGGGAATTTTATTCAGCAGCAGCCTGGTTAACTTTTTCATTAAAAATCCAGTTGGAAAGGCTTTTCCTCATCGCTTTCGATTCCCAAAGCCTCATAGATGTATTTGAATGTAGATAACAACACCGGTTTCCCGTTGATAACGGCCACATCATGTTCAAAATGGGCGGATGTCTGGTTATCCAGCGTCGTAACCGTCCAGCCGTCATTATGGAATTTCACTTTTTCCGTCCCCATATTGATCATCGGTTCAATAGCAATGGCCAGTCCGTCTTTAATGACTTTCCCGCTTCCCTGCCTTCCGTAATTGGGAACCTGTGGATCTTCATGCATTTTCCTGCCCAGCCCGTGGCCGACCAGCTCCCTTACCACTCCGTAGCCATGCCCTTCACAGTACGACTGGATGGCATGGGAGATATCTCCTATCCTCTTTCCACGAACGCATTGTTCAATACCTTTATATAAAGATTCTTTGGTTACCTGCAGGAGTTTTTTCACTTCAGGTTTCACTTCGCCGATCTCAAAAGTATAAGCGTGATCTCCTACAAACCCATTAAGTATAGCCCCACAGTCCACAGAAAGCACATCGCCTTCTTTTACTTCTTCCTTATTGGGAAAACCGTGTACTACCTGCTCATTCGGAGAAATGCAAAGGGAATTTGGAAATCCTCCGTATCCCAGGAAGGCAGGCTCTCCGCCATTATCCTTGATGAATTCGTAGGCTAATTTATCCAAATGCAGTGTGGTGATGCCCGGTTTTATTTCTTTGGCCAGCATACCCAGCGTACGGGATACCAGATGGGCACTCTGCTTCATCAGACGAAGTTCGTCTATCGTTTTTAAATGAATCATAAATAATGTGACAAGTTATCAATATGGCAGTGCAGCAATAACGGATTAAAAATCTGATGTGCTTTTACACTGATACACGACCAGATTATTCTTACCAGAATAATCCTTTTTTCTTTTCTTTTTTAAGTTTGGAATAGGCCAGGACTTCTTTTCCTTCCACACGGAATTCTATTCTTTCCTGAATGATATTATAAATCTCGCCCCATCCAGGGAAACCGCCAAGGTTCCGGTCATCAATGAACCAGTCGGCATCCAGTTTTCTGGACTGGGTTTCACAATCGAATACTTCTCCTTCAAAACTTGAATTTACGGCATAAAATTCAATCCCGTTTTTCCTGCAGAATTCTACGGCCTCATCAAGGGTCTTCCCATGCCTGTAGGTCCACAGGATCAGGCGGTATCCTTCAGACTGCAATCTCTTCAATGTTTCAAAAGCGAAGATTTTCGGCTTGCCAATCGCGGGATAGGCATCATCAACAATGGTTCCGTCAAAGTCTACGGCGATTTTCTTATTGTTCATCATTTCGATTATGATTTAGATGGGCAAAGATACAAAAAAAGAGTGCCATGTATATGGGCACTCTCAGTTTTATTATTGACCTGTATGGGAATTAGCTTTTCACCCAGCTGAACTGGAACTGAAGGTCCGGAGTAGATACCCTGTCGGTGATCTTCTGCAGTCTTCCCGGAAGCTTCATCAGGTATTCCTGTGCTTTCTCCGCTTTTTCCGTCAGTCCTTTTACATGCTCAATTTTCCACTCGTCCAGCAGGTCTTTCAGAATGTTGATGTAATCCTGTCCGGTATAGACCATGCAACGCTGTGCCGCATCTGAGAAATGTCCCCAAAGCTCTCCTGCTTTCTGCCCGGACTGTCTCATCAGGTGAGCCGGCATCACGATTTTCTTACGCATCATGTCTTCAAAGGCAAGAATCATTTCAGAAGGGTCTATTTCAAGGATCTTTTCTACAAAATATTTATAGGCTTTAGCATGGCGTGCTTCATCAGCAGCAATCACGCCGCACATTTTAGCCAGCTTCCCGTTTCCGGACTGTTTGGCAAGGGTTCCTACCCTTCTGTGCGAAATATTGGTGGCCGTTTCCTGGAAGCTGGTGTATACAAAGTTCCTATATGGATCCATGCTTGTACCGAGATCGAAACCGTCGTTGATGAGGTATTGAGTGGTGATTTCCACCTCTCTCATATTCACTCTTCCACATAGGTACAAATATTTGTTCAGTAAATCCCCGTGTCTGTTTTCTTCAGCCGTCCAGGCTCTTACCCAGTTTACCCAGCCTACTTTTTCTTCCTGGTTTACTCCGTCTACGCCCATCAGCCAGGATTCATACGAAGGTAATGCCTCTTCGGTGATACAGTCACCGATCAGGGTTACGAAAAGGTCATAAGGCATTTCCCTGGCGAAAGTCTGTATCTCTTCCAGGTCATATTTAAAATCTGCACTTGACGGGTCTGGAAGGTAATCGGAAGGCTGCCATATTTTTTCAATGGGCGTCAAAAATTTCTCAAGAAAAGAACCTACTTCCTTTTCCAACATCCCCATTACTTCTTTCCTTACTAGCTGCTGATACATTATTACTATTTAGATTTAATTGACAAAGATATAACTTATTATTGTAAGCATAACAAGCATTCCTGTGATATTCATCATAAAAAAATGCCGTTATTGTTTCTATAACGGCATTTCTGCTTATTTATTGTTTTTTTAACTCACCAGTATGTCTCCGGTCATTACGGCCGGGATCTCCACTCCCATCACATTAAGAATCGTGGGAGCCACATCACCCAGTTTACCTGGTTTCAGGTTCCAGGTATGGTCCTTATCCATTACGATGAAGGGCACCAGGTTAGTGGAATGTTGGGTATTCGGTGTTCCGTCCGGATTGATCATTACATCAGAATTCCCATGATCGGCAAGGATGAAAACAGCGTATCCGTTTTCGTAAGCGGCTGTAGCTACTTTCCCGATGCATTCGTCTACGGTTTCTGCAGCTTTCACGGCTGCCGAGAAAACACCGGTATGTCCTACCATATCCGTATTGGCAAAATTCAGGCAGATAAAATCAGCTGTGCCATGCTCAATTTCAGGAATAATGGCATTGGTAATGTCATACGCAGACATTTCAGGTTTCAGGTCATAGGTAGGTACATCTTTCGGGCTGGGGCACAATAACCTTCGCTCACCTTCAAATTCCTCTTCACGGCCTCCGGAAAAGAAAAAGGTAACATGCGGATATTTTTCAGTTTCCGCGATACGGATCTGGCTTTTACCGTTTCTTTCCAGCACTTCTCCCATGGTATCCTTCAGCACTTCCTCGTCAAATACCACATGTACATCCCGGAAAGTTTTGTCATAATTGGTCAAAGTCACATAATACAAAGGCAGTTTCCTCATGAAATACTCGGGAAAATCCTGCTGGGAAAGCACCTCGGTAATTTCACGTCCGCGGTCTGTACGGAAGTTGAAGCAGATCACCACATCATTGTCATCAATTTTAGCCATTGGTACAATATTGCCTATGGCTGTTGTTTTGGTAAGGATGATCGGCTTTATGAATTCATCGGTTACATTATCCTGGTAAGAGGCCTGGATGGCTGCAATGGCATCGGTTGTCTGCAATCCTACGCCTTCCACAAGCGCATCATAGGCCAGCTTGACACGCTCCCATCTTTTATCCCGGTCCATGGCATAATACCTTCCGACTACGGTTGCCAGTCTTCCAACAGTGCTTTCCATATGTTTTTCCAAATCCTGGATAAAACCGACTGCTGAATGCGGGTCACAATCCCTGCCGTCTGTAAAGGCGTGAACGTAGACGTTTTCTCTAAAACCAAAGGCTTTTGCTGCCGTAAGCAATCCTTTTAAATGGTTGATATGTGAATGCACACCGCCGTCGGAAACCAATCCGATAAAGTGTACTTTTTTATTTTCTCTCAGTGCATATTCAAAAGCATCCTGAATCGCTTTTTCCTGTCCTAAAGTACCGTTTTCAACAGCCATATTCAGTTTTACGAGGTTCTGGTATACTACCCTGCCCGCTCCCAGGTTCATATGCCCAACTTCAGAATTTCCCATCTGACCTACAGGCAATCCTACGGCAAGGCCACTGGCTTCAAGCGTTGTATGCGGAAATTTCTGGTAACAGCTGTCTATGAACGGTGTATTGGCTTTATCCAGAGCTGAAACTTCAGGATTGGTGCCCAGCCCCCATCCGTCAAGGATGGCTAATATTGCTTTTTTCGACATTTTGTATAAACTTTATATCACAAATTTATTCAATTTTAGATGAATTCAAGAATCAGGGGTTCTTAAATTTTGATTAAATTGTTCCTGAAACATAAGTTTACAGGAAATTATTTCCAGCTGACGACCTGATACTGAATGTTTTTAGACATGATACTGTCTGTTTGATGTTCTGTCCGCTGCTTCCTTGCTTCAGCTACCGCCGGTAAACTTAAATTGTGCAGGAAGGCAAATCTAGATGTTCATGATTCTCTCCTAAGCTTTTTTCCGGTTCATTTTCACCGATGAAGGTTTCCAGCTGCCTGATTCAGGCTGATTGCCGGTAATATAAAATCCCTTTTGCGCATATACCCATGCAGAAACGAACAGGACCGCAGCGGCCAAAAAGAAGTTATTTTTTTTAACCCATAAGAATGTGTTTTGTGATAGGACAATCAAAAACCATAAAATATTATACAAGATAAAAGTTTTATTCTCTCCCTAACTTTTATCTTCTGCCGGATTCGTTTTACAGAATATTATTTTTAATTTTGCTTTATGGACTTACGAGATCAACTGAAAAACCTGTTTCCCGAACATGAAGAGCAGGACTTTACCATGCCTGAAGAACAGTTCAGGCAGAAAGAACCCTTGGTGTGCAAATTTGAGAAGAAAGGCAGGAACGGTAAACCTGTAACCCTGATTGAGGGCTGGGAAGGCAGTGAAGAGGAACTTAAAAAGATTTCAAAGAAAATCAAGACCACACTGGGTATCGGAGGTTCGGAAAAAGACGGGATCATCGTTATTCAGGGCGATAACCGTGATAAGATCATGGAAATCCTCAAGGATATGGGATTTAAAACAAAAAGAGTCGGCGGATAATCTAAGGTTCTCACCTTAGGAATGCCTCACAATTAATACACAATATATGCTTAATAAACTTGCTGCTTCAGAACTTGTTCTGAATGATGACGGAAGCGTTTACCACCTCAATCTTCTCCCGGAAGATATTGCTGAAAAAATTATCCTTGTAGGAGATCCGGACCGGGTACCCAAAGTTTCGGCCTACTTTGATTCGGTAGAGATCAGAAAAAATAAAAGGGAATTTTATACCCATACCGGAACCTTGAGGGGTGAAAGGATCACCGTCATGTCCACAGGTATCGGGACAGAGAATATAGATATTGTCATGAACGAGCTGGATGCCCTTGTGAACATCGATCTTAAACATAAAGAATTCAAGGCAGAACATTCTTCACTGCAGCTCTTCAGAATGGGGACCTGCGGCAGTGTAAATCCTGATGTTCAGGTTGACAATATGCTGGTCACCCAGAATGTAGTAGGCCTTGACGGACTGATGCATTTTTATCAGGATTACCGGTTTGAAAATGAATTCTCAAAAAATTTCATGGAAAAATTCCCATATCCGGGTATCAAGCCGATGCTGTACTTCTCCGAATGGTCTGAAGAGCTTGGAAACCTGTATAAAGACGCCGCATATCATGGCAACACAGCTACATTCCCCGGATTTTATGCTCCGCAGGGAAGACAGCTTCGTCTGAAGGCACTTGATGACCAGTTCCTGGAAACACTGAACGATCTCGGAGTGACCAATTTTGAAATGGAAACCTCTGCCATCTATGCCTTATCCCAATTGCTGGGCCATAAAGCCATTACAGTGAATAACGTGATTGCCAACAGGAGAAGAGGCGAGTTTTCCGCAGATCACCATGCTTCTGAAAAGAGGCTGATTACGTGGGTACTGGACCGGATCATTTCGTAACAGCGCTGAAAAAGGTGATCTATTTAAAATCATTCATATGGATTATGGATGATTTTTTTATTGAAACCGGGCGTCATGGTATGAACTTCAACTGATCTTTATTGTAGATGGGCAAGAGATCGTGAGAAAGATATTAATAGTGTAATCTTACATGGCTCAATCCAGGAATATTTCTTACGATAAATATTCAGTATTGTCTAAAAACATTATGAAAATTTTAACAAAGTACCACATTTTTAGGAACGGTTATTGTTTATTTCTAAGTACAATACACAAATATTTTTATTATGAACAATTCAGATTATAACAAAGCAGAAAACGCAGTAGACAAAACAGAAAATTCTTTAAAAAATGCTGCGGACAACACAAAATGGAAAGTTGAGGATTTAGCTGACAGAGCAAAAGATTATATCAACGAAAAAAGAGCCAACGATCAGGAGGCAAGCCAGGAAGACTGGTTCGATAAAGTAAAAAACAACGCTTCCGATGCATGGGATAACATTAAGGATAAAGCCAATGATGCATGGGAAAAAACCAAAGATGCCGCAGAAGATGTGAAGGCAGAATGGAACAAAAAAACCAATTAATTTCAGTTTTATAAATATTTTCAAAAAAAACGGAGCCTTTTTATAAGAGGCTCCGTTTTTTATTATGCTGTAAACACAAATATCGCTACATTTGTACCTAATAAACATTAGAAAATATGTCATACGGTTTACTTAAAGGCAAAAAAGGAATTATTTTCGGAGCGCTTAATGAACAGTCTATCGCATGGAAAGTGGCAGAGAGATGTCATGAAGAGGGTGCAGAATTTATCTTATCCAATGCACCTATCGCCATGAGAATGGGAGAACTGAATGCTCTTGCAGAAAAAACAGGCTCAGATGTGATCGGGGCTGATGCAACTTCTATTGAAGATCTGGAAAAACTTTTTGATGCTGCGGTTGCCAAATTCGGTAAGATCGATTTTATTCTCCACTCTATAGGAATGTCCGTTAACGTAAGAAAGGGCAAACATTATACAGAAATGAACTACGACTGGTTAGAAAAAGGCTGGGACGTTTCAGCGGTTTCTTTCCACAAAGTAATGCGTGTGGCATGGGAAAAAAACTGTATGAATGAATGGGGAAGCATCCTGGCCTTGAGCTATATTGCTGCCCAGAGAACATTCCCGGATTATAATGATATGTCTGATAACAAAGCCTATCTGGAAAGTATTGCAAGAACATTCGGAAACTACTGGGGAGAAAGAAAGGTAAGGGTTAATACCGTTTCCCAGTCTCCTACCCCTACCACTGCAGGAAGCGGTGTAAAAGGGTTCGGAGGATTCCTCGGATATGCAGAAGATATGTCGCCGCTTGGGAATGCTACGGCTCTCGATTGTGCAAATTACTGTGTGACTTTATTCTCAGACCTGACTAAAAAAGTAACGATGCAGAACCTGTTCCACGACGGAGGTTTCAGCAGCTCAGGCGTTACTCAGAAGGTTATCAGCAAATATGATGGCGAATAAAATAAGTTATCACTGATCTAAATATACAGGCCGGAAAGTTAAACTTTCCGGTTTTTTGTTTTCTGTACTACAGCGAAAAAAGTATCGGCGGCACTTTCAGTGCCGCCGATACCGCAAAAAATAACTGTTAATATGAAGTTTTGTTGTATTCGTTATAATAATATGGTCTGAATGGAATGGGCCGGCGCCGGTATTGCGGCAGCCATGCCTTCGATCCAGAGGTTGGCCTGGATATCCGTATCGGAATCATTCATAATGACCGTTACGAGCTGTCCGTTTTCATTCATGAATGTCGTTGAAGTCAGCGCAGCTCTGTTAGAGGAATTCCCGATCCTGCGTGCAGCCGGTTTTACAAATTTAGACACATGCCCGATGTAATAATATTCATAGGTATAATGTACTTCTCCGGTCTGTGTATCGGCTATAATAGGTGCAAAACAGAAATTACCGACATGATTCGGTCCTCCGGTTTCATCCAGAAGGACATTCCAGTCTGTCCATAGTGCTGTACCTTTATTGAAATCATTGATCATATTTCTACCGTACAGCTCGCCCAGGCTTACTTCGTAAATTTTATCCAGGCTGAATTGCTCTTTACATCCTTCCGTGAAGGCTAAAAACTTATCCGGGAATGCGCGCTGGGTTTCCAGAAGGTTATCAAAAAGCTGGGTTTTGTTGTTCCAGGTTTCATACCAGTGGTAGCCGATCCCGGAAGCGTATTTGGATGTTTCCGGATCACTCAGTGTGGTGGTGGCCCTCTGATAGATCAGGTCACGGTTATGGTCCCAGATCATGACTTTTTTATCTTTGTATCCGTTTTTCCAGAGCGTAGGCCCGAGGTTGTTTTTAAGGAATTGTCCTTCTTCCTCTGCTGTATAGATGCAGGATTCCCAGGTTTGTGTAGCCATCGGTTCATTCTGAACGGTCAATCCCCATACGTTGATTCCCCTTTTCTCATATTCTTTGATGAATCTGACATAATACTCTGCCCAGGTCTGGTAGAACTGGTTTTCAAGCCTTCCGCCTTTCAGCATGCTTTTATTGGATTTCATCCATGCCGGAGGACTCCAGGGTGAAAAGTAAAACGTAAAATCTTTCCCGACGGCTTTCTGTGCTTCTTTGATCATCGGGATCTTATATTTCTCGTCATGGGCTACGTTGAATGACTTCAGTGATGCATCATTGTCCTGTACATAGGTATAAGAATCGCTTGAAAAGTCACATGAATTCATATTGGTCCGAGCAACAGTATAGCCCAGCCCGTTTTTACCGTAATACGCATCTATAATTTCTTTCTGCTTATCCTTCGGAAGTTTATAAAATGTCTCCGCAGATGCGTCTGTAATGGCACCACCAATTCCGATCAGTTTCTGGTATTTAAAGTCAGGATCTACAAAAATACAGGCATCAGTTTCTTTGGGCTGATCCATTTTCACAAATTTCACCACTCCCTTATCGGCCATCTTCTCCTGTGTTTTAGCATCAGTAAGGATCACCCGGGCTGTTTTCCCTGCATTTTTCTTCCAGTAATTTTGTGCACTTGCATTAAAAACCGCTCCCACTACCAGGCAGCTCACGACTATTTTCTTCATAATTTCTTTTTCTATTATATTGCTCCCCTATCAAAAACTCTTCAGAATTTTATTTCTATCAAAAAGAAGGGAATTTTAACCGGTCATTTATTGTTCTGATAAACCCTTACATAATCAATCTCAAACTTTTGCGGAAATATACTGTCATCAATGCCCTCTTTGCCACCCCAGAAGCCGCCGACGGCAAGATTCAGGATGAGAAAATAGGGCTGTTCAAACGGCCATGCGTCATAGGTCTTTTCCCTGTTTTCATACGTGAAATACTTCTGTTTGTCCACATATACATCAATCTTTTCAGGCGTCCAGACCGCTTTATAAACATGGAACTGTTCACTGGCATCCTGCACGAAAAGGGTGTCTGTTTTCTGGGTTCCGATGATGTGGTTATATTTCTTCGTATGGACGGAAGCATGGATGTATCCCTGATGGTAACCTACATGCTCCATAATATCCAGTTCACCATCATCAGGCCATTTTTTCATTTTCTCACTCATCATCCAGATGGCGGGCCAGGTTCCGCGTCCTTTGGGCAGCTTGGCCCTCACCTCCACAGTACCATACTGAAAAGAGAACTTTCCTTTGGTCAGCAGCCTTGCAGACGTATATGTATTGCCTTCCCACCGTTCTTTCCGGGCTTCAATCACCAGCTTCCCGTCTTCCAGCCTGGCATTTTCCGGTCGGTTTTTCGTGTAGAACTGTTCTTCATTATTTCCGTATCCATGGCCACCGACATCATAATTCCATTTGGTGGAATCCGGCAAACCTTTTCCGTTGAATTCATCATTCCAGATAAGTCTGCTGCCCGGATGTGACGGCCCTGAAATACAACTGTATGCAGAAAAAACCAGCAATCCTCCGGTAAACAGGTTAAGCATATATCGAATCTTCATCTTCAAAATTTAAGTTCATTATTAAATCATCATCACCGGAACCTGATGTCCTTTACCGCCAAAAGCGGGTATCATCCCGCTTCTGTCTGTAAAAACTATTTATTTTAACCATGTAATTCTTTTGGTCTGTACCTGTTGCGAATCGGTTCCTACCATGATGTCAAACTCGCCGGGTTCCCAATCGTAATTCAGTGCATCATCGTAAAACTTAAGGTCCTGGGTGGTCAGTCTGAAATGAACTGTTTTCTGTTCGCCTTTTTTAATGAAAACTTTCTGGAAGCCTTTCAGCTCCTTGACAGGTCTCACCACTTTCCCTACCAGATCCCTGATGTAGAGCTGTACCACCTCTTCTCCGTCGTATTTTCCGGTGTTGGAAACGGTAACGCTGATATCCAGGGCCTGGTTTCCTGTAAGGTTTGCCGAACTCAGATCCATATCGGAATACCTGAAAGTGGTATAGCTCAGCCCGTACCCGAACGGGAATTTCGGGTCGTTATCAAGATCGATATAGGCAGAAACATAATTCCTGTCCGTATTGTTTTTTGCCGGTCTTCCTGTATTGTAGTGGTTGTAATATATCGGAATCTGTCCTTCGGTTCTCGGGAACGTCATCGGCAGCTTCCCGCCCGGATTTACCGCTCCGAAGAGCACATCCGCGATGGAATTTCCGGCTTCCGTTCCGAGCCACCAGGTATACATGATAGCAGGGATTTTATCTGCTGCCCAATCGAATACCAGTGGCCTTCCTGCATTGATCATCAGGACAATCGGTTTACCGGTTTTGGCGATTTCTTTCAGTAAATCTTCCTGTACACCTGAAAAATGAATATTGCTGCGGCTCTTGGCTTCACCGCTCATCGCATGGCCTTCCCCTAGAGTCATGATGACTACATCAGCTTTTTTTGCGGTTTCAACAGCCTCTGCAAACATGGATCTGTCCTGGTCGTCTGCATTGGCACCTTTCGCATACAGCAAGGTGGAATTTTTATCCAGCTGGTTTCTGATACCATCGAACTGGCTGATGATCCTCTGACTGTCATCTTTAAATGCTACAGACCAGAAGCCGTGGTTTGCCGTGGTCTCTTTTGCGAAAGGACCGATTAAAGCTACTGTCTTTACGGATCTCGAAAGCGGCAGGATGTTCCCCTGGTTTTTCATTAAAACAATACTCTTTGAGCCGAATTCCCTCCCGAATTTCCTGTTATCCCGGTTATTGGTCTGCTGTTGCTGTCTTTTTTCACTGCTGAAGCGGTAAGGATCGTCAAATAAACCCATCTCGAATTTCTTGATCAGAATCCTCCTTGCAGCATCATCAATCAGCTTGGGATCAACTTTACCTTCCTGAACAAGCTTCGGGAGTTCAGCCATATAAGCACGGCTTTCCATGTCCATATCGCTGCCGGCGATAATGGCTTTTTCGGCCGCTTCTTTATTATCTCTGGCATAACCATGGGCTACCATTTCCCCGATGCTTCCCCAGTCAGACACCACAAATCCTTTGTAATTCCACTGTCCCTTCAGCAAATCCCTTAGGATATACCGGTTGGCGGTAGCAGGAATCCCGTTGATATCATTGAACGAGTTCATGAATGTAGCTACTCCGGCTTCTGCCGCAGCCTTAAACGGAGGCAGGTAGGTTTCGTTCAGCTGTCTCAGGCTCATGTCGACCGAATTATAATCCCGGCCGCCTACTGCGGCACCGTAGGCTGCAAAATGCTTTGCACAGGCCATGATCGCATCAAGATTGCCCAATCCTTTCCCCTGGAATCCCCTGATTCTAGCCAGGCCGATCCGGGTTCCTAAATAAGTATCTTCCCCGGAGCCTTCCATCACCCTTCCCCATCTCGGATCTCTGGCGATATCAACCATCGGGGCAAAAGTCCAGTGGATTCCGTAAGCAGAAGCTTCTGTGGCAGCAATTCTTTCTGACTGTTCAATGAGTGCAAGGTCCCAGCTTGCTGCCTGCCCGATATTGACCGGAAAGGTCGTTCTGTATCCGTGGATAACATCCTGACCGAAAAGCAACGGGATTTTAAGCCTCGACTGTAACGCCAGTTTCTGAAAGTTTCGGGTCTCTTCAGATCCAGCTACGTTAAGCATGGAACCTACTTTCCCTTTTTTTATTTCTTCCAATACGGTTGCAGAATTGGTATTTTGGGGTCCGGTGGCGTATTCAAATCCGCTGTACTGGACCAATTGCCCTATTTTTTCCTCCAATGTCATTTTAGATAACAGTTCGGAGGCTTTCTGGTCCGCCGTTTTCTGTCCGGATGCATTCATCCCGAAGGCTGCAATAGCAAGTAAGAAATAAACTCTTTTCATATGCTGTTTTAAAAAATATACGTCGCTGCTGAGTGCCCTGAAATGATTACAGGAGCCGTTTTCTGATTGTATTTGATATTAAATGCCTGATCCGTTGAGCTGCCGTTCTGCACAATCAGGACCGTCTTTCCTGCCGACGTTTTGAAAGCCACCGTAGAAAGGTTATCGGTCTCTGTGGAAGCAATCCGCTGGGAATTTACCGGAACAAATTTGGAAGCATGGGCAATGATGTAGTAGGATACATTTTTCTCATAGCTGTTTCCGCCACTGATGGTTACCGCTCCTTTGCACTGGGTACATCCTCCGGGCGTATGGGGCCCGAATGAGGCATTATTGGCTACATTCCATTCCAGTGCGGTTTTGCTCCAGTTTCTCATAGACCCAATAATAATGTTTTTCACGTGCCAATCCAAATCTCCGGAGAAGTTTCCGGTGGAACTGGTCCATTGCTCAGTGAAATATACATTTTTATCCGGATATAAATTATGAACGGTACTCAATGCTGAAATATCACCGGCATACAAATGAAATGCTGATCCATCCACATAAGGATTAGCCGCAGTGTCATTCAGGACTGCCAGAGGATAGGCCGGATTATCGCAGTTGTGATCGTAGGCAATGATTTTGGTATTGATATTGGCTGCCTGAAAAGCAGGACCCAGATTGTTTTTGATGAATGCAGCCTGATGGGCAGCTGTCATATAGAGGCTCGGATTATTTCCTGGATGCAAAGGCTCATTCTGAGGCGTAAGGGCATGAACCGTAATCCCCTGCGCTTTCATAGCCTGGATATATTTTACAAAATACTGTGCATACACATTGTAATATTCGGGTTTTAAACTTCCGCCGATGGTACTTCCGTTATCCTTCATCCAAACCGGTGGCGACCATGGGGTTGCCAGGATTTTAATGTTCGGATTGATTATAAGGATATCTTTCAGCATCTGAATGACCGCCTGATCTTTGGTAAGGCTGAACTGTGAAAGACTAAGATCGGTCTGTCCTGCCGGCATATCGTCATATGAAAATACTTCACTGTTGAGATCGGAAGCTCCGATACTGATCCTCAGGTAACTGATTCCGATTCCGGAACTGCTGAACAGATCATTCAGTAATTCCTGCTTCTTTGCGGCAGTCAGCTGATTGATCACTTCCACGCTTCCGCCAGTCAGGGTATAGCCAAAGCCATCTACCGTCTGGAATACTTTGGAAGCATCGATCTCTATGCTCGGATAGCTATTGGATGCGGAAGTAAAGTACACTGCGGTCTGCTGTTGCAGTTTTACCGACTGGTCACCTTTCGTCAGCCATACGTCCACAGGATCACCTGTGGTCCCGCCACCGCCGTTAACCGGATTCTCATTATTGGCCAAATCTGATGAAGTGCTGCTGCACCCCAAAAAAGAGAGAAGCGCTACACCGCAAAGTGCAGCACTTCTCATAAATAAACTATATGAATTGTGTGATTTCATAAGGGAGATTATTGTGTTCTTCGGAATTCCACTTTGTCTACGCTAAGACTGTTGACGGTTGTTCCTCCGCACTTGATTTCCAGGTAAACAGTTCCTGTTGTAGTTGCGGTGAAGACACCCCCGTTTTTAGGACTGTCACAACCCACGGATGATACTTTACCTTTGAATGCCGACTTTCCGCATCCTGCCCAGGTATTGATGTTGCGGTATACCGTTCCGCTGATGTCCTGGCCTGTAACGGGCATGCTGTTCAGTACATATACTTCAAACCAGGTATCTACTAGGGCAGATTCCGAAGAAACCACCATATCGATGGAATACTTCTGTCCTGCCACTACGTTCACAGCCTGATAGATCCCCTGCTGGCTTCCTCCATTGGCCACAATGGTTGCTTTCCCATTGGCAAAAACCCATTGGGCTCCGGATGCACTGATGGTATGTTTAGACCATTTGGCAATTTCATCCGGAGTATCGAACCTTCCTCCCTGGATCATATTTCCTGCTACAGGATCAGAAGTCGGCACTACAATAGTTCCGCTGGAAGTACCCGATACAGTGCCTCCAACTCCCATCGTCTGGTGCTGGATCACATAGGTTCCGGCATCGGGAAGGAAAATATTCTCTTCATTCTTTCCGGCATTATATCCGTCATCATCAATGTTCCATTTGGAAAAAATATAATTGTTGGAATTTGCTTTCAGATTGTACCTGTTTTCCGCTGTATTGGTGACTTTGAATGAAGCATCTGCAGCAGAAGGCGTGATACCGTTGCCATCGCCATCGATGGTATCCGGTGTACAGCTGGCCAGGAAAAATACGGCGGAGCTGAGCAAAAGTCCTTTATTGATAAATTTAGCGATCATACTTTAATAAGATTTAGATTAATAACCAGGGTTTTGTTTAAGAATGGTTCCGGTAAGCTCGGTATAAGGAATAGGCAGTATTTCATTCTTGCCTGCCACAAAACCACGGGCGCCTAATTTGGCAGGAGCATCGCCCCACCTTACCAGGTCAAACCAACGATGGCCTTCGCCGATCAGCTCCCTTCTTCTTTCATCTTTGATGGCTTGTATGGAAACCGGCACGGAAGCCAGTCCAACTCTTGCTCTTACAGCATCCAGCAGCGCCTGTGCCCTGGATCCTGCTCCGTTAAGCGCTTCTGCTTCCATCAGGTAGGTATCTGCCAGTCTCAGATAAATATAATTCTGCCTGTAGTTCAGTTCTGATGCACCCGGTAATGTGGTTACTTCGTCTTTGGTCGGCATAAACTTGTTCAGAAAGTAGCCTGAATCCATATACGCCGGTGAATATACCGCTTTGCCCTGCTGCTCAAGAGCCTTAACATTCAGAATACTTGCATCCATTCTCGGATCTCCCTGCATGAAGTTGAAAAGATCGGCTGAGATAGGATTGAAGGCCCATCCTGCAACTACATCCGGAGCATCAGATGCTTTTCGGGTGTATCCTCTTGGGGCAACCATGATATTTATAGAGTTACCTTCATCATTCCCTTGTCCCCAGAACCCCCAGTCTGAGTTTCCTTTGTTGGTATGCATCACCTCGAAAATGGATTCTGAAGTGAATTTATTATCAGTGACCCAAAGGCTTGCATAATTGCTGACAAGTTTGTATCCGTACTGGCTTGTTCCTCCCGGAGTTCCGTTTACCTCAGCGAACTGTGCTGCAGCCTCCGCTTTTTTATTCTCATACAGGTATACTTTACCCAGCAGAGCCCTTGCAGCCCCCTGCGTAAATCTTCCTCTCTGATCGCCCGATACGGTCATTGGGAGATTCGGAATAGCAGCAAGAAGATCAGCTTCAATCTGTGCATATACTGCTGCAGGGGAAGCCTGAGGAATGTTATAATAATCATCAGTCGCTTTAATTTCCTTGGTAATTAAAGGAATATTCCCGAACATCCTCAACAGCTCAAAATAATATAATGCGCGTAAAGTTTTGGATTCTGCCGTGAACCTGTTTTTTACGGCATCACTCATATTGGCCTGAGGAATTTTATCAATAAGAACATTAGTCCTTGAAACTCCCTGGTAAAAATCCCTCCAGTAGCTTACCGGCATCGTGTTAGGGTTCAGCTGATAGTTAGAAAGCCCCTGTATTCCGGCGCCGTCTGTTGAGCTTCCTCCTCCGGCATAGAAATCATCGGATCCTGCATTAAAAAATGTTACCATATTTTCAAATCCGGCGGCATATTTTCTTACAGGATCGTATGCTCCTACCAGTGCAAAAAAGCATTCCTGCTCGTTCCTGAAGAAATTATTGGTATCAAAGGCACCGAGATTTTTAACATCTTCAAGGTTATCTGTAGTACATGCAACATTAATCAGGCCTGTACCTGCGAATAATGATGCTGCTATGCTTATTTTAAATATTTTATTTTTCATTTTTAAAATCATGTTAGAATGTTAAATTAGCTCCGAAAAGGAATGTTTTCGCCTGAGGATAATACGCTCTGTCAATACCGAAACTGTCACCGGCTGCAATTTCAGGATCATATCCTGTATATTTGGTGAACGTGAAGAGGTTTTCAGCAGTAACATAAAGGCGAAGCTTGCCCATCCCTAGATTCTGCGTCATCGACTGCGGTAATGTGTATCCCAGCTGAACCAGCTTTACTCTTACATAATCTCCCTTCTGAAGATAATAATCCGACATCCAGGTATAGTTGTGGTTGGTATCGTTGGTCGTAAGTCTAGGTGTAGTATTGGAAGTGCCTTCACCTGTCCAGCGGTCAAGAATGGCCGTCTGATAGTTGGCATTCAGGATATCCAGACGTCTCAGCCCCTGGAAAATCTTGTTTCCGGCCTGTCCTTGGGCAAAAACCATCAGATCCCAGTTTTTGTAATTCATATTAACTGTTAAACCGAACGTATATTTAGGGACAGAATTTCCTAAATTCACTTTATCGGCATCTGTAATTTTACCATCTCCATTAGAGTCCTGCCAGATAAAATCTCCCGGTTTTGCATCAGGAAGGATCAGCTGTCCTGCCGCATTCCTGTAAGCGTTGATCTGATCCTGATTCTGGAAAATACCTAATGTCTTGTATCCGTAGAACGAACCGTAAGATTCTCCTACCTGAATTCTGGAAACCGGTCCCATAGACTGGAATCCGGGTCCGTCAATATACAGTCTTCCCTGCTCCAGGCTCGTAACGGTATTTTTCAGGTAAGCAAAGTTTCCGTTAACCGACACTCCGAAATCCGTCCAGTTCTTTTTGTATCCCAATTCTACTTCTACCCCTTCATTTTCCATATCTCCGATGTTGGCCGTAGGTGCTATGGTTACTCCCACATATCCCGGGATCTGTACCTGTCTCAGGATATCAGACGTTTTCTTTTTGTAGTAATCTACCGTTAAATTGAAATTGCTCAGGAACCTGATGTCCGTTGCAATATTCAGCTGTGAAGTGGATTCCCACTTAAGGTCCGGATTGGCAAGCGTATTTGGAATATATCCCGGCATAATTACATTGTTTCCGTTGGTATAGTTTGCTCCCGGAACATAGAAATTGGCAAACAGGAAGTCTCCGATACCGTCGTTTCCTAATACCCCATATCCTCCACGTAATTTTAAGGTATTGATCACTTTATTTTCCGGCCAGAAGTTTTCTTTGTCTACATTCCATCCTACGGAGAACGCCGGGAATGTACCCCAGTGATTATTGGCACCGAATTTAGAGGAACCGTCACGTCTTACCGTACCCGTGAACAAATACTTGTTGGCATAATCATATACAATTCTACCGAAATAAGAAGCCTTGTGGGTATTGATATTATCCCATGCATTCATATTTTTCTGATCCTGCGGGATGTAAAAATTAAAAGAAGCATCCTGATAACTGCTGATCGGCAGGTTGGTGTGGGTAACGGTCTGTCCGAATCCGATATTGTACTCATAATAACCGGTACCGGCAAGGATATTAAGGCTGTGTTCCCCGAATTTCTTCTGCCAGTTCAGTGTATTTTCAAAACTCCACTCCAGTTTCTGCTGTGTAGTCCTGCTCAGGCTGTTGAAATTCAGATTGCTGTAGTTAGGGTTGAGATAAAACAGCGGTGTGAAGTTCTGATTTCCCCAATATGCTTTTTTACCGTTGATGGAGGATTTAAAAGTGAAATCTTTAAGGAATTTTACCTCAGCAAAAATATTGGCGATGAAATCATCAGACCATCCTGAATTTCCAAGCTGGGTATATCGGAAAGCACGCGGATTGGACATCTCCTGGCCAACCAGTGTAGAAATACCATATGGATTTCCGTAAGGATCCCTTACGATATTAGGATTTGAATAGGTATTGGAAGCTGCCATGGCAGGATCTGTAACGACTACCGGCGTAGTAGGGTCCAGGTTTACAGCAGAGCTTAAAGGACCCCCGAATTCCCCATTGGAGTTGATTCCCTGGGATTTGGTATGTGTATAGGCAAATGTCTGGCCTACCGTTAACCAGTCGGTCAGCTTGTGGGTAGAGTTCAGACGTCCGGTTAATCTTTTGTAATAGGAAATATCGCTCATTACGATACCGGTCTGGTCAAAATAGCCGAAAGATCCGTAAAAAGTAGATTTTTCATTTCCTCCGCTGATGCTCACTTCGTGGTTTGAACGTTCTCCGGTACCGAAGATTTCTTTCTGCCAATCGGTGCCAGCACCTAAAGACTGCGGATTCTGGAACACAGGAGCCTGCCCTCCGTTAACGTATGCTTCATTAAGTATGGTCGCATATTGAGTCGCGTTCAGCAGATCCAGTTTCCTGGCTGCTCTCGCCGTACCGTAAGATCCGTTATACGAGAGGTTCAGCCTGCCTTTTCTTCCTTTTTTGGTGGTAACCAGGATTACCCCTCTTGCAGCCGAAACTCCATATATGGCAGAAGAAGCACCATCTTTCAGGACCTCTATACTTTCAATGTCAGACTGGTTCAGCCATCCGATTCCGTCCACTACGATTCCGTCTACTACCCAAAGCGGATCGTTATTGGAATAATAACTGGTAATCCCCCGTACCCGGATCGTTGCTGATGAACCAGGCTGTCCGGAGTTGGTAATCACATTCACCCCCGCAGCACGGCCCTGTAAAACCTGTTCCGGTTTTCCGGCAGGAATATTTTCAATGTCACTGGCTTTGATACTCGAGATGGCTCCCGTTACGTTACTTTTCTTTTGTGTACCATAACCAATCATCACCACCTCCTCTATTTTGGTTTCTTTGGAAACGGTGTCATTCTTTCTGTTCTGGGCACTGAAATTTGCCGTAAAATAAAGCACGGCAACCATCCCTAAACTTCTTGATAGTTTTACATTCATATACAGTTAAGTTTTTTAATTCTCAAAATGAGACAATAAAAATATATTTTTTTTTAATTATTTAACATTGTCTTAATAAATATTTTAATTTTTCCTTTATTTTTGGGAGTTCAAAGGCATAATTTCCACCCTACTTTTCATAAAAAAGTTAAAAAAAACGATAAAATCGATCCCCAAAATGACGACCAAGACAGGCAATTTGTCGCTTCCCCTGAAGTTGAGTTTTCTTATATTTTCAATGGTACTGAACTGTATGGGCATTGTGATCCTTCAGCTTTCGGAGGCAAAAATCACCTATGAAAAACTGGGTTTCCTTGAATCTTTCAAGGACTTGCCCATTGCTTTTATTTCACTATTCGCAGTAAGCCTGATCAGTAAGACCGGGGCTAAAAAGGCGCTGCTATCCGCATTACTGACAGTAGGGATCTGTTCAGCCATACTGCCTTTTGTGGAAGTGTTCTGGTTTTATAAACTCTGGTTCGCCATTATCGGAGTATGTTTTGCCATCGGGAAGATCTGTGTATTCGGCATCATCAGGAATAATATTGCTGATGAAAAGTCGCTGGCCAAAACCATGAATAATGTGGAAGCATCCTTCATGATCGGGATTTTCGTGGTAAACACCGGCTTCGGATGGCTGATCTCAAGTCCGTATTCCGCCTTCTGGAAACTGGGGTTCCTGAGTGTCTCGGCCCTTTCATTCATTACCGTATTTTTGTTTTCAAAACTGGATATCTCAGAGCCCGCCAATGATGGAAAAGGACTTATAGAAGGGATATCGGGTATGGTAAAACTACCGGTAATCGCATTTTTCATGGTTATTTTCTTCATCGTCTTCATCGAGCAGAGCTTTAATTCATGGTTGCCGTCCTATTATAAATCGCACCTGAAGGTGAACTCTTTTTTTGCTTTGCAGGCGACTTCGTTCATGGCTCTTTTTTCCTATGCGGGGAGAACTGTCACCGCACGCCTGATCCACAGGTTTTCACTGGCCAACTACTACTGGATATGCCTGGCTTTCATTATCATCATGCTTTGTATTATTTCCGGTATCCAGTATTTTTATTCAGCACAAAGCGGAATCCTGCTGTATCTGTTCCCGGTGATAGGCCTTTTCCTGTCTCCGCTCTACCCTGTTATCAACTCAAGAATAATTGCCGGCATGGAGCGGGAAAAGATCAGCCTGCTGACTTCCTGTATTGTTATTTTCTCTTCGCTGGGAAGTTCTGTGAGCTCAATTGTGATGTCAAAGCTGTTTGGAAACAGCATGCTGGACTGGTATTCCCTTTATATTTTAGCCGCTGTTATCGTGTTACTTACGGTGAGTTCACTATATTTTTATGCCGCAAAGAAAAACTTATAGAAAATAATTTTATTTTTACTGCCATGAAAATTAAAGACACAAAAAACAAACAGACACTCCGGGAACTTATTGATACAAAAGACTTTGTAGCACATGTCTCCGTAGACTGCACCATATTTGGTTTTCATAATAACATTCTCAAGGTTTTGCTGCTGAAATACCATGATCTGGATCTTTGGTCGCTTCCGGGAGGATTTGTCTTTACCGACGAAGATCTCCGCGAGGCAGCAGCCCGGGTCTTGTACGAAAGAACCCATCTTAAAGACCTGTTCCTGAAACAGTTCCATACCTTCGGAAGAATTGACCGGACGGAAAATAATGTCCATCAGATCCTGCTGGAAAACAAAGGGATCACAGTGCCAAAAGACCACTGGATTTTCCAGCGGTTCATTACCGTAGGGTATTGCAGCCTGATCGATTTTTCCATTGCCAATACTTTTCCGGATGCCTTTAACGAAAGCTGCGAATGGTTTGAAGTCAATAAGCTGCCAAAAATGGCTTTTGACCATGACCGGATCATAGAAACCGGACTTGAATACCTCCGGATGAACATCAATACGGAAGTAGCCGCCAGCAACCTGCTTCCCGAAAAGTTCACGATGAAGGACCTGCAATGCCTGTATGAGACCATTCTGGGAGAAAAATTCAGAAGGAATAATTTCCAGCGTAAAATACTGAGTTTAAATATCCTGGACAGGATGGAAAAGCTGTATGACGGTTCGGCTAATAAGGCACCTTATCTCTATACCTTTAAAAAGAGGTTCAGTACAGACAGCCCTAACCCTATTTCGGGCAAAGAAACCAAATAACCTCTTTACATGAGGCTTTAGAAAATGTAAAACAGGCATAGAAAAAAAATTTTTGCGGAATACTGAAAAGTATTACTTTTAGGAAAATTAAAATCATATGTCATACTATCCTCTTACAAGCCTTCCCGATTACTACGGAATTGATGCTTTGCTTACAGAAGAACACAAACTGATCCGCCAATCTGTAAGGGACTGGGTGGAAAGCTTTGTTATGCCGCAGATTGACCAGGCAGCTCAAAACCATACGGATTTACCAGGTTTGATGAGAGAATTGGGAAACATTGGGGCACTGGGCCCTTATATTCCTGAAGAGTACGGGGGCTCAGGGCTTGATCAGATCTCTTACGGACTGATTATGCAAGAACTGGAACGCGGAGATTCTGCCGTGCGCTCTGCGGCATCCGTACAAAGTTCACTGGTGATGTTCCCGATTAATGAATACGGATCCGAAGAACAGAAAAGAAAGTACCTTCCTAAGCTTGCTTCCGGTGAAATGATCGGTTCATTCGGCCTTACGGAGCCCAATCACGGTTCCGACCCGGGCTCTATGGAAACGAATTTCAGGGATATGGGAGACCACTATCTTCTTAACGGTGCCAAAATGTGGATTACTAACGCCCCGCTGTGTGATATTGCTGTTGTATGGGCAAAAAATGAAGACGGAAAAGTACAGGGACTGATTGTAGAACGCGGCATGGAAGGCTTCACTACTCCTGAAACGCATAACAAATGGAGCTTAAGGGCTTCCAAAACGGGAGAACTGGTTTTCACCGACGTTAAAGTTCCGAAAGAAAACCTAATGCCGGGCGTTACCGGCTTAAAAGGGCCATTATCCTGCCTGAATTCCGCCCGATACGGGATTTCATGGGGGGTCATTGGTGCTGCTATCGACTGTTACTGCACAGCTGTACAGTATTCAAAGGAAAGAAAGCAGTTCGGCAAACCCATCGGTTCTTATCAGCTTCAGCAGAAAAAACTGGCAGAATTCCTGACAGAAATCACGAAAGCACAACTGCTCTGCCTGCAGCTGGGAAACCTTAAAAACGACCATAAGGCTACACCGGCGCAGATTTCGATGGCCAAAAGAAACAATGTAAAGATGGCCATTGACATTGCCCGCGAATCCAGGCAGATCTTAGGCGGAATGGGAATCATGGGTGAATTCCCGATGATGAGGCATGCAGCCAACCTGGAGTCTGTGATTACCTATGAGGGCACACACGATGTCCATCTGCTGATTACCGGCATGGATATTACAGGAATCAATGCTTTTTAGAGAAAAAATCATAATAAAAGAGGTCCGGCTTTGCCGGACCTCTGTTTTGTTACGAAGTATAGGATTGAATGTTTTCCGTAAAAGGAATATCAGGATTCAAAATTTCCTCAATCAGGCATTTGACAGCAATCATTGCTTCATCAATCCCTCCTTTTTCAAACTGAAGTGAGCGTACTCCTTTTTTTACCTCTGCAAAACTCCAGATACCCGTTTCTACGGGAAGGCCCCAGAATTCGGGCAGGCTCTGGATGACATACTGATAGATACAGAGCTGGAGCGCCTGCTTCCTGTCGCTGTTATGGAAATAATCGGTGCAGTTGTCCTGATCGATTTTTATATTAAGGTTCTTAATTTTGGCCGTCTTGTAATCAATGATCCTCACCGTCCCGTTCAGGCGGTCAATCCGGTCAATGAATCCGAAGAAGGATACCTTGTCTTTCTCACCCAGATAAAAATCCACATTTTCAAATCGTTTCTCAATGTCGATAATCTCCAGTGTATTACCGTTCTGGATCAGTTCAAGATCATGCGTAAGGACGCTTTCAATTACTTTTTTGGCAATCGCTTTATGAATAAAGTTCATACCTTTTTCATAGTATTCAGGCTGGTGTTTCAGCTTTTCAATCCCGATTTCTATATACCGATCTACTGCTTTAATTGATTCTTCTAAATCACTTCCATTTAATACCTTACCTTTAAGCACTTCATACACTTCCTGAAGTGAATAATGCACCAGGTTCCCGTAATTCCTTACAGACAATTCTTCTTCGATTTCATCCGTTTCGGATGTATTGAGGATCTTCGAGAGATAAAAATCTATCGGGTTGTAAAGGTAACTGGTGAGGTGGGAAGCGGATACTTTTTCCTTCCATTTCAAAAGCCGCTCCATCACCACCGGAGTTTTAATGATTTCGACAGGCTGGGTAACGATAGGCTCTGAAGAATTTTCGATGATCAGGTGTTCAATCTCATGGGAACTTTCCATTTCGATCTGGGTAATGAACCTGCTCTTCTCACCGGTATTGATCCCGGAACTCAATGCATTGAACAGCAGATGCACATTTTGGGCATCCTGGATCAGCCGGTAAAAATGATACGCGTAAATACCGTCATTTTCAAGGAAAGTATGCATATTGAAGAATTTCCTGATATCGAAAGGTACATAGGTATTGTGTGAATTACCCAGCGGCAGTTTCCCTTCATTAACGGAAAGCATAATCACATTCTCAAAATTCAGGAGACGTGTTTCAAGGAGGCCCATGACCTGCAATCCGCGCAGAGGTTCGCCCTGAAAGTCGATACATTCCGAGTTGATATGCTGGTTGATCAGGATTTCCAGGGTTTCCATCCTGATCTCAAAAGAATACGGGGTAAGCTGGTTTTTCAGCACCCTGAATGCATTTTCAAAATGGGAGACATTCTCATACTGGATGTCATCAATCTCCAGCCATTTTACCTGCTGGCAGAATTCTACCAGAAGATCAAGGTATTCATCCGTTGAAGCTGCCTTTTGGAGCAGCCGGTAATAGGAAAGAGTACCCAGCAGCTCCTGGAGGAGCTTGCGGGAGATATAGACGATGTTCCGCTCCTCGATCCTGGCTTTGAAGTTATTAATGATTGCATCATCTTCAGCAGACCTCGGGAGTTCTTCCAGAATGGGATAAATGTCTCTGTAATAATACGAAGATTTGTTTTTTTCAAGCTGCTTCTGCAGATAGAAGAGCTGCTTTACCGCATTGGAAAACGAAAGGTTTTTCAGGGGAAAGCCCATAGTGATATTGAGGTATTCGATCTCATGCATCACATCCAGCGTAGCAGGCAGAAGGTTCTCATCCAGCAGTACCACAGCGGTATTGGAAAAGGTTTTATCTTCTATTTCACTGAAAATTCCCGGCAATATCTTCGTTTGGGTAATATTTCCGGAAACTTCATACACTTTGATATTTTTATGCTGTACGAAATCATCTTCAATCCATCGGAAAGGCCTGTAATCGCTGAACTCTTTCCAGCTTTTATGATCCCGGAGGAATTTACCGGCTTCCTGCCGTTCATCCTCAAAATAATACCGGTCAGCCTGGAAAAAGCATTGGGCTTTGTCCCACTGGAGCATTTTCCTGATCAGGGATTCTTCCACAGGTGTCATGGCATTAAGGCCGCAGAATACAAATTTTTGTGAAGCGTCCTTAATAAAGCCATCCAGACGGGATTTTGCTGTTTCATTAATCATGCCGTGGGTTGCCCAGTTGTTCTCATGCAGCTTTTTCTTCAGTACCGGCAGGAAGATATTCATATTACGCCAGAAATTGAGGAATTTTTTTCTTGGTGCCTCATCATCTTCGCCGAGGTCCTGTGCCCATTCCTTGATGCGTTCTTCATCAAACATATACTGGAGCACGGCTTCATCACTTTCTGAAAACATCATCATGTCATCCCAGTCCTTCTGCAGGGTCGGGAACCATTTCAGGAATTCTGAAAAATCTTCTTTGGGCGTCAGGTTCAGGCTTTTGTAAACGTCATAAGCGAACAGCCATAAAGCAATGCCTTTAATTTCCTGTCGGTCTGCAATGACGTCAATGAGCTCGGCAATCGTATAAAAATCAGGGAGAAAGCCCGAATAATTGCGTTCTGAAAGGATCTGCCTGATGAAAACAATGGGACGCTTCCCGGGCAGAACGATGCTGAACACGGAAAGATCTTCACTTTGTGCCAAAAGCTCATCTACTATTTTATTCAGGAATTTCAAGAGGTGGCGTAGTTTTTCAGGTTTTCCAGCGCTTCGCTGATTACGCCGTTATAATCTGCCTGCTTTTCTTCGTTCATGCCATGGCGGGTCTCCCGGTCATAGGCAGCTTGGAATTTCCGGTAATCGTTCAGGACTCTGTTGTATATCGCCTGGAAATACTTATTGTAATCTCCGGAAGTTTTAATCCTTTCCGCAATTTCCTTCCTGAGTTTACGGGCGTGGATTTCCGCAATATCAAAATGTTTCTGCTCATGCAGGAGCACATAATCGTTGATGCGCTTAACATCTTTCCAGGACTGGTCTTCATTAAAAATGGTCGTCACTTTGATCCTTACCGGAATTTTCGGATTAGTAGACTTAACCACAGAATATTCCCAGCCACAATGGGTATACGCAACCACATTATCGCCCTGCTGGTTGTTGATTTTACTTTTGAAATTCTCCCATTTCAGCCTGTTGTTTTCCTGCCAGATGATTTTCTGGCTGAACAGACTGCCGGATATCAGGAAAGGCACTAAAAAAATCCACTTCATTTTACTGCACTACAATCGTTTTGGTTATCCAGCTGCTTCCGCCGTTCCAGAACCTGAAAGTGTACGTTCCTGTCTTCTGGGGGCTGAAGTTAATCTGGTTGGCACTCGTATACACATTTTGCGTACACGGTCCGTTGGTAATGTATTTATAAGCCGTTACGGTACGCGTCTGATTATCGCCGTAGATATAATCATATCCGTAAAATCCCTGGCAATGGGAAGGATATGTTGAATACGTCCGGATGCTCTGTACAGCGAAAACACTCATCGTGTCATTGACGACTGTTACACTGTCGATCTTTATTTTATCAATGGATTCAATAGTCTGATAATCATCATCCGGTGTACAGGCCGTCATCAGAATTCCCAAAATAACGGCTGAGAAACTTATAGAGATCTTTTTTTCCATGGTATAAAAATCTGATTATGATGAATATATGATCAAACAATATTCCTAAATTATGTTAAATTAAGAATTGAAATTACCCTTTGAAAGGTAAACCACTTTTTTGGTTTCAAAAAATTCTTCTTCAAAATAATTTTTAAGGCTGATGATTTCACAGCGGATCCCGGCCAGTTCTTCTGCAAGGTCTCCTCCTTTCAGATAGAGCACACCATTATGCCTCGTATTGAACTGTTCTTTCTCAAATTTCCCTTTTAGCCAGCGAAGGAATTCCGGCATCTGGGTTACTGCTCTGCTGACTACAAAATGAAACTTTTCCTTCACTTTTTCGGCCCTGCCGTGAATGGCCGTTACATTGGTCAGCCCCACTCCTTCAGCTACTGCCTGTACCACTGTGATCTTTTTACCGATGGAATCGATCAGTGTAAATTCAGATTCCGGAAAAAGGATGGCCAGGGGAATCCCCGGAAAACCTCCTCCTGTTCCGATATCCAGGACCTTAGTCCCGGGAGCGAATTCCATCGCTTTTGCAATGCCCAGGGAATGCAGCACATGCTTCTCGTACAGGGATTCCATATCTTTTCTGGAGATAACATTGATCTTTTCATTCCATTCGTGGTACAGTGCTTCCAGTCCGGCAAACTGTTCTTTCTGGGTTTCTGTAAGATCCGGGAAATATTTTAATACTAACGGTATAGACATGAGAATTATTATAAAAAGCAAAAATAAGTTTTTTATTGCGGGAATTCAAAATGAGTTTCCGTAAAGATGTTCAGTCATCTTTCAGTTCTTTTCAATCGGATTATTGGTCCTCCTCAGTCTTCTTGCGATTTCGGCATCCATATTTTTAACTTTTTTCATTTCATCCAGCCCGAACCTGGCAGTATAGCCACCTTTGAGCTGAAGGTCTGCATTTCCTGTTTCCTTATTGACGTTCATCCCTTCGATATCCTCACTGCTGAAGGTAAAACTGTTCATGATCTTCCTGTATTCAGCCAGAGACACCTTTTTGCCTGATTTCGGAAGCATGGAAAATACAGCGGGAACCTTTTTGACCTGAATGAGGTTGAAGACATGATCTTTTTCGGCATCCTGAGCCTGTACCACAATACCCGGAAGGCCCGTAAAAGTGTAAGGTCCGTCACTTACAGGATAGTCTTTGCTGAACCAGGCTTCCCAGTCTCTCCCTTTGTACTGTGCCGTCGCCTTCTGGCAGGGTATGTTATTGATAGTCCTGAATTCTTTTCTGATCTTCCATACCGGAGCATCAAGCCCCAGAACGGAAAGGTTGGCTGTTTTGAACCGGTCATATAAGGTAATGGCTTTACGGGAATACTCTTTTTCAATTATATAGCCGAGGTTCTGATCAAATGTTTTGGCGGCAAGCAGCTTTGCATAGCTTTTATCTGCCTGATAGACGGAATCGCGTTCATATTTGGCCGCATTATAAAAGTAAGAGGTCCTGCCGTCCGTGTCCAGGTTCATATAGTCCGTGACTGTTGAATCTTTTTTATGACTGTCCGGCTTCATGGTATACTCGTACACAAAACGGTAATGCTGGGCAGAAACACAAGAAAACAGGAAAAGGAATAAGAATTTGTACATTGCAATCGAATTAAGTTGATTATTTATAACTACAAATATAGTTATAAAATCAATCCGTCCGCTCCTATTTCAAACAAGTTTGATTTTAATTTTTCGACCGATAGTTTTTATTATATTTGTTCCTATTTCAAAAAGACAATATGAACAAACTTTCAGACCGGGTCAACAGACTGGGGTATTCGCAGACTTTCGTGATGTCTAACAGAGCCAGAGAAATGAAGGCCAGCGGAGTTGATGTAATCAGCCTCACCTTGGGAGAACCCGATTTCGATGTACCGGACCGTATCAAACAGGCCGCTTTTGATGCCATCAATGAAAATTACAGCCATTATTCTCCCGTTCCGGGGTTCCTGGAACTCAGGGAAGCTATTTCTGAAAAGCTGAAAAGGGATAATAAGCTTAATTATAAACCTTCGCAGATCTGCGTATCCAACGGAGCAAAGCAGGCCATTCTGAATGTCCTTGCCGCACTGATCAACGACGGTGATGAAGTCCTTCTTCCTGCACCTTACTGGGTAAGCTATGACGAAATGGTAAAAATGATGGGCGGAACCTCTACCCTGTTGCCTACCTCATATGTAACCGATTTTAAAATTACGGCGGAACAACTGGAAGAGGCTATCACAGATAAGACCAAGGTCATTCTGTTCAGCTCACCCTGCAACCCTTCCGGAGGATACTATACCTATGATGAATTATGGTCACTGGCCAGAGTGATTGCCAAATACCCGCAGGTAACCGTGATTTCCGATGAAATCTATGAGTTCATCAATTATGAGACTACAACCACCTCTATCGCCCAGTTCCAGGAAGTTTATGAACAGACGGCGGTGATCAACGGTATGTCCAAGGCATTTGCCATGACCGGCTGGAGGATTGGATATTCTGCCTGTCCGGAGTGGCTGGCGAAAGCATGTGAAAAAATCCAGGGACAGATGACCAGCGGTGCCAATACCGTAGCGCAGAGGGCCTCAATCACAGCTTTAAAAGCGGATCCTTCGGAATACAGGTATATGATTGATGCCTTTAAATCCAGAAGGGACCTGGTGTATGATCTGATGAAGGAGATTCCCGGCTTTAAGGTCTTATTGCCTAAAGCAGCTTTCTACTTCTTCCCGGATATTTCCTATTATATCGGTAAAACATTGAACGGCGTTGAAATCAAAGATTCCGATGATTTTGCCATGTTTATCCTGGAGCATGCCCACGTTGGCTGCGTAGGCGGAGTTTCTTTCGGAAGCCCGGAATGCATCCGGTTTTCTTATGCCGCTTCTGAAGAGGAGCTGAAAGAGGCCATGAGGAGAATCAAAACACTGCTTGATCAGTTTAATTAAAAAAAATACAAATTTATTCATGAACATTTTAAAAAGAATAACCATTGTCTCCAGCATTGCTGCTGCGAGCTTCTGCGGATATGCCTACGGACAGGATTTCCAGTGGAAAGAAGCCACTTCTAACGGATATACCTACCGTTATGTCACCAATGACCCTACCGCTGCAAGATACTACAAACTCAAAAACGGACTGACCGTCATCCTCAGCCCTACCAAAAAAGATCCAAGGATACAGGTCTATGTAGCCACCAAAGCAGGAAGTAAAACCGACCCTGCAGACCATACCGGACTGGCCCATTACCTGGAACACATGCTTTTCAAAGGCACAGATCAGTTCGGATCTAAAGACTGGTCTAAAGAAAAGCCTTTGCTTGACCGTATCGACGGGCTATATGAGCAGTACAACCAGACTAAGGACGAGGCCAAAAGAAAGGAAATTTATAAGGAAATCGATAAAGTATCCGGAGAAGCGGCGAAATATGCGATAGCCAATGAATATGACAAAATGATGTCCGGAATGGGTGCCGATGGTACCAATGCCTTTACTTCATTTGAGCAAACTGTTTATACCGAGGATATTCCGGCCAATGTAGTAGATAAATTCCTCGCCGTTCAGGCTGAACGTTTCAGGCAGCCGGTCCTGAGGCTTTTCCATACCGAGCTTGAAGCGGTATACGAAGAAAAAAACAGATCCCTCGATGATGACGGGGATAAAGTTTTTGAAGTCATGTTTGCCAACCTGTTCCCGAATAACAATTACGGTAAGCAGACGACCATCGGAACTATTGAGCACCTCAAAAACCCGTCCCTGAAAGCGATCAGGGATTATTTCAATAATTATTACGTTCCTAATAATATGGGAGTGATCATGTCTGGGGATTTCAATCCGGATGAAATGATTGCCAAAGTGGACAAGGCGTTCTCGTACATGAAGCCTAAAGCTATTCCTGCTTACAACATCGGCCAGGAAAAAAATATTACAACACCTGTTGTTAAGGAAGTTGTAGGACCGAATCCTGAGAATATCATGCTCGGATTCCGTTTTCCGGGCGCTACGACCAGAGATGCCAGAATGCTGAACCTGGTCGGCAATATGCTGACTAACGGCCAGGCGGGCCTTATCGACCTGGATCTGGTCAAAAAACAGAAACTGCTGTCTGCCTATGCCTCTCCTTACACCCTAAAGGATTATTCCGTTCTTCTGCTTCAGGGAAGGCCTACCGAAGGCCAGTCACTGGATGAAGTGAAGACTTTATTGTTGCAGGAGATCGATAAACTGAGAAAAGGGGAATTTTCAGAAGACCTGATCCAGTCGATCGTTAATAATGAAAAGAAGAGCCTGATTGAAAAGAGTGAGAAATATTCTTCCAGAGCAGGTCTCCTGATGGATGAATTCACGTCTGATATCGATCACAGAACGGCCCTGGAATATATTGAAGAGATTTCCAAAATCACCAAGAAGGACATTATGGACTTTGCGGCCAAATACCTTCAGGACAATAATTACGTCGCTGTATACAAACGCAAAGGCGAAGACAAAAACATTGTGAAGGTGGACAAACCAACGATCACTCCTGTTTCCGTAAACAGGGAAGACCAGTCTCCGTTCCTGAAAAAGATCGATGCCATGCCTGAAAACAGCATTGCTCCGGTATGGCTGAACTATGACAAAGATATTGCTAAAAACAAGCTGGGCAGCATCGATGTGCTTTCGGTAAAGAACACAGACAACGACCTGTTCAGGCTGTATTATCATTTCGATTCCGGCAAATGGAACAACAAAATCCTTCCGTTAGCTGCTGAATACCTGCAGTATTTAGGAACAAAAGACAAATCATCAGAAACCATCAGCAAGGATTTCTACAGGCTTGCCTCAAGCTTCAGGGTAGGTGCAGGGAATGAAGAAACCTATGTGACCCTGGAAGGGCTTAATGAAAACTTCAGCCAGACCCTTTCTCTTTTTGAGGATCTGATCAAAAACTGCCAGGCTGACCAGGCTGCGCTGGATGCCTATAAAACAAGGCTGAAAAAAGCCCGCGCCAATGCCAAGCAGAATAAAGGAACCATCATGGCCGGACTGAGAAGCTATGCGCAGTACGGGCCGCAGAACCCTTTCAATAATGTTTTAAGCGATGCAGAACTGGATGCCCTGAAAGCAGAAGACCTGATCAAAGTGCTTCATGACCTTTTCAGCTATCAGCATAAAGTATTGTACTACGGTCCAAAAACAGGAAATGAACTGACAGCTTCCCTGAAGCCGATCCATGTGCTGCCTGCGAAGCTGAAAGAACTGCCAAAAGCCAAAACATTCGTACAGATTCCTACGGACAACAACAAAGTACTGTTTGCGCATTATGATATGGTACAGGCAGAGATTTTCTGGGTAAGGAACTCAGATCCGTACAATGTATCCGTAACGCCGACCGTAAGCTTATTTAATAATTATTTCGGTGGCGGAATGGGATCTATTGTGTTCCAGACCATCCGGGAATCCAAGGCATTGGCCTACTCTACCTACTCTTACTTCTCGCTTCCAAGCAAAAAAGAAGATAAGGATATGGTGATGGCCTATGTAGGGACACAGGCAGATAAGTTCAACGAATCCACTACTGCGATGAATGAGCTGTTAACCGATCTTCCTAAATCTGATCAGCTGTTTGAAACGGCCAAAAGCGGATTGAGAAAGACCATCGCTTCAGAAAGGATTACCCAGGACGGTATTATTTTCAACTATCTCAGAGCACAGAAGCTCGGCAACAATTCCGACATCAGGAAAACGGTATATGAAACGGCTCCGAAACTGAGCTTTGCCGATATTCAAAGCTTCCATGACAAGGAGATGAAAGGTAAAAATTATACCTACTGTATCGTAGCCTCTCAGGACAAAGTTAATGACGCTGAAATGAAAAAGTTGGGTGACGTGAAAAAGCTGAACCTGACCGAAATTTTCGGATACTAATTATAAAAGCCGGTGTATAATCTACACCGGCTTTATTTATACTCTACTTTATGATTGAGCTCTACAGGATTATTATTCTCTCTGATTATTTTCCTCAGTCTTTCAGATTCTTCTCTTAAATCCAAAGAAATTACATTGCCTGCTCCGTCATCTTTTTTTATGGGAACACCCATGGAGTTGATACGTGCAAACGGATCTGAATAATGATTGATCACTAAGGTCTGAAATTGTTTCCAGGTTAATTCCGAACCTTTATTTCTGTAGTACATTGTACCGCTCCCGTTTTTTACTTCAGTCAGGCTAAAATTATAATCATTCTGTTCATCTGAAATTTTAACAATCAATCCGGGCAGTCCATAAAATACATAAGGCCCATCCTGAATAGGAATTTCAGCAGTAAACCAGGCCGTCCAGTTTCTGCCGCCATACGTTACTTTTGCTTTCTGAACTTCAAAGTTGGCCATTTTGTTTTTTTCAGGTAAGATTTCCCAATTAAGTTTATCATTAATTCTTATAAAGAAAAATTCGCTAAAGACGGTTTGAATGCTTTTAAAAACTTCATTTACAGACAGATTTTTTTGGGTATAAAACTGATCTTCAAATCTCATTTTCCTGCCTAAACCTAAACCTGTAAGCGCTATAAGTGAATCCGATTTTTTTTCTTTTTCAGACCTAAAAATTGATACATGATCTTTGACATCCAAGATGTTTTTTTCTAAAACGATACTGTCTTGTAACGGATTAGGCTTATATTCCAGATCATACTTAAACACTTTATTTTGAGCATATATAGAAGTAAGACAATTAAGAATAGAAAAGAATAATAATCTTCTAAATATTTTATTTTTTTTCATAGATAAATATAAGATCAATTATTAAATAATGAGGCGTAAATTTACGCCTCATTTTACTTTGCCTTATAGACATCTATTGCACCAATTACCATTACTATCCTGATAAAAACCGCATGTCAATCCAAACTGTGCGCAACTATCACCAGAACCTCCCGTAGGTGTACACATATCAGCACATCCTTCAGTTTCACTGCTTAGAAAAGTTTTCCCTTTACCTCCACTTACATTTTTCAGTTCTATTCTTGAAAGCTTTTTTAAATTTTTCATAATTCAATTGTTTTAAAATTAATAATCATTTTTGTTACACTACAATTACTTCCGGATCAATTGATTGTTACAAAAATGAAAATTTCTTTATACCTTTACAATCAGGAAACTAATTACTTCAATTAAAAAACTGATTATCTACACAATGAATATTGGGACTAAAATTAAAAGACTAAGAGAAGACAAACATCTATCACAAAATGAATTAGCTTTTGAATTGGGAATTTCACAAGGGACATTACATAATATAGAAAGCGGAAATTCTAAAAAAATAGATTTCTTACTAATGGACAAAGTTTGTCAATTTTTTGATAAGGATTTTGAATATTTTTTGGATGCAGGAATGGTTAACAATGTACATGAAAATCATGGGCAGGTTGGTGAAATTGGGATCGTGAATAATTTTCCAGAAAATTTTTTAGAAGAATTCAAAAAATTAGTTGAAATAAATCAGGCAAATGAAATGGTCATTCAAGATCTGAAGCAAAAATTAAATACTAAAAATTAAAACAAAGCTCTTAAAACAGAGCTTTTTTCTTTTACTTACCATCAAAAACACACATAGATTTTATTTATCAAAAACATTAGGTTCGATAGATGGTCTGTTTTTAAATTTGCAGCAGAAAATTATAATATAAAAAATATACAATTATGTCTTTAGTAGGAAAAAAATTCCCGAGTTTAACAGTAGATGCGATGTCTGAAATGGGTGATGATCTTAGAATCAACATCTTTGAAGAAGCTACTTCCAACCAGCAGAAAGTTTTGTTATTCTGGTACCCGAAAGATTTCACTTTCGTATGCCCTACGGAACTTCATGCTTTCCAGGAGGCTTTAGGTGAGTTTGAAAAAAGAAACACTAAAGTAATCGGTGCATCATGCGACACGAACGAAGTACACTTCGCATGGCTGAACACCCCAAAAGATAACGGAGGTATTGAAGGGGTTACTTATCCTCTTTTGGCGGATACCCACAGACAACTGGCCAATACTTTAGGTATTGTAGATCAGGATTTCGAGTACGATGAAGAAGGAAATGAAACGTTCACAGGATCAAATGTTACTTACAGAGCAACATACCTGATTGACGAAACAGGAAAAATCTTCCATGAGTCTGTCAATGATATGCCGTTGGGAAGAAATGTAAAAGAATATGTAAGGCTGATCGATGCGTATACACACGTACAGAAGCATGGAGAAGTTTGCCCGGCGAACTGGGAAGAAGGAAAAGATGCCATGAAAGCAGACCGTTCTTCTACCGCCGAGTACTTAGCGAAAAACTAGAATACTGTATTAGTGTGATGATGAGATAATTTTCAAATTATCTGATAAGATTATTTAGAATTATCTCATCTTCTTTTTAATAAGGCAAAGGAATCAATATTATGATGATCAATGCTGCCTGCTAATTAACACATTTCCAAATTTTCAAATTTAAATTATCCTTATGTATACAGAATTAACAGATGATACACTGCAGGACATCGTGAATGACAATGAAAAGGTAGTGGTACAGTATGGTGCTACCTGGTGCGGGAACTGCAGGATTATGAAGCCGAAATTCAAGAAGCTGGCTGCAGAGAACGACGGTATTCAGTTTTTATATGTGGACGCTGAAAAACTGCCTGAAAGCAGGAAGCTGGCCAAGGTGGATAACCTGCCTACGTTTGCTATCTTCAGGAACGGTGAGCTGGTAAACCAGGTGCAGAGCAACCAGGCAGAAAGTTTAATCAACTTATTCAACGAATTATAATTATGAAGTTACCTGTAATTAGACAATTCTATCAGAACCAGACTCCTGAAAACCTTGAAAAGACCCTGGAGGTACTGGAAAGCTTCTGCGAATTCAGGGGAACCAGTGAAGAGGACCTGAATGTTGCCGGAGAACTGATTACCAATATCTGCGGAGCCCTTGAAGTTCATGCCAATGTGCAGAACGGAATGTGCGAGAAAGACGCTTTGAATTCATTTGCCCAGAAGGTGTTAGGTTCTATCGATAAGTAAATCCTGTCTGAATTTTCATTCAGATTCAATAAAAAATCCCGGTACTATTGAATAGTACCGGGATTTTTATCTATTGCAGCTACAAGCACTCATAACTCATAACTCATAATTTAAAACTCATACTCAACTAGCTTCTCCTGCTCATTAAAATCCTCAGGATATACCAGAATAACAGCATAATGGAAGCAAACAACTGTAAGGAGGCTCCTACATACTGTCCGGTGGTGTATGTGTTCTGAAGCTTATTGGTTTCGTACAGGATTCCTGCAGATGCCAGGATAACCATTCCTACCGAAAACCAAAGGCCAAGATTGAAGCTGAAGATTGCTCCGGCAACAATCAGTCCGATGGCAATAAAACCTCCGATAATCATGATGTTTCTCAGGAAAGAAAAATCCCTTTTAGAAGTAAATGCCACGATAGACAATCCTGCAAACATGGCAATCGTCAGCGTGGCAGCCTGGAAGATCACCTGCCCTCCTGCCGTAGCGGCTGCCATATAAATCAGCGGCA
This sequence comes from uncultured Chryseobacterium sp., assembly GCA_913775525.1. Classification (GTDB taxonomy): domain Bacteria; phylum Bacteroidota; class Bacteroidia; order Flavobacteriales; family Weeksellaceae; genus Chryseobacterium. Next base: position 66,431 of record CAJYLH010000020.1, read on the forward strand.
AAAAGATAACGGCTTCAAGCACGATGTAAAATCCTAATCCGAAGTACTGTGTGCTCCTGCTCTGTGACAAAGACCAGCGGCTTGCGAGAACGGAGGCCAGCCAGAATACCCCGATGATCAGCAGCCAGGTATACCTCTGCCCAAACATCATGGCGATAACCTCTACAGGCACCGTGCGCAGAAGAATGGTTTCAACGCCGATAAATGCAAGCACCGATAAAGCAAGGTGGATATACGTTTTCTTATAAAAGTCTGCCTTTTCGGTATCCGAAGAATGGGCAACTAAAGTGTTTGTAAACATAGTGTATAATTTTTTGTGTCTAAGATATTAAATTTTTCAGAGTACTTCAAGAAATTTCATGGTATCTACATTGTCAGCATAGGTATCCAGACCGGGATGTTGCGCCTGCCCAAGAGGAATGGAATCCAACCCCAACTCATCCTTTGCCACAATACACTGGATGTCTTCAGAATGTTCTGTTATAAATTCCTCAACCTCATCAAGGGATTCATACCGGCTGAAGTTGATGACTGATAAAGGGCTGAACAATTTTTCATCCTCTTTCAGCATCACGAAATTATTGTCCCAGAACTGTTCCTGGTTCAGGAGGTATATCGCACGGTTATAATCGTAATTATTGGCATATTTGTGATGGTTGATGATATCCCTGAAATTCAGGAAGTTTTCAAAGAGACGGTCAATGAGAAAATCTTTCGGAATAAAAAGGCGGGTAACATTCCTGCACCCCAATCCGAAGTAATGGAAAATATCCTCTGCCAGGAGCTGAAGCTCCTCATCGGTTTCATCGCCTTTCAGGACAGCCACTGAAGTCCTGTTCTTACGGATGATGCTCAGATGGTTTTTAAAGTAATATTCAAGGTACCTCGCGGTATTGTTGCTTCCGGTGGCAATCACGGCATCGAAATTTTCCAGCCTTTCAACCAGTTCATAACGGATCTCGCTATCTGAAAACTCATTCCACTTCCTGAGCAGAAAAGGGATCATGTGGCGGTCTTTAGAGGACAGCTTGATCAGAGGGATATGGTTGCTGAGAATCACAGAGATCACATCATGGAATCCTACCAGCGGAATATTTCCGGCGAGTATCAGGCCTACCTTTTTTGGCGTTTCTGAAACCGAATAGGCCTGCAGCCATTGCCTTAAGGTACCTTCCGTGAGGAGCCCGGCCCATTCTTCAAGGGCAAACTTCTGGCTTTCAATAGTAAACCACGGGTTTTCCATATGGGATTTCCTCATCACTGTTTCCAGCTCAGAATAGTTCTCTGCCTGGATTTCAGGACTTTCCGTCAGATAGGTATGGATATAGCGGCCCAGCTTCGTAAGCCCTAAAACTTGATTTTCGGTATGCATAATTACTGTAAATTTGGGGAATATTTTGTAATTTTGTGCAAATTTAAAAAAAATTAGCGATGGCTATTAAAATAACTGATGAATGCATTAACTGCGGCGCCTGCGAACCGGAATGCCCGAACAATGCCATATATGAAGGGGCCGTAGACTGGAAAGCTTCTGAAGGAACAGCTCTCAAAGGAACGGTAACATTGCCGTCCGGACTTACTGTAAATGCAGATGCACCACAGGAACCGGTAAGTGATGACGTATACTTTATTGTTACAGATAAATGTACAGAGTGTAAAGGGTTCCACGAAGAACCTCAGTGTGCTGCGGTTTGCCCTGTAGATTGCTGTGTTCCTGACGAGGACCATGTAGAGTCTGAAGAAACCCTGCTTAACAAAAAAGCGTTTTTACACGGTGAATAATACATGCCGTCTCATCCAGTATGAGGCGGCTTTTTTAAGTCTTTTATCCTGACATCCAATAATAATGAATCACAGGGACACCAGGTCCTGTAAAAAAATAACAATATGAGTAAGAAACATAACTTTAGCGCAGGGCCATGCATCCTGCCTCATGAGGTATTTGAAAAATCTGCAGAAGCTATTTTAGATTTTAACGGAATGGGATTGTCCATTCTGGAAATCTCCCACAGAAGCAAGGATTTCGTAGCCGTAATGGATGAGGCAAGAGCCATCGTAAAGAGGCTGATGAATCTTGGTGATGATTATGAAGTGCTTTACCTTGGTGGCGGTGCAAGCCTTCAGTTTGCCATGGTACCGTACAACCTCATGAAAGTTGGCGGAAAAGCAGCATACCTCGATACAGGTACGTGGGCTGCTGGAGCTATCAAAGAGGCTGCAAAACTGGGAACAGTTGATGTGGTAGGCTCTTCAAAAGCAGACAATTACTCATACATCCCGAAAGATTATACCGTAGGTGCAGAATATGATTATTTCCACTGTACTTCCAACAATACCATTTATGGAACCCAAATGAAGTCTTTCCCTGAGGTGGATACCCTGATGGTGTGCGATATGAGCTCCGATATATTCTCCAGGCAGCTGGACTTTTCAAAATTTGACCTTATTTATGCCGGTGCCCAGAAAAACATGGGTCCTGCCGGAGTAACACTGGTGGTCATCAAAAAAGACATTTTAGGAAAAACCGGAAGAGACAATATGTTTTCTATACTGGATTATTCACAGCATATCGCTAAGGAATCCATGTACAATACCCCACCGGTATTCCCTGTATATGCGTCCCTTCTTACCCTTCAATACCTGGAAAAGAACGGAGGCATCGAAGCGGCCGAAGCCAGAAACAAAGCCAAAGCACAATTGCTGTACGATGAGATCGACAGGAATCCTCTGTTTGAATCATTCTGTGCCACAGAAGACCGATCTCTGATGAACGTATCATTCAGGATTACGGATGAGAGCAGGAAAGAAGAGTTTGATACAGCGTGGAAAGCTGCCGGCGTAAGCGGACTGAACGGCCACAGAAGCCTGGGCGGTTACAGAGCCAGTCTGTACAATGCCCTGCCTATCGAAAGCGTACAGATTTTGGTAGACGTGATGAAATCTATCGGATAATATCTGCCTTAATTACAGGAGATTAAAAATAAGTTGAATTATTTTAAATTTTCTTAATTTGCAGACCGGTCTATTCCATACATCTTTAATTATTAACCACTAGACCCTGTATATATGAGAGTTTTAGCAAACGACGGTATTTCTGAAGCCGGAGCCTCGGCCCTCAAGCACGCCGGCATTGAGGTGCTTGATCATAAGGTTGCCCAGGACCATGTTATTGGTTTCATTAATGATAATAAGGTGGATGTACTCCTCGTAAGAAGCGTAACGAAAGTACGCCAGGACATCATTGATGCCTGCCCGGGCCTGAAAGTTATCGGCAGAGGCGGGATCGGGATGGATAATATTGATGTGGAATATGCCAAAAGCAAAGGAATCCGTGTAATCAACACGCCTACGGCATCATCAAAATCTGTGGCGGAACTTGTTTTCGGACATTTCTTTTCCCTGGCTAGGTTCCTGCACGAATCCAACCGGCTGATGCCGCTGGAAGGCGAAACCCATTTTAATGCCATGAAGAAATCATTCAGCAAAGCCTATGAGCTTTCCGGAAAGACCCTGGGGGTGATTGGTTTCGGAAGCATCGGACAGGAAGTCGCCAAAATGGGAATTGCTTTAGGAATGAAAATAAAAGTACTGACCAGAAAACCGAGAACTGAAACACTTACTCTCGAATTTTTTGACGGCCAGTCGGTGAACTTTGAAATCACGTCTTCCAATGATACGGATGCCTTCCTTAAGGATACCGATTTTATCAGCATCAATACGCCTAAAACGAATGAATATATCATAGACACCGCAGAGTTTGAAAAAATGAAGGACGGAGTCTATATTGTGAACACTGCAAGAGGCGGTGTGATTAACGAAGTAGCTTTAATCGACTTTATCGAATCCGGAAAAATAGCCGGAGCAGCGCTGGATGTTTTTGAAAACGAACCGGCACCGGAACTGCCCCTGCTGATGAACCCTGCCCTATCGCTTTCTCCACACATAGGAGGAAACACAATAGATGCCCAGGAGAAAATCGGACTCGAACTTGCCGAACAGATTATTAAGCTGCAAAAAGAAACTATACAATAAAATATGCCTGTTTTTAAACCTTTCCGCGGAATAAGACCTCATAAAGACCTGGAGAGTACTTTCCCTACCCATCCCCTGGATAATTTTACCCAGGAGGAGATTGCAGAGAAAGCTCAAGTTGAGAATACCTACATCCATATGATCAAGCCCTATGTGGTAAGCAAATCAAAGGATATTGACCGGAACCTCAGGAAGATCCGGGCAACCTTTGAAGAGCTGCTGGATGAAAATAAACTTGTTCAGGACAGTTCTGCCTACTATCTTTATGAGCAGATATATCCTAACAAGCAGATATTCAGAGGACTTTTAGGACTGGCCAGCATCGAAGATTTCTGGAACGGAAAGATTAAAAGGCATGAAAGCACCATTCCTCAGAAAAAAGAAAAACTGGCGCATTACCTGGAAAAGGTAAACCTGCAGGCCGAACCGGTACTGCTGACCTACCCTTCCAATTCCAAGATCGAACTGCTCATGAACCATGAAGAGAAAAATGTACCGATCTTTAACCATGTGGATACCAAAGGCATCCGCCATAAAATCTGGAAGATTGATAACCGCCTGAAATTGCAGCAGTTTAAAGAAGTTATTGACCAGATTGACTCTTTTTATATCGCAGACGGCCACCACAGGATCGGATCCACGGCGCTGAATGCCAAGCACCAGAAAGATAAAAACAAAAGGCACAACGGTACGGAACCGTACAATTTTGTGTACAGTTTCATCGTATCCAACCAATCCATCAAAATCCATGACTATAACAGGATGGTCAGTGACCTAGGAGAACTGAGCCCTGAAGAATTCCTGAAACAGCTGGAAGACTATTTTCTGATTCACGAAAAAGGGGAAACCGCATATTATCCTTCACAGAAATTCCATATTTCCATGTACATGGATGGTAAATTTTATTCCCTTCACGTGAAGCATGATCTGCGTTCACAGGAAATGTCACTGGATAACCTGGACCATCACCTCCTGGATAAATACATATTCAAAAACATCCTCAAGATTGAAGATCCGGACAGTTCTGAAAAAATCAGTTACGTAAAAGGAACTTCAAATCTGGAAGGAATCGCCCTGCTGAAGGAAAAAGTGGACCATGGTGAAGGTAAGGCAGGATTCGGGATTTACCCGGTAAGCTTCAACGACATGATCAAAATATCGGACCTTAAACTGAGCATGCCTCCGAAATGCACATTCATTGAGCCTAAATTGGTTACAGCGCTTTTAATGTATGATATGAAGTCTTAATATTCCTGTTTTTTTCCTATTTTTAACGATGGAAAAGATAGGTTGATAAAAAATGAAAAAAGCATTCATTATAATTCCACTCTTTTTGAGTGGATTTTTATTTTCTCAGAAAAAACCGCTGAAGAGACCTTCAAAAAAGCCCTATGCATCTGTAAAATCCAATTATCATGAGGAATTCAAAAAGATTTCGGATGAGATCATGACCCATGGTACGGCTTATGACAACCTGGGTGAACTGACCAAGGGAATCGGGCCACGGTTCAGCGGAACTCCGGGCTATGCCAAAGCTGTGGAATGGGCAGAAAAAAAGCTTAAAGACATAGGGATTGAAATGATCTGGAGGCAGGAAGCCAAAGTCCCGGTATGGGTCAGAGGAAGAGAATCCCTGCAGATCAAAGCCGGAAATGGGGAATGGAGAAATATCAGGATGCTTTCATTCGGAAATTCTGAAGGGACCGGCGGAAAAGACCTTACAGGCGAAATCGTACAGATCAGCAGCACTGCGGAACTCAATGCCCTGCCGATAGGCAAGCTGAAAGATAAAATTGTTTTCGTCGACCTGCCGATGGATCCTACAATCATCAATACCAGCGATGCGTACCTCGCTGCGGCCAAATCCAAGCTGATTTCCGCTTCGGTGATTGCCAAAACCGGGGCAAAAGCACTGATCATCCGATCGTTGACTACGGCTTTCGATGATACTCCCCATGCTAAGATGGTATACTATGAGCCGGATGATAAAGTAAGGATTCCTGCTTTAACCATCGGTGTAAGATCTGCGGATGAACTCGAAAAACTGCTGAAAAAACAGAAAGTCACGGCAAAGGTCAATATGTCCGCCGAGCCTAAAGGAGATACTACCAATCCCAATATCATTGCGGAAATTCCAGGAAAGAAAGATTCAAAAGTCATTATGATCGGTGCACAGCTGGATTCCTGGGATTTTGCAGAGGGTGCCCATGATGACGGCTCCGGCGTCGTGCAGTGCATTGAAATCCTGAGGACCCTTAAAGCGCTCGGGATACAGAACAACCATACGATCAGGATCGTTCTGTTCGCCAACAGTGAAAACGGCGGCCAGGGCCACGAAGTCTATACCGCCTACGTAAAGAAAAAAGAAGAGAAACATGTATTTGCCCTGGGAACGGATGCCGGCGGATATTCCCCGAGAGGATTTTCCCTGGATATGCCGCCCCAACGGAGAAAGCAGATCTTTGAGTGGAAAAATTATTTCCTGCCGTACGGTGTGTATGATTTTGACCAGACTAATGCCATCCAGGATATTTCTCCCCTGAAGCAGCTGGATATCCCTCTTGCCGAACTGGTCGTAGATCCGCAGCGGTATTTTGATTACCATCATTCTACGGAAGACAGCTTTGACAAGGTGAATAAGAGGGAACTTCTGCTGGGTGCTACAGTCCTTACCCAAATGGTCCTGATGATTGATAAAAACTGGTAGGCAATGTCCTTAATAGGTTCCTGAATTCCGAAATATTGTAAATAAAACCGAAACAGATGAAAAAAATGAGTACGCTCCGGCTTGATCCCGGACTTTTAGCCGATAAGAGATCTCAAATGCTGTATCAGCAACTGGAGACCTTATTGAATGAACTTGAAAAGAAAGAAATTTCCGATAAGACGAGAGAAATTATTAATCAGCAGGTAGAATCAATTAATTCCGCTTCCTTAAATGATAAAGCTTTACCCAAACTTTTAAAGGAAAAGCAGACAGGCATCCTCAAAATGCTTGAAAAAGAATATCAGCTGGTCCCTAAAAATTATTATCGTACTATGTGGCTGGCAGCGGGTCTGGCGGCATTCGGAGTACCGATCGGAATTGCCTTGGGATTTTTATTGGGCAATATGGCATATCTCGGTATAGGACTTCCGATAGGAATAACCATAGGAATGGCACTGGGTGCTTCAATGGATAAACAAGCAGAGGCAGAAGGCAGGCAGCTTGATGTCGAAATAAAATATTAAATCAGGCACAACAATAATTATGCATGACAGATCATGAAGAATATAGTATGCACTGCGGTACTCATAAGCAGTATGATGGCTTACGGCCAGCAAAAAGAAGATTCTGTGCAGTTCGCAAAGATTTCCACTGAAATTCTGAATAACGGAAAAGCTTATACAGAATTAAAGGATCTGACCCAAAATATAGGCCACGTCTCAGCGGTTCAGCATCGTATGAAAAAGCAGTACAATGGGCAGCAACAGAGCTTCGGGCAGCCGGCGCGGATAAAGTCTGGCTTCAGGAAGTGATGGTCCCGGTCTGGGAAAGAGGAAAAGAATCATTACAGGTCCGAACCATGGACGGCAAGTGGAAATCCGTAAAGATGCTTTCATTAGGGAATTCTGAAGGAACCGGAGGTAAAGATGTATCCGGAGAGGTCATTATGGTGCAGTCGCTGGAAGAATATGAGAAACTTCCGGCAGATCAGATAAAAGGTAAGGTGGTCTTTTTTAATTATCCGTTCAGCCAGTCCTTTGTGGAAACTTTCAGAGGCTATAGCGATGCGGCAAAGTACAGGGTCAATGCCGCTTCTCTTACCGCAAAGAAAGGCGGAAAATTTGCCGTGATCCGCTCTCTTTCCTCAGCTTTTGATAATGTACCGCATACAGGAGGCATGCGTTATGACGAACAGTATCCTAAAATTCCTGCCGTAGCAATTGGTACTGCAGCAGCAGATGAGCTTGCAGAACTGCTGAAAAGCCAGAAAATAACCCTCAAACTGAACTCCCACTGCGGCATGAAAGGGGAAAAGCTTTCGCACTCCGTAATTGGTGAAATTACGGGCCATCAGGACCATGAAGTTATTGTAGCAGGAGGACATTTAGATTCATGGGATGTGGGTGAAGGCGCTCATGATGACGGTGCAGGAATCGTACAAAGCATAGAAATCCTCAGGACATTCAAAAAACTGGGCATCAACAACCGGCATACTATTCGGGTGGTATGTTTTGCTAACGAGGAAAATGGCGTAAAAGGCGGAATAGCATACGGTAAAGCAGCAAAAGAAAACAACGAAAAGCATCTTTTCGCTATAGAATCGGATGCGGGAGGATTTGCGCCGCGGGGAATTTCCATGGAAATGGACGCACAGAAGATCAATCAGATCAAAAGCTGGGCGAACCTTTTCTTCCCGTATGGAGTATATAATTTTGAGGGAAGGTTTTCGGAACCGATCTTTATCCGCTTCATGATATGGGCGTTCCGACAGCCGAACTGGTTCCTGATTCCCAGCGCTACTTTGACATCCACCACACGGAAGAAGATACGTTTGATAAAGTAAACCGCCGGGAACTTCTCCTTGGGGCGGTAACGATGACCCAGCTGATCTATATGATTGATAAAAACTGGTGACAAATAATTGATACAGGTGTACCGAATTATCCATACATGCCCGCTGAAGATCAGCGGGCTTTTGTATTCAGCATCCAGATTTCCGATCAGATACCGTAGGATCATCATTTTCACCACTTGTTTTCATCAACATTCTCTGGTTTAGTAATATTTGGCACGGAAATGGCTACATAATGCCTTAATAAAACAAAGCTATGATGATGAAAAATAAGGTCTTTCCACGGATTTTCCGTATCGGGCTCTGAAAAGAAATGGGCTGTTCCAACAGCCATTTTCCGAGTTTAAAACCCATCGTATTATATCATGAATCTGCTTTTCGGAATAGGTATTCCGTGAAAATAGACGTATTGCAGAGTTTCAGATTTGATAACTCTTTCAATCTAAATATCCGTTTTCATCAGGCAACAAAATATTAAGTTTAATTTTTAAAATTATTACCAATGAAGAATGTAAAAGAAATGACGATCAACACGCCAAAAAGTTTAACTCAGACCCACATGCTGAGTATTGCCTTATTATTTGTATTTGCGGTTTTCTCCGTTTTACTATATGTATCTAATATCAGCTTTAATAACCTGATGGTTTATCTGGTAGCCCTGATCGCCTACGGAGGTTTCAGTGCCCTTTTCATCAGTTCACTAAACAGAAAGAGGATGCAGATCAGGAAAAAATTAGAGAGGAATATATAACTCTGCAATTTCAGTTTTTCAAATCAAAGGCTGTCTCAAATGAGACAGCCTTTTTAATGGATATGGATGATCAATTAGATTTTATCAAGGACTTTCTTTGGCAAGACCCTTATAAGATGAGGCTTATATTCCTTTTCAAGAATTATAAACTGCCAATTTTTTCTATTTTTAGAAACTGCGCAAGCTCTCATATGGGCGTTAACAAAATAAGAACTTTCAGCAGCAATATATTTTACATTATTTTTACCATACTTGCTTATAAAAGCTGCGTTCAATCGTTTTTTCATTTCATCATTTAAAGATCCTACATCACATTTAAGATGAAAAAAGTAATTAACAATAGAAAAGTACTCTCCATTAATTTGTTTAGGAAGTTCTATATTTCCAAACTTCAAATTACTCATATCAATTTTCATGAATGGGTTATTATAGGTCATATTTAATATCTGGGTCATTTGATCTTTGGGAATTACTATAAAAAGCTTTGGATAGATACAGTTTACTCCCTGGTCAATTTTTTTGTCTTTAATACTATTCATAAAGTAAGTTAGAGATTTTTTTATAGATGCCTCATCAGGATTCGCCTTATTCTGGGCAAAGACCGTAAAGGACAGCATAACCAACAGGAACAGAAGTGTTTTTGTTTTCATTAGGATTCAGATATTATAATTGATAGGTTTTGATTAAAGTGAAAGCATCATTAAAATGATCAGAGTATTGTAATCCTACTCTCTTTCTATCGAATCTGTCGAAGGATGGGTGCAGGTCGTTACAAAATTAGGCTTCAGAGAATAAAAAAAAGCCATCCTTACGGACGGCTTTTAAAGTTTATTCAGGTGATCTTACTGTACTTTTACAAGTTCAACATCGAAAACCAGCCATGCATTAGGCGGGATGATACCTCCTGCCCCTCTTTCCCCGTAACCCATTGCCGGCGGGATCAATAAGGTAGCGGTTTCACCTTCTTTCAGTAAAAGGATCCCTTCGTCCCAGCCTTTGATCACTCTACCCATTCCGATCGGAATGTCAATCGGTTCATTTCTTTTGAATGAAGAATCGAATTCCGTTCCGTCAACCAGTTTTCCTGCATAGTGTACGGATACATTATCTCCGGCCTTCGGAGCTTTTCCTGTTGTGGTCTTGGTAATTTTATAATACAGTCCGGATTCCGTTTTCTGCATTCCTGCTTTCAGGTCTTCCACCATTTTCAGCTGGTTAGCTTTGAACTCCTCTTCTTTTCTTTTTTTCTCAGCTTCCTCTTTAGCAATATATGCTTTATTGTTTTCTGCTATTTTTGCTTTTCCTTCGTTAAAAGTCTTTGCAGGATCGTAATTCTTGTACTCGTCTCCTTTGCTGAATACGGATACTTTCTCAAGAACCACATCAGTTTTAGGCTTGTCCTGAGGTCCTTTTTCTACGTTGGCAATCGCATCAATCACATCCTCTCCTTTTACTACTTTACCAAAGATTGTATGTCTTCCGTCCAGCCAAGGCGTAGCCACTTCCGTAATGAAGAATTGTGACCCGTTGCTATTCGGTCCTGAATTTGCCATAGAAAGCGTTCCTTTTCCGGTGTGCTTAAGGTCATTTCTTTCATCCTCGAATTTATATCCCGGATCTCCCATCCCTGTTCCCTGAGGATCTCCTCCCTGGATCATGAAATCTTTGATCACCCTGTGGAAGATGGTCCCGTCATAGAAAGGAACACCTTTAGCCTTTGCCTTATTATCAATTTTTCCTTCGGCAAGGCCGATGAAGTTGGCTACGGTTACCGGAGCTTTCTTATCTTCAAGCTTCACAATCATGTTTCCTTTGGACGTCTGAAGGTTAGCATAGAGTCCGTCATTAAGACCTTCGTAAGTTTCTTTGTCTACGTTCATTTTTTTATAAATTGGTGTACAACTCATCAGCGAAACGCTTGCCGCTGCCAGAATTATATTTTTGTTAAACAATTTCATTTATAATGCTTTTAATTTTATGATCAGGGGAATGTCGTTATCTATTTTTTTCTCATCTCCGTATGTACCGTACGCCAGAGCAGACGGAACCAACAGGGTAACTTCCTCGCCATTATGGATATACCGCAAAGCATTTTCTACCGCTTTCAGTTCATCAAAGTGTCCGAATTTTGCGTCTCTCCGTTCAATAGGCTGATCATAGATTTTGGTCTGGTCAAAATCATAAAGATCATAGGAATAAGAGATCAGCGTATTGTCTTCCCTTCTTGCCCTTTCGCTGAAATCCTGTGCATCTACCCAGTAATTAAGCGGCATAGCATAGAATTTTACAGGCTGGGTAGCGATCCATTCCTGGATCTGTCTCCGCTCCGTAGCATTCAGATTCCTCATTCTCTCCCTGGAGATATCCAGGTCGCTGCGGCTCAGGACGCCTCCCACAGGAGGATGTGTTTCAGCAGCTTTCCGGTTGCATCCGGCGAGCAAGAGAACAGATAAGAAAAAAATGTTTTTCATAGGTGGTGCGAAAATACACATTTCAGGAATGAATTACAAAAACAATGACTTCAAAAATAGTAACCGGCCCGAAAAATATTTTTTCCGCTTCACAAAAGATACATCTGCGGACCAGCACTTTGTGGGGGATAAAGGAGTACAAATAGGCAGGACTAACTTATGGTATTCCTTATCTTACCATTAATCTCATTGATAAAAAGTTGCTTCCTCAACACACACGATTGATTAAAGAAGATTTGGCCATTACTTCACAGAGCAATGCTTACAAAGTCCCGTGAGGATACAATTCACATTTTCTACATGGTAACCGTTTGGAACTGAAAAATGCACGGCTTCCGGCAGGCATTCAACAGTCTGGCAATTAACACAGCGGAAATGAAAATGATTGTCTGTAAAACGATGGTCATCACATTTCATACAGACTGCAAAATACTGTTTGCCATCTTCGGCTACTATTTTATGGACTACGCCGTCTTCGCAAAAGCTGTTCAGTATCCTGTAAATTGTAGCCCTGTCAATGGGCACATCAATCTTTTCTTCGATAGCATCCCGACTCATCGCTTTTCCGGCTTTTACCAATAACTCTAAGACTGCTTCTTTGGACGGTGTGTTTCTGCGTTTCATTTTTTTATTGTTCTTCCGTAAAGTTAATGCAAATTATTCGCATTTAAATAATGCAAATATGTTGCATTAAAGAAAACTTCTTTACCTTTGCGTGAAATACATTAAAGATTATGAATATACACATCCGATCTGCAAAAACCGCTTTCATGGCAACAACTCCACTGCTGTTATCCCTTGTGCTCTTCAGTTGCTCCCAGGAGGCTCAAAAAGCCGACAGAATGACCAATGCCATTGAAAACACAGAAAGGCCTGACTATTTCCTCCTTCATCCCGAATTGGAAAAAACGTACGGTTATACACAGGCCGTCAGAGTGGGTACTATGGTAAAAATAGGAGGCGTCATCAGTATTGACGAGAAAGGAAATGCCACTGCCAAGAATGATTATCAGCAACAAATGAAAAACTGCTACGCAAGCCTGGATAAAATATTAAAACATTATGGCTGCACTTATGACGATGTCATACTTGAAAATATCTATACAACCAGTATGGATGAACTTCACAAAAATGCTTCTTACAGGCAGGAAGTTTACAAAAAACACTTTCCTACAGGAAGCTGGATTGGCGTTAAAGAACTGGGGATGCCCGGAATTATGGTTGAAATTGAACTGGAAGCCTTAATGCCTGATAAATAAAATTAAAACAGGATATTACCGGACAGGAATCCATGTAACGAGGAATATTGATACTAACCTTGCAGCCCTGTCTTTCTATCAACTTAATTTAAAAAACAACAGTATGACAGATCATAAAAATTTCGATGTAATCATTATCGGCGGAAGTTATTCGGGGTTATCAGCGGCAATGGCTTTGGGACGTTCTATACGGGATGTCCTGATTATTGACAGCGGTATGCCCTGTAACAGACAAACACCGCATTCACACAATTTCATCACCCAGGATGGAGTACAACCCGGTGAAATAGCTGAAAAAGCCAGGATACAGGTTCTACAATACGGCACAGTACAATTTCTTAACCGTATTGCTGTACAAGGAAGCCAAAACGAAAATGGTTTTGAAATCACCGTTGAAACCGGCGAAATATTTGCATCGAAAAAACTCATTTTTGCAACAGGGATAAAAGATATAATGCCCGATATTAAAGGGTTTTCAGAATGTTGGGGCATATCCGTGATCCATTGTCCGTATTGCCACGGTTATGAATTCCGCGATCAGAACACAGCAATTATGTCAAACGGAGAAAAAGCATTTCACCTAAGCTCATTGGTTAATAATTTAACCGATAAAATTACCATTCTAACCCGGGGAAAAGCTGAATTCAATGCTGAACAAACCGCAAAACTGAACCACCATAACATACAGGTTATAGAAGATGAAATTACAGAAATAGAACATGAAAACGGACGGCTGAACAATGTAATTTTCAAAAACGGAAAAAAAATGAGTTTTGATGTCGTCTATTCATCTGTTCCATTCCGGCAGCATTCTGACATCCCTGTTTCTTTAGGATGCGAAGTAACCGAGCAGGGTTACCTCAAAACAGATCACTTCCAGAAAACAACAGTTAAAGGAATTTTTGCCTGTGGAGATAATTCAGCCATGATGCGTTCTGTTTCTTATGCCGTTTCTTCAGGCGGGATTGCAGGAAGTATGGTTAACAGGGAACTGACTGATGAACAGTTCTGAAATGATCCTGTACATGAGACCTAACAATAAAAACCGACTTTAATAGCCGGTTTTTATTGTATCGAAGATGTTTAACCTGTAATATAATTTTCTTTTTTGCTAAAGTTCCATACTTCAATTATCAGGAATATCCTTATTCTGAATTATTTTGAAATACCACCTTCATAATGATGTAGGAAAACATGCAATTTCAAACAAACAAAAAAAGCTGTCTCAAAAATAAAATCCTCTCTCAGAATCATTTCAGTAGATTCTTTGAGCATCATCTTACTTTTAAGACAGCCTTATGATGAAAAGGTCGTTATATAACCTTATACCGTTTCAAGGATATTTTTTTCTACGAGCACCCTCCAACCGAACGGATCTTCTGAAAGATTGCTCTGCAGGTCAACAAGGTCTTTTTTAAGCTGTGCCGCAAAGCTCTCCTCATCAGAAAGCTGAGGAAGGCTCAGTTTCTCGCCTTTATATCCTAAGGCCTGGAAGATTGTGGTTACTACCGCAGTCCCTACACCCCAAACCTCTTTCAGGGTACCGTTTTGCTGGGCTTCAATAACATCAGTAACTTTAATAGGCTCTACCCTTACATCGATTCCTCTCCTTTTCGCCAGCTGTATAAAGCTGTCTCTGGTAACACCGTCCAGGATCTTTTCAGAAGTCGGAGGTGTATAAATCGTATCGTTGATTCTTACGAATACATTCATCGTTCCGCTTTCTTCAAAATATTCATGGGTGGCATCATCAGTCCAGATAATCTGCTCATAACCTTCTTCAATAGCCAGTTGGGTCGGATAAAAAGAAGCGGCGTAATTTCCTGCAGCTTTGGCAGAACCTACTCCACCGCTGGCAGCTCTTGAATAATGATCTGAAATTTTCACGGAAACCGGTTCCGTATAATAGCTTTTCGCCGGCGTCGCTACAATGGCAAACATATATTTGTTCGCTATTCTGGCTTTAAGAGCTTCTTCTGTAGCGAAAATCAGGGGTCTGATATACAGAGACATTCCTTCACCATCAGGGATCCAGTTTCTGTCGATGTCTACAAGAGCTTTGAGCCCGTCAATGAACATCTCCTCTGTCACTTCCGGCATAGCCAGACGCTTCGCTGATTTATTGATACGTTCAAAATTCTTTTCAGGCCTGAAAAGGAAAACCTGCCCGTCCTTGTCTTTATAAGCTTTCATTCCTTCGAAACAAGCCTGTCCGTAATTTACGCCCATCATTGCAGGTGTAAAAGGGATCGGACCGTACGGTACTAATTTTACATCGCCCCACTTCCCGTTCTCATACTCACAAATGATCATATGATCGATGAAAGTATTTCCGAATGAGAAATTTTCCGGGTCAAATGCAGAAATCCTGGAGTTTTCAGTTTTTTGAATTATCATTTCTAAAATTTTTTATGATGTTCCACAAATTTAATATAATTTTCCAAATATAAAAATTTTGGAGTAAATTTGGCAAAAAATAGATTGAAAAGAGAAATAAAGACCACGAATGACGGAAGTAAAACACTGTTTATCAATGATTTGAATGAAAACTACCATTCCCATCACGGAGCCTTACAGGAAGCCGAACACGTGTTTATTAAAAATGGAATGAATCTGATTAATGATTACGAAATTAATATTTTAGAACTGGGTTTTGGTACAGGTCTAAACGTTTTGGTAACAATTAATGAATATTTAAAAACTGACAAAAATCATGTAATCCATTATTTTTCCCTCGAAAAGTATCCGGTAAATGAATCGGAAGTAAATGATCTGGCTTATTTTGAACTCTTTGATAATCCTGAGTTTAAAAATATTTATCATAAAATTCATGAAGCAGAATGGGAAAACCCCATGGAAATTATTACCGGCTTCTACCTGCATAAGATCCAGTGTGACTTTTTTGATCTGAAAACCATTAGCTTACCGAAAATCAATCTTGTTTATTATGACTGCTTTGGAGCAAGAGTTCAGCCTGATCTTTGGGAAAAGCCCCTGTTTGAGCTGGTTGCTGACAAAATGAGCATGAACGGACTGTTAACAACGTATTCATCTAAAGGCAGCGTACGCAGGATCCTGCAGGAGCTCGGTTTCAGAGTCGAAAAAAAACAGGGTCCTCCCGGGAAAAGGGAAATGATCAACGCAGTGAAGTTATGAGCAATAGGAATGAATGATAATTGATAATTGATAATTGATAATTGATAATTGATATTGACGGATTATAAGAGGTATAAGCTATACATTATCATAAATACATAAATACATGAATACGCAAATACATCAATCCTACCACCATTCACTTTAATCATTTTTACGTATTTTAGCCTTACAAAATAGGACATATGATAGACAACATCAACATCAGGGTATACGCCTGCGTTGTAAAAGACCAGAAGGTACTGACCTTATTTGAAGAATATGCCGGTGAGCCGCTGATGAAATTTCCGGGTGGCGGATTAGAATATGGTGAGGGAGTACTGGATTGTCTCCACCGTGAATTTGACGAGGAGCTTAATGTAAAAATTGATATTGTAGGCCATCTGTATACACAGGAAAATTTCCTGGTTTCAAGGTTTAAAGAAAATGAACAGTTACTGACCATCTATTATCTGGTTGACATCATTAATGAAGAAGATTTCCTGATCCTGGATCCGTGTATTGAAAAGACCGAATGGATAGATATCAACAGGCAGGATAATCCGTTTGTGCTTCCGGTAGATAAAATTGTATTTGATATATTAAAAGAAAAATTCCTGTAAGATTACAGGAATTTTTCTTTATTTACTTTCTGACTCTGAAATCGCTGGCTCCGGGATAAGGCTGAAGATACCCTGAATTCCAGTTAGACTGCAGCAGGGATTCCAGGAACTCATCTGTACGGTTCACATGAGGATTATACTGGTCCTTAAGGTCTATATCAGCCATCTTGCCCTTTACATTCCACCAGAAAGCGCTCCAGCCTCCTCTGAGTTCCTTAATAATTTCATAGACGTTTTTGCCGGTAGCCCGGTTCATCAGTTTTCCAAATATCTGCCCTTCCGTAGTGGTCAGGTCCCTCAGCTGTTTTTCATACTGATCGGCCAGCATATTCTGACGGTCCTTCATGAACTTCCTTTTGGTCTTGCTGTCCATGTTCGACATATCTTTACGGATATCCCTGTACTGCTGTAAGGCAGTCAGGAATAATGGGTATACCCGGTATAGTTTTTTATTGAGAAAATAATAATAATTCCTGTCCAGCTGGTTATTGAACCTGGGCTTGTTCATCAGGACCAGCTCATCCATAACCACTACTGTTTCCCCGTTTATTTCATAGATTTTAGCCTTCTGCTTTTCATCGTAATAATACTTATTCCCGAATTCATCCGTTTTAAGCAATTCCTGGGGATATTGGTTCAGCGGCCTGGCAATGACAGAATCCCGTTGCCCGAAAACACATGCGCTAAAAAACAGCAGGAAAAGGCAGGTCATCTTATTAAAATTCATTATTTTTACATTCATAATAACAAATATTCATATCAAAAATCATTCCTTCTTATGAAATTTGAAAAGAAATCTTTAGGATTTTTACAAGACTATCTAAACACTTCATCACCAACAGGTTACGAACATCAGGGACAGAAAATATGGATGGATTACATCCGTCCTTATGTGGATACAATAGAAATAGATCATTATGGAACCTGCTACGGAATTATCAATCCTGAGGCTGAATTTAAAGTGGTCATCGAAGCCCATGCTGATGAAATTTCCTGGTATGTTAATTATATCACTGATGACGGTCTTATTTATGTGATCCGGAACGGAGGATCAGACCAGACCATCGCACCGTCCAAAGTGGTTCATATCCATGGAGAGAAAGGGGTGATAAAAGGTGTTTTTGGCTGGCCGGCTATCCATACCCGGACCAACCAGAATGAGCCTGTCCCTAAAATTGAAAATATTTTCATCGACTGTGGCGCTACCTCAAAAGAAGAAGTTGAGGAGCTCGGTATTTTTGTAGGTTGCATGATCACATATCCTGATGAGTTCTTTGAAATGAACGACCGGTATTTTGTGTGCAGGGCACTGGATAACAGAATTGGCGGATTTATGATTGCCGAAGTAGCCAGGCTTTTAAAGGAAAACGGATATACCCTTCCTTTCGGTCTGTACATTACCAATTCGGTACAGGAAGAGGTCGGTCTTTACGGGGCAGACATGATCGCAGATACCATCAAGCCTAATATTGCGATCGTAACAGACGTTACCCATGATACGAGTACCCCGATGATCGAGAAGAAAAAGGAAGGGGACCAGAAATGCGGAAACGGCCCTGTTGTTTTCTTTGCACCTAGTGTTCACCATACCATCCGGGAACTGATCATTGAAACCGCCAAAGAAAAAGAAATTCCATTCCAGAGAGCAGCGGCCAGCCGGGCTACTGGAACCGATACGGATGCATTTGCGCATTCCAACGGCGGTGTTCCGAGTGCTCTGATTTCCCTGCCTTTGCGCTATATGCACACTACAGTAGAAATGGTCTCTAAAGAAGATGTAGGCCATGTGATCCAGCTTATTTATGAAACGTTGCTGAAGATCCAGCCGGAAATGAAGCTGAAGTATCACTAAGATAATTGATGAATGATGACTGATGAAAGATAGCGCTATAGGCATTATCAGTATGTATAAGATTTAATTTAAAGTAAACGATAAAAAGTAAAATGAAAACAAAGCTTATTGCTCCTTCCCTGTTAGCCGCAGATTTCGGTAACCTCCAAAGAGATATAGAAATGGTTAACCAGTCCCAGGCAGATTGGTTCCACGTGGATGTTATGGACGGAAGGTTCGTCCCGAATATCTCATTCGGTTTTCCAGTCATGAAAACTGTACAGCAGCATGCGAAAAAATTCGTAGACGTTCATTTGATGATTGTAGAACCGGAAAAATATGTGGAAGAATTTATTGACCACGGTGCTGATTTGGTATCCGTACATTATGAAGCCTGTGTACACCTTCACAGGACTATCCACCATATTCAGAGTAAAGGAGCGAAGGCAGGTGTCGTATTGAATCCTTCCACCCCTGTGTTACTGCTTGAAGATATTATTGCAGACGTGGATCTGGTGCTCCTGATGAGCGTAAATCCGGGATTCGGGGGACAGAAATTCATTGATAATACGTATAAAAAGATTTCTGAAACCAAGGATCTTATCCTGAGCAACAATTCCACAGCCCTGATTCAGATTGACGGAGGGGTGAACCTGGATAACGCTTCAAAACTTTTCGAAGCAGGAGCAGATGTCCTGGTAGCCGGAAATGCCGTGTTCTCTGCTGAGAATCCGGAAAAGACGATTGAACTTTTAAAGATCTGATCTTTTATACCATACTTATAACATAAAAGGCAGCCGGGTGGCTGCCTCTTTCTTGTGTAGAGTAGTAGAATTAAGCTTACATGGTTACCAATCTATAATAAGATTGAATGCTTATATTTTGTTTATTGTGATACAAAGATGCATAAATCATCTGAAAGGCACATCCGTATAAATACGTAATTTTTATTTTGCGTATTTGCCCCTATGCAGCCTGACAAGACACTGTAACTGATAAATCATCATTATGATGCTATTAGAATGGCCTTTGAAAAAGCGAATTATACACCTGCTGTGGTGTGTATGTCATTTTGGCACAGGGAAATCAGGATAAACAGTTTGTCAATATGTCACAAAAAAGCCGGGAAAACTCCCGGCTCCTTATGGTATAAAATATTCTTAAAATATTTCTCTTCCTGAAAAATGGAATTGTGCTTCGATCAATGCATTCTCATCAGAATCTGATCCGTGAACTGCATTCTCCCCTACGCTTCTGGCGAACATCTTTCTGATGGTTCCTTCAGCGGCATCAGCAGGATTGGTAGCTCCGATCAACGTTCTGAAATCTTCTACAGCATTATCCTTTTCCAATACTGCTGCTACGATTGGTCCTGAGCTCATAAATTCTACCAATTCTCCGTAGAAAGGTCTTTCTGAATGTACTTCATAGAATTTTTTAGCATCAGCAACAGTAAGCTGCGTCAGTTTCATTGCTTTGATTCTGAAACCTGCCTCAGAGATTTTCCCCAGTATGGCCCCAATATGTCCGTCAGCAACTGCATCAGGCTTAATCATCGTGAATGTAATGTTAGACATAAATATAGTAATTTTTTAATGGCGCGAAATTACAAAAAAATACCTTTAATAGCATTTAATTTTTTCACAACATAAAAATATTTTGAAATTTATTAAAAACAAAAATATTTTGGCACAGTAATTGTTTATTACATTCCGATTCTCATGTTTAATTTGAGTTTTCATGGTTATTAGTTTTTACCCAGCTTCGGCTGGGTTTTTTATTTTAATGGATTTGTATATATACTTATTATATAAATAAGTACTTAAAATAAATCAGACATCGAAAGTAAGTATGCGGATTAAATAACAGGAAAAAGTACTGATTTCTAAGATGCCTATCCATGCGGAAGCCAGAAATCATAGAAATTGAGATGCATGGAAACTTTTATTAAGTGTCCATCGTATTATACGCTAAAAAAATCGAAAAACCCCTTAAATTCCAGGATAGTCTTGAGCAAAATGCACTGTATAATGTATACCATACATTACACCTACGCTATTTCTGCACGGCCTCTTCCGCTTCATCCATCAGTTTGATATAAGTGGCATACCGGGATTCAAAAATATCTCCGGTTTCCAAGCCGGCGATGACAGCACATTTGGGTTCGTTGATGTGAAGGCAGTTATGGAACTTACATTCTTCCCTTTTTTTGAATATTTCCGGGAAATAATGCTGCACCTCCTCCTTTTCGATATCGATCATTGCAAATTCACGGACTCCGGGAGTATCAATGACATTCCCGCCAAAGTTCCAGAAATACATCTGGGCAAAAGTCGTGGTATGCTTACCTTTGAGGTGCGTGTCCGATATTTCTGAAGTTCTGAGATTAAGTCCGGGCTGAAGTGCATTAACGAGGGTAGATTTACCGCATCCGGAATGTCCGAAGAACACGGATGTCTGATCCTTGAGCAAGTCCTGTAATTGGTCAAGGTGAAGCTTTGTATAAGAAGAGATTTCTAAGGTGTTATAACCGATATTTTGATAGAGGAATTCAATATCCTTTACCATTTCAGCCTCCTCTTCATTAAGAACATCCATTTTATTGAACAGGATGAGTGGTGTAATGTTGTACGCTTCACAACAGGCCAGAAAGCGGTCCAGAAACCCTAAAGATGTTTCAGGATGTTTCAACGTAAAAATAAAACAGGCCAGATCAATATTGGACGCAATGATATGCGCTTCTTTGGAAAGGTTGACCGATTTCCGGATCAGGTAATTCCTGCGCGGCTCTATTTTGGTGATCCAGGCAATATCATCTTTCTCCAGCTGGAATTCCACATGATCTCCCACAGCAAGAGGATTGGTAAGCCGGGTTTTCAGGAGTTTGAATTTCCCGCGTATCCTGGCTTCAAAAATGGCATCGGTTTCCAGATCGAGGACCTGATACCAGCTTCCTGTAGATTTGATGATTTTTCCTTTCATATTTTACAGGTACAAATATAGGAAATTAGAAGATAGTAATCACGGCAGAAAACCTGAATATAAGGGTAAACATCCTTTCTCCCGTGATTTTCTGCCGTGACATCTGATATTGGGCAACCGTTTAACGATCGATCATGATATTGTTCTGAACCTCGATCGACTCTTCATGGATCGCTTTGAAAAGTTTTTCCATAAACTCCTGGGACATCCCGGTCTCACCGGCTTTCTGCCTTGCATATTCAGTGATTACTTTCCACCGTTCAGGCTGGAAGATGGCGATATCGTTTTCCTTCTTCAGCTTTCCGATTTTTTCAGAGACTTTCATTCGCTGGGAAAGAAGTTCAATCAGCTGGAAGTCGATATCTGAAATCAGCGTTCTGTGCCGGTCCATTTCATCTTCGAAACCGGCCATTTCCGTGGTCCTGATCTTAAGGTTGGAAATCAGGTCGGCAAGTACTTCCGGCGTAATCTGCTGGGAAGCATCGCTCCATGCCTCATCCGGACTGCAATGGCTTTCTATGATGGCGCCCTGGTATCCTACATTCAGTCCTTCCTGGGTAATATCTGCCAGTCCAGTCCTGTTACCGCAGATATGGGAAGGATCGATCAGCATCGGAATATTTGGGAACTGGCTTTTAAAATCCAGTGCAATCTGCCAGTTGGGATTGTTCCTGTATTTTGTCTTCTGGTATGTTGAAAATCCTCTGTGGATAGCCCCTAGTTTTGTGATCCCCTGTCCCAACAGCCTTTCCAGTGCCCCGATCCACAAAGCGAGATCAGGATTCACAGGGTTTTTCACGAAAACCGGTTTATCAACACCTCTCAGGGCCATAGCGATTTCCTGAACCGTAAAAGGATTCACGGTAGAGCGGGCACCGATCCACAGGACATCAACATCCGCTTCAAGAGCTGCAAATACATGATGGGCATTGGCGACTTCTGTTGCTGTTTTGAATCCATATTCTTCTTTTACTTTCTTCAGCCAGTTCAGTCCAATAACCCCTACGCCTTCAAATCCGTTCGGTTTGGTCCTTGGTTTCCAGATCCCGGCACGGAATACCGGTACCGGAGCTCCGCTTTCCCTGATCCTTCGGGCTGTCTCAAGCATCTGTGATTCACTTTCGGCACTGCAGGGACCGGCAATCATCATCGGTTGCGGAAATTCATTGATCCAATTGCTGTTTAATTCTTTTAAATTCATATTTGTCTGTTATTTTTAAATTAATGTCAATAGTATAGTGATTATAAACTTACTTTATAATTCTTTTCAAAAAATGCCGTTAAAAATTATTTAATGAATGCGGAATATCTGAAGGTGTATTCCTGTATTTTTTGAGAAAGAAAAATCAGTTAGCAATACCAGTAAAAACGGTAATACGTTCTGAAATTTCTGTAATAGGCAGTGAAAAAGCTAAATCGTCCGCTAAAACTATTAGCGGAAGCAAAACCGGAGCGGTTTTCAGCGAACTGATATGATATCAATATTGTATTCACCTGGTTAAAGCCGTTTGGACGGCTGATCCGGAGCTGTTTTATGATCGCCCGGATCCAATTATCTGACAAATATATAAAAAATTATGACAAATCAAACTTCATCAGGTTATCAAGTTCTTTAAGAAGTGGATTTTTTTCGGCCAGTTTTTCAAAGATTTTCCTTTTAGTCATTACCTCAATCTTCAGATTCTCGAAATCACGGTGGTATTCTATCCGGATCATGTAGTTATGAACCTTTCTCTTGAAATGGTTGAAAAACTCACCGCTTATTTTATCAAACTCAGCTTTGGCCGAATCTGAAGGATACAGCACGCGCACTGTGTTTTCTTCAGCCTTAACCAGACTGAAGCCTTTGATCGCATTGAATACAAAAGGGTCTTTGGACTGTACCTGTTTTAGAAAGAGCTTCCACTCCATCTGCAGGTCTGTTTCGGTAAAATGACTTTGAGGAAGGTTTTCATCTTTTACTACAGCCTCTTCCTGTTTTTCCTCTTTGTCTTCTTTATTGAGAAAGGAACTGATACTGAAGCCGGAAGAAATGGCCTGCCTTGATAAAGGTTTGGTAGTTTTCTTAATAACCACTTCATTCACCTCTTCCACCAAAGGTTTTTCCTGAGGTTTTTCTTTAACCTCAAGCTTTTTTTCCTGAATTTTCGGTTGTACAGCTTCGCTAGGATGCGGAGCTAAGATGATAAACTTTTTTTTTTTGAAATATCTGCACCGGCCGTAAGGGAAGCCAGCTGCATGAGGGCAATTTCAACAGTAAGCCTCGGGTTTTTGGAATTTTTATAATTGATGTCTGCATGGTTGCAGATTTCAATGGCATCCACGAGCTGCTGGGCACTCCATTTGGCTGCCTGCTCTACGAATTTTACTTTTGTTTTCTCTCCCACTTCAATAAGGTCCATGGTAGAAGCATTCTGAGCCATCATCAGATCTCTGAAATGATTTCCAAGACCGGCAATGAAGATATGCGCATCAAAACCGCGCTTGACGATTTCATTGAATGCAGAAAGCACTTCCGGAATCTTGTTTTCCTTTGCAAGATCAGCAATGTTCAGGTACTGGTCATAATCCAGGATATTCAGCACTTCCGCTGCCTTTGCCAGCGTTATATTCTTTTGGGAGAATGTGGATAGGCGGTCAAAGATCGATAAGGCATCCCTTAAAGCCCCGTCTGCTTTCTGAGCAATAAGATACAGGGCATCATCTTCATAAAGAATATGTTCTTTTGAAGCGATTCCTCTCAGATGATCCTGTATGCCTTCAATGGTAATCCTTTTGAAGTCATAGATCTGGCACCTGGATAAAATCGTTGGGATAATTTTATGCTTCTCAGTAGTGGCCAGGATGAAAATAGCATGGGCGGGCGGTTCTTC
Organism: uncultured Chryseobacterium sp.; assembly: GCA_913775525.1. Lineage (GTDB taxonomy): Bacteria > Bacteroidota > Bacteroidia > Flavobacteriales > Weeksellaceae > Chryseobacterium. Next base: position 90,947 of record CAJYLH010000020.1, read on the forward strand.
AAGAGTTTTCAGAAAGGCATTGAATGCCGCGGAAGACAACATATGCACCTCATCGATGATGTATACTTTGTACTTGCCTACCTGTGGGGCAAAGCGTACCTGATCTATAAGTTCTCTGATGTCGTCCACGGAATTATTGGATGCGGCATCAAGCTCATAGATATTATAAGCAAATCCGTCTTCTGAAACAGAGCCGTCCTTTTCATTGATCTTTCTCGCGAGAATTCTGGCACATGTTGTTTTACCTACACCACGGGGCCCGCAAAACAACAATGCCTGTGCCAGCTGATTTTCTCCGATTGCATGCTCTAAAGTATCCGTAATATGGGATTGCCCAACAACGGTATTGAATTCCTGTGGGCGGTATTTCCTTGCAGATACTATGAAATTTTCCATTGGTCAAAAATAAGGAATAAAGTTTTAATCTGAAAGTTTTAGGTTTTCAAATTTTGAATGAACATTAATCTTTATTCAATGAGAAACTGATGCTTTATTTGATTATTTATTTTTTCTTTTTTCGTAGGCTGAATCGATGATCTCTTCAATCGCCATTTCGATTTCCTTTCTTCCTGCCTCCGTTTTCAGATCGATTCCGCAAAACTTACTGGCGTTGTGACCGGTATACATATTAAGATAATAAGCGCCTGAAACCAACAACGCCGCAATAGCCCTGTAACGCGTAGCATCTTCCCCAAAATGAGGATCAATAGCCGTAAATAACTCTTCTCCTACTTCTTCTCTTTCATCAGCAATTTTTTTAAGGATAGGCTTGGATTCAGAGAGTCCCCAAAGGATGATCTTCTGAAGCTCTTTATTTTTTTTAAGTCTGTCGTACTGAGCAATAACCGCCATCTTGGAAAGTTCCTGACCTCCGTCTGACATATCGATTTCTATAGGTTGCTGATCCAGCCTGCTCCAATAGTCCTGAGAACGGATGTATTCGTCAATCAGTTTTTCAGTACTTCCGAAGTATTCATAAATAAGTTTTTTATCAAAACCGGCTACGGCAGCGATCTTACTCACCTTCAGTCCGGAATATCCTTTTACTCTTAAAATTTTACCCACCGCAGCAAGCAGTTTCTGTTTTGTTTTTTCTTTATCCCTGATGGGACCTTGTACAACTTTTCTTGGCATTTCTCTTTATTTATTTTAATACGCAGTTTATTCTTTTTTTGTACTCAGAATCTGCCAGCTAAAGTACAAATAAATTAGTGAATTATTTAATGTTTTTATGATGATTTATACCACACTTACCTATAATATTTCACTTTTTGAATCTTTTTTTTACTCTTGTAATAGGGAACTTTTTGCTCATGTCTTCAAAAGCATTCAGGGTCTTGTCTAAATGTTCCTTCTGATGGGTAGCCATCACGCTCATCCTGATACGTGCATCCTTCATTGCTACAGCAGGATAAATAATGGAATTGGTATAAATTCCCTGATGTATCAGCTGCCTGCCGACATCGCCTGTTATGTGGGGATCACCAATTTTTACCGGGATTATAGCCGAACAGGTAGTTCCTGTATCCAAGCCCATGCCATTCAGCTCCTTTTTGAAATAATCGATGTTCCGCCAAAGCTGTTCCCGCCAATGCGGTTCTTCATCAATAAGCTCCAAAGCCTTGATAATACCTGTGGATGATGGTGGCGCGGTGGCAGAAAATATCTGTTGCCTGGATTGAAACCTGATAAAATTCGCGAGTGTCTTGTGAGTGATGATATAACCGCCCAAATGACCAAACGTTTTGCTGAATGTCCCACTGATAATATCTACATGGTGCAGCAATCCGGTATCTTCTATGGTTCCCCTCCCCGTCCTTCCTAAAATACCGATACCATGCACATCGTCTATCATAAGATAAGCATTGTATTTTTTCACAAGACGGTATATTTCCTTTATCGGGGCCATATCGCCGTCCTGGGAATATACACCGTCTATGATCACAAGTTTGGTGCGGTACTTTTCCTGTGAAGCCTGAAGAATCATTTCCAGTGCATCCAGATCATTATGGGGAAAAGTCTTCCTGTTGGTGAGGATGCACCCCTCATATACGCTTGCATGCACAGCCATATCAATGATAGCGATATCTTCTTTCTGCAACAGGATCTGAAGTGTGGCACTATTTGCCGTATATCCCGTAGTAAATACAACAGATTCATCCCGGCTGCGGCCAAAAAAAGAGGCAATTTTTGCCTCCAGTTCGTTGTGAAATGAATAATAACCGCCTATGAGAGGGGTTGCTGCTGTACCGGTACCATATTTTTCAATTCCATCAATAGCTGCCTGCTTTACTTTCGGGTGCTGAGTAAATCCAAGATAATCGCTGGTAACGAAACTGATATAATCTTTTGGGGCTGTTTCCCCGACATTCATTACTGATCCACAGCCGGTATTGTTCTGAAGCCGGTAGTGATGCCGCCCCCTGGATTTCATGTATTCCAGAAATTCATAATAGTAATCGGCGCGCTGCATCATATCGTAGCCGGGAATATTCTCAAAGTCTTTAAACGTTGCTTTTTCAAAGTTAATGCTCATCCTCAATTTATTTAGTGTGTATTAACAAATATACGATATGCCTACACGTTATATTTCAAATTTTAAATAGAATAGTATTATGAATGTATTATTTTAATATTTAGTTTTGAAAACAAGATTATTTCATATTTAATAGCTATTCAATTGAAAATATACCGGATTCCTATGGAATCAGGATAAATTGTAGAGTATACGCTATTGAAATTACATCATTCTATCGCTTTCTTGCAGCATAATGATTTTGATGGGTAAGAGCTTTCAGGGTAACTGGAAATATACGGCTTCAATAGAGTTTTTTACTTTGAGCTTCTCAAGAATATTCTGACGGTGACGGCTTACGGTATTGATGCTGATGGAGAGAGATGCTGCTATTTCTTTGCTGGTATGACCTTCTCCGATATATCTTAAAATTTCCATTTCCCTTGAGGTTAAAATATGGCCATAATCCAGGCTGTCTTCTGAAATAATGCTGCCTGTGCCGCTGTCAACAATTAAAAATTCAGGTTTAAATGGCTTATCTGTACGGTTTACTTCGGTATTGTAGAGGCAAATGGCAAACCTCAGGTTATGATTAACCGGTGAATACACGTAAAACATCCTGTGCCGGATACTGATATAGTCAGAGGTATCTCCCATCATACGGATTCTTGAGGACACATAATAAGGCGGATGTTCTGTAAACCGGATGTTCTGAAGACAATTGAAAAACCGAAGCTCATGGACGTATTTTTTAATCCTGTCTTCCGGATGTATTTTGTTGATAATATCATCTTCCCAGATGGAATCTATTTCCAAAGGAAACTGCGTCAAATTCAATCCCAGCTTTTGAGAGGTCCCGGATCCGTATACAAAGCTTTTCTCCGACTGCATATCACTGAGAACCACCATAGCATTTTCAACGCGTGAATACATCACGGCCATCTGCTTATAGGTATTGATATCTAAGGAACAGCCTGCGCTCCCGGCAGGGTTGTCATTCAGCAAAGCCCTGTTCAGGGTCTCAAGGATCTCCATAAAATGGTTATTTATCAGTATTGATGAAACAGTATGTGCAGCTTAATTTTGCAAAATTAATCATTTTATATACACTTATGTTAAGATCAGCAATACAAAAGATGATAATTCCGGCGCTTCTATGCTCGTTTAACTCCGGCTTTGCACAGACCCTGGAAAAAATGACCTGGTTCAATGAACCCTCAAAATGGGAAGTTAAAAACAATGCCCTCTCTATGTTTGTTACTCCGCAGAGTGATTACTGGAGGATCTCACATTATGGCTTTACCGTTGATGATGCACCGTTTTATTATGGTACCTACGGCGGGGAGTTTGAAGCTAAGGTAAAAATAACAGGCCAGTACAAAGCCCGTTTTGACCAGATGGGACTGATGCTGAGGATTGATAAGGAAAATTACATCAAAGCAGGAGTTGAGTTTGTCGACGGAAAATACAATTTAAGCACAGTAGTCACCCATCATACCAGCGACTGGAGTGTGATTACCCTGGATAAAGCTCCGCCGGCAGTGTGGATTAAAGCAGTACGGAGGCTTGATGCTGTTGAAATCTTCTATTCCTTTGACGACAAAACGTATATTATGATGCGTAATGCGTACCTTCAGGACAATACTCCGGTAATGACCGGCCTTATGGCAGCATGCCCGGACGGACAGGGATTCAATGCCGTATTTGAACATTTTACAGTAAAGCACCTTCCCGATCAGCGCCGCCTGCAGTGGCTGGAGAATCACAAATAATGCATTCGGCATGAAAAGTAAACAAAGCTGAATGACACCGGAAAACCGGTGATCATACGCCGAAGAAGAACAACAGGTTTAAATTTAAATAAGGATCTGAACAGGGAAATACTGAAAGCATATTATGGGGAACTTTGCGTTCCAGCATTATCACATTTGCATTTTTAGAATCTATCTTCGGCGGTGTCAGCTTATCTGAATTCCCATAAGACAAAGTCTTTAAGAGGGTTCATAATAACATTGCAAAAGTAAGGCTGTTCAGGCACACAGGAAAATAATCAATGTAGAAATAAATCCCGTTCATGTAGAAATTTTTCTACACGCAATTTCGAAGCATCCGCTGAAAAGGATTGGTAAGCTTTTCATATAAATGTACTTTATACATTAAATATTCGTCAAAAAAAAAATTCTTGATTATTCACGAAATATTTATTTATTTTCTGATAATTATATCTCAGGCATAATATTTGCAAACTAAACATAATATAAAACCAATTCAATTACTTAACTCCATCTTAACACAGAATATTATGAACGTTGCTGATTTAAAAATTAAAAATCTTGTTGAATACAAGAATGATACTTTCAGGATTACTGAGATATTTCAGAATCATGAAAAGGATTATTTTGTACGAATTGAAAATGATATTCGCAGTGTTTCGGTTCCGGCAGAAGCTATCAGACCGATCCAGATTACAGAAGAATGGCTGGAAAAATTCGGATTCCTCAGAACGTATGCATCTGAACAGAGAATACGTTATGAAAGACCAGAACCCTTTATCAAATACGATATTGACTTAAACTCAAGGAAAATCGTTGAAGGGCTGAAGATTTATGGGAACTCTATCAAATGTAAATACATCCATGAATTTCAGAACATCTTCTCCTGCCTTTTTGGAAAAGAACCTGCTGTGATGACTTATGATATGTTACAGACAGGATCGTAACAAGAATTATCTTAATATTGCAAGAAGACCCGCAGCTCAAATCTGCGGGTCTTCTTGTTGTATGGCTCATTATAGTGAAGCATACTATAACAGTACTTCACCAAAACTTCTTTGCATTGCTTTTACCACCACTCTTCCGGCGGTATCACAGAAATCCAACCCTGAATAATCCGGATTCAGACCTCCGATATAAGGTACAGCGATAATAAAGAGTCCTTCTGTAGCGTGGCCATAATAGTCAAGAGCCTGGAAATAGTCATTGATATTCAATCCTTTTACCCTCAGGTAATAGTTATCCTGATCCGTTTTAATGATATTGGTATGATCCTTCTCATAGCTTTCCTCACCCTGTTCGGCACTTTTGAAGCGCAGATATCCGGAACTGATGGTTCCGCTGTCCTTTAAACCTTCAAAAGGTACCTGATTAAATTCTATAGGCTGCTGCCCGATAGCATCTATGTACATTCTGAAATGCTCTTTTTTTTCATTCCCTTCATCATCGGTATAGTGATAAATACCCCCCTCTTCATCATGAGGGTCTACACGGCTCTTTTCATCTACATCAATAAGACTGACCCTGCCGGCATTATAAAGGGCGATCAGTTCACGATAAGAGGATTGCGGAAGGGATGCGATAATAATAGAAATAAGCGGCATTAAGGTTTTACGGAGCCTGAGCATATCTTCTGCTGAAAAATGCTTGGCAGGATAATTAACAGCATAGCTGAATGCTGAAAGGGCTTCTTTCCAGGTTATGGACTGATGCCTTCTGATAGATTTTTCCGCTTCTGCATATTCTGCTTTGAAGAGCTCAAAACCATCCAGCCTGTCGCGGATTTCCATCATCTTTTCTACAAATTCTTCAATACTCAATGCCTTAATTTTTTCATAGAAATCAGGATCGCGTCTCTGTAGGGGTTGCTTAAAGTTGATCTCGAACACATAATCGAGATCCACAAAACCGTTATGAGACTTCTTGTATGCATAAATATCTTCCAGAGACATGATCCAGCCTTCCGAATAAGCACTTTCTTCCGAATGGAACCTCAGTGCCGGAAGATATCCTCCCAATGAAAAGAGGCTGATGGAAAAATTCTCACTGCCTTCATTGGTGAAATACTGAACTTCATCACCCTTAGACTCAAAATACCCGTTATGCCTGGCCAGTGTTTTTACGGCATCCACCGCCGTTAATGACGTCCCCCTTATGGCCACCGGATAATTGGTTGCACCGGAAAACTTTGAAGGAGGATAAGGAGAATCGTACCAGCCTTTGATTTTCTGCTCGTTGCGTTTGGGCCACGAATGACCGGTACAGATAATTACATTTCCTACGGGATAGTGAGCCTCATTTTCTGTGACCACTTCAAAGGTTTCTTCCTTTTCTTTTCTGATGATGTCTATTACAGGCGAGTTGGTAAAAACCTGAACATCAATCCCAAGCTTTTTAGCTCTTGAAATATACTGATTAAACTGTTCTTCCAGGTAGTTGCCTAATAAAAGCCTTGGGATTACCTGGTATTCATTAATACCGTGAGCATCATAAAAATCTTTGAATTCAGTCGCAGGATGCCTGTTGATATAGGTTACGAAATCCTCTGCGAGTTCCGGCAGTTCATTGGCAGAAACATTAGCAACATGTTCCCGTTCTGCACCATACTTTCCATAGGGCATTCCTGCACCCAGGCGGTCATGCCTTTCAAAAATGTAAATAGATTCAGGCTTAAGTTTTTCTTCAACAATGTGTTTCATGATAAACAAAGATGCAGGTCCCCCTCCGATCAATGCTATCCTCCCAAAATATTTGTTTTTCATAGCGTGTTGTGGTATCTGAGGCAGTCCTTCAAAAGTTGTTCCTTTTTTATAGATTTCCAGGAAAGATGTAAATATTTAACCACAGCTTTACAATCAAAGGATAATGGCTTGTTTATTGCATCGCAAACTATAATTACACACACACACCATGGAACTGAATCACCGATTGCTCAATTTCATCAATAATACTTTAACCACAGAACATGAGACTGTTGCTGTCGCTGAAAATATTACTTCAGGACTTCTACAATTCTCATTTTCTCAGATGCAGAATTCAAAGGATATCTTCAAAGGTGGTTTTACATATACCCATAACAGTATCCATGTCCCGGAAATATTTCATTCCAAGGATGGTGAGTCGGAAAACCCATCCCCTCATAGCATAGCAGAACGAATGGCTTTAAGTATATCTAAAATATTCAGGTCAGATTGGGGGATCGGCGTACATGGAAACCTGATTTCTGACGGGCTGAAGACTATCCATGCCCATTATTGCCTGGCCTATCGCGATGAGATTGTCCTTTCGAAAACGCTGGAACTTCATCCCAAAACGTCATCAATGAGTGCCCAGATGTATTTTACTGAATTTATCCTGGGATGCCTGAACTGCGAACTGAAAAAGCTTTTGATTCTGAAATAATACCATTACTATTCTTCTCCGAATTTTTTCACCCGTATATTTTTGTTTTTTACCCTTATTATAAAAGGATCGACACTTTTGATCTTTCCTGCCTGAATGTTGACTTCCACAGCAGTACGCTCACAATAGGTATTGGCAGGCAGTGAATTCTGATTGAGCTCTATCCTGTATACTCCCGATTCCAGAAAAGAAATAAATTCTCCGTTATCATCCGTTATTGTACGCTGTAACAGCCTGTCGTTTTTATAGATATTAAAGATGATTCCCCCTGTTTTCGGGCTGAATTCCAGAGCTGTCTTGGCATCATAATCATACTGAATACTTCCCTGCACGGTTCCATTCTGGTGCAGCGGAATATCCAGGGTATAGTTGTATTGACTCAATTCAACGTTCACTTCATCATAGTACCAACCCTGCTGAATAATCTGCTTCATCGGGTATTTTCCATAGGGAACAGCATTGTAGGACAACATTCCCTCTTTATCAGTTTTAAAAGAAATGTTATTCAGCATAATCAGATAGCCCTCTGCCGGCTTATCACCTTCGTCATAAATATTATTATCATTATAATCAAAATAGACGAAAGCATGAATATTTCCTTTTTTACCAGCATTGAGCGTGGAAGGTTCAAGTTGAAGGCTAACCCCGGCTTCGATGGTAAAGATATTATTCCCGGTACTTCTTGAAGCGTAGTTGAACCATGATGAATTCAGGAATATTCCGTACCGTTCCCTATTGTATTTCAGATTGACGAAACCGGATGGCGATTTTCCGTACAGAAGATCATCCGTATATGAAAGGCCTGAGTTGATGATAAACTGATGGTCGAAAAATTCCTGGTTGACAAATGCTGAAATAAATAGTTTTGTATAAGAACCCGACTGGTTAAAAATTTTCGAAAAAGCATACTCCGAGAGGTAATAGCTTCCGTACTGGTATGAAAAACTTGCATTGAGCCATTTATAATTGTAATTTCCAACCGCCTTCATCTGGTATTTCGGGCGTTGCAAATCCGGATAGTTCACCAGCCCGGCTTCAAACCCCAATCCGGCTGAATGCGTAAAGTCTGAACTGGACCAGTTAAGGTATTCCGTAAACCTCCTGGATACGAGCTGCTTTGACTCCTGATTCAAGGTAGTGTCAAAAAAATTATTATAGGTATTTGACTTTTCCTGTTGGTACTGAAAACTGACTCCAAGTCCGAAATTTCCTTTTCGGGGGAAGTTCAGCCCGGCATCAAATCTAGTACTGTTGGATTGCAGGTTATTATTTAAGAAGTAATATCTTGGTGAAAAATCGGAGATGGTGAGGTTACCATAAACTGAATATTGCTTAAACACTTGAGCTGAAACATTCTGCTGTATCTGAAGCACTCCTCTACGGTTCCCTGGATAATAATCTGAGCTGTAGAAATAACTACCATTAAGGTTTACCTTTTTTATTATTCCGGAATACTGGGATTCTACGGCAAGGGAGGGTTTGATCAAGCTCAGATTATGATAGGAACTCAGGCCACCGTAAATCCTTCCGTTCATCCTCCAGTCTTTATTAAAAGCATACCTGAAATCTGAGCCTGACAGATGATGATCTGCATGTTCATATGGATCATTACGAAAAACATACCCTGCAGAGATGCCTCGTTTGTCATTTTGTTCACCCACCGCACCACGTGCATAAAAGCCATACCCATATTTCAGGAAAGAATTCCTTTCTATAAGACTGAAGGCTTGGTCTACAAATCCCATTTCAAGCTTTTTATTGCGATCCGGTGTTGTGTAGCTGTATTCGGCTCCTCTTCCGAACAGAGACATTTCCATCAGCCTGCTGACATTACCTAACGTAAAAGTACTGCCTCCGCGATGATAGGAAACGTAAGTATTATTGACAATCGGATCATTCTGATTATTGATGGTATAAATATTCCCTCTGGCAAAAAGGTAGCCCGAACGCAGATTAAAACCACCGGAACCCGCAAGCTGGTACATATTGGAAGTCTCCCCTATCCGCCTGTAGCTTGCCGTTATGGAGTTTTTTGTATAATTGGAAAAGTCATTGTTCTGGTAGCGGTAGCGCTGGATGGAAGATACATTCTGGATGGACACGGAAGCATTTCCGAAAATTTCCTTATCCGGTTCCCTGAATGCCGCAACATTAATAATGAATTCCGGATTTTTCAGCATATTGGCAGTAGGCCTAAACCGGACCATAAATACAGTATCCTTCTCTACGTCAATACTTCCTTTCTGCTCCGTAAACAAATTGCCCTGAGCAGCATCGGGAACTTTAAAAACGACCGTTACATCCTGTTTTTTATTCCCCAGATTCGCAACCCTTGTCCGCACCACAATAGAGTCACGGTCACTATTGATGAAGATGACCGGATTTTCCGCAGTGATCCTCATGGTGGTGTTTTCAGCTACCTTATATTCTATCTGCTTCCGTTCTATTACTCTGCCCTGAAGATTCCTGAGATCAAAAGCAATATTGGAAAGCCCTGAAGCTGCAGTATTGGTCACAACGATCTTTACTGGCAGGAATGCACTTTCTCCCGGGCCGAGATCAGCCTGTAAATCTGTGTCCATTATATTCCTGAAGCCTGTAGGTACGGAAATATGCACATCTCCCTTGAAACGACTGTTGCCCTGATTTTTCAGTACAATAGTATAATCAAGAATGCCCGATCGGTCTGAACCAGCCTCATTACGGATATCCATAGTGACCCCGGAAAGACTTTGTGCAGGTATGAATAGGCATGAAAGTAACGCAAAAAATACAATTGTTATATTCCTAAACAGATGAACAGGCATTCTGGTATTTATTGGGGTGTTATTTCATACTGTAATGTAGTGGAATAGTCTGCTGGCTTGGCAGTAATAAATCTCTGATCATTAGGACTCGTTGAATAGGTGATATCAAAATAAACACTGGATCCCTGGGTATATCCGCCTTTAGCAACCAGCTGCGGCACTGTACTTAATGCAATGGAATATACATTTGCAGGATTTCCTGATACAGCTGTCAGGGCTAGGTTTACGGTTTCAAGTGGAAGTGTATTTCCTGCCTGGGAAGCAAACTGGCTCTGCAGCGATCTCACTTTGACCTGGTAGTTGGTATTGCTTTTTACAATAAGTGCACTGGGATAGGTAGTTTTCACTCCATTCATATAATCATTCCGACTGTTGAATTCCAGTAAGCCGTTAACCGCATTTCCGGAAAACTTCAAAGACAGCTCAGGAACATCCGGCGGCGTTCCGGAAAGTGTTCCGATCTGAAACTTGAAATAATGGTCCATTCTTCCGATTACATTATTATAACGGTCATAAGCGGTGAACTGCATGGGTGCTACGAAATTGGTCCATGAAGGATAATTCCCAAGATAAGCTCCGCCCAGCAATGTTAAACTGTATTTGATCTGAAGGCTGTAGTAATACCCGAAAAATAAAAATGGAAAATTATACAATGCAGCATTGGATTGTGGAACCAGGAAAACTTCCTGTCCTTCCTGCAGGTTCACGTTGAGCGGCATCCCGATCTGGGAAACGGTAGGAACATTATAGGGATATGCATTCCCGGAAGTGGAAACCGGACAGAATGCTACTTTATTGGCCGGAATTGTATAATTGCCATCAGCCGAGGTGATGGGGGACATCAGCCGTACAGAAAGCCTCCAGTATGGTATGTTGATATATCCGTTTCCTGAAAGGTTAACAGTATAGGCTTCCGGATTGGTATTGCCGCCAAAAGAATTGATCATTAGGTAATCGTTTACCCAGGAATTGTAAGAAATCTGTGCAAAACAATTCAGATAAACACTCAATAATATGATGATGTAAAATTTCTTGTTACTCATATGTGAATTTTAGCTCTCCTACTTCCAGGTTATTGCTGTCGCCATAATCAATCAGTACGGATGCCGTATATTTTCCTTTCTCCAGAGATGCTGGGAGCGGAATATCCATTTCTCTTTTATTTCCGGGCATCGTATAAAAAATAATCTGATCGAGAGATATTTTTTTACCGGTTTGCGTATTGACCAGGTCTCCCGAAACTTTCCCGTCAACCCATATATTACCCTGGTTTTCAAAAAAGAGATTCAGGGTCTTTGCTGATTTTTCGAAACTGAGGTTTTTAATCTCTATTTTCTTTGTGTTGGCAGACGGAAATTTATGGAATATTTTAATACCCGACCGGATGCTCACTTTAATATTAGCGCCTCTGTTATCCACATCATCCACCGGGTTCATCTGGCTTACATACAATACCGCTGTATGCGCATTCAGCTGATCAGATAATGTACTGGGAACGGTAAGCGTAACATCAATATCTTTTCTCTGTCCCGGAGCGAGGGTAAAATAATTATCTTCCTTTTTTACCGAAATCCAGCCGGAACAGGATACAGGCAAACTTCCTGCGGCAGACATTAGATTTTCTCCCTTATCATTGTATTCCCAATCACCAAGACTGACTGCCAGATCCAGTGAATTTTTTGCACTTACATTGGTTATTGTTATTTTTTGTGTACCGCTGTTACCAAGTCCAGATTCAAAATAAAGCCTTGGAGGAGATACGGAAACTCCTGTTTGTGCATAGGCCAAAGAATACATAGAACAGATAAGGCAGAGAAAAATAAAACGCATCTTCTTCATTAATTTTTTTTAATATTAAAATTACAGAAAAAGTGCTACAATACTATTTGTAACACTTTATATTTTTAATATTTCAATCAGTATCTATTGGGCAATGATCGTGTACGTAAGTTCCGTACTGTAAACAGAAGGGGTCTGCCCTGCAATATAGTTATCTAGATAAGCATTGGCTCCTGCTCCTTTGTATTCGATATTGATTTTTTTATCAACACCCCCTACAGTAGACGTTACCAAGGTAGCTTCAGTTGCAGACAACTGCACGTTCTGGGCATATTGTGCTCCTGTAACGGCTTCCGATCCTGCAGTTGCTTTAATCTGAATACTGTTGGCCTGGATACTTTTTGCTCCGTTCTGCATTACAGCGTTAGCACTTTTAACTTTCACCTGGAATCCACCTGTACTGTAAATACTTAAATGATCAGCATTTACGGATGATACTCCATTCGCGTAATCATCTTTTGTAGCATAGTCTAAATTAACTACTTTCTGGGCACTGTTGATTACCAGAGTCTGGATTGGTTTTAGTCTCACATTAAGTGTTACGCTTTGAGCGTTTACAGTGACCATTCCGAAAAGAACTAAAGAACCGAAAATAATCTTTTTCATAATAAGTCTAAATTGTTGTATTAAGTTATTGTTAAAAATTCTTGTGCAAAATTAGACAATACACATACCACAGTTTTTGTAAAAAAAGACTTCTTATTTGTGAATTTTGTTCTCTACATCAGATTAAAAATGAGAAGGGTATTTTATAGAAAAATATAAAAAGTAAAATTTCATAAATGTTTACAATTAACAATTGAATAATTATAAATAGAATATTTTAGTTATTTTTCAATTTAAATAAGTATTTTAACATATATTTTCTCCTAAAATCGTTATTCAATGCATATAAAAATACTACTTATTATGTTAAATCATTATTGAGAAATCAGAGTTAAAACCAAATGATCGGAATTTTCGGTTTCAGAACAGCCAATCTTCTGTATAATTTTCTCCATATTCTTATCAATGCTGTATTTTTTTTCAACAGCTCCTCTTGCTGTCTCAAAAAGATGATGAACCTTGTTGCAGAAGGCCTTTACAGAAGATTCCTTTGATTTATGATTCTCTATGGTTTCTATATAGATTTGCCCATGGCTGGCATCAATCTGAAATCCGGAAGGGCTGGTAACAATCAATTGCCTCTTTTCCGCTGTCATCATATCAAGATTCTCATTAACTCCGGGCTGAGCCTCTAAAGTCAGCATTTGTACAGGGTATAGATTTACATTCAGACGTACGGCATCATTCTGTGAAAACACCCTTACACAAGCAAAAAGAAGTAGTGCTAGTAAAAAATATTTTGTACCCATATAACCAAATTTATCACTTAACGGTTATTATAGTAAATATACAATATTTTTCATTATTATTTCATTTCTGAGGGATTTTTTCCTGTATGTTTCTTAACAAAGTTGCTAAAATTCCCTTCATTGCTGAAACCCAGATCATAAGAAATTTCGGAGATGGTATTATTGGAAAAATTTAAAGCTTTTTTGCATTCACTGATAATTTTTTCAATGATGATATGTTTGGCTGTCTTGCCTAAAACGTATTCTGTCATCTCTGTAAGCTTCCTTGCTGATATATTGAGTTCACCGGCATAATAGGAAACCTTCTTGGCTTTCCTGTAATCTCTCTGCAAAAGCACCTTGAATCGGTTAACATAGTATAGGTAATCAAATTTAACATCTTTCTTCATTTCATCTGCTGGTATATGCAAAAATGCGTCCAAAAGAAGCCTCTCTATCGCATTATGGGCCGCGGAAATGTAAAGGCTCTCATCCTTAAGCTGAAAACTTTCCATCCGTTCCATAAAAACGGCTCTCTTCTCTTCAAGATTAGTGAACGGGGCAACGAATAGATCGGAACTATAATTAAAAAAAAGCTGGGAATTTAAAAATAAGCTATCCTTCGAAGAACGCTCATAAAAACTGGAAGAAAACACAATAATAAATATCTCTTCCCCTAAAGCTGGGCCAAACTTAACCTTTTTATACGGTCCTATAAATACGATATGCCCGGGCTTTATGATATAATGTATTCCTTCAACTTCCAGACGGATATCTTCCATGATGATGTAAATGCAGAAGTATTCCAGTGTACTGAATGTTCTGATATTGTTATTTCTTTCTATCAGATTATTGAGCTTATTAACGCTGAAGCCTAGATTCCTCAGCTGATCTGTAATAACGTACATAAATTATTGTCAGTATTATTTAAGCACTTATTTTATGAATATAAAATTTTATCAATCAATTGGATAGTTCTTAGAAAAATATTTGTGTTTGTTTCCAGATCATATGGAGCTACTCATGACAGATCAAATACCAACTTGTTAAACAATAACTGTTAAAAACCTTTGAAATATTATAAACATTTCATTAATATACCTTAAATCATAAAAAATGCGTTTATTATTAAACACAAAATATGCCAGTATAATATTATATTCAAGCAGTTTTGATTTTGTCTTTAATAGACAATATAAAGATCATAATAAAAAACAGAATATAAATCACAGTTTTATGATAAGAAAGGCAATTTTATGTTGTTTCATTATTCATATTCGACAATGATGATCTATTATATCAATGAGAAGTTTATCAAAAAAAAATGATTCGCTGGAAAAGCTCTGACTTAAATTCTAATTTGAACAATTAAAAATAGCAAAGCTGTGTATATTTATAGACAAAAAGGCAGATAAAGATAGATTATGAGCATTTTGGACAGATACCGCTTATGACAAAATTGTAGTCTTTAGCAATATAATTTTCGGGCAGACTAATAGCAGGAATTACATTTTCTATACAGGTTACCGAATGGCATACTTCACAGTTGAAATGGAGATGATTATGCTGATGATGTTTTTCAGAACATGTATCAATACAACGTGCAAAATTGACCACACCGTCAATATTGGTCACTTTATGGATCTGCCCTTCATTTTCGAGCCGTTCAAGCACTCTGTAAATAGTAACCCTATTGCAGAGGTCTCCCAGTTTTTGTTGAATGTCCGAATGCGAAAGAGCAACATCCGAATGGTTGATAAGATTAAGTATTTCTGTTTTTGCCTGAGTATTCCTTACCTGTTTCATATATCAATTAAAGCAACTTTGTTGCGTTATCATATTATTTTGAATAGCTTTGCAACAAAGTTACCGTACGAATTTAAATATTTTTGATATGAAAAACAAGATTCTGGATGCACTGGGTATATCTGCTGCTGTTTTATGCCTTATCCACTGCATTATTTTTCCACTGCTGATGGTGATTCCTTTGGGAATCTCTCATAACCCTTACATTGACCTTTTTTTTCTTGTGACGGGTGCAGTTGTCGTACTGCGCATTATAAGAAAAGTCCACAACAAAAACCTGCGGCTCTTATTCTGGCTTTCTTTGCTGCTGATTGCAGTTTCCGTATTCGCCGACCTCTTATTTGAAGT
Organism: uncultured Chryseobacterium sp.; assembly: GCA_913775525.1. Classification (GTDB taxonomy): domain Bacteria; phylum Bacteroidota; class Bacteroidia; order Flavobacteriales; family Weeksellaceae; genus Chryseobacterium. The sequence goes on from CAJYLH010000020.1 coordinate 106,770, forward strand.
TCATCTTCCACTGATATATATCGGCGCAGCCGGATTAATCACCGCCCACATTATCAATTTCAGGTCTCATCACCACTAATTCTGATTTCTATATATTCACTAACGGAGTGGAGATAAGTTAAGAATATGACAATCATATGCATTTTAATTTTTTTTTAATGCAACCCTGTGACATTTACTCAACATAATTTCTAAATTGCAATATCATTATTATCATGGATCGAAGAAAGTTCTTAAAAGGTTCGGCACTGTTTTCAGGAGCCTTTGCCTTAAGTCCGCTTGAACTTGCCGCTCTTCCGGGGCAGCAAAAGTCTTTAGTCGGCTCAAAAAAAGCAAAGAATATCATCTTTATGATTAGTGACGGAATGAGTCTGGGCACTTTAACCATGGCAGACCTGTATTCCCGGAATATTTTAGGCAAGACCAGCCATTGGATCGGTCTGTATGAAAGCAAAAAGGTATCCCGGGCGTTGATGAGTACAGCTTCAGCCAGTTCCATTGTCACCGATTCTGCAGCTGCGAGTTCAGCTTTCGGCGGGGGCGTAAGGGTAAAAAACGGTGTCCTGAATACCGGGCCAAACGGCGAAAAGTACCTGCCGGTATGGCAACAGTTCAAACAGAACGGCAAAAAAGCGGGTTGTGTAACAACGGTTACGATCACCCATGCTACGCCTGCTGGATTTTGTGTTAACTCGGAAAAGAGGAATGCAGAACCTATGATCGCAGAACTGTATGCTGAGTTAGGGATGGACGTCATGATGGGGGGCGGGGATGAATTTTTCAACCCTGAAAAAAGAGAGGACAGGAAAGATGTTTATTCTGTATACGAACAAAAAGGTTATCAGATCATCCGGGATGCAGCAGGCCTGAAAAATATAAACCCGAACCGGAAAACGCTGGGTGTTTTTTCTACAGGAGCCCTTCCATACACAGTAGACCGGGAGCATCTGAATGAATTTAAGGACACCCCTACCCTGGCAGAGATGACAGTGGCAGCTATCGGTCAGATGAAAGATCACCCTCATGGTTTCGTGCTCCAGGTAGAGGGCGGGAAGGTCGACTGGTCGGCACACGCGAATGATGTTGCAGCACTAATCCATGATCAGCTGGCTTTTGATGAGGCCGTAAAGGCTGCCATAGATTTTGCGGAACGGGACGGAAATACGCTGGTTATTATTACGACAGATCATGGGAATGCTAATCCGGGAACCATCTACGGGCCGGACGCCACAAAGAATTTCAACAGCATTGCAAATTATAAGTATACCAACGAGTATATTTTAAATAAAATTCATGCAGATTTCAATATCCAGCAGGTTAAAGACTGGATCCATGAAGGCAACAGGATCAGTCTGACCGATGACGAAGCCCGGTTGCTTTTAGGATTTTATAACGGCCTTGAAAAGGAAGACGGCCTGTACAACTACAAGAAACTTCCTTTTAAACTATATTCTGAAATCCAGAAAAAGCATAATTCTGTCGGCTGGATCAGCATGGATCATTCCGGGGATTATGTAGAGGTCGCCATATATGGCCCGGGAAGCGAGCTGCTCATGCCTTTTATAAAAAATACAGATCTCCATGATCTCATGCTGCATGCTGCCCAGGTATCCGCAAAAAAGTAAAAAGTATATTAATTTAAATAGTGTCATGAAAAAATACCTACTTACTGCAGCCGCGCTGATGGCTGTGATAGTCCAAGCACAGGACAGGAATACTGTCCTTCAGCAAGATTTTGCAAAACAGAATCAGGAAAACAACCATAAATTCGATGCGTATGCAGCTAAGAAGTATGGAAATGACAGATCCCCGGAGTTATTGAAGAAACTGGAAGAAAAACGGAGCAACCTGGCAGGATTCATGCCTGACGGAAAACCCTACTTTTATAAAGCCCAAGATCTTCGCCAGGTAAAAAATGCCAATGCAGACCTGATCAATACCGCAGGAGGAGTAACAGGGCTTACCAATGCGTATAACGGTGAAGGGATTAAGTATACTATTTTTGATGGTGGCCGGGTCTATGCAGCTCATTCCGCATTTAACAATATCGCAGGAAGAATTACCAATAAAGAAGCTTCTACACAAATCTACAGTGGACACTCCACCAGCGTGGCCGGATTTATCGGAGCTAAAAGTATCACAGTAAGCGGTACCATTGGAAGCACTGCTATTTCAGGTAACATCAAAGGAATTGCTACTGCTTCTACCATGGATTCCTACCGGTTTGCCACTACTACCCTACCCGGAAATACATCTCCCAGTACGGTATATGAAAAAATCCTTACCGCACAGCCTGCCATTTCCAACCACTCCTATGGAAGTAACCTGGGCTGGGATATAGATACTATTAACGGAAGTAATGCATGGATATGGAACGGTGCATTCAGCAGCCCTTCTACCTCCTTCGATCTCCAGGGAACTTATCTAGTCGATGACCAGAACTATGATAATATCGTTTATCAGAATCCTTCTTATGTCATTGTTAAATCTGCCGGGAACTCATATGGTATGGGGCCTACAGGATCATCATTACCCAAATATTATGAGGATAATAACGGAAACGATATTGCATTTGCTGCTACTGATGTACTGCCACAGAATAACTGTGCTCAGGGATTCGATTGTATCGGACCCGGTTCGCTGGCTAAAAACATTATTATTGTAGGGGCTACTGATGTGATTGCTTCTAACAATTTCCGCTATACCTCTGCAGCAGATGTAGTGCATTCCGATTACAGCAGTGCAGGCCCCAGGGATGACGGTGCTATAAAACCGGATATCGCCACCACCGGCACCAATGTATTTGCACCCGCATCGGCAGATGATATTACAGGGAGTGAATCCTATGAATATGGAAGCGGAACGTCTTATTCGGCACCGGTAGTTACCGGAGTTATCGGCCTGTGGATGCAGATCAGCAAAGATCTCTTCTCCGGCCAGTCGCTTAATGCGGCCAGTGCCAAAACCCTGATGGTCCACTCTGCTTCCGAGGCAGGCAACGTAGGCCCTGATCCGTGGTTCGGATGGGGATATATCAATGCTAAAAAAGGGGCAGAATTACTGGTAGGAAAAGCTAACAATACCGTGATCTTTAAAGATGAAACCTTAACCAGCGGCACCGTTAATGCCAAGAATGTGATTGCATCCGGCAGTGAACCGATTAAAGCCACCATCTCATGGATTGACCCTGCCTACGTTATCCCATCAGGCCTTACATGGCAGGCTGCTTACAACAACAGAAGCTCCAGGCTGATTAATGATCTTGATCTTAGGATCATTGATACGACAACCAATACCGTGTACTACCCGTGGAAGCTGGATGCCAATAATCCGATGACTCCTGCAACCAAAGCAGATAATAAGGTTGACAATATAGAGCAGGTGGTGATTGATAACCCGGTAGCCGGAAGGAAGTACAGGATAGAAATCAGCAATAAAGGGACTTTAGTCAACAATTCGGGAACGGCGGCACCACAAAACTATTCTGTCATCGTAACAGGATTCAGCCAGGTATTGGGCACCACAGAAATCGGTGCTGTCAATGGTGGGATCGCTGTAGCGCCTTCTGTTACCCGTGATATCGTTAACATCATCAAAGCCCCTGAAAAGTCCGTATTTGCCGTCTATGATACATCGGGTAAAAAGCTTCAGAGCGGAAGCATCAGCAATAGCCAGCAGCCTGTTAACCTGTCTACTTATCCTAAAGGGGTTTATATCATTGAAATCAAAACCGGGCAGGGCATTGTTTCAAAGAAAGTAATCAAGGAATAACGCAGAAAACTTAAAATCCTGTAGTTCATCATTTCCTCCGGTTCTGCCGGAGTTTTTTTTTTAATAACAGTATATGATAATGATGAAATTTAATCTTTACTCATATCATACTTCTGCAATACCGCATGATATATCCTAATAATATTGATATATTTCATCATAATACCAATGTTGTATAAAAAAATACATATCAAATGGATTTTGAAACATGCAGGCTGAAAAATCCGGTATGCATTTGGCATTTATCCTATTTTGATGCAAAAATTTTATCTCTATCAAAATGTAGACGAATAAACAGATCGGGATATGATTTTTTTGTATAAAAAAACAATAACTTGCATTACCATCACACCTAAAAACTGTCACAATGCTAATTGAAGAAGAACTTTTGCTTTCCTATGGAGCTGTAATTGAAGATTATGGCCGTTCGCATGTTATTTTCAACGAAGGCGATATTCCGAAGTTTTATTATCAGATCATTAAAGGCCGCATCAAGCTGAATCATTATAATGAAGACGGAAAAGAGCTCATCCTGGCTATTCTCAGTCCTGGTCTCAGCGTATGTGAGCTGTTATTGTTCATAGAGAAAAAGTATCCGGTTAATGCCGTTGTTTTTGAGCAGTGTACCGTCTTAAAACTTCCAAAATCCAATTTTATCCGGTTGCTGGACGAGAACCCGGAAACCTCACGCGACGTTAACAAATTCCTCTCGGAAAGACTATACTATAAATACATCATGCTGCAGAATAATTCCTCCATGTATGCAGATGTACGGATCATAGGCGTACTGGATTACCACAAAAGTTTTTATGAGGATCAGAGAAAGTTTTCTTTCGAGGTTCCTCTAACCCGGCAGCAGCTGGCTTCCATGACAGGACTTAGGGTGGAAACGATCATCCGGACAATTAAAAAACTTGAGCAGCAGGGAATTGTAAAGGTAATCAACAGAAAAATCTACTATTGATGACCATAATCAATGATCTTTTATATCATCATATTTTTTCATGTAAAAAATAATATTAATAAAAATATTTAATAATAGTTTAAAATTTCAACTATTTTCATGAACAGAATTCTCCACACCGGGTATGACTCAAGTTATATCCGGTCTTTTTTATTTATAGGTACTTTTACTTACAGCTAAGACCTCTTAAGGCCTTTATTTACACATTAATTAATATTGATTACGTCGTTTTTCCTCATACGGTCATCTTATGATTCCAAAAAAGGATATCGACTAAAACACCACCACTTTATGCAAAATATATTATGCTTCAGCCACCTGTCGTGGAATTTTGTCTATCAGCGACCTCAGCACCTGCTGAGCCGTTTTGCCAGAAACAACAACGTTTATTATTTTGAGGAACCCCGCCACGGAGACCGTGATGAACTGACCGTAAGTTCACAGGATGGGATTTCTATTGTCCAGATCAGTATAACGCATGAAGGAGATGAGCGCAACCTAAAGCTCAGAAAGATGATTGACCGTCTCCTTAAACAGCAATCTGTCAAACACTTCTCTTGCTGGTATTATACACCAATGGCTCTTGAATATACCGGCCATCTGGAACCGGATGTTGTCATTTATGATTCTATGGACGAGCTTTCTGCTTTCCGTTTTGCTCCGCCACAGCTTATAGAGTTAGAAAACGAGCTCTTTAAAAAGGCAGATGTTGTATTTACCGGAGGGCATACGCTCTATCAGGCCAAGAAAAACAGGCACCATAACAGCCATCCGTTCCCGAGCAGCATCGATAAAAAACATTTTGAAGCTGCACGCTACAATGAGATTGAGCCTGAAGACCAGAAAAATATTCCGCATCCGAGATTTGGGTTTTACGGAGTTATTGATGAAAGATTCGACATTGAGCTTCTTAAAGAAGTCTCTGCAAAAAGACCGGACTGGCATTTTGTGATCATCGGCCCGGTAGTGAAAATAGATGTCAATGATCTTCCAAGGGCGGAAAACATCCATTACCTCGGTTCGAAAAAGTATGATGAACTGCCTGTGTACATCAGTCACTGGATATGGCACTGGTCCTTTTTGCACTGAATGAATCCACTGAATTCATCAGTCCCACCAAAACTCCGGAGTACCTGGCGGCAGGGCTGCCGGTTATTTCCACCCGAATAAAAGACGTGGTTAATCCTTACGGGGATGCAGATCTCGTATATATTGCGGATGATGCGGAAACATTTATTAAACATGCAGAAACAGAACTGGATAAAAAATCACGTGAAGAATGGCTGATGCAGGTGGATGAATTTCTTTCTGACAATTCCTGGGACCATACTTTTGACAAGATGAGCAAGCTGATCAATAACCTGAAAATTCAAGTAGTCCATGTATGATTTTCTCATTGTAGGATGCGGATTCGCAGGTGCCGTTCTTGCAGAACAGCTTGCCGGTGCAGGAAAAAAGGTGCTGATCGTTGACAAAAGGGACCACATAGCCGGAAATGCCTATGACTACTACAACAAAAACGGAATCCTGATCCATAAATACGGACCCCATATTTTCCATACCAATTCGGAAGAAGTATTTAAATACCTCAGTCATTTTACCGACTGGCGGCCTTATGAACACAGAGTATTGGGAAGCGTGGACGGACAACTGGTTCCTATTCCGATCAACCTGACCACCATCAATAAGCTGTACGGTAAGAACCTGACCTCTGATGAGGTTAAAGATTTCCTCGCCTCAAAAGCGGAGAAAAGAAGGCCGGTACTGACTTCAGAAGATGTAGTGGTAAACGTAGTGGGCAAAGAGCTGTACGAAAAGTTTTTCAGAGGGTATACAAGAAAGCAGTGGGATCTTGATCCTTCTGAACTGGATGCTTCGGTAACGGCAAGAGTACCCACGCGCACAAACAGCGATGACCGGTATTTTACGGATACCTATCAGGCGATGCCTAAAAACGGATATACGGAAATGTTCAAGAAAATGCTGACGCATAAGAACATTCATATCATGCTGAATACGGATTATAAGGATATTATAGATGTTATTCCCCATAAAAAACTGATCTATACCGGTCCGGTTGATGCTTTTTTTGATTACCGTTTCGGAAAACTGCCTTACAGGTCTATTGATTTTAAGTTCGAAACCCTGGACCAGGAAAATTACCAGCTTACCGGAACAGTTAATTATCCTACCTCAAATTTATATACCAGGATTACAGAATTTAAGCATCTTACGGGGCAGACCCATCATAAGACTGCCATTGTCTATGAATACCCTACTGCTGAAGGCGATCCGTACTACCCTATTCCCAGAAAGGAAAACCAGGAGATATAAAACCAGTACAGAAAACTGGCGGAAGAGCAAAATGACATCTATTTTACAGGGCGGCTGGGAACCTATAAATACTACAATATGGATCAGGTAGTGGCTCAGTCATTGGCTTTGTACCGAAGAATAGTAAAAGAAAGTGATGACGTACAGCAATGATTTCACGTATGGCGGCAATCCGTTCAGATCCTTCCTGATGGGAGGATTTGAATGTGCCGACCATCAGAATGCCTTCGGGGAGCGGGTGGACATGATCCGGCTCACCGGCCATGATGCGTTTCTTAAAGAAGATTATGACCGGCTCAGCCTCCTCAATATCCGCACCGTTCGTGAAGGTATCCGGTGGAGCCATGTAGAAAAAGTTCCGTATGAGTATGACTGGACTGAAGTGGACCACATGATCCGCTATGCTGCCGAAGCAGGTATACAGGTCATCTGGGATATCTGCCATTTCGGTTTTCCGGATGACCTTACCCCGCTGCATCCTATGTTTCCGCGCCGTTTCGCACATCTGTGCAAAGCATTTGCAGAACATTACCGGAGCCTGGCCCCGGATGAAACCCTGATCATCACGCCCATCAATGAAGTTAGCTTTTTATCTTGGCTCGGCGGCGATGCCAGAGGCACCTCCCCGTATTGTACCACACAGGGATGGGAAGTAAAATACCGCCTGATGAAAGCTTATATTGAAGGAATCGAAATGATGAAGGAAGTGGATCCGGGAATACGCATCATGACAACAGAGCCGCTTATCCATGTAGTGTCACCTGATCTTTCAGATGATGAACAGGTTCTTAATGCTGCCGCCAAACATGAGGAGCAGTTTCAGGTACTGGATATGCTGAGCGGGAACATATGCCCGGAGCTCCGCGGGAAACCTGAATACCTGGATATCCTGGGGGTCAATTTTTATTTTAACAACCAATGGACCAGCACTCATCATGAACTCATCCCGTGGGGTGAGCTGCCGTCCCATGTTTTATGGAAGCCACTCCATACCCTTATTGAAGAAATGTTTTTACGATATGGGCGGCCGGTCGTTATTTCGGAGACCAGCCATCCTGGGGAACACCGCCCCCAATGGTTGGATACTATAGCTCAAGAATGCCTTTTAATGCTCAAAAACGGCCTTCCTCTTTACGGATGCTGTATTTATCCGTTGATTGACCGGCCGGACTGGGATTTCCTGTCCCTGGAATGGCATCACAGCGGAATATGGGATATCTTTAACCCACACACTCTGGAAAGAATTCCACATGAAGAAAGCATCCGGGTGCTAGAAAAATTCAGCCATACTGTTTCAGACCTGATTTTACCGCCTTCATATGCGGATTGAAACTCTCACTACCGGCCAATTTACAGATACACTGGCCGGTATTATTTTAAATGCTAGGTCCTTATTTTTGATGCTGTGTAAAAAAGTTCGGCATATCGACCTCTGACAGGCGAATTGCGGTAGAAGGAATTCCATACCGGATCAATCTGTCGATAAGGTTTTCCAGATGGCTGCTATCCTTTAAAACCGCTTCTGCAATAAGGCACGCCTCTCCGGTGATCCTTTTACAGCTTATAAGTTCCGGAAACTGGTGCAACTGCTTCAGAAATATCTTAAAATCATCGTTTCTGAATTTAAGATGGATAATGACAGGCAGTGAATATCCAAGCAGGCTGTAATCTACTTCCATCCCGAATTTTTTAATCACTCCCCTGTCAACCAATGCCAGCACGCGTTCTTTAGCCGCAGATTGCGAAAGCCCGATCAGCCGGCCTATATCGGCATAGCTCAGCCTTGAATTGTCATTCAGTAACTCCAGAATATTGTAATCGTAATGGTCTAAAATGATTTTCACTGTAAAGCAACTTAAAAAAAGCGAATTTAATCTAAATTCTCAATTGATACAATTAAAACCACTTTACAGAAGAAGTCATTTATCCGAATTTTGCTGAAAATAAATGACAATGACAGGAATAGAATTTTCAGACAACGGAAGTACAGCATTTGAAAAATTACTGGGACATAATGAACACATCCTGGACCAGTGGAATAAGCTTGAAGAAGCGTTTTGGAAAAATACCTCACTGGGTCCCGAACTATTGGAACAGGTACGCCGCGCAATGGCCTTTGAAAACGGATGCGAATACTGTATGGTTAAAGGAGGCAAGCCTGATTTTGATCCTTCACAGATTAAGATTTCAATAGCCTTAGGTTTTGCAGAACTGTTCTGTAAGGATCACCGTGCTATACGGCAGGCTCATTTTGATATGTTAAGAGAATATTTTAGTGTAAAGGAAATCTCAGAGCTCTGTACGTTTATAGCATTTATCAATGCTTCACAGAAACTGGGCAGGACTTTTAACCTGACGGAAGACTATCAGCAACATGCAGTAACGAACATGGATGAACTGATACGAAAGGACTAAAATACCTATGCCGAAAGAGTTTCAAAAGACGATGCCGAAAATAGTATTTTTCGGCATTATTTTTGAACCGAGCCAATCCGGAAGGAGTGATCAGGAGAAGCAGATGATCAATGATATAAAAGCGAAATACCTACAGGCGTTGATGCTTACCTAGGGAAATAGCTTAAATGACTATTGAATAGCTGATTAATTTATAAAGATAAAATTATAAACGCACCCTCACTTCTTCGTTTGCGGACCATACGCATGATACATCACAAAATACTGATTATACATTTATGAAAACAGCTTCTCCAAATGCACCGCGCGTTCTGTGGGCGTTGCAGGCCCTGAATTTCTTTATGGCCGATATGCAGGCCGGAATCGGACCCTTCCTCGGCATTTTCCTTCTGGCCAATGGCTGGAAAAGCGGCCCGATCGGTACCGTAATGACAATTGGCGGCGTAGCCGGCATGCTCATGACCGCACCGGCAGGAGCTGCAATTGATGCGACCACCCACAAGAGGCGGTACGTTATTATTCCCGGGATTTGCACCGTTCTTGCCTCCGCTCTGATCCTGATCTCACAGAATTTCTGGCTGGTCACCCTTTCTCAGGTGGCTACCGCCATAGCAGGAGCAGCCATAGGACCTGCTGTAGTGGGCATTACATTAGGAATTGTCAGGCAAAAAGGATTCAACCGGCAAAACGGATACAACCAGGCATTTAACCATGCAGGCAATGTGGTAGGAGCAGGCTTATCCGGCTATCTGGGAATGAAGTTCGGGATGCCGGCCATCTTTGCCCTTTCGGCTTTATTTGGAGTATTATCCATGATCAGTATCCTGATGATTCCTGCCAAAAGCATTGATGATAAGGCTGCCAGAGGCCTTAAAACGGATGATTCCGGTGATGAAAAAGCCAGCGGGCTGAAAGTCCTGCTGAACTGTAAGCCTTTGCTGATCCTGGCGGCCGCTCTGGCCTGCTTTCACCTTGGGAACGGTGCTTTACTGCCGCTTTACGGAATGGCTGCCGCTGAAAAGATGCAGGATAACGCGTCGATGTTTGTAGCTCTAACCGTCATTATCGCACAGCTCGTTATGATTGTAGCGTCTATTGTAGCGATGAAAATGGCAGAAAGCAAAGGATACTGGCTGGTCATACTTATATCTTTTATTGCTTTGCCGCTCAGGGGATTTATTGCTTCCCATATGATCAGCCATGCAGGTCTGTATCCGGTACAGATTCTGGATGGCATCGGTGCAGGGCTTCAAAGTGTTGCGGTCCCTGGCCTTGTTGCCCATATCCTCAACGGAACGGGAAGGATCAATGTGGGGCAGGGAGCCGTTATGACCGTTCAGGGACTGGGTGCATCGCTGAGCCCGGCGATCGGCGGATGGATCGCCCAGAAAATCAATTATAGTTCGGCCTTTCTTATCCTGGGCGGTTTCGCTCTCGTTTCTATTGCACTTTGGCTCATTTATTCCAAAACCATGATCCGGGAATGTGGCCATACTACCGAAGAACAACTTATCAAAGAATAACATCCTATGGATTCTACTGTTTTTATCTGCATCATTGCCGCACTGGCAACAGCAGGTGTTATCATCAGGCCCTTCAGGCTTCCGGAGGCCGTCTGGGCGGTAAGCGGAGCTCTATTCATGCTGCTGTTCGGCTTAATTTCATGGTCTGATGCCTGGACCGGAGTCTTGAAAGGAACAGATGTTTATCTTTTTCTGATCGGGATGATGATGCTGGCAGAAGCTGCCCGCCAGGAAGGGCTTTTCGACTGGCTGGCCTGCCACGCGACGAAGGTTTCGGGAGGTTCTGCGATTAAGCTCTTTATACTGATCTATATTGTTGGGTTGATAGTGACTACTTTCATGTCCAATGATGCCACGGCAGTGGTTCTTACTCCGGCAGTTGCAGCCGCTATGAACAGCGCCAAAGTAAAACAGCCTCTCCCCTATCTCCTGATCTGTGCTTTTATCGCCAATGCCGCTTCCTTTATCCTGCCGATCTCCAATCCGGCCAACCTTGTGATTTACGGAAGGCATATGCCAACACTGGCGACATGGCTCAGTACTTATCTGCTGCCTTCGTTTTTTGCTGTAACCATAACCTTTCTGATGCTCCTGATGACCCAACGTAAATACCTTCGTGAACCTATCGCTACAGACATCAGCATTCAGCCTTTGCAGAAAGGCGGGCGTATTGCAATGGCGGGGATTATCCTTACCAGTATCATCCTGATCATAGCATCAGCGCTGAACTGGGAACTCGGGCTGCCAACAGCGATTGCCGGAGTTGGTACCGCACTGATTGTAGCGATTGGAGCAGGACAAAATCCATTACGGCTGGTCCGCCATATTTCCTGGGCCGTCCTCCCGCTGGTAGCCGGACTGTTTGTAGTGGTGGAAGCACTGAACAGCACAGGGCTGATCAGTGCTTTAAGCCATATATTAGCTGATCATGCCCGCACATCGCCTGATACTACAGCCTGGGTGAGCGGCTCTGCCCTTGCGTTCGGCAGTAACCTGGTCAATAACCTGCCCGCAGGACTTATTGCCGGCAGTACAGCCTCTGCCGGGCATCTTCCTGCTATCGTAAGAAGCTGCATCCTTATTGGGGTAGACCTTGGGCCTAATCTTTCTGTTACAGGATCTTTAGCCACTATTCTATGGCTTACCGAGCTGAGGCGGCACGGACATTCCATAAGTGCCTGGCAGTTCCTTAAAACAGGTTCACTGGTGATGATTCCGGCATTGATTGCCGCTTTTGCCGCATTATGGATATGATTTTCCCCAGACCCTGTTTCCGGTTGATCTGTAGTTGAATCTGGGACCCATATCATGGGCTGATAGCGAAAAAATTGATTCCTATATATTTTAAAAAATATCCTGCTTTGTTCAGTAAAGCAGGATTATTTATTTTGATCTCCATCGTACAGATATCAGATTCCGTATCGCTTAGAGCAAATTAATTTTCAAGAATCGATTTATATGCTCATACTTCCTTTTTTGTTCTTCAGTAAATCTTCAATGGTATCAATCAGTTCGTCCATATCGAAAGGCTTGGAGAGAAAGGCATCTGCTCCGGCTTCCATCGCTATATCATCTCCGTCCCTGCTGGCAGAAAGGATGATCACCGGCAGATGGCTGATATTCTGATCCGCACGGATCGCTCTTACCACCTGGTCACCCGATAATACCGGCATCCACAGATCCAAAAGGACAAGATCGGGCTGATTTTTTTTAATTTCAGAAATAAGATTGGTACTGTTGATCTCTGTAAAAGCAGTGTAACCGCTGGAATCAAGCATCATTTCAATAACGTCCAGCACTCCCTGGTCATCATCACAAACCATAATTTTTTTAGCCTCCATATTTATTTTTTGCTTATCGGTAATGTAAAACTGAATGTTGAACCTTCTCCCACTTCACTTTCCACCCATAGGGTTCCATCGTGATTGGCAATGATTTCATGGCTGATATACAACCCTATGCCCATACCCGGAAATTTTTTCTGGATATCCCCTGCCCGGTAAAAGCGCTCAAAAATCCTCGGCTTATCCTGCGCGCTTATGCCCATTCCGAAATCCCTGATTGAAACTTTAACAAAGTTACTCACTTTGGCCATGTGGATTTCTATCTTCTTGGATCCCGGTGAATATTTGATAGCGTTGGAAACAAGATTGTTAACCACCTGAGAAATCTGGGATTCATCTCCGCTGATAATGGCTCCTGATTTCCCCGAAACACTGATTTCATAACCCGGAACGGTCAATGCAATATTATCTACCGTATCTTTCACCAGGTGATCAATATCAAACGGCTCAATATGCAGTTCAATATTCCCGGATTGTATCCTTGATGTATCCAGCAGTTCAGAGATGAGGTTATTGAGGCGTTCCACATAAACGGATACTTTCATCAGCGTAGACTTATATTTATCCGTGATTCCGCCATCCTGCATTCGCTGCAGAAGCTGTACCAGGCCTTTGATTGTGGTAAGCGGTGTTTTAAGTTCATGGCTGGCAATAGAAAGGAAGTCGTCTTTGCGCCGTTCTATTTCGCGCCGGTCCGTTATATCCTCTATCGCCAGGAGTATCCTGTCTTTGTACTGTCCGTCATGCTCAATCCGGTATGCATTAAGCAACATCAGCTTTTTGCCGATATGCGGGAAATTATGCTCCACTTCAAAATCAATAACCGGGTTATTGGTCGGGAGTATTTTAACAAGAAGCTCTTTCAGCTGTTCGATATCCCACTGATGGTTTCCCAGTTCGTATAATACTTTGCCTACGGTTTCTTCTGCTGATACCTTAAAGGTCTTCAGGAAATGTCCGTTTGCACTTAATACTGTGAAATCCGGGTCGAGTACCAGTAAACTTTCCCTTACCGTCTGGATGATGCTGGAAAGGAATACCTGATTTTCTCTCAGCTCCTTGGTTCTTTCCTGAATCTTCTGTTCAACGGACGCTTTCTCTTCGATAAGGTCATGTTCAGCTTTTTTACGGGCCGTAATATCATTCTGAACACCTATAAAATGGGTAATTTCTCCCTCACTGTTCTTTACAGGAGAGAGATACAGCTCATTCCAGAACAAATCCCCGTTCTTCTTATAGTTGCGGATTTCCACCTTACAGTCCAGTCCCCGCTCGATACAGTCGCTCAACAACTTACGTTCAGGCTGAGCTCTGTCCTGTGCCTGGAGGAACCGGCAGTTATGCCCGATGATTTCATTCCTTGAATAGCCGGTAATGGTCTCAAAAGCACGGTTACAGTATACGATGGGATTGTCTGGCTGTTTATTATCCGTAATAATGATCCCGGAATTAGCTGAATTAAGAGCCTGGATATACAGATCCAGATTCCTGTCTCCCTGCCCCCCGGAAAATTCATGGAAATTGGTTTGTGAAGTATTCAATATGATAATTTTTACTGTGTTTATATAAAAATCCGGCACTGAATTTTATGATCCGGATCAAAAAAATCATCAAGTTGTCACCAAAAACTATGCCTCAAATCAGGTGGTCTGCAAAAAACTTGGGGAGAATCCTCTGAGCATCATTAATTGTTTCATCAACTTTATTACAGGCTCTTAAACCATGTATTGCCTTCATCTATTGTAACGCCTGACCGTGATTTATGCACTGAAAGACTACCGGCATATATCTTGTTATGTAAAGAAGCATTGCATCAAGTCGGGATTCACAGTTCTGTACTTTAAAAACAAGAAAATATGAAATGGGATGATGTTTTCATCGGTGACCTGAACTTTGATTTTGCCATTGAAATTATCGTACGGACCTTAATCATGTTCAGTATGGTTTTAATTGTGCTGCGGCTATCAGGCAAGAAAGGCGTACGTCAGCTCTCTTTATTCGAGGTTGCGATCATCATCGGACTAGGTTCTGCAGCCGGAGATCCTATGTTCAATAAAGAAACATCTATCCTGCAGGCTATTGTTGTTTTTGTAACCATTATTCTTCTGTACCGGCTAATTACCTTTTTTGCCGGCAAAAGCGAATTCTTTGAAAGTATTGTTGAAGGGGATCCGATTTACGTTATTGAAAACGGAGAATTCTTACTGAAGGAGAGCGGTGACCACACTTTCGCCAAAGATGAGTTCCTTTCAGAGATGCGCCAGCAGAGCATAGCGCATGTAGGCCAAGTAAAGACCGCCATATTAGAAACTACCGGGAACATCAGCTTTTATTATTACCATGATGAAGAAGTAGGTTACGGTCTTCCTGTACAGCCTAAATTATATGCTAAAAAACTATCGGTTATTGATGAACCTGATGTATATGCCTGCTCGTACTGTGCAAGACCATCCCACCTGGAAAAGGGTAAAAACCGCTGTCCCAGATGCAATCGCCATGAATGGGTACTTGCCATCAATGATAAAAGGCTGAACTGACGTTAACTGGCAGTGCATGAGACATCAATATATTCTAGTCACCAAAAAAAATCACCATTGAGCCCGGAAAAAATCTATCTTGACAATAATGCTACCACCCGAATGGATGACCGTGTGCTGCAGGCCATGATTCCTTTCTTCACAACGTATTATGAAAATGCAGGCAGCAGTCACCTGTCGGGATTAACAGTGCAGGAGTATGTTGAAGAGGCTGCATGGAATGTAGCTGAGCTTACCGGCGGGAAACCTGAAGAGTATATTTTCACCTCAGGAGCTACTGAAGCTGTTAATCTGGCCGTTTCAGGCCTTGATCATTCAAAAAGGAAGCATATTGTGACCGTATCTACAGAGCACAAAGCGGTCCTAGACACCTGCCGGAACCTTGAAAATAATGGTTATAGCCTAAGCATTGTCAACGTTGGAGAAAACGGACTCGTCAATCCCGAAATCCTGAAAGAAGCCATTACTGATGAAACTTTAGTGGTGTGTGTGATGCTGGTTAACAATGAAACCGGGATCATTCAGGATATACGGCAAATCAGTTCAATAGCCCATGAAAAAGGTGCGCTTTTCTTGTGTGATGCTACACAGGCAGTAGGTAAGATTCCGGTGGATGTATCGGATCTCGGGATCGACCTGATGCCGTTCTCTGCCCATAAGTTTTATGGCCCGAAAGGTTCGGGAGCGCTGTATGTCTCCAGGGAGGCAAAGATCAAATTACATCCTCAGATCCTGGGAGGCGGACAGCAGAGAAATAGGCGGAGCGGAACACTGAATGTGCCCGGAATCATAGGATTAGGAAAGGCCTGTGAAATTGCTAAGCTTGAAATGCAGGCCGATGCTACCAGGATCAGGGATCTCAGGGATACGCTTGAAAGAGAACTGCTCTCTGTAAGCGGAGCTTTTCTCAATGGATGTCCGAAACACAGACTGCATACGACTGCTAATATCTGTTTTCCAGGTGTGAATGCAGAACAGATGATTACGAGGCTGCAACATATTTCGGTTTCCAACGGCTCAGCATGCTCTTCTGTAACCAGCCGTCCGTCCCATGTGCTGAAAGCTATGGGATTGAGTGACGAAGAAGCCTTGAGCTCTATACGGTTCAGCCTGGGAAAATTCAATACAGGATCCGATATCCGGCAGGCATCTGCGAAAGTCAGGGAACTTGTTGAAAAATTACGGGCATAAAAAAATCCTGCTTTTCACAGCAGGATTTTGTCAGATCTCTTATTTAAAGTAATTTATCGAAATGTATGGGAAGGTCATAAATCCTTTTTCCCGTAGCGTGATAGATCGCATTGGTTACCGCAGGCGGCATGCCTACTCCACCAATTTCTCCTACTCCCTTTACGCCGAGATCATTAACGAACTGATCATTCTCTTCCACAAAAAGGACTTGCAGGTCATGCACGTCTGCATGAACCGGTATGTGGTATTCGGCAAGGTTCGGGTTCATGTATTTTCCAAGCCGGTCATCCAGAATAGTCTCTTCATGGAGGGCTTTGCTGAGTCCCCAGATCATGCCTCCCAGTACCTGGCTTTCCGCCGTTTTAGGATTGATGATTCTTCCTGCCGCTACGGCAGTCAGGGCTCTTTTTACTTCAATCATTCCCAGTTCCTCGTCTACCTCTACTTCCACGAAAACAGCACTGTGGACTGCCCTTGCCTTCTTCCCGTATGTAAGCGGATTAGGCATTGCGGTACTTTTAACCTTAATTGCTTCATGATTGTTCGCCACAAGAACATCTTTAATACGGATCCTTTTTGAATGGTCGCTCCTTAACAGGATAAATCCGTCTTTGAAATCGACATCTTTTAATTTGGCATCTTTTAGCACCGAATTGTCCATTGCCCTCGCTTTTTTGAACAGCTTTTTATTCAGTGCCTGACAGGCTTCCTGAACGGCAGGCCCAACCGTAGCGGTGGTAAAAGAGCCTCCCTGGATGGGTGCAAAAGGCATTTTGCTGTCGGCGTAAGAAAAGGTAACCGCCTCTATAGGCAGACCCAGCTCATCTGCTGCAATCTGGGTCATCACCGTCAGCGTACCGGTTCCGATATCGGTAACGGCATTTTTTATTTCTACGGTACCGTCTGGTTTCAGGATCGCTTCGGCGCGGCCCAGCATCCGGTTGGCATCCCACATTCCGGTAGCCATTCCGTATCCCACGAGTTTATTGCCTCTCTTCATGCTTCTCGGCTCAGGATTCCTCTGGCTCCATCCGAATTGTTCTGCGCCCTTAAGGTAGCATTCCCGTAATTGCTTGCTTGAGTATTCTTTGTCGCTGCTTTTATCTATTTCAGAATAATTGATGAGCCTGAGCTCTACAGGATCGATGTTCAGCTGATAAGCAATCTCATCCATTGTTACTTCAACAGCATGCATTCCCGTACTGCCGCCGGGTGCCCTCATATCTAAAGGCGTATAAACATCCAGAGGCACCAGCTGATGTTCCAGCAGCGTATTTTCTGCTGGATACAGCATATTGGCCCAGTTGACTACAATTTCCACATAATCTTCAAACCTGGAAGTCTCTCCGGTAGCTTTATGGTAAATAGCATTCACCTTTCCGTCTTTGTCGGCTCCAAAACGGGTATGCTGTAAAGTCGGCGGCCTGTGCCCGATCATGTACATCTGTTTCCTGTCGAGAGTTACACGCACATTCCTTTCCAGATCCAGTGCTGCCATCACCGCCATGAACAGCTGATGCTGAGGACGTAAGCCTGAACCGAATCCTCCTCCTACAAATGGGGAAATGACCTGCACATTTTTCATTTTGAGACCGAAGACATTCGCCACATACATCTGGGAATTGATGGTTCCCTGGGTCTTGTCATAAATCTTCAGCTTATCTTTTCCCTGGTAAATAACCGTACTGGCATACATTTCCATCGGATTATGATGTTCGGTACCATGGCTGAATATACTGTCTGTTTTTACAAATGAGTCCTGGTATGCCTTATCAAAATCACCGGTGGGCGACGGAGGCGGTGGTTTCAGCAGTGAGGCCATGCCTTTTTTAGGATCTTTGGATTTTTCCAGGTTGGCTTCCAGATCGGTTTCAAAAGTTTCCTCTTCATATTCTATCCCCAGTTTTGTCGCTGCATAACGGGCCATTTCAAAAGTTTCGGCTACTACCAGCGCAATGGGCTGTCCATTATAACGGATGATATTATCTTTCAAAGGTTTAAAAATGGTTCCGGGAGGCGCATCCATATCTGCATACTGAAAATCGAACCAGGCGGTTGAAGGACGGTTGTCATGGGTGAACACTTTAATGACCCCATCCATTTTTTCAACTTCAGAGGTATGTATAGATTTTATTTTTCCTTTGGTAACGGTACTGTTGACAACATATCCGTACAACAGTTCCGGAGCATCGTATTCACCGGCATATTTGGCTGTCCCCGTCACTTTCAGGCGTCCTTCAAGACGGCTTACCGGGGTTCCTATCGATGGTGCTTTTTCCATATTCTTGTCATTTAGATTAAATAGTTATAAAGATGGTTTGGCACCGGGTCTCTGGGATTCCGGATGTAATGCCATTGCAGCATTACGGATAATCGCCTTTTTAGCCAGACCTATTTTGAATTCATTATGTTGAAACCCGCTTGCTCCCTGCAGAATAATATCAGCAGCCAGTGCAAAGTTTTCTTCTGAAGGTGCTTTACCTGTCAGGAACTGTTCAGCCTCTTTCACCCTCCATGGCTTATGCGATACTCCTCCTAAAGCGATCCTGACCTCTTTGATAAGATCATTTTCAAGGGTAAATGCTGTTGCGACGGAAACCAAAGCAAAAGAATATGAACTCCTGTCCCTCAGTTTCAGGTACGAATAATGCTCTGAAAAAGTTTCAGCAGGCAATGTAATTCCTGTAATGATCTCTCCCTGTTTCAGATTATTGTCGATTTCGGGTGTATCTCCCGGCAACCTGTGAAAATCCGCAAACTGGATTTCCCGGTCTCCTTCAGGGCCGGAAATTTGGACTATAGCATCCAGCGCAGCCAGTGCCACGCACATATCTGACGGAAAAACGGCGATACAGTTTTCATTATGCCCTAAAATAGCGTGGATCCGGTTGTAGCCTTCTTTGGCTGAACATCCGGAGCCCGGCACGCGTTTATTGCATGCGGTAACAGGATCATAAAAATAATAGCAACGGGTTTTTTGCAGGAGATTGCCTCCGTTAGTCGCCATATTCCTGATCTGTGCGGAAGCACCGGCCAGGATGGCTTTAGATAAAAGCGGATATTTCTGTTCTATAACAGGGTGATAAGCCGTGTCCGCATTCGTCATCAATGCTCCCAGGCGCACTCCCCCTTCAGTATGTTCAGTAAGGCCATTCAGCCCTTCAATTCTGTTGATGTCTACAACAGTCTCTGCCTCTGTAACAAAATATTTCAGGAGATCAAGAATATTGGTGCCCCCTGCAACGATTTTATTTCCGGTATTGTTATTCGTTAAGTCAATGGCCTGTCCGATGTCACCGGCTTTGGTATATGAGAAGTTGTTCATGCGTAGTTCTGTTTTACGTCCATAATTGCATTGATAATTCCCCTGCTGGCACCGCACCGGCAGAGATTTCCACTCATTAGTTCCTGAACGTCTTCCCTGGTCTCGGCTCTGCCTTCGTTCAGCATACCTATGGCGCTGCAAATCTGTCCCGGCGTGCAGTATCCGCACTGGAATGCATCATGGTCTATAAAAGCCTGTTGTACAGGATGTAAATTATCTCCGTCTGCAATACCTTCTATAGTGGTAATTTCAGCACCGTCTCTCATGACAGCGAGATTAAGACAGCTCAAGACGCGTTTTCCGTCTACCAGAACTGTGCAGGCCCCACACTGGCCGTGATCACAGCCTTTCTTCGTTCCGGTCAGGTGTATCCTTTCCCGGAGGGCATCAAGAAGCGATACCCAAGGCAAAACTTCAAGGCGGTAATCCTGTCCGTTTACCTTAAGTACAATAGATTGTTTTTCGTTATGGGTCATAGCGTTGTTATTTGGTGTTCCTGTTACGATACAAAAAAAGAACCGTTATAACGGAAAAAATGTTGATCAGAACGGCTCTTGATGAAAAAAAATACCCCTTTAAAGGGGTAATATCAGGTTAATCATGCTTCAGAGGCGGTATGAGTACCCTACAGCTGTTTAAGCTGATCAGATTAATTCAGTATGAAATTAGTTAAAAATATTGTTTAAAATCAAAATATTAATTTAGAATAAAGAAAAATAATAATTTATTTCAAATTATTTGAAATCCGATTAATGTTTGTACTGATCATTCAGCTCAAACACATGAAGGAGCTGCGGGAACAATGCTTCCATATTTTCCTCCACAGCTTTTTTGGATCCCGGAAGGGTTAAGATCAGGGTCTTTTCGGAAAAACCTGCTATACCGCGGGAAAGCATGGCCGTCTTAATGCGCTGCTGACCATAGTTCCTGGCAGTTTCCATAACACCCGGGATTTCCCGGTCGATGAAAGGCCCTACTGCTTCCGGCGTTACGTCTCTTGGGGAAAGTCCTGTTCCTCCGGTAAAGATCAGCAAATCGGTGTGGTTTTCTTTACTCTGCCTTACCACAGACTGTATCGTCTCAAAATCATCCGGAATCACCTGATAATCAGCATGGGTAATACCATTCTTTTCAAGAGCTGCGAGAATTGTTTTTCCTGAAGTATCCTCTTTATCGCCCTGATAGACACTGTCTGAACAAACGATGACGGCTGCTTTCAGTCCGGAACCCAAATTTTTCGGGTCTGAAGATTTTCCACCCTGTTTCTCCTGCAGCCTTATGTTCTCTATCTCCACTTTTTTATCGATCGGCTTCAGCATATCATACATCACCAATGCGGCAACCGATGCGCCATGCATTGCTTCCACTTCTACGCCGGTCTTGTAAATCGTATGGACTTCAACGGTAATGATCACCGACAGGTTTTCTATGGCATAGGTTATGGCTGTGAACTCAACAGGCAACGGATGGCAGTCCGGGATGACATCACTGGTTTTTTTCACGGCAAACAGTGCCGCTGCCCTTGAAAATTCAAAGATGTCTCCTTTCGGGACTTTCCTCTGTTCGATCGCTTCTATGGTTGAAGCAGATGATGTTTTAACCGTTGCTGTTGCAATGGCTTTCCGAAGTGTAGATGTTTTATGGGTAATATCAACCATATCAATTATTTACTTTCCACTGATGGGTTTCGTCATTAAAAATTTCCTTTCCCCAGACCTGGAGTTCAGATTTGATGCGTTCTACCAGCTCATCACAGGCATCCATGGCCATCTTCCTGTGCTTTGAAGATGTGAATACAAACAGGCAGATTTCACCGGCATTCACGGTTCCGAGGCTGTGGTATACATGCATGCAGGTCAGCTCGTATCTGGAAAAGATATCTTCCCGTATGTCATGCATCTTCTCCAGGGCCATTTCCTCATAGGCTGTATATTCAATAGCTTTTACCACCCGGTTGTCTATGATATCCTCCCGGATCTGGCCCAGGAAAATACTGTGGGCACCGATATTTTTTTTCACCGAGTGCTTGGCAATGCTGTCTGAGATCAATTGCGGGCTGATGGCACCCTGGATAAAAATATTTGTTACTTCTTTTTTCATAATGAGGTATTCTGTAAAGCCTGTATCCCGTTTCTAAGGTGGCTGATCTTCTTTTCAGGTCCGAAATGATGCATCAAAATCCCGGCCGCTTTCAGGCTCCGCTTTCCGCTCTGGCAGAAAAGGATGATATTTTCCTGATTGAATTCTGAAAGGCTTTCGGTGAGTCGCGACAACGGAACTGATTGATGGGGAAAATCTACTGCCGGGCTTTCACCCTCTTCCCGGACATCTATCACGAGAGTTTTTTCTTCTGAAATCCTTTTATGAAACTCCGCGGGATCCAGTTCTTCAATCCCGTGGACCGAAAAGCCGCAAATCAAGCTGTAATCCGTCTTTTCCAAGGCCTGCCTGTCTTTCGGCATTAGATGGGAAACCGGCTTTTCATCCGTAAGGTCTACGGTGAAACTGTCATAGGTGAGCATGCTGAAAGTCATCAGTTTACCTTTCAGAACTTTCCCTATACCTGTAATAAGTTTGATCACTTCATTAGCCTGCATCATTCCGATCATTCCGGGCAGGACCCCGAGTACGCCGGCTTCATTGCAATCCGGGATTTCATCAGGTGCAGGTGGTTCCGGAAACAGATGACGGTAGTTTATTTTGCTGTCACTTTCTCCGGTGACGTTGAAAACGGCTACCTGGCCTTCGTACCGGTATATTGCTCCGAAAATCAATGGTTTATCCAGTAACACGCAGATATCGTTAATCAGGTACCGGGAAGAAAAATTATCGGTACAGTCCACCACCATATCGTATCCGGCAATCATTTCCCAGGCATTTACAGGTGTAAGTTCCACAGGATAGGTGAATACTGATATTTCAGGATTCAGTTTTCTGAGGCTTTCGGCAGCGCGGTCTACCTTTAAAAGCCCTATATCATCTGTCGTATAGAGAATTTGTCGCTGTAAATTGCTGAGCGAAACGGTATCATGGTCAATAATGCCTAAAGTTCCCGTTCCGGCCGCAGCAAGGTACTGGAGCACCGGACAGCCCAGGCCTCCGGCTCCTATCACAAGCACCCTGGCTGCAAGAAGCTTTTGCTGGCCTTCCACTCCAAAATCACGTAGCGAATAGTGGCGTGCATATCGTTCATTATCTGTAGTCATATTATCCTCCTGAATAGGGCGGCATCAGCGCAACGGAATCCCCTTCCTGCAATGCCAGGTTTTCTTCTGTAATTTTCTTATTGACAGCTACCGCAAACTTTTTGTGTTCCAGTTCCGGAAAGCGTTCTTTCAGCTCTGTTCTCAGAGTTGAGATATCACGGGCATCCGTAAGCAATTCTGTTCCTGTGATCTCGGCAATCTGCCCGAAAGCAATAATCCTGATTTCCATATTAGTGTATTTGCTGAATGATGATTTCAGAAAGATTTTTCACATACCTTCTGCCTGTCGCCCGGTCCGTAGGAGTGACCAAAGCAAAACCTTCTTTAGGACTTCCTTCCGACTGTGTGATGATCATAGCCTTATCCCCTGTTTCGCCGTTAAACAGTTCATTCCACGAATATACGACCTGATATCCGTCTTTTGCCTTGCAAATCAGGTAAAAGGTACTCAGTTCCTTCGGGGATGCAGTTTTAAACTGAGCTTTAGCCAGAATATCTTTCAAAAGCACTCCCTTAAGTTTCCTGAGCGTGCTTTTGTATTCCATAGCATGGTTCAGGATCACCAGACTATCCAGTGAATGTACAGGAAGGCCTGAAAAGCTTTTCTCAGTAACGGTTAACGGTTCTTTGATTGCTCCGGTTACCTGTATAGTTTCCGTATGCTGAGCGTTGGCCAGGGAGGCAGACAACAGCATGATCACGGTAAAAATTTTCATTGTTTTCATTAAGCTTTGGTAAATAAAAGTTTATAAGAAGCCATCAGGAGGACAACAGCGAGAATGTATTTCAATACATTCTGATTGAATCGTTTAGCCCCGATATACGCTCCGAGCAATCCGCCGGTAAACGCCACTGCAATATACATCAGCATATTGCCGGTAAAACTGATGCCCTGGGTCAGCATGCCGCCCAGGCCGGCAAGTGAATTAACGAATATAAATGCAGCACTGATAGCCGCGGTCTGTTTCTGGTTCGTCCACTGCAACAGCAGCAGTACCGGCGAAAGGATGATACCACCTCCGATACCGATCATGCCTGATAGAAAACCGATGATACCCCCGGTAATAACTGCGATAACAAGATTCTGGTCTTTAAGGGCACTGTCTTCCACATTCCGGAAAAAGAAAAACCTGAACACCGGAAAAAGCAGCAGGACTCCTAGAATCCTTTTGTAAATGCTTTCTTCCACCGTAATCATCCCTCCGATAAATGCCAGAGGAACCGAAGCCGCCGCAATGGGAATAAAAAGTTTTTTAAGGAAGTACCCTCCGCGGTAGTACTGGATAAAAGAGGTTAATGATACAAAAAGGTTAAGCATCAGCGCCGTCGGTTTCATCTCTTCCGGAGCTACACCATACAAGGCCATTAATGCGAGATAACCACTCGCTCCGCCATGGCCGACCGCCGCATAAAAGAAAGCGACAAAAAATAAAATACTATAAAATAGTTCTACCGGCATACTTTAATTAAATTTTATATAAATTTTATAAATTATTTTATAATAAATAGTTATGGTAAATTACTTCATGCTATCCAGGAAGCAAATGCACCTCTACAAGATCACCAGCCAGACAGCCTGTTGATTCTTCAGGCAGAACAATGAAACAGTTAGCCGTTGCAAATGAATGAAGCCTGAAAGACTCCTGAGCATGCAATGGTGTTACCCTTCCATCTTCATAAAATGCCTTTAAAAAATGAGTAAGTCCTGTAGGTTTGGCATATTCATGCGTAACGGTTGCCTCAGTATTCCTGATGCGGTTTCCCTGATGCATCCACTGTTCCAGTGCAGGAAGAACATATTCATAAAAACAGGTGAGGGATGAAGAAGGATTTCCCGGAAGCCCAAAGACCAGTTTTTCTCCTGAGATCCCGAAAAATAATGGTTTGCCCGGCTTTTGCCTGATTTTATGGATTCTTTTTGTAACCCTGCAGATTTCCGCAGCCTGTACCACGAAATCATAATCTCCAACGCTAACACCGCCGTTCAGCAGCACCAGGTCACTTTCAGCCAGAGCAGCAGATAAAACTTCCTGTAATTTTTCCGGATCATCTTCGGCAGTCCGGACCTGGATATTAACAATCCCGGCCTGAAAAAGGGCTGCTTTGAGCTGGAAGGAATTCGCCTCATATACCTGTCCGAATCGTAATGGGTTTCCGGGCTGCTGCAATTCGTTTCCGGTCAGGATTATGGTAACATCAGGCGGATTGTAGACTTCTACTTCACTACAGCCTATCCCTGCCAGGAAACCAATCGCCGCAGGTGTAAGCAAGGTACCGGGCAGCATTGCCGTTTCGCCCTGCTTTATTTCCGAACCTTTCGCACGCACGTTCAAACCGTCCGTAAGACGCTCATCCTGAACAGATAAAGCATTCCCTGAACGCTGAACTTTTTCCTGCATGACCACAGTATCTGCTCCTTCGGGCAATGGTGCCCCGGTAAATACACGGGTAGCCTGCCCCGGCTTAATAATGAGCTGACGGGAAGTTCCGGCAGCCATTTCGCCAATAACGGAAAGAATCAGGTCTTTATCTTCATACCGGATGGCGTAGCCATCCATGGAAGACTGGCTGAAATTCGGGATATCTGTGGTAGCCGTTACTGCTTTTGAAATCACTTTTCCGGCCGCTTCAGACAGTTTAAGCTTCTTTGTTTTCGGCACCGGAACAGATGCTGATATAATCTCCTTCGCTTCTTGTACTGAAATCATAATCTGGCGGTTAATTGCTGGTAATCTTCCATCGTATCAATATCAATGGCTCCTTTTTCGAAATGGATTTCAGCGGTGTCATGCTGACAGGTGCTGATCAGCATTTTGGCTCCTCCGGTATCGGGTAAATTCAGCAGATGATCAAAATATCCGGACGTAAACAGTACCGGTACGCCGGAAGTTGCTGCATACGCAGAAGCTACTATTCCTTTTCCTGATGCTTCCTGTTTATCGATAAGGTTCCGGAAAACAGATGAATCGATGAACGGCTGGTCACAGACCGTAATGATGCAGCGGTCCAGCGCGGGATGCAGCAGCAGCATTTCCTGCAAACCTTTCCGGAGTGAAGATCCCATGCCGCTTTCCCAGTTTTCATTATTGACGTTAACTACTGAATTCAGCTGTTTTTCAATATCGATGGGCTCAGCACCGGATACTACGATCACGTGATCGGTTATTTTCAGTGCCTGCTCTACGGTATGGAAGAGCAGTGTTTTCCCGTTGAATTCCAGGAACTGTTTGGGTTGGCCCAGCCGCGAAGAACTTCCTGCGGCCAGGATCATGATGCCTGTTGTTTTCTTTTTCATCCTCCTATGGTTATCATACTCCGGTTCTCAAGGGCAGAGGTGTCTATATTTTCAAAGACACCGCTGAACTGTCCTCCCAGGGCTTTAGCTTTTTCATTGATATTCTGCCGGATCAGGGGCAGGATCTCCTCTCCTCTGCGCAACGCTGTCAACAAGTCGGTTTCAGTTTTGGAGAAGAGGCAGTTTTTAAGTTTACCGTCCGCGGTGAGGCGCATCCGGTTGCAGGTTCCGCAGAAAGGTTCACTCATCGTACTGATTACGGCAAAAGATCCGGTATATCCGGGAACTTTGTACTTTTTGGAAGTATCATTGGGCTCCTGCGGCAAAGGGATGATTTCGTAACGCCCGGCAGCTTTCAGAAGAATCTCCTGCAAAGTAACCACCTGGTTGCTCGTCCACCGGTTTCCGCTGAATGGCATAAATTCAATAAACCTGACCTCAAGACGGTTATCCCGGGTCAGTTCAATGAAATCAAGAATCTCATTATCATTGAGCCCCTTCATAACAACGACATTGATTTTCAGCTTGACGTGATGCTGCAATGCCAGATCTATATTCCGTTTAACCCTGTCAAAAAGGTCCCTTCTGGTTATTTTCATGAACTTTTGCCGCTCCAGGGTATCAAGGCTGATGTTCATCGCTCTTACATTCGCCCGCATCAATTCATCGATCATTTCATCGATCCGTATCCCATTGGTAGTGATGGCAAGCTCGATACCGAGTTTACCCAAAGACTCTATGATTTCAGGAGCATCTTTACGGACCAGCGGCTCGCCACCGGTCAGACGGATCTTTTTAACCCCCTGGGATACAAAGACCTTTGCCAGGATATCGATTTCTTCTGTCTGCATCAGCCTGGAAGCCGGTGCAAAAGCATATTTCTCTTCCGGCATGCAGTAAAAGCACCGGAGGTTACAATGATCAGTCAGTGAGATCCTGAGGTAATCATGTATTCGTCCAAAGCGATCCTGTATCATACGCTGGTATTTAAAGTTTGATTAATTCCGGTATGGATTTTACCGTTCCTGTACTTCAGGGAGGTCCCTTTCCTGCCGTTAAGCACAGCCATGATTTCAGAAACGACCGATACAGCTATTTCTTCTGCTGTTTCAGCGCCTGTATCCAGCCCTACAGGACCATAGATACTAGCCAGTTGTTCTTCCTGAATGGTAATATGTTCGTTTTCAAGATCCTCAATCATTCGTTCCAGTTTTGTTTTAGGGCCAAGAACACCAATATACCGGCATCCTCTTTCAAGGAGTGTAGCCAACAGGCTCAGGTCATACTGGTAATTATGGGTCATCAATACAAAAAATGTGAGGTCATCAATAACAATGCCTTCCAGGAAATCTGAAGCTTTAACACTCCTCACCTGTTTTGCTGCGGGAAACCTGCGCTGCACGGCATGGGTGGTCCTCCCGTCACCAATATGCACTTCCCAGCCCAGGATAGATGCCATTTCCACCAACGGAATAACATCATTGCCGGCGCCGGCTATAACAAGGGATATATTAGGCGCTATATATTCGATCAGGACTTCATAGGAAATTCCGTCAACGGTAATCATCTTTACTACAGAGTCCTTTGATTCAGAAGTTTCTTCAATAACGGAGGAAAGTACTGCAAATTCAGGGCTTTTAAATATGGAGTCATTTTCTCTTGAAAATGCTACCGTTCCAGGCTGAGGATTTCCTCTTTTCATGGAAAACAGATTGACGAGAACAGCTTCCTGACGTTGTTCCTGAAGCTTCTTCAGGAAATAGACGGGATTATTTTCTTCCGAGGGATCAATATATTCAAACAGAATATGTACGATTCCGTTACAGCCCAGCTGTA
Source organism: uncultured Chryseobacterium sp. (assembly GCA_913775525.1). Lineage (GTDB taxonomy): Bacteria > Bacteroidota > Bacteroidia > Flavobacteriales > Weeksellaceae > Chryseobacterium. Next base: position 135,011 of record CAJYLH010000020.1, read on the forward strand.
TGCCGAATTCGGCATCATCTTCATTCGTGGTATCATATGTTACCAGCTTATTCTGCTGCTGACTGATGGCCAGCAAAGCTTTTTTAAGCGCATCGCCTTCCAGGCATCCTCCGCTGATCGCTCCCGTAAATTCCCCGTCTTCCGTTACCAGCATCCGGGCTCCGGGCTGTCTGTAAGATGAGCCTTCCACTTTTACCACAGTGGCCAAAGCTGATTTTTTACCTGCCGATTCTGCTCTGGAATAAGCCTCTAGAATATTGTTGATTTCTTTCATGTAGGAATATATCTCCGTATGTACGGCCTGGGGTTCTCTATCCATAAAAAAAGAAAACTGCCGTACTTAGGGTTTGATAAGGATCAAAAATAATGCTAGCTTTCCGAATCGGTTAAGATAATTATACATTTTCACTAAAAGGACGTTCCGGCTTCCAATAATTTGTTGACCTATTGTTCACAGCCTTTTATTTTAAACCCCAATACTATAGTGGTTTATCAATTTTAACCCTAAGTTTTAAAAAAAACTGCAGTTAAAAAAAATCAGGGATTTACATTCAACCCTGTTGGTTTTGCATACAGCAGTTGCCATATTTCTACGGAATTTTACACCAATAAAAAAAAATGACAGTATGAATCTGAAACCAATTCAATTAGGCAGCCAGGGACTTACCGTACCTCAGATCGGTTTAGGCTGCATGGGAATGACCGGCTTTGAAGAAGCTGACACGTATGGTAAAACCGATGAAAATGAAGCCATTGCTACCATCCACCGCTCGTTCGAACTGGGAGGGAATTTCCTGGATACTGCAGACCTTTACGGACCGCTGAAAAATGAACAGCTAATTGCCAGAGCAGTTGGAAACGACCGTGACCGCTATATCATTGCCACCAAATTCGGCTGGGAAATTGATGACCAGGACAGAATTACCTGGAAGATCAACGGGAGCAGCGCTTACGTAAAGAAGGCCGTTGAAAGGTCGCTTAAAAACCTGAAAACGGATTACATTGACCTGTATTACATGCACCGGCTGGATAAAAACATCCCGGTTGAAGAAACTGTAGGAGCAATGAGCGACCTGGTAAAAGAAGGAAAGGTAAAATACATCGGCCTGTCGGAAGTTTCGTACGAAACCGTCAGGCGAGCCCACACCGTACATCCCATTACAGCAGTACAGAGCGAATACTCCCTGTTTGAAAGGACTGTGGAAGAAAAAGGAGTCCTGACTACGCTTCAGGAGCTGGGAATAGGCTTTGTGGCGTATTCACCTCTCGGAAGGGGATTTCTGTCCGGGCAGATCCGTTCCGTTGATGATCTTCCGGAAAATGATTTCCGCAGAGGGATCCCCCGCTTCCAGGAAAAGCATTTCCATAAAAACATAGAATTGCTGGAAGCCATTAAGGCTATGGCAAAAGATAAGCAGGTTACCTCATCCCAACTGGCTTTAGCCTGGATTATCAATAAAGGCATTGTCCCGATCCCCGGAACGAAGCGCAGGACATACCTGGAGCAGAATATTAAAGCCTGTTCCATTCAGATGAGCGAAAACGATATGCAGAAACTGGAAAGTATCGTACCTTTAGGAACAGATACCGGTGCCCCGTATGACGAATTCAGTATGGGCCTGCTGGATTATTAACCATACGATTATGATGAATACCATCCATTCCCTTTCCGCTTTTCACCGCCTGCTGTCCTTACCGGAACCCAGGCATCCGCTGGTGAGCGTTATCGATCTGTCCGAAAGCATCTTCCTGGATGATGAAGTCTGGAAGGGTTTCGTGAACAGGTTTTACTGTATTGCATTGAAACGGGAAGCTACCGGAAAAATCAAATACGGACAGCAGCATTATGACTATGACAAAGGGGTACTGAGTTTTACCGCTCCCAATCAGGTGCAGTATTTAGATGTGCAGCAGATGGATTGCGGAAGAGGCTATCTTCTGGTCATTCATGAAGATTTTTTACTGACACATCCTCTGGCCAAAACTATATCTGGATACGGATTTTTCTCTTATGCCGTGAACGAAGCCCTCCATTTGTCTGAAGATGAAGAGAATGACCTGATCGGTATCCTGCATAAAATTGATAAGGAATGCCGGCATATCGACCGGCATACCCAGGAAATCATTGTATCACAGATAGAATTGCTGCTCAATTATTCCAAACGGTTTTATGAGCGTCAGTTCATCACCCGCAAAAACCATAATCACCAGCTTCTGGTAAAATTTGAACATTTCCTGAATGACTATTTTGATCAGGAAAAGAACAGGGATACCGGACTGTTAACCGTTCAGCACGCTGCAGAATCCATGGGGCTTTCGCCAAATTATCTGAGTGATCTGTTGCGGATCCATACCGGACAGAACACGCAACAGCATATCCATGAAAAACTGATCAGCAAAGCCAAGGAAAAGCTGTGCACCACTGCTCTGTCAGTAAGTGAAATCGCTTACCTGCTGGGATTTGAGCATGCCCAGTCTTTCAGCACCCTTTTTAAAAAGAAGACCCAGCTGGCCCCGCTGGAGTTCAGGGCGAAATTCAAATTCAATTAATATCAAAAAAAATACCTGGTTTCTTCCAGGTATTTTTATGTAAAGGTCAGATATTTTACTGTTTACGGATCCTGTACAGCTTTCCGCCGTCCGTTACCGCATACAACGCATTATCCTTTCCCTGGGTAATATCCCTGAACCGTTGGTTCTCTCCTGTCAGTAGGCGTTCTTCTCCTACTACCCTGTTATTTTCGATGACCAGCCTAGCAATGTGCATTCCGCTTAATGAGGCTATAAAAAGGTTGTTCTGCCACTCCGGCATCGCGTTTCCTCTGTAGAACGTCATACCACTAGGTGAAATCACAGGATCCCAGTAATACACCGGCTGCTCCATGCCCTGTTTCTGCTGGATCCCGTCGCCGATTACGGCACCGCTGTATTCTATGCCGTAGGTGATGGTTGGCCAGCCGTAATTGGCTCCTCCCTGTACACGGTTGATTTCATCTCCGCCTCTCGGCCCGTGCTCACTCTGCCACAATTCCCCGGTTTGCGGATGGATGGCCATTCCCTGAGGATTCCTGTGCCCGATGCTGTATAACACCGGCAATGCTCCCGACTGGGTAAATGCAGGATTCCCCGGAGCCGGCTGCCCGGTAGTGGTAATGCGCAGGATTTTACCTACCGCGGCCGTCACAGACTGAGCCAGGGGACGGGTAGAAAGATCCGAACGTTCCCCGGTGCTTACAAAAAGGTTTCCGGTGCTGTCAAACAGGATCCTTCCTCCATAGTGGAGGTTGCCCACATTTGCGGAAGGTGTTGCCCGGTAAATGACGACAGGATTTTCAATCATGGTCTCAGAATCGGAAAGCCTTCCTTTTGCGACTGAGGTGAGGTTTCCTCCGCTTACATTTTCAGAGAACACCCAGTATACCATCCGGTTGGAAGCAAACTGAGGGTCCACACAAAGGCCTAATAATCCGCCCTGTCCCCCAGAATTAACGGCAGGAATGCCGGTAATAGCATTGCTCAGGGTTCCGGTTGTGCTCATGATGCGCATAGTTCCTGCTTTCTCAGTGATCAGGAGCCTGCCGTCCGGCAAAGCGGTGATTCCCCAAGGAGAAGACAATGATGAAGTCAGCACCTCGCTCACAAAAGGTGTGGATGTCCTTACGCCGTTAGCACGGGTCTGTCCCGGAAATGCCGGCTGGTAATTGGTATTGGCAGCATTGTTTTCTACCGGCGGAAGTACAGGTCCGTCCTCGCCGCCTTCCATAGTGTCTGAACAACCGGTAAATAATACTGCTGAAGCGATCAGCAAATGATAAACTTTTGTATTCATACGATAATATTTTGGTGATTTGATGAATAATATTCATTTTTCACAGCAAATTACCTGCCGTAACCCTTATATAGATATCAATTTATTAAAACCATTATGTTACCGTATCATCATTTAATCCTGATCCGATCACAAAAAACCTGCGGTAAAATAACCGCAGGCCTGCATCAAAAAGGATATAATTTAAATGGTTTTAAGATAGAGTTCCTGTAATTCTTCTGCCGTAAAGTCTTTTGAGGGCAGATTCTGCACCAGCAAACCCTGTTTCATAATGCCGATGGCTGAGGCAACACTTACTGCATTAAAAATATCATGGGTAGCCATCAGCACTGTTTTCCCCTGTTGCCCGAGCTGACGGACAATTTCAGTGAATTCGGCTGTCGCTATCGGATCAAGGCCGCTGGTGGGCTCGTCAAGTAATAATACTTTAGCATCTTTGGCAAGCGCAATGGCAATACCTACCTTCTGGCGCATTCCTTTAGAATATCCTCCCAGCATTTTATGATGGGCTGTTTCCTGCAGCCCGGTCCTGTTCAGGAAACCGGAAAGCCGCTCCAGGGAATATTCAAATCCGGCAATGCGTGAAAAGAAATCCAGGTTTTCCAGGCCTGTAAGGTTCGGATACAGAAGCACGGTTTCAGGAATATAGGCCAGGTCCTTTTTAACCCGGTCAGGATATCCTGTGACCGAAACACCGTTGACAAATGCATCCCCTGAGGTAGGTTTTAAGAGGCCCAGGAGGATGTTGATCGTGGTACTTTTACCCGCGCCGTTCTGGCCCAGGAGCGCATAGATCTCTCCTTTTCCTACTTCAAGGTTCAGGGACCGGAGCGCTGTGAAATCATTGTATTTTTTATGGAGGTCGGTAATCTTTAACATAATTTTCTGTATTTGATTTGTGAAAGGAAGAATAATAAGATGATCAGGACCATATAAGGCAGGAATACCTGAAGCAGGCTGATGTTGCGGGAATCCTCAAAAGACTCCACCACCTGATGATCCCAATTGACAGCGTCTGCATTTTTGCCTGAAAAGATCAGCGGATAAAAGAACAGCCTTTTTTTCTCATGGAACTTTTTCAAGGCTGATGCAAATTCAAGATGGTTATCCATACCGGTGCCGGCCAGGCAGCTTTCTGTGAGCTGGGTATGGACGTTCGGGAAGAGGTAGCCCAGAAAAACAGCTGCGCTGTTCCGCTTCTGCATCTTTTGGGTATACTGACGGGAGGATAATGAGGCCTCCATATCACCCATATGCTGCATGGCATAATACCAGGTCCAGGTAAAAGCATCATTTTCCTCAACGGTAAACCTGCTGAACTGGGGATAGGCTTTGTAAAATTTCTTCATGGTAGGCAGTTTTGGCTCATCCCATTTATTGTGGTAGCCTTCCCTTTGCTGCATGACGGCTTTAAGCGATTCCCGGACAGGATACATCTTCTGGATGACCATATTTCCGGCCATAGGCACGATGAAATTCATCGTTACCCAAAGGATGAGGAGGATCAGAGCATTCTGCGCGGAAGATTTCCTGAACGCAATGACCCAGCGGCACAGCATAAACCAGAATATAATATACAGCCAGCCGGATATCATGAATACCCCAAACGAAAAATCCGCCGGAATACCGATCCAGGCTTTTGCAGTTGCGAGCAGGACCACATATACGGCACTTACCGCTATAAAACGCACCCGCATTTTAGCATCAATCAGCCTTCCGGGACGGCTGCTCTGGACATGCAGGAGCTTCCAGGTGCCTTTCTCCTCTTCTTCGGAGATGAGATTGTAGCAGAAGGCCACAATGATCAGCGGAAAAAGGAATACGAGTACGAAACTGAAATCAAAGTTACCCGCTGCTGCATTGGAGGGATTATAGAAGTCGGCATTATACCGCTGTTCTTCAAGATTCCTGATCGTAACGCCCTGGATGGACGGGTTCAGATCCCGCATCCCGATATTCAGTGCTGCCAGTTGCGGAGTTTTGTTGACGAGGTTCAATTTAACATAGTACAGGATGAGCCCCAGGTCATCTTTATGGTACTGCACATTTCTCCTGATGCTTTCCTTCTGGAACGCTTCGCTTCTGACAATATTATCATGATTACGTTCCAGGAATTTTTTACCGGTGTATATAGCCATCATTCCCGCCAGCCAAAGGAATACCAATGCGGTAATGTACGCTCTGTTCCGGTAGAACTGTTTGTATAAATAAGTATTCATTAGATCAATTTTAAATTACGTCCAGACCATTCGATTGCTAAAATCCCTACTGCTAACCAGAACAGTAAAGCCACTAGGGGAAGCCACTGTTCCCGGATGCTCAAGCCTAAAGCAGTATACTGATACCTGAAGTCGGGAAATTTCTTCCAGCTGTCACCATCCACAATTGCCGGCGGACCTCCTTTTTCAGGTTTGATATTGCTGATGTGCTCTATCTGGAGGTCATTAAGCTTCTGCGCCATCCGGTACCGGTATTCTTCTGCCTGCCGCTGGAACCGGGTGTAGGAAAAGAAATCCGTTCCTGCGGCCGTCATCGAAAAATTCCTGATAGCCATCAGCGGATCAATCAGCGCACTCGCACCTGAAAAACGTTGCTGGCGATCATAGACTTGCTGAAGGTCGTTCTGGTGCCTGATGTAAATTCCTGAGCTGATTTTTTCCCCTTCTTTCATAACGAATCCGCTGTAATTGAATGGCAGCTCGTCAGTCTTTTTCACATGGTAATACTCCAGAAGCGAATCCTTCAGCTTTCTGAAATGCGGATCGTCCGGGTTATGGCTGTCCCCTGCTTTCAGGATATCCTGTTCCAGATAGGTTTCAAAGGCAATCCGGGAAGGGGCCGGGTATATATTCTGCGCTGCAAACTGGATTCCCTTCGGAAGAAATACCACCAGGACCAGCCAGCAGCCGATCAGGCTAACCAATGCCGAAGAAGAAGTTTTACTGAACGCAGAAACAAGTACGGTCAGGGTACTGATAAAAAAGTAATAGATCATATACGCAGGGATGATAACCAGTAAACGTCCGGCAATATCCGTCCATTCTGCGGCGCCGGAAATGACGGCTGCAAAAAATACAGCGGGGAAAACAGGCAGCAGGAAAAACAGCGAAAACTGCCACAACCCTATCGTTTTGCCCCAAATGATCTGCCTTCCCGTGGCACCCTGAACATTCAGGATCTTGAGCGTGGCATCTTCACGTTCTTTGGCAATAAGGCCGAAACCGAGAAAAACGATAATTAGCGGCACGATGCACTGCAGGATAAAAGCGCTGCTGAATGTCCCGAAGCGGACCAGTGTCCCGGAGCTTCCTGCCTCTGAAAGATTAGCCGTATTCTGCTTATGGGCTTCCAGGAAAATAACATTTCCCAGGTAATCATCCAGTCCGTTATCAAAAATACTGAGGGGATGCGCAGCCCGGAAAACGAGGTAACCGTAGTGGGCCATCCGGTGCGGATGTTTGGCGGGACGGTGTTCCCACTGTTCACGGACCTGCTTGCGGTACCCGTTGATCTGCGAGGCGGTATCCCTGTACTGCATGAGTCCCAAACCGGTGCTGAGCATACAGAATAAAAGGACCGTAACGGTAATCAGACGGTTCTGCCGGGATTTAACCAGGTCATGCCGGGTTTTCCTGATGATGAGTCTTACAATAGATCGGTTCATGATTTAAAATTTATAGGTAGCGGTGATTAAATAATTTCTCGGAGCTCCCGGAAACAGCCGGAGGTAATTCTGGGCGCCTATCCAATAGGTGGTATTCGTCAGATTGTTGATATTCAGTGCCACCTGAACAGGTGATTTTACCGGAGCATAATAAACCGCTGCATCCAGCGTAGCATAAGCGGGCAGTTCAAAACTCCTGGTAAACCATGGTATTTTCGGGCTTTGATACAGGAAACCCGCTCCTACCCCTAAGTTTTTCAGGAAAGGGACAGTGGAAAAGTTATACCGGCTCCAGAGGTTGACAGAATTTTTAGACGTATTCTCCTTTTTTGCTCCTACCAGTTCAGGATCTGCATCCTGAAGGATTTTAGCATCAATATAGCTGTAGCCTGCATAGATGTGCCACTGAGGCAGGATATAACCGGTAATCTCAGCTTCAAAACCGCGGCTTCGGTCGGCCCCTCGCTGGATCAGTTCATCCGGTTCTGCCGGATTGTTGGCATTGATCAGGATATTTCTCTGGTTGATTTCGTACACCGCCATGCTCAGCAGCATTTTCCCGAACAGGCGCCCCTTCATCCCAACTTCTTTAAGATCAGAGGTTAAAGGCTTAAACCTTGCCGCAGAGATACTCCCTGTAAAAATGGCCGTATTAGGCATTAAACTCACAGTATTGGATTGAGGCTGGTATCCCGTAAGATAAGTCCCGTAAAGATTGATGTCTTTTGTAAGGTTGTAGGTGACTCCCAGCCTATACAGAAGCTTCGAATTGCGGAAAGAAGTCTCTTCCGGATTTTTGTAATTTGTAATATCCCGGAACCATTCCTGGCGCAGCCCGGACAGTATCTTGAATTTTCCCCAGCTGACCAGGTGTTGCACATAGGCGGCATGCGTCGTCGTAAGCGCTGTGGGCAGGGTGGTCATGACGTTGAAGATATAGGAATCATTTCCCTGATGGTTCTGTGCTCCCGGACTGAGGTAAAAGGGAGCAACATTAGTTTTCGGGATCAATGTACCGTGGTAGCTAACCATTTCATAGTCTGAGGCTTTCGCCGGATTATACACAGAGGCTACGCCTCCGTTTTTCAGCATAAACCCGCGTGCAGCATCCTGCTGTCCTCCGTTCCGCTTTTCCCAGATATGGCTGTCGTACCCTGCCAGAGTCTGATGCCGGGCTTTCCCTGTGGTAAAATTAAAGCTGAAATAAGCATTGATATTGTCTACCATCCAATACTGCCGTCTTCGGACGAACTGCATCATTGCCAGTGAAGGAACAGGGTTGTTATTGATGTCCGGTACAAAAGAATTGGTTGTGCGGTGTTCCTCGAGGTTTTCCCTCCAGAACTGCTTCATGTACGAGGCGTTGAAACTGATATGCCGGTTAAAATGATGCGCCAGGCTTCCCATAATAATCAGTTCCCTCGTTTTGAAAAAGTCACCCGGTGCTGCCAGGTTCAGGCTTTTGGGGGTACTGTTGAGATCGGTTTTGCCGGCGACTGCTCCGAAAATAGGCTGTCCGCGATCCAGATTTCCGTGAAGGTCATTATAAATCAGCTCTACATTTACCGATGTTTTTTCATCAGGAATAAAACTGATGGATGGCGAAATCAGGATTCCGTTGTTATTGACGTGATCCCTGAACGATCTGGCATCCTGGTAGGCGCCATTGAAACGGTATAATAAAGTTTTGCTTTTATTGAGAGGCCCGGTAAGGTCTGTGGTTACCCGGTACGTTTTAAAGCTGCCTGCGGAGAGGTTAATCTCATACTGCGGACGCGCAAGTGGTTTTTTGGTGACCATATTAATGGTTCCGCCCGGGTCAACACTGGACATAGTAATGCTTGCAGGTCCTTTGAAAACCTCTACTCTTTCGATATTGGCTGTCATAGGCTGCAGGAAATAGTTCTGGCGGGTCCGCATTCCGTTGATGATCTGGCCTTCCTCATTCTGGCTGATCCCGCGGATGCTGTACTGGTTGTAATAACTTGACGGTGAGACACCGCTTACATTCTTCATGACATCCCCGAGCTGGAAAGCCTGCCGGTCCCGCATCAGCTCTTTGGTTACGGTATTCAGGGTTAAAGGGAGATCTATGTTTTTCATTGCCGTTTTGGTAGCAGCAAAAGAGTATTCTGAAATATAGCTTTTAGATTTCCGTCCGGTAATTTCAACCGTCTGTATGGCTACAGAAGAGGAATCTGTATCTGCTCTCTGGGCATTGCAGGCCGCAGAAAGCAGGAAAAGGCTTAATAAACCTGGCTTTAAAATTGGGCCGGAAACAGTCCATGCTATTCCCGGATGATAAATATTTTTCATTGAATCAATAATGACAGAGCCGATACAGCAATGCCGTCCGTTAAAAAGAAATTGGTATGAAGAGCCATTAAAGCATGCCTCTTATGGTGAAGGTTGTACAAATGCTTAATGAAGCATTATACCGCAGGATAATCGCCGGCCGGCGGCGCACGGGAACTGAAATAGTCCAGCAGGCAGCGGTAAGTAATGGCTTTGGAATGAGGAATCTCTGCAACAGAATTAAGATCTACAGGCATTTCCACCATTACAGGCTCCGGAAGAAGCATGTGGTTCATGTTCATGTGGAGCGCGCACTGGCAGTTGTCGTCCTGAGAAAAAACGATTCCTTTTTCAGTCTTTGGGCTTTTGGTGCCTGTTGCCTGCTCGTTTTTATGAGCAGCATGCTCTATGCATACACCGATCCCGCTGGCGTTATATAAAAACGTCAGCAAAAGGGTGAATATAAAAAAGTGTTTAAAAGACTGATGCATATCGTGAGGCGCAAAAATAAGACATATATTTTAATTCGAGCCTTAAGCAGCTATAATCATGATCTAAATCATAGTCGACGGGATTACTGCTCTACAGCTTTAATTCCCATGGCTTAAGACTTTTCGTCTTAAAATTCATCTAAAACAATATGTAATCATACAGTTAATAGTCAGTCTTATGCATTCCGGTACTAAAAAATATTCTGTGACAGATGTATTTCAATAATTTATTTAAAGGCCAGATCGTAAATTTATGATAGTGATGCATTTTTATTCCTTCTAAATGTTTAAATTTGTGGTATAGCAGTATTCCCTAATAAAAACAACCGTTATTTTCAGTACTTAATAATTGCAGTATTTTTTACACAATTATGAAGGAGTTTGATGTTGTCATTCCTCAGTGGATATTCCATGGTGGATATCTCTCCTGATGAATTCTGGTGTAGTGTATTGTATGTTGTGCAGATCTGAAAATTGTTGTTTCTCGGTTGCTGGCAAAAAACTAATTTCTTTTTAATTGATGGTAAATTTTTCTTCCTCTCCGGATCATAATATCCTGTTGGAGATCCTTAAACAGTCTGATGATGCAACGGCCATTTATATGGGTCCGGAGCTGATCATACAATTCGCCAACGAGGCGATGCTCAGGATCTGGGGGAAAGATCCGTCCATCCATGGGAATAAACTCGTCGATGCACTGCCTGAAAGACAGGACCAGCCTTTTATCTCTATTCTTCAGGACGTGTGGAATACAGGTGAGGCCTATCAGGCACGTGACACACCGGCTGACCTGGAAATCAACGGGATCATGATCACTTCCTATTTCGATTTCATGTTTAAACCCATCAAAGATCAGCAGGGTAATGTATCTGCGATTCTCCATACTGCTTCAGATGTTACCGAACGCGTGAATGCATGGAAACTTATACGGGAAAAAGAAGCACGCAAACAGAAACTGAATGAAGACCTGAGAGCGGCCAATGAAGAATACAGGGCAGCTAATGAAGAACTCAATGACGCCCATACCCAGTTAAATACCGTCCATAAACAGCTTATTTCCGCTGAACACAGGATGATGCAGCTGATTAACACCTCTCCTATCGGACTGGCCCTGCTGCAGGGACAGGATATGATCATCGAATCAGCCAATGAAGGGATGCTGAACATCTGGGGTTACCAGGAAGAGATGATTATCGGGAAACCACTTCTGAGCGTTTTTCCGGTTCTGAAAGGTCAGGCATTTTTCGATCAGCTGAGCCTGGTTTATTCATCCGGTCAAATTGTTTCCTTGGAAGAACTGGTCTACGGCTTCAAAGATAAAAAATACCTCAACATCAATTTACATCCGCTGCTGAAACCTGACGGTTCAGTAGATGCGGTAATGGCTACCGTGCAGGATGTTACTGAAAAGGTAAGTGCTAAAAAGATTCTGCAGGAAAATGAAATGAGATTGCAGGAATCCAATGAAGAGCTCGGAACAATTAATGAAGAACTGAAGACAGCCAACGAAGAGCTAGGGGTATTGAACGATCAGTACTCGGAAGTAAACAGACAACTGGAACAGGCTAATGATACCACCATCCAGCTCAATGAGGCGCTGGAACAGAAAAATATAGACCTTCGTTTTTCCAACAGGGGATTCAAGGAAATCAACCTGCAGCTTACGACATCCAATCACAAACTTAATGTAAGGAATACAGAGCTGAAAGCCTCTAATGATACCATAACATATCTCAACAGGAAACTTACAGACAGTGAAACGAGCTTTAAAAATCTGATCGCACAGGCTCCGGTGGCAACCATGCTGCTGAAAGGGGAACGTTTTACCGTGGCCATGATCAATAAATCCATGCTGGACCTGATCGGCAAAGATGAAGACCTGATCGGAAAGCCTTTTTTTGAAGAATTCCCTGAACTCAGAGGGCAAAAAGCAGCAGACATGCTGATGGACACCCTGACTTCAGGCATTCCACATTCCGATCTTGTTAATCCGATTACAATCAACCGGAACGGAACGCTGGAAACAGGATTCTTTAATTTTACCTATACCCCGTATCTGGAAAACGGAAAGGTAACCGGTGTCATCGATATGGCCGTGGAAGTTACCCCTCAGGTGCTTGCCATCCAGGAACGTGACGAGATTATTGCCGAAAAAAGTGAGCTTGAAGAAACACTGCGCAAAAGCCAGCAGCGCCTCGAGGGCCTTTTGGAAACTATGGCCGAAGGTGTGGGTGTCATTGATGCCACCGGGCAAATGGTCTATGCCAACCCTATGGCACAGCATATCCTGGGGCTTTCGGAAAGCAGCATCAAGGAACGCACCTATGATGATCCTCAGTGGCAGAACTTAAGGCTGGACGGTTCCCCGCTTCCTTCTGAAGAACACCCGATGTCTATCATGATGCGTACGCAACGGCCTGTTTATGACCATGAAATTGCCGTACAGCCTCCCGGCTGCGACCGTATTTATATTTCGATTAATGCCGCACCCATATTTGATGCCGAAGGCAACCTTACCGGCGGTATCGGAACCTTTATGGATGTGACCACCAGAAGGCTGATTACCCAAGGCAAGGAAGACTTCATCAGCATTGCCAGCCATGAGCTGAAAACGCCGGTGACCTCTCTGAAAGCATCCCTGCAGCTGCTTCAGCGTTCCCATCATAAGTTGCCGGAAGAATCCAGGACAAAGCTTGTGGAACAATCAATCCGCAGCCTGGATAAACTGTCACACCTGATCACCGATCTCCTGGATACCAGCAGAATTGAACAGGGACAGATGAAACTTAACCGCCAGCCATTTTCGCTTGCCGAACTTTTCGATGACTGCTGCAAAACCCTTGCTCAAAACACTGAACAGGAAATCTTATTTGAAGGTGATACTCATCTTACTGTTGAAGGCGACCATCAGCAGATCGGCCAGGTTATGGTAAACTTCATTACCAATGCCCTGAAGTATGCCCCTGAATCTGACCAGATCCTCATCCGTGCAGAGAGGGTGAATGATAATGAGGTCAGGGTAAGTGTAAAGGATCAGGGACCCGGCATTCCGCAGGAAAAGCTTACCCATCTTTTTGAACGCTATTACCGTACGGAATACAAAGGCCAGAAATTTACCGGCCTCGGATTAGGGCTGTACATCAGCGCACAGATCATCAAGCACCATGGCGGACGGATAGGCGTAGAAAGTGAAATCGGGAAAGGAAGCGAGTTTTGGTTTACCCTGCCGTTGCAGGAGGTAAAGTGACTTTTTGGTAGAACCGAGAGCCAAGAGCCAGGATTTTAGAGAGTAGACGGGAGATTTTTAATTTTAGATTATAGATTTTAAATTTTAGATGATAGATAATAGACAGATAGATGATAGACAGATAGATGATAGATGATAGATGGTTGGATTTTGAATTTTTGATCTTATCATGATATTATTTCCATCTTTTTATTGGTCTGGAAATTGAAGATTCAATATACCACGTATTTGAACAGAAGAAATTTATTGACGGTTCAGGCTTTATTTTCTTAACACCTTTCTTTCCTAAGTCGGGTTTAATCTCTGTTAATCAATATCTGCAAGGATTCAACATCCATAATTAAAGTCCAAAATCTAAAATTTAATCCCAATTGTCTCTCATCTATCTGTCTATTATCTCTCATCTAAAATCTAAAATTTAAAATCTATAATCTAAAATTCAACCGATCGTCTCTCATCTATTCGTCTATTATCTATCATCTCCTATCTAGAATTTAAAATTTCCATCTGGTTATTAATGCCTTATTGCCATGAGTTAAAATTTATGGCAGAAATATTTTGCATTCAGGCAAAATGATTTTATATTTGCACCACTGAAAACGACGGCACCGTCGGTATTTAGGGAGAGTTGGCAGAGTGGTCGATTGCGGCAGTCTTGAAAACTGTTGACTGTAACAGGTCCGGGGGTTCGAATCCCTCACTCTCCGCCAGTTGGGAAACCAAAATAAGCTAAAAC
>CAJYLH010000021.1 GCA_913775525.1 uncultured Chryseobacterium sp.
AAGTTGACGGTGCCTCTACCAACAAATCTGCTTACGATGCAGGAAGCAGCACAACCATCGATTACAGCAGGAGCAACCTGGCCTACACTTCAGCTTCGGCAGGGAACTTTACCCTTCAGAATATCAAGGATGGCGGAACCTATACGTTAAGCGTCAGAGGGAACACTTCCGGGACGTCCGCATTTACAGCTACCGGCTTTACGTTCAGATATGTAAACAACAATGCAAGCATAGCCAATACCCATACTTTATACACTTTTGTTGTCATAGGGACTATCGTATATGTATATTGTGTAAGAGGACTTTAATTCAATAGGAATGAAAAATACAACAGTACATATACTAATAACAGGCTTCTTTCTAATATTAGGTTTTACCGGAGCCAATGCGCAGATGCCGGGAAGCCCTGCCATACCACTGAAAGAAATGAGAAACCTATATGGGGGAAGCAACAACGATCAATTTTTTGACATGCTTCCGACCTCCGATGGCGGATATCTTATTTGTGGCATTGCGAGCTCTTCAGACGGGGATGTCATCGGAAATCATGGAGGCTCTGATGGTTGGTTGGTGAAGATCCGGAGCACAGGAGATATAGAATGGCAGAAAACCTATGGCGGGACGGGTGATGAAGATTTTCGTAATTTTATTCAGACCCCTGATGGAGGATATATCTTATGCGGCGCTACCCGGTCTTTGAATGGGGATGTTACAGGCAACCACGGAGGGGTTGATGGCTGGGTGGTTAAGGTCAGCAGTACGGGAACTTTAGAATGGCAGAAGGCCTATGGAGGGACAGGTAATGATAACTTCCGTAGAATATTGACTACGTCTGATGGCGGATACCTCCTCGTCGGGGCTTCCTTTTCTTCCAACGGGGATGTCACTACGAACCAGGGAGGAAGCGATGCCTGGGTAGTTAAAATAAGCAATACAGGAACCCTGCAGTGGCAAAAAACATATGGGGGTACAGCTAATGACAACTTTATGAATGCTTCCCAAACCTCCGATGGCGGATATCTCCTGTCTGGTAATGCCGCCAATTCCAGCGGGGATATCACGGGAAATCACGGAGACCTCGATGGCTGGGTTGTCAAGATCAACAGTACAGGGGCTTTGCAGTGGCAGAAAACATATGGTGGTACACAGATTGATGTATTCCGTGACATGGTTGCAACCCCCGATGGAGGATACCTTATGTCCGGAAATACCGCTTCTTCCGATGGGGATGTCACAGGGAACCACGGCGATGTCGATGGCTGGTTGGTTAAGATCGGAAATACAGGAATCCTGGAATGGCAGAAAACCTACGGAGGAAGCCTTGCTGAACTGTTCTACAGCCTGGTCCCGGCCTCTGATGGAGGATATGTTGCGTTGGGGCATACCAGGTCTTCCGACGGGGATGTCACGGTAAACTATGGAGATGCAGATTTGTGGGCAGTCAAGGTCAGTAATACAGGAATTTTGCAATGGCAAAAAAGCTATGGAGGTACCGGTGCGGATTTTTCTTTTTCTATAAAAAATGTTAACGGAGGATACTGCATCATGGGGTATAGCGCATCTAATGATACCGATGTGGCAGGGCCTAATCACGGATCTAATGATGGTATAATTTTTAAGCTGGACTCTAACGGGAATATTCAGGGCTTTTATGATGATACTTCCCTGTAGGCTGTCCTGAGGACAATCCTGTGTGATGCAGGCATCCGTCTTGAGCCCCGTTTATCACCATATAAATTACATGGATTTCAGGAATATCCATATCGGAAGCCTGGTTGAAAAGAAAGTTTCAGAAAGCGGGATAGAAGTATCCCGCATCTGTAACTTCATCGGCCGTACGGAAAAATAGACCATCACCATCTATCAGGCTTCATCCCAGGATGCAGATGTCCTGTTCCGATAGAGCAGACTCCTGGAATATGATTTTTTCAGGCTCTGCACACAGCATATAATCCTCTATGCGCCACCTTCTTCAAATGCCTGTCTTCAGGAAGAATATCTAGACCAGGGAAA
Organism: uncultured Chryseobacterium sp.; assembly: GCA_913775525.1. Taxonomy (GTDB): domain Bacteria; phylum Bacteroidota; class Bacteroidia; order Flavobacteriales; family Weeksellaceae; genus Chryseobacterium. The sequence goes on from CAJYLH010000021.1 coordinate 2,014, forward strand.
TCATCGATTTCATCCTGGAACTGATCATAGCCGGACAGAAAATAAAACCTGAAATCATGCAGCAGTGCAGGATCCCTAAACGTCTCTCTATTGATACATAAACAAGGAGAACAAAATAATAGAAACATATGAATAACAATACAACCCCTAACTATAAAAGGATCTATATGGATATGATAGCGATGAAATATCCTGAAAAAGCTCCCCTCTGCAACCATATCCTTAACAAAAAGACCATGGAGATCATGGATATCATTCTGCTGGATAAGATCATTTGCGGGAAAAAGCATGAAACCGACTTGCATTTTGACCAGAAGCTCAAATCCTATGATAAAAAAACCATTTTCGAGATCCTGGATTACCAGAAAAAGAACCGGCTGAACAACAGCCAGCTGGCAAAGCATTTTAAGCTCAGCCGCAACACGGTAGCGAAATGGAAGAAACTGTTTTTGTAAACGGATCCTATGATAGTCTATGATTATGAAAACACTGAAGGAAAACCTTCAATTTATTTTGCATCCCCGTTTTGATAGCCATATATGGAAAACCCGCCCGGACCTGCGGAAATATTATCTTAAAGATCTGGTGAAAGATCCGGAATTACTGGGTAAAAAGCATGCGGAAATAGAATTCATGTTCGGGCCAGATGAATCGAGTAAAAGGCTTTCAGAACGCTGGATGTACAGTGTCGGACGTATCGATAACCGAAAATATTATCTGGTGTTTGCTTTTAATGAAGATCAGACTGCCGATGTTTATTATACTTATAAAAACATCTATAAAATGGGGTATTCAAGGTGAAATTATACATTGTTAAACAAAACTTAATGAACATTAATGATTTAATTGAGATTCTGTTCAAAATTGGCCCATTTTATGCTAAATCAATCATAAGCAGGTCAAACACTGCATAAAGACACTAACACTAAAAAATATATTGATTATGAGCACTTCTACACAATGGGACAACCCTACCCACGTTAATAAAGAGATCGAACGTCAGAAAGCACTGGCAGTGCTTGAAAAAGCTAAAATGCTGAACAGGAAAGTGGTTTTCCTGCCTAAAGGAGCCTCCGGAAGCCTGAAGCAGAACTCTTTATTCTGATTCTATACGCATATCATCTTGCAGCTACTTTTGAGTAGCTTTTTTTATGTAAAAGATTAAGGAGGTTAATAAGTAAAGAGATTGAGAGATGAGGAGATTAGTCTTCAGAACGCTTCATCCTGATGTACAAAGCCAATCTTGTGATATACCGATAATTTTAAGGCACAATTTCGATGATTAGCCTGAAATTAAAATTTAATCATAATTAATTATTGTTTTACGATAATTAATTATATATTTGCAGGGTAATACTTATCTGATGAACCAGACCAAAATTATTTCCAGGATCCTTTATTACCTGTGTATGCTGCTATCGGCGGGATATGTGCTGATATTCCTGTATTCTGCTGTATGCCTGCTGACCGGTTTTGCAGTACATTCTTATGATCATAACCGGTATCTGCAAATTGGAGATCCTCTTGCAGGACATCCATGGTTAACTGTTGAAAATAACCCTGCCTACATTCTGTTTTCTTTCTTAACTGTTTTGTTGGCATACGGGATATTTTTCGCGCTGTCGGCCGGGGTATTCAGGGTGTTCTTCCAACAGAAACTGTTCACGCAAAAGAATATCGCTGTTCTGAAAAAATTCTACCTGTACAACATCTTTTTCCCGCTGCCTGCCGCGCTGGTTGCCGCCAGGTTTGTGGAAGTAGAGCATGTGATCTGGGGACTGGTGTTCATCCATTTCATGCTGGGGATTTTTTGTCTCTTTCTGGCCAATATTTTCAGTCAGGGACTCCATTTACAAAACGAACAAGATCTATTTATATAAGATGCCGATTATAGTCAATCTGGACGTGATGCTTGCCAGGAGAAAAATGCAGAGTAAGGAGCTGGCGGAAAAGCTGGGCATCACCCCTGTTAATCTTTCCATCCTGAAAACCGGAAAAGCAAAAGGGGTCCGTTTCGATACCCTGGAAGCGATCTGCAAAATCCTGGATTGCCAGCCGGGCGATATTCTCGAGTACCGGGAATAATGCTGTAAGGAAGCAGGTCCAGACCTGCGTTTTCGGCAATTCTATTATTCAGACTTATGTGGCGGCTTTCCGGAGCGGCCGTCACCTCTGTATACTTTTTTTAACGGTTATCTGAAGCAGCGGAAACGCGGCCAGGATACGTAATGCCTAAAACCAAGACAATGAATCAATTAAAAATCAGCCATCTCACCGTTACATACAGCAACGGTTTCCATGCCGTCAACGATCTGTCACTGGAGATCGGAAACGGAATGTTCGGGCTTTTGGGACCAAATGGTGCCGGAAAGTCTTCGCTTATGAAAACACTGGCAGGCCTGCAGAAATGCAGTTCGGGCACCATGATGATGAACGGGACCGATATCTCGGAAAATCCGGATTTTATGAAGCAGAACCTAGGCTTCCTGCCGCAGGATTTCGGGGTGTATCCTAAAGTTTCCGCAGAAGATCTCCTGCATCATATTGCCTTACTGAAAGGAATCAGCAATGCCTCCCAACGTCATGAGCAGGTGGATAGCCTTCTTGAGAAAGTTAACCTCACCGGTTTCAGGAAAAAAGAGGTCCGGACCTTTTCAGGTGGAATGCGGCAGCGGTTCGGCATTGCCCAGGCATTGCTCGGAAATCCGAAGATTGTTATTGTGGACGAACCTACCGCAGGCCTGGACCCCGGAGAGCGGAACCGGTTCAACACCCTGCTGAATACCATCAGCAAAGAGGTAATAATCATCCTTTCCACCCATCTGGTAGAAGATGTGAGGAACCTGTGTTCCGAAATGGCTGTTATGGACCGTGGCCGGATCCTAACCGCAGGAAAACCTGAAGAGCTTATTGCCGGACTGGATGGAAAGATATGGGCAAAATCTTTTGTACAGGAAGAACCGGAAACTGCCGGATGCCAGGTCATCAGCCGTCAGCTGATCAACAGAGAGCTATACCTTACCGTCTTTTCGGAAGATCAGCCTGAAGGATTCCATGCTGTAACGCCTCAGCTGGAACACGTTTATTTCAAAACACTCTCCCAAAACATATAGTAATGAATACCTTGCTGTCCTTCGAAATCCAGCGCCTCATCAGGCATTGGTCAGTCTATCTTTTGGCTGTATTACTGGTTCTTGCAGGCATATTCTGCGGCATTCGGTTTAATCTTTCAGCAGGAAAGGGGATTTACCTCAATTCTCCGTACAGCATCGGATTCCTGACCGGGATGCTGAGCCTGTCGGTAATTTTTATGGGCATGATCTATTCAGGCAGGATCCTGTTCAAAGACTGGGATTCCGGCTTTGATATCCTGATGTTTTCCTATCCTTTCTCCCGGAGATCTTATCTGGCAGGGAAATTCCTGAGCTATTTTCTACAGACCTTTTTTAGTTTTATACTATTGGTCCTGGGAATGGCAATCGGTCACCAGCTGCGTTCAGGCAGTGAAATGCAACCCTGCTTCCATTTCTGGCATTACCTGTATCCGTTGCTGATCTTCGGGGCGGTGAATACATTCCTGGTTTGCAGCATGCTGTTTTACATCGCGATGGTATTCCGGAAAAAACTGCTGGTCATTGTCGGGGGGCTCCTGTTGTACGTGGTATATATGGTGCTGCTCGTCTTCTCCAATGCTCCGTTTATGTCAGGAAGCCTGCCGCAGTCTGAATGGGCACAGCAAATATCTGCTCTGGCAGATCCTTTCGGACTGTCCGCCTATTTTTACCGGTCAGCTTCATGGTCTGTGTTGCAGAGGAATACATCAGTAGTTTCCTGTTCGGGTTTCTTACTGGCTAACCGAATGCTGTACAGTGCTCTCTCAGCAGTTTTTCTGATGCTGGCATTCCGGCAGTTTTCCTTTTCCTTTACGGTTTTTACAAAGAAAAAAGATCAGTTTCCGGCAGAGGACTTTCCCCATCACCTTACAGGAGAATACACATCCGTACTGCCGTCTTTCGGAATGGTTTCCGCTCTGAAGTCTGTCGGATCACTGGCGCGGATAGACCTTACTTACCTTTTTAAAAGCGTAGCCTGGGTAGCGGTAACAGTATTGCTCGTGTTTTACATAGGAATGGAGATGTATGCAGGAATTGATCAGGGCGTCCGCATTCCACAGCAGTATGCCGGTTCCGGACTGCTGTCGGCTGTAATCCTTAAGAATTTTTATACGTTAGCATTGTTGTTAGTGGCTTATTTTGTCAATGACCTGTATTGGAGAAGTTCTTTGTCAGGATTCAGCGTCATTGAGAAGTCTGCATTCTTTGCAAAAAATAAAATCTATGGGCACTGGCTCTCTATAAGCTTGCTGTTGTTCTTTTTTACTGCTGTCCTCATTCTTGAAGCACTGGTATTCCAGACCGTCTTCGGTTACCTGAAAATAAGATGGACCGCGTACGCCGGAGTCATCCTCTTTAACACAATGCCGCTGATCCTGTTTTCCGGATTGGTCCTGCTCATCAATAACAGGATCAGCAACCGGTTTCTGGCACTGGGGATATCCGTAGTGGCTGTGGGAGTGTTGACCGGCCCTGTTTCAAAAATGCTGATTCCTTTTCCGGTACTCAGGATATTTTCAGATTATAAAGGTGTCTATAGTGATTTTAACGGGTACGGAACTTATGCCAGGGCATTTGCACAGCGATTGATCTTTGGTGGTTCTCTCATCATGATACTGGTGATGGTCAACCGGTGGATCGTAACCCGGAAAATACATGTAAGGCATTCAATCATCGGAATGCTGGTCCTGGCTGCCGGCATTTTCAGTGCGGTCGGTTTCATGCAAGGGTATATTCCTAAAGATAAGGATGAGGATATCCGCATGGCTGTTGCGTATGAAAAACAGTACAGTAAGTACAGGTCTATCCCTCAGCCGGATATTGCAAAAGTCCGTACGGAGATCATGCTGTATCCTTCTTCAGGAGCATACAGGGTTCATGGAACATATACCCTGATCAATCACAGCCGGCACCCGATCAGCAGCATCCTGGTTAATTTTCATCCCGATCTCACATTAGAATCGGCAGTATTGAAAATGCAGGGGGAAGCCGTTACAATCAGTTTAAAAACCACTGCCGTTCATCTTAAAAAGCCTTTACTTCCGGGAGATGCGGCATTTCTTGACTTCGATATTGCCTATCAGTCGGTAGCCGTGAATGGGTATGATCCTTTCAATGCTATTCTGAGTAACGGTTCCTTCATGCGGATCAGCAGGTATTATCCGGTCATCGGATATCAGGAAAGCTATGAAGTCACAGATGATGACCAACGCAGGAAATACGGATTGGAAAAATATCCCGGAATTAAAAAACTTAACGCACCCCAAATATTCAGGAAAGACTTTATTGATCTTGATATGCTGGTCTCTACAGAAGCTGGACAGACCGCTGTTGGCACCGGAGATCCGGTAAGGAGTTTCAGAAAAAACGGCAGGAACTGTTTTGAATACCATGCTGCCGGCATACCCTTCCGTTTTGCTGTTTCTTCTGCTAAATATTGTATTAAAGAAGCTATACATAACAGAATCCTTATCCGGATCCTGTACCATCCGGACCATGGTGAAAATGTACAGCGCCTGATTGAAAATGCCTGGCTTACTTTAGACTATTGTTCTGAAAACTTCGGGCGCTATCCTTTCAAAAGCATCAGCTTTGCAGAAGTATCCTCCTTTACGGAAGGATTTGCCGCCACAGCTTACCCCTCAGTAATCTTTATGCCTGAAAATAAGCTGTTCCATACCCGGATCCTCGCGGGACGTGGCCAGGATGTCATCAATGAGCTGGCCGGTCACGAGCTTTCCCATCTCTGGTGGGGGAACGGTTCGGTAGATCCCGATGATCGTGAAGGATCAGCCATGCTGACGGAAACACTAGCCATGTATACCGAAATGATGCTGTATAAAAAAATGTACGGAGAGGCTCAAATGATGGAGAAAGTAAAGATGCATGAACAGATTTACAACCGTGGAAAAAGCCTTTCCGGTGATGAGCCTCTGGCTAAGGTAAGTCCGGACCATGATTATATTGCCTATTCCAAAGGAGCTGTAGCAATGGTAAAACTGAGCGAACTGATTGGAGAGGAAAAAGTCAATACTGCACTCAGGAATTTCCTTCAGCTTCATCAGTATCCTGAAAAGCCGGTTTCCACAGACCTGATCAGGGAATTTTACAAAGTCTGTCCCGATCCTGCGGTCCGGAAAAAGATTGACCGCCTGTTCATGGTTCCGTGACAGGCGCAATCAAGGCACAGCCTTTGCAAAAACAATCCTATGAAAAAAGAACGCCCCAGTTACCTGAATTTCGATGCTGCCGGTTATCCCTGGAAACCGGATATTGATTACCGGCAGCATCCGGAACTGTATCGCGTGGGAAAGGGCGAGCAGGGCGTTTTGATCTGTGAACCCTATAAAAGCGAGATCGGACAATACTGGCGTTTCAGGACTGTGCCTATTGCCGAAGAAAGCTCCGGGAAAATTTTCAGCCTCTTTATGGATTACCTGGAAAATAATGATTTTGTGGGTGCGGACATGGCGCGGAAATACCTTCAGATGGGCTATACACGGGCAAGACGGTATTTCAATTATAAAGGCGGCAAAAAATACGATGCAGAAAAAGAGTATCAACAGCTTGAAAGGGGCACGGGAGACCCGGAAAAAGCCAAAGCGGCAGCCATTTTTTATGACCAATGGAAAGCCGCAGAAGCAGAACCCCGATACGCGGACATGAAGAAACAGTGGAAGAAAGACAAAGGCTGAACTAACCTTCCACAATAAAAAAGCCCGGAAATGTACATCCGGGCTTTATATGTATCAGTCAACCTGTTAATGGTGTCTGACTCCTTTCTGATGGTAGTTGATATTTTTATTGGCCGCCTGATAATTTTTAGGGATCTGATCGCCGTTTTCGGCATAATGCTTGGTCGAAGAACCTGTACTGTTTTCCGGTTCAGGATGTCCGTAATGGATTTCTTTTCCGTTTTTGTACATTTTATTATCTATGGTGCGGTACACCTGGTTTTCTCCATATGTATTGCCATCCGGAGCCGTAAATGATCTGGCATCTTCTTTTTTTCTTTTGCTGGCCAGATAGGCCAATGTGCCCCCGGCAAGCAGTCCAAGTGTTATTTTTAATGTGGTGTTCATAATGTATATTTTTTATTGAAATAAACAAATTACCTGCCAGTGTAAGTTGGTGTGAGGTATTTTAGGGAATAAATTAATTTAAAAAGTAGTTACAGTAAAATTTGTATTGTTTTTTGGATGCGGAAGATTGAAGATAAGAAGCTAGAAAGTGAAAGGAAGACTGATAATATACATTTACCGGCTAATGAAAAACAGCTAAAATCATGAGTTTTTCCTTATTTATTATCCTTGTCCATCTCTATTTAAAATACATTTTATCAGAAACATCAATTAACCACGATAGATATGTTTTATAAAATTAAATTGTGTACAATTTAATTTGGCCATATATTTGCAGTACACTTTACAACTTAATATAAAGTACCACATAAAATAAAACAACAATGTCATTATTAGAAGATTTGAATTGGAGACATGCTGTAAAAGCATATGATCCTTCCAAAAAAGTTTCACAGGAAGATTTACATACCATTATTGAGGCTGCCAGACTGGCACCGACTTCATCCGGGCTTCAGCCGTTCCGCCTGATTGTGGTGGAAAATCAGGAGTTAAAAGAAAAAATGGTGCAGGGTGCCCTGAATCCTGAAGTGATGAGAGACTGTTCCCACGTATTGGTCTTTGCAGCCTGGGACAGGTATTCAAATGAAAAAATAGACCAGGTGTATGACCACCATACCGATGTAAGGGATCTGCCGAGAGGAAGGTTTTCAAGCTATACCGATAAGATCAAGGAAATGTATGGCGCACAGACTCCTGAACAGCATTTTGAGCATACCGCAAGACAAACCTATATTGCACTAGGATTTGCACTGGCACAGGCTGCCGAGCTTAAAGTTGACAGCACACCCGCAGAAGGATTCAGCAATGAGATTGTGGATGAAATCCTTGGACTGAGAGCTATGGGGCTTAAAAGTGTAAGCCTGCTGTATCTGGGATACCGTGATGAACAGAACGACTGGTTGTCAACGATGAAGAAAGTAAGGGTTCCTATGGAGGAATTCATCATTAAAAAATAAAAACCATTTAATTTTCAGCCTATGGAAGCTCCGGAAAACTTAAAGCTGGAAAACCAGATCTGTTTCCCGCTCTATGTGATTGCGAAAGAAATCACGGGTCTGTACCGTCCGTTCCTGGATGAGCTGGATATGACCTACCCGCAGTACCTTGTTATGATGGTGCTCTGGGAACATGACGGCATGACGGTAAGCTGTATTGGCGAAAAACTTTACCTGGACAGCGGTACGCTGACTCCACTGTTCAAAAGGCTTGAAGCCAAAGGACTGATTACCAGGCAGCGTAAGAAGGAAGACGAAAGGGTAGTGGAAATATTTATTACGGAAGCAGGAAAACAACTGAAATCCAGAGCCTGTTCGGTTCCCGAAAAAATTATTGCCAGTACCAAAGTGGATCCTGAGGACCTGATCCGGCTGAAAGAAAGTGTCCAGAACATTATTAAAACATTAAAAGAATAAGATGAAAGCGTTATATACTACAAAAGTAACCGCTACAGGCGGAAGAAACGGACGTGTAAAAAGTGAAAACGGTGTGCTTGATACCGATGTGAAAATGCCTAAAGCACTGGGCGGCGCCAACGATGACTATGCCAATCCGGAAATGCTTTTCGCAGCAGGGTATGCAGCGTGTTTTGACAGTGCCCTGAACCGCGTGATCAGCCTTTCTAAAACCCAGACCGGTGAAACTTCCGTGACGGCGCAGGTCAGCATCGGCCAGTTGGAGAACGGAGGGTTCGGACTGGCGGTTGAGCTTGATGTGAATATTCCGGGCGTTTCCCGGAAGGAAGCCCAGTCGCTGACGGAAAAGGCCCATGAAATATGCCCGTATTCCAATGCAACAAGAAATAATATCGAAGTGAAACTTTCGGTAACGAATCAGTAAGATGAGTGAAGTATTTTGGTGATTCTGCCGGACCTGAAAGGTCCGGCAGATTTTTTTTGCAGACTGCTCAGCGAATCAGTTCAAGGATCCGGCTGACTTCAGAGTGCCTGTGTTCAGAATACACATGGGCATGAAACTCATTCAGCTTCCTCAGCAGGATCAGCAGCTGGTCTTTTTCATCGGTATCCAGACTGCCCGAAAGGACCTGGGAGGTCATATCCACTTTTTCTACGGAACGATGGAACATGTCTTCCCCTTTTTCAGTCAGTTTCAGCCTTTTGCTCCTTCTGTCCGCTTCATCGTGGCGTTCTTCTATCAGTCCGTAATCCAGCAGCCTTTTCAGGATCTGGGTGCCGGTCTGTTTTTCATGACCGTTGCGTTCGATCAGCTGGATCTTCGTCAGGGACGGTTCGTCTTTCAGGCGGTACAGGTACGTAAATTCTTCATTGGCCAGTTCGGGGATGCTGCTCAGACCTTTGCGGATCAGCTGCCTGGAATACCGGCTCAGCAGCAATACCTGCTTACAGATTTCATTTTCCGTCAGTGCTGCCGTATGGTTCTCATTTTGGAAAAGTGTAGCAGGGCTTTCACTCCGGTACTTTTTATCATTCAGCCACAGCCTGAAATCCTCTACGGTATGACCGGGTTTGCAGGCTCCTGAATGCTCAAATTCCTTGACTTCATGCAGCAGGTCAATAAAAAAATCGGTATTCATACACTCATTTTAAAGGGTAAAGATAAATGATTAACATGTTCAGTCCAAAATTACAGCCTGATGCGGCTCATTCCTCCGTCTGCACCCAAGACCTGACCGGTGATCCAGGAAGCTTGGTCTGAAATCAGGAAAGCGGCAAGACCGGCAATTTCTTCTGCACTCCCGATCCTTTGCAAAGGATGCCGTTTTGCTGAAGCCTCACGTTTTTCAGGTGTGGAAAGCAGATGGGCGGCCAATGACGTATCCGTTAAAGAAGGGGCCACTGCATTGAAGCGTATTTTCTGGGCAGAAAATTCTGCGGCAAGGCTCCTGACCAGTCCTTCAACGGCGCTTTTGCTCGCTGCTACCGAAGCATGGAAAGGCATGCCCAGCTGAGCGGCAACTGAACTAAATAATACCACAGAGGCTGTTTCCGGCTTCCTGAGGTGGGGAAGGAGCTTCTGAATGATTTTTACCGCACCTAAGACATTGATTTCAAAATCATGTTTAAAATCTTCCTCTGTCAATCTGTTCAGCGGTTTCAGGTTGATGCTTCCCGGAGCATAGATCAGGCCGTCTACCACATCAGGAAAGACAATATCATCCAGTGTTTCCGCAAGGATGTCTTTCCGGTGGAATTCTATGTTGGGATGCTGAAGTTCCGGAACATCGCTCCTGGAAATTCCCGTAATATGATGTTGACCGGCAAGCAGTCGGGCCGCGGCAAATCCTATACCTTTGCCGCAGCCGATAATCACTATATTTTTCATCGTTTAGAAATTTTATTGTGGCTGATGGTTCTCTGCCTCGTGCATTTGAACCGGGTGATTTCAGGATTCCTTTTCTTCAGGTGTTTCCGGCTTACTCCGGAATTCACACGTTTCCTCCAGAGCCTGAAACTGGAAGGCTTCAGTTCCAGGCGCATCAGTTCAATGACTTCTGCCTCGCTGATGCTGAACTGGAAGCGGATCGCCTCGAACGGTGTGCGGTCTTCCCAGGCCATCTCAATGATGCGGTCGGTTTGTTCCGTATTGAATATTCTGTTCATTATTTCAGGTTTTTAATGGTTTCTTTTGCGGTTGTAAAGTGTCGTTCTCTTTTTTCTTCAGGCATTTTTTCCAGGGTCCGCAGCATCATTCCCAGCCTTGGATTTTTTTCAAAAAAGGCCCGGTGGTCATTCACGAAATTCCAGAATAAGGCATCCCATTGCTCTGCCCATGTTCCGTCCCGGTAATCACTCATCTTTTTCAGGTAGTTGCTTCCGCTCAGGTAAGGCTTGGTGCTCATGATCCCACCGTCTGAAAAGCTGCTCATGCCGTACACATTCGGCACCATTACCCAGTCATATGAATCGATGAACATTTCCATGAACCACTGGTAGACTTCATCCGGGCGGAAGCGGCACAGGTTCATGAAATTGGCCAGGATCATTAGCCGCTCGATATGATGTGCATAACCTGTTTCCAGGATTTTTTTCAGCGTGCCGTCTACGGGCTGTATTCCTGTTTTGCCGGTGTAGAATGAGTCCGGGAGGCTGTTGTCATGCTTCCAGTAATTGCTGTTGCGCTGGTAGCTGCCTTTATACAGATATATTCCGCGGATGAATTCCCGCCATCCTACAATCTGCCGTATAAATCCTTCCAGGGAATTTACCGGAACATCAAACTCTTTTGAATATTCCGTAACCTCTTCCAATACCTGGGATGCAGTAAGAAGGCCTACGTTTAGCAGGGGAGAAAGAATGCTGTGATGCAGAAAATGCTCATGTTCAACAATACTGTCTTCATAAGCACCGAATTCCGGTAATCGGTCTTCCAGGAAATGGTTCAGCCATGCTTCCGATTCATCAAAAGTCACAGGATACAGCTGGTATGAAGTCAGGGTCCCGTAATGATCGGCAAAATACCGGTTGGTGTAGGTTTTGGCTTCTTCATAAAACGGATTGTTTTCCGGAAAGCGGATCGCCGGAGGCTGTTTGTTCCGCGGGTACTTCTTCCGGTTTTCGGTATCGAACGTCAATTTACCGCCTACAGGTTTTCCGGCTTTCATAAGGATATTCCTGGAGATGCGCTGCTGCCGGTAAAAATCCGTCTGATGGTAGCTTTTCTTCCCGTCAAAGTATTCTTTCAGGTCATCACGGGTGTTGATGAATAAAGGGCTGTCGAGGATGTCAAGTTCAAGGGAGGTCTTCCTGATCCTTTTTTCCAGCCAGTGGTCGCATACATCGGTTATCCGGATTTTCTTAAAACCTTCTTTTTCCAGTTCCGGAATGAATTTCCTGATATCGGATAATGTAGACTGGCTTTCAATATAATGAACGGTAAACCCTGATGCTTTCAGGTAGTCTTCATAAAATTTCATACCTGCCCTGTGAAAGGCAATTTTCTGTTTGTGGAAAGTATATTGTTTAAAGAACAGGTATTCCTCTATCAGGTATACCGGCTGATCTTTATCAAGATAGCCGGTGTCTTTAAAAAGCTGGTGCGGAAAAACCAGCTGTGCTACTGAGGGTCTGTGCTGAGCCATAAATTTCTGTATTGTTTGTCCTGATCGTAAAATGCTGCCTGCTGCTCCGTATTGAAAGTCCGGTTCCGGGGATCATTGCCCACGCCGGCAAGATACATCCAGTTGCCGTAATTGCTGTGCACATCATAATCCACAAGCATTTCTTCAAAGAAAGCGGCACCGATCCTCCAGTCCTGACCGAGCGTTTTACAGAAATACGATGCTGCATTCTGCCTGCCCCGGTTGCTCATATAACCGGTATGGATCAATTCCTTCATATTGGCATTGACGAAATCCGACTCCGTGGTTCCGCTGGTCCATTGCTCAATAGCTTCCTGATCATCAGTGAAAACATATTCTTTGTTAAGGATTCCGTTCCGTTGGAAGATCATATTGCCGTGCTGCAGGGAAACATATCTGAAGAATTCCCTCCACAGCAGTTCGAAAACCAGCCAGTAAGTAGACTCGTTATTTCCGTGTTCTGCTTCATACCGTTTAATTTCATGGTAGACCGTAACGGCAGACAGGCTTCCGTCGGCAAGCCAGGCGGAGAACTTGCTGCTGTAATCCGCACCCACTAAACCATTCCGTGTTTCCTTGTACCGGCTGAGGTTTTTCGTCACCTGGAAATAATCATGCAGCCTATCCAGCGCCTGATGTTCACCGCCGGAAAAAGGGAAGGCAGCGGATTCCGGCTGCTCAAAATCAGCAAATCCCAGCTTTTCCAGCGATACCTCATCACTCCTCATTTTGTTTTCAGGTAGTGCGCGCCGGTACGTCGGGACATCAGAACCAAATTCCTGCCTTACCGGTAAGCCGTCCTTTTCAAGTTTCTGCCGGAAGACGGTAAACTGTACAGGAATCTTCTGCATTTTTAAAAAGACAGCATCCGGATCTGTAAGCAGCTGTGAATAGGATGTGGTCCATGACGTACCCGTTAGAAGCCTTTTTACGGCATCCTGTCTTTCCGTTTCTTCTTGCGTCCATTCCGACTGGCAGAATACCTGTTGGATATCATAAATGTCTGACAGTTCCCTGAAAACACTTTCAGTGGTCCCCATCCTGATGACCAATGGTATGCCTTTGCTTTTCAGGTTAGTTTCCAGCTCATGAACGCTTTCGAGGGTGAACTTTGCCCTGAATTTTCCGGTTTTCCGGAAACCGTATGGACCTTCCGCATAAGTGTCCGGGTCAAATATATATACCGCCAGAAACGGCAGTTCTTCCTGCATAATACGGTACAGGGATTCCTGGTCGCGGACCCTCAGGTCCCTGGTGTACCAGAGGATATTGATTTTTTGTTTTTCCGGCATCTTTCGCTACAGTATTTTACATCATCCCAACACATTTTCCATTTTTTTCGCCAGTTGAAAGGCAGCCCGCAGGCTGCACAGATCTTAGACGGCAGTCCGGCAGGCATGTCAGGAGGTATATTGTTTAAAATTATTGATAACGGTATCTTTGGCTTTCAGGTCATGCATCATATTGTACAACCCGAAAAATGTCCTGTTCAGGTAAATGAAGTGCCGTGAACCCCTGTTGGTATTCATGCCTTTGAATTCACTCAGTTTGGCATATTTCTGTCCGAGGTCCGCAATTTCTCCGAAGAACCCTTCATCTGAAAAGTCGAAGGTCTCTCTGTTGAAGGGCCTGGTAAACAGTTCAAGCAATTCATAGAAGAGTTTGGAGAAGAATGCTTTTTCTTCTGCACTGTCATCGGGACGCAGGATTTCCAGTTCATACAGCTTTTCCATGAATCGTTCCGGATTATTCAGGTTTTCCTCTTTGGCCATTTCAAAATACGGAACATAAAATTCCGCCGGGATCTCCTTGATGCATCCGAAATCAATGACGATCAGCTGATGGTCTGCTGAAATAAGGAAATTACCGGGATGCGGATCGGCATGTACTTTTTTCAGGACATGCATCTGGTACATATAGAAATCCCATAAGGTCTGTCCGATGCGGTTCAGGTCCTGCTGGGTATTATTCAGCTTTACATACTCGGAGAAGTGGAGCCCGGACATCCAGTCCATCGTAATGATTTTCTCACAGGAGTATTCCGGATAGTAATGCGGGAAAAGAAGGTTGGGAAGATGGCGGCACTCGTCTGCAATGTCCTGGCTGCGTTGGAGCTCCAGATTATAATCCGTTTCCTCATACAGCTTGTCTTCCACTTCCTGGAAATAATCCTCTGAGCCTTCCTTACGGATGTTGAACATCTTCATGGCAATGGGCTTCACCATTTTCAGGTCGCTGGATATGCTTTCGCGCACGCCCGGATACTGTATTTTTACAGCCAGTTCTTTCCCGTCCTTCTGAGCTTTATGCACCTGGCCTATGCTGGCTGCATTGACCGATTCCTGGGAAAATTCATCAAAAATCTCATCCGGGTTCTTACCGAAATATTTCCGGAAGGTCTTTCTGACCAGTGCACCGGAAAGGGGCGGAACAGAAAACTGCGACAGGGAAAATTTTTCCACATACTGCTGCGGAAGGATGTTTTTTTCCATGCTCAGCATCTGGGCAACTTTGAGCGCAGAGCCTTTCAGCTCTTTCAATGAGTCGTAAATGTCCGAAGCATTGTCTTCATGCAATGTTTTACGGGCTTCTTCCTGGTCGCCGGTCATCCGGTTTCCATAATATTTAAGGTAATTGACTCCTACTTTTGCTCCCGCTTTCAACAGGTTTCCGGCGCGTTCAATCTTGCCGGTCGGTATCGTATTCAGGGTCTTCATATCAATGCTTTCTAAAGGTTTCTTTCCACAAAAACTTACCGAGGTCAATGGCTTTTCTCACCGGTTCATTGTCGGCCAGTTCAAAACCCGTATCAATGGTCTTTTCGATATAGATGTCGGTCTTCTCAAAAGCCGGCGAGGTATCTTTACGCCAGAACTCGAGGCAGGAAACAAGATGCAGCCATAACACCTCTTCACGTGCTTTTTCATTCAGGTTCCTGAAGTTTTCGCCTGTTTTTCCCGGGAGGTCATAATCGTTAAAATTAAGGGTCCTGACTAATTTCCTGTGCGTTTCCCGCAGGCTGTACAGGACTTTTGTTCCGGACCTGAAATCCCTGCCCAGGATCATCAGCACCAGGGAGCGGTTCATGGTTAGGTTTTCAAAGAATATAAAGTATAGGTTCAGTAAAACCCCTTTGGCAGTACCGGCTTCGCGGTGCTCAACCTTTTCGGTCAGCTCAATGGATTTGCTGAACAGGTGTTCCAGCATTTCTCTTTCCATATGTTCAAAACCGGAAAAATAGTCGTAGAAATCTTTTTCTTCAAGACCATGTTTTTTGGCGAAGAGGTAGACATTCCTGGGTCTTTCGCCATGGCTGAGGATATCATCTCCATACAGGTCAAATAATTTTTCCCGCGTGATTAAAGTTTCGTTTTCCATAATTGTCTTTTGGTTGATCAAATTTAGTAAATTATTTTACTTTTATATTTACATAAGTATATAATTATACAATAAGTATTATTTACCATATGAATCATTTAGAATGAAGCCAGAACAGGGCCATACGAAAATGTCTATAGTCATGCAGACTTTTTACCGTTGTTCCTGTATAAAAATTCCAGTTGCATGATCATCCATTCCTGCTTTGGCAATTGTCCTTCGCCTTCTCAACTTTATTTTTACAGTTTAATCAAAAACATTAATGTTATCACGTGTAATTTGCCTGTTACAACAATAATGCGTATTTTTAAGTACTCACGTGAGAAAATTTTTTCATGAAATGGAGTATTGAGAGAAAATAAGGTATTTCTGAGCAAAGAAGTTTCACTTAAATTATAATCATATGAAAGTAGGTTTAATAGGATTCGGAAAGGCAGGGAAAGCGGTGGCCAACGTCATCCTTCAGCATGAAGAATTTTCCCTGGAATGGGTGCTGAGAGACAGTACGGTGATGGAAAACGGTTCTGCCAAAGAACTTTTGGGAATTGTGGCGCCTGATCCCGCACGTATTGTTTCACAGCATGGACTGGAGATCGGCGCCTTCCTGGATCAATATCCGGTAGACATCATCATTGATTTCTCTACGGAAGACGGGATTTATACATACGGTGAGGCGGCGGCTGAAAGACAGATTAAAATCATATCGGCTATCTCTCACTATGATGAACACGAAAAGGAATTCCTGAGGAGGCTTTCGGAAAGTACAGTAGTATTCTGGTCGCCGAATATTACACTGGGCGTCAATTACCTTCTGTTTGCCGCTTCGATGCTGAAGAATATAGCTCCGGAAGTAGATATTGAACTGATTGAAGAACATTTCAAAGCCAAAACCGGAATTTCCGGAACCGCTGTCAAGATTGCCGAAACGCTGGACATCCGTACGGAAAGCATCAATTCGGTGCGGGCCGGCGGGATTGTCGGCAAGCATGAGGTGATCTTCGGGTTCCCGTATCAGACGGTGCGCCTGGTGCATGAATCGATTTCCAGGGAAGCGTTCGGGAACGGGGCTTTATTTGTAGCCAGGAACCTTAAGGATAAAGACAATGGGTTATACCATTTCGAGGATATCCTGAGGCCGTATTTTTACGGTGAGGCACAGCCGCAGTTATTATAGAACTGTATTTTGAACAGTATAGAGCCGGTCATGGGTTATCCACTGGCCGGCTTTCTTTTTTCCTGTACTCATTGGGGGAATATTTTTTTTCGGCTTTAAAATATTTCCCGAAATGTGACCTGTCGCTGAATCCAAGGTCATAGGCAATTTCTGCAATGGATAGGGTTGTATGGAGCAGCAGCCGTTCCGCTTCCAGGATCACGCGGTTCTTAATGATTTTTCCGGCGGTCATATCCAGGCGTTCACGGATAACAGCGTTGAGGTAATTGGGGGTAATATTGAGTTTTTCTGCATATTCGGAAGTGCTTTTCAGCTCCCTGAAATGCAGGTTAGCCAATGCTGAAAACCGGTCAGCCAGCTCTTTCTTGCGATCCGGCGTTTCCTGGACAGGATGAACAGGGCGTGTATTCCGGATGTATTTGAGCATCATCACCTTAAGCTGGAGGCAGGCTATTTCTTTGAACAGGCTATTCCGGGAAGAATATTCTTTTTTCAGGGCCTCAAAACTTTGCCACAGGTCTTTCCTTTTTTCGCTGGCAAGCCCTGTAATGCACGGTGAAAGATCTGCAAGGGCAGTATCGCTTTTAATGATCCTGTTCCCGGTATACACATAATTGTAAAAAGATTTGGTAAACAGAATCACATGACCTTCACACGCTTCGATGCCGGTAAAACTGTAGGCCTGATGGTAGTTGATGAAAAAGAAGCTGTTGGGACGAATTTCAAAAAGCTGGTGGTCAACCTGAAGGCTGCCTTCTCCTTTGCTGAACATCAGTACCGTATAGAATTTATTTTTATAATGGCTGCCTTCTGCGGCTTTACGGAAAAATTCCGAAACCGTAAGGATGACGAGTTCCCCCCTGAGTACCGTGTGAGTACTTATTTGGGGCAAAGTAAAAGTCCTGATGTCCTGGTTCAGCATAATAGGGAATACAATGATGCATAAAGATAGGAAGAAACTTTGATGAACCGGCTGATCCGTATCATGATTACAGGTTAGGGCTGCCTTCAGGACCAGTCTTTATTTTTTCAGTATTGACGGTTAACAGAACATCAGTTCCTGAATTCGAGTATTTTAAGGTCGTTAGCGGCAACTTTGTGAACAACCTTTTTATCTACATAGTCAGAATTCATCGCTCTGAGGACAGCCATGTAATTCATGGTAAATTCCAGGGTATCTCCGACCTTGAAATTGCTGGCATTCTCTCCGAGGTCTAAAATCATCATATCTGAGCTGGCGCCGATGATCTCCACTTCCGGATCTACCGGGCGGATGTTTTTCTGGTCGATGTCCAGCAGTCCGACATCTGCAATGGCCCTTACGGTGGTTTTTCCGATGTCTTTTTGATCATGCACCGGAGTATCCCCGGTCAGGTTGGTCCCGGCCGTTCCGGCCGGAACCACCGGCTTCTCCCTCATTTCAATAATTTCTACGGTCAGCGTAAACACATCCTGGTACATCCCGCTGATTACAGAATCTTTATAGACATCCGTTCCGAAGAACAGTGTTTCGCCAATCCTGAAATGGTTGATGCCTTCAGGAACCTGGTTTTTAAACAGCAGGGGAATGGTGACGGAAGAGCCGGCAGATACATACGGGATTTCCCTTCCGTACATTTCTTCCACGATTTCTTTGTACCGGTTCAGTTTGAACAGCTTCTTTTCATCAGGAAGGATTCCGTTCAGGCAGTTCAGGTTGGTACCGATGCCGACGACTTCTATATTCGGCAGCTTTAGAACATCCCCGAAAAACTGGGGGAGGTCCTTGGCCATGATGCCTTCGCGCAATTCGCCCATTTCTACCATGATGACGATCTGATGCACTTTCTGCTGCTGTACGGCTTCATCAGACAGGGCTTTGATGGTATTCAGCTCCGTATTGAAGCTTACATCCGCAAACCGGACGATACTTGCAGCCAGCCGGCGTGCCGGAGGTTTGATGTATATCGTTTGGGTATCCGGAGAAAGTTCTTTGATCGTTTTAAGGTTGCTCAGCCTGGAGTCACAGAGGTCTTTACCGGTCATCTGCAGGATGACTTTCAGGAATTCTTCATGGCCGCACAACAGTTTGGCTACAATGGCCCAATGGATTTCGTGATCGGCAAAGAGCTTTTCCAGGTACTGATAATTATGAAAAAGTTTAGGGGAGTTTAAGGTAATGTATGACATATTATTTTTTTAAGCGCATTTCAAGGTATTTGCTGGTAAAGCCCAGCTTTTCGTACAGATGCCTGGCCGGGTTTTCCGGTTCGCAGTGGAGCGCAATATCTCCGTCTGCGGTTTCGATGGCCTTCTGCATCAGCAGTTTTCCGATGCCTTTTCCGCGCTGATTTTTGTCCGTAGCAATATAGACGAGGATGTATTCAGGGATATAGCCCTGCATCCCGGTTTTGTTGAGTACAACACAGCCGGTCATTTCACGGGTGCCGGTATCTTCAGCAGTGATGATAATGCCGCCAGGGCTGTTGTTTTTTCCCATGGCATAATCTACTGCTTTCCGGATGTCGGATTGGGGATCACCATATTGTTCCAGATGTCGGAACAGGAAACCGGCGATCTTTTTCCGGGTGTTGTCTTCTGCTTGCTGTCGTTCGTTGTAAATATATAGTTCTGTCATTGTCATTTTTTATCCCGGGATAGGAAGCGTAATATCATACGGCGTATCCTGTCCGGTATCTTTTCTTTGGTCTGTTTTAGGTTTGTAAAACAGGAGTGCCACATCTGTGGTATTAATAATTTTCCTTAAGAAGTTTTCTGCAAAGAGGGCTTTCCAGCTCTGTTCATCCTGATAGTTCAGGATGATAATATCGGCTTTGGCCGCTTTTGAAAAAGTAGCGATCACGGTGGCTTTATCCGGAGCTTCGAAAAACTCTGCGGTGTAGTCTGCCGATCTTTCATACAGCTTCTTTTTTAATCCGATGAATTGTTTTTTCAGTTCCTCTGAAGTTTCCGTATCACCGATACCCAGGAGTTCGATGGTGCTGTTGTTCCTTTCGGCAATCGATAAGGCAAAATCCAGTTTGTCATCGAGGTTATGGGTGACCCTTACCGGAAATACCATGTTTTTGAACTGGTATTTTTTAAAGCTTTTCGGAACCATCAGCACAGAGCTGTTTGCTTCAGACAGTATGCTGTACGAATTGGAACCCAGGATAAACTGCTTGATCTTCTGTTCTCCGGAAGTTCCTACAACGGTAAGGTCGGTATCTTCGTCCGCAATCAGGTCATTGATGCTTTGGATCAGGCTTCCATGGCGGATTTCCGTTTTTACCTTCAGAGTGGTGCTTCGTTCGGTAAGTTCCTTCTGTATGACGGCCAGATTGTTTTCAGCCAGGCTGATATTTTCCTGGGTTACCTCATTGCCGATGACCTGCTTGTAGCTCCTGTCGATCAGGTAAAACTGGTCTACAACATGAAGTACGGTAAGGACAGCCTGATGCCGTACGGCAATATGGAAGGCCATTTCAACAGCGTTCCCGGATTTTTCAGAGAAGTCCGTGGTAACAATGATATTTTTGATTTTGGTGGGCATAGGGTTCATGATCGTTGAGTGGTGCAAAGTTAAAGGTGTTATACAGCAAAAGGTGTGAGAAAACCGTGCTAAAGTGGTCTGTTTTACCGTTATGTGGTATCTAAAGATGGAATGGGTACCTCTTTTACCTAAAAGCCTTCCGGCATTCTGGCGGAAAGGCTAATGTATTCTGGTGATGGTTCCGTGGCCCATCAGATCAGGACCTTCAAAAAAATCGAAGTCCTGGCCTTCATATAAATTGCCGAGGATCTCGTCCGCATTCAGCAGGGCAATTTCTGCCTGTACGGTATCTCCGGGGAAAACCAGGTCTGTATCGGGATAATTCTGTACGCAAGTTATCATCTCCTGTTGCGGAGGAAACTGGATGGTTGGCCGGTAGCCAGAGGATACCGGTGTGCTTCTGCCTCCTTCGCTTTCCGGGGCAAAGCTGAGCTGAGCTGTAAAATGGGATTTTATCTTCATTATAATTTGATGGTTTTTTCCGGTGATGGAACCGGGTTTCTAATACCGTGCAGAGGACCATGATGACAACTGCTGCCATGTAAACAGCAGCAGGTACAAGAGGTCATCAGATCACATATTTTTTAAGGCCTTCCATAATGCCCTGCCACAGCATATTGAAAAAGCTTCTTTCAGGATCTCTTTTCTTCTCGATCAGGACATATTCCGGCTCACCGGTGGATTCGTTTTTCACAAACCAGTTGGCTACCGTCGAGAGCAATTTTCTTTCATTGCCTTTTTTATTAAGGAGGTTCACATACATATCGCTGTATTTGAAATAGAACTTCCCGGCAATCCCGGCATTGCTGCCGTAATAGTCGAATTTAATATAGTCTATTTTACCATCGAGCGTTACATTGAGGTACGGACGCACAAAAAGGTTTACGTTGTCCGCAGAAAGCTTGCTGATTTTCCCGTTGATCGTAAACTGATCCTGAGGGTTGCTGACATCGAATTTCCAGTGCACGTCGGTGCTGGCATTGTTGTAAAAGGCAAAGTTCACATCCGCTTTGATCGTCGTAGGCCTTCCTTTGATTTTCGCATTGTTGACATCACTGATTTTGCCATTGAAATCGTTAAAGGTAATTTTCCCCGGAATATTATTGTTTTCTGCATTTTCCTCATATTCAAGATTGGAATTGGTGATGTTGATATTTTTAACGAAAAGCGGGATTTTTACGCCTCTCAGCTTTTTGCTGAACAGGTACCGTACGCTGTTATCGTCCGGCGGGGCAAGGTCATGGTAAATATTACAGTGAATACCGTCGATGTTCACCTGGCTGATGTCAATAACAGGATTTTTAAACAGTTCCGACTGCCGGTCGGTAACTCCGATCTTCTTTACCCGGATCGTATACAGGTCCGTTTCCTTTGCAATCACCCTGCTGAACGCCGCTCTGGAATATTTAGGCAGATAGGCCAGGTTCCGGATCTCCGTATAATTTCCTGAATTTTTCACATCACCTACCTTTAATGAATAGTATTTTCCTGCATCCAAATTGATATTGCGTGCTGTAATCAGGTGTTTGGCTGCTTTAAAAGGCAGGCCGTTTTTCAGGTATTCCTTACCGGAAGTAACCTGATCCAGCCTTGCATCCAGCTGCGCTACCGCTAGATGGGTTTTTCCCTGTTTGATCTGGGTAATTTTCGCTTTGGAGATATTGAGGAATCCCAGCTGTGCCGTAAAATCCGGATTTGCTGTATTCTTTTTGCTCTTTTTTACAGCCTTGCGGGTGGCGGAGACTATTTTAATATCCGGTGACTGAATGTCGATTCCGCCTAAAAGGATGTTGAGTTTCTGTCCTACGTATTTTGTACGGTTATTGAGGATCCTGATTTGATCTGTGCGGATGTTGAACAGGTCTTTGTCTGCACTTTTGCCCAGAGCCAGCATTTCAAACTGCTCTATCATAATGTCCGCATTATTGGAGGAAATTTTTTTGATTTTAAGGGCCTGAAACGGGCTGGCTTTGAAATAGATATTATCCGCTTCAATATCATGGTTGGTAAACCGGAACGGTATTTTTTCCTTTACCGTATTTTTATCAAAGACAATATTGCTGAGCTTGAAGTTGAAATTGTCTACTGAAGCGGTTTTATCCTGATTGGCCTGCAACACCATAATCTTTCCTTTTTGGAAATCAATATTTTTCATCCCGATTTTCATTTCGATTTCTTTCGGGTTTTTCTCTTTTTCCACGGTGTTTTTTCCGGTGGATGTTACTTTGAGATCAGGACGGTTGAAGATGACATCAGAAACAATCAGGGAATCCTGGCTGATGGCAAAATCTTTGGCAAGCAGAAGTTCTGAGGAAAAATCAAATACATTCTTTGCGTTGTACTGCTGAGGCTTCTGCGTTGGTTTCAGATGGAATTTCTGCAGGTCAAGCGTTTTATCGGCGGCAAGGATGCGGTCTGCATTAATTTCGTAAAAATCATTCACACCGATTTTTACAGCTGAGGCATTCACCTTGAATTCTTTAAATGCCAATGGTATTTTAGCGTCATTATCGCTCTGGCGAATGTCTTTCAGGCGTACATTGATGTCTTTCCCCTGGAACACAGGCCTTCCGTCAGAACCGGTGACATCTGCGAATACATTATTGAGTTCAATATTGTTGATGTGGATATCCTTCTGTGCTTTTCTGGCCGTATCTTTAGCTTTCTTCGGAGCCAGTTTTACCCTGAGCTGTGCATCGGAAAGTAAAAACTGATCGGCATGATAGGCTTTGCTGAACAGGGCTTTCCAGATGCCGAAGTCACGGATCTGGATTTTTTTTACCGTCCCGTTGATCTGGGTGATTTTAGGATCAGCAGGATTTTTAGTGGATATCGTGAGGTCTGTTGCTGTGAAATTCCCGGACAGAAGGCTCAGGTTAAAATCTTTCAGTTTCAGACGATAAGGCGTCTTCGTATTGACTACATCAGGCAGCTTCCGCTGAAGATAGAAATCCAGGGCAAAAGGAAATATCAGGATCAGTGCAATGATGCCAATGCCGGTTCCTAAAAGCCATTTTTTCCGGTTGTTTTTCTTTTTTAAGGGTTTTTCTTCCATCACCTATGAAATTTTCACATTTCCTTAACAAATCAAATGGTATTCCAATTCATTGTAAATTTGGGTTCAAATCCGGTTATATTTTCAAATATTTAAGGGGTTAATGTGTAAACTCTTTAAATAATTCACTACAGATGCATTTCCGGTGCATATTATAAAATTTCCGGTTTATTCTTTAATTGAGCATTCTGTTATGTTATAAGAAATGACACCTCAGCTCTTACGGAATGATTTATGCACTTAGATGGTCAATTATACCTACCAAAAACATCAATATCAGTATGAATACCATTACAAAAACAATCCTGAAAGGAGTAGCAGCCGGACTGCTGGCTTCCTGGATCAAATCCATTGCAGAACCGCCTCTGCAAAAAATAGGTGAAGACTATTTCCCGCCGGAACCCGGGCAGCTTGAACTCAAAGGCGCTGACGTAACCCACAGGCCCGAAAACATGCCGCCAGCAGTACTGGCGAAAAGCGTTTACAAAGAATTTACCCATCAGGAGCTTTCCGGTGAACAGACACAGCATGCTATGACGGGGATTCACTACACTTTAGGAGCGGTTATAGGAGTCGCTTACCTTTTGGTATTGAGGAAAAAAGGCCGCATCATACCTGCCCAGGGATTGGTGGCAGGAACGGTAATCTGGGCTGCTACGCACGGATCACTGGTTCCGGCACTCGGACTGCAGGATAAAGTAAGTGAAATGCCTGCTTCATGGTGGGTGTGGGAATTCGGTTCCCATCTGGTTTTCGGGGTGGCGCTGGAACAGAGCAGGATCGTCCTGAATAAAGTATTCTAAAATAGTGACTATCGTAATCCATTGATTTTGTTATATTAAATTTTGCAGTCGGTCATTTTATGGTTACCTTTAATCCTATTATATACAATACCATGAAACACCTGAAAAAAATCTCAAGAGACAAAATGAAAACCCTTACGGGAGCTGCAAAAGCTTCTGTTGCATGCAGCAACGGCTGTGTAACCATTCCCGACTATGATGGCCCCTGTGCCGCCAATGAAAGGAAGGTCACCTGTTACGGTTCTGCGCAGACCATTACGAAAACCTGCATGTCTGGTTTGGATCCCGATACAGGAAATTAAATTGAACCATGTATATCATAACCTCTGCCATTGCGGAGGTTTTTTTGTGAGAATGATTTCAGTAGATGTGCAGATGTACTCCTTCACGAGGTACGGAATAGCTGTGAGCATCAATCATGATATCATTCATTTCCTTGCTTTTTGAGTTTCTTCCGGTCCTTTATCCTTCAGCATTTACTGTTGTATGCCTTCCATTCAGCGGCGTTCCATTCCCTTTCTGGCATAATAATAGGTAAGTATTAGGAAACAACATTCACAATCTAAAACCATTCACCAATGAAATCAGAAGATATTTCAGGAAAAAGCCTCAGCGGGAAAACGGTTGTTATCACCGGCGGAACCAGCGGGGTAGGCAGGGCTACCGTAGAAGCATTTGCACTCGAAGGATGCCATATTGTTATTGCAGCCAGAGGCAAGGAAGCACTGGATGAAACCGTTGCCCTGTGCAGGGATCTGGAAGTGGCCGTTATCGGGGTGCCTACAGATGTATCCGTTGCGGAAGAAGTGGAAAACCTGGTACAAACAGCTTTACAGTTCAACGGTAGGATAGACATCTGGGTTAACAATGCCGGAGTGATGTCCAGCGGGAAATTCGAGGAGATTCCTATGGAAGTGAATGAGCAGGTGATCAAAACCAACCTTTTCGGATATATGCACGGCGCTTACAGCGTGCTTCCTGTTTTCAAAAGGCAGCAGGAGGGAATCCTCATCAACAATATTTCCATTGGCGGATTCATGCCTGCGCCCTACAGTGCAGTATATTCCTCCACCAAATTCGGGATCAGAGGGATGATGGAATGCCTGCAAGGGGAGATTTCAGACTTTGCGGATATCCATATATGTAATATCTACCCACAGATCCAGCGGTCTACCGGGAATATGCATTCCGCGAAGTATTCCGGGCTGGATTTTAAAATTCCGCCGTTTGCCGCGGATCCCCGCGATACGGCAGCCAGCATCGTGGAACTGGCCAAGCATCCAAAAAAAGAAAAATTCCCGGATGCAACATCTGTGTTCCTGAAAACCGTATACGGCCTGTTTCCAAAGCCGATCATCAACGTTGCTTCGGCGGGCATGAGACTGATGATGAAAATCAAAAACGCGCCTGATGACAATGGAAATGTCCTGAAACCTTCCCCGGAACCGCACCGCATTTATGGTGAAACCATTCTTCCCGTTCCTTCCCGAAAAACCAAAATAGCCCTTCTGGCAGGCCTTGGCCTCGGCATTGCCTACATGCTGATGAAAAAGAATTCCGGTTCTGAAGAAACTTGTAATTAACCTTAACACAAAAATATATGAACACCAACACATTGAAAAATATCGGAAAATACGCATTGGGCGGAATGCTCATCACGGCCGGTATCGGTCACCTTACATTTGCCAGAAAAGCCTTCCGTGCGCAGGTCCCTGAATGGGTCCCGCTGGAAAAAGATGACACCGTTTTCTATTCCGGAATCGCAGAAATCGCCCTGGGAGCATCCATCATCGGAGCCTCTGAAGAGCAGCAGAAACTGATCGGCAAGGTAGCCGCAGGATTTTTCACCGCCATCTTCCCGGGTAACATCTCACAATACGTCAACCGAAAAGACAGTTTCGGACTGAATACAGACCAGAAAAGGCTCGGCAGGCTGTTTATGCAGCCGCTGCTGGTAGCCTGGGCGCTGGGAACGACGCAGAAGAAATAAAATGATTTATATGAATCAGCTAGTGCTCCAATTGTATTGGAGCTTTTTTGTGGTTGATTATTAGTGATTTGTGAGTTAAAGTTTCAATGATTACGGTTTTCCGTTTGTTTGGTATTTTCATTACCGGAAGACAGAGAAGTCTCCTATTCAGCCATTGGCAGGATATTTGGCGTACACCGGTTAACGGTAAACAGTTTTGTACACTGGAGTGATGAACTGACCGTATAACAAGCCTGAAAGTTCAGGATAGACCGGGGCTGAGGTGATTATGTATTCAAATCTCTTTCCGGTTTCCCCCAACCCATCAAAATTCTCTATATTTGTACGAAAACACAGCAACAACAGTTATGGAAAAGCTAAGAAATCTAAGAAAACAGAGGGGATATACCCAGGAATATATGTCCAAGATCATTGCTACGGATGCTTCCAATTACAGCCGTAAGGAAAGCGGTGATGTGAGAATTTTTGATGATGAGTGGGAAAAGCTGGCCAAAGCACTGGATGTTCCGGTAGAGGAGATTAAGGAAGATAGACAGATCGCAAAAGTCAGTAATGAAAATTTTACCGTTAATGATCAGGCAAGCGCAGGAAACTATTACGAGAATTACTGCAATATTCCTAATGCTGTTATGGACAACCTTCAGGATTACATTAAACTCCTGAAAGAGCAGGTAGAATCCCTGAAACAGGAACTTCAACAATACAAAAAATAAGCGGGCTGCTGAAACTGCCTTCGCGCAACCTTATATCATACTGCTTCTCTGAGGCAGTATTTTTTTGCGGATGAGGCAATTTTTCATCCGTTAATAAATGGTGTAATCATCAATCAATTTTCATATGCCTGCAACCTGCTACCGAAAAGATTGCAGGATCTTGAAGGGAAGGCTCACTCTAGCGCACCATTACCGGAGCCTTGCCTACAACGTTGGTTACAAATATTTTTAAAATTTTATTCCGCAAAACAAAAAACTACGGTATTTTAGTAGTCTTATTCAAGAACTCTTTCTATGAAAAAGACCATTCCTTCCCATCGTAATCAATTGGAAAATTTGGCCGTCAGGCTGATGCCGTTATCTGTTTTCCATGAGAAACAGGTGGAAGTTCATCGGGACGATCATTATATGTTTATTATCCAACGAAAAGGTAATTTTATACTGAAAGTAGATTTTAATACCATTGAACTCCTGGGCCCCTCCCTTTGTTTTGTAGCACCAGGGCAAATTCATCAGTATATTGCTCAGAAGGATAACGAAGGATGGTATCTATTTGTAGACGCCGGGAGCATTTCCGAATCATATCAGGAAACAATGGATATGCATCAATGGCTTCATCAGTCTGTACACCTTAATGACAACGACTGGATCTTTGAGCTTCTTGTCTTGTTTGCAAAGGTAGAAGATTCAGTACAATCTATATCCGTAGGCCGGTCATTGGCAGATGCTGCAGTCGCGACAATCATTGCAAGAATTTCAGAAGCAACCGGACTACAATTCAGGCAGAATGGCCAGAAATATGCTATTGCCGGACAATTTAAAAAGTTGGTTTCCGAGCATTTTAAAAATATCAAACAGGTACAGCAGTATGCTGAGTTATTGACCATCACCCCATTATATTTGAACGAAGCTGTAAAGGAAGTTACAGGATATCCTGCCAGTTTCTGGATACAGCAGAAAATAGTATGGGAAGCCCGGCGCCTGCTGGTGTATACTACTATGGATGTGAAGCAGATTGCATTTGAGCTTGGGTATGATGATCCTGTTTATTTTTCACGTTTCTTTAAAAGGCGAGCAGGAAAGACTGCCTCAGATTTCAGGAAAGAAAACCATGATTTATCCGGTTATCACCATTAAATAGCTATCGGTTCTGCAATTCAAGCCTCATAATTTTGTTCCGTCAATCATAACCTAAATATAACAGGATTGATGCTTAAAAATTATGATACAACAAAACACCAGCAAACGTATTGCTATTATAGGAGCAGGATTAGGCGGCTTATGCCTTGCTCAGGGATTAAAGAAAAATGGTCTAAACGCAACTGTTTTTGAAAAGGATGCATCCCTCAATGCCCGGACTCAGGGCTACAGGATAAGAATCAATGAGCCAGGCAGAAAATCTTTGGAAAAATGTCTTCCGCAGAATTTATATCAACTTTTTATCGATACCTGTGCGGCCAGCTCTAGCGGAATGAATGTACTGACAACCTCCCTTGAATCTTCAAAAAATGATCTGGTGGAATCCTGGAGTGACGGCATAAAAGAAATACCGGACCTGAAACCCAACCGGCTGACGCTTCGTGAAATTCTACTGCATGGATTGGAGGAAAATATCAGCTTCGGAAAAGAATTGACCGATTGGATAGAATTAGACAATCATCAGGTGAAACTTGTCTTTGCTGACGGAACCACCTATACAGCTGATCTGGTAATAGCTGCTGATGGTGTTCATTCTAAAATAGGAAAAGAATATTGCAAAGACCAAAAAAATCAATACCGGAAATATAACGATCTATGGCAGGACTTTTTTTTCTTCGGAGGCTTTGGAAACAATTTCACCGGAGCTGCTAAAAGGAACCTCTGTCATTCTTAACAAGAAGTATTCGCTGATTATAGATGCTATGGTGTTTAATGTCTCTAAAAAAGATGCTTCATTGAATATAATAAGCCCTGTTTCAGATTATTTTTATTGGGCTTTCATAGGAAATCCTGAGGCTTTCAGTCTTCTACAGGGAGATTTTTACAATTATTCCGGCGAAGAGATTCTTCATAGTATCCGTAAGCTCACCCGTAACTGGCATCCTCAATTGAAAGCATTATTCGATTATGCAGATCATAAATCCTTATCTGTTACTCCTATACGATCATCCCTGCCTAAACAGTCCTGGCCGTCAGGGAATATGACCGCATTGGGAGATGCAGTGCATACCATGAGTCCGGCAGGAGGAGTAGGAGCTAATACGGCATTTATGGATGCTGCGCTTTTAGCGGAGAATATAATGAGTAAAAGCAGTTTCTCAGCGGCCATTGCAGACTACGAAGATAAAATGAGGCTGTACAGCAATCGGGCAGTGGAAATCTCTTTACAAGGTGGAGAAATCCTTCATGGAAATAATGAAGAGAATGATTAACAAGTTATTTCTATTCAAAAACAGGAACAGGGCAGTAAAATTTTCTTTCATTGGCCATTTCTTTTAATAACAAAATCAAACTCCGGAAAATTCCTTTTTACGGTTTTCCGTAATTTTTTTCTGCGGGTTATTTGTAGTTTCGGGGCATAATAAAGAGCAGTAGGGCTCTTACCCATACATTAATAACTATGAATAAAAAATTGACTCCTGCGGATCTCTTTTTGGGAATCCTCGCGATACTGAGTACCTGGCCAACGGGTGAACCCCGTGAAAGGTCTCACAGAAGGAAAGAATCATCTGTTGACAGGTTTAAAATTGCAACAGTGGCATTGCTGCTGCTGTTAATAGGTTCCTATCTGTTTTACTTTTTCTGCCTTGATGGTGCCTCAAAAATCAGTATTCCATGCTTAACTGACTGATATGATTGTTGATATCATGATCAGGCTTATATCAACACTGATGGATGCCTATTTTTAAGACTGATCTTATCTTATTTTTTAGGTTAAATTTTTTAATCTAAAAGTCAGTCGATTACCTGTCAAATATGAAGTTATTGTAAACTTTATGTTAAATAAATTTGGAAGTTGGGGTGTAGAGTTTCTATCTTTGCCCCACTGAAAACGAGAGTATATCAGTAAGCGCAGGAGAGCTTTTAGATAAGCGATATAATTTTAAGAGATCTACTTTAGAGATATGATGAAAGCGGATTAATTGCTGAGAAAACTTTTTGAAAAAAAAGTTGCGGGAGTTAAAAAGTTTTGTATCTTTGCAATCCCAAACAACGGGAGCGCAGGAGTAGATGACCTAAGGGTTTAGAGAGGGTTAA
>CAJYLH010000022.1 GCA_913775525.1 uncultured Chryseobacterium sp.
AAGTTGACGGTGCCTCTACCAACAAATCTGCTTACGATGCAGGAAGCAGCACAACCATCGATTACAGCAGGAGCAACCTGGCCTACACTTCAGCTTCGGCAGGGAACTTTACCCTTCAGAATATCAAAGATGGCGGAACCTATACGTTAAGCGTCAGAGGGACCACTTCCGGGACATCCGCATTTACGGCTACCGGCTTTACGTTCAGATATGTAAACAACAATGCAAGCATAGCCAATACCCATACCTTATACACTTTTGTTGTCATAGGGACTATCGTATATGTATATTGTGTAAGAGGATTATAATGGGTAAGAAAATGAATATGAAAATAATACTGTGTTTATTTTTCCTATTGGAATTATCTGCTTTGCATGCACAAATTCCGGGTACGCCTGTCATCCCTCTCAAAGAAAACAGGAATGTATTCGGCGGAACATCTGTTGATTTTGCAAGATCAGCAGTGGCTACCACGGACGGAGGATATGCCGTGGCGGGATATTCTTCTTCATCCAACGGAGATGTGTCCGCAAATAATGGGAATATTGATTTCTGGATTATTAAAGTCAGCAGTTCAGGAAATCTTCAATGGAAGAAAACATTGGGAGGATCAGACTACGATGAAGCAAGATCAATTGTCCAGACCGCGGACGGAGGATATGCCATTGCAGGCATTACTGCATCCAATAACGGAGACGTATCAGGCAATCATGGAGGGAATGATTTCTGGATTGTAAAGCTGGACAGCTCCGGGGCATTGCAGTGGCAGAAAACATTGGGAGGACCGGCAGACGATAACGCCTATTCTCTGGTACAGACTTCAGATGAAGGGTATGCAATAGCCGGGTTCACTGCTTCAAACAGCGGAGATGTGTCCGGGAACCTGGGAGGATTTGATTTTTGGGTAGTAAAGATTGATAAATTCGGAGCGTTACAGTGGCAGAAAACATTAGGAGGTTCAGGCACTGAAAGCGCACTATCCATCGTCCAGACTACCGATGGAGGATACGCCGTAGCCGGATATAGCGACTCAACTAACGGCGATGGGGCAGGAAATAACGGAAATCAGGATTACCTGATCGTTAAGCTGAGCAACACAGGAACCGTAGAATGGCATAAGGTCTTCGGAGGTACGGATACTGATCTTGCCAATGCTGTGATCCAGACTGCTGACGGAGGATTTGCCGTGGCCGGATATACGCTCTCAAACAATGGGAATGTATCCGGAAACCAGGGCCTGTATGATTCCTGGGTGATAAAACTGGATAATTTAGGGAATTTGCAATGGCAGAAAGCCATGGGCGGCAGCGGCAATGAAAATACGTTTGCCATGCTTCAGGATACCGATGGAACTTATGTAGTAGCTGGAGATACCCGATCAAACGACGGAAGTGTTTCCGGAAATCATGGCGGACTGGATGCCTGGGTGGTAAAACTCAGCACTACAGGAAACTTAGTATGGCAGAAAGCTTTGGGGGGAACGCTCGGTGATTCAGCCACTGCCGTAATGCGCAGCCAGAATGGCTATACCATCGCCGGACGGAGCAACTCAACTGATGGCGATATAACCGGTCCGGCAAACGGTTCCTCTGATTTTTTAATCCTGAAAATGGACACCAACGGTAATATCATCCGCTTCTGGGACGACACGGCACCATAATCCATGTTCTGAGATAGATAGATCATATCGGAAACAGATTAAATAGCATAAAGGCTAAACGTAAATTAATAGCCGGGTATGGTTAAAGTGCCTGCACAATTCTTTTACGTTGAATCTTTTTGCTATTTTTATTTAAAATATTTCCAAAATTATGAGAATAGAATATGATATAAAGCTGGGATTCAAGGATGTGATGTTCCGTCCTAAGCGGTCTACACTGAAATCCCGGTCTGAAGTGGACCTGGAACGTGAGTTTACCTTTCTCCATACCCAAAAGAAATGGAAAGGAATTCCGGTTATTGCGGCCAATATGGATACGGTTGGAACTTTTGAAATGGCCGTAGAGCTGGCAAAAGAGAAGATCATTACCGCAGTGCACAAGCATTATTCCCCCGAAGAATGGGATGCATTCCTGGACAGCCAGCCGGAAAGCATTCATCAATATATTGCATTAAGCACAGGCACCGGCAACGCTGATAAGGAAAAGATCCGCCACATCCTTGAAAAACACCCTAAAATCGAGTTTCTCTGCATTGATGTAGCCAATGGGTACTCTGAACATTTTGTAGACTTTGTGAAGGCCGCAAGAAGCAATTTTCCTGATAAGATTATCATCGCCGGAAATGTGGTAACCGGGGAAATGGTGGAGGAATTGTTACTGGTAGGTGCCGATATCATTAAAGTAGGCATCGGCCCGGGATCGGTCTGTACTACGCGTGTAAAAACAGGCGTAGGTTACCCACAATTATCAGCTATCATTGAATGTTCAGACGCTGCTCATGGATTGGGAGGCCATATCATAGCAGACGGGGGATGTAAGGTTCCGGGTGATGTAGCCAAAGCTTTCGGCGGCGGTGCAGATTTTGTAATGCTGGGCGGCATGTTTGCCGGGCACGATGAAAGCGGAGGCGAAATAGTGGAGGAAAACGGCAAAAAATTCCGGTTATTTTATGGAATGAGCTCCAAAACAGCTATGGATAAGCATTCGGGAGGAGTAGCAGAATACAGGGCTTCGGAAGGCAAAACTGTCAGGGTACCCTACAAAGGCCCGGTTGCTGAGACGGTGAAGGATATCCTGGGTGGGGTACGCTCCACATGCACCTATGTAGGCGCTTCAAAGCTAAAGGAACTGTCTAAGCGCACGACATTCATCAGGGTCCAGGAACAGGAAAACCAGGTATTCAAAGATTAAATACAGGAAACGCCGGATTTGATATCCGGCGTTTTCATATGATGTTTTATATTTTGCAGAAAATTAGGTCAGCATTCCTCCGTCCACATTCAGGGTCTGTCCCGTAACATAGGCAGACATGTCGCTTCCTAAGAATACGCAGGCATTGGCTACATCTTCCGGTTTTCCGCCTCTCTTCAAAGGAATACCCTCCCTCCAGGCCTGAGTGGTTTTTTCATCCAGTGCAGCCGTCATTTCCGTTTCAATAAATCCAGGGGCAATAGCATTGCAGCGGATATTTCTGGAACCTAATTCCAGTGCTACGGATTTGGTAAATCCTATAACACCAGCTTTGGATGCTGCGTAATTGGCCTGACCGGCATTTCCGCTGATCCCCACTACTGAAGTCATATTGATAATAGATCCGGATTTAGCTTTCATCATCGGCTTAATAACCGCTTTGGTCAGGTTGAATACAGAATCCAGGTTCACTCTCATGATTATATCCCAGTCTTCTTTGGACATTCTCAGCAAAAGGTTGTCTTTGGTAATTCCTGCATTATTGATCAGGATGTCGATCTGC
Organism: uncultured Chryseobacterium sp.; assembly: GCA_913775525.1. Lineage (GTDB taxonomy): Bacteria > Bacteroidota > Bacteroidia > Flavobacteriales > Weeksellaceae > Chryseobacterium. The sequence continues at coordinate 3,415 of CAJYLH010000022.1, forward strand.
CCGAATTCCGCCATTACCTCATCAATTAACTTCTGGGCAGCATCATAATCCGATGCATCAGACTGATATCCTTTAATCTGCGTTACAGAACTTAAAGCGGCTTCCAATTCTTTAGCTTTATCTACGGAACCTGCATAGGTAAATGCTATTTTGGCACCGTGTTGTGCAAAAACTTCAGCAATCCCTTTTCCGATTCCCCGTGTAGCTCCCGTAATCAGTGCTACCTTTCCTTCTAATAGTTTCATATATATGACAATTATTTCTTAAATGATTTAATATCAGCAGGGTCTGACCCGAACAGTATTACCATATTAGTATGGTAAATGTGGTCCGCAAAGATATTATTAATTTGGTATTTAACCCATTTTAAATCATCAAATTGGTTAATTTTTACCTGTTTTTTATCACGGTAAACAGCCACAATAAGTAACTATTGGAGAAGTATATCGGTTATATAGAATTGTTTACAATAAGGACGATTTCACCTTTAAGTGTTTTGGATTTTGAAAACTCGATCAGTTCGGTGATCGTCCCGCGCCTGGTCTCTTCAAATTTTTTGGAAATTTCGCGGCTTAGGCTCACCCTGGTATTTTCTCCGAAAAATTCTTTGATCTGCTCCAGCGTCGTATTGATCTTATGGGGGCTTTCGTACAGCACAATGGTTTTCTTTTCTTCTGCCAGCTGCTTGAGCTTGGTCTGCCGCCCCTTTTTCTGGGGAAGGAAGCCTGCAAAAAGGAATTCGTTATTCGGCAGGCCGGAAACCACTAAAGCAGGTATCAGCGCTGTGGCGCCGGGAAGGCAGATCATTTCGATATTATGGTCTGCACCTGCTTTTCCCAACAGGTATCCAGGATCTGAAATCCCGGGAGTTCCGGCATCGGTAATGATAGCGATATTCTGTCCGCTTTTAAGATCCGCAATCACTTTTTCCGTTGCCTGGTGCTCATTATGCAGGTGATAGGATTTCAGGGGTTTTGAAATTTCATAATGCTTCAGGAGGATACCGGAGGTCCGGGTATCTTCACAAAGGATATAATCTACTTCTTTCAGTACCTTCACTGCCCTGAAGGTCATATCTTCCAGGTTCCCAACCGGTGTAGGAACAAAATATAGGATTCCGCTCAAAATTATATGAATTTATTTTCCACCAAGATCCAGAGCCTCTGGGCATATTCGTCCACCTTACTCCATTTCCTTTCATAGTAGAGGTCGCTTAAATATTCTTTGGCTTCGTCAAGGCTTTTAAAGCTGTTTAAATTTCCGATCACTTCATTCAGGTCTGCCTGGCTTCCTCCGAACAGCATTTTCGTAAATGCAATCCGGTCATTTAGGTCCAGTTTAAATTGCGGCCTCGGCTTTTCAGCTTCCATGAAATTCGTAGGAATATTGGTCTTAAGGATGCTTCCGGCATCAGGCCTGATATCGTCATTTTTTTCATGAGAATGCCCGCTTTGCAGATGATCATCATCAAACAGGCTCTGTACGGCTTTCATTCCCTTGATATGGGCGAGCCTGATTTTCTTTTCCTGCTGATAGGCATCGAGGTCCTCGAAGCTTTTATCCGAAGGTTTATGCTCCGTGGATTCGTGATCTGAAGCTGTATGAGGATTGAAAATATCGGTAATTTTCCTTCTGTCACTGATTTCTGCCAGTGTATTTTCTTGTTTTTTGGCAACCTCCTCTGAAGATTCATTTTTGATTTCACTCAGCATATGATCCACGCTGGAGGTTTCCGTTACCATTTCCCCCTGTTCCATATTTGTCATGCTGCTGCTCAGGAGCTGGCTTTCGTGTTCTTCAATCAGGATGTCATCTTCTGTGATTCCGGTATCGAAAATGCTCGGAATAATTGCTTTCATATCAGCCTTTTTTTCCTCTTCTTCCTTGCGGGAAGAATCAAAACCGTCCCGGATCCGCTCTTCTTCTTCAAAATCATTATTGGGAACGTTTCCTTCATCAGAGATTTCATTTTCAAAACCGTCAATTTCATTAAGCTGATTATTGAATACCGCTTCTTCTTCCATAGCCTGATCCATAGACTCCGGCATGCCGGAAATGCCTGAATCCTCAGGCTCCGTTTCTTCATCGGAGGCTATACCCCCATTCCAATTTTGTTCTGATACTGCTTCCTGATCGCCTTCCGGCTCCTGCGCTTGTTCTTCAACAAAATGAACAACGGTTTCATGCAGTTCATTTTCTACAATTTCATTCAGCTGGTTGTTGAAGATGGCCTCCTCTTCCGTTACTCCGTTAAATGCCTGCTTTTCGTATTCAGGAATTTCATTGAATTCATTGTTGAAGATCGCTTCCTCTTCAGTAACCGGCTCATGCTGTTCATAAGCTTGCGGTTCTACGATGAACGATCGGGAATCTCCCTCTTCTTCTGCCGGATCTGCTCCATGCTTTTCCAGTAAACTCAGTAATGTAACCCTTTCAGCAAGATCATGAACAAGATCCTGGCAGGAAGCTAATTCGTCCGCGTGGTTGATTTTCTCCAAAATACCAATGATATTCCTGGATTCGAAAAAAATCTTTTCCTTTAAATCTTGGATGTTCTGCATAGAAGATTGTTGTTAAAATTGCTTACTTTTGGTCTTAGAAATATACGGCTAATTTAACAAATGTTTTTAGAAAATACAATTAATCATTCCAAACAAAGTGGTTGGATGGAAGTTATTTGTGGCTCTATGTTTTCGGGGAAAACCGAAGAACTGATCCGGAGATTGCGGAGGGCAGAAATGGCAGGACAGAATGTAGAAATTTTTAAACCTAAAATGGATATCCGGTACTCTGAGGAAGACATAGTATCCCACAATCAGAATAAGATCCGCAGTACAGCAGTAGATTATCCGGGTGAAATCCTTCTGCTGGCTTCCAATTGTGATGTAGTGGCTATTGATGAAGCGCAGTTTTTTGATGACAGCATCGTTGATGTAGCCAATACTCTCGCCAATAGCGGCATCAGAGTAGTGATTGCCGGACTGGATATGGATTTTCTGGGCCGTCCATTTGGTTCGATGCCCAACCTGATGGCTACTGCAGAATACGTTACCAAAGTACACGCTATCTGCAGGAGGACCGGAAACCTGGCTAACTATTCCATGAGGATTTCCCAGGGGAATGACCTGGTAGAGCTGGGAGAAACGGAAAGCTATGAAGCGGTAAGCCGACGAGTTTTTATTGATGAAGTGCTTTCCAGGCAAAGAACAAAATAAATTTTTAAATTTGATCCGGGGATATGAAGATATTACCCGGATTTTAATCAGTACAAAGACGCAAAATAGTATGATAACCTGTTTCAGGATGTGAGATTTCAAAAAGGAAACCATTGTTCTTTCTCTAATCCTGATCCTGAAAACTTAAAGCAATAAACTTTGCGCCTTTATCATTAACCTACAGCATATACAGGGGCGTCTATGAATTATACAGTACAGGAAATATCAGCCATTACCCAATCCAGATCCATTGGAAATAAAAAACTGATCGTCAGAAATATTGCTTTTGACAGCAGAACCATTTATTCCATCCAGGACACGGCATTCATTGCCATCAATACCCATAAAAATTCCGGTGAAAAATTCATTGAATCTGCTGTAGACAGAGGGATACAGGTCATTATTTCTGAGCATCACTATCCCCAGTTCGATCAGGTCACCTGGATCATTGTAGAGAATGCCGTTGACTTTCTCCAGCGGCTGGCCGCCCATCATTTCGGACATGCACATATCAAATCCATCGGAATTACGGGAAGCAACGGAAAAACCATCCTGAAAGAATGGCTGTACCAATGCCTGTGGAATGAATTCTCAACCGTCAAGAGCCCGAAAAGCTTCAACTCCCAAATCGGGCTGCCGCTGTCTTTATTGCAGATCAATGATACTCATGAGCTGGGCATCTTTGAAGCAGGGATTTCAAAACCGGGAGAGATGCAGAAGCTGGAACATATATTCCATCCGCAGATCGGCCTCCTTACGCATATGGGGAATGCCCATGCAGCCAATTTCCGGTCTGAACAGCAGCTTATCGAGGAAAAGATCATCCTGTTTAAAAATTCAGAGGTGATCATTTACAACGGAGACAATATCCTCACAGACAAAAAGATAAAAGACCTGTATTCAGGCAGGAAATTAATATCCTATGGACTCAGCACGGCTAATGATGTATTCCTTAAAAAAAACATGAAAGATGAAGATATCATCATTCAGTATTTTGAAGAGGAAATCAGTTTTCCTGCCCATCAGAGGGATGAAGCGACCCTCACCAATGCTATGGCTTTAATTACAGTACTGAAAGAGCTGGATATGGATAATGCAAAGATTGTCGAGAAAATCAATGCATTAAAATCGGTGGAAATGAGGCTGGAAGCCATTGAAGGCATAAAGGGCAATATCGTGATCAATGACTCTTTCAATCTGGATCTTGATTCCCTGAAAACAGCCCTTCAATTTCTGAAGGAATATAACAAACCTCAGAAGTCCCTGGTGCTGACAGATATCGTAGGTGTTAATTCGAATTCTGAGGAGCTGTACACCGAAGTGGCAGACCTGGTCAATGAACAGCACTTCAATACGGTCTTCCTGATCGGAGAAGAAATTACTGCATTCAGTCATTTATTCACTCCTGAAACATTTACTTTCAATAACACTCAGGAATTAATTGACAGCAAACGACTTACAGAAATAAACAACCAGATCATCCTGCTGAAAGGAGCAAGGAAATTTGGTATTGAAAGGCTTAAAGATATTCTTGAACTCAGAAAACATGATACGGTGCTTGAGGTTAACCTTAATGCCATACTTCATAACATCAATTACCATAAATCGCTCCTGAATCCCGGGACCAAGATGATGGCCATGGTGAAAGCCAATGCTTACGGGCTGGGAAGCTACGAGATTGCTGAATTCCTGCAGCACCATCATATCGACTACCTGGGGGTAGCGTATGCAGATGAAGGGGTTGAGCTCCGGAAAAAAGGAATCACAGCGCCCATCATCGTCATGAATCCTGAACAGCATAGCTATGAAGCGATTATTGAATACAGCCTGGAACCGGAAATTTACAGCCTGAGAGTATTGGAGCTGTTTAACGATGCCGTTCAGAAGGCCGGTTATGATGAACGCTACCCTATCCATATCAAGTTGGAAACCGGGATGAACAGGCTTGGCTTCAAAGAAGCTGATCTTGCACCGTTGCTTCAAGCACTCCGGCATAAAAATCTCCGGGTGGAAAGTATTTTCAGCCATTTATCATCTTCTGACGTGCCTTCTGAAAAAGAGTTTACTATTCGGCAGATGGCTGTTTTCAGGAAAAATTCCGACACACTGATTAAAAACTTAGGCTACCAACCGATACGGCATATCCTCAATTCATCCGGGATTACAGAATATCCGGAGTACCAGTATGACATGGTAAGGATCGGAATCGGAATGCTGGGAGAATCACAAAATAGTGATATAAAAAAACAGCTTCGTCCTGTAGTGAGCTTTAAAACGGTTATCTCACAGATTTCCCAGGTGCAGGAAGGAGAATCTGTAGGCTACAGCAGGAAATATAAAGCAGAACATACCACCAGGATTGCAACCATTCCGGTAGGCTATGCGGACGGGATTCCTCGGCTCATCGGAAATCAGGTCGGTAAAGTGGGAATAGGCAAAAAGCTCGCTCCCATCGTCGGCAATATATGCATGGATATGATGATGATTAATATCGATGGTATCCCGCATGTAAAGGAAGGCGATCCGGTAATCCTCTTCGATGGTCAGCCAAGCCTCAAAGAATTTGCAGGGTACTGCAACACCATTACCTATGAAGTATTAACATCCATCTCGCCCCGGGTGAAACGGATTTATATAAAAGACTAAATATGAAAAAAAAATTTCTCGTACTCTTCTGCCTGTTCTTATTGCATAGCATGCAAGCGCAGATCCGAAAAGATCTCAAGATTCCGAAAAACCCCAGGATCGGTCTTTCACTGGCCGGTGGCGGAGCTAAAGGATTTGCTCACGTCGGTGTCCTTAAAGTCCTGGATTCCCTGGGCGTAAAGGTGGATTATATTGCCGGAACCAGTATGGGTGCCATTGTGGGAGGCTTATATGCTTCCGGTTATTCGGCGAAGGACATTGAAAAAATTGTCATGGATACAGACTTCTACTCCCTGATCCTGGATCCTAAATCAAGACAGGAATCTACCTTCTTCAACAAATCAGTGGATAAATATCTTTTTTCCATTCCTCTTAAAAACGGTAAGATTACCCTTCCCTCCTCCATCAGCACCGGCCAGAAGAATGTCTATCTCCTGAAAGAACTCTTCAAAAACGTTTCCAATATCAATGATTTTTCAAAACTGCCGATTCCGTTTATGTGTGTAGCCACCAATCTGGAAAGCGGAGATATGAAAATATTTGAAAGCGGGGATCTTGTCCAGTCTATTATGGCCAGTTCTGCCTTTCCATCCCTCATGGATCCCGTAAAAGTGGGTGACAGCATTTATATAGACGGAGCAATGTCTGTCAATTATCCTTCAAAGCCGTTAAAGGATAAAGGAATTGACATTGTCATTGGTGTAGACCTTAACCAGGATCTTTCCAAAAGAGAAGATTTAAACAGCATTATAGCCATACTGAACCAGGTGATTGATTTTGGCATCAGGAGAGATACCAAAAGACAATATGAATATACGGATATTAATATTAAACCGAACCTTACCGGAATGAGCGCTACCAGCTATGATGACAAGAAAAAAATCCTGGACAGCGGTTATACGGAAGGTGAAAAGTATTCAGCAATCCTTGATGAACTTCCCAAAAGGACCTATGACCGCTTAAGGCAACCGATGAACCCGATTTATTCCAATGTCTATAAAATAGACAGCATAGAACTGATCGGAAGCAGGATCTATGGTGAAAATTATGTATTAGGTAAAATGGGGCTCCGTCTCCCTTCCATGCAGACATACGGAAGCGTTAATAAAATGATTGACAAATTGGTTGCGACAAATAATTACCGGTTCATCAATTATGATATAGTCACGAAAAATGACAGCAACTATCTTAAGCTGTATGTGACCGAGGATGATGCCCGCCATTTCCTTAAATTCGGATTGCATTATGATGAGGTATTTAAAACAGGTTTATTGGTAAATTACTCTGCCAAAAGGCTTCTATTCAGGAATACCAACCTGTCATTGGATGTTATCATCGGAGATAAGCCCAGGTATTATCTGAACTACTTCATCGATAATGGTTATATTCCCGGATTTGGAATCTATTCCTCCGGAATGAATTTCGACCTGAGGGATCAGCAAAACAATGAAATCGACAATTGGGAATGGTACAGGAACGAGGCTTATATCCAGTCTATCTGGAGAGATAAGTTTGCCATTGGCGGAGGAATCAGCCATGATTACTTTGAAGCCAGTATGAATGGAAGCAACAAACGGTACAGTCGGTTCCTGAATCCGTATGTATTTGTAAAAAGCGATACCCAGGATGACAAAGAATTTCCTACCAAAGGCTTTTACCTTTCTGCTGAAGGAAAAGTAATCGATATTTTGAGTTCGGAAATGAGGGATAAACCGGTACAGGTACAGGCAGATATACGCATCAATATTCCTGTATCCAGACAATTTTCTTACCACCTGAACCTCTATGGCGGGATTACGATCGGCGAAGAACTGCCGGAATATTACCGGTACAGGCTTGGAGGAATCTTTGAACAGAACGTCATTAATTTCAAGGGCTTCGGCGGGTTTTATTTTGCCCAGCTGGCCACCAATAATATCCTGATGGCCTCCAATGACCTTCAGTTCCGTTTCAACAAAAATTATTTTATAACCGGGACATTTACCTTTGCCAACCTTTCAGATTCTATTTCGGTAGAGCAAGCAGTGAAACTGAACTACAGTTCACTCGGTATTACGGCAGGTTATAAATCCCCCTTCGGACAAATAAAGGTGAATTTCAGTCATTCACTCAGAAATAATCAAAAAGGCATTTTCAGTGTTATCTTAGGACACTGGTTTTAACAATATGATACAGTTTTTTTACGAAACCCAACCGGAATCTGTGAATACAGATTACAAGCAATGGCTGGAAGCCATTATTACTTCAGAAGGTAAAAAGCCAGGAGAAATCAATTATATTTTCTGTGATGATGAGTACCTGCTTAAAATCAATCAGGACTATTTGCAGCATGATTATTATACCGATATCATCACATTTGACTATGTGAAAGGTAAAACCATAAACGGAGAGATTTTCGTATCTTTGCAACGGATTTCAGATAATGCTTCTACGCTTTCCAGGGAATATGAAGAAGAACTCAGAAGGGTTTTAGCCCACGGTATCCTCCACCTATCAGGCTACAAGGATAAGACTGAAGAAGAAGAAAAGCTTATGAGGAGCAAAGAAGATTTTTATCTGAAACAGTATTAAAGTTCATTTGAGGATACTTATAATTAACTTTAATCACCTGGGTTAAAACACCGTATATCAGGCATTTTAAACACCCATCCTCAACCAATGTTTCACGTGAAACATTTTAGATAAAATAATAAAATTAGCGCTCTAAAGAGCTTTTAAAGATGATTTCAGAAGTTTATGATGTAATTGTAGTAGGTGCAGGACATGCCGGTTGTGAAGCCGCTGCCGCCGCTGCCAATATGGGGTCAAAAACCCTTCTGATTACAATGAATATGCAGACCATCGGACAGATGAGTTGCAACCCTGCTATGGGTGGAATTGCCAAAGGGCAGATTGTAAGAGAAATTGATGCGATGGGCGGATACTCAGGAATTATAGCTGACAAGTCTGCCATACAGTTCAAAATGCTTAACCTTTCCAAAGGACCTGCCATGTGGTCTCCGAGAACACAGAATGACAGGATGCTTTTTGCTGAAGAGTGGAGGCTCGCTCTTGAAAATACGCCCAACCTGGATTTCTTCCAGGATATGGTGAAACAATTGATTGTTGAAAATAATACCGTAAAAGGAGTGATAACTTCTTTAGGAATTGAAATAAAAGGAAAATCTGTAGTGCTAACCAATGGGACTTTCCTGAATGGATTAATCCACGTGGGCGATAAACAATTGGGAGGAGGACGAATGGGCGAGCCCAGAGCTTTTGGAATTACAGAGCAGCTGGTTTCTTTAGGATTCGAAGCCGGCAGGATGAAGACCGGTACCCCACCCCGCGTAGACGGAAGAAGCCTGGATTATTCTAAAATGGAAGAACAGAAGGGAGACGAACATCCTCAAAAATTCAGTTATCTGGATACACCTAAATTAACCAAACAGTTAAGCTGCCATATTGTGTATACCAATGAAACAGTACATGATATTCTACGGGAAGGTTTTGACAGGAGCCCGATGTTTAATGGAACGATCCAGAGCTTAGGCCCAAGATACTGCCCTAGTATCGAAGATAAGATCAACAGATTTGCAGAAAGAAACAGGCATCAGCTTTTTGTAGAACCTGAAGGATGGAAAACCGTTGAAATCTATGTGAATGGTTTCAGTTCTTCCCTTCCGGAAGATGTTCAGATCAAAGCCATGAAGCATATTCCAGGATTTGAAAACGTAAAAGTTTTCCGTCCGGGCTACGCTATCGAGTATGACTATTTCCCTCCCACCCAGCTGAAACATACCTTGGAGACAAAATTAATCGATAATTTATATTTTGCCGGGCAGATCAACGGAACTACAGGCTATGAAGAAGCAGCCGGACAAGGATTAATGGCAGGAATCAATGCCAATAATAAAGTTCACCAAAAAGATGAATTTATCCTGAACCGCGATGAAGCCTATATAGGCGTTCTGATTGATGACCTGATCACAAAAGGAACCGAAGAACCTTACAGGATGTTTACCTCAAGAGCAGAATACCGTCTTCTTTTGAGACAGGACAATGCGGATATCAGATTAACGGAAAAAGCCTATCATTTAGGATTAGCCAAAGAAGAAAGACTGAAATTAGTAGAGAAAAAAGTAGCTCAAAGTGAAGAACTTGAAGCATTCCTTCGCGAAACTTCTTTAAAACCGATTATCATTAACCCGATTCTTGAATCTATCGAAAGCAGTCCTGTTGACCAGGCGTACAGAGCATCACAGATCCTGACCAGGCCTAACATGACTTTAGAGAAACTGGAAGCTGTAGAATCTATCAATGATTTCATTTCCCAATACAACGATGAAGTGCGGGAACAGGCTGAAGTCAATATCAAATACAGGGGATACATTGAAAAAGAAAAGGAAAATGTAGCTAAACTGAATCGTCTGGAAAACATTAAAATCCCTGAAGATTTTGATTTTACCAAACTTTCCAGCCTTTCTGCGGAAGCCAAACAGAAAATGACCCGGGTACGTCCAAAAACCATTGCCCAGGCAGGAAGGATCAGCGGCGTTTCACCTGCAGATATTAATGTTTTGCTGGTTTATTTAGGAAGATAAAATGTAAATGTTCCACGTGGAACATATGAAATATAAAAGACTGAAAGTTATACCCAACTTATCCACAATTCATCGTTTTTAAACGTGATTTATGCTTAATCAATGAAAATAAAAGATCATTTTCTTTCACAGGAAATTTTTGATGTTACAGAAACGGAAACTCCAGGAGTATTTAAGACCTCCCCTATTCCTTCTGACCTGTCCCGGTATTATGAAAGTGAAGATTACATTTCCCATCATCAGGATTCAGGAAGCCTGAAAGAAAAACTTTATAAGTTTCTTCAGTCCTTTAACCTGAAATACAAGAAAACCATTTTGCTGGACCGGATTTCCAAAGGCGGCAAAGTACTGGATTACGGATGTGGTGCGGGTGAATTTGTAAAATTTATTGAAAATGATTTTGAAACCTTAGGATTCGAGCCGGATCCCGATGCCCGGGCTGCAGCTTCTTCAAAAGCACAAAAAGCTGTGCTCCTTGATGACATACGAACTATCGAAGATCATACCTTAGATGCCATAACACTATGGCATGTCTTTGAACATATAGAAAACCAGGAGGAAATGCTCAGCATCTTCCATGATAAATTAAAGGACAAAGGACTGCTGATCATAGCAGTCCCCAACCCTACTTCTTATGATGCCATACATTATGGACCTTACTGGGCAGCCTATGATGTACCCAGGCATATCTTTCATTTCTCTAAAAACGGAATGGAAAACCTGATCAAAAAGAAATCCGGATGGAAGCTGAGAAAAATCAAACCTCTTATCCTTGATTCCTATTACATCTCTATGCTCAGCGAAAAATATAAAAAATCGCCTCTTTTTTGGTTAAAAGCGGTCGTCCACGGAACCATTTCTAACTTAAAGGCTCTTTTTTCCACCGAATTTTCAAGTTTGATATACATTATCGAAAAAAGATAGAAAATCGATTTTTAAGGCATTTATGACGGTCAAATTTTCGCTTTTTTTAGTAAAAATCAGGTTTAAGTAAACTTTTAAGACTCAAATTAGACGCTCTGAAAAATACAGACAGGAAAATCCTGACTCCCCTACTCTGCTTTTTTTAAGTAATTTTTATATTATACGATAAAAATTAATCAATCAAATTACCTGAATATAAATCATAAGCAATACGGATGGCGAATAATTTTATTTTGAAATGTAATAAGCAGATCCGCTGTTACCTTTTACAAACACAAAATATAGCTGAGTAAAAACAAAAAGGCCCGCTGATTACTCAGCGGACCTCCTTTATTATAAAAATATATTTATTTGTTGATGGCAGCCACTCCGGGCAGTTCCAGCCCTTCCAGGCTTTCGAGCATGGCACCGCCTCCGGTAGAAACATAACTCATTTTATCTGCATAGCCGAACTGTTTTACGAAAGCAACACTATCACCTCCTCCCACCAGGGAAAACGCACCTAATTTAGTAGCTTCTGCTATACTGTCTCCCAATGCAATGGTACCGGCAGCGAAATTAGACATTTCAAACACCCCGATCGGTCCGTTCCAAAGGATCGTTCTGGAGTTTAAGAGCACATCATTGAACTGGTCCCTGGATTTGCTTCCTGCATCCATACCCATCCATCCGTCAGGAATCGCATAAATGTCAACTTCTTTTCTCTCCGCTTCATTATTGAAACTTTCGGCAACGACAGTATCTGAAGGCAAATAAACTTTTACATTATGCTCTTTTGCTTTTTCCAGAATTTCTATGGCTAAGGAAAGTTTATCATCCTCCACAAGAGAATTCCCAATCTTACCTCCTAGCGCCTTAATGAAAGTAAAGGACATTCCTCCGCCGATAATCAGATTATCAACCGCAGGAAGTATATTTTCAATAACGGTTATTTTAGTTGAAACTTTAGATCCACCTAATATGGCAGTTATAGGCTTCTCACCGCTTTTCAATACCTTATCGATGGCCTGTAATTCTTTGGCCATCAATAAACCGAAAAATTTAGTCGATGGAAAAAACTGAGCAATAACCGCAGTAGAAGCGTGTGCCCGGTGTGCAGTCCCGAATGCATCGTTCACATAGGCATCCCCCAGCTTTGAGAGCTGCTCAGCGAAGCCTTCATCCCCTTTTTCTTCCTCCTTATGAAACCGTAGATTCTCCAGCAATAAGATTTCACCCGGCTGAAGTGCCTGAGCAGCCTGCTCGGCCTTTTCTCCTACACACTCCTCTACAAATTTCACGTCTTTTCCCAATACATTGGAAACTTCATCCACGATATGCTTTAAAGAGAACTCATCCTTCACTTCACCTTTAGGTCTTCCGAGGTGTGCCATCAGGATTACAGAACCTCCGTCTTCCAGAATTTTTTCAACGGTAGGTTTTACAGCGACAATCCTTGTATTGTCTGTCACTTTCAGCTGGTCATCCTGCGGGACATTAAAGTCAACCCGCACCAGAGCTTTCTTATCTTTAAAATTAAAATCTTTGATTGTTTTCATAAAATATCCTAGAATTTTCTCTTTCACAAATGTAAGATTTTAATATCTGGGAAAGAATCGGAACAAATAAAAGTTTTCAAAAAAAATAATCCGCAGACCCAACACTCACTAACCAACAATTTCTTTTTCTATAAAAAAAAATAATGTTACTGTTGTTGAGTGTTGTGAATTTAGGGGATAAGTTTTCAGAAAATACTTCATAACATTTGTTTGGAGGTGCAATTCACATTTTATTTACATTATAATTTTTTGAAAATCAGTTTTTTCAGGTACTTATTAACAAATATGGATAACTTTTCCCCAATTTCCGTTATGAATAACTGATTTCTGGAAAAGGCGGAGAATTTCTGCCGGAAAGTTCCGCGAAGATTTTCCCGGAAAATTTGAAAAGGATTTCTATTACAAATTTTTTTCATGTTACGAAATATTTATTTTACCGGACTTATCCACACTTACTAACAAACCTTTTAACAATTAATCCCCGAACCGCTAACAAACTTTGTGAATATTCTTACCTTTGTAAGGAAATAGATCATAAAGAGACTTAATAAAATTGTTATGAAAAGAAAAATCGCTATTGCGGCTGACCACGCTGGTTTTGAGTACAAAGAAATTGTTAAGAACTTTCTTTCAGAAAACTTTGAGGTTCAGGATTTTGGAACTTTATCCACAGCGAGTGTGGATTATCCTGACTTTGTACACCCCGCTGCGACCTCTGTGGAGAACGGAGAAAATGAGCTGGGTATCCTGATTTGCGGAAGCGGAAACGGAGTGCAGATTACAGCGAACAAGCATCAGAAGATAAGATGTGCGCTTTGCTGGATGCCGGAGATTGCAGTACTGGCAAGACAGCATAATGACGCCAATATGATTTCCATCCCGGCAAGATTCATATCCAAAGAGCTGGCTATAGAAATTGCAGAGAAATTCCTCTCTACCGATTTTGAAGGCGGAAGGCATCAGACCAGAGTAGACAAAATCGCATATTGCTAAGATGATAAAAGGCCTGTACATTGATTTACAGGCCTTATTTATTTTTTATTCGTATATTTGCAGGGTCTGGCAGAAAACCAATCTGTCAATTCCATATAACCTGTAGTGTGCCGATGAGCATTTCTGTTAAAGGTTTACTCCCCTTACTTCTCCAATTTATACCAAATATCTATCAACTAAAAACTTCTGTTAACCGGCAGTTGGAAAGAAAATTGATGTTGTGAAACAAATATTGCATTACATTTGAAGTAAAATCTTTGTGTACTTTTATTCCGTAATGGTAGGAATGGAAAAATACAATTGTTACAGAATGTAAAAAACAGGACCCGGACAGGAATAATGAAAGCATTTAATCATCCGGTCCTTAATAATCATCGGAGCCATGCGGCTCATAAAAAAAATTTAAAATGCCAAAAAAAAGAAAATATATAAGTCAGAAAAATGACCATAAGCTCCAGGAGATCGGAAAGCTGATCCTCCGTTACATGAATGAAAATTCAACAAAAGTCTATAATTACAAGCAGATTGCTGACGGAATCGATTATAAGAATCCAAGGCAGAGAGAGCTGGTCATCCAGGCACTTCATAAACTGCAGGCGGCGGACAGGATCAAAGAATCCGAAAAAGGAAAATACATCGTTAACCTCAACATTAAAGGAACCTTGACCGGAACCATCGATTTTAACCAGTCGGGTAATGCCTATGTGAGTGTAGAAGGTATAGAAGATGATATTTTCATCCATTCCAAAAATGTAAAAGATGCGCTACAAGGTGATAAAGTTTTAATTGTTACTTATACTTATAAAGGCAAAAAGCTGGAAGGCTCCGTCCTGGAAGTTCTGGAAAGGACCAGAACGGAATTCGTAGGGACCTTGCAGGTCGTTCCTCATAAGGACTTCGGGTTTGTAGTCTGCGACAAGAAAACGATCAATACCGATATATTCATTCCGAAGGGTAAATTCGGAGGAGCGGAAAACGGTGACAAGGTGATCGTAAAAATGACGGAATGGAAGCCGGGAGATAAAAATCCCGAAGGAGAAATCATCCAGGTTTTGGGAGCTCCGGGAGAGCACGAAACTGAAATTCATTCCATCCTTGCCGAATACGGTCTTCCGTATACATTTCCTGAGGAAGTGGAGCGGGATGCTGATACAATAGACCGCAGCATCAATGATGAAGAAGTCGCCAAGCGCTGGGATATGCGCAATGTATGCACCTTCACCATAGACCCTAAAGATGCCAAAGATTTTGATGACGCCCTGTCCATCAGGAAACTGGATAACGGATACTGGGAAATCGGGGTTCACATTGCCGATGTATCGCATTATGTAGTTCCGGGAACATTACTGGATGACGAAGCATATCAGAGGGCAACCTCCGTATACCTCGTAGACCGTGTGGTCCCGATGCTTCCGGAAGTACTGAGTAATGATGTTTGTTCCCTGCGTCCCAATGAAGATAAATTTACCTTCTCGGCCGTATTTCAGCTGGATGACCATGCCAGAATCCAGAAACAGTGGTTTGGCAGGACGGTGATCCACTCAGACCGCAGGTTTACCTATGAGGAAGCCCAGGAAAGAATTGAAACCAAGCAGGGAGATCTCCAGGAAGAAATCAATGTGCTGGACAGGTTGGCTAAAATCATGCGTGCAGAAAGGATCCGGCAGGGAGCCATTACTTTCGACCGCAGCGAAGTACGCTTTAATCTGGATGAAAATAACGAACCGATAGGTGTATACTTCAAGATCAGCAAGGATTCAAATCATCTGATTGAGGAATTCATGCTGTTGGCCAATAAAAAAGTATCCGAATTTATATCGCTGAATAAAAAAGGGGATATCTCACAGAATACCTTCATCTACAGGGTTCACGCGGATCCGGATCCGGCGAAGCTGGAAGCCCTGAGAGATTTTGTCTCTACTTTCGGATATAAAATGGATCTGGCGAATACGAAAAAAGTAGCCGAATCCCTGAACCGTTTACTGCATGACGTAAAAGGAAAAGGGGAAGAAAATATGATTGAAACCCTGGCTATGCGCAGCATGAGCAAAGCAGTTTATTCTACGGAACCGATCGGACATTACGGACTCGGATTCGATTATTACAGCCATTTTACTTCCCCGATCAGGCGTTATCCCGATCTGATCGCTCACAGGCTGCTTCAGCATTACCTGAACGGAGGCAAATCCCCGGATAAGAATGCTCTGGAGGAACAGGCGAAACACTGTAGTTCCATGGAAAGGCTGGCTGCTGATGCAGAAAGGGATTCCATTAAATTTATGCAGGTGAAATTCATGGAAAAACACCTGGGAGAAACATTTACCGGCGTAATCTCCGGGGTGGCGGAATTCGGGTTCTGGGTGGAAATTCCTGAGAATGGTGCAGAAGGGCTGATCAAACTCAGAGATCTTGTGGATGATTCCTATACCTATGATGCCAAAACCCACGCGGTGTACGGCAACAGGCACGGAAAAAGGTACCAGCTGGGAGATCAGGTGCAGATCAAAGTGGTAAAAGCTAACCTGATACAGAAACAGCTGGATTTCAAGATTGTTGACTGAGTATATCGAGAAGGTTAAATACACCTATCCTTTTTAAAACAACAGAATTTCAATAAGTTCTGATCAGCGCTGAAAGAGTGAAATCAATAATCAAAAATTTAAAAGATCACAATTTGTGGTCTTTTTTCTTTTGTTTTAATTCAAACTCAAAGAGAGTTTTAATTCAAATAAAAATATAATCTTTAAATTTGGCTTTGAAACAAATTAGAAATGTTTGAATTAATAATTTCTGCCGTTATACTGGGGTTCATGCTGAGCCTGGTTTTTATAGGACCTATTTTTTTCCTGTTGATTGAAACCAGCTTTTCCCGGGGCCCGAAACATGCCTTAGCATTGGATATCGGAGTCATTTCAGCGGACCTGTTATGTATTGTTGCAGCCTATTATGCGAGTGCAGACATTGTAACGCTGATTGACAAGCATCCGGGGTTCTACCGGATCACCTCCATACTCATCTTTGCCTATGGAATTGTGATGATGGTCACCAAAACCAAAATGCACATGCACGGCGAAGAGAAATTCATCAGTCAGAATTACGTCAAGACATTTGCCAACGGATTTTTCTTCAACCTCCTGAATGTCGGCGTTATTCTTTTCTGGCTGGTAACAGTGATTTCGGTAAGAAATCAGTATCCGGATACGGGCAATTTTATTTTATACATCGGCATCGTTATTGCCACCTATCTGGGCATAGACCTTGCTAAGATATTTCTTGCCAAACAGTTCCATGATAAGCTGACCCAGAAACTGGCCAACCAGATCAGGCGAATTGTAGGCGGAATTTTAATTGTCTTCAGCTTCTTTATCTTCTTACAGAGCTTTAAAAAATTCAACCAGTTTGACAGGCGCCTGGAAGAAGCTGAAAAGACCGAAGTAAAATACCAAAAACACCATGAGCAAAATAATACTTCCGGAACCGCTAAAAAGCGGTGATGCTATTGCTATCATTTCCCCTGCGGGCTCTGTAGATCCTGTTCAGCTGGAGCAGGGATTACAGATGATCCGTAACCGAGGCTACGAACCTGTTTTAGGAGAACACGTATACAGCCGTTTTTCAAACGGATATTCCTATGCCGGAACCGAAAAGGAAAGGCTGAAAGACCTCAACAATGCCCTCAATGACCCTGAGATAAAAGCGGTCTGGGCCTCCAGAGGCGGATACGGATGCCAGCACCTGCTCCGGAAGCTTAAAACCAAATCATTTAAAAACCATCCGAAATGGTACATCGGGTATTCAGATAATACGGTAATTCAGAGTTACCTGATGAAGAAGGGGTATGCTTCTGTACACGGACAGACGGTAAAAACATCCAGCTTCGGAGTAACGGAAGAAAGCTATGAAAGGATCTTCGGCATCCTTGCGGGGAACCCTCCGGGCTACACCCTGCTTCCCCACTCCCTGAACCGGGCCGGAGAAGCTGAAGGAACGCTGGTAGGAGGAAACCTTGCTCTGGTATATGCCCTTCTCGGCACCAAATATTCCTTCGATTTCAAAGACCACGTCCTTTTTATCGAAGATATAGGAGAAAATTTCTATGCCCTGGACCGTATGATCATGAGCCTGGAACTCGCCGGTGTTTTTAAAAAGATCAAAGGACTGATCATCGGCGGAATGACCAATATGGGAGAGGAAAAAGACAATGCAGAGTACAATGAAAGCTTTGACGGACTGGCCTACCGGATCATTTCAGAAAAGATTTCAGGATATAAGTTTCCGGTTGCTTTTGGCTTCCCAAACGGGCATATCCGCGATAACAGGCCGTTGATTATAGGAGGGCACCTTTCCTTAAAGGTGGGAGAAACTGTTTCATTACATTTTAGGGACTGATGCTGTATTCAAAATTCATATTGGCATTTTTACTGATGGCTGCCGGAATCATACATTTTGTGAAACCGCAGATCTTTCTGAAGATTATGCCCGGTTACATTCCTTTTCACCTGCCCATGGTGTATATCAGCGGAATCGCTGAAATTGTATGCGGAATACTTCTTATGTTCCCTGCTACCCAGAAAATCGGTGCCTATCTCTGTATCGCTTTGTTCATAGCCGTGTTTCCTGCCAATATCGAAATGGCAAGAAAGTTTTACCTGATCCATCATAAATATTTTTGGCTGACTGTACTAAGGCTTCCCCTGCAGATTGTCCTGATCTGGTGGGCCTGGCAGTTCCGGAAATAAAAGAAGAATGAGGACCAGCGTTACCATCCTGTACTTGTCAGGAGAAGGCTGATCATAGAATTAACAACGTAAAATAAAACTCTCAAACTCAGGAACCCTCCTGCCCTAAAACTCAAAAAATCGATGGCAACGCACAATGATTTCGGTAAAAAAGCAGAAGATATGGCTGTTGAGCATCTTCTCAGAAGCGGATATAAGATCCTGTCACGGAACTTTCGTTTCCAGAAAGCCGAAATCGACATCATTGCTGAAAAAGAGGACCTGATTATTATTGTGGAGGTCAAAGCACGCTCTACAGATGCTTTTATGCTGCCCCAGGAAGCGGTTAAAAAATCAAAAATAAGACTGATTGTTGCTGCGGCGGACCATTATCTTGAAGAATACAACAGGAATGAGGAAGTCAGGTTTGATATTATTACCGTGCTTCCCGATGAGGAGAGGAATTTGGTCATCGAACATATTATCCATGCCTTCGATGCATTTGATGCGAATTAAGAACACGGTTCAGCAATGCACCGGTTTAACAGAATAACAATAAAGAATGTACAGATCATAATGGTGCATTCGTTTTAAAAATATAAAATTTATGAAAACGATATTGGTGACCGGAGCCACATCCGGAATCGGAAAAGCCACGGCAGAGCTGCTTGCTGGGCAGGGAAACAGAATCATCATCTGCGGAAGAAGGACTGCTGTACTGGAAGAGGAACAAAAACGACTGTCTGCTTTTACGGAGGTCCTGACACTCGCGTTTGATGTAAGGAACCTTGAAGAGGTTGAGCAGGCATTCGGCACGCTTCCTGAAGAATGGAGAACCATTGATGTACTGATCAACAATGCCGGTAATGCCCATGGGCTTGATCCGCTGTCGGCCGGGAAAACCGATGACTGGGATTCAATGATCGACGGTAATGTAAAGGGTCTCCTGTACGTTTCAAAAATGGTCATACCGGGAATGAAAGAGCGGAATTCCGGGCATATTGTCAACATCAGTTCAGTAGCTGCCAGGCAGACGTATGCTAACGGTGTCGTATATTGTGCTACGAAGAAAGCTGTGGATGTTATTTCCGAAGGAATGAGGCTGGAACTGACCGAATTCGGAATCAGGGTGACCAATATCCAGCCAGGCGCTGTGGAAACCGATTTTTCACTGGTACGATTCAAAGGTGACCAGGAACGCGCAGCCACCGTATATGCAGGCTATGAAGCCCTGAAAGCTGAAGATATTGCTGATTCTATTGCTTACTGTGTCAATGCGCCGAAGCACGTCTGCATCTCTGATATGACCATCTACCCTTCTGCACAGGCAGAACCAAGGACCATTTACAGAAAGTAATTTCAGAATAATGGCTTACCTTTGCCTTTGCTAAACGGTTACAATTAAAATGAAAATATTATACCTTGAAACCTCTTCCAGAAACTGCTCGGTAGCGGTATCTGATGATGAAAAGCTGCTGTGCCTCTGCGAAGAAGTTTCAGAAAACTACAAACAGTCAGAGAGCCTGCATACTTTCGTGGAATGGGCATTGGAAGGAGCCGGATTATCATTGAAAGAAATTGAGGCGGTATCTTTAGGCAAAGGCCCTGGATCATACACCGGACTAAGGATCGGGGCTTCTTCAGCCAAAGGGTTCTGCTATGGCCTCAAAGTTCCTCTTATTGCCGTGAATTCCATGGAAAGCATGATAGAGCCTTTTATAGGGCAGAACTTTGATTACATCATATCTTTGGTCGATGCCAGGAGAATGGAAGTATATACGGCAGTATATGAAGGTATAACAGGCAATGAGGTTTCTGTTACCGAAGCCAAAATACTCGATGAACAGTCATTCATTGAATTCAAAGATAAAAAAGTCATCTTTGTGGGCGACGGAGCCAGGAAAGCGAAAGAAGTGCTACAGCTTCCGGATGCGGTGTTCAATGATACCGTTTACCCTTCTGCACAATACCTGATCCGCAAAACGCTACAGAAAGCCGGAAACAAGGAATTTGAGGATATCGCCTATTTTGAACCTTTCTACCTGAAAGATTTCCATGGTGTAAAGAAAAAAAGGCCGTCCGATGAGAATTGAAATATAAAAAAAATAAAAGCGAAGATGATTAGTCTTCGCTTTTATTTTATTGTGGTTTTGCAGGCATGTTACCGGAATTATTCTGCATCCGCATCTGCTGCATAGTGGAGTTCGTATTGTTGCCGGGTTTTTTCGGCTGGTTGCTGTTGTTATTCGGCTGCCCCGGCGGCCCGTTTAAAACAGCATTCACATTCTGGGCTGTCCCCTGCTGGTTAGCTGCTCTGTTTGCCTGCTGGTTCTGAGGCATTGGATTTCCCCTGTTGTCTGTAGGCTGGAAGCTGAGGTCGCTTTTCAGGTAGTTGAGCATTTCTTTTGCTTTTAACCCTTCCGGCGTTTTGGAATAATTCAGGGCAATCTGTTCCAGCTGAAGGATCATGACCTCCTTCCCGCTTGATTTTCCGGCGTTGAAAGCATTCAGCAAATACAGCTTCGGAACCATGGCATCCTTAGGATATTTCTGGATCATCTGGTCCAGCACATCCCTGCTTTCGGCAAATTTTTCAGATTCAAATAAGGCATAGGCCCGTTTGTATTCGTTTTCCACCTCCGGAGACGACTTTACAAATGTACTGTTTTTAGGATTTCTCGCAAATTCAGCATAGGATGTATAGGGGTAATCTTTCAGGAGAATCTGTTTGGCCCTTTCAGCAGCCTGCGGATTCTTAAGGTAGTTCATGGCAAAGATTTCATATAAAGCCTGCAGCATAACCTTTTCTTCAGGTTTCACATCCACCAGGTCATAGAGCGTTTTGGTGGCCAGCGGCGTATTCGTGAAATAATTCTGATACATAATCCCAAGTCCCAGGGAAGCTGTGTCACGGTCTTTTTTCAGGCCGTCCAGCTTGCTGGCGTCTGTAGGCACCTGCTCGATATAATAGGCCGGCTCATAACGCCTCGGATTCGGTGCGGCAGCTACGCCCAGGGCCTCGCTCTTCATATCCTCAATGGTGGTCATTTTCTTGGAGTACCTCCAGTTATCGACCAGCGCGCGCTCTCCCCACACCTGTTTGAATGAAGAAGATCCTTTGCTCACCGTACCGGTATTAGAGAAATAGAACCCCCTGGAAGCCACTCCGAAATCCTCAAAAGAATTGGAGCTGTTGGCAAAGACAGAATTGGCACTGTAATCTCCTGTATCAAAGCCTTTATTTCGTTCTGCACGCCTTCTTTCCAGTTCCTCTTTTTCCTCTTTAGCCTTGAGCTTGGCAATGTATTTTGAAAAGAAATCTGTTTTCTGGGCATCGCTCATCTTGGCTAAAGCCAGGATACTGTCGTTTTTCTTGATCAGGTAATAGTTTTTGGAAATTTTTTTGATGTACGCGGCCTGATCCTGGAGCAGGATCTTGGAAGGCTCATAAGTCATCACTACCAGAGCAGAATCATAATAGCTTCCGGCCCCGATATAATCATTCTTATCCAGGTAGTTCTTCCCTATTTCATAATACGCCAGTCCGCGTACCTGAGGGTCTGAAACCTTCTCTTTCAGGGATTGCCTGAAAAACTGCTGGGCCTCATCTTTTTTACCGGCTTTATTAGCCATTAATCCCAGTGCGTAATAAAACTCGTTTTTCCGGGAAGAATAAGTTCCTTTGCTGCTGATGTTTTCAAGATAAGCCCTCGCTCCGTTATAATCCCCTGTCCCATTGAATGTTTTCGCGATTTCGATCTGTGATTTCACCTCAAATTCAAAATCGTTGGCATATTTATATGCCGCAAGGAAACTTTCTCTTGCCTTATCGTTTTGGTTGAGGTTTTCAAGCACCTGCCCTCTCAGGAATGCAATCCGGCTTTTTAGCTTCCTGTCGGTATTCAGGTCAAAGGCACGGTCGAGCTCCTTTACGGCTTCCTGTTTTTTGCCTGCATCCAGCAGTGATTCCGAATAGTAAATACTCAGCAGTTTGTCCTGGGATTTATCTACGCCTTCCGCCCTGGTCTTTTCGAAAATTTCCTGCGCCCGGTGGTAATCCTTCATTTCATTGTAAGCTACTCCCTGGTAGATTTTGGCCAGCGGGACCCTTTTATCATCCTTCATATGGGTAAATACATAATTCAGGGCGTCCAGTGCTTCCAACGGTTTATTCTGGTAAATCCTGGACTGTACCAGGATCATGTAGGCATCAAAAATCTGTTTGTTTTTTTCTTCTCCGTTTTTGATAACCGAATATTTATTGATCGCCTTTAAGGCTTTCGCTTCTGCAATCTGTAGGGTGGATGCCCCTTTCTTTTCCGGTTGATTGGGATCCTCCGAAATGGAATTTCCCGCAGTTATCCCGCCAGGTGCTCCCGGACCGCCTGGCATACCCTGCGGCATCTGCGGTGGCATTCCAGGGGCTCCCCTGCCATTGTTTCCGGCTGGCTGACGGTTCACTTCCGCCATCTTCATGGAATTTTCGGCAAAAGCAGCCGACTGGCCCAGGTCACTGCCCAGAGGCTGGTCTTCGTAGGTAAGGATGGGGATGTATGGTGCGTAGAAATTGTCCTTATGGTTCTTATCCCGGCTTTCAAACTCACTGTTCAATGCATCCTTTGCATTGAACAGTGTATTATAATATGTGGAAAATCCTTTCATGAATTTGGATCGCTGTTCCGGCCGTTTGGTTTTTGTGGCACAGGAAGCGACCAGGCAAAATGCTAAAAGGAAGAATATATTCTTTTTCATTATTCAATATAACTCACTAATCTGCTTTTTATTATAAGCAGGCTGATAATTTTGTAAAAATAATAAAATTTATGTTGGGAAATGATTATATTTCTTTGAGGATTTTGTAAACCAGATGGGTGGGCAGCCCCATGATGGTGTAGAAGCTTCCCGTCATCTTTCTGATTTTGGCCATACCCAGCCATTCCTGTATGCCGTAGCTTCCTGCTTTGTCAAAAGGCCTGTACGTGGTGATATAATAGTCTGCTTCTTCCCCGGTAATGCTATCAAATTCAACTTCAGCAGCATCTGTCATGGTGATGGATTTTTCAGCTGTTTTTACCGTAATGCCGGTATATACAATATGGCTCCTCCCCGACAGCTGACTGATCATAGCCCTGGCCTCCATTTCATCAGCAGGTTTTCCCAGTATGGTATTATCAATTGCTACTACTGTATCTGCGGTAAGGAGCACTTCATCGCCGGTAAGGTCCCTGAAAGTATCTGCCTTCAGCTGGGACAGGTAAGCGGCTGCCTGTTCTATGGCTGTTCCTTCCGGGAGAATTTCATCACAGTTGATGGACACCACTTCAAAATCAAAGCCTAATCCTGAAAGCAGTTCCTTCCTTCTCGGCGACTGCGAGGCTAAAAGTAATTTCATAGCTTTAAACAGATTGTGTTTGATCATCATTCCATGTCCCCTGGACTTTCATTACCTGCTCGATCACGTCGCGCACTGCACCGGTACCGCCAGGTTTCGGGGAGATGTAATCTGCGATCTCCTTGATTTCGGCAACGGCATTCGGCGGGCAGGCGCCGATGGCAGAATGCTTCATGATATGAAGGTCCGGGATGTCATCCCCCATCGTCAGGATTTCTTCGTTCTTAAGCTTGTATTTTTTCTTGAAATTTTCAAAATCAACCATCTTGTCATGGGATTTAGGATAATAGTCTTCAATGCCGAGATAGCCGATCCTGTGCTTTACCATTTCATCATTGCCGCCGGTGATCACGCCGATGCGGTAATTGTTTTTCAGGGCTTTAATCACCGCATATCCGTCCAGGACATTCATTACCCGGCACATATTTCCCCCCGGAAGAAGGTAGACGCTTCCGTCAGTAAAAACGCCGTCCACATCAAATACAAATGCCTTGATATCTTTTAATTTCTCTTTATAGCTCATACATGTTCTGAATAGAATGATTCATTGTTTTATAAATTTCCAGGCTTTCGCCATGTAGCAGCTGCTCATGCAGTTCCAGAATCCTTTTGTCATTCCGGACCGCAGGGCCTGTCTGTGCCTCTCTCGGATCTATCGAATGAATTTTCTGCACGGTTTCATCGATCAGCGGCAGGAAGTAATCAAACGGGATTTCCTGGGAATCTGAAATTTCTTTGGCCCTGGAAAAAAGGTGGTTTACAAAATTGCATGCAAACACCGCCGTCAGATGGATGTATTTTCTTTTTTCATACGTACTTTCCATGACATGCCCGGAAATACGGGAAGCCAGTCCGGATAACAGGATCCGGTCTTCTGCATGGTCTGCTTCGATGAAGAACGGGATTTCGGAATACGTCAGTTCCTTAGCTTTTGAAAACGTCTGCAAAGGATAAAAGCTGGCTTTCCGGTACTCCCCTTTCAGTATTTCTTTCGGAAGCGAACCGGAAGTATGGGCAACCAGTGCATCCTTTTCGCTGATCAGGCCCGAAACCTCCTCCACAGCATTGTCGCTCACACAGATGAGGTACAGGTCTGCTTTTTCCGGGTGTTCTGTTGAGTAAGGAATATTCAGTGCTGAAGAAATACTTTTTAATTCCTGTTCATTCCTTCCCACAATCTGCGCTACGGGGATCTTATTCATCATGAATGCTTTCGCAAGGTGAAAAGCAACATTTCCGGATCCGATGATTACAATTTGCATACAACAAAGATAAAGGTTTTCGCTTAAGTTGTGAGAACACTGATGCTGAGCGAAGATATGGACATTTGCTGCAAAGTGTTCAGGCATAAGATATACAGATTGAGAAATTTCCAAAAACATCCGGATGGAGACCGGTTTTGCCGTAAAGACAGGGATAATTCTTATATTTATCGGATAATGGATTAAAAATTGAATAAGTAATTTAACTTTCAGTTATTTTTGTAATCCAAAACAATGAAAGCATCTTATGAAGAGTAAGGACGCGGAGATTATTTCAATGATGCAGAATCCCCGGACGCAGGAAAAAGGCGTCCGTGCGCTCATGGATGCTTATCAGAGTAGATTGTACTGGCACATAAGAAGGATTATTGTGGACGCAGACCTTGCTCAGGATACTTTGCAGGAAACATTTATAAAAGCTTATCAGAATTTTCATCAGTTTAAAAACGATAGCCAGCTGTATACCTGGCTGTACAGGATTGCTACCAATGAAGCCCTCCAGCAGATCAACAAACTGAAGAGAATGCAGAAGACGGATGAAGATCCGGATTATTACATGCAGAACCTTGTTGCAGACAATGCAGGAAGCGATGCAGAGGAAATACAGATATTATTGCAGAATGCCATACAAAGCCTGCCGGAAAAGCAGAAACTGGTATTTACCATGCGGTATTATGATGATCTGCCGTACGAAGAAATATCCAAAATAGTGGATATGTCCGTCGGCACGCTTAAAACCAATTATCATTATGCCAAACAGAAGATAGAGGACTATATAAAAGAAAATTACGAGAGATAATTTCTGAAATGACCAAGATGAAAGAGTTCGATATAGAAAAATTAGAACGTAAAAATATTTACAGAGTTCCTGATGATATGTTCAAGAATATTCAGGATAGCGTAATGAAGGATGTACAGGCCCGTAAGAAGGCCCCCGTTTTTAAGATGACCTGGGCTTATGCGGCAGCGGCATCTGTGGCTTTGATCTTTGGTGCTACATTTGTATTGAATTCCGGTGGAGATGATCCGGTGAATGATTCATCCGGTACCACAAAAAATTATGCAGCAAATGCTGCGCCTGCCAGAGAAAGTGAACAGGCATACAAAGTGTTACAATCTGATTTAACCTCTGTTGAAAAAAACAATCAAACAAGTGAAAATCGTGAAAATAATTCCGGGTATGCTCAAGTTGTGACAGATAAAAGCGATAAAAAACCACAGACAGTAAAAACTGTTTCCAAACAGACAGAAACTCAGATGAACGAATACCTGGATTCATTTTCCAATGCTGAAATCAGTGAACTGGCTAATAATTCAACCCAGGATGTCTATCTGGATTTGTATAATTAAGAGAAACATGAAAAAAATATTATTCACGCTTTGTATAATATACAGTTTTGGCCTGAATGCCCAAAGGACGGATTATGACTGGAAGAAGATGGACCCGAAGCAGAGGAAAGAAGTCATTAATAACCTGTCTCCTGAAGAAAGAAAAGATCTTCTTAAAAAATTCAGGAACAATATGGTAACCGATAACCTGGATATTGATGCTGAAGATAAAGCGGAATTCACCCAGCTGTATGATGAATACCTGGAAAACCAGAAACAGATCAAAAGCCAGTTTAATCCGAATTTTGACCCGGAAGCCTTATCTGACGATGAAGCAAAAGCCAAGCTACAGCAAAGCTTTGAAGTAGGGCAGAGGTTACTGGATAACCGTAAAAAATATGCTGATAAAATGCAGCAGATTATTCCCTGCCAGAAAGTCCTGAAGCTGTTCCAGACCGAAGGGATGATGCGTGATAAAATGAACGAAAAGAAATCTTCACGGAATAAAGCTACGGGGCCTAAGCAGAACCCATAATAGTTTATTTTTTTAATGTTGGACGACTCTCATCATTCGTATGGTGAGAGTCGTTTGATTAAAAAGAATGCTTAATTTTGCTGAAATTTCTAATGATGAAAAAACGTATTGTATTTTTATTTCTTTCAGTCTCAGTATGGGTCTCAGCCCAGACAACGGAACTGATCAGGCTGAACCAGAATATCAAAGATAAATCTTCCCGTACGAAAACCCTTACCGTAATTGATAACAGGGCAGATAAAAATATAGGGACCTTAACTTACAAAGATGAAACCGTAGATCTGAAATTTCCAGGCAACAATTTAAAAAGCGATATTGAAACATGGTTTGCAAAAGATAATAAAGCTGGTGGAACTAATGATATTGTTTTACTGGTTGAAGAAATTAAAGTCAGTGAATTTAAAAAGACCCAGCTGGCAAAGGCAAAAGTAAAGATCAGCAGCTTTATTAACCGGAACGGGAGGTATTATTTTATCAACCGCTATAACAATACCCTAGATTTTAATCCTAAAATAACGCCGAATGTTCCCAGGTCCATTTCGATGGCATTATCTACCATCTTATCTAGCCTGATCAAGGATTCCTATTCGCATATCGCTTTCAGCACCCCAATTGCAGAAGCCGATCTGATTAATTACGAAGCCATTGTTGGGAAGAACATCAAATATCTGAATGTTCCGGAACTTACTGCCGGCGTCTATACCGATTTCCGGTTATTTTATCTTCAGACGCCTAAAGAAGGCTATTATGCAGACAAAAATAAGAAGGGAAAAGTAATAGGAATCAAGAACCGGGAAGACCTCCTGATTTCATCAGAAGAAATATTCGGATATGTGGAAGACGGCAAAGCATTTCGGCTGACACCGGTAGGATTTCTCGAAATGCTTAAAGATGACAAAGGATATTATGTCGTTTCTTCGAGACAGGAGCTTTTTCCGCCGCAAAATAATAATGCCATGATGATTGGAGCCATGACCGGCGGAATGATTGGAGCACTGATCGGTGCTGCAATCGATTCATCCGGTTCAGGAAAAAGGAATCCGAATACGGGACTTTCGAATATCTATATCGATCCGCTAACCGGAGAATACAGTTTTTAATCTTCAACATTTTAAGACGGTAGTCAATTAAATTCTGACAGCATTATTTCTGACACACCTTTGCTTCGGCTTTCCTGATTCCTTAAAATTATGTAAGTTTGAAACTGCCAATCATAAAATGAAACAATGAGAAAACTATTCATATTCCTGCTGTTATCAGCCTTTTTATCAGCCCAGAAAACGGAAGTTATAGACCTTTCAAAATCTGTAAAGGACAGTAAGAATTCAGTCGGAAGCTTTTCCGTAATAGACCAGAGGGCAGACCAGCAGGTAGGATCGGTCATGTATCATGATGACCCGGTATCCATTCTGTTTGAACAT
This sequence comes from uncultured Chryseobacterium sp., assembly GCA_913775525.1. Taxonomy (GTDB): domain Bacteria; phylum Bacteroidota; class Bacteroidia; order Flavobacteriales; family Weeksellaceae; genus Chryseobacterium. The sequence continues at coordinate 31,971 of CAJYLH010000022.1, forward strand.
AATGCATCCCAGGATATCAAAGATTGGTTTTATAAATACAACCCGGGAAAAGGCAGTAATAATATGGTTTTTTTACTGGAGGACCTGAAAGTGTCGGAAGACAAGAAAGAAAAGTATTCTGTCGGTAAGCTGGAACTTCGTGCCAGCATTTTTATGAAGAAGGACGACGGATATCATTTTGTGTACAGGAAAGATACAGTAGCCACGGTTTCATCACGGAATACCCCGTATATGGCACAGAGCCTGGCAAAGAAAATAACCCTTATTTTTACCGATCTCCTGAAAGGATCTTATACCAGGAATCCCTGGGACCTGAGCATCCGGGAAAACGAACTCTCTGATTATGCATCTTTGTTAAAGGGAAAGCTGGACATCCTTAAGGCAGACAGCCTTAAAGATGGCGTCTATAAAGATTATTACAGCTTCTTTACACATCATCCGGAACCCGGATTTGTATTACAGGCCAATGATAAAGGCGTTCTGACCAAAGCGGTGAAGGGAGAGGAGAAAACACCCTTAAGGAATTTCTATGCAGTCGTATACAAGGGGGTAGCCTATAAAATTATTCCTGTAGGCTATGCCGAAATTTTCAGAAATGAAAATGGCCTTTTTATAGAAGCAAAAAGGGAAGAGTTATTTCCGGCAAGCAATACGAGCCTTGCTCAGATCGGCGGGGCTACAGGCGGTCTGGTGGGTGGGCTGATTGGTGCCGTCATCGATGTGAGCGCAGCAAAACAGAGAAAACGGATTCCAGGATCTGAAGTATACATCGATCCGCTCACCGGCAATTACATCTTACCGGAAGATTTCGGTAAATACAGATAAATCAGAAGAGACAGCCGCGGGCTGTCTCTTCTGATTGTTATGGCTTAGAATAAGAATACGGAAAATCCTTTTCATCCGTTCCCCGGTCTTTATTCGGCTGGGAAACCATTTCAAAATTCAGCTTTGCCCCCTTCATCAGTTCCTGATGACTGAGCCAGTTTTTGGAGTATTTTTTTCCGTTGAATTTTAGCGATTGTACAAACCGGTTGTTTTCATTATTATTCCTCGCATTAATCTCTATTGTTTTTCCATTAGCCAGATGAACCACTGCTTTTTTGAACAGGGGAGCACCCAGAACATATTGGTCCGTAGCCGGCGTTACAGGATAAAATCCCAGTGCTGAAAAGATATACCAGGCTGAAGTCTGACCATTGTCCTCATCACCACAGTATCCATCGGGAGTAGGCTGGTACAGACGGTCCATGGTTTCGCGCACCCAATACTGTGTTTTCCAAGGTTCCCCGGAATAGTTGTATAAATAAATGATGTGCTGGGCTGGCTGGTTTCCGTGGGCATACTGTCCCATATCGGCATTCACCATCTCCTGTATTTCGTGGATGGTTGAGCCATAGTAGCTGTCGTCGTATACCGGCGGCATTTCAAAAATGGAATCCAGTTTTTTAGAGAACTCCTTTCTCCCGCCTATCAGGCCGGCCAATCCCTCGATATCCTGGAATACGGACCAGGTGTAGTGCCAGCTGTTTCCTTCCGTAAAAGCATCGCCCCATTTGAATGGGTTAAAAGGAGCCTGGAAACTTCCATCCTGGTTTCTGCCGCGCGCCAGCCTGGTCTCGGGGTCAATCACTTTCCTGAAATTCTGGGAACGCCGGTAATATTCGCCCCATTCAGATTCAGGTTTTCCCAATGCTTTTCCCAGCTGGGCAATAGCAAAGTCATCATAGGCATATTCAAGGGTTCTTGCTGCATTTTCATTAATCTTCACATCATAGGGCACATAACCCAGCTTTTTATAGTATTCGATTCCAAGCCTTCCGGTAGCCTGCGGCCCTTCGTTATTTGCACCATGGAGCAGGGCCTGATATAAGGTTTCAATGTCATAGCCTCTAAGGCCTTTCAGGTAAGCATCAGCAACGACGGAAGCCGAATTGTTGCCGATCATAATATCAGAATAGGAGGGGCTTGACCATTCCGGCAGCCATCCGCCTTCTTTGTAATCGCTGATCAGCCCTTTCTGCATTTCGAAATTAATATCCGGATAAACCAGATTCAGGAAAGGGTAGAGCGCCCTGAAGGTATCCCAAAAGCCGGTGCCTGCAAAACGGTATCCTGCCTCAGTCTTCCCAGAGTACGGGCTGTAATGAACGATCTTTCCGGTTTGATCGATCTCATACATCTTATGCGGGAAGCAGAGCATCCGGTAGAGGCAGGAATAAAATGTCCGCATCTGATCGATGGTTCCTCCTGCGACTTCCACTCTTTTCAGCTTTTCATTCCAGGCTGATTTTGCTTTCGTGTACGTATCATCAAAAGAATCCTTATTCAGCTCCCTCTGTAAATTCAGTTCCGCCTGCTCCGGGCTGATGAATGAAGAAGCAATCTTCAGATGTACCTTTTCTCCTTTCTTCGTCGCAAAACCCACGACTGCTCCACAGTGATCACCTTTAATTTCCAGTGCGCCCTGTACAAAATCTTGATCTTTCCACGCAGAATACCGGGTGAGCGGCTTGTCTGCATAGATCACAAAATAGTTCTTGAAACCGGTGAGCTTGTCGCGGGAATACCGGGTTGAATATCCCGTGATTTTGTTCTGTGAAGGGATAATCGTAATCGCGGAACCTTTATCAAAAGCATCTACCACAAACCAGGAGTTTTCAGAGTCCGGATAGGTCAGGCGCATCTGGGCAGCTCTTTCCGTAGGTGCAATTTCAGCCTTGACATTGTGGTCAGACAGATAAACACTGTAGTAGTAAGGTTTTGATATTTCGGATTTATGGGAAAACCAGCTGGCTCGTTCATCCTCACTAAAACGCATTTCTCCTGTAACAGGCATAATGGAAAACATGCCATAATCGTTCATCCAGGGCGAAGGCTGATGGGTCTGTTTAATACCCCGGATCTTGTCGGCATCATAGGTATACTGCCATCCGTTTCCGTTTTTCCCGGTCTGGGGCGTCCATAAGTTCATGCCATGAGGAACGGTTACTGCGGGATAGGTGTTCCCGTTAGACAGAGATGGTTTAGAAAGTGTCCCGATAAGCGGGTCTACCAGCTCTTCAGGATGGGATACAGCATGTTCAACCCATTGCGATGATAAGGAAATAAAAGGGAAGACAGCCATAAGCAGGAGAATTTTTTTCATAAGTACTATGGATTTCGGCTTTTCTTAAAAAGATTTAAAGTGAAAAGGTAAAAAATATTTATTACATACAGGCAGGATTGCGAATTCTCATTAATGATCAATAGCTGTCATGCTATTTCGTGCAATCAGGACGTTACTCCGATAATCAATCTTGTCTGGAAATAAAAGAGGTATTGAATTCCCGGTTAAAATAATTTTTGCTCCATCGGATTAAGAATGAGGAATTACCTTTCAATTTATTATCTTTGCCAATTACAAGGTTCTTAAATGAAAAACATACGAAATTTTTGCATAATTGCCCATATCGACCACGGAAAAAGTACGCTGGCGGACCGTCTTCTTGAGTATACGAATACCGTGACTCAAAGAGAGCTGCAGTCTCAGACTCTGGATGATATGGATTTGGAAAAAGAACGCGGGATTACCATCAAGTCCCATGCGATCCAGATGGATTATGAATACAAGGGAGAAAAATATATCTTAAACCTCATCGATACACCTGGACACGTGGATTTTTCCTATGAAGTTTCCCGTTCCATTGCAGCCTGTGAGGGGGCGCTTCTCATCGTGGATGCGGCTCAGAGCATCCAGGCCCAGACCATCAGTAACCTGTACCTGGCGTTGGAAAATGACCTTACGATCATTCCGATCCTGAATAAAATCGACCTTCCATCAGCGAATCCTGAAGAAGTAACGGATGAAATCATGAACCTGATCGGGTGTGATTATGAAGATGTTTTGAGGGTTTCCGGAAAAACGGGAGAAGGCGTGCACCATCTGTTGGAACAGATAGTAGAAAGGATTCCTGCTCCGGTAGGTGATCCGGATGCACCGCTTCAGGCACTGGTCTTTGACTCGGTATACAATCCGTTCAGAGGGATCGAAGCCTATTTCAAAGTGGTTAACGGAAGCATTTCCAAAAATGAAAAAATCAAGTTTTTTGCTACCGGCAAAGAATACGGAGCTGATGAGGTAGGAACGCTTAAGCTGAAGCAGGTTCCTAAGAAAACCGTTGGATGCGGTGATGTAGGTTACCTGGTTTCTGGAATCAAGGATGCCCGTGAGGTAAAAGTTGGGGATACCATTACCTCATTCGATAAACCTGCTGCAGGGCCGATTGAAGGTTTTGAGGAAGTAAAGCCGATGGTTTTCGCCGGTATTTACCCGATTGATTCCGAAGACTTCGAAGAACTCAGGTTCTCTCTTGAAAAGCTGAGGCTGAATGATGCTTCCCTGGTTTTCGAGCCGGAAAGTTCAGCCGCATTAGGTTTCGGCTTCCGTTGCGGATTCCTGGGTATGCTCCACATGGAGATTGTACAGGAACGTCTGGACCGTGAGTTCAATATGAATGTAATCACAACGGTACCGAACGTATCGTATTTCGGATATTCTAAAAAAGAGCCTGAAGTTCCGATCTTGATCAACAACCCGTCAGAAATGATGGATCCTTCCATCATGGACAGGGTAGAAGAACCGTTTATCAAGGCTTCCATCATTACCAAATCTGATTTTGTAGGTCCTGTAATGACTTTATGCATCGAAAAAAGAGGGGAAATCGTTAACCAGAGCTACCTGACTTCGGAAAGAGTGGAACTGGTCTTCAACATGCCGTTGGCGGAAGTGGTTTTCGACTTCTACGACAGGCTGAAATCGATTTCCAAAGGATATGCGTCCTTCGATTACCATCCGATCGGATTCCGGGCCTCCAAGCTCGTAAAAATGGATATCCTGATCAACGGAGATATGGTGGATGCTTTATCATCATTGATTCACGATTCCAATGCCTATTATATCGGTAAAAAGATGTGTGAAAAGCTCCGTGAGCTGATCCCGAGACAGCAGTTCGATATTGCCGTTCAGGCAGCCTTAGGAACAAAAGTAATCGCCAGGGAAACCATTAAAGCGCTGAGAAAAGACGTTACCGCAAAATGTTACGGAGGGGATATTTCCAGAAAGAGAAAACTATTGGAAAAGCAGAAGGAAGGTAAGAAGAAGATGAAGCAGATTGGTAGGGTAGAAGTACCGCAGTCGGCATTCATGGCAGTACTGAAGCTGAATGATTAATGAATTCATAGCCTGTAATGGGCAAATAATAAAAAGAAGTCCGCAGATCTATTTCTGCGGATTTTCTGTTTATGATGCAAATCCTTTTTTTACGACGATCTAAACCGTAACTTTGTGTACTCACAACGCAAATCAGGGCAATGAATACTCCAAAGAAATTACAGGACATCAAAGTAGCGGTAGACGCTGTTGTTTTCGGATATTTTGATAAAGAAGACCTTCAGATCCTTCTGATCAAAAGGAATATCGAACCGTTCAAAGGAGGCTGGGCCCTTCCCGGCGGATTGGTGCTTGATGATGAAAACCTGGACGATGCCGTTAAAAGGGAACTCCATGAGGAAGCAGGCATAAAACCCGATTTCCTGGAACAACTGTATACCTTTGGCAATATAGGCCGTGATCCCCGGAACAGAGTGGTTTCTGTGGCTTATCTGGGGCTTGTGAACCCTTCCTACCATGAACTGTCGGCCGACTCCGATGCGGATGATGCGCAATGGTTCAGTGTCAATCATTTGCCCGCACTGGCTTTTGATCACCAGACCATCATTGACCTGGCTTTGAAAAGGCTCCGTACGAAGATACAGTACCAGCCGATCGGATTCAATCTGCTGAATGATGAATTTCCGTTTTCAGATCTTGAGAACCTCTATAAAACCATTGTCGGACAGGAAATCGACCGCCGGAATTTCCGTAAAAAAATCATGAGCTACGGGTTGCTGAACGAAACCAATAACCTCAAAAAAGAAGGCAGCGGCAGGCCGGGGAAAATGTTTACGTTCAACCAGGAAAAATACAAAGAACTGGAAGAGCAGGGCTTTTACTTTGAAATAAAGTAAGTTCTGATCAGATGATTTTCATCTGATCAGTGGCTATCAACGGGCAAATTTTTATCCTTCCATATTTCATACATCTATTCAATAGCAACGAACGTTACGGGATTTTCATTAAGCCTTATCAATCGTTTTTTCACTGGAATCTATTGATTTTGCCATCATTAAACATTTTGGATTTTAAATTTTTATATCTGGAAATCAAATACTTGATTTATTTAGCGTAAAATTAACGCAAATTAATTTGGTGGATAAAATCATATTCTTTTAAATTTGTGTAAAAATAACGCAATGTTTGAATTTATCTTATGGTCTATTGGATTTGCTTTAATGGATGTACGGGATGAATTGAGAAAATAAACACACCAGACAAAAACGGAATATTATGGAAAAGACAGTATTGCATATGCAGATATTTCTGATCGAGGATTTCCTGACTGATCAAGAATGTGATCATTACATCATACGGGCAAAAGATCAGGGCTTTGAAGAAGCAAAGATCAACAGGCAGGGCAGGCAGGTGATGAGCAAAGGAATCAGGAACAATGACCGGCTGATGGTTTTCGATAATGAACTGGCTGAAAACCTTTTCCGGAGAGCCGTTAAACTTCTTCCTCAGTCCCATGAGAATTGCCGCATTTCAGGTTTTAATGAAATGTTCAGGATCTACAAATATTCACCGGGACAACGCTTCAAGATGCATAGGGATGGCAGTTATGTCAGGAATGAAAATGAAAAAAGCTTTTACACCTTCCTGATCTATCTGAACGATGATTTTGAGGGCGGAGAAACCGAGTTTGAAGGCTTATTTACCGTAGCTCCGAAGAAAGATTCTGCATTGGTCTTTTATCATCCGCTCAGGCATGAAGGAAAAACGCTGATCAGCGGATTGAAATATGTCCTGAGGACAGATGTAATGTATATTACGCAATCATAAACGAAATATTGAATACATCCGTATTCTGCTAAAAATCAGCTATAAGCTGACACATCAATAACATCAATAGTCTTTAACTAAAATTTAAGTTATGGGAAGTACAAGATACGACATGGACGCTCGTTTCGACAGAGCAAGAAAGATGGGCTATGCATCTAAAAGTGCAGGTGAAATTTTCACTCAGAATGCTAAAAGAATGGCACATGAATCTATGAATCCAAACGGAATCCTTTTCAGGGAAGCCAGGGACTCATCCGTACATCCGGAATCATTTCCGATTATTTTAGGGCTGGACGTTACCGGAAGCATGGGGCATATTCCATACAACCTGATCCAGGAAGGCCTTCCAAAACTCATGGGAGGAATTATCCAGGGCGGGGTTCCGGATGCCGCATTGCTGTTTATGGGAATCGGAGACCATGAATGCGATCATTATCCTTTACAGGTCGGGCAGTTTGAATCCGGTGACGAAGAACTCGATATGTGGCTCACCAGAACCTATATTGAATCCGGCGGTGGCGGTAATGGCGGTGAAAGCTATCTTCTAGCCTGGTATTTTGCCGCGTTCCACACCAGGACAGATGCTTTTGAGAAAAGAAACCAGAAAGGGATTCTCTTTACGGTAGGTGACGAACCCTGTTTAAAAACCCTTCCGGCCTCTGCTATCCGGGAGATTATGGGAACCGGCCAGCAGACATTCAGCCATAAGGAATTGTTGGCCGAAGCTCAAAGGAAATATGAAGTATATCACATCAATGTTTTGCATTCAGATCAGGCGGTACGTGCAGACCGCGGATGGAAGGATTTACTGGGCCAGAACTGTATTTCCATTACAGACTACCGCGATGTTCCGTACGTGATCAAAGAAGTGGTCTGCAAAACCCGCAGGTCTGCGGAAAAAGAACATAAAGAAGGATGGAGCGGAATAATTCAAAGATTTCTGAAATGAGAACAGCAGATATCATCATAGGTTTGGGATTCGGGGACGAAGGAAAAGGGATTACCACAGATTTCCTGGCAGCCCGGAATCCCGATGCCGTGGTCATCCGGTTTTCCGGAGGCCAGCAGGCAGCGCATACGGTGATGATCGGAAACCGGAAGCATGTGCATTCCAGCTTTTGCAGCGGGGCTTTGCGTGGACTGCCATCTTACTTCACCGAGCACTGTACCATTCATCCCGTCTTTATGTACAATGAATGGAAGGAACTGAAAAGCAAGAATGGGAATACCAGCCTCCATATCCATCCGCTGGCTAAAGTAACCACCCCTTTTGATGTCCTTCATAACAGGAAAGACATCAGGAATACGGAGCACGGAACCTGTGGGAAAGGCATTGGAGCCACAATGAAAAGGCATGAAAGCCCTTATCGGCTGTTTGCTGCCGACCTGATAGCGCCGAGAGCCATGCTGATTGAAAAACTGAAAGGGATTGCTTTCTACTATGGTTTTTCAGACGGAGAAGAAATACAGGCGGCCCTGGATGACTTTGTGCATGCCATTGATCAGATGGAGTGGAAAATTGAGGGTTACAGCTACCTGAATACATTTGACCATCTGATTTTTGAGGGAAGCCAGGGAATCCTGCTCGATATGGACCATGGTATATTTCCGAACGTGACCTATGCCCACACTACCTCAAAAAATGCGCATGAGGTATGCAGGCAGATCGGAATTGACCACATAGAAATGTATTATGTAACCAGAAGTTACGCAACACGCCACGGAAACGGCTGGATGAGCAATGAAAAAGAGCTTTCATTACAGAATAATGACGAAGAAACCTGTACCTTTAATGAATATCAGGGAGCCTTCCGGACCGGTGATCTGGATGATGACCTGTTGAATTATGCGCTGAAAGTAGACGAAGGATATGGTTCTGCACACCGAAGGCATCTGGTCGTAACCTGCCTGGATCAGCTGGATACGGCATTTAAAACTGAAAACCTGAAGGTTAGCTTTGATACCGTATTTGGGTCTTATGCTCCAGATTCAGAGGCATTCAGGAGAATTGACGGGCAGGAATAGCCTGTCTGATACAACTATAGGTATTAATTGTTAAATGATCAAGAGCGAAATCAGGATGAAAACCATAGAATATCTAAAAGGCGATGCAACAAGGGTGGCATCTGATGGGAATGCCATCATCGCCCATATCTGCAATGATATCGGAGGCTGGGGAAAAGGTTTCGTCATGGCCATCTCCGGAAGATGGAAGGAGCCGGAAGCAGCGTACAGGAAGTGGTTTAAAAGCAAGGAACATTTCGGCCTCGGTGAAATTCAGATGGTTCAGGTAGAAGAAGGTCTGTGGATCTGCAATATGGTCGGGCAGCATAAAACAATTTCCAAATCCGGGGGAAAACCGCCGATCCGGTATGACGCTGTCGAACAATGCCTGGAGAAATTGGCTGCTGAAGCTTTGCAACGGAATGCTTCCGTTCATATGCCTAGAATAGGCTGCGGACTGGCCGGCGCGAAATGGGAACAAATAGAACCTATTATTCAAAGGACATTGCTTAAAAACAATATAGAAGTGTATGTTTACGATCTGTAATAAACCGTAACAATTTTATCAATAGGAATGGGCTTTAGCCCATTTTCAAAAGAAAAACATCCAATGGCTTTAGCCGAAACCTAATATGAAATAACCATGAAAACACAAACCTTATACAGACCAGTCGGAGAAAAAGAAATGCTTTTAATCATTGAAAACGGTTACAGGGCATTTCCTCCCAGGCTGGAATGGCAGCCGATTTTCTATCCCGTCCTGAATGAAGATTACGCTTCCGAAATTGCCGAAAAATGGAACACCCGTGATGAAGCCGGAAATTATTTAGGATTCGTCACCAAGTTTGAAGTGCTGGAAGAAGCGGTCAACAAATACCCTTCCCAGAATGTCGGAGCGAAAAACCATAATGAACTTTGGGTGCCCGCAGAAGAACTGGAAGCTTTCAATCAGGCGATCACCGGAACAATTGAAGTTACTCAGGTTTTTATCGGAAAAGACTTTAAAGAAACGGCGCATGCAGCCATTGAAGATTTATTATTTAACATTAAAAAAACTTACCATGACCAATAAAGGAATGGCAAAAGATACCTTGGAAATCTTAGCCAAAAAATATTATATCAACGGAAACAACGAAAAGATAAGCATTGAAAACGAACTGGAAGTTTCTACCAAAGGAACCGTCCTGTTTTCATCTGAAGCACTTGCGGAACTTACGGAAAAAGAAACTGCGGAAAAACATTTTGAGACTCGGTTTGAGGTTTGGCGATGCAGTTCGCTGAAAGCCATTTTACAGTTGGCGGAAGAGGAAGACCAGGAAAAAAGCATGTGCCTGAATTTTGCTTCGGCTAAAAACCCGGGCGGCGGTTTCATCAACGGAGCCGAATCGCAGGAAGAAAGCCTGGCGAGAACTTCAGGATTGCATGAAAGTCTTCTCCAGGCATGGGATTATTATAAAATCCACCGGGAGATGGAATCCTGCTTTTATACCGATATGATGATCTATAGCCCGAAAGTCCCGGTTTTCCGCAAAGACAAAGGGGAATTGCTGCCAAAGCCGGTTTTGTGTAATTTTATTACCTCTCCGGCAGTGAATGCGGGCGTGGTCAAGCGTCAGGAACCGGAAAGAGCCGGTGAAATTTTCGGAGCCATGGATGTCAGAACGGACAAGATGCTGGCGCTGGCATTACACCAGGGAAATGAAACCCTGATTTTAGGAGCCTGGGGATGCGGTGTTTTTAAAAACGATCCGGAAGAAATAGCCGAACTGTTTAAAAAACATCTTCAGGGAAAATATAAAAATAGATTTAAAAGAGTGGTCTTCGCAATTCTGTCGAAAAAAGAAGAGATGATTAGGCCGTTCGAAGAAATATCATGAAACTCAAATTAAAAAATTATAAAGAACAATTACAATATTGGCCACAGGAAGGGCATCACATTATGGCGCAGTATGATGATGAAAAAATTATTGTATATCAGTCATACCGGAAGGAAATCGGAGAATTTGCTGTAAGAAACCAGTATTTCGGAGGGCCTTTCAGCCTGGAAAGGATGACGTGGATCAAGCCGAACTTCCTTTGGATGATGTACCGGAACGGCTGGGGAACGAAAGAAGGACAGGAATATGTGTTGGCCATCCATCTGAAAATGGATGCTTTTAGAAAATACCTGGAAAATGCCGTTTATTCTGACTACAACGACAGATTGGGAATATCCGGAGAAGAATGGCAGAATCAGATAAGGGAGTCTTCTGCAAGGTTGCAATGGGACCCGGATCATGATCCTTCCGGGGCAAAGCTGTACAGAAGGGCGATCCAGATCGGTTTGAGAAATAATCTGATAAAATCTTTTGCTCAGGATGACATTCTGCTGATTGAAGATATTTCGGAATTTGTACAGGTGCAACATCAGCTTGTTTTGAATGATGATCTGAACAACCTGATCATTCCGGAACAAAAAATGCTGCGGTTTGATGATGAGGATTTAAATAAAAAATTAAGGCTAAATAATGACGGATAGACTTTTATATGCTTCGGAATCATTGGTTGGTATATCTACAGGTGATGCTTTTGGTGAAACTTTTTTTGGAGAGGAGAGTTCAGTTAAAGCAGATATTAAACAAAGAATTGTTCGTAAAAATTCTCTTGATTTTACGGATGATACGATTATGGCAATTGCTGTTTTCAAATCGTTGGAAAAATTCGGGAACATCAATCAGAATTTTCTGGCAGAAGAATTTACCAAAAATTATTATATAGATAGTAATCGTGGATATGGTCCATCTATGCATCAGTATTTCAGGGCTGTACAATGTGGTGAGTACTGGAAAGAAGTTTCTTATGCAAAATTTGAAGGACAGGGCTCAATGGGGAATGGCGGTGCTATGAGAGCTGCAATTATTGGTGCTTATTATCATGATGATTTTGATACACTTAAAAAAAATGCATATCTATCTTGTGAAGTCACCCATGCCAATCAAGAAGCAATTGAAGGCACAAAAGCTATTGCAGTTGCTGCTGCCTTTGCAGTTCAGGAACGAAATGGGCTTTTAAGACTCGATCAGCAAAGTTTTATTCAGAAAATACAGGATGAATTAGATGATTCAGATATGAAAAGTAAACTGAATAAGGCTTTATATTTAAATGGTGATGCAAGTACTGAATTATTGACTGCAACTTTAGGAAACGGAATCAGAATGACTGCACAGGATACTGTTCCATTGGTTATCTGGATGCTTTCGAGATACAGGTATGATTTTGAAGAGTGTTTATGGAATACGGTTTCTGTACTCGGTGATAGGGATACAACTTGTGCTATGGCTGGTGGAGTATCTATTTTGTGTTGTAATGAAAGTACCATTCCGGATTGGGCAAGAAATGTTGAAAACTGGAAAAAAAGCAAATTTTATGAAGATCGAACTCATTAAAGGCGATATCACCAAAATACATGCAGACGCTATCGTCAATGCAGCCAATTCCTCTTTGCTTGGAGGTGGTGGAGTAGACGGGGCCATTCACCGGGCAGGCGGAAAGCAGATCCTTGATGAATGTATCGTAATCAGGAACAAACAAGGAAAGTGCAATACCGGGGAAGCAGTAGTAACTACAGCGGGAAATCTTCCGGCGCAATATGTCATTCATACGGTTGGCCCGGTCTGGAATGGAGATAAGGAAAAGTGTGCTTCTCTGTTGGAAAACTGCTACAGGAATTCATTGGAACTGGCTGAAAGCCTGGGGGTAAAAGCCATAGCTTTTCCTAACATCAGTACCGGAGTCTATCGCTTTCCGAAAGAACGGGCAGGAAAAATTGCGGTGGAGACTGTAAAGAACTTCCGGTCAGAAAGCATTGAAAAAATTATTTTTGTCTGTTTTGATGATGAAAATGAAGCGATTTATAAAAGGCTTCTAGCATAATGAAAAAGTATAATTTCAGATTTGTACATGATCCAGAAAATCAAAATATAGGATTAACTACTGATGAAATTAATGTATTTCAAAAAGAATTAAACCTGAAATTTCCGGAAGCTTATATATTGTATCTTCAGACTGCAGGGAAGAACTCAAATGTTTTTCCTGTTGAAGGTAATCCTGAAAAATTAAAAAGAATCCAGGAGGAGTTGACGGCAGAATTAGAGCAGCTGGAGTTGCCTGAAAATAAAAATGTTTTTTGCTTAAGAAAAGATAATTATTATTGTAACTATTTTCAGAGAACTTTTGAATCTTACCTGTTTTTTAACTTGTATGAAGATGCAAAAAATCCTAAACTATATCTCCTTGATGAAATTTGTATCAATGAAGGATGGAATGCTTTTCAGAAACAGGTGACAGAAAAAGATGATTTTGTATCATTTATTAATCATAAAACGGGAGAGAAATATGGAATCAGTATGGGGCAGTACATTAAAAATATTCCCTTATACATTATTTCTTTACCGATAACTATTGCTGTCTTAACAATTCTGGCCTTTCAGGTTATAAAAGAAAAAATTGTAAACAAATGAAAAAACTAACCGTATTAACCGGCGCCGGAATCAGTGCCGAAAGCGGAATAAAGACCTTCAGGGACGGAGACGGGCTCTGGGAAAATCACAGCATCACCGATGTGGCCAGTCCGGAAGGATGGCGGAAAGACCGGGCACTGGTCCTGGAATTCTATAACCAGCGCCGGCGCCAGCTTCATGAAGTAGAGCCTAATGAGGCACACCGGTTACTGGCAGAACTGGAAAACTATTTCGAGGTGCACATCATTACGCAAAATATTGATGACCTGCATGAGCGGGCCGGTTCTACCCATATCCTGCATCTGCATGGAGAGTTGTTCAAATCCTGCTCCTGCAATAATAAAAACCTGATTTATGAGCATAAGAACGACATCAATATCGGTGATAAAGCCGAAGACGGTGCTCAGCTAAGGCCGTTTATCGTCTGGTTCGGGGAAGAAGTTCCGTTAATGAGGGAAGCGACGAAAATAGTTCAGGAAGCCGATATCTTCCTGGTGATCGGAACTTCTCTCCAGGTATATCCGGCTGCCGGGTTGCTGCATGATATTAAAGAGGACTGCCTTCTGATCGTTATCAATCCCAACGAAACAGGTTTCGGCTACGGGCAGAGAGCGGTGGTGATGAAAGAAACGGCTACTCAGGGAATGAAGCTGCTGTTTGATCAATTGATAAATCTTGCCCGATGAAAAATACTGTAAAAGCCGGAATTTTCGGAGTCTGCATAGGCGATGCGCTGGGTGTGCCGGTGGAATTTAGGAGCAGAGAGCAATTGAAGCGTTCTCCGGTTACCACTATGAGGTCTATGGGAAGTCATCGTCAACCGGCCGGAACATGGAGCGATGATAGTTCATTAACCCTATGTCTTGCAGACAGCCTTTGCAAAGGGTATGATCTGGAAGATATGGCACTAAAGTTTTTACAGTGGTACAATGCAGAGATCTGGACACCCTATGGCAGGGTTTTCGACATTGGAATCGCCACTTCGCAAGCTATTCAGAGAATAGGCAAAGGGATTTTCCCAACTTTATGTGGAGGATATTCTGAGTTTGATAATGGAAATGGCTCTTTGATGAGAATTTTACCGTTGGTATTCTACATCAAAGATTTTCCGATTGAAAAACGATTTGATATAGTAAAAGATGTTTCAAGCATTACACACGGACATATCCGATCCGTTCTGGCATGTTTTATCTATCTTGAGTTTGCTTTAGAACTTCTTAAAAAGAAAGACAAATGGGAGGCATATAGAGCCATGCAGAAAACAGTTCAGCAATTCTTGGACAATAATCCTATATGTTCTCAGAACGAAATGGATAAATTCCATAGAATCTTGGAATTAAAAGTTGGAGACTATGATACACAACCAATACATACTTTGGAAGAAAACGAAATTAGCTCATCAGGTTACGTCCTTCACAGCCTGGAGGCCTCATTATGGTGTTTCCTGAATTCCGAAAGCTATTCTGAAGCAGTTCTGAAAGCCGTTAATTTAGGCGAGGATACCGATACGACAGGAGCGATCACCGGCGGACTGGCAGGACTGTATTACGGTTTTGGAAGTATTCCTGAAGAGTGGGTAGCGCAACTGGTAAGGAAAGACGATATTGAGAAGCTGTGTATGAAATTAGAAGATCAATGGATGAAATAAAATATCATGAATGAACAACAGAAAAAGAAAATCAGCAAATTTTTAAGCCTTGTGCTCAGGCATAAGCCCGAAACCATCCATCTGAATTTGGATGAAAACGGATGGGCATATGTTGATGAATTAATCACAAAATCAAGAAGAGACTCTTATCAGGGCTTTACTTTCGAAGAACTCGATGAGATCGTGGCAACCAATGATAAACAACGGTTTATTTTTAATGAAGATAAAACGAAAATTCGTGCAAACCAGGGACATTCTTTAGCCATCGACCTGGCTTTACAGCCACAACAGCCGCCGGAATTCCTTTATCACGGAACAGCAGAAGTCAATGTTCCGTCCATCCTTGAAAACGGGATTGAAAAGCGGAGCCGGCAGCATGTGCATTTAAGCCAGGATACAGAGACCGCCACCAAAGTAGGAATGCGGCATGGGAAACCGGTTATTCTGACGGTTCTGACCGGAAAAATGCATGAAGACGGAATGCTGTTTTATCTTTCGGACAATAAAGTCTGGCTGACGGATTTTGTAGGCCCCGAATATATTGTGAAGGAATGAAAAGAACATTAGCGATAGGTGACATCCACGGAGGGCTCAGAGCCCTGAAGCAGGTGCTGGAAAGGGCAAACATTACCAAAGATGATGCCTTGATCTTCCTGGGGGATTATGTAGACGGATGGAGTGAATCTGCCATGGTGATTGATTTTTTGATGAAGGTGGCGGAAAGACAGGACTGTACATTCATCAGAGGCAATCATGATGCCTGGTGTGAAGACTGGCTTTTTTCCGGACAAAGTGAAGACATCTGGCTGTCCAATGGTGGAAAAAGTACGGTTGAAAGTTATACCGGCTTTTCTCCGGATGAACGGGAAATGCACCTGGAATTTTTCCAAAGGATGAAAAACTATCATGCAGATGAGGAAAACCGGCTGTTTATTCACGCAGGGTATTCTTCTATGCACGGTCCGGATAAAGAAGTATATTCCACCAATTACCGTTGGGACAGGACCCTTTGGGAAACTGCTGTAGCCATGGATAAAAAGCTGTCCAGAAATTCCATCCTGTATCCCAAGAGGCTGCTCCTGTACAAAGAAATCTTCATCGGCCACACCCCGACTCTGCATCTGGAAAGTAAAGAACCGTTACATCGGGCTAATATCTGGAATATCGATACCGGAGCAGGCTTCACCGGATCATTGACCATCATGGATATCCATACCAAAGAATTCTGGCAGAGCGATCCGCTTCCTGAGTTATATCCTGATGAGACGGGACGGAATAAGGATGCTGTTAAGACACTGAAATAGCTCCTTGCTTACAGTTGGATCGTATCATGTACAGAGCAAAATTCATTTCCGCTGGAAGATGAGTCACAGGTGATGAACTGATGGAGGACAATAGCCTCAATAGCCGATACCACCAGATGAATGCTCTTTCCATCCTGCCAAATGCTTTAAATAACGTCAATCCGTTTCCGAAAACTTTAAGTAATTTTAAAGCCTGAAATTTCCATCAATGAAACTGAATATCCTTTTATTCCTTTTTGCTTCATCCCTGCTGTATTGCCAGAACGGTTTTAAAACACCTTTTGAAGAAGGCAATGGCAACCGGACAGTAACCTATGACGAAATGAATGCCTGGTATGAAAACCTGGCCAGGAATTTCAGTACCATCCAATACCTGAAAAAAGGGGAGGATGACAATGGGAAACCGATCTATGTAGTCCTGTATAATCCTTTTCCGGAAAAAGACATGGAGCGGTTAAGAAAAGAAAAGGCAGTTTTGTTCATTAATAACGGAATCCATCCCGGCGAACCGGATGGCATTGATGCAACCATGATGCTGATGCGGGATCTGGCAACCGGTAAGATCAGGCGTCCGCAGAATTTTGCGGTGGCCGCTATTTCGGCTTACAATATCAGCGGAATGCTGAACAGAGGTTCATTTTCCAGAGCCAATCAGAATGGCCCTGAAGCATACGGATTCCGGGGCAATGCAAGGAATTATGACCTGAACCGCGATTTCATTAAAGCCGATACAAAGAATGCAAGAAGCTTCCAGCAGATCTACCAGTGGCTCAAACCCGATGTTTTCATTGATAACCACGTCAGCAACGGTGCCGATTACCAGTACACCTTTACCTATATCTCCACATTCAAAGAGCGCCTGGGTAATGTTTTGGGAAATTATTTTTACACCATTTACCAGGCAAAAAATCTGGAAGACCTGAAAAAAATCGGGTATGAAAGTACGCCCTATGTCAATATTCACGGGGATGTACCCGAAGTGGGATTCGCTGCTTTTGAGGATTCACCCAGATATTCCACGGGATACACCACTTTATTCAATACACTGGGTACGGTTCCCGAAACCCATATGCTGAAACCCTATGATAAAAGGGTGGATGCTACCTATCAGTACATGTTGGTCAACCTGAAGAATTTAGACCAGGAGTACAAAAAGATCAGGCAGCTCCGCATTGAAAATCTGAAGCAGTACCAGCCAGGGAAAAGATACGGGATTCGCTGGAAGATTGATTCCACAAAATACACGACCATGGATTTTAAAGGCTATGAAGGAAAATACAAACCCAGCGAAATTTCAGGAAAGCCCAGGCTGTATTATGACCGCAACAAGCCGTTTACAAAAAACATAAAACTGTTTACGACTGCCGTCCCTACCGGCTATATTACCATTCCGGAGTATTATGTCGTTCCGCAGTCACAATACCGGGTGATCGAGGAATTGAGGAGGAACAACATTCAGATGAAGCCGATACGGAAGGATAGTATTATGGCCGTGCAAACATATAAAATCAATGATTTTAAGACCGTTAAAAACCCTTATGAAGGGCATTACCTGCACTTTGATACGACCGTGAATACTTCAAACAGTACCATTGCTTTTATGGCAGGGGATTACCTGGTTCCAACCCGGCAGGAAGGGGTGAAATACATCATTGAGACCTTAGAGCCTGAAGCACTGGACTCTTTCTTCAACTGGAATTTCTTTGACGGGATTTTAGCACAGAAAGAATATTATTCAGCCTATATCTTTGAAGACACGGCTTCCGGCCTTCTGAAAAAAGACCGGGATCTGAAACAGAAATTTGAGGCTAAGAAAGCTTCCGATCCTGCATTTGCAGAAGACGGGACTGCCCAGCTGGACTGGATCTACAGGAATTCGCCTTATTTTGAAGAGAACACCTTCCGGCAATATCCGGTATACAGAATCCTGAATCCGTAACAACCTTAAAATGGTCTGCCGAATAATTATTTTAAACCGATCAGGTTCAGTAATATGGTCTTTTTTTACACCAGCGTGTTCGTATGGTACTAAAAATAGTCTTTTACAGCTTTAAAAACACCATAAAAAATTCTCCGAAAATTCAAATATCATTATATTTGTTGTAATGGCAACAAAGGCACTCTTTAATACGGTGGTCAACTGGTTCATCCGTCAGCGGATCGATCAGATCCAGAATTTTATCGACCATCCTATTGAAACTCAGAAAGGTATCCTGTTTTCTCAGCTGTTTCATGCTGAAGATACGGAATACGGGAAGAAGTATGGGTTCAATTCCATATCCAGCTATCAGGACTTTAAGAACAAGGTTCCGGTGGTTTGCTACGAAGATATGGAGCCTTATATCGAAAAGGCGCGGCAGGGATGCAAAGACGTAAGCTGGCCCGGATACATCAAGCATTTTGCGAAATCTTCCGGTACCACCAATGCCAAAAGCAAATTTATTCCCATTTCTGCAGAAAGCCTTGAATACTGCCATATGAAAGCCGGAAAAGACATGGTGTCCATTTATGCCAATAACCATCCTGAAAACCAGCTTTTCACCAATAAAAACCTGCGTCTGGGCGGAAGCTCAGAGCTGTATGCGGATTTCAATACCAAATTCGGTGACCTTTCGGCGATCCTGATTGATAACCTGCCTTTCTGGGTGGAAGTAACCACGACGCCAAGCAAGAAAGTTTCGCTGATGTCCGAATGGGAAAGCAAGCTGAAAGCCATTGTTTCCGAAGTGAAAAACCAGGACGTCGGCAGTATCCTGGGCGTACCGAGCTGGATGATGGTGCTGCTTCAGAGGATTTTAAATGAAAAAGACATCAGCAGCATTTCCGAGCTCTGGCCCAATCTTGAAGTATTCTTCCATGGCGGGATCAGCTTTAAACCCTACCGGGAACAGTACAAGCAGATCATCGGCAAAAAGATCAATTACTACGAAATTTATAATGCCTCTGAAGGGTTTTTCGGCATCCAGGACCGTTCAGACAGTGATGAAATGCTGCTGATGTTGGATTACGGGATCTTCTATGAATTTATCCCGATGGACCAGTTTCACTCTTCCAACCGGAAAGTCGTGAACCTGGAAGACGTGGAGATCGGCAGGAATTATGCCATGGTCATCACCACCAACGGAGGACTTTGGAGATATCTGATCGGCGATACGGTGGTCTTCACTTCAGTGAGTCCGTTCAGGATTAAAATTACGGGCAGGACAAAGCATTACATCAATGCGTTCGGGGAAGAGCTGATGATCACCAATGTAGAATCTGCGCTTTCCAGGGCCTGTGAAGAAACCGATGCCTACATCACGGAATTTACCGGAGCGCCGATATTCATGAAAGAAAATGAAAGCGGAGCTCATGAGTGGATCTTTGAATTCAGCCGCCAGCCGGATAGCCTGGAACATTTCATCGATATTTTTGATAGTCACCTTAAATCCATCAATTCGGATTATGAGGCCAAAAGATACAACAATATCACCCTGAAACGGCCGGTAGTGCATATGGCGCGGCCTAATCTTTTCTACTGCTGGCTGGAGTCCAAAGGGAAGCTGGGAGGGCAGAATAAAGTCCCTAGGCTGTGCAACGACCGGGAATATATGGATCCTTTGCTGGAAATGAACAGATAAAAAAACCGCAGTCTCCTGCGGTTTTGTATTGATGGTTACTTTTTAAGGTCTTCTTTAAGCTTCCTGGCTCCTTCTTCCACTTTTGAGGCGCCTTTGGCAGCGGCATCTTTTACATCGTTCCCGATTTCCTTTCCGGCTTCCTTGATGTCTTTTCCGGCCTCTTTAAGGTCCTGCTTGGTTTTCTGCGCGGCAGCATCGATCTTTTCACCGGTTTCATGGGCTTTCACTTTCGCATTCTCTCTCGCTTCATTGATCTTCGAAGTATCTACCAGGCCGGTGTTTTCCGTTACGGTAGTCGTAGTGGTCACAGATCCGTCAGGGTTTTCTACCTGTTCTGTCTTGGTCGTTGATTTGGTGCATGAAGCTACCATAGCTGAAACCAGTAATCCTGCTAAAATTTGTTTTTTCATATTGTATATTTTTTAAAAAGGTTAATTTCATCCTATTGGGCTGCCGGTGCCGGCGGTTCTGCCTGTTGCTTTTCCCGGGCTGCTTTTTTCTTTTCTTCCTCCAGTTTCTGCTTATTTTCTTTATCAGCTTCCTTGGCAATACGATCCTGCTCTGCCTGCAATTTTGATGCTTCCTTAACAGAATCCTTGTATTTCTGGGAAGACATCCTGATCTGCCTGATCACGTCTATAGAGGTAGCTCCCTGTGAAAAAGAGTCTACTGCTGCAGTATCGTAATTTGCTTTGGTACTGTACTGCGGGTAGGGATCAGAAGGCTCTTTCCTGGAACACGAAAGAAATACGGTACCTAAAGCGCAGATTGCAAATACTGAATTTTTCATGAAAGCTAATTTAGCAGAAATTCTGCAATTACAGGATAGTGATCCGATAATTTTACAGAATGGTCTACTTTGTAACTCAGCGGGATAATGGATTTTGAAGTGAAGATGTAATCTATTCTCAGCGGGACCTTATAATCATGGAAACTGGTAGAGCTTCCGTTTCCTGCCGTTAGGAATGCATCCTGAAGGTCTTTGCCCAGGTTAAAATACTCATAGGAATTCGGCACGGAATTAAAGTCTCCGGCCAGGATAACCGGATAGGGTGAAAGGTCCACCGCTTTCCTTATTTTCTTGATCTGCTCTTCATGGGCTTTAAAGGTCGGGGTCATATGTGAAAAAAGGGCATTGAGCTTGCTTCCTTCCTTCCCGATGCCGTCAAACTGCAGCATGGATTTATGCAGCCTGAAGGGTTCCAGGTATACATTCACCACCCGTATAATCTTTCCGTTGATATCGATGTCTGCATAGAAAGAATTCCCTCTGGACCGGTCTTCTATGAGTTCTGCCTGCCTGATGATCCGGTGCTTGGTCTTGAGGATTACGGTAGGATATTTTACCATGTCTTTTTTAATGGCCCGGTTGGTATCTTTTTCCTGAACGAGAATGATATCTGCCTGCTGGTCCTCAATATATTTTTTAACCTTATCCCATCCGAAGAAACCGTATTTTACATTGAAGGTCAGCACTTTAATGTTACGCATCGACTTGAGGTCTTCCTTCTCGGGAGAAAAGTTGATCCAGCGCCGTATAGGGTTGTAAAACAGGAAGGTGACCGCTACAAAGGCTAATGCAATTTTTTCTCTTTTGAAAGCCCATATCAGGGTCAGGATGATATGAAGGATGATCAGATAAGGAAACCCGAGGGACAGGAAATTCAGGTTAGAAAGGATATTAGGCGGTATCCATGCATTCCCTAAAGTGCACAGCAATAGAATTATGACGATAATATGAATACCTAATAAGATCCGTGGCAATTTCATAAAGCAGTATCAATCCGCTATTTTTCAGCAAAAATCTTACCACCAGGCTCTTCCTTAACTAATTTTGGGAGTTTTTAGCATTTAATCTGAAAGTAGCCAGTACCGGATCATGATCCGATAAGTTCACGGAACGGTCCACATGATAACTGACGGCCTCTATATTTTTTGAAGTGAATATAAAATCAATACGGATCGGGAATTTATAATCATGGAAGCTGGTTCCGCTGCCGCGCCCGGCTTCAACAAATGCATCTTTGAGATAACCGGCGATATGATAGTATTCGTAAGAATTGGGAACCGCATTGAAGTCTCCGGCTACTATCACGGGATAAGGTGAACGTTCAGCCGCTTTTCTGATGAGTTCCACCTGCTCCTGATGGATTTTAAAAGTGGATAAAAGCCTGCTCAGAACATTCTTGACTTTTACCTTGTCTTCCTGTTCGTTACCGTTAAGCTTCAGATTTTCCTTTTCAAAATAATACGACTGTAAATGCACATTGATGATACGGTATATATTTCCTTTGATCTCAATATCATTTTGCGTTGCATAAGCATTTTCCGAGTCTCCGTTCCCGGCCCCGTTTTCAATCAGCTCTTTCTGACTGATGATCTTATACTTGGATAGGATGGAAACCATGGCATTGGCTTTCTTTTCAGGAAAGCCTTTAAAATAGCTTACATCAGAACACTCCTGTAGAAGTACAATGTCCGGATTGTTTCGACTGACAAATTGCTGAATTTCATCCTGACCATATTTTCCGCCTTTGATGTTGAAGGACATCATCTTCAGGTCCGGTGTTTTTGTACTGGCCGGCGTATAATTGACCCAGCGGATGGTGGCATTAAAAAAAATAAGGCCAAACAGAAGGAATACAATGGCTCTTTTCTTCCACAGCACAATCCACATCAATGTCAGCAGAATATAAGCAACCATTAAGATGGGAAAACCCAGAGACAAGAGATTAAGCCAGGAAAAGGTCTTAGGCGAAATGTAATCGTTCAGCAGCATGGCTGATAAAAGCATAAGAATCCCTACATGAACGAGCAGAATAACAAAACGGACAATCTTCACAAATTCTTTTTTAATTAAAACGATACAGGTGTTTTCTCCAGTTTCTTGCCAAAAGCCAGCCTACCAGCGCGCCTCCCACATGGGCAAAGTGAGCGATTCCGCCTACGTTTCCGGATACTCCCAGAAATACGGAAACCACAATGATAACCGGCAGGAGAAATTTCACTTTTACCGGAACAGGAATAAACATGATCATGATCTTGGCATCAGGGTAGAGCGTTGCAAATGCAGCAATAACGCCAAAAATAGCTCCTGATGCGCCTACCATAGGAACCCTGAGCGCCATATAAAGCTGTTGTGACAAAGCCTGCCCTTCAGGTGTTTTGGCACTGATCTGCAGGTCGCCTGAATACCCGATCGCTGCTTTAGGATAAATTTCAGAGGCATTCAGCCCTAACTGCTCCATGCCTGAAACAATCTGCTGTACCTCAATAAAATTCCAGAGGTTAAACAGGATAAATGCGCCGATGCCGCTTGCAAAATACAGGATCAGGTACCTCTTCTCTCCCAGGCTTTGCTCCAGGATCGGTCCGAAGCTCCATAAAGTAAGCATATTGAATAAAATATGCATGATGCTTCCATGCATGAACATATGCGTAATAATCTGCCACGAATGGAAATTGGGCGAAAAAGGGTAATAGGCAGCAAGCGTTTCATTGAGCTGCGGGAATATAAACGACGTTATCACAAACACAATAACGTTGATGATGATGATATTTCGTGTAATTGGAGGTAGCGTATTAAACATTGCTTAAAATTTGGATTTAAAATCATTGAAGGGAACCTCGTAAAAGCATCGTTTGCCATTAGGCAGGAATTCCGGGAAACCAAGCGCCGTAAAATCCCTGATCAGCTGTTCCGCATCCTTCTTGTAAATAAAATCAAACCTGGATTTAGACTGCATTTTATTCCACTGGTTCTGGTAGAAGTGCATAAATTCGTCTTCCGTACGGTATTCCAGTATTTCAAAAAGGTCTTCAAGGAACTTCATGACCTGGGTCTCTTTCAGGCCTTCCGGCACGGCATCGATCCTCAGTACGCTTTCATGAGCAATTTTCATGTCAAACCCTAATTCCGGAAGGAATTTCTTGATGGATTTATATTTGTTCTTTTCAATTTCGTTCATATGGTACTCCAGGGAGAAGAGCAGGGCATGGGTATTGGGCACGCCTTTTTTGGAAGGTCTTGTGCTTTCTGCCACTACCAGCCTGTGCATCCTGCCCAGGTCCAGCATCAGGGTCCTGTCACCTTTATTGAACAGCCAGTAGCCGCTCGGGAGCCTCATCAGATCCTCGTCGAAATCCTCGTCTTCAAAAAGGTTGATCTTGGAAGGTTCCGCAGAAATATTCTGGTGGTACATCTCCGCAAGGTTGCTGATCTCCGCCTGCTTGAACTCCCGCTCCTGAAGGAAAGGATTATAATCCCGGTCAACAATGATTTCAGGCATCTTCACCGTGCCGCTGTTCGCTTTGCTCGGGAATGATTTCTGCATGATTTCATCGATCTTCGGATCCTTTTCAAAGTCCAGGCTGGGAGCCACATTGTAGATTCCCAGGGATCTTTTTATGGTGGAACGGATCAGCGCGAAAATAAGGTGCTCATCCTCAAATTTAACTTCCGTTTTCTGGGGATGGATGTTGACATCGATTTTTTCAGGGTCAAGCTCCAGGTACAGGAAGAAGGTGGGGATATAGCCCGGCAGAAGAAGGCCGTCAAAAGCTTCCTGCACTGCTTTGTTGAAATAAGCGCTTTTAAAGTACCTTCCGTTAACGAACAGGAACTGTTCCCCCCTGGTCTTTTTGGCACCTTCCGGTTTGGCTACGAAGCCATGGAGCTGGCACCAGATGATATCTTCCTTGATTGGGATCAGCTGCGGCTGCAGTTTCCTTCCGAAAATATCCACGATCCGCTGCATCTGGCTTCCCTTTCTCAGCCTGAATACGGCTTCGTCATCATGGTACAGCGAGAACTCCAGGTTTTCGTGGGCCAGGGCTACCCGCTGGAACTCGTCAATCACATGCCTGAATTCGATATTATTGTTTTTCAGGAACTTCCTGCGGGCAGGGACATTATAAAAAAGATTCTTAACCAGGAAGTTGGAGCCTTCGGCAGTCTGTACAGGATCCTGGAACTGGAATACGCCGCCTTCAATGTAAATATTGGTTCCTATGGAAGCTCCCGGCTGTTTGGTCCTCAGTTCCACCTGCGATACAGCAGCAATAGAGGCCAGTGCCTCCCCTCTGAATCCTTTGGTTGATATTTTGAAAATGTCTTCCGTTCCTTTTATCTTAGAGGTGGCATGCCGCTCAAAAGCCATTCTGGCATCCGTCTCAGACATTCCTTTGCCGTCATCAACTACCTGGATGAGGTTTTTACCCGCATCCCGCACGATCAGTTCAATCTTGGCAGCCTCTGCGTCAATCGCATTTTCCAAGAGTTCCTTCACAATAGATGCAGGCCTCTGCACGACTTCCCCTGCAGCAATCTGGTTGGCTACATGATCCGGTAAAAGCTGAATAATATCTGACATAAAAACGTAAATCAACTTACAAAAATAGTCAATGAAAACGGGAATAAAAACATTCCAGCCGTGAATTAAGATTTAATTATCAACAATTAAGAACGTTTTATCAAGGTCTTGGTGTGGATAAAATAACAACCCCCTAATTGCAGAGAGAATTAGAGGATTGCTTCAGCTAAGTTTACACAAAATTAATACTGATATTGTTTTTTATTATTTGTCAAAGACAAGATTCCTTTTTTCTTTTTTATGAGGCTGCTCCCCATGGATCTTTTCATACAGGGATGCTACCATATTGGGTTTCTTATAAATTTTTGCATACCGGTACTGCGTATTGAAGTGCCTTAAATGGATTTTATAGGCGTCATATCCGATCACGACCAGAAGGCAGGTACTGATGATGTAAAATACCCTGAATTCCAGATGGTAATAGGTAAGGCCGGAGAATATGGCTCCCATTACATATGAGATCATGATGCTCATCAGAAGCTTAGCTCTTGCAGTAAGCTCGGGATTGCTCCTGAACTTTTTCTGCGTAAACATGGAAAACAGAATTCCTAAGTCCGTTGTGGTTCCCGTAAGGTGGGTGGTTTTAACGGAAAAGTTGGAAATACTCGCTGTAAGCCCGTTCTGAAGCCCTGTGGCAAACAACATGAGGGCAACCAGTGCCTCGGTTTCCCCGAGCGTCTGCTGGTAATACAGCTGTCCGTATACCCCCACAAACATCAGACATATAATCTCCAGGACAATCGGCATGGCATGGGCAAAATACTTGCTCTTCCGGTTAAAGTTGATCACAATAAAATTGGACACGAAACCTCCGAAGAAGAATAAGAAAATCCATCCTCCCACCACGGCAACCTGTGACCAGTTACCCTTGCTGATTTCCGCTGCAAAAATGGCATAATGCCCTGTTACATTGGAAGTAAAGGAAAGGAAGATCAATAATGAGGCGATGTTGATGGTCCCTGCGGTAAAAGCAGTCAGTGTCCCCAGCCTGATATTATCTCCCAACGTTCTGCTGTTACTGTATTTTCTTAACATGTTCTAATTTTTTTAAAGTGTTTTTCTGATCTGAATGGTCAAACCTCTACAAAGATCTCTGCGAGTTTTCCTCTTTCAGGAAGCTTCTCGCGGATATCCAGCGAAATCTCGCGAGACTGCAGGTCTGTGTTTTTCCTGATGTAAGGGATGATGTCAAACATGCCTTTGTCTCTGCTTCTGACTGACGTGGAAAAATAAGCTTCTTCAACAGCATTCGATTTGACGTACTGGTTAAAGGTACGCTGGAAGCTTCCTGTAAAAATATCACAGGTAATTTTGCTGATCAGGTGAGGATACTTGTTCCTGATGATGCTGTAGGCTTCACAGAATTCCTTAGGCCTGATTTTATTGAAGATGCTGCCTTTCGTGTTGAACAGAAGATCCCTGATGGAATCCCCGGTATCATAACCCGAAACCAAAAGAACATGGTATTGATTGGAATCTCCCGATTCATCTTTCTCTTTGAGAACTTTTTTCAAAATATTCAGCGACTCCAAGGAGTAGTCTGTGGCAATTAAAATGGTCCTGTTCATATCTTAAGGTTTTGCGTTATCTTAATTTTTGATACTACAAAACTAAAGCGACCGTATTAGAAGAGCTTTGGAATGAAATTAAAATGTGATTAAGGAGATTAAAATGAGATTAGAAAACAGGCAAATGGGCCAATCTGCGAACTTGAAAGCCCTATTTACATGTCCTGGTTCTGTATGCTGTAGAAATTGGGGAAGCGCATCTGCACAGTAGTTCCGTGATTCTCATGTGAGGTCACGACCAGTTCACCGTGATGCATCCGTACGATATTCCTGGCCAGCGGAAGGCCGATCCCGTATCCTTCATAGTTATCCGTATTTGAAGCCCTGAAAAACGGATCGTATATCTTGTTCATTTCCTGCTGCGGAATCCCGATTCCATTGTCTTTCACAATCAGGTACACATCATTGTCTGTGGCGCCCAAAGCGACTTTAACCTGCTGGAAATCAGAATATTTACATCCGTTGCTGATGATGTTGGCAACGGCAAGATGCAGCAGTTGCTCATTGCCCTGTACCTTAAGTTTTTTGGGATTATCCGGCAGCATGCTGATGTCAAGAAAGATATTGTTGCGGGCATCGATTTTCCTCAGGGTTTCGATTACGTCCCAAAGCAGCTGGTCCATCCGCACTTTATCCATCTTCTGGATTTTTCCGTCGAAACCGGTCTGGGCAATCATCAGCAGGGCCTTGATCTTCCGGTCCAGCTTTTCCGCTTCATCCAGGATAATACCGAGGGTTTCGCGGTATTCGCCGGCTGTCCTCGTGATGGAAAGGGCTACATCGGCTTCTCCCATGATGGAGGTAAGCGGGGTCCTCAATTCATGCGAAACATTGCCAATGAGGTGGTTCTGGGTTTCAAAGGACGTTTCAATACGGTTCAGCATATCGTTGAACGTATCTACCAGCTCATTCAGTTCTTTGTTATCCGGCTGAGGTTCAAGCCTGAGGTGCAGGTTCTCTGAACTGATTTCCTTTACTTTGCCGGTAATTTTCAGAATAGGCTTGAATAAAGTCTTGGACAGGTAGAAAGAAAAGATCATGCTGAAAAACAGCGACAGTACGATACAGGTGATCAGGGTCCTCTTTAAAAAACCAAGGTAATAGACGACATAATGGTTTTTGGCTGAGGCAATGGCGATATAGTCCTTGCTGCCGTACCTGAATGTCTGCCCGATATAGTAGAACTCCTGGTCGTTGTAATTGGCTTCCCCCTGTTTGACGATATTTTTGAAAAAAGAGGAGGGGATATGCACCTCCTGCGATATTGTTCTGAAATTGGAATCTGAAGGAACTGCAAAGACATAGTCGCGTTCCATGGGAAGCTCCTCATCATTCAGCCGGTTCAGGATATGGTTTTCCGGCAGGTCCAGGTGTTCCTTGCCTTTTTCAATCTGAATGATGGTTGCCGTGCGGATCTTCAGGAGTTCATAAAACCGCTGGTGGGAGAAGTTGACAATAGAAAAGTAAACCAGGCCGCTGAACAGCAGGATGATTGCGGTAAAAACCATCATGAGGAGCACCATGGTTTTGGTTTGATTGGTTATTACTTTTTTATTGAACATTCTCTATGGTTTTTTTAAGACATATCCCATTCCGATTACGGTATGGATCAGCTTCTGGTCCTCCTGGTAATCCAGCTTTTTTCTCAGGTAATTAACGTAAACATCTACTACATTGGTTCCCAGTTCATAATTAACACCCCAGACGGCCTCTAAAATTTCAGCGCGCGAGATGACCTTTTCAGGATTATTGACAAAATATAACAGAAGCTTATATTCAGTAGAGGTCAGCGAAATTTCTTCCCCGCCCCGTGTGACTGTTTTGGTATAATCATTCACCATAAGGTCTGAAAACCGGAATATATATTCCTGATCTGTCTCCGGCTCGGCTGTTTCCTGAACACCGCTATGGGCATTGCTTCTTCTCAGCAGCGATTTTACACGGGCGACCAGCTCAATGAACTTAAAAGGCTTCACAAGATAATCATCACCTCCGCATTCCAGTCCCAGTACAATGTTTTCAGAGGTTCCCAGAGCGGTTAAAAACAGGATCGGAACATGCTGGTTGGTTTTCCTGATCTCCTTGCATACATCCAGTCCGTTCATCTCCGGCAGCATGATATCCAGGATCACCAGATCGAAATCATTGGACTGGACCAGCTGTACTCCTGTTTTTCCGTCAAAAGCAACGGAAATTTCATAACCGTTCTCCTGCAGTCCTTTCTTGATGAAAGAGACTACGCTGGTTTCGTCTTCAATAAGGATGATTTTTTTCATTGAGGTATTGGGAATAACACAAAAATAGGAAATAAATCTGACTAGCAGCTACAGGCGATCAGTTCTATACTTGCCATGGCAGCCGTTCCATACAGTAACTACAGTAAACAGGATATCAACACAGGTTTACCGGATATGAATTCGTTTGTGCCGGTTTATTCTTAAATGAGTAATCTTGTTATACTCCGAAGTGGAAACAAAATGAATATTATGAAAAAATCCCTGAACCAGGAAGCGTGGAATGCGCTTATGGACAATAATTACCCTTTAGCCGCAAAATATTGGGTGGACGGGTACGGCCTTCCGGATGATGATGAAGAGCTGGAACGCATATTTCAGCATGTGAACACCCTCAATACAGCACAGCACCATCCGGATCTCTGCGCCATCCTCGGCCTCATTGCCCTTGACTATAATGATATTTTTGATGAGGACAGGGAAAGTGCCCTGATCCAGTGCCTTCAGTGGAGCCACCAGGGACTTGAAATAGATCCCCTTCATTATCAGTGCAGCCGCAATGCCGGATCAGCGCTGTACTGGCTCGGAAGCGGTCCGGAAGCACTGTTGTATTACGAGAAAGCTCATAGCATACAGCCATCACCGGTACTCCAGATCCGTATGTTCAACATCCGAAATCAGGATCAGCAGAATCCGGATTTTTCCGGGCTTATCCTTTCCGATGGTACCGGATCAGGAATGGAAGCTTACAATGCCGGCGTAGAACTCAACCGGATCCTGATACAGCATCCTGATATGCCGGAAACAGAACAGCAGCGCATCACTGCACTGAAAAAGCAGTTGTACGAAAAGGCCTATCAGCTTTATAAAGATGCCGTTGTGCACAGGACCGGTGACTACCTGAATGATGATCCCCATACTTTCGCTATGTGCTGCAATAATCTGGCGGGGGAGCTCAGCCATGAAGGAAGATATCAGGAAGCCATTGCCATCGGAACCGAGGGTATTGAGCAGAGCCCGTTTTCCGTCATCCTCATGAATAGGATGAGCAACCATATGTATGCCGGGATGCCGGAACAGGCCATCACGGATGGAAAGCGGCTTCTGGATGAGTATGCAGGCCAGCTGGACATCATTTCTTTTCTCAGTGTGATAGATACTGTCTGCATCAGCTACCTTGAACTCGAAAACTATGAGGAAACCCTGCAATGGGCAGACAGAGGACTGGAAGCTTATTATCAGATCAATCCGTCAGACCCTATCCTTCAGGATGCGGAAATGACCCGATGTATTACCAACTTTTTCATTAACAGGGCCAAGGCTGTCGCTGCTTTAGGTATCGATACAGACCCTGCTAAAAATGCCAGGGAAGCAGATCAGCTGCTGGAAACAATGCCGGACAACCCAAGCCTGATGATCAGCAGGGCAGACACTTTTGTAAAAGAAGGACAATGGGAGAAGGCATTGGAATGCTATGAGCAGGCCATCCATTTCGGGATCGAGAAAGGGATGGAAAGATCTGTACAGGTAGCCTTGTACAACAAAGGATATATTCAGGAAGTATATCTGAAAGAAAGTGATGAGGCCCTTGACAGTTTCGGGCAGAGCATAGAGGCAGGGAACAATGATTTCTGGTGTTATTATTGGGCGGTACACTGTGCGTATAACCTTAGGGAAGATGAAGCCACGGTACAGTACGGTGAATCGGCATTAGCTGTATTGCCTCAACAGGATGGTGTTACCGATGATATTGTGGCAGAGATGTATGAGCATATCGGAACGGCCCAGATTGACCTCGGAAATTATGAACAGGCGATAAAAAACCTGGAGAAATCCCTTAATCTGAATTTTTCCCAGACTGCACAGGATAACCTGAAAATTGCCCGGGAACAAACGGGGAAGCAGGGGGGATTCTTTAAGAAGCTGTTCGGAAAATAATCGATAGTCACATAAGCGTCAGGTTATAATAAAAAATGCAATTTCCATGAAAGAACGCAGGAATAAAGCATATTTAAGGGAAAAAATACTATCTTGAATCTATAATCAGGCTATGGAAAAAATAATCATAAGAAAAGTTGAATATACAGACAATCAAGCTTTGTCGAAACTCATTAAAGACACGTTTGAAGAACATGATGCGCCGCGGCAAGGAACCGTTTTTTCGGATCCGACAACGGATCATCTCTATGAACTCTTCCAAACGGAAGGTTCTGTACTTTGGGTAGGGGAAATGGACGGGCATATTGCCGGCTGTTGCGGCATATATCCTACACAGGGATTGCCTGAAAGCTGTGCGGAATTGGTGAAATTCTACCTTCGCCCGGAAGCACGCGGAAAAGGGCTGGGCCAGGCTTTAATGAATCAGAGCATCATCAGTGCAAAAGAAATGGGATATAAGCAGGTCTACCTGGAAAGCCTTCCTGAGTTTGCCAAAGCGGTAAGCATGTATGAAAAAATGGGCTTTACGCTGCTCGAAAAACCTTTGGGGGATTCAGGACATGGTTCATGTACCGTATGGATGATCATGGAGCTTGATGCTTAATAATCAATACAGACTTCAAATAACCGGTCAGTTTTTACCGGTACGCTTATTAAAACAAAAAACCTCCGCAATTCAATTGCGGAGGTTTGTTTTTCCATGTGAAACAGATCCGGGGCAGCATATGTCTGCTGAATATGTTTCCTGCTGTGCGGATGAAGGGACTCGAACCCCCATGCCTTATCGGCACCAGATCCTGATTCTGGCGTGGCTACCAATTACACCACATCCGCAGTTTAAGGTCGTATGATAAAGAACTCCTTTTTGTGAGTACAAATATACATGTTTTTCAGAATATTTTCACGACCCATCCTGTAAATTTTATGCAGCAGGCGCAAAAAACAGGTAGTCTGTTTAAAATCAACTTTTTAAATTTCTGATGCTGTGTGGGGAGTAGTAAGAAATCTGGTCAGGCCATTAGCCAAGTTTGACTGTGCTTTTGAAGAAAGATATTTTTATATTATAAATAAAGCATAATTTATTGGTGGTGTAGGCTGAAAACAAAAAAAGCTGATAATATAATATTATCAGCTTTTTTTATGTACCCCGGGCGGGACTTGAACCCGCACGCCAAAAGAGGCACAGGATTTTAAGTCCTGCGTGTCTACCAGTTCCACCACCAGGGCATGGCGTGGAGCGAAAAACGGGATTCGAACCCGCGACCCCAACCTTGGCAAGGTTGTGCTCTACCAGCTGAGCTATTTTCGCAAACTGTGCGGATGAAGGGACTCGAACCCCCACGCCTCACGGCACCAGATCCTAAGTCTGGCGTGGCTACCAATTACACCACATCCGCAGTTTTATTAAGTCGTATTTTAAAGAGCTTGTCTCGTTTTTGTGAGTGCAAATATAGGACATTTTTCTTTGTCTCCAAACTTTTGCAGGAAAAAAATAAAAAAACTGCAATTTTTTTCCGGATGGTGTGTTATTACATTTCATTTTCTTACTTTTACATCATTATTAATTATGTTATGGAATTACAAGGAACGGTAAAGAAAATCACTGAAACCCAAACGTTTGCAAGCGGATTTCAAAAGAGAGAAATGGTTATTCTGACGCAGGAGCAGTATCCGCAGCCTATCAATATAGAATTTCTGTCTGACAAGATCAGTCTGCTGGACAATGTAAGAGAAGGCGAGAACGTGAAGGTAGGCATCAACATCAGAGGAAGAGAATGGGTTTCTCCGCAGGGCGAAACAAAATACTTCAACTCTATCACAGGATGGAGGCTGGAAAAAGTTTCCGAGAATGGTTCAGAACCTACCCAGGCTGCCCCTTCATCTTCTTCATCCCAGACTTCCAACGAAAATCCTTTTGCAGGGGATGACGATGACGATTTACCTTTTTAATCAAATACAATAAGAAAATCTAATCCTGCTTTTTAAGTGGGATTTTTTTTCCCTCCATCCTATGGTTCGACTCGATGAAAATGAAATTTCATTCCCGGATCCGCTTTTATACGACGGGCATGAGGGCGTTATTGCTTTCGGCGGCGATCTTTCGGTGGAAAGAATCTGGTTCGCGTATACTTTAGGCATTTTCCCCTGGTACAATCCGGATGAGGAAATCCTCTGGTGGTGCCCGGATCCCAGGTTCGTATTATTCCCTGAACACCTGCGGGTCTCCAAATCCATGCGTAAAATCCTGAACCGAAATGTATTTACATTCACGGAAAACAAGGATTTCAGGGCGGTCATCAGCAACTGCCAGAAAATCGGGAGGAGAGACCAGTCGGGAACGTGGCTCTCAGATGAGCTCATGGAGTCGTTTATCCGGCTTCATGAATATGGGCTGGCGAAGAGCGTTGAGGTATGGCAGGACGGCGAACTCGTGGGAGGCTTCTACGGCATCCAGATGGGGCGGGTATTTTGCGGGGAAAGCATGTTTGCTAAAGTCAGCAATGCTTCCAAAGCAGGATTCATTCATTTTGTGGAAGCGCACCGGGACGAACTTGACATCATAGACTGCCAGTCCCATACAGACCACCTGGAAAGCCTGGGTGCGGAGATGATTTCGAAAAAAGAATTTTTAACCCTTTTATATCAGAATAATGAACGAAGATAAAGAAAAGTGGATTCTCCTGGCGGTGCTGAGCATCATCTGGGGCTCTTCATTTATTCTCATCAAAAAATCCCTGGAGCATTTCAGCCCGTATCAGGTCGGGGCGTTAAGGGTATTGATTGCCGGGATCATCCTCATGCCGGTTGCCATATCCAGATACAGGCAGTTTCCGAAACACCATCTGAAATGGCTCCTTCTGGCTGCATTCACGGGGAACTTCATTCCGATGTTCCTGTTTCCTATTGCAGAAACGGAAGTAAGCAGCAGCATTGCCGGAATCATCAACTCTATGATGCCGATTTTTGTTATTATTGTCGGAGCGCTGGTCTGGAAATTTCAGACGTCCCGGAAACAGATGATAGGAACGCTGATCAGCTTTGCGGGAGTTTGCCTGTTGGCATTCGGTGGACAGGAAGGGACGGAATTTAAACTGGTGCCTATTGTGCTTCTCTTGCTGGCTACTTTATGTTATGCCCTGAGTACAACAACGGTTAAATCCAAGCTGATGGAAGTTTCTTCTACCGTTCTGTCTGCTTTTGTGTTCTCTTACATCCTGTTTCTGCCTTCTCTGATTGCTTTAACCTTTACGGGATTCTTTTCAGGCTTCAGTTTTACGAAAGACACGATGATGGGCCTTATGTTCGTAAGCCTGCTGTCGGTATTCGGGACCGGGCTGGCCATGATGATGAATTACAGGCTGCTTAAAGTCTCAACCCCTCTGTTTGCTTCCACAGTAACACTGCTTATGCCCATCGTAGCGATCATCTGGGGCATTCTGGACGGCGAAAAACTCAGTTTCCTGCAGTTTACCGGTGCAGGGATCATTCTTGCCGGGCTGATCTTTTTAAGGGCTAAATCAGATAAAAAATAAATCCTGCCGCAAAGGCAGGATTGTATTGACTATATTATCTGTTTTTAATTCTTCTTTTTTGCTTTGGCTTTCCCTCTTTTAATCTCATCTTTCAGGTAAGGATATTTTTTCTGCATATCCTGAACCAGGGATGGATCAAGGTCTAATGCCCTGTTCAGGGATTCTGCCCCTTTATCCTGGTTTTTAAGATTAAAATAACAGTTGCTCAGCTGGTAATACAGCTCAGCCCTGTGGTGATTCTTTAAGGCAGCCTGAAGGACGGTAACAGCCTCTTCATATTCCCCTAACAGCATCAGCACTTCACAATAGGCGTACCAGTTGTAAAACCTGGAAGGTTCAGCCTCTACAAGTTTCTTCAGGCACGACAGGCTCTCTTCAAATTTCCCCGAATCAATGAACAGAAAAGCAAGGCGCTTCTGGTAATCCAGGTTATTTTCATTCAGGTGCGTAGCTTCGCGTGCAAAATGCAGGGCTTCCGTCATGCCGCCCATTTCTTCATACAGGTAAGACTGCTCCATCATCGAAAGATAGAACTGCGGGTCTTCCCTTAGCGATTTCTGGAAAGCATTGAGCGCCATAATAGGCTGCTTCATGGCCTTGTAGCATAATCCGATCTTGTAGAAGGTAAAAGCTTTGGTATACTCCAGTTCCAGCATTTCACCATAGATCTCAATGGCTTTGGCGTACTGGCCCAGTGCTTCATAACAGGCTGCTTTATTGGCATAGACCCCTACTGAGCTTGAATTGATCGCAAGCAGATAATCGTATCCGCGGATAGCTTCCTCATAATTCTTCCTGTTGAAGTAGAACTGTCCGTATTCCAGCCATGCGGTCTCGGAATAGGCAAATTCATCCAGGTAGTCATTAAGGAAAGCAATCGCCTCATCACTCTTATTCAGGTCGCTGTAACAAAGCATACAGTTCTCCAGTGCGTAATCATCGGTAGGGTCTTCCTTCAGGGCACTTTTATAATATTTCAGTGCATTGAACGGATCCCCGAGATTAACGTATTCGTCTGCGATAAAGTTATTCAGGAAATTTTCCTCTTCTTTCAGTTCCAGTGCTTTTTTGCAGATTTC
This sequence comes from uncultured Chryseobacterium sp., assembly GCA_913775525.1. GTDB lineage: Bacteria > Bacteroidota > Bacteroidia > Flavobacteriales > Weeksellaceae > Chryseobacterium. The sequence continues at coordinate 67,746 of CAJYLH010000022.1, forward strand.
AATGGACTTTCTTGGATTTCCAAGGTTTGAATAGTATTTCGCGTAACAAACCAGGAAATCCGTATTTTCCATAGAGGAACCTTTCAGCTCGTCAATAAGATCTTTGGCGGTAGTATATTCTTCCCATTCCAGGAGGATCTCAAGTTTCTTTATTTTGATATCCAGGGAATTGGGATGAAGCTTAAGCCCGTAGTTCACTGCCTGGTCTGCGTAATTGAAATCACCCAACTCCAGATAATAAACAATGATGTCTTCCAGTTCTTCTGTATCGAAATAGAATTCATCCTGATTCTCCATCATTTCTTCGAACCGTTTTACCAGTTCATTTTCAAAATATTCTTCCAATAGTATCTTCTCTGTCAGTCCAATGTCCGAATGTTCTTGCAGACCTTGGCTAACTATTTAATTAATATTATTTCTTCATTGTACCATACAAAATTGCATCTTTTTTTCGGATATTCTTTTCGTAAGTTTCTATCTTAAAGATAGCGAAAAATCTATCAGAATGCAAGTATATTAACACAATATAACATCAAACGGCGGATGATATTAGGTGTTTCCTTTCATTAGATACATCATTTACCTTCATGTTAAATCTCCTTCCGGGTCTTTTCCATAAATAGTATACTGCATATTATACAGGCATCAGATCAGGCTCCTGATCTTGGCGATCATATCATCACCCAGCCTGTCTGCCTCTTCCTGGGTTGCGGCTTCCGTATAGATCCTGATGATCGGTTCCGTATTGGATTTCCTCAGGTGTACCCAGTTATTATCAAAATCAATTTTCACCCCGTCTACCGTGGAGACTTCTTCATTCTGGTATTCCTGTTCCATTTTAGCCAGAAGGCCGTCCACGTCAATTTCAGGAGTAAGTTCTATTTTCTTTTTGCCCATGAAGTATTCCGGGTAACCGGCTCTCAGCTCAGAAACCGTTTTGTTTTCTTTTGCCAGGTGGGTCAGGAACAGGGCAATACCTACCAACGAATCTCTTCCGTAATGCAGGTCCGGATAAATGATCCCTCCGTTTCCTTCACCGCCAATTACTGCGTTCTTTTCTTTCATCAAAGTAACTACATTCACTTCGCCGACTGCACTGGCAAAATATTCCGAATCATGGCCTCTGGCCACATCCCTCAGTGCGCGGCTGGACGAAAGGTTGGAAATGGCTGCGCCTCTTTTATTTTTCAGCAGGTAGTCTGCCACGGCAACCAGGGTATACTCTTCCCCGAACATTTCTCCTTTTTCATCGATCAGCGCTAGGCGGTCCACATCCGGATCCACCACAACGCCAAGGTCTGCTTTTTCTTTTTCTACCAGCGCACAGATATCTCCCAAGTGCTCTTTTAACGGCTCCGGATTGTGCGGGAACTCACCGGTTGGATCGCAGTACAGCAATACGGTTTCACAGCCCAGCTGGTCCAGCAGCATCGGGATGGCGATTCCTCCTGTAGAGTTCACGGCATCCAGGACAATTTTGAATTTTTTAGCTCTGATGGCTTCCGCATCTACCATCGGCAGGTTAAGGATCTGCCGGATATGGATGTCGAAGGCATCATTTCTGGTCTCGTATTTTCCGAGGTCATCGATTTCTGCGTAATTGAAGTCTTCGCTTTCAGCAAGGGCCAGGACTTCAGCACCGTTTTCGCCGCTGATGAATTCACCCTTTTCGTTTAATAATTTCAGGGCGTTCCACTGTTTGGGGTTATGGGAGGCTGTAAGAATGATACCACCGTCTGCATGGAGCTCAGGAACCATGATCTCCACCGTGGGTGTAGTGGAAAGGCCCAGGTCAACCACGTGGATTCCCAGACCTTGCAAGGTAGAAGTTACCAGAGAGGAAACCATCTGGCCGGAAATCCTTGCATCCCTGCCGATCACCAGCGTAAGGTCCTTTTTATTGTTTTTATTCTGGAGCCAGGTCCCGAATGCAGAGGCAAATTTCACCACATCAAGCGGGGTGAGGTTGTCGTTTACTTTTCCCCCTATTGTTCCGCGGATTCCTGAAATACTTTTTATTAATGACATTCTGTGTTTATTTAATTCTGATTGATTATTGATCTCAGGCAAAATTAGATATTATTTGTGATGCCGCCACAGAAAGTTATGAACATCCGCAGTCCTTATCGCAGCTGTTCCTCTTGGAGCTGAACTTCTTGGGTGCAAAATTTTTCCTGAGCACCCTGAACAGGGAATAACACGCAAAAGCTACGATAAGCAGAATAAGGATATACTGTATGATTAATGAAGTGTCCATTATTTTAAAATCTGGTATGCAAACATTGCCACAAAATAGGCCAAACCGGTCATCATGATCACCTGGAATCCGGTCCATTTCCAGCTTTTGGTTTCCCGGTAGACCACTGCAAGTGTGGAAACACACTGCATTGCAAACGCGTAGAACAGCAGTACGGAAACTCCTGTTGCAAAGCTGAACACTTTTTCTCCGTCAGGCTTCACATCGCGTCTCATCTTATCAATCACTTTTACTTCCGGCGCATCATCTTCCAGGCTGTATAAGGTAGACATGGTACCTACGAAAACTTCCCGGGCCACAAAGCTCGTTAAGATCCCTACACCCATTTTCCAGTCGTATCCCAGAGGGGCAATCACCGGTTCTATGCCTTTACCCATTTTGGCAAGGTAAGAATGATCCAGCTTCACATTGGTGGCCACCATTTCGCCGGGATTCTGTTTTGGGCCGAAATAGCTGAGGAACCAGATGATGATGCTCACAATGAAAATGATCTTTCCCGCTCCCGTAATGAAATCCCAGACTTTCCCGAGGACCATTTTAAAATCATAGCCGAACAGCGGTTTTTTATACGTAGGAAGATCCATAACCAGGTACGTCTTCCCTTTATCCTTAATGAATGTTTTCAGGACGGCTGCTGAAAGCAGGGCAACAACAAACCCCAGAAGATACATGCTCATTAAAACCAGAGCCTTGTATTTGATGCCTAAAAAAGTTCCGTCTGAAATAATCAGCCCGATAATGATGCTGTAAACCGGAAGCCTTGCGGAACACGTCATGAAAGGCGTCACCAGAATGGTCAACAGCCTTTCCTTTACATTTTCAATATTCCTGGTGGAAATAACAGCGGGAATGGCACAGGCAGTCCCTGAAACCAGCGGCACGATACTTTTCCCGTTCAGTCCGAACGGCCTCAAAAGTCGGTCCATCAGAAATACCACACGGGCCATATATCCGGAATCTTCCAGAAGGTAGAGGAAATACAAAAGGATCCCGATCTGTGGGGCAAAAATAACAATCCCTCCTACACCCGGCACGATGCCGTTGGATATCAGTGAATTGACCGGTCCTTCAGGCAGGTGCTCCGCACTGAAAGCAGACAGCCAGGCAAAAAATTCATCGATCCAGTTCATCGGATATTCTGCCAGGAAGAAAACACTCTGGAAGATGATGAGCAGGATCAGCATGAATACCACATAACCCCAGAACTTATGGACCAGTACCCTGTCCAGCTTTTCCGTAAGCAGCTCTTTGAACTGCGGTTTTTTGGAAATCACATCCGCCAGGATCTTATCCACCGTCTGGTATCTCCTTACTGTTTCCTGTACCTGCAGCCTTTTAGGAACCAGGCTTTTAGTGTACGGTTCATTGATCAGCTCCATGGCAGACTGTATGCGTTCCGGTTCTTTTCCCAGGGAAAGGTTGATCCAGGCTCTGTATTCATTGTCCATCCCGTGATGGGAAGCAATTTTCCGGATAAAGTCTTTATGTTCAGACGGGACCTCAAAAGAGATGTGGTCAGATTTAACAAAATTATTCCTGAAGACCGCTTCTCTAAGATTATCGATCCCGATCTCTTCTTTGGCATTGGTCTGGATAACAGTAATGCCTAAAGCACGGGAAAACCTGTCCATGTCTATGGTAATGCCCCGTCTTTCTGCTTGGTCGATCTGGTTGACCACGAGAATCATCGGGATGCCCAGGTCCTGGATCTGCTGAAACAGGAGCAAACCTCTTTTGAGGCTCAGCGCTTCAAGGATATAAATAACCCCTGCATAGTTCTGCTGTTCTTCGATCAGGAATTTTGAAAATATCGCTTCATCTTCGGAACTCGGATAGATGCTGTATGATCCGGGTAAATCAATGACCTCAACAACTTCGTCTTTATAGTTGTAGTGGCCTGAATGACTGGCTACAGTAACCCCGGCATAATTTCCGGTTTTCTGTTTTTTATTGCATAAAGTATTAAAAACCGTTGATTTTCCTACATTGGGGTTTCCCACGAGGAGGACCTGTTTTTTTTTATTTTCCTGCATTAATTCAATTGTTCAACAATGATAAAATCTCCTTCTTCTTCACGAAGGGCGATCCGGCTTCTCTCTTCCCCAAACTCCACGTACATCGGGCCATTGAACGGGGCCTGATACAATATTCTGAAAATGGTCTCCGGAAGGAGGCCCATTTCTATAATCTTATTAGGCATTTTCAGTTGATGGTTATCATAGCCCAATATCTTTCCCGTCCTGTTTCTGGGAAATCCGCTCAGCTTATGTAAATCTTTCTGTTTCAAAAAAACTGCTTTTTGTGATGCAAATATACGCTATTTAAATTTAATCTAAATAACAATATTGCATGAAAGAAATCAACCCAAATACCTGGGAGCATTTGGGTTGAATAGCATATATAATGGTAATGAATGGCTAGCCTAGTTCTTTTCTTTGCCTACTTTTTCCACTTTTCCTACATTCAGTTTCTGATATGGCGGCTCGATAGGATTGTCGCTGGAGTTGAAGAAGTCCTTGTACATTTTTTCCTGTTTTTTCAGCATATCACCAATGGTTCCGTCCATTCCCGGAATGGTTTTGGACATCATTTCCTGGGTCAGCATCGGCCTCATAGTCGCAAAAGGGTCTTTCTTGAATTCATTGAAGGTTTTTTCAAACTTCTCCCTCGGCATTTCAGTAACCTTAAGGCTCATCCCGGAAATCTTTTCTGCGTAGGACAGCTCTTCCCAGTTAGGAAACTTTTTATTGCCCTGAAGTACCCAGGAATAATCCTTGGCTTCATCTTCTATTTTTACGATCAGACCCGGAAGCCCTGAGAATTTGTAAGGACCGTCCTGAAACGGAAGATCTGTACTGAACCATGCGGTCCATTTTCTTCCTCCGAATTCTGTCGTTGCCTTCTGTGCATTATAGGCTCCGATCTTTGCTTTTTCATTCAGGATTTTCCAGTCGAATTTAGGGGTTTCATTATAAGCGATACTCATTGGGGTGAAGCCGCTGGAAATCCTTTCGATATATTGGATTTTCATATCCGGATACGTTTTGACGATTTTTTCCGAAAATTTAGGCATCCTGATGGACTTGCTCATATCCTTGAATACACCGGATTTCTGCATCGCTTCTACCTGGATTTTAATAATGGAATCCTGGCCGATTACAGTGTAATCCCTGTACACAGATCTGTCCTTTACAATATCCAGTGCAGTCAGTACTTTTTCAGTTTTGGCAGAATCTTTTTTAGGCTTAAAAGTCAGCTCATAAAAAAAGCGGTTTGCAGTTTCTTTAGCATCCTTGGAGTCCTGCGCCATACCAAAAGTAAAAAGACCTATCAATAGTATTGAGAATAGTTTTTTCATTTTAATTTTTTACTAATTAGTTGGCGAAAGCACGAATATGTTACAGTCTTTTTCCTGTTTATTTTTGGATGCGGGTAAGAAATCCTAGTTTTTCTGTATTTTGAAATCCCGGGTTTCAGAAGCCGTTTCGGTTTTGATCATATACGTTCCTGCCGGGAATGCGGATAGGTCAAGTGCCGTTTTTTTCTGTCCGGGCTGGAGGCTGATCAGAAGCTTTCCGGAAAGATCGAAAACACTGATGTTCTGTATGACAAGGCGGTCTTCAACGTGAAGAATATCGTTGACAGGGTTCGGATAGTACCGTAAGGCCGATTCTTTTCTGATATCCTGGGTAGACAGGGCATTGTTGACAATAGTCAGGGTATAATCCCGGGTTTCTCCGGATCCGAAACTTGAGCAGGCATTATTGCCATTGACAGAACTCCCGTATGCTCTTGTTCTGAACCTTATCTTAAGTGCTCCCGAAGGAAGGTTAGCCGGAATGTTCAGTGCAGTTGTATTCTGAGTGGTCATGGAATTCACCAGAGGAGTAAATTCACTGCTTTCAAAAGTCCCGTTATTGTTATAATCCATCCAGAGGCCGATGACAGCTTCCGAAGAAGTGGAGGTGTAGAGGGAGTACGACTGCCCTGCTGTAAGGGTTGCCGTAGTCTGCCCGGAAGCAGGATATTCGTGGTAGAAACTGGTCTGTGCACTGAAGGTATTGTGGTTGAAGGTGGTATTATTGATCCTTACGGTAATAAAGCCTGGATCAGCATCTCCGCCGAGATTGGTGGTGCAGGGTGTGTTTTGTGCATTCATAAGAGCTCCCCAGAAGAGAAAGACAGTCAACTTTTTTTTCATAGATAAATTTTAGACCGCAAAAATACTAAACAAATTCAATAATGCAATAATGTTGCAATAAATTAATATGGTTTATTGAATATCACGCTTACCCTTTGTTGATGGTGTTTGCTTTCCTGTAGTAATTGTTAAGGGTGTCAACAAAAAAACCAGCCTTGAAGGCTGGTCTAATGCTTAATTAAAGAGTGAATTACTTAAAGTTGAATTTTACCGTGAACATCACCTGGCTAGGCCGGAGTTGGATCCTTGTATATTTTACTGCGTTGGATGCCGCTAAAATGTCATAGGTTTCAAACACTTTACGGTTGGCAATGTTCATCCATTTCAGTTCAAAATCGATCTTCTTCTTCGCCCATGTGAACTGGTAGGACAAATCATAGAATCCATTGTTAAAGCTTCTTTGACCATCGCTGGAGTTAACCTGATCCCAGATGAATCCGATCGTATGATTTTCTATCGGATAGAAATAGGTTGCGAGGTTATGATTAAGCCCCTTATTGATTCCTAACCTTCCGTTTTCCAATCCAATGTTTTCCTGTTTATTTCTTGAAAGGCTGATGTTATAATCGATACTCATCCAGCTGAAATACGTATTGTTGAATTTGATTCCGTAAGCCTGGCTGTTGTTTTTGCTTTCAAACTGTACATTATTGAAAAATGCATCAGATAATAAAGTGGAGTTCCTGTAGCTAACGGAAAGGTTTGTCTTGAATTTCGGGAAATATTTTCCGATTTCTCCGCTGAAGCTATTGGTAGTAGAACTGTTTTCCTGGTCCCTGTACTGGATCAGTGTAAATCCGGTAGTAGGATCAAGAATAGGTGAGGACAATAAGTTTCTTTTGGTATCGCTTAACCTGTAATTCACATTGAAAAATAAATTATTCAAAGGATTTCTGTATTCCAGCCTTGATCCTATACTTTTGGTGTTGGTTTGCGGGATAGGATTTTTGGCATCCATCACATTAAATCCACTAGGGCTTAGCAACATGTAACCGGCATAGGCCGTCTGAATATCCCCGAAATTATTGCTGATGCTTCCGTTAACGCTTGCTTTGAAGAAGGAGGCAAAACTATATTGTGCAAAGATATTGGGAGTAAATGTCGTTCTGTTCAGTGATTTAGAAACTCCTCTCATGTCATCTGTGGCACGGATACTGTTAAAGTTAACCGGAACATTGGCAAAAATACTCCATGCATCAGATTTATAATTGATTCCTACGGATGCCGAAGGAATGACCTCTGTAAACTTCAGATTGTTCTGATATAAAGGACTGTTGAAATCAGGCTGTACATCGTTGGGTATATTGGTTGGAACCGTCTGCCCATTGAATTTACTGGTCAGCTCATCTGTAGAGAAATCTATTCCGATCTGTGGTGTAAATGTCCAGCCTTTCGTTGAAAAACTGATGTTGGCAGAATGAGACGTATCCAGGGTTTTCAGCCTGAAATTCTGAACTGCATCAGTTCCCGGGGCAAAATTGATGATGCTGAATTGGTCAGGATCACTCGGGTTATTTTTCGGAAGCAGATAAGGAAACTGCAGATAATTGGCTGGAGAAACGGTCAGCGTCTGCTGATCGTCCTGATAATTGATAAAGGACTTCAGGTTAACCATCTTTTCTTTCCATGGAATAATAGTGCTTAATGAGTTCTGGAAAGAAGAAGTAGGAGATTGTACCGACTGATTACCAATTCTTCCCACTCTGGTTGCAAATGCCCGGTCACCGTTCCAGAATTGAGAGAATGTGGTTGTATTCTTGAAGAATCCCTTTTTTGCATTTTTCGTAAAAATAAGCTCCCCTTTCAGTTTGTCAGTATAAAAGTTATTTTTGGTAGATGTGGTTACCGTGGAACCTGGCTGGGCTCCTACGGGTGCATATACGGTTTCAACATTATCTTCTCTTTCTACTGCATTATTGGTATAGTTGGCGTTGGCTTTCAGTTCCCACTCCTTTTTCTTATCGATATTGGTAAGGTAATTGGCAGACAGGTAATGAACGCTGTTCATCAGGTATCTCTTTACCGGAAGATTAGGGACTGAAGCTGTTTCTACGTTCAGCCAGTCGTTTTGGGCGGCGTTTACCCTTCTTCCTTCCCAGGCACTACCGAAAGCAAGGATATTTCCTTCATTCTCCACTTGTTCACCAGTATTGTTGCTTTTATAGTTAACTACCCACTGGCTTTTCTGGCCGAAGAACATCGGAGTAAGCTTCACGTTCCAGAGGAATGGCTCAAGGCCGACTCCTACTTCCCCGCGCCCGGTCATGGTCACGGAATTTTTGAGTTTGATGTTGATGGCTGCCTGATCGGAAGGTACTTTATCCTGGAGGATTTTGACCGGCTGGTGGTTTTCCAGGACCTCCACTTTCTGTACGGCATCTTTCGGAAGGGAATTATTAATGGTTCCGTATCCGCCTTCCATAAGGTCTTTTCCGTTTACGTAAAATTTATTGATGGCATTTCCCTGGTAGAGGATCGTTCCGTCGGCATTCACTTCCACGCCCGGGATTTTTTTCATGACATCCGCAAGGGTACGGTCATTTTTGCTGTCGAATGCTTTAAGGTCATAGGAAATGGTATCTCCGCGGGCCGTAATCATTCGGGTTTTCAGTTTTACCTCTTTGATTTCGGTCGCTTCGGATTCCAGCTTGAAGCTGAGTGTCTGATCTGTATTGCTGATCTGCTTAGTGACTGATTTCTGGTTGAAGGCCTTCACTTTAAGGTCCACATTGGACTCCGCAGACGTAAAAGAAATCTTGTATTCTCCTTTGGAGTTGGTGATGGCATACGCCAAGATCGCATCTTTGCCGGGCTCTTCTATCGTAACGCTGGCACTTGGAATGGCCACCCCGTCTTCATCCGTAATTTTTCCCGAAACCGTTTTCTGGGCTAAGGTAAGCGCAGAGAAGAAAAGCATCAGAAACAGAAAGACATTCTTTTTCATAGTTTATTATTTGAGTAATTAGTTATACAACAATCCGGTTTGTTACACCTGTATAAAGATGTTTTTCGGTGGGAAAGGTTAAAACCTGTTTTTATCACTACAAATATAGTTATATTTTTGATCTGACAAATTTTTATTCAGATTATTATTGTTTTTCAGAAAAGTATACATTTGTAAAAAATAAACACATGGGAGTAGGAACCAATCTTAAGAAACTCAGAAGCAAAACGAAACTTTCCCAACAGGAGATTGCCGATATGCTGGGACTGGACAGGAATACCTATACAAACTGGGAAAATGAAACCACGGATATCAAATCGCAGTACATCCCGAAACTGGCGGAAATTTTTGAGGTGAGCATCCTTGACCTTTTCCAGGAAGGACAAAGAAACCAGTTTGTCAATAACAATTATGACAATAAGGAAAATGGCCAGAACGACATCCAGCAGGGCATCATCATTAACATCACGGATTCTGAAGCTGCCAAATTGCTCAGCAGCCAGCTGGAAGAACTGATCAAATCATTGAAGAAATAGCCGTTAAACAGACATCCGGCTGTTTAGTGCGGATCTGTACAAGATGGGAATTCCATTCCCGCTGAAGCCGGGATAATGCTATTCAAAGGGATTCAATTCAATGGGATTGTTGTACATTTTCTTTCTCTTTTCTATCAGGGACTGATAATATGTACGCTCTTCTCCTGCTATTTCCAGTCCGGAAAAAGCAGCCAGCGTATTTTCCATATTATACTTAGCCTTCAGGTATTTATCTTTTATATATTCTTTAAAGGGTGAGAGATTGAGGGTAAAATCCGAGGAGTATTTTTCGACTTTTGTCAGCGTAAAATGATACTGTTCCTTAGTATCGTACAATTCAAAGATCAGTCCCGGTAAACCGGTAAATTTATACGGTCCCAGGGACTGGGGATATTCTTTTGAGAAATAGGCAATCCACCGCCTTCCGTATTTGTTGGTGGCCGCCATCTGGCATCTGATTCCATTGATGGTCTTCGTTTCGCCGTACAGGACCCATTTGAGGCTGACCTTTTCCTGGTACCGTATCTTATCATCCCCATATTTGAAAAACACGGTTGTACTGCCCTCCTTTTTCAGCAGTCTTTCCTGAAAGTAATCGCTTGCCGTCCGCAGATCTATTCCTGCCCTGGCCTTATACTGTCCCGTATCGTTAAGGTAATTTTGTATCCCCGCAAAATAATAGTCCTGGGAATTTCCAACCAGGACAAACTTCTGAAATTTCTGATAGTTTTCTCCCAGTTTCAGGGAAGCATCATAATCTGCCCTGATGGTGGTGGTCAGCTCTGTTTTCTGCCCGAAAACAGCCAGGGACCAGCATAGCAGAAGGAGCATGATTTTTCTTTCCATATCGTATTGTATTAAAAGGCGGAGTTTTCTCCGCCTCTGTTGATTAAAGATTGATTGTTACATTAGGCCTTGTACCGCATTCAATTTCATTAATCGAAGCGATTGCACTGGCCATCTGTTCATAGGTTGCAGCATCGGTAAAAGTTGTATAATGCTTTACACCACAGGTTGAAGTCCAGACCGCCTGAACTTTCGCAAATGCCATCACGGAAATCCCTATCATGGCGGAAAATAAAATCTTTTTTTTCATTGTAATTTTTTATTGGTTGACAATCATTTTTTTGCCACGGTACCTCCCTGTCTAGAATAGGTCGTACAGCAGCTGATGCATCATGATAACAGTAGAGAGAATTACACTTGCCGGAACAGCATCGTGTTTCGCGAAATCCTCATTTGTGTTATGAGTCAAAAGTAAGCATAAGCCTGAATGTGTAAGGTGATAAAAACCGGCAAATTATGCTTGTTTTTTTGGGCATAACCATGAAATTAATATTACAAAACCGATGTGGCCTGATTTTCCGGTCAAAAATGTAATTACGGTACAAAAGATCGGTGTTTAACGAATTAAAATCATTAGCTTACATGATTATATGCCCTCAGGAAAGTCCATAATCTATCAGGATATCGTATTTTTGCAGGATATACCATGAAGATCCATCCGTTAAAGCTTATTTAGAATAAATAGGTAAAAGTGATTTGTATCATAGATTAAAAAAAACTTAAACGATGTTAAGTATATATTAATTTAATAATTTTGTAATATAAAGTTTATACAATGGGAATAATTTTAAAGCCTATAGATGTTGTTGATGATATTACCCAGGAAGAATTTATCCAGAAATATCTCAAACCCCGGAAACCGGTTGTCATTAAGAACATGGCGAAAAAATGGCCAGCATACCAGAAATGGACCATGGATTACATGAAGCAGGTCGTTGGAGATGTGGAAGTCCCGTTGTATGACAGCTCTAAAGCTGATCCTTCAGCTCCAATTAATGCCTCAGCGGCCAAAATGAAGTTCGGGGATTATATCGATCTGATCCAGAGAGAGCCTACAGACCTCAGGATCTTCCTTTTTGACCCTATTAAATATGCGCCTAAGCTTCTGGAAGATTACATTTCTCCTAAAGAGCTGATGGGTGGTTTCCTGGATAAATATCCCAATATGTTCTTCGGTGGGAAAGGCTCCGTAACATTTCTCCACTTTGATATTGATATGGCCCATATTTTCCACACCCATTTCAACGGAAGGAAACATATCCTCCTGTTTGACTATAAATGGAGGGAAAGGCTGTACCAGATCCCCTATGCGACTTATGCCCTTGAAGACTATGATATCGAACATCCTGATTTCACGAAGTTCCCTGCACTGGACGGGGTAGAAGGAATTGAGTGTTTCCTTGAGCACGGCGATACCCTGTTCATGCCTACCGGATGGTGGCACTGGATGAAATACCTCGATGGCAGCTTCTCCATTTCCCTCCGGGCATGGGATAAATCCTGGGCGGTGAAAGCACATTCCCTGTGGAACCTTACCGTACAGCGTAAATTTGATGACATTATGAAATCCAGATTCAAAAAGAAGTATATGGACTGGAAAGAAAAGAAAGCGGTTCAAAGAGCAGAGATCGCCCTGAAAAGGGGCCTGCCCAAATAATAAACTTATCTATACAGTGAAAAGTTACCGATCAGACGGTAACTTTTTATCACGGTATCTGTATAATATCATAAAACCGCCTGTAATCCACAGGCGGTTTTATGATATTTAATGATGTATCTATCTTTTGATATACTAGCAATACTCATCGTAAGCAGCCTGTAAATTGGCTGCAATAGCGCCGGCAGGGTTTCCTTCAATGTGGTGTCTTTCCAGCATATGCACTAATTCTCCGTCTTTAAACAGCGCCACGCAAGGGGAGCTTGGAGGGAACGGAGCAAGGTGTTTTCTGGCTTCCACTACGGCATCTGTATCAAAACCTGCAAAAACAGTCGTTAAATGATCTGGTTTCTTGTCTCCGGTCAGAGAGTACACCACACCCGGTCTTGCTGCTCCTGCAGCACATCCGCATACGGAATTGATGACCAATAGGGTAGTTCCTGATTGTTTAAGAGCTTCTTCCACCTGTGCAGGAGTTGTAAGATCTTCAAAGCCTTTATCTGTAAGCTCAGCCTTCATAGGCATTACTAAATCTGTTGGGTACATAATATTATATTTTATCCATGCAAAGATAAACAATTACCTACTTCCTTTCAATACATAAAAACTATCATCAGCATTCGTTAATAAAAATAAAAACATGATTATAAATCCCAACTTGGTTACTATTTGAAAAATTATTATTAAATTTGATAAGATTCTAAAAACATAGCCATGAAAATTGTTTTAGAAAATTCCCTCACCAGGTAATTGCAACATGAGTTGTGAACCACGAAAAAACGAAATCCGGAACTTAATAGTTCCGGATTTCTTAATCAAATCGATATGCAAAGGTTAAATATCCTTTTATTGTGCCCGGATTAAGGCATTTCAGGAGCATATATCATCCTTAGTGATGGAATAGGGTACCATTCATTAAGAAAGAAGCCTTTTAGCCATCTCGGAAATGCTTTTCCCGTCAGACTTCCCGGCCAGGGTTTTGGATGCCATTCCCATCACTTTACCGAGGTCCTTACCAGACTCAGCGCCGGTTTCAGCAATGATATTCTTCATCTCAGCTTCCAGTTCTTCCGTTGTAAGTTGTTTGGGAAGGAATTCCTCGATAACTTTCATCTGGGCTTCTTCCACTTCGGCAAGGTCATTCCTTCCCTGTGCCGTAAACTGGTCATAAGAATCCTTACGCTGCTTCACCATTCTCTGGAGGATGGCAATTTCCTGCTCGGCAGAAACGTCAGCACCTTTAGCTTCTGTTTTTACCAGTAAGATCTGGGATTTCACAGCACGCAGGGAATCAAGGGCTACTTTATCCTTGGCTCTCATGGCTGTCTTTATGGCTTCGTTGATGGTATTTTCTAAACTCATATTTAGTCATTTGAAAATTTAATCTACATCCTTATTTAAAAATCTGTTTTCCCTGATGTTTACAGAACCGTTGTTTTCAGACAGGTAGGTGTTGATGTTCTGTTCTGAGGCATTGTTCCCGTCAATGGAAATATTTTTTCTCTTGAACGCAGGCACGGATTCAAATTCATTGCTGCTGTCGAAATTCTGGTAGCGTGAGTTGAATTCTTTCAGCTTATTTCTTCTTTCCACTATTTTTTCCTGGTCCACAGATTTATTCACGAAAGTAAATTCAGACTCTTCCGAACGGTGAATCTCAGACCTGATTTCTGTCTGAGGCTCTTCTTTCGGCTGTTCCTGGGGCTTTTCCGATACATTCAGTTCTGCTTTCGGCTGCCCGAAATCTGTTTTAGGTTCCTCGATCGGTTCGTGAACGAAAAAACTGAATTCTACAGGTTTTTCTTCAGATGAACTGCCGGATACCGGTTTATCTTTTTTTTCTTCTGTTTCAAATGAGAACGACTGGATCTCAAGGTCATTAGGATCGTTATCGTCGTCAAAAGAGAATACGAAAGAGCGTTCTCCGGCCTCCTCGTCTTTTCTCCATTCCTGGGCCGGGTGGTCTTCTGTTTCTTCATCGCGTCCGAAGAATTTCACTTCAGTTTTCACCTCTTCCTCTTCCAGGATCATTTTTTTCTCGGTGGAAGTAATGCTGAACTGGGGCATATCATGGTCGTCATCCAGCCTGAAAAGGTTTTTTCCGGTGAAGTCGTGTGACGATTCAGGTGCGGACTGTCTTTCCTCCCTGGTTTTGAACGGGGATTCCTTAGGGGTTTCAAAAGTATCGTTCAGGCTGATCTTGATCTTTTCCGTAGGTCCCGCAAATTTTTTATGGTCATTGGAGAATCCTGTGGCAATAACCAGTACGCTTACGGAATCGCCCAGTTCTTCATCAGAACCTACCCCGAAGATGATGTCTGCGGTATTTCCTGCTTCTTTCTGGATGTGGTCCATAATTACACCGATTTCATCCATGGTAACTTCTTCTACGCCGCTTCGGATCAGAAGGAGTACATTTTTGGCGCCGGTAATCTTGTTGTCGTTCAGCAATGGAGAGTCAAGGGCCTTTTTAACGGCCTCTTCGGCTTTATTTTCGCCGGAAGCGATACCGGTAGACATCAGGGCTGTTCCGGAGTTCTGAAGTACGGATTTGGCATCCCTGAAGTCAATGTTCACATCAAAGTATCCGGTAATTACCTCTGCCATTCCTTTGGCGGCATTGGTAAGCACTTCATCCGCCTTGGAGAATCCCTGCTTAAAGCCTAAGTTCCCGAACTGCTGTCTCAGTTTATCGTTATTGATCACGATCAGTGAATCAACATTGTTTCTTAATTTATCGAGGCCGTTTTCCGCCTGTTCCAGCCTCCTTTTTCCTTCAAAGCTGAACGGAACGGTAACGATCCCTACGGTAAGGATCCCCATGTCTTTGGCCACTTTGGCAATCACAGGTGCTGCTCCGGTACCGGTACCACCGCCCATACCGGCCGTAATGAAGACCATCTTGGTATTCTGCCCCATGGCAGCCTTGATGTCTTCAATGCTTTCAATGGCTGATTTTTCTCCTACTTCAGGATCTGCTCCTGCCCCCAGACCTTCGGTAATGGTGGTTCCCAGCTGAACCTTATTGGCAACCGGGTTATTGTCCAGGGTCTGTGCATCTGTGTTGCAGACTACGAAATCCACTCCATGAATCCCTTTTTCGTACATGTGTTTCAGGGCATTATTTCCACCACCTCCTACACCGATAACTTTTATAATAGATGAATTTCCCTTTGGCAAATCAAATGAAAATCCCTGTGTCCCTATATTTTCCATACTTAGAATTTTTAATAATTGATTATTAATCATTGATAAATGATCGCTGATCGCCCGTGCTCATAAAGAAAAATCATTGACCAATTATTTTTTGTATTTACTCTACTTCTTCAAAGAATTTTTTTACTTTTTCCATCAGCGACTGTCCGAAAGTAAGTTTTGCCTTCTTGTTTTCAAACTGTTCGCTTCTTATATGCTGCTCATGGACAGGCTGTTGTTCCTGTTCAGCCACCTGCGGGATTTCGACAGGGGCGGCAGAAACTTCCTGCTGTTGTTCTTCCTCTTCAGGCTCCTGTGCAGCGGCATTATGCTTCTTATCCCGGATCTTCAAACTTTCCATCAGCAAGCCGATAGAAGTAGCAAATTCCGGGCCTTTAAGATACTGATTTTTATCATTCGCAATATATTCATTTGCAAAACCTATTCTGCTGTCAAAACCGGTGGTATAATTGGCCAGCTGGCGCAGGTGTTTCAGGTTGGAACCCCCGCCTGTAAGCACGATTCCTGCGATCAGTTTCTTCTTCTGTTCAAAGGCGCCGTATGCCTTAAGTTCGGTATTCACCATTTCCAGGATTTCCTCCACTCTTGCATTGATGATCTGGGCAAGGGTTTTAAGGGAAATTTCCTTGTCCGGCCTTCCGTGAAGCCCGGGAATGGTTACGTAGGTGCTGTCTTTTTCAAGTTCCGGAACGGCTGATCCGAATTTTACTTTCAACTGGTCGGCATGCTTTTCTATGATGGAGCAGCCTTCCTTGATATCTTCGGTAATAATTCCTCCCCCGTACGGAATAACACAGGTATGGCGGATGATGTTGTCTTTGAAGATGGCAATGTCCGTAGTTCCTCCGCCGATATCCACAATGGCTACACCCGCTTCTTTCTCTTCTTTCGTAAGAACGGATTCTGAAGAGGCGAGCGGCTCCAGGGTGAGGGCTTCCATTTCCAGGCCGGCTTCCCGCACACATCGTGCGATATTGCGGATGCTTCCCATCTGGCCTACCACAACGTGGAAGTTGGCCTCCAGGCGTTTCCCGTGCATGCCAATAGGTTCCTGGATCTCTCCTTCGGAATCTACTTTGTACTCCTGCGGAAGTACATGGATAATTTCTTCTCCAGGAAGCATGACCAGCTTTTTCACCTGGTCTTTCAGTGCTTCAATGTCATCATCTGTAATAAACTTATCCGGATGTTCACGCATAATATAATCAGAATGCTGCAGGGAGCGGATATGCTTTCCCGCGATACCTACCGTTACCTTACGGATAGGAACCCCAGCGCTGGACTGTGCTTCAGACACCGCAGCTTTGATTGAATTAATGGTTTGTGAAATATTATTCACAATACCTTTGTGAACACCAAGACTCTTTGCCTTCCCGACACCGAGAACTTCTATTTTCCCGTGTGCATTCCTCCTTCCTACAATCGCGACAATCTTCGTTGTCCCGATGTCCAGACCTACTGAATACTCTTGATTTTCCATTTTTATATCGATTTGATTTTTTTCTGTTTCCTAGTTCTATTCTTTTGTTACTTTTGCCTTGGTTTTCGGCTTGGCCTTTTCCTGCTTTTTTGCTTTCTGCTTTGCGGCAGTCTTTGCTTTAGCAGGCTGTGAGGGCTTCTTTTCTGCCGCTTTAGGCTTTACTTCCGTTTTCTTTTCCGTATGCGGCACAGCAACCGGAACTTTGGCGAGTTCCATCTTACCTGCTTTCAGGATGCTGTCGTTTTCCTTGAAGTAAGGATTCAGCGTGGTGACGATCTGGTTCTGGTATTTCACAGACACCATACTGTATTTTTCGGGATCCTGATAGACCAGGTACTTTTCTACAAACGTCTTAAATCCCTTTACCTTAAACTCAATATGGTCGAGATCACCGATTTCCACCTTATAATTCCCTTCGCTGGTAAGAAGATAATAATTTTCTTTAATTTTTGAGATACCGATAAAGAATTTTTTACTGAAATCATCTTTGTCGATCTTTTCAACCAGTTCAGCCAGCTCCCTGTATTCATCAGGCTTTACATCACCGGTAACCAGCATAGAAGGATGGGAATAGGTTTTGGAGATCGGAAATTCCACCCCTTTCTCATCAACATAAAAATCCCTCCCGTTGGTATTGAGCCTGAAAACCGGAACCCTCTGCCTGATATCCAGGTTCAGTTTTCCGTTCAGATTCAGGTATACATTCGCACTGTCTACGGCTGGCAGTGAATTGATTTTCTTCTCCAGGACCGGAATATTGAGATCACCTACCTTCCCGGATGGATTTTCTTTTTTTACGATAGCCAGGATGTCTTTTTCATCGATGAAATATACCGGAGTCTTTTCACTCAGTTTTACAGAAATCTTGTTATCCGTAATCTTCTGACCGCTGAACCTTTTCAGTGAAAAGCTCAGCAGGAATCCCAGAATGATCACTGTGACCGCAATTTTTAATATTCTGTATTTATTTTTCATAATAGCTGTACGGTTGTATACTGTACAATGTATTTCTTTTATTTACTCATTACTGTTATAATCCTGCACTCTGTACAGAAGCATTCATCCAATCGCATATAGGGTCATACAGGGTATCAATATTCCCGGCGCCTATTGTAAGGAGGATGTCAAATCCTTTTTCTTTTATCCTGCTGTAGGCATTTTCTAAAGAGGATACCTCTTTCTTCCCCAATGTTACCTTCTCCAGCAGCCATTCTGAAGTGATGCCTTCAAAGTTTTCCTGGAGCTCCCTTGCCGGGTAGATGTCCAGCAGGATCAGCTCATCCGGCTGGCTCAGGCTTTCTGCAAAACCATCTGCAAAATCCCTGGTGCGGCTGAACAGGTGCGGCTGGAAAACCACCAGCAGCTTTTTATCGGGATAAAATGTCCTCACTGATCCCAGCACAGCATTGATTTCTGTCGGGTGATGTGCGTAGTCATCAATATAAATCTTACCGTTCTGATAGATATGCTTGGTATACCTTCTTTTAATGCCTTTGAAGCTGGCAATGGCCTTTTTCAGGGTTCCGAAATCCACGCCTAGATTATGGAGTATAGCCAGGGCTACGGTAGCATTTTCCACGTTATGGATCCCCGGAATTTCCCAGACAAAATCTTGTACGGTTTCTTCCGGTGTATGGAAGTCAAAGTAAATCTTATCATGGTCCATGCGCAGGTGATCAGCATAATAATCTGCTTTTTCATTCACGGCATAGGTCCGGTGGTCCCGTCCTATGTCAATACCTTTCCTCACAAAGAGCTGTCTGTCATCCGGAACCAGAGCGGCAAACTGCCTGAATCCTTCTTCAATGGTATCTTTATCACCGTAAATATCGAGGTGGTCTGCATCGGTAGAGGTAATGACCGCCCAGTCGGGGGAGAGGTTCAGGAAACTCCTGTCATATTCATCAGCTTCCACCACGGAGTACTGGCGGCCGTTATACAGGAAGTTGGACCGGAAATTTTCAGATATCCCGCCCAGAAAACAGGAGAACGGAAGATTAGCTTCTTTGCAAAGGTGCGAAACCAATGTAGAGGTGGTCGTTTTGCCGTGGGTACCGGCCACAGCGATGCAGTCTGTATTTTCTGTGATCAGGCCTAAGACTTTGGCTCTTTTTTTAACCTCGAAACCATGGGCATTGAAGTAATCCAGAATCCCCAGAATTTTAATTGCCGGGGTATAGATCACCAGGGTCTGCTCCTGATCCAGAGCAGTAATCCTTTCGTCGATCAGGTCTTCAAAAACAATATCGATTCCTTCTTCCATCAGCTGCCGGGTCAGTTTGGTATTGGTTTTATCGTACCCGAGAACTTTTTTGCCGGAAGCATGGAAATAGCGTGCCAGAGCAGACATGCCGATGCCTCCGATCCCAACGAAGTAAAAATTCTGATATGTTTCCAATAATTTCATTTTTCTATCTCAATATTATTTGTAGCTGAAAATCTTTTCTTTATCCAGGTTGTAAGCGTCCCCCTGATACAAAAAGAATTCTGCAACGGCATCTTCCAGGGTCTCTAAAGTAAATCCGTTGGTAATCCAGAAAAAATACTGAAAACTGATCGAATTCTGATTAGGCAGATAGTCTGCCTTTACCATTGGCAGGTTATTGATGTCAAATAGCAGATTATTGATTTGGGTTTTATCTGCATCTTTTTTTACAAGAATATTAACATTCATATTAATGTATTTCTTCGCAGTATCAAGATCCATAAACAGAATAGCTTTTTCTTTATTTTCTATTTTAATATAAGTATCTTTTTGCTCTGAAATAGTATATCCTCTACCTTTTAAATAATCGGCAATTAATGACATTTTAATCTCTGCCGGCTTCACAAGCGTCTGAGCGCTCAAAAAATTTGCAAAAAAGCAAATCAACAGTACGGTAAATAATCTTGTTTTCATATGTATATAGGTATTTGTGATTAAAGTTTTTTAATGATTTCATCCACAATCTCCCTGGCTGCATCCGGCTTGGCAAAATACTGCAGGTTTTGAGACATTTCTTTTCTTATCGCTTCATCTTCGCAGATTTCTGAGAGGGTACTCCAGAACTTTTCCTGCATTTCGGAATCTCTGACCATTCTTGCGGCATTCTTTTCTACCAGCGTCATGGCATTTTTGGTCTGATGGTCTTCTGCTGCAAAAGGAAAGGGAACCAACAGGACAGGCTTGCGGGCTACTGCCAGTTCCGAAATGGCAATGGCTCCTGCTCTGGAAACAATGATGTCCGCTGCCGAATAGGCGGTTTCCATATCTTTGATGAATTCCAGGATGCGGATGTTATTGCCGGCCATATTTTTGGTCTCTTCCGTAATTTCTTTGTAATCCAGCTTCCCGGTCTGCCAGATCAGCTGGCAGTCTTTGCTGATGATGTCCTTCAGATGGGATTTCCAGGCGTTATTGAGGGTTCTTGAGCCTAAGGATCCTCCCACGGAAAGGATGGTCAGTTGATCAGGGTCCAGTCCCATTTCCTGTTTGGCTGCCGCCGTGTCTTTCATTCCGGATACAATGGTGGACCGGATAGGATTTCCCAGGAAGTGTATTTTTTCTGACGGGAAGCCTTCCACTTTCGGGTAAGCTGTAAAAACCGCTCTGGCTTTCTTGCTTAAAATTTTATTCGTTACTCCGGCATAGGCATTCTGCTCCTGAATAAAAACAGGGATACCGAGCTTACCAGCTTCATATAAAGCCGGGCCGCTGGCAAAACCTCCTGTACCGATGGCAAGATCCGGAGCAAATTTTTTGATGATGGCTTTAGATCTGGACAGGCTCTTCAGGATTTTAAAAGGCAGCCCCAGGTTGGATAACAGGTTGCCCCTGTTAATGCCTGCGATATCAATCCCTTCAATGCTGTAACCGGCCTGCGGGACTTTTTCCATTTCCATTTTCCCGTTGGCCCCGATGAACAGAAACTCTGCATCAGGAAATCTTTTTCGGATTTCATCTGCAATGGCAATGGCCGGGAAGATATGTCCTCCTGTTCCGCCGCCGGATAGCAATACTTTTAGTTTTCTGTTCATATCGTATTCAGGTTTTCCCTATTTATTATCTTAATTATGCAATGTCATTGATCTCTGCAATGCTCTGTTTTTTTCCCATGCCTTCTTCATCATAAATCTGTATCCTCGAGCTGATGTTAAGAATGATGCCCAGCTGCAGGTAGGTTACCAACATGGAGGTTCCCCCGTAACTGATCAGCGGCAGCGGCTGCCCGGTGACCGGGATCAGATTGACTGCCACGGCGATGTTCACCGAAAGCTGTATAAAAATCATCACACCCAGGCTGAGCACCAGCAGCGAGCCGAAAAAAGCCGGCATTTTACTGGCGATCATCACGATCCTGATGATCATGATAAGGTACATGCTGATGAGGAATGCGGCGCCTATCACCCCGTATTCTTCCACGATGATGGCAAAGATAAAATCGGAGGCAGACTGCGGAAGCATTTGCTTCAAGGCACTTTTGCCGGGCCCCATTCCTGTAATCCCACCGTGTACGATCGCGGCTTTCGCCTGCATGACCTGGTAGTTTTTGGCTTTTACACTTTCGTCATCCACATCGGCAGATTTGGCTTTGCTGGAAGTAAAGGTCTCTACACGGCTCATCCAGGTGTGTACCCTGTTTCCGCCGATTAAATTGGTATTCAGTGCCACCAGAAGGAACAGTGCAATCGCAATGAAGGAGGATGAGATGAATCCGGCAATATATTTCCAGTGCAGCTGTCCTACGATCAGCACGATAACGGATACCATCAGGATCATCAGTGCCGTAGAACCGTTGTCTTTGGCGACCAGCACAAAAACCAGGAGGATAGGCCCGAAAATGTACATGATATTCTCTATCGGAAGCCGCTCGCGGGTAATTTTCTTGGTCAGGTACCTGCACAGGTAAATCACCAGCATTAAAAAGGCAAATGATGAGGGCTGGAATGAGATGGGTGTTCCCGGGATCTTCAGCCAGCGGGAAGCACTTGCCCCGTCGATGGTCTGTCCGGTAAACATGGTGATAATCAGCAGGATAATCATCAGGCCGAGCAGGATGCTGCTGAGCTTTCCGATGTGCTCGTATTTTATGGTTCCTACCAGCCTCATGATAACCAGTCCCAGTACCACAAAGAACATATGTTTGATAACGTGGCCGGTGGTGGTCCCGTTGTTAACGATGTATTCGAGATTTGAACTCGCGGAATATACCGGGAAGATAGAGAAGATGGAAATTACAAGGATCACCATCCAAAGCACTTTATCGCCCTTTAGAAATTCAAATCTGCTTTCTGTGGTCTGTTCGTTCATATACTGTATTCATGTATTTATGCAAAACGTATTGATGTGGAAACCTGATTTCCGGATACCTTTTGCATAGGACCATTATTTTAATACCTGCTCTTTAAACTGCCGTCCCCGGTCTTCGTAGCTTTTGAATAAATCAAAGCTCGCACAGCATGGGGACAGTAATACGGTGTCTCCTTTTTTGGCCAGTGCCTTTGCCGTCTTCACGGCATCTTCCATGCTTGATGTATCATAGATCAGATCCTTTTTATCTTTGAAGTAGGAGATGATTTTCTGATTGTCGATTCCAAGGCAGACAATGGCCTTTACTTTTCTTTTGACAAGATCCTCGATTTCCGAGTAATCATTGCCTTTATCCACGCCGCCTACAATCCATACGGTTGGGGTTTTCATGCTTTCCAGGGCATAATAGGTGGCGTTCACATTGGTGGCCTTGCTGTCATTGATGTATTTTACGCCATCCAACTCGGAAACCATTTCCAGCCTGTGTTCCACAGCCTGGAAGGTCATCAGTGAATTTCTGATACTTTCATTATTGATCTCCAGTATTTTACCCGCGATGGACGCCGCCAGGCTGTTGGCTACATTGTGGTTCCCGATCAGTGATAAATCATCGATCTTCATCGAAAATTCGTCTTTCAGTTTAACTACGATGGTATCTTCGCCTGTCACGGAACCTCCTTCCGGCAGCTGTTCATGGGTTGAAAAAGGGATCATCTTCGCTTTGATTTCCAGCTTTTCCAGAAGGTTTTTGCTCATTTCGTCATCTTTGTTGTAGATGAAGAAATTATCATTTTCCTGGTTTTCCGCAATCCTGAATTTTGCCAGTGCATATTCTTCATAATTGTAGTTGTACTGGTCCAGGTGATCTTTGGAAAGGTTTAACAGCAGGGAAATATACGGCCTGAAATTCTGGATGTCATCCAGCTGGAAAGAACTTACTTCCAGCACATAATATTCATGGTCTTCATCTGCTACCTGTTTTGCAAAGCTGTAGCCTATATTTCCGCCCAGGCCTACGTTCAGTCCGTCATTTTTCAGGATGTAATAGATCAGGGAAGTGGTAGTGGTCTTTCCGTTGCTTCCGGTAACGGCAATGATTTTGGCATTGGTGAATTCTGAGGCAAATTCTATCTCAGAAGAAAGCCTGATGCCCTTCTCCTGGATTTTCTGGATCATGTCTGCCTTCTTGGGAATCCCCGGGCTTTTTACAATCCAGTCTGCGTCTAAAATTCTTTCTTCGTCGTGGTTTTCTTCCTCAAACTCAATGTCATTGTCAGTAAGAAATTGCTTATAGTGATCCTTAATGGCTCCCTTGTCTGAAAGAAAAACTTCCATACCCTGTTTCTTTGCCAAATAAGCAGCACCGCAACCGCTTTCTCCACCTCCTAAAACAACTACTTTCATATTATTTTTTTGATTTAATGATTTAAAAATTTAAATGATTCAAAGATTTTTTAAATGTTTAAATACTTCAATTTTTAAATTATTTCTTATCTCATTTTCAATGTGATCAGGCATACAATAGCCAGCATTACCCCAATGATAATCATCCTGTTAACGATTTTGCTCTCATGAAAACCGGTTTTCTGGTAATGATGATGCAGGGGCGACATTTTAAACAACCGGTTATTCTGGGCATATTCCAGCCCGTATTTCTTTTTTCTGAACTTAAAGACGCCTACCTGAAGCATCACAGAAATATTTTCGATCAGGAAAATCCCGCATAACACCGGAATCATCAGCTCTTTTCTCAGGATAATGGCCAGGACGGCAATGACGCCTCCCAGCATCAGGCTTCCCGTATCGCCCATAAATACCTGGGCAGGATAGGTGTTGTACCAGAAAAACCCGATCACTGCTCCTACCATGGCCACTACAAAAATGGTGGTTTCACCCATATTGGGGAGGAACATGATGTTGAGGTAATCTGCAAAGATGATGTTTCCCGATACATAGGCGAAAAATGCCAGTGCCAGCAGGATGACCGTGCTGGTCCCGGCTGCAAGGCCGTCTATACCATCTGTAATATTGGCTCCGTTGGAAACCGCAGTCACGATGAAGATCACAATCGGGATAAATACGATCCAGGCCCACTCGTGGGCATCTTTATCATTCATCCAGAACAGGATACCGCTGTAATCAAATTCATTATTCTTGGCAAAGGGTACCGTAGAAACGGTAATTTTCTCCGTCGGCATAAAATTCTGCTCCACATTGTTCCGGTTAACCACCTTGGCATCCGAATATTTCCTTTTTACCGTAATATCAGGATGGAAATACATGGTTACGCCTACAATCAGTCCCAATCCTACCTGTCCGACCACCTTGAATTTTCCGCTCAGGCCGTCTTTATTTTTCTTAATTTTCTTCAGGTAATCATCAAGGAAACCTATGGCACCCATCCAGATCACCGATACGAGCAGAAGGATGATGTACACATTCATGATGCGGGTAAACAGCAATACGGGAATAATGGTGGCCAGGATGATGATGAGGCCTCCCATGGTCGGGGTGCCTTCCTTCTGTTTCTGTCCGGCAAGTCCAAGATCACGTACCAGTTCACCCATCTGTTTTTTCCTCAGGAAGTTGATGATCCTTTTCCCGTACACCAGAGCAATAGTCAGGGAAAACAGCACTGCAATCCCTGCACGGAAGGAAATGTACTTCAGCATTCCCAGTCCGGGAATATGGATCCCGTGGTTGGTGAGATATTCGTATAGGTAGTATAGCATGTTTCCTCTTTAGATTTTAAAATTTAATTATTTAAGCATTTAAAGATCAATATGTTCTTTTAAATATTTGATGAAGTTGGAGATGTTGGAAGAGATTTCTCTTGACAGAACGATGATTTCTTCTGCCAATGTTTCGTTTCCTAATTCCAGCCTTCTACTGATGATCATCATACTTCTTACTTCTGCACAACTGCCTTTAGCAATTTTTAAATATTTAATAAATTGTCTGTTACTATTATATTCTGAGCCTTCTGCAATATTGTTTGATACTGAAAACGCCGCTCTCTTAATCTGATTGTTAAATTCAAATTCTTTTTCGAAAGATGAATGACCAAGAAATCTGTAAGTTCTTTCAATCAGGTCTAAAGCTTTGATGTAAACCGGAAATTCCTCGAAATTCTTTGTCATTACTTAATCTTTTAAATCTTTAAATCATTCAATCTTCAATTCAATCAGTTTATTTACTCATTAGTCTCCACAGTTCATTAATGGTTTCTTTATCATCAAAATGATGTTTTACGCCATTGATTTCCTGATAGGTTTCGTGGCCTTTGCCGGCAACGAGGACAATATCTTTAGGTTCTGCGAACTTGATCGCCATTTTAATCGCTTCTTTCCGGTCCGGGATCGAAGTGTATTTGCTGAAGTTCTGCGGTTCTACGCCGGCTTCAATATCTTTGATGATCCGGGCCGGGTCTTCAGTCCTCGGATTATCGGAGGTAATGATTGCCAGTGTTGATTTCCGGGTTGCAATAGCGCCCATTTCAGGCCTTTTGGAATGATCCCGGTCGCCTCCGCAGCCGAAGACGGTAATCAGCCGTTCATTTTTCGTCCTGATATCATTGATGCTATCCAGGATATTTTCCAGGGCATCCGGTGTATGGGCATAATCGACCACGAAGAAAATACCTCCGTCGGATTTAAAGGTTTCAAACCTTCCGGAGACCCTTTTCAGGACGCTGATGGCCTGTAGGATTTCATCCTGTCCGAAGCCCAGTTCGGAAGCAATGCCGAAAACAAGCAAGAGGTTATAGATGTTGAATTTTCCGGTAAGGGTGGTCCAGAATTCTTTCCCGTTGAAATTCAGCAGCATGCCGTTGAAATCCACTTCAAGAAGACGCCCGTGATAATCGGCCATGGTTTTCATGGCATAGGTTTTTTTCAAGGCTTTGGTGTTCTGGAGCATTACGCTGCCGTTTTTATCATCGGCGTTGGTGATGGCCACTGCCGTGTCCGGCAACCCGTCAAAAAACCGTTTTTTGGTCTTCAGGTATTCATCAAATGTCTTATGATAGTCTAAATGATCGTGGGTAAGATTGGTAAACCCTGCAATGGTAAAATGCAGGCCTTCGATCCTGTTCTGGGCAATCCCATGGGAGCTGACCTCCATGAATGCGAATTCACAGCCTTCTTCCAGCGCTTCAGCCAGGATCCTGTTGATGGTAATGATATCCGGTGTGGTATGGGTGGC
Source organism: uncultured Chryseobacterium sp. (assembly GCA_913775525.1). Taxonomy (GTDB): domain Bacteria; phylum Bacteroidota; class Bacteroidia; order Flavobacteriales; family Weeksellaceae; genus Chryseobacterium. The sequence continues at coordinate 94,376 of CAJYLH010000022.1, forward strand.
CGGGATTACTTTTTCTCCGATCCTTATTTCCACGGTAGACAGCAGTGCAGCATCATAACCGAGATTCCTGAATACGTCAAACAGCAGGGTGGAAACCGATGTCTTTCCATTGGTCCCGGTAACGCCGATGAGCTTCAGCTTTTGTGAAGGGTTTCCGTAAAAGTTGGATGCCAGCTGCCCCAATGCTTTTGAGGAATCTTTCACCTTGATGTAAGTAACATTTTTATCAAGGTTTTCAGGAAGTTCCTCGCACACGATGGCTTCTGCGCCTTTTTCAACAGAAGAGGCAATATAGGCGTGGCCGTCTGCCACAGTTCCTCTTACGGCAACATAGAGCGTGCCTGCGGCAGCTTTTCTGCTGTCGAAAACCAATCCGGAGATCCCGCGGTTTTCATCACCGTGAATTTCCAATACCGGAATCCTGCTCAATAATTCTGTTACTACCATTCTATGCTGTGGTCTTTATCTGTTTTAAACTGTTTCGGAAATCTTTATGTTCCGGGTCATTAATTCTGCAGGGATAAATAAATCCTCTGGTTCTTACTTATGGCCGTCCCTTCTGTCGGGAACTGGTCTTTGATCCTTCCTACGCCTTTATAATCTACCCGGTAACCGAGGTTTTCCAGCTGGGGAATTATATTCTTACCGATCAATCCTACTACATTGGGCATCCTTTTATCTTCTACGGTTACTTTTACATTAGGATCAACCATCTTATTCAGATTCACTTTCCTGTCTACCAGCATTTCCTTTTCGATGTTCTGCGGGGTTTTCAGGAAGGTCTTGCCTGCGATTTCCTTGAATACCGGAGCTGCTACGGTTCCTCCATAAAAGCCTTTTGAGGTATTGGGCTCGCTGATCATGACATAGCAGGTATATTTGGGATTGTCGGCAGGGTAGAAGCCTGCGAACGAAGCCCTGTATTTCATAGGTCCTGGAAGCCAGTATTCAAACCTTGCGGTCCCGGTTTTCCCGGCCATTTTCAGGTTAGGGGTAAAGATGCTTTTTCCGGTCCCTTTTTCTACGGCTTTGGTCAGTGCATCAGTCATCATTTTAATGGCTTTTTCAGAGGCCATTTTATTCACCATTACTTCGGGCTTGGCCTGATAGATCAGCCTGCCGTCTTTCATGATTTTATCGATGAACAGGGGCTTGAGCATTTTTCCTCCGTTGGCTACGCCATTATAAAAGGTGGTCAGCTGTAACAGGTTGATGTTGGACGCATAGCCGTATCCCAGGGAGGCCAGAGCTGCTGCGTTCCATCTTTTGCTTTCCGGGGTTACAAATCTTGGCTTGGTGATTCCGGGAAGCTCAATATCCATTTTGTCAAACAGCTTCCATCGCTTCAGGTGGTCCAGAAAGATCTGCGGTTTTTCCGCATAATATTTGGTGATCAGTTTGGCTGTTCCTACGTTGCTGGATTTGGCGAGCACGTCGCTGATATCATAGGTACCTCCGCCGTGTCCGTCGGAAATCCTCTGCTTGGCGTATACCCAGACTCCGTTTCCAACGTTAACCGTGGTATTTTCATCGATAAAACCGTCATCCATGGCTGCCAGGAGCGATACGGTCTTAAAGGTGGAGCCCGGTTCTATATTGTCTTTCAGAGCGTAGTTGTATGAATCGATGTATTCTCCGGATTCGGTTTGCCTGAGATTAACCAGTGCGCGTACTTTTCCTGTCGCGACTTCCATCACGATTACGGTACCATGTTTGGCTTCAAAATTAATCAGCTGTTTTTCCAGGGCGGAATGTGCGATGTCCTGGATCCTGAGGTCCAGTGTGGTATACACATCCTGGCCGTCCACGGGTTCCTGTACTTTCCAGTAATCGATAGGTTTCCACTGGGAGGAATTGATTCTCTGCTCCAGCCTTTTTCCGTTGGTTCCGGTCAGGTATTTTGAAAAGGCACCCTCCAGTCCGGAGCTGTATTCACCGTTATCCATCCCGATGGTTCCGGCACCGATCTCTGAGGTAGCCAGCTCCCTTTTGTAGTTTCTGTCGACAATGAATCCGCCTTTGTTTTTTCCTCTCTTAAAGATCGGGAACTTCCTGATGCGGTCATATTCATCGAAATCCAGTCCTTTCACGAGTGCATAATACTGGTTTTTCCTCGCCCTCTGCTCGTCAAAACGCTTCCTGAATTCTGCCCTTGGCTTTCCGAACATTTTACTCAGGGAATCTGTCAGCGCGCCGATATTGTTGCTGTAAACCGTATCTTTCATGGTTTTGAAATCCAGGTAGATGTCGTAGCGCATTACGGTGGTGGCGAGGATAGAGCCGTCTGATGCAAAGAGGTTTCCGCGTGCTGCCTTCAGAGTGGCTTCACGGTAGTTTTTATTAATGTAATCATCCTTAATCTCCTGTACATTGGTATTTTGCAGGATGACGATCCTGGCAAGGAACATGACAAACACGCACAAAGCTACCACTGCAAAGAGGTAGCCCCACCGTAACGTTTTCTTACGTTTGTTATCGTATTCATTTTGCTTTTGCATCCGTACTGTCCAGTTTGATTAGCAATTTATGAGGGTGGCTTTCCAGGGTCATCAGCGAATCCCGGGCAACTTCTTTCCCCAACTCCGATTCCATTTTTACTTTGATCAGCTTACTTTGTGCGTAAGCGTTCCTCGATTTGTATTCTTCCGTCTCTTCCTTTAAGGCATTGACGATTTTTATTTTTTTATTCACCAGGTGGTTGCTGTAGATCATGGCCATCATCAGCACAAACAGGAGCAGGAAATACTTGTAATGTATTTTGATCTCATCACGGTTCAGGAAATTCCCTTTTATAATGTCTATAAAAGTTAATCTCTTCTGAGGGCGGTATGTTGTTTTTTTTGCCACTGTTGTTGTTTCGTTTAACGATCAATGTCGCTGTTCACTATTGACGATTCATTATGTTATACTTTGATCCCGGTTCTCATCTTCGCACTTCTTGCCCTGGAGTTTTCTTCAATTTCCTTGTCATCAGGAACGATGGCTTTACTCTTCAGCAGTTCAAATGCTTTTTTATAGTTTCCGTAAATATCCCTTTCAGGTTCTCCTTCAAACATTCCGTTTTTAAGGAACCTTTTAACGAGGCGGTCTTCCAGGGAATGGTAGGATATCACCACCAGCCTGCCGCCCGGCTTCAATACTTTATAGGCCTGCACCAGCATTTCCTTCAGCACTTCCAGCTCCTGGTTCACCTCGATCCGGATGGCCTGGAACAGCTGTGCATAAAATTTATTGACTTTATGCTGAGGAATATAGCTGAAAAGCTTTTTAAGGTCCTCTGTAGTTTCAATAGCCTTATTCTTTCTGTGGTGCACGATTTCCCTGGCCAGCTTGCGGGCTTCCCTCAGTTCTCCGTAATAGTAGAAAATGTCGGCCAGCTCTTCTTCTTCGTACTGGTTGATCACCTTTCTGGCATCCAGGCTCTGCATCACGTTCATCCTCATGTCCAGCGGGGCATTGCTCCTGGTGGAAAATCCTCTTTCTGCCTCATCAAACTGATGCGAGGATACGCCGAGGTCAGCCAGGATCCCGTCTGCCTGGGAAATGCCGTACATCAGCATGGAGTTCTCTAAAAATCTGAAATTCTGATTGATTAAAGTAAACCTGGAATCGTCTAACGTGTTGTTCAGGGCATCCAGGTCCTGGTCAAAACTGAATAGCCGGCCCTTTTCGGAAAGCCTGCTCAGTATCTCGCGTGAATGACCTCCGCCACCGAAGGTACAGTCTATATATATTCCGTCCTGATTCGTCACCAAATCATCAACACTTTGCTTTAACAAAACGGGATTATGATACATACCTCAGTTTGTGTTTTTATGCCTTTACAGCGGTTATTCCTCATCAAAAGCACTGCCCATTACATCTTCGGCAAGACTTGCAAAATCTTCTTCATTGGTGGATATTACCTGTTCATATGCCGTTTTGTCCCAGATCTCAAATAATTCCCCTGCACTGGTGATCACAATATCTTTCTGAAGATGTGCGAAATTCGTGAGGTCTTTAGATATCTGCAGCCTTCCCGCATTGTCAGTTTCCACTGTTTTTACGCCTGCCGTAAACATTCTGATGAAATCAGCATTCTTTTTAATGAATCGGTTCAGTTTATTAATCTTGCCCATCAGTTTTTCCCACACATTCATAGGATAGACTTCCAGGCAGGGCTGGAACACGGAGCGTTTGATCACAAATGTCTTATTATCAAAGTCTTCCATCTGTTTTATTAAAGAAGAGGGAAGCTTTAACCGACCTTTGTCATCGATCTTGCACTCATATGTTCCAATGAAATTCTTCATTTGGAACAAAATTATATAATAATTTCCAAAATTTCCCACTTTTTCCCACTTTTTGACTTAATGTTAATAAGTTTTGACACAGGGGCTTACTAAGCTGATGATCTGTTGGCCTTCATTTTGTTGGAGGAGTATTATTCACCTCATAGCAAAAAGCCAATGAAAAAAGACCTTAAGATATGACCTGGTATGTTATTTTTAGTTTAAATTAGAGGGATCAAAATATTTTTGAGGTTTAATTTGTATTTTTGCAAGGCTTAGATTAGCATTATGATATTCAGTACAAAAAAAGAAAAGAAATATACCTTTGTGGAAGCGGGGGAAGGACGGCCATTGGTTCTGTTGCACGGACTGATGGGTGGTTTGAGTAATTTCGACAAGATGGTGGCTTTTTTTTCAGACCGGGGATTCAAAGTATACGTTCCGCAGCTGCCGATCTACGATTTGCCGGTACTCAATACCAATCTTACCACCATTGCAAAATATATCATCCGGTTTATAGAAAGCCACATTTCTGAGCCGGTCTCTATCGTAGGGAATTCCATGGGAGGGCATATCGGCCTCATCCTTACCCTGGCACGGCCGGACCTGGTTAAGAACCTGGTGCTTACCGGGAGCTCGGGATTGTATGAAAGGACTTTCGGGGACAGCTTTCCGAGAAAAAATGACCGTTCCTACATCAGGAAAAAAACGGAGGAGGTATTCTATGATCCTGCCGTAGCGACGGAAGACCTGGTAGATGAGGTGTTCAATGTGGTCAATGACAGGATGAAAGGCATTAAGACCGTTATGCTGGCCAGAAGTGCCATCAAACACAATATGCTTCATGACCTTCCTAAAATCACCTGTCCTACCTGCCTGATCTGGGGGAAGCAGGATAATGTTACGCCTCCTGAAGTGGCAGAGGATATGCATAAGTTCATCCCAAATTCAGATCTTTTCTGGATCGAGCATTGCGGTCATGCTGCGATGATGGAAAAGCCGGATGAGTTCAATGACATCCTCTACAACTGGATAAAAGATAAAGTTTAACAATAACAATATACTACCATTAAGACTTTTCTTAATGGTTTATTTTTCTAAATCATTCAACAATGGTCATTAAAACAGCAACATTTGTCAAAAGCAGCGGAAAATGGCAGGACTGCCCTGAACCTAATCTCCCGGAATATGCTTTTATCGGAAGATCCAATGTTGGCAAATCATCACTCATCAATGCTATGATGAACCATAAAGACCTGGCCAAAACCTCGCAGACGCCCGGCAAAACCCAGCTGATCAACCATTTCCTGGTGAACGAAACCTGGTACCTGACGGATTTGCCCGGTTACGGCTACGCAAAAGTGTCCAAGTCTATACGGAAGGATTTTGAAAAGCTGATCACCAATTACATCCTCAACCGGAGGAACCTGGTGAACCTTTTCGTACTGGTGGATTCCCGCCATTCTCCCCAGAAAATTGACCTGGAATTCATCCAGTGGTGCGGTGAAAGCGGCGTGCCGTTTTCGATTGTGTTTACCAAAGCAGACAAGCTGAAACCGAACGTTGTCATTAAAAATGTAGAGGATTATAAAACCGAACTGCATAAGACCTGGGAAGACCTGCCGGAACTGTACGTGACCTCAGCAGAGAAAAAGGAAGGCGGCGACGAAATCCTGAAATTTATACAAAAAACCAATACATTTTTAATCAACAATAAAGTGAGTTTCGATGAGTAATATAATCTGGAACATCAAAAGTTTTGAAGAGCTCACCGTCCCGGAATTATATGCTATTATAAAAGCAAGGGTAGATGTATTTGTAGTGGAACAGGTTTGCCCTTATCCTGACCTGGATGGCTATGACCAGCAGGCCCTTCATCTGTGGGCTGAAGAAGACGGTAACGTACTGGCTTACTGCCGCATCTTCGGCAGAGGCATCAAATATGACGAAACTTCCATAGGAAGGGTACTCACTACAGCGCAGGCAAGAGGAAAAAACCTTGGGAAACAGCTGATCGCATATGCCGTACAGGCTATCGAAAACCGTTACCACACTCCGGAAATCCGGATTTCAGCCCAGGACTATCTGCTGAAATTCTACAGCGGATTCGGATTTGAGGATACCGGAAAAAAATATCTGGAAGACGATATTCCACATACGGAAATGATCCGGAAATAAAGTAAACAGGGAGATCCGATTCGGATCTCCCTGTTTGATATAAAGAATGGTATTAGTTTTTGTTGGTAATGGCCTTGGTAATAATGGGTTCCAGATTGGAGGGCAGGTCGGCAGATTTGATCTGATAGCGGGTGATGCCCATATCTTTGAACCAGTTTTCCCAGAATTCTTTGATGACAGCTTCTTCAAAAGGATTTCCTTTCTCCGGATTGATTCCTAAAACGACGACTTCCAGGTTTTTGAGGTTGTCGTTAGCTTTTACAAATCCCAGATTGCCTTTCTGAATCTGCGCTTTAAAATCTGAGTTATTGAGTTTCAGAGATTGTATTAGCTTTGATGTGAGGTATGAGGTTTTTGTTGTTTCAGAGAATTTGGAATCTTCATGATACATATAGCCGTCTGTGAGGATGAAGAGAATATTCCTGTGGTCGTCTTTGATGCAGTAATCTTTCACCTTATTCTTAAAGAACTCCCAGATATCCGAGCCGACATAACTTCCGTCTTTAATCGCTGATTCGTAAATTCCGGCAGGCAGAGTGGAGTAGTTCTTAGCCATCATATCCATATTATCCTCAGATGTGTTTTTATCAAATGAGATCTTCAGCTGTTTGGTCACATCATTGATTTTAGGGTCGGAAGGTTCAGGATTGAAAAATACCTGCATCTGGTCATTGAGGCGGATGACTTTTTTCTTTTCAATGTGGCTTAAAAACCCTTTGTTGATCGCTTTGATATATTCCAGGTCACGCTGATAATATTCCATGGTAGGATTAGGATTGGTCACAGGATCGATCCTGTCGGAAAGATCAATGAGTATGCTGACGTTCAGGTCATTTGAGTTTACAACTATTGAATCTTTTTTAACTTCTTTTTCATTATCGCCTTTTCCTTCTTCACCACATGAGAATAAAAATAAAACAATAAATAAGTATAGTATTTTTTTCATAAGGTTGAATTTTATAAAGCGGAGATATAGACGGAGTTCTGGCTTTTCTCATTGGCGCCAACCAGGTCAAGGTTGGTATTGTAGGTATCGATGCAGCTTTCGATCAATGACTGTTTCTCGGTTTTGGAAACGGCAATCTTCTCGCCAATATAGGTGATCCAGCCCTGTACATATTCTGAAGCATACAGCTTATAATCCTTGGTAGGAATGATGACCCCATCGATGATATTCTGAAGTTCCTCAACACGTCCTCTGGTCTTAATCACCAGCTCTTTAACATTGCTGATGGCCGCCGTAATTTCTTCCAGTTCTTTTCTTAGGATACCGATTTTCTCAGTCAGGAATGCAATGTTTTTCTTCCGGATTTCCACTTCATTCCTGATCTTATCCCGTTCGCGGTGTTCCTTCATCACAAAATCAAAGACCAGACCCCAGATGATGTAGACAATAAAACCGGCAAAGATGATTCCCCAGAACTGGTTTTTGCCGAAAGCAATCTTGAGGTCAAAAGGCGGGGTCTGGAATGTCTTATTCAGATCGTACAGCTTGGATTCAATCTCATAGGCCAGGATCACGTCAAATACGAAAGTGACAATAAAGAGCAGTCCCAGTTTAATATAATTGGTCCTGTTTTTATTTTCACCGAACATGTGGATCAGAAAGCCCAAACCTAAAAATACAAACGGAATCAGGGTAACAAAGGCTCCTTCCAGAAGTCCGTCATTCCATGCTTTGCTCAGGGCTTTGGCATCGAGCACATTCTGGATGATGGTGGTATTGGGATCAAAATCCCTGAAAAATGCTGAATAGGAGGTAGAAATATAAAACGTGAAAAGATACAGGGTGATCGGGATGATAAGAATAAGGCCGATCCAGAATTTAGCCGAAGCTCCCCGTGTAGCCTTTACATTATACTTCTCAGGGTTTCGCGGGAGATCTATGATTTCTTCATTGAGGGTTTCAATGGTTTTCTGGACATCCTTTATCTCCTCTTCTTTTTTCCTGAGCTGTTCTTCTTTCGTATCCTGTGAAACGTTGAGGGCTTTGATCTCAGTCTCCCGGTTTTTCTGTTCATTCACATAGGATTCTTTCAGCTTGCCCTGCTTTTCCTCCATCTCCTTTTCTTCATTCTGAAATTTAGAGTATACCGCATCAAGGCAGATTGACAGGGTAGAATGATTGCCGAATGTCCTCGCACTGTCCCGGTATCCGGCTTCATGGTAGGTTCTTTTCCTGCTCTCTTCAGCAGATTCTCCATCCTGCGCCGGTTTTTCCTCAGCTCCATCCGGTTCTTCCGGAGCAATAACGGGCAGAGATTTCAGTTTAAATAAGTTTTTAATATTTGTTGTCATATCAATTTAGTTGTTAAGTTCATATAAAATATCGGTTTTAGGTTTTCCTGCCTGTACAGATTCAATGAGGTAATCTACGATAGGCTTTGCATTTTCCTCCAGGAACCCGAACATCAGCACATACTTTTCCATAGCGGCGTATTCGTTGGGCGTAACCACGCCGTCCGCCCAGATCATAACGGTGAGATCATAGAGGTATTCCACCTTTTCTTCAATCGTTTTGGGAAGCAGGGATTTGATGTTGATAGGGTTCATGAGGATGTCGTCAAGGTTCTTGGAGGAGATTCCTCTTTCTTCAGCACACTGGTACAGCATTTTAAGCTCAAGGGTGCTGAAGTCGTCGTCACAGATGGCCATCTGATAAAGTCTTAAAAAGTGGGCTTTCAGGTTTTCAGTAATAGGAGTATGTTCCATACGGTTAGTCTTCTTTGGGTTTTTTAGGGTTCATGATCATGTCTCTGGCGTGTGTCATAAGGGTATAGTGTGGCTGGGCACGTTCTTCGGTAATTTCTTCCTGTTTCTCAACGGCTTTAATTTTGTCGGCAAAAGCAATCAAGAAAAAGAGTATGCCTGTAATGGTATCTATAGGAATCCATAAGCTTTTTCTGTACAGGAACACAGGAAAAACAGGATTAAACAGCATGAGCACAGCCGTAAAAATAACGCTCAGGTAATACTGTCTTGCAATAATGCCGTTATAGATGATAATCAATGCGCCAATGGAAACAAGGGTCCTGAGGAAGGTATAGTATTCTATAGGAAGTTTATAAATGGCAAGAAAGCAGGCTGCGGCACAAAGGATAAGGAAAGCTTTCATTCTAATCTTTGTTTTGCTTCAACCTGTTCTTCGTACCAGAATTTCTGAGTACTGAAATCCAATGGCCAATCCTTTTGTGCTTGTTTCTTAATAGCATTATCTTCGATTGTTTCCATATAGTCATAGGCTTCTATTTGTTCATTAATCCAAAACTCCTGAGTGGAATAATCATTAGGCCAGTCTTTTTTTGCTTTTTCTTTTAACTTTTCAATGGTTGCAAGCTTTTTAGGATCAGTGATTGCATTTTCAACAGGAGCTTCCTGAATAGGCGTGTTTTGCAAGTGTTCGGAATGGTATGGTGTTTTCTTATCATCCATACTTCCAAATGCTATCAATAGAAATAATAAAAATAAGCATGCAGAAATAAAGTGTTTAGTTGTTTTCATAGTGATGAGTATTAATTGTTAAAAATTTTGAAATAAAAAATGACAAGGCTATTGCGACTAAATAAAATATAATATCAAGGATATCAAATGTTCCAGAGAGTATACCGAATAATTGAAAAATTTCTGATAATAAGGCAATGAGAGGAACACATATAATCCATGCAAAGTTATATTTGGTAATGGAATGATTCCAGATCTCAAGCATTAAAAAAATATATGAAAATAACCAAAGCCCGTCAGGAAGGCTGAATCTGAACCAATCTGCATCAGGAAATGTAAACCCTGCTGATCTTAATGAATATACAATTTGATAAAGCTTTATCCATTTGAACCAGTGAAACATTAAGAGTTTTTCAGATCTCGAACAGATATAGATCAAACCACCAAAAGTAAGCGTAATTATTGCCAAGAATATTCTTATTTTTTTCGATCTCATTTTAAATCTCCATAATATACATACCCCATTTTATTTTCCTTTTTAAGTAATACAGTATACCACTGATTATTTTTTGGCAGGGGCTTCAGTTTTTCATTTTTTGAAACTTTAGTGATGACTTTGGAAGTAAGCGAAGGCTTTTCATATACTTTTATCACTGCCAGACCTGCCATATATCTGTTATTGGTATTAATATTAATGGCATCAATCTGTATTTTCGGGGATATATGGGTGCGCGATGACTTGGATTTTCCTGAAGTATGCCTTCCCGAACTGTTTCTCGATCTCCGGGAATCGCTTTCTGAAGGGCGCCTGCTGCAAGCGCCGCATGTTCCTCCGTTTCTGGCACAGTGTACGCATCCCGAACAATTGGTACAGGCTGTACAACCTGGACTGCCGGTACAACCCCGGGAGTGCTCCGTAATTGTACCAGAATCAGGATTCCATAAGTGTGTGAATACAGTTCCCAGGCATACCAGGATAATAGAAATAAAAGTTTTCATGGTTACTAGATTTAAGTGTAAAGTTCAAGGGTTTTATGCAACTGTTCGCGGTACTGATAGATCTCATCGAGATTGTTCAGCAGGACTTTTTCTCCTGCTTCCTTACCGTTATGGAAGACTTCCAGGTATTTATTGGATGTATTGAAATGCAGCCTGCAAAGCGGTTTCCGATTGTTATCGTCCAGCAGGATCCCGAAGTAGGAAAGAGTGTCCCTGTACGCGATCCTTGGAGAAGGGATTTTTTCCCTGAGGATAGCCTTAACAATCTGGAATCCTTCTATTTCTTCTTCAGTCGTGATGATCTTAGCGTCACTTTGATCTATAGGATTGTTCTTTGCCGGTTCTTCCTGCTTTTCAATCTGCTCATTAATGCTTAATGCAGATTTCAGCCTGAAGCTGATGGATTCATTGATCGAGGTAGTTAATGCTTTTTTGGTGTACTCCTTAAACGAAACCATTCTGTTTGCGGTGATCGACTTTTCAAAGAACCGGCCGACCAGAAGTTTCACCAGTTCGTCTGAAGGGCTTTCAATTTCCTTTTCAAACTCTTTCCGGATGGCTTTGATATATTTCAGGGCTTCTGCCGAATCGAGGATTTCCTCGAGGTTATAGTCCTTTTTGGTGAATTTCTCCAGGATTTTGATCGAACTGTCTTTCAGGTCCTCAATGTCAATGGTGAAAAAAGGTTTTTCATCCATAATATTGGGTTTCTCCAGGTCCGTGTAGAAATTATAGACGATTCCGTTGGTCAGCACGCCAAAACGCGTCTTGGAAACATGATAATACCGGTGGAGCTGTGAGTTGTGGGCATCGGCACTTTCTTTCCAGTGCTTGCATTCAATAATGAAAATCGGCTGGTCGTTGTGGCGGATGACGTAATCCACTTTTTCTCCTTTTTTGGTCCCGATATCACATACATGCTCCGGAATAACTTCCGTGGGATTGAAGATATCATAGCCCAGAATCTGAATAAAAGGCATAACAAATGCATTTTTCGTGGCTTCTTCAGTGCCGATCTGGTCTTTCAGCCCCATGACTTTCTGATGCAGCTGCTCAAGTTTAATTTTAAGATCCATGGTTTAAGGATTAAGGGTTTGATCAACGATTTCGGACATCGGTGCATTGGATTTCACGGAAGCGATGCCTCTTTCCATTGAAAAACTGTCATTGTACAGCTGGCTTTTACCAATGATTTCACCATTTCCCGCTTTTAGGACAAAATATGGCTTGTTGTTAGTGGACACGCGCCGGTCAAACCTTGAATCATTGTTTGAATTGATCCTCACCGATTCGATTCCTTTCAGGCAGGATGCCTTCTGGACATAGCCTTCGCTGGTTAAAATGGTCTCTCCGTTACCGGCTTTCAGATTAAACTGATACTCTTTGTTGACTCTCTGTGTAATAATAAATTTTCCCATGGTAATGAGTTTAACTGGTATGACAGGCATTTGAACATGTTTTGCACCCGTTTGACTGGCTATATTCTTTTTTAGCCTCCTTTACCGCGCCGTCGCAGGATGAAAACATACCAAGATATTTTCGGTTTTCAGTAGATGGCAGATAGGTGCAATATTCATCATGTACTTCATGATCTCCGTTGCTCTGTGCTTTTTTGTTGACATAATACTTTTTCATAGGTTGAAAATTTTAATTTTTTAATACCTCAAAAGTAAAGTCATTCACGTAGCCATCCTTACGGGTTTCCGTAAAAACAAAAAAACCTTTCAGAAAATGAAAGGTTTATTGTTGAGTGAAATGAATTCATATGATGCCAAGGTCTTTACAGAAGGCTACAAGCTGCTCATTGCTGTTCACCTGCAGGGCTTCCTTAAGGGCATTCAGCCGTTTTTCAATGCTGCTTAAACTGTTGGGAGTAATATGGTTCTTCTGAAAGTAAACGGGAATGTTTTTCTGTAAAACTCCCTGGGAAATCAGGGATACCAGACTAATATCATAGTCTGAAAATTCGTAGCTGTTCAGCTTTTTGATTTCCTGTTTCAGGTCAAGCGAGAGGTAATTTTCATTCTGAGCTACGGCGGTAAGGGCCTTTTTGAGCTCTTTTGAATCGTTTCTCGCTTTTCTTACATATCCGTTGATGCCCGATTTGGTAAAAAGGGAATCGATCACACCGGATTTATGCTCTGCAGAAAAAACAATCACCTTGAGGTCAGGCTGAAGTTTTCGTACCTCTTCAATAAGTTCTTGGCCGTTCTTGATATGCTGTTCCCGATGGTCTTCTTCATATTCGAGATCGGTAATCATCAGGTCATAAGGTTCTTTTTCACGGATGGATTTCTGTATTTTTCCCAGGGCGTCGTCACAGTAATACGCATAATCTACTGTGTTGATGTTCAGTTCTTCCAGTGTTCTCTGTACTGAAATATTCGCACTTTCATGATCTTCTGCTATTAAAATTTTTTTAAACATGGTTAGTTTTTTTAGAGATGAGAGATGGTATTAATCAAGTCGTTTATTTACCTATTTATCAATAAAGGTCTATCACAATACCCAAATCATCTTATATAATTTTTGATTGGTATGTACGTTAAAAACCTGTGCTTGCTCAATAAGCAGGCACAGGATAAAGTTAGGCATATTGGATCAATTCCCAAGTCACAGCCTGTCCATTGTAAGGAGGCATTCTGTTGCCTCTTGAAATGGGAGCAGTAGTCGATGGGCTTCCAACAACTTTCCATACCCCAGATTCCGGGCAGTCTTCACCTGTTTTTGCTTTTGTTACTAATGGTTTTTTCATAGTCAATGATTTTAAAAGTTAACAGGTCAAAAGTATAACGCCTGATCATTCCATCCTTACGGGTTCACGTAAAAGTGAGAAAAAATGAAGTTATGCCGTTTATATGAGCCCGATATCCTTGCAAATCACAATCATTTCAATATTGTTTTTTGCATTAAGGCTGTCACGGAGATCATTCAGCCTTTTTTCAATCGAGCGGATGCTGTGGGGATTGATGTTATTCTTTTTAAAATAGCTGCCTATTTCATTCTGCTTCCAGCCTTTGGAAAGAAGTTCCAGCAGCTTCAGGTCGTAATCGGTAAAGTCAAACGAAATATGGCGCAGGGCATTCATAATATCCTGAGGAATGGCCCTTTCCCCGTTATACACTTTACTGATGGTGCTTTTCAGGTCTTTTCCGTCATTCCGTGCTTTGCTTACATACCCGTTGATCTGATACCTTTCATACAGGTCATAAATAATTTTAGCCCGGTGCTCTATGGAGAAAACAATCACCTTTAAATCCGGATGTACCGTTCTTGCCTCAAGGATCAGCTCCTGGCCGGAATGTATGTTTTGCCGGATATGATCTTTCTGAAAGGACAAATCTGTAATAAGCAGATCATAAGGCACATCTTCGGCAGCGGCTTTTTTTATTTTGCTGATGGCAGTATCACAATATGTGACAAAGTCAAAGTGCGGGATGTCCAATTCCCGAATGGTATTGGCGATTCCCAGATTCATCACCTGCTGGTCTTCGGCAATTAAAATTTTTTTGAACATGGTTACAACGTTTACGAAGCCGGAACAGAAAGATTTACTTTCAGCCCCTTTTCAATTTCCGTGTCAAAAATAATGGCTCCGCCGATAGCAGCCATGCGGCTTTCCGCATTCCGCAAACCATTTTTATAAATAAGATCGCCGGGAATACCGATGCCGTTGTCCTTATACTGGATCTCTACGGACGTTTCCGTCTTTTCAAACCTGAGGGCGACATGGCTGGCCTGGCTGTGCTTTTTCATATTCACCATCAGTTCGCGGATGATCTGAAAGACTTCGTCTTTTACCGGCGGACTGATATTTTCCCACAATGCCGGATTGTTTCCTGCGGTAAAGGTTTTTACCGTGTCATTATTGAATGAGGCAATCAGCTCTGAGATCTTCTTGCTGAATTCCTGTTCCTCATCCGCTTTATCATAGGAGATATCCCTCGATTTTTCATACACGAATTCCAATTCATCCAAAGCGGTATCCCGGTCAAAATGTTCCTGGTTTTCAATTTTGGTCATCACCTGGTAAATGCCGTTAGCGACGACATCATGCACTTTTTTGGATAACCGAAGCTGGGTGTTTTTTACTTCGAGTTCTTTTTCTTGTTTTAATTTTAATTGTCTCTTTCTGTATCGTACTACAATAAAAATTATAATAATTATTAAAACGGCTATTCCAATGCAGAGTTTAAGAATATTATTACTTTTTTCTGTGCTTTCTCGCCTGAATTTTTCTGCATCAAATCTTTCAAGAGCAAATTGAGTTTTTGCTTTGCTTCTTATTGTAACAAGACTATCATCGATAGTTCTATATTTTAAGAAAAAGTTTTTAACATTTCCAGTATTATCTAATAGAATAATATTTTCAATTGCTTTTAATTGGTCATCAGGACTATTATTATGTTTAGCTATTCTTAAGTTTTCTTGTGCATAAAATAATGCTTTTGAACGATTTCGATTTTCAAAATATTTTGTTAAATGAAAAAGACTAGCGTTTAAACCATCATAATCTTTAATTTTATTTCTCATCTGAAAAGCTTTATATAACTCTGGTTCAGAATTGAAACTTGGATCTTTTAAAAATTTGGCATAAGCCAAGTTGTCAAAAATCTTTGAGTATAGTGTGTCACTTTTTATATATGGAGAAGTTGATAGTTTTTGTAAAATACTAATAGCTGAATCATATTTTTTAATATGAATGAATGAAGCTGCTTTATTATTTAAAAGTGTAATCTTAGATTCTGCAGTAGCAAATTCTGCAGCAGCATCATAAAATTCTGCAGCTTTGATATAATCTTTCAAATGCTGGCTGGCAATACCTAAGTTATTAAAGTTTGAAACAATTTCTACACTATCATTTTTTTTATTCAGGTATTTAATTGCATTTAATCCTGAATCTCTACTCCCATAAAAATCTCCAGAATTACATTGAATAATAGCCATGTTGACTAAACAACTCCCAGCAAGTGAAAAATTTTTGTTTTCAATAAAATTATCTTTTGCTCTGTTAAAATACTTAAATGCACTATCACTTTTAGACTTACTTAAGTAATCATAAGCTTTATCGTACTCTTCTTTATTTGTGTTACTTCGCTTATTGCAAGAAGAGAAAAATATTAATAAGACAAAAGTTAAAATGGTTCTTTTCATTAGTTTTTTCTCAAAAGTAAATAAAAAAAACGAAGGAAAGTTCCTTCGTTTCTTATCTCACTTTTTTGGAGGAGGGGGCAGCTGTCCTGTTTCTCCTCCTGTTCCACCACCTCCCCCTGGGCCTTCTGTTCCCGGATCTGGTGCAAGCCCCGTTCCCGGATTATCAGCTGTCTGTACAGTTGTGGTATCGCCGTTATTATTGCATGATGTATTGGCATTATGGTTTCCGAATGCTAAGCCGAATAGCATTAAAATAAATTGGATCATTGTCAAAAAATTTAATTGTTAAAGCATTCGTGTTCTTCCCTGCGAAACCGATCGCAGGCAGGGGTACACGGTAAAAATTTCGAAGCGCTTCTTAAATTTTTTGGGAAGTGAACCATCTAAAACGGAAGAGAAACATCTGCTTCCCAACCCGGATATTTTCTTCCGTTTTATCTGGCGATTTTGAAATCAGTTTTTTTGTTTTTTTGTCCCTGATTTCTTTTACAAATATCCGATAGTAGGATGTCCTATTGAAGACAGTGAGTGGACAGTATAAGTAGTATAAAGTGCTGTTATTTACGGTTATCCGCAATTTTATTGTCCAAGATTTGTCTAATTTGGACAACATATAACCCACTTATTAAAATTGTATGTTTGAAAAAAGAAAATTGCTGTTAAAAACAGCATATGAAAGAGCAAAAAAAGAGATCAAAGAGGAAAAAAATAATAAGAGTATTATTTTCGGATTTTTGAGTTTAAAGCTTGAAGAGAAATTTGGAGAGTCAAAAGATGCAAGAACCTTTGTGAGATACTATAATAGATTGATAAACGATAACAGAGATTATGATATTGACGGAATAACCCTAGATCAGTTGAGTTGGTATATTGGATATAAAAATTTTGAAGATTTCTGTGATAATTATGTTATTGAAAGAGACAGAGGCGATACACAGATTCAGTTAAAGATTGATCATGATGAAGAATCTCTTTCAGAAAAGCTTTCTAAAATCATCATTAACATAACAAATACACCAATCTTTAATGTTCCGCAGTTAGCGAAGAACGGAATTGGAATAGGGTTAATGTCAGTAATTCTTGTACTAGGGATGAATTTTAAGGATATATTGAAGGATAAAAACTTAATGTATTGGGACGGCAATGAGTATAAATTAACTTCTGAAGGTGATAAGAACCCAAATCGACAATTGTTACCAGTAGACACAGTAAGGCTTAAATATTTTAAAAAAATAACAAGACCAGATACTTTGACAATTGACAATGCATTGGGAAATACCTATTATTCAAAAAAGGATAATGAAGTAGAATTTTTTACTATGGGCGGTATTAATCCAAATAATGGTAAGGGTCTCAAGCAGGCAACTGAATACATGTTAACCAGATACGCAGGAATTTATGAAGAATAAGTACTCTTTCACAATTATTTAAAACTGTCGTAAAACAGTTGACACAATATTCCTTTATTTTCGTGCTTTTATACGATGAATAAAGGAATATTTTTCTTTCTGGTAGGTATCAGCTCTCTTCTGGTGGCCCAGCGGAAACCGGTGCAGATTGCATTTCTTTCGGATGTGCATTTCCAGGATCTGTACGGAAGCTTTTCGGACAACAATTTTAAAGGCATCATCAATCCGAAAACGGGAAAACCCACCATCCTCAGGACGATGGATTCGCAGCTGCATTCCACCCGGGTATTCAATGAAAATTACTTTGCCTTCCTGAAAGCACTTGATGATATCGCAGCAAAAGGAATACGGATCGTCGCCATGCCGGGAGATTTCACCGATGACGGACAGGCGTACAACCTTCGCGGGCTCAGGAAAGTACTAGACTGTTACCATCAGCAATACGGCATCCGCTTCTACCTGACTACCGGAAATCATGATCCAGTCGGTCCGTTCCGGCAGGAAGGCGGGAAAGATGATTTTCTGGGTGAAGACGGTAGGCCGCTGGGCATTTATAGTGCACAACATACCGGAAATATAAAAAATAAGATCATCACCCGTGATATTGCTGAGTCCGGATACCTTGAAATCCTGGACGAACTTAAAGGTTTCGGCTTTTATCCGGATCAGAAGGACCTGTATTGGAGCACGCCTTTCGATACAGAAGATTATGGGGACTATGCTTATTCAAAGGCGTTGCAAAATGCATCGTATAGTAAGAGGATGTACGACGTATCGGAAGGATTTACTGTTCCGGACCTCAGCTATGTCGTGGAGCCGGTAAGCGGCGTATGGATGATCGCCATTGACGGCAATACCTATATCCCCAAAAATATCCAGGGCGATCCCAAAGATCCGGAAAATTATCACGGTGCGTCAATAGGATACAACAATGTTCTCAGCCATAAAAAACACTTGGTCCGTTGGGTGGCAAAACTGGCCGCAGAGGCCAAAGCCAACCATAAAGTACTCATTGCGTTCACGCATTATCCTATGGTTGACTTCAACGACGGGGCTACAGGAAGTATCAAAACTCTGCTGGGAGAAAAAAAGTGGCAGCTGGAACGGGTCCCGGAAAAAACCGTTGCCCGGGCTTTTGCCGAAGCCGGATTGCAGGTTCACTTTGCCGGTCATATGCACATCAATGATACCGGATTGTATCAATCGGGAGACCAGATGCTGGTCAATGTACAGGTGCCATCGCTGGCGGCTTATCTTCCCGGATATAAAATCCTGACCATCCATGCTCCGGAACGGCTGGAAGTTCAGACCGAAATCCTGAATGAAGTTCCGCATTTTAATGACCTTTTTCCGCTGTACGAAAAGGAGTATGCAACCTTAAAAGCGACAAAGCCGGCGATGCTTTGGAATAAAGACATTTTGAAAACAAAATCTTACCATGATTTTATGCAGTTCCACCTCAGGGAACTCGTCCGGTTACGGATGATTCCCGGCGACTGGCCGAAAGATTTCGTTGAAAAAATATCTGCAATAACAGGTGAGGATCTTCTGCGGCTTGTTCATGCAGATAAACCATTGAGTGGAATTCCTCCTGAAGCATTCAGGAACTGGACCGGCGAAGATCTCCTGCTGGACCTTTATAAATTCCAGTCGGCAGATGAGCTGGCCAGAAGGGATATTCCGGAAGAGCGGCTGAAACAGTATCCTATCCTGGAACAACTGTATGCCCGACAGACGACCGGCGATGCCTTTGTTAAGCAGCTACAGTCGGTTTTCAAAATCTTATCCCTGTTATCGCATGCCGATCCGGCGGATCATTTTGAAATAAACCTGAAATCAAAGAAGATCAAGAGATTGCAGGATTAGGGATGGTGTACAGGATTCTTAACTGAGTGTACCATTGATTTTACAAATTCATACAGTTAAATTATCAACCTTGTCAGGGTTCCGAACCCTGACAAGGTTCAGCCGTAAAACAACATTTAGCAGTGAAAGAAATACTAAACAATATGAGATGAAAATCTTTGATTAGCATAAACTCATGTGTTTTACTGTTTCAAAGCTGTTTTCATAAGATTCTTATGTATTAGAAAAACTTATGTGACTGTTGTGGTTAACCTTATTATTTGTGTCCGGCGGCTGACCCTGCCGAAGCACCCGTAACAGGATTTTTACGCTCATACGTATTGTTTTCAAAACTGACTTTATAGGAGGATTTGAAAAGCCGGCTGGGCTGGTAGTAATCGGTAGTGATAATCTGGGCTCCGCTGGCTTTGGCCTGTTCAAACCTGGAATAGTCTTCTTTCCGGGCTTCCATGGTATCGGCATCGGCACGGGTCCTGATGAGGTAGCCCTTTTTTACCAGGTCTGTGATAGACGGATCTTTCGGATCGTTCATGAATACAACCGCTGCTTCAGGAGTTCCGGGTGCGGAATTGGTGAAAATCATCCTTCCTTGTAATGACGGGTGTCCCTGGATGTACAGATCCCGGTTTTCGCTGTTGTTATCCAGGACAAACAGGAATTTACCTTTGGATTGCTGCACGGTCGGCCAGTTATTGTTCAGGATGGCCTGGTTAAGGGTTTTATAGGAACCCCGGATGTCATCCGGAGTGATGATCTTGTTTTTGCCGAGATATTTTTGCAACTCAGCATCCAGATCATCAAAAAGCTGAGGCGTATAGTGTTCCGGTTCGGTTCCGAATGCGTTGGCTTTTCCGTCTTTAGGTTCCAGAGTAATGAATACGGGATCATGGTCAGGATGTGCATCAGACCATTTCTTGAGATCTTTCAGGCAGTCTTCCAGCGTATAGTACCAGGTCTGATAATCGATATCCGTGATGTGGATCATCTTGTAGCCGGGTTTTTTCATTTTCCCTTCAGGATCGAATGGCTGAGTGGTGGGTACAAGATCGAGGATTTTCGGATGGGCGTATTTCCCGCCTTTGTTGTCGGCATATACATCAATTTCAAGATTGCGCAGGCCGAGGTTCAGCTGCTGAGGAACCGGAATATGTTCGTACTGAATCCGTGGAAGGAGGTTAAGCGTATCCTTTTTGGAAAGGTAGGCGTAGACTTCCGGAAGTATGGCTTTTTTATAGCTGTTGTGCGAGCCAATCACCTGGATTTCATTGATTTTTGATGTATCGATATTCTGGGCGGATACTAAACAGGTAAAAGATACCGCAACGGTTGAAAACAGCTTGTACATAGGAAAGGATTGTGGAGCGAAATTAAAAAACCGCTGCTTACGGACCGTATCTGTTGTATTAAGCGTCCTTTAAACGTTTGTGAACAGCCTGAATTGGATGCGTTTGTAAGTTGTTGATAATGAATAATAAGTGTGCACTCTGCCTACAGTATATTTTATATAGTGTTGATTTTAACATAATATTATGTTAAAGTACTTCGGAAGTAAATGAAGTTACTTTGTAGCGCTTAAAATAAAAGCCTGAAGGACAAAATAAAACCACTGTTGCGGCAACAACAGCGGTTCTTCTTCAAGCAAAACTGACTTATTTTACTTAATGATATGTACCACAAAATTAACGCATTTACATTTAAAAAGCTTATTCCGGTAGCCATTATTTTCCTGATGGCCGGCCAGGTTTCCGCAGAACACATCCATCCTGTACATGTTTCGCTTTCACAGGCAAAGGGACCGATTTCGGGGACAGTAACGGACCAGGACGGATCAGCTGTAGCAGGAGCTACCATAACCGTGGTGGAAACCGGAACTACAGTGACGACCGATGATTCCGGAAATTTTACCATTCAGGCGGTTGCAGGGCAGACTTTATCGGTTTCCTATAACGGATATGAGACACAGAATATAACAGTAACGGGATCTCCTGTTGCCATCAGCCTTAAATCAAAAAAAGGAGCAACTTCCATTGAAGAAGTAACCCTGGTGGGATACGGGACACAGAAAAAATCGGATCTTACCGGAGCGATCAGCCAGCTGAAGGCGGAGAATTTCAAGGAAGGGATGAATATTTCCGTAGATAACCTGATGCAGGGAAAAGTGGCCGGTGTGCGTATCGTTCAGACGAGCGGAGAGCCGGGAGCGGGAGTGAATGTTTCTATTCGTGGGATCGGATCCATTAGAAGCGGAAGCACACCCTTATTCGTTGTAGACGGAGTACCTTTGAGTAATGATCCAGTGAGTGCATCCGGCCCGAATGTCGGACTGGGGAATACCCAGACTAAAAACCCGCTGAACTTTTTAAATACTTCCGATATAGAATCCATCACAGTACTTAAAGATGCTTCTGCTGCTGCCATTTACGGAGCCAGGGGATCTAACGGGGTTGTTTTGGTTACCACAAAAAGAGGGAAAAGGGGAGAACCGATGTTTACCTATGATACTTATTTAGGTTTTTCTTCGGTCATCAAAAAGCTGGATCTTCTTACTGCGGATGAGTACAGGAATGCAGGTATCAACAAATTATATGACCACGGTGGAAATACCGACTGGCAGGATGAAATTTACAGAAATGCCGTATCGTCCAATCATGCCGTTTCCTTTTCAAAAGCAACGGAAACCGGAAATTATTTCGCCTCGCTTTCCCATATGGACCAGGACGGGATCGTCCTGAACAGCAGCTTTAAAAGAACGACAGCGCGCCTTAATGCTGAAGAATCTTTCTTCGATAATAAAAGGCTGAAGGTAAAGCTGAACCTTACCGCCAGCGACATTAAGGAAACCGGGATTCCTAATGGTGCCAATGCCGGATCAGACGGACAGGTGATTATCCATGCCTTAATGGCTAACCCGACCCGTTCCGTATATGACGAGACCGGAAATTACACAAATTTCAATATGAATGCCCACTACAATCCTTTGTACCTGCTGAGTGTGTATGCTGATAAAACCAGCACTTTCAGGGTGCTGGGTAATACTGAAGCCACACTGAGGATTTTACCGGGACTGAATTATAAATTCAATCTGGGAATTGATAAAACAATGTCTGAAAGGAATACCACCATGTTCCCCAACCTTACCGACCGGACACCCAAGGGAGCGTATGTACAGGCGAACCTGGATTCCTATAATGTACTTCTCGAACATTACCTGACCTATGATTTCAGTCTGAATAAGCATAATTTCAGCGTATTAGGAGGATTTTCCTATCAGAAATTCAAAAATTCAGGGACGTATTTCGGCGTAAGGAATATTGCTGACCAGGGATCACCCATTACCCCAGATATCAATCCGGGCTCTTCTGGGGATCCATTTATTCCTGCACCGGGATTCGCTCAAGAAAATGAGCTGCAATCCTATTTCGGAAGGGTCAATTACAATTTCAATAAAAAATATTTGCTGACCGCTTCTTTAAGGGCGGACGGTTCCACCAGGTTTGGAGATAACAACAAATACGGATATTTCCCTTCCGTAGCCGTAGGATGGACCGTTTCCAACGAGAATTTCCTGCAGGATTTACCCTGGATCAATGAATTGAAACTCAGGGGAAGCTGGGGACAGACCGGTAATCAGGAGGTGCAGAATAAAATTACCAAGGCAAGTTATTCCCTGGCACAGTCCGCAGGATATTATATGTATGACAACCTGAATCTGATCAACGGGATCCTGATCAACAGGACTCCCTATCCGGACCTGAAATGGGAAACCGTAGAACAATCCAATATAGGTACTGATTTCAGTTTATGGAAGAACAGGCTGTATGGTTCAGTGGAATATTATTATAAGACAACCAAGGATGCCATTCTGTATATTCCTGCCCCGGCGTTGAGTTCTACCGCCATGATGTGGAGGAATGCTGACGGACAGATCGTTAATAAAGGGTTTGAAGTCACTTTAGGCTCGGAAATTATCAGAAATCAAAATTTTACCTGGAATTTAGATGTAAACGGAGCCACCGTGAATAATGTGGTGAAAGGCCTTCCGGTTTCGGCCATTTACTCCGGAGAGATTTCGGGGCCAGGATTCTCAGGGGTTACCGCTAATATTTATGCCAACGGATATGAAGCCGGCTCTTTCTATATGTACAATTACCAGGGGATTGATGCCAACGGGAAATACATCTATGAGGACCTGAACGGCGACGGGAAAATTGATCCTAGTGACCGGAAGATCTTCCAGGGAGCCATTCCAAACTTTACATTCGGGATTAATTCCTATATGAAATACAAGAAGTTTGACTTTGCATTCTCCTTCATCGGCCAGACCGGCGGTTATCTCGTGAATAACACGGCACTGGATCTGAATATCAATAACCTGGCTTCAGACAGGAACGTATTGAAAAACTTCTATGATTCCGGTGCGAGTTTTACCAATCAGCCGCAGTTGTCATCTTTGTACCTGGAGAAATCGGACTTTATCCGTCTTAACAATCTGAGATTAGGCTATACTTTCGACATGAACCAGCTTAAATTCCTGAAAAGCCTTAACCTGTACGTCAGTGCACAGAATGTGTTCACCATTACCAACTACACCGGTTATGATCCGCTTGTTGATACAAGCAAGGCCGTGGGCGGAAACCAGTCACTGGGAATTGATTACACTACCTATCCGTCTGCAAAAACCTTTATTCTGGGAGCTACCGTTAAATTTTAATCAAGTAAAAAGTTATGAAAATCAGTTTTTTAAATCTCAATATCATCATCTTATCCGCAGCAGCCTTAGCTCTAGTGGGATGCACCAACCTGGATGAAAAACTCTTGGACGAAGTTCCTTCCACCGAAAATGCAGATCCTGAGGCCTCCCTTGCCGCTGCATACGGGCAGCTGGGTGACGGTACTTTTGTGGATCACGGAGGTGTTTTTGCCCTGCAGGAGTATTCTACCGATGAAGCCATATTACCCACCCGCGGAAGCGACTGGGGAGACGGAGGAAAATGGAGGGCGATGCACGAGTTTACCTGGGACGCCAACAGCGATGTGGTGAAAAATACCTGGAACCAGCTGAATTTCGGGATTACCAAATCCCTGTTTGCGATAGGAAGCATCAATAAGAGCAACATTAATAATAAATCATTGTTCTTGGCGGAGGCCAAAGGACTGCTGGCGTACTATACCTACACGACCATCGACCTGTTCGGGCAGGCCCCGTACAGGAACCCGGATAATCTCAATGCACCGATCGAGATCAGGAAAGCGGAAACTACGATTGATGCTTTGATCACTGAAGTAGAAGGTATTATCCCTAATCTGGCAGACCTAAAAACCCAGAATACCCATGCCGGCAGGTTTACCAAACAGGCTGCTTATGCGCTGCTGGCAGATATGTACCTGAACAGAGCCGTGATTAAAAACAAAACGGCCGGAACCTTCAACTTTACCGAGCAGGCTGTTAACGGAAGCGGAACGGATATGGACAAGGTAATCCAGTATTCTAATATGCTGATCAATAATCCTCTTTTCAGCCTGGAATCCAATTATTTCCACAACTTTGATATCAATAACGATAACAGCAAGGAAATGATCTTCAGTATCGTACAGAAAAAGAATTCCAACAGAAATGCGGATAATGATCTGGCGTATATGTCGATGGAGAGGAGCCAGAAGCCATCACCGGACAACAGGGGTACCAATGCTTCGTGCATCACTCCTGAATTCTATTATTCCTGGAATGGAAATTTCGATGATCCCCGTTTTCACCGGTACTATCAGTATGATGACGGAACCTGGTTCAGAAATAACGGAACGGATATAAGCGTACCCTCTACCAGCAAAGTGGAAGGGACGGGTAAACCATGGTTCCATTTCAACAGAGGACTCCAGGTAGGACAGCAGTATGGTCCTAAAATCGTAAACGGAAACTTTGACATGACTGCTGACGGAAGGATTAAAGTGTATAAATTATTCACGGAAAAAAATACGACACTCGCCGCAGACTTTACGCCTGAACTGAATTTTGACAATCCTGCAGAAGCCGTATTTACTCAGGCCCAGATCAATCGTGGCGTGAGAAATTTCAAGTTTGAATTCGATCCCGGGTATGGCAATAACGGAACCAGCGGGATGGACGTTCCCCTTTACAGGCTCGGCGGAATCTATATGATGAGGGCTGAAGCTTTCTTCAGAAGCGGAAATGCAGCGGCAGCGTTGGCAGATGTCAATAAGCTGAGGACCAGCAGGACCCGTGAAGCATTGTTCAACAACGCACCGGGCGCAGCCATTGCTTCTCTTGATGCGAATACGCTTTTTAAAGAATCGGGGTACGAGCTTTATTGGGAAATGTACCGCAGAAAAGCGATGATCAGGTTTGGGAAATTTGATCTTGCAGGAACAGCAAAACCGGCTTCACAGCCTTACAGGAGGATTTTCCCGATTCCGCAGGCAACACTGGACGCGTCGAAAGAATTCTCACAAAATCCCGGATACTAGAAAATCTTCATACTTACAATTAATTATTATTATTTGAAAAGCGGAGCTCATTTGTGCTCCGCTTTATTACTTTTCTAAAAAATGGAGAAGCAATATTTTTGCTTCCCCATGTCTTTATTATGCATTCAGCATTCCCAGTTCCCCGAAATGCTTCCTGAACTTCTGTATTTTAGGTCCCACCACAGCGCTGCAGTACGGCTGGTCAGGATTTTCGTGGTAATAGCCCTGATGGTATTGCTCAGCAGGCCAGAACGTATCGAATTTCGTTATTTCCGTCACATAGGTTCCCTGCCATCTTCCGGATTCCTGAGAAGCTTTGATCGCAGCCTCCGCTTTGGCCTTTTCAGCATCATCCTTATAGTAGATGACAGAACGGTATTGGGTTCCCACATCATTCCCCTGGCGGTTCAGCTGGGTAGGGTCATGAAGGAAAAAGAACACATCCATCAGCTGCTCATAAGAAATGATGGATGGATCATACGTGATCTGCACAACTTCTGCATGTCCGGTCTCCCCGGTGCAGACTTCCTTATAGGTAGGGTTATCCGTATGGCCTCCGGAATATCCCGATACGGCGGAAACCACCCCTTTCAGCATATTAAAACAGCTTTCCACACACCAGAAACAGCCTCCTCCAAAGGTAATCTGTTCTAAATTATTGTTATCCATTGTCAATTGATTATTGTATTAAAATTTTTGTCTCCTGCAAAAATGGGCCAGAGAAAAAACAATCAAAAATAGGAAAACTTTTGCAGTCTGTACAGCATACCGGCATGCAAAAATAAATCACATTGATTGTTTTTGCCAATCATGAAACCACGATCTGTATCAATTCTGCTTTCCGAAGTAAAGGTAGTGTATGGATAAGGTTTTAACCACAAAAGTCGCAAAAGTTTTTTAACACTTAAGAATTTTAAGAAGCCAGCTTTGAAAACAGGAGAGCATATAAGTTGATGAAAATCTTTGATTTTCAGTTGATGCTGGATATCATTTCTTTCAGTGCTAAATTTATTGTACGCCTGAACCTTGTCAGGGTTTCAAACCCTGACAAGGTTGATGGAAACCTGATTATTCAATATGGGTCAGATAAGTTAAACCACAACAATCGCAAAAGTTTTTTAACACTTAAGAATTTTAAGAAGCCAGCTTTGAAAACAGGAGAGCACAGAAGTTGATGAAAATCTTTGATTTTCATTTGATGCTGGATATCATTTCTTTCATTTCTGAATCTGTTTTACGCCTGAACTTTGTTAGGGTTTGAAACTCTGATAAGGTTGAAAGACCAGCGACCGATTAAACTTCCGAATTTGGTATTCTCTGGGTAATCAGGCAAAAAAAGCATCCGAAAAGGATGCTTTATATCAGTAGCATAGATGGTTGGTCTATTTTTTCTCCCAGACTAAGGCGCTGGCACCCAGGATCGCAGCATCGGCTTCATCCAGTTCGCTGAAAACCAGTTTTACCTTGTTCCTGAAAATCGGGAGGAGGTTTCTTTCCATATGTAGCTTGGCAGGTTTCAGGATAAATTCACCCGCTTTGATCACACCGCCGAAAAGCAGGATCGCTTCCGGAGAAGAAAACATCACGAAATTCGCCAGGGCTTCACCCAGCTTCTGTCCGGTATAACGGAATACCTCAATGGCGATCGGATCCCCTTTCAGGGCACATTCATGAACCGTTTTGGAGTTGATTTCCTCTTCAGGGTATTGGTTCAGCATGGATTCGGCAAATTCGGCCCTCATTTTTTTAGCGGTAATAGAAATTCCGGTTGCTGAGGCATAGGCTTCAAGGCTTCCTTCGGAACCTGTGCTCCAGTGCTTCCTTCCGCCTGGCTTTACAATGGTATGACCGAGTTCTCCGGCAAACCCGTCATGGCCGTAGATCAGGCTTCCGCTGGCTACAATACCGCTTCCTACCCCTGTTCCCAGGGTGATCATAATGAAATCCTTCATTCCGCGTGCTGCTCCGAAGAGCATTTCTCCCAAAGCGGCTGCATTGGCATCATTGGTTACGGTACACGGAAGGTGGAATTTGTCCCGCATCAGCTCCGCGAAAGGAACAACGCCTTTCCAGGGCAGGTTAGGAGCCAGTTCAATAGTTCCTTTATAGTAGTTTCCGTTAGGAGCACCTACGCCTATTCCGTCAAAGTTTCTTTCTTTTCCGTAACGCTCTATAGAAGGGGATACCTGTTCATATAACGCGTCAATGAATCCTTCAACAGTAGGATAAGCATCCGTACGAAGGCTGCCTTTTTCAAGAACCTCTCCTCTGTGGTTTACCACACCGAATTTGGTGTTGGTGCCGCCAATATCAATTCCTAAGGCAACGTTTTTTGATAAATCTATTAATGACATTTTCTTTTGTAAAAAATTCTAAAGGTCTAAATTATAAAAAAGATTGTATTAATAGATTATTAACGAAACATTTATTTGAATAATTAAGCTGATTTTACCGTCTTCTTTTTTCTGCGGCCCCACCAGATCATAAATCCGGTTACCGGCAGGGAAGCACAGATCAGGCTTACCACAAAAGCAATGATTTTGGTCGGAAGACCCAGGATAGCCCCTACATGGATGTCATAGTTGGCCGCTACGGCTTTTTCGCCCAGGTTTTTATCCTGAGGGTCATGGGTGTGCAGCAGTTCACCGGAGTTTTCATCGAAGATCAGGCTGCTGCTTTTATGATAAGAGTAGGAAAGGTGTTTTACGTAGACTTCAAAATTCGGGTGGGCATGGTCATCCATATGCTTGTGGCCCAGATCAATCGAAAACGAGTACGCATCCGGATATTTTGCCTTTACTGTATTGCTGATCTTGTCCAGTGTTCCTGCTGTTCTCATTTCAGCCGGAGCTTTTGTAGTGATGGATGAAAAATCGGGATATTTTGTCTCTCCTCCCGAGAAGGTGAAGTAGATTGCTGCCTGCACGAAGAAAAAGGCATAAAATAAACCGGTAATGGCGAAAATCAGGGCGAAGATGGACGAGTAAAAACCCAGGATGTTATGGAGGTCATAATTTTTGCGTTTCCAGTTTTTTACATTCTTCCATTTGAAGGAAAGGCGCTGTTTCCTGGCAGCCTTGTTTTTGGGCCACCATAAAATGATCCCGGAAATCAGCATGATGACAAAAATAATCACCGGGATGCCTACCAGGTAGGTTCCCCACGACTGTTTAAGGAGATAACTCCAGTGGATCATCTTTACAATCTGGAAAAAACCGTTCTTTTCGTCATAGGTCCTGAGAACTTTTCCGGTGTACGGATTTACATACGACACTTTATAAATCGGGAATTCATCAAAATAATTCCAGCCTTCCGGATTATGCTCGTACCAATAGAACTGGTACGAAAGTTTCTTATCCACCGGGATATTGACCCAATGGACAGGATACTTTTCTTTCACCTGATCCACAACGGCTTTTTCTAGCACGCGGATCGGAAGCACTTCTTTCCGTTCGATGCCCTGTTCCTGATGGTAGATAACATCTTTCCTGGTGAAATTTTCTATTTCATCTTTGAAAACATACAGCGCTCCCGTAATGGAAATAATAAAGATCAGGAAGCCTACGGCCAGCCCCAGCCACAAATGCAGTTTTCCTGTCCATTTCTTAAAGATACCCGGCTTTTTTTTATGATGATGTTTTTTCCTCATGTCTCTGAAAAGTTCTGCAAAGATAAGTTTAATGTTTTTATTTAGATTAATTAAAATCTATATTCAACCATAAAAGTTCCCCTCATTCCCAGTGCATTCACGAAATCACTGTCGCGGGCTGCCCACCAGGCGATGGCCGGCTGGTATACTGTATTGAAGACATTCTCAATTCCGAGTGACAGTTTCCAGTTGGAATTCAGATCATAAGAAGACCTAAAATTAAATACGGTATAGTCTGGAACGGCACCTTCCCCGTAAGAATACAGCCCGGTTTTAGGATTCGGGTCAAAGCGGTTCTGCCTGAAGCCATGCAGCATATCCAGGCCGATAGAAAGGAACTGAACCGGCTTTACCTGTACATAAGCCAGTATTTTCGGTGCTGAAATCCTGCTGTTGTTGATCTTGGCAGAATAATCCCCATCATCTTTCAGGGAGGTGATCCCTTCCATCCAGCTGTAGCTTCCTCCGAAGTTCAGCCATTTCAATGGGGTGAAGTTCAGGTAGCCTTCCACGCCGTATACGATTTCCGGAGCCCGCTGGATCGTCAGTGACCGGTCCGGGCTTTGCACGAAAGATGCCCCCAGTTTTGAGGTGCTTACATAAGACGTCATTTCATAGTTCAGCCATTTCGCAATCTGTCCTGTTGCTCCGAATTCATAATTGTTCACAATAATCGGCTTGGTCTCCAGGTTAGCAATGGTTTCTGAAGTAGAGGTCCTCAAAATCCTTCCCAGTTCATTGATGGAATACGATTGGGAAAAGCTGCCAAAAAGGTTAAGGTAAGGCTGGATGTTGTACCTGAGTCCGATATTGCCTACCAGGGCATTATATTCCAGGTCTCCTCCCTGTACGAAAATACTTTTGGTAAACGTGCCGTCATTTTTAATGGTGGACAGTGTATTGAAATCGCCGACTTTCACCTTGATGTTTTCATACCGCAAGCCCCCTTTCAGCGTCAGCTTTTTAAGCAGGTCCACTTTTACCATCATGAAAGGAGCTACATTGGTCATGTCCATATCCGGGGTCCAGTAGCGGCCGTCCTCCAGCTTCTGGACGGTTTTGTCATTCAGGACATCAAGACCGTAAATGACTTCTCCCTGGGAGTTTGCTGTGTTCCAGAGCTGGGTATCCAGGTTAGCCCGCAGTCCGGACTTTTTTGATATAACATTGGATTGTCCGCCGTTAAAGAATGTGTCGCTGTATCCATATACCGTCCTGAAATCCTGGTAATACAGGTTGACATTCAGGGCTGTATTCCGGAACAGGTTTTTGTTGTCGTAACTTAATTTATAGTTGTGGTTCCTAGGGGTTCCCTGTGGCGTCAGTCCCAGGTTTTTCCCCGCTCCCTCTGCAATGGTGGGCGTAATGGCATATTTTCCCGTCTTCAGTCCGAGATCAAGGTCAGATTTTGAGGCATACCCGATATAGGAAGCTTCAATCCTCTGATTCTGATTGATATTGTATCCCAGTTTCAGCATACCATTGTAATTATCCATTTTTGCCGTACTGTAGGTAGGGCTGAGGTAAACGCCGTCTCCATCTTTCATATAGCCTGTCCGTTCGTATGTCAGGGACGCTACATAATCAAACTTATCGGATAGCTTACCTGATAAAAGCTGTGTCGCTCTGATCCCCAGGGTGCCACCGTAAGGCTGACCGGTTATGCCGATCTGGGAAATTCCTGAAATTTTCTGACCGGTCCTGCTCCTCCTGGTAATATAGTTGATAATTCCTCCATCTGCACCGTTCCCGTAAATGGACGATGCACCTTTGATCACCTCGATCCTTTCAATTACCGAAGGGTCGATGGAACGGATGTCCCTTGCACCATTCCTTAAAGGGGTAGATTGTGGGATCCCGTCAATCAGGACCAGTACCTGGCGTCCTCTCAGCGTCTGGCCGCTGTTGGTGGTGGTTCCTGAGCTGGTCGCAAGGCTGGGCACAGTATACTGGAGGATATTGCTGATATCTGAATTAATGGTCAGTTGCGACTGAACCTGTTTTTCACTCACTACCGTTACTGAGCTCGGAACTTCCTTGATGCTTTCTCTCTTCCGGGAGGCCGTCATAACCACCTCATCCACATTGTTTATTTTTAAGCTGTCTTCCGACTGGGCAAAAGCCATAGCGGCTGCCAGAAAGGATATTCCTGTGAATGTTTTTTTCATTGATTCTTTTTTCTTTGTTTTTTTTGTTTGCCCTGCCATACCAGAAATCCGGTAACAGGCAGTGAAGTACAGATTAGTCCCGTAGCGAACCAGAGGATTTTACCGAAAAGCCCGAAATATGACCCTGTATGGATGTCATAGTTCGCATGGGCATACTGTTCTGCATCGGTTAAGGCATGGTGAGGTGTATTGGCTAATATTTTTCCTGAATACCGGTCGAAAATCAGCTGGTGCCTGATGGCATACCTGCCGTCTTCACCATAAACGGTTACCGGAATATTTTTCAGTTCCTTGCCTTTTTTGTTTTTGCCGTTAAGAGGGATCCTGAAACTTGAGGATGTTCCGTATAATTGTTGAGTCTCCTGTGCAGTAAGGTCAAACAGGTGTTCTTTTCTTGTGGTAAGGGAGTCCGGGGATGTGATTTCTTTGTCTTTCGGAAGCTCTGCCGTTCCGGACAGGGAATAATTAAAGGCATTCTTTACCCATGGATAGGCAAAATAGATTCCGGTCAGACTCAGCAAAAGAGCAATAAATGAAGCATAGAAGCCTAAGATATTGTGGAGGTCATAGTTTTTCCGTTTCCAGCCTTTTATATTTTTCCAGCTGAACCTGAAACGTGACTTCCGTGCATTTTTATTCTTTGGCCACCACAATACAATGCCGGTGATCAGCATGATGATAAAGAGTACCGTCGGGATGCCCACGACATATTTACCCCAGTCTGCGGGAAGCAGCAAACTCCAGTGGATGGCTTTCAGGATAGGGAAGAGGTCGTATTTTTCATTATACACCCCCAGGATCTCTCCGGTGTACTGATTGACATACACCAGCTTATTGACCTTCACCTCATTAAAATAATTCCATGCTTTTTTATTTCTTTCATAATACAGGAACTCGTAGGAGCGATTTTTATCCAGGTAAATCTCTACGGAACTGATGGGAACTATTTCACGGACTTCCGATGAAACTTTTTCCTTCAGTACATCAATGGATAAGGGAACCGGAGTAATGCTTTCCGCTTTCACATACATGGCGTCTTTTCTCAGGATGCCCTGAATTTCATCTTTAAAAACATACAGGGTTCCTGTAAGCGAAACGATGAAAATAATGATCCCCACAGAAAGGCCGAGCCACAGATGCAGCTTTGCAGACCACTGTCTGCCCCATGAAGGTTTCTTTGTATGAAGATGTTTCTTTCTCATGAAAAAAAGCCAGCCTCCAGGCTGGCTTTGTGATGGTTTTGGGTTAGAATTTATATCCGACGGATAGCCTGAAATTTCTTGGTGCCTCTGCCTGGTAATAATAGTAATTCCCATAGGGCGAACCTGAATACAGGTACCGGTTAAATACATTGAACACATTTAAACCTACCCTGAACCGGGTATCTTCCCAGGAAAGTCCGGCATCAAATTTTACATAGTCGCCCATATTCTGCTGTGTCCCGCTGTTGGCCCAGTTCCAGGTGCTCCTGTCGCCAAGGTAAGTCCCTCCGAAAGAAAGCCCGAAACCTTCCAGCATCCCGCCGGTAAAGGTATAGTTCAGCCATCCGTTGGCAGTATGCTTGGCATATCCCGGAA
Source organism: uncultured Chryseobacterium sp. (assembly GCA_913775525.1). GTDB lineage: Bacteria > Bacteroidota > Bacteroidia > Flavobacteriales > Weeksellaceae > Chryseobacterium. Next base: position 127,571 of record CAJYLH010000022.1, read on the forward strand.
CCCTCATTCCTACAGGATTGCTTACAGGATCATTGGATTCGGTAACTTTATTTTCCGTAAAGGCATAATTAAAGATGGCATTGAATCCCTTTACAATTTCCCCCTTCAGGTCAAATTCCACTCCCTGTACCCTGGTCTTTCCAAGCAGGATGGAAAATTGTTCATTTCCTGTATTGGTCGGGTCATTGGTCGTTGCATTATTTTTGATGATGTTATACAGGGATAGCGTTGTATTCCATTTGCCTCCGAACCAGTCTTTTTTCACCCCGACTTCCATATTGTTCCCCGTAATCGGTTTTACCGTACTTCCATCTCTGAAGATAGCTGCCTGCGGCACGAATGATTGGTCATATAAGCCGTAAACGGACAGGTTTTGATCAATGGAATAGCTGATCCCTACACGTGGTGTGATCTTATCCGCTTCCATCTTAGTTCCGTAATTGCTTTCTTTCACTGTAGTATACCGTGCCGCAAGGGTTAACCTTAAACGGTCTTCCAGAAAACCGAGTTCATCCTGCAAATATAAACCGGTGTAGTTCTGATTCAGCATGCTGCCTGTACCGGCTCTTTCTGTAAGCGTCTTGGTTGTTCCGTCAAAAGGCAGGTAGGCTTTAGTATTATTAGGGCCAGAATATGCCCCTGTATTGATATCATAATTGTTGGTATTCAGGTTATACCAGTATCTGTAATCAGGAATTGTGTTCCCGGGATCTGTTGCTGTAGGAGCTCTATAATCTCCGTTAGCATTAAACATGTCCAGATTATATCCCTGAGACCAGTCTGCCATGTATTTTTTGCTTCCTAAATCCAGCCCGGCTAAGATTTTATGGGAAACCATGCCTGTTTTAGCATACCCGTTCAGGAAAATCTGCCCGAATTTCATGGTATTGTCTGCTTCCCAATAACCCAGGCGACGGATCATGTAATTCCCTTCAAATCTGCTTGGCCAAAGGTTGCTTCCCATCGTATATTCATTCACATAGGTCAGCTGGGACGTCAGTTTCCAGTTCTCATTGAATTTATGCTGCAAATTGATGTTCACCGTGTTGTTGTCAACTTTGGTCGGTTCGATACTCGGATCAGTCGCGGTATACGAAACCGGTCTGGTAGCATAGCCGTCAAAGCTGAAAACATAAGCTGAACCTACTTCAGACATTTTGGCTTTCTGGTAGATGTATTCTGCCGTTAACGTCGTTTTATCGGTAAGTTTGACCTTCAGGGAAGGATTGATGATATACCGGTCGTTGAATTCATAATCCCTGAAGCTGTTCCTGTTCTGCGCCATCAGGTTCAGCCTGAATGCCACCTTATCGGTGATTTTGGTATCAATATCGGTTTCTCCACGGTACATATTGAAGCTTCCCAGGGTTACCCTTGCCGAACCATTGAGCGATTGTCCGGTAGGCTTTTTGGTAACAATATTGTAAATCCCGCTCGGCTCGCCGTTGGACATCAGGAATCCCGATGGTCCTTTAATGAATTCAATATGGTCTACAAAAGACATATCTTCACTTAACGGCCCCCAGTTGGATGTAACGTTGACTCCGTTCATGAAAGCAGCTGCCCTGGAACCTCTCATATTGACTCTGGTATACATATCTCCCCAGTGTTCCAGCCGTTGTGCTCCGGCTACATTTCTCAGCACGCCGTCACTCATGGTGGTGACCTGCTGATCTTCCAGTGCCCGGTTGGTAATGATGGAAATATTCTGAGGAATTTTAATCAGCTCCTCATCCAGTCGCATGGAAGAAGAACCTTCTTTTTCAACGTATTTTTTGTAGTATTTGCCGCTTACAACAACTTCTTCGATGTCATTCGATTTAATGGTGTCATTGTGTTGGGCCCATGCCAGTGTCGTTGCAAGAATTGCAGCGGCCATTGTAAGTTTTCTCATTCAGGTAGTCCTTTAGTAGTGTATCTAAAATTTATAGGTAATGCTTCCTAGCGCATTGATTAATGTTTGTGGGTTTGCAGTGGTGTATCCTGTCCAGTAGTGCTGATTGGTAAAGTTGTCTACTTTTACTCCGATCCTGAATTTTTTAGCATCGTAAAAAGCATTGGCATTCAGAACGAAATATTTCGGAAGAATGAAATTTCCGGTCACATTATTGTCACTGGCATAGTTTCCACCTATACCAAAGCCCAGCCCTTCCAGGTTTCCATCGAGAAACTGGTAACTTGCATTAAAATTGGCAAGCCAGTAAGATCCTGCTGTATTGGGACGAAGGCCGGTCTGTACATCCCTGGTGTCATTATATGCAATACCACCAATCAGCGAGAATCCCTTAACTAAGTATGCATTGACTTCTAATTCTACACCCTTGCTATGCAGCTTTCCTGCCTGAGTCTGTACACTTTGAAAATTATCCAGGTATTCTCCCGTATCTAAAAGCATATTTTTAACTTTGATATCGTAATAGCTGACACTTGCATTGATTCTTCCATTAAAGAGGTTTCCTTTAAATCCACCTTCAAACTGATTTGCCCTTTCTGGATCTGATAAAGCAATATTAGACTGCTTATCCACAATGTAGTAGCCATTGCTCTTGAAGCTGTTCTGATAGTTTCCGAAAACCGAAAACTTATCTTTTATAATCTGATACACCAAACCAGCTTTGGGGGACAGCGCAGATTGTTTGTAAGGCGCGCTGTTATTGACATAAATCCTTCCGCCAAGAAAATCATTATTTTCATAACGGAGCCCGACAACAATGTTCAGCCCTTCTAATGGAGTGAATACATTGGAAAGATAGCCGCTGTATGTTCTTAAATCCCCGATATTACTGGTTGAGCTTACATTATCAGGATCACTGTAGATGGCTCCGAGGGTACTCGCATTGAAGTTAGAATAATCTGCGCCTCTCACGGGGACAAAATCAAAAAATCCCATAGGATACTTGGTACTGTTCAGTCCATAGTAATGTAGTCTGGTCGTCGTTCTCAGGAAATCAAAACCTACTAAAGTCCTGTTTCTCATTCCGTTTTCAAATTTATAATCAAAATTGAAATTCTGCTGGATTTGAAAATATGATTTTTTGCTCTTATTAGTTGCCTGGTCTGCTCTTCCGACAACCAGATTATTAGCCTCATTCAGTATAACTGTAAAATAAGGATTACTGCCGTCGGAGAAACTATCACTATTATTGATGTTGGTAGAAGATTTGATATTTTTGTTGATCTGGTAATTGATCTGGCCAAAGATATTGCTGTTCCTTGCTGTAGTGTAAAGACCTTTTCCAGAATATGATTGTTTATAATCCAGGCCGGCTTTTTCCAGATCTTTCATATTATCAATTCCCCCCAGTGTTTGAGGAGAGAGGTAAAAGAAGAAATTATCTCCTATAGCCCTGGACTGGAAAAATTCATATTCAAGATTAAATTGGAGACGATCTGTAGCATTATAGGTTAAGCTTGGAGTAAATGCAAAAAATGAATTTTGTGCATCTGTCTTTTGGAATGTTCCCTTATTGGTATATGCAGTATTGATTCTGAATAGCAGCTTTCTGTCATTGGTAAGGGGAGTATTGATATCCGCCTGTGCTCTGTAAGTATTGTAACTTCCTCCAAAAAGGCTTACCTGTCCCTGAGCTGTGTCAAATGGCTTTTTTGTGGTTCTGTTAATGAGCCCCCCATATGATGCTACATTACTTCCGTAAATTGTTCCGGCCGGTCCTTTCAGAATTTCAAAGCGTTCTATATTGATAGCATCAATAACTGTTGTTATGGGTGAAACCAATCCGTTCCGCATAGAATTATTGGAAGGAAACCCTCTGAGAATAATATAGGATCCCCCGTCTCCGGCGCGGCTGGTAGCTGTCCACATAGACTGTAGTCCCGTTACATTCCTGTATGCATCATCTACTGTAAAAAGAACCTGGTTCTCTAATGTAGCTTTGCTGACAGAAGAGTACACCTGTGGATCCTCTATAGCCTTCATGGGCATTTTATTGGTATATTCCGTATCTTTTTTGATGTAGGCATCAACAATCACTTCCTCTATATCATTTGCTTTCACAGTATCTTTAACCTGTGCTGCCACAACAACGCCTGAAAGCATTGCCACACTCAGTACCATCTTTTTCATCGTATAGGATTTTTATAATAATGTTTAATAATCAAAAATAAAGGGACGGAGAGCGAAAGCCATCCCATCAGATCCCAGATCCCGTCACCATTCAATGCCGCAACCAGTCCGAAAACCGATAACAGGGCCAGCAGGATGGGTATACCCCAGAGTTTCAGAAACGTATTTTTCATACTTTGGTGTTTTTCGGAGTGAGGATATGTAACTGCTGCTTTTCAGCTTTTCTTCTGGCAATCCATAAGTACAAGCCTGTAATAAGCACCAGGATCGTAAATACATCAAATATGACCCAGATAATTTTAAGGACCACGCCGCCGTAATTCCCGAAATGCAACGGCTCGGAAATGAACAAGGCATTGACATACCACGGCATATCCCTGGAATCAGTTACAGTACCTGTTGCAGCATCTATGAGTACGGGCTTCAGTAATTTGGAAGTAAGCTCCGTATTTCCCCGCATGAACACTGCATAGTGATGTTTGCTGGTGAAATCCGTACCGGGAAATGCAATCACGGCTACATTCATATCTTTGATGGCATTCTCTGCGGATTTTTTGGCATCGTCCAGAGAGCTGAGCTTTCCGGTAATGGGCTTCTGATTTTTGTACGGGGCCGTCATTTCTGCCAGCTGACCCTGCTGCCACAGTCCGACAATGACATCAGAGAGGGTATTGATAACTCCTGTAAACCCTACCACAAGCATCCATGCGGTAATGGCAATTCCCAGGAGATTATGCGTGTCCAGCCATTTGAGCCTTTGAGACCTGTTCTTACGCACCATTCCGAAATCATACTTCTTCATGATTGGGCCGTAGAGTACAATGCCTGAAATAATGGAGATCATAAACAGAATGCCCATAATGCCCAGGAAAAGTTTTCCGGGGATGCCGAGGAACATATCCGTATGCAGTTTAAGAATAACATGCATGATCCCATCTGTCCTCGGAGCTCCCAGAATTTCTCCGGTATATTCGTTCAGCACCAGGTATTTACTTTTTTCATACGGTGCATCCGGTCTGTCTACAATATCGAAAAGCACCTTGTTTTTTTCATTTTCGTCCCAGAAAACATATCTTGCTTTCTCTCCGGGATATTCAGACTCTGCAATCTGAGCGAGTTTATCCAGGCTCATTTTTGCGTGGTTTTTTGCTACAGCCTCTTTATTTTCCTGTAAAAGATGTTCAATTTCTTCATGAAAAATCAACGGCAGCCCTGTGATACAGAGGTACAGCAGAAAAACGGTACAGATGAGACTTGTCCATTTATGCCAATTAAACCAGCGCTTTGCTGTTTTCAGTTTCATGAACCAACAATTTTTTGCAAATATATTATTTTTAACTGTTCTAAATAAATAAAATGATTGATATTTGTCATAAGGATGTTATCCAACGGATAACAAAAAACCGCTCCAGTCTGTACTGAAGCGGTTTCTGTATATTATTGAAATTATTTCTTATGCCGGAATTTCTCCTTTGTATAAGAATGAAATGATCTCTTTGTTCATTTTATCGATCATATCACTGAACAGGTGGAAAGATTCCTGTTTGTAGATGACCAGCGGATCTTTCTGTTCGTAAACGGCTCCCTGTGAGGATCTTCTCAGGTCATCCATTTCACGCAGGTGAAGCTTCCAGTTTTCATCGATGATCGATAAGGTAATATTCTTTTCAAAATCATTGATCAGGCTGTCGCAATGCGTTTCATACGCCTCTTTAAGATCGGTTACAATAGTCAGGGTTTTATGTCCGTCTGTGAACGGAACCTGGATCATCTTAAACATAGCTCCCTGGTTCTGGTATACATTCTCAATGATCGGGAATGATTTTTCTTTCAGAAGGTTCAGTTTCATCTGGTAATCTTCCTGAGCAGCCTTAAACACGATTTCAGTCAGGTCTTTCACATTTTTGTTACCGAAATCATTTTCTGAAACCGGAGATTCCATCGTGAAGTTCTTGATGATCTCAAATTCGAAATCCTTATAGTTTCCGGATGCTTTTCCTTTGGCTACGATAGAGTTGGCCACGTCAAAGATCATATTGGTAATGTCATACTTCAGGTGATCCCCGAATAATGCATTCTTTCTTCTCTTGTAGATCACGTCACGCTGCTTGTTCATTACGTCATCATATTCAAGCAGCCTTTTCCTGATCCCGAAGTTATTTTCCTCTACTTTTTTCTGCGCTCTTTCAATAGACTTGGTAATCATGGAATGCTGAATAACTTCGCCTTCCTTATGCCCCATCCTGTCCATCATCTTAGCAATACGCTCAGAACCGAATAAACGCATCAGGTTATCTTCAAGAGATACATAGAACTGGGAACTTCCCGGGTCTCCCTGACGGCCGGCCCTACCTCTCAACTGTCTGTCCACACGTCTGGAATCATGTCGTTCCGTACCGATGATGGCAAGACCTCCTGCTTCTTTTACTTCTTTGGAAAGCTTGATATCCGTACCACGGCCTGCCATGTTGGTCGCAATGGTAACAACACCCGGCTGTCCTGCTCCGGCCACGATTTCCGCTTCCTTCTTGTGAAGTTTGGCGTTCAGTACCTGATGCGGGATTTTTCTCAGCTGAAGGGCTTTAGACAGTAACTGGGAAATTTCTACGGATGTAGTCCCTACCAGCACCGGTCTCTTGGCTTCGGTAAGCTTTTCAATTTCTTCGATTACAGCGTTGTATTTTTCACGGTTGGTTTTGAAAACCAGATCCTGTTTGTCATTTCTCTGGATCGGACGGTTGGTAGGGATTACCACGACATCCAGTTTATAGATTTCCCAAAGTTCGCCGGCTTCCGTTTCAGCCGTACCGGTCATCCCCGCAAGCTTATTGTACATACGGAAATAGTTCTGCAGGGTAACGGTGGCAAAAGTCTGGGTTGCTGCCTCGATCTTTACGTTTTCCTTAGCCTCGATTGCCTGGTGAAGACCGTCTGAATACCGTCTTCCTTCCATGATACGTCCTGTCTGCTCATCCACGATCTTTACCTCGCCGTCAATCACCACATACTCGTCATCTTTTTCAAACAGGGTATAGGCCTTAAGCAGCTGGCTCATAGTATGAACCCTTTCAGATTTTTCTGCAAACTCTGAAAACAGTTTTTCCTTCGCTTCGAATTCCTCTTCTTTAGACAGGTTTCTCGCTTCCACTTCAGCAATTTCGGTTCCGATATCCGGAAGCACGAAGAAGTTTGGATCGGAATTCCCCTGGGACATATATTCCACCCCTTTATCGGTCAGGTCTACCTGGTTGTTCTTTTCTTCGATCACGAAGTAGAGGTCTTTATCTACAATCGGCATATCCCGGTTGTTGTCCTGCATGTATTGTGCTTCCACTTTCTGAAGCAGTGCACGGTTTCCGCTCTCAGACAGGAATTTAATCAGCTGCCTGTTTTTAGGAAGCCCTCTGTAGGCCTGAAGGAGTTTGAATCCTCCTTCTTTGGTGTTTCCAGCAGCGATTAATTTTTTCGCCTCGTTGAAAATCGCAGAAACAGTTTTTTTCTGCACCTCAACAATTCGGTCGATGGAAGGTTTCAGCACATCGAATTCCTGACGGTCACCCTGAGGTACCGGCCCGGAAATAATGAGCGGTGTCCTGGCGTCATCTACCAGTACGGAGTCTACCTCATCCACAATGGCGAAGTTAAGATCTCTCTGTACCAGCTCGGAAGGGGAGGTCACCATATTGTCTCTCAGGTAATCGAAGCCGAATTCATTATTCGTTCCGTAGGTAATATCTGAGTTATAGGCTTTTCTTCTTCCGTCAGAGTTAGGCTGGTGGTTGTCGATACAGTCGATTGACAGTCCGTGGAACTGATATAACGGACCCATCCAGGCCGAGTCCCTTCTTGCAAGATAGTCGTTAACCGTTACCACATGTACCCCTCTTCCCGGAAGTGAATTTAAATAGATAGGCAGTGTTCCCACCAGGGTTTTACCCTCACCGGTTGCCATCTCGGCAATTTTACCGCTGTGAAGGATGACCCCGCCGATGAACTGTACGTCGTAATGTACCATATCCCACACTACGGCAGTTCCTGCAGCATCCCATGAGTTTTTCCAGATGGCTGTATCACCCTGGATTTCTACAAAGTCTTTTCCTGCACCGGCCAGCTGTTTGTCCCAGTCGGTAGCTGTTACACGGATTTCTCCGTTCTGGGCCCATCTTCTGGCGGTTTCCTTGATCAGTGCAAAAGCTTCGGGAAGGATCTGTCCAAGGACTTTCTCCTCAAGTTCGTAAGATTCTTTTTTCAGGACCTCGATTCTGGAAAACAGAGCTTCCTTTTCATCAACATTGGTCGAATTTTTAATCTGCTCTTTAATTTGTTCTATCTGTGCTGTGACTTTACTGCTTGCAGACTGTATCATCTCCTTAAATTCAGCAGTTTTTTGTCTCAGTCCGTCATCAGATAATTGCTGGATGCCGGGTTCTGCAGCTTTGATTTTTGTTACAACTTTTTTTACTTCTTTTAGGTCCTGCGCTTTCTTGTCTCCCAAAAACCCTTTAAGAACTTTGTTTAAAAAACTCATAAATTTTTACTTTATGCCTAAAGTGATATGCTTTAAGCGTTTTAACAACACGCCTATCGTGTAAATTGATGTATAAAATGGCAAAGCTCCAGGCAAGATGCCTAAAGCCTGTCTTATGCTTAATATTCGTCTTCGTTCCAAAGGAAGTCCTCATCGGTAGGGTAATCACTCCATACCTCTTCGATAGACTCATAAATCTCTCCTTCATCTTCAATGGCCTGAAGATTTTCTACCACCTCCATAGGGGCACCTGTTCTGATTGCATAATCAATAAGCTCCGCTTTTGTCATCGGCCACGGTGCGTCACTTAAATATGAGGCTAATTCTAATGTCCAGTACATAATTTTTTAATTTTTTGCAAAAGTATAAAAATAGGTTATATAATAAGATTTTTTATAACTGATTTTCAATTCTTTTTGTTAATTTTTATTATTGTTGAACGCATACCATGATGAAGCATGATCTGCGGGTCATTTGGTGTCATTTTCTCAAAAACCATTCCACAAATTTTTTTATGCCATTTTGGAAGTCGGTGTCTGGTTTGTAGCCGATTAAGGCCTTTGCTTTGCTGATGTCGGCATTGGTTTTCTGTACGTCTCCGGGCTGCATGGGAAGCATCTTTTTTTGCGCCTTTTTTCCTAGCGTATCCTCAATAGCAGAGAGCATTTCAGACAGAGAAATCACCTGGCTTTCACCCAGGTTCAGGACTTCATATACCCCGGAATGATTTTCCAAATATCTGACAGACTTTACAATCCCGTCAATGATGTCATCAATATAGGTGTAATCCCTTGCCGTGGTGCCATCACCATAAAATGGAATCTCCTGATCTCCTGAAATCAGGCGGGTAAACTTATGAATGGCCAGATCGGGCCTCTGACGGGGTCCGTAAACCGTGAAAAACCTCAGCTGGATCATGTCCATGCCATACAGCTGATGGTAGACATGCCCCAGAACTTCCCCGCATTTTTTGGTGGCAGCATACGGTGAAATGGGATGGTCTACAGGATCGGTTTCCGCAAAAGGAATTTTTTCATTGTTTCCGTAAACGCTTGATGATGAGGCGCAGACAAATTTTGTAATATTGAATGCTCTGCACAATTCCCAGAGATTCATAGTACCGCGGATGTTTACTTCTTCATATTCCAATGGTCTTTCAATAGAAGGGCGTACTCCTGCAAGCGCTGCCAGATGGATAACAAGGTCAATGCGGTGTTTTCTGAAGATGTCTTCCAAACCGGATTTATCCCTGATATCCTGGTGGTATAACACGTACCGGTCTGATTCTGTGGCTGAAATAAGGTTCAGGATGTCTTCCTCCTTATCCTTATATTCAAAAACCGGATTCTGGCCAACCGATTCAAGCGTATTTTTAATTTTAACCCTATAGTCGTAAAAATCATCAAAGCTGTCAATGTTAATGACAGAATGTCCGTTTTTCAATAACTGCTCTGTCAAATGAGAACCTACAAACCCGCTTCCCCCGGTAACAAGATAAACCATCCGTGATTTTTTTATCAGACAAAAGTATAAAATTTACTTTTGAAAATATAAATGATTACTTTTACTTCCAAAAGGAGTACATATATGATGCAGTTTCAGGGACAAATTTTAAAAATGGCCACTTACAACGACAGGCCCGTGCAATATTACCTTAACCTTTCCGGGGATCTGATCCATATGAATGAGCTGTTCGGAAAGGAACTGACCATAAATCATACGGGATATGAGTGTGTGCACTGCGGCGAAGACAAGCCGGTATACAGAATGGGATTCTGCAAAAACTGCTTTTTTGAAAGCCCGTACGCCAGTGATACCATTATCCGTCCCGAGCTTTCAAAAGCGCACCTGGGTATTGCCGAGCGTGACCTGGACATTGAAAAAGAAATACAGCTTCAGCCTCATACTGTTTACCTGGCTTATACGGGAGAAGTAAAGGTTGGGATAACGAGGAATACACAAATTCCTACGCGATGGATTGATCAGGGCGCAACATTTGCTCTTCCCATAGCGCGAACTGAGAACCGCTATGAAGCCGGAATGATAGAAGTTGCCTTAAAACAGCATGTGCCTGACAAAACAAGCTGGAAAAAAATGCTCCAGGATGATTTCGAAGGGGAAGTGGACCTGGCCGATTTCCAGCAGAAGATCAGGCAGTATTTTCCGGAAGATTTCCAGAAATTTTACAGTGAAGGAGAAGAAGTATGGATGATTGATTACCCTTTTGAAAAACCTGAAAAAGTAACTTCATTCACGCTGGACAAAAAACCTGAATATACAGGACGGCTTACCGGGATCAAAGGCCAGTACCTCAGTTTCGAAGGCGGGGACTTCATCAATATCAGGGGCCACGAAGGCTACAGGGTGGAGCTCACTATTAAAGACTGATCGTATTAATACCGATAATAATTATGAAGAAATGGGGTAAAAAGCTGCTTTTTGTTTTAGGAATTCTGTTTCTGATTATTCTTATGGGTAATTTCGGACTGAACATATGGCTTAAAAGAAGCCTGCCCGGATACATCAGCAAAAATACTGATTACAAAGTTTCCTATAAGAAACTGGATGTAGACCTGCTGACCGGCAATATATTTTCCGCCGGAATTTCCATCAATAATAAAAATCCCCTGAATACTGACGTTATAGGTCTTCAGGGGACTATAGATACCTTAAAGGTCAGCCGTTTCGGGATCTATGATGCGGTCTTCAACAAGCGGATCAGTTCTTCAGACCTTCTGCTTGCCCATCCGCACCTTAATGTCATCCTTGCCCAACCGGTCGACCGGAAAACCGGTAAAAAGAGAAACCCCGTCGTTTTTGAAAATATTAGGATCAACCAGGGAGATATTACCATTTTTAAACATACCCGGCAGAAATACCTTGCGGTAAAGGATCTTGATTTATCCGTCAATAATCTCCGGATGACTGAAAAGTCGGTAGAAAATCAGCTTCCTCTTGCATTTGACCAATACAGGATCCGCGGCAAGAGCCTTTTTTTCAGGCCAAATAATACATATGCCCTGAAAATAAATACCATAAGCACCTCGGAAGGGTTAATGACACTGGAAGGGTTGAGGCTGGTTCCGCTTCTGACCTTTTCCCAGTTCAAAAGATTTTATCCCAAGCAGACAAAACTCTATCAGTGTACCATTCCCAAAGTGGAATTTAAGGACGTGCTGCTCAGGAAAAATAAAATATCGCTGGCCAATGCTGTTTTCCACAACCCGGACCTTTTGATGTATACGACCGATGCGCAGCCTCAGAAATCTGATAAGCCATTGGGTTTCGAAATCAGTCTCAATGCTGTAAAACTCGTCAATGCCAGAATAAAAATCACAAAACCCGATGGCAGCCGTCTGGTGTCTGCCGGTGCCCTGAATGTAAACATTAATCAGCTCACCCTTGACAAAGAAACATCAAAAGAGGTCATTCCAATAGGCTATAAAAACTTTACAGTCTCGGGAAGGAACATCGTGTATTCCGGTCCTAAAGATTTTACAGTGGGAAGTCTTGCGCTGAACCCTAAAAGCGGAGAACTGAGGAATATTTCTGTAGCTGATCCGGCTTCAGGTAAGAAACTGTCGGATCTTTTGATAGACCGCCTTGCTTTTACCCTGAACAAATGGGAGTTTATTGAGCGTAAACTGAGCCTTGATATAAAGGAAATTCTGGTGGATAAAGCTACAGGAAGCATACGTGCTGCTGAAGCCACGACAAACAAAAAATCAGGGAACGGCGGGATTCATTTTCCGGTCCTGGTCAGGAAAATCTTGATCAGGAATTCTGATGTTGGTTATGAAAAAAATAATCAGCCTCTAGCCATTACCAATCTGAATGCATCCGTAAACGGGCTTCAGCTGGACCGGCTATCCGGAAATTCTGGGATGGCCATCAGCATGAAAGATTACCGGATCACTGCCGGAACGTTTTCTTACCGGACGCAGTTTTACCATATGACTGCCGGTGCATCTGAGTTCAATCAGAATAAGGTCAGCATCAGCCAGTTTGCCATGAAGCCGGTGGTTTCGAGAGCGCAGTTCATCCGGATGATACCGGTGGAAAGCGATTTATACGATATTAATGTACGGCAGATTACGGCCGACGGAAGCTGGGATTTCTTTTCCGGAAAGAAATTTATCAATGCCTCTAATGTAAGCATCAGTTCAGCGGATGCCAATATTTTCAGGAGTAAGATCCCGAAAGATGATCCCAAGGAAAAAGCATTGTATTCCAGGATGCTCAGGACCATTACAATTCCCCTGTATGTAAAGAATCTTGATCTTAAAAATTCAAAACTTGTTTATGAAGAAGATACGCCTGAAAGCGAGGGTCCCGGAAAGCTGACCTTCAGCAATTTCAATATGAATGTGAAAAACCTGAATTCTGCCAGGATGCAGGGAAAGCCTACGCGTGTGGATATTAAGATTGGCTGTTCTTTTATGAACCTGGCGCCATTATCGGTGAGCTGGAATTTTGACGTGGCAGATCAGAAAGACCACTTTACGATTTCAGGAAAGGCCGTTAATCTCCCGGCAGCAGGCATCAACCCATTTATCAGGCCTTACCTGCATGTCACAGCTACCGGAACCATCCAGGAAATGCTGTTTAACTTTAAAGGAAATCCTGCAGGGCTTGGCGGCGCTTTTAATCTTAAGCATAAAGACCTTAAAGTAACACTGCTGAATAAAGACAGCAGACAGAAGAAAGGACTGCTTACGGCCATTGCTAACCTGTTTGTAAAATCAGATTCAGGGAAACTTCCGCAGGATGTAACCATTGAAGGTGTAGAGCGGGACCCTACAAAGTCATTCTTCAATCTCTTCTGGAAGGGGATTGAACAGGGACTGAAGAGGACGCTGATCGGGATTGCCGGCGGAAAAGAAGAGCCGGTGAATGTGACCACCAGGCCTGTTAAGAATGTGGATAAGAAGGTAAAGCAAGCTACCGGTAAAAAGCCCGGCCCGGAAAAAGCTACGAAATAAAGAGGCATAAAATAACCCGGTATTTTTTTAGTGCCGGGTTTCATATTTACAGGGTGAATTCTTCGTCTTCCTTAATCGGGATCTCCCTCAGAAATTTATCAAACTCATCACCGGGATAATTGCTGTCTGCACCGTAAGAATCGATAATCATTCCGAGGTTGCCTTCTGTATCCTTAACCACATACAGCGCTACATTATCTGCCGGGTTGCTGTCACCTTCAAAACGGTAGGTTCTAAGGATGCATAAATCTGCCGGCTGATAGCTTCTTCCGGAGTTTTCAAGGGTCATCACGCCCTCTTCATTCATCCTGAACTCTCTCTTAATTCCTCTCTGGGATATCTTTGTCATCACCTGACTTAAGGTTGTCATTTCTTCAGAACTATACATAATCAATAATTTTCATGGTTAATACAATAATTGAACCATTGGCAACAGCTTAGAGCGGGATGTGGAGAATGATATTTATAGTATGAGTGCCGCAATATTAACAAAATTTAGAATTTAAGAGACTGTAATAGGTATACTTTTTGTAATACGTATCTAAAATCAGATTCATATGAAAAAAGAGGTAGGCGTATTACTGGCAGGGGGAGTTGGACTTTTAGCCGTTTTAAGTATCATAGGCATAAAAAAAATTTTATATAAAAAAGATAAAAAGTACAGTGATTATTATTCCGATTATCACAGGCACTTCAGCAATGGTCCGTCGGAAGATGATGACCACGGCATCGAATTTTACGCATTGAAATAGAAGTAGTATTAATATATCGTATGTTAAACGAACAGACCGGTGCTTTCAAGTACCGGTTTTTTTGTGGAAAACTTTAAGGGTGAAAATACGATATGAATACCGCATACGTTTTAACTTTACATCATCATGGAGCAGAGGGATATCATTAAAGGACAGGGAGCACAGCGGAATGTAGTCAATCGTTTCGAGCGCTATACCTTTGACCCTGAGGAAGAAGATCTGGACATAGTTAAGACTTCTTTTACCGAAGTGTTTCCAAAGACCATCGTCAACAAGGTAAAAAGTGAGGACCTGCCCATGGAATACTCCATGAATCCGTATCAGGGCTGCGAACATGGCTGCTCATATTGTTTTGCCAGGCCCACCCATGAATATTGGGGGTACAGCGCCGGGGTGGATTTTGAGAGAAAAATCATGGTAAAGAAAAATGCACCTGAGCTGCTTGAACAGTTTTTCAGGAAAAGAGGGTATCAGCCGGCTCCTATTCTGATGTCCGGGAATACAGACTGCTACCAGCCTGCGGAACGGCAGTTTGAAATCACCAGAAAGCTGCTCAAAGTATGCCTGGATTATCGCCATCCGGTACATGTACTTACAAAAAACGCCCTTGTTTTACGGGATATCGATATCTTAAAGCCGATGGCAGAACAGAACCTGGTTTCGGTCTCTTTAAGTATTCCCACGATGAATGAAGAACTCCGCAGGACGATGGAACCCCGCACAAGTTCTGCTGCCAATAAATTGAAGGCAGTAGCCCTGCTGGCTGAAAACGGTATTCCGGTGAATGTGATGGTTGCCCCGATTATTCCCGGGCTGAACAGTGACGAACCCCTGACTATCCTAAAAGCTATTTCTGAAGCGGGTGCCCAAAATTTCGGCTATACTCTGGTGCGGCTGAATGACTCGGTGGAACCGGTTTTTATTAAATGGATTGAATCCGCCTTTCCGGACCGTGCCCAGAAGGTCCTGAATCTCATCCGTTCCATGCGGGGAGGCAAACTGGGAGAGAAAAAATATTTTGACCGTCAAAAAGGGGAAGGCAATATTGCAGCGATGATCCACAATACATTCAAAATAGGACGGAAGAAATTTTTCGAGGGGAAAGAATTTCCGAAGCTTTCCACAGCCGGATTTACCGGTGCGAAGGATCAGCAGCTCAGGCTTTTTGATTAATGCTTTGCCTTACTTAGTTTCCTAGAAAAAATAATAGGTAAATCTTAAACTTGGGTAATAAATAGTACCCAGATAATTTAGCTGATGCACATAGCTTTTACCGCTGTAGTTCCAGGTGTATTGATAATGGGATTCTTTAGACTGGATTTTCTGGACAGGAATATTGATGGATAACCCTAAGTCATATTGGTTTCTCGTGCCAAAATTCAGACCAAATCCTATATTGGTACTAATGGTATAGCTTTTTTCTCCCAGGTTCGTATTGTAAAAATTTTCAAAGTAAATTGTTTCTTTGATGCCTTCCTGAGCTTCTCCGTTCCCTTCATTGTAGCTCATGACATTGTTATTATAATCTGCACCTACACTGGCTTCAATATAGACCGAACCTGTATTCACAGAAAACAATCTTCTGTATCCTACGTATAATGAAATGCAGTCATATTTCTGGCCAACCGTTTCTTTGTTCGTAAACGGAATTTCCGGCTCATTGATATTATACTGATATTCTATTTTTTTTCTTGTATACAGCAGGTCTGCAAACAATTTGTTTTCTTCATCCAGGTTTTTGGAAAGCCTTGCCCCAAGATACAGAGATAAAGGTATATTAGGTTTAAAGTGGCTTTTGTCGGTTGAGCGTGAATTTCTATACATATTGGCTCCCGAACCAACAGTAAGACCTAAGGAATAGCTGGATTGAGCATAAAAATTTCCGGTGAAAAGGAACAAAGATAATAGAAGAGTATTTAAAAGTACTTTCATATTCTGTTTTGATTAAAGACTTCCTGCAGGACGTGCAGGAAGTCTGTTTGATGTTTAATCTTTGATTATTTTTTTGCTCAGCCTTTTGCCGTTACTGTCTATGAGTATGAAATACTCTCCTTTTGGAAGGGAAGAAAGATCAATCTTTAATGATTTTGAATTTCCTCTGTTAACCTGACCGTTATATACATCTTTTACTTTTTTTCCTGAGAAGTTGTAAATCTGGATATTGGTATTTCCTTCTGAAAGGTTGTTTGAGAAATCTATAGTAATGAAATCGGAAGTAGGATTCGGATAAACATTAAATTGATATTCATTTTTAGCCACAGCCAGATCGGTATTAGCTGACATTTTAGCAGCATTGGCCTTAGTATCCGGTGCACCGTCGCCCTCAATCTGTACAGATACCTCATCTAATGAGATGCTCTGGTCTACTGGGAACTTTAACGTAAGTCCGGTTATAACCACATAGATTTCATCTCCGGTATTGACTACTTCAAATTTAGATTTAATCTCCTCAGTAACCAGCTCTCCTTTAAATATCAGCCCGTTATCCGTTACTTTTACAGTGATCTGATGAAGGATTTCCGAATCATCCATGGTCTCATCCTCAATGAAATTCACAGTGTCATCAGTTGGCTTCCAGATTGAAAAACGAAGATCTGAATAAAAACCATTGTTCTTTTTCAGTCTTATTTTTCCGTTAATATTAGGAATTGCCACAGCATGGGAATCTTCATCAAAGATAGATGGTGCAGCCTTGATTTCCGATTCTTCAATAGTCTCTTCAGCCTCATCTGTCTGAGGTAAAAAAAACTCATCGAAAAGGGTGATGACTTCTCCCCTGGAGCAGATTCTTTTATTAACACCGCCTTGTGCCCAGACCCCGTTATCTCCTCGGGAAGCCTTTTGCCAGGCACAGTTTTTAATTTTTTCGGCATACGCATATCCGCAGTTACCGGTCGTCTGAGAAGCAAACAATCCTGTAAAAACCCTTGCTGTTGCATGGTATTTCTTGTTCCACCATTTGCAGTTTTTTCTTTCTGATGTGCTCCAGCCGGCGTAGATGCTACTGGAAAATACCAGTATAAAAAAAATCGAGATTAGTTTTTTCATAAATTTTTGTAAAAGATAGCCTACTTTCAGTTTATTTTTAGTCGCTGTTTCGGTATGTCCGACTTATGAAAGAAAATTGGATACACTAAAAATAGTGGCATTTAACAATATTTCCTGTCAATAAATCTTCCGTTACATAGTTTCGTGGTCATTTAGTTTTTGTCAGAGATGGGTAGGTAAAGGCTATCCGTAAGATTCTGTCATTTTCAAATATAGTTAATTATCCATTCCAAAAGTTATTTTAAGCGTAAAAAGCGGGAATTTAATTTTAAAGTATTGGAAATTAGTTGGTTAAATGTGGTATTTTATCTCGTTTATGTGATTTTATAATCATTTTAGATGCTTCTCTCAATTGTTTTCATTCAGTCAGATCTCTATTTTTGACTTAATTTCTACTTGTTCACTTTTAGCACGTATTGGTATAAAAGTATAATATGATAAATGACAAATAAAAAACCGCTCCTCAGGAGCGGTTTCATTATAAACTTGTTTGGATTTCAAATCAGATGGAATTATCCGGGCATTTGAAGTCATCACTGCATGTTGCACAGATAAGGGTGTTACCACATGCATACATGCATAATTCCGGCTCAGGAAGCGGTTTAATTCCTCCTCCTGAAATTCCTTTTAATTGGCCTTTGCTTAGTTTTTTTAAATTTTTCATACTGATTTAATTAAAAATTTGATAGTTATGTAAATATAGACAAAAAATTAATTCATAAAACAGATGTGGTATCCTTTCTTTAAAAAACTTTTTCAGCAACGAGCACAGGTATAATTATTTCTTGATCAGGCCCAGTTCTATCAGCCTCTCATGAAGGAATTCCCCGGCAGTGGTATCTTCAAACAATTTAGGATGGTTTTCATCCACACAGTTTTCAAGCGCATTCAGAGGCATGGAGCTTACCGGGTGCATGAAGAATGGGATGGAATATCTTGACGTTCCCCATAATTCTCTCGGCGGATTGACCACGCGATGAATGGTAGATTTCAATTTATTGTTGGTATGCCGGGAAAGCATATCGCCGACATTGATCATCAGTTCATCCGGTTCGGCAATGGCATCGATCCATTCCCCTTTATGGTTCTGAACCTGGAGGCCTTTACCCTGGGCTCCCATTAAAAGGGTAATAAGGTTAATATCTCCGTGTGCTGCTGCCCTTACCGCATCATCCGGCTCCTGGGTAATCGGCGGGTAGTGGATAGGCCTTAAGATAGAATTGCCTTCCGCGATTTTATCATCAAAATAAAATTCATACAGACCGAGATGCAGGGCAAGTGCCCTCAATACGTACTGCCCGGTTTTTTCAAGCATCTGATAGGCCTCTTTCCCAACTTCATTGAATTCAGGAAGCTCTTCTACGATAACGTTATCAGGGTATTCGCTTTTGTATTTTGAGTCTTCAGACACATACTGGCCGAAATGCCAGAATTCTTTCAGGTCTCCTTTCTTGAAGCCTTTGGCGGTTTCTTTACCGAATCCTACATACCCTCTCTGTCCTCCGATCCCCGGGATCTCATACTTCTGTTTCGTTTCCGCAGGGAGCTCAAAAAAGTTTTTCACCTCTTCATAGAGTTCATCTACCAACTTGTCATCAAGAAAATGGCCTTTTAAGGCAACAAAACCAATTTCTTCATAAGCTTTTCCGATTTCATTTACAAATTTCTGTTTGCGTTCCGGGTCACCCGAAAGGAAATCACGCAGGTCTACACTAGGTATTTTGTCCATTTTTAGAAATTTAACGAACGGCTAAATTACATTTTTTTTGGCTTAAATGATTTTTAAATAGGTATATATAAACTAAATTTGCCTTATGAAAAAATATTCTTCCAAAAGAAGCATTCAGATACTGGCGCACCTTCTCAGACAATACGGAATTTCAGATGTGGTGATTTCCCCGGGTTCCAGGAATGCTCCTCTTGCCATTCATTTTTCGGAAGTAGATGGGTTCAATTGCTACAGCATTGTGGATGAAAGGAGTGCGGCTTTTGTCGGATTGGGCATGGCGATGAGTGAGAAGAAACCGGTTGCCATTACCTGCACCAGCGGATCGGCAGCAGCCAATTATTATCCGGCCGTCACCGAAGCTTTTTACCGGAATATCCCGATGCTGATCCTGACGGCTGACCGTCCGACGGATTATGTCGATATTTTTGACGGGCAGACCATCCGCCAGAACCATCTATTCCAGCAGCATTCCTACGGGGATTTCCAGATGGTGGAAGACAGTAAGGAGAATGCGGAAGAACTTAATTTTGACATCATTAAAAAGGCCATCGAACTCTGTTTTGAAAAACAGGGACCGGTCCATATCAATATTCCCCTGGAAGAACCTCTGTACCATCTGGTTTCGGAGATCCCGACTTTCCCTACCGTTGAAAAAACGATCAGGACTAAAGAGTATGAGATCCCTTCCAACCTGGTGGCAGACTGGAATACTTCCAAAAGGATCATGATCCTGGTAGGAACCCGGGATTATAGTGCAGAACTGGAAAGCCAGCTTTCGCAGCTTGTTAAAAATCACTCTGCGGTAGTCCTGAGCGAAGTGAACTCGAACCTGTACCATGAAAAGTTTTTCAGGCATATCGACCGCTATATCTATAACTTTACGGATGAAGATTATAAAACCTATGCGCCGGACCTGCTGATTACAGTAGGGCAGAATGTTGTTTCTAAAAAGGTGAAGCAGTTCCTGAGGAGCGCGCATCCCAAACAGCACTGGCATCTGGATGAGGTATGGCAGCCGGATACCTATCTCGCCCTCACAGAAAAGATAGAAGTGAAGCCGGAAGCATTTTTTTCAAAGCTTCTCAAAATGATCAATCTCGAGCCAAGGCCTTATTTTAACCTTTGGGATGTTTTAAGGGATAAAAAGGATGCTAGGCATGAGCAGTACCTGAACCTGGTGGAGTTTTCGGATTTTTATTTCTTCAATAAAACGTCCCAGACCATACCGGAGAACTATAATGTCCATTTCAGCAACAGTTCAGCGATCCGCTATGCACAGCTGTTTGATTACGGAAAACGGAGGATCTATTGCAACAGGGGCACCAGCGGAATCGACGGTTCAACTTCCACAGCAATGGGCTTTGCCATCAAAAATCCAAATCCTACCGTCCTGATTACGGGAGACCTGAGTTTCTTCTATGATATCAACGGGCTATGGAACCAGTATATCCCGCCTTTTGTAAGGGTCATTATCTTCAATAACGGGGAAGGGAATATATTTAAGATTATTCCGGGTCCGGGCAATGCCAACCCAAATACGCTGGATGAATTCATTGCGACAAGGCATCACAAAAATGCCGAGCTTCTGGCCAAGCATTTCGGATTTTCCTACAGTAAAGTAGATGATGAGGCTACGCTCGACAGGGTTCTGGAGAATTTCTTCAAGGCAGATATGCAGCCTAAGATCCTGGAAGTGAATACGGCGGGCAAAAGCAACGCTTCCGTCCTGAAATCATATTTCAGTTTTGTCAAAGATAATTAAGGTCTGAATATTCTTCATTTCCGGGCAGGTTGACGATCTTGTGGATGGGATAGATGAAATTTTCATCAAAATCATTCAGGGCATTGATCAGCTGAAAATGAGAAAACTCTTTGATATTCTGAAGCGTAATATCCCGCTCCTTGATTTTTTTCGTCTTCAGGAGGTGCTGCCTCTGTACTCCGTTCAGCAGGTAAGTGGAGGGAGTAAACCATTCTTTACCCTTCAGGAAAAGGAGGTTGGAGTATGAAGTGTCCGTGATATGGTTGTTTTTAACGATGATGATTTCCTCAGCCTTAGCTTTCATCTTCATCATATCAAGTTCCCTTCTGTTTTCAAATTTAAAGGAATAATCATAGCTGTTGTTTTCCACAAGCTGGAAGCTTCCGATCTCCGGGATGGCATATGGAATCATCTGTGTCCTGATCTTTTTGTCCAGGTCATAGGTAATCCTCAGTTTAAAAAGGCCGTCTTCCTCATGGTTGAGATGTTCATAGATCTTTTCTAAATTGATGGAATCCCCGTTTTTTCCGAAATGGGAGAAGGTATCATCAACCCGTTTCTGATGAAGGCCGAGAAGAAAAACTTCCTGGTCCTCTACTTTAATACTTTCAATGAATTGGTACATAAATTTTATTTTTCATTTCCTCATACTCGTCTTCCAGACGGCTCATGTGGGTAATTCCGCCACCACTTTTAAAATACAGCTGATCGCCTTCGCGTTCAATAAAGCGGATCATGACACAGCTGTCCAGGTTCTGCCCGTCAAACCAGCCGCAGACCCCGGTATAAAAACCCCGGTCATAGCCTTCCGCATCCAGGATGACTTCCAGCGTCTTCGATTTCGGTGCGCCCAGAATTGATCCTGCGGGGAGCAGTTGCTGCATCATGCTGCCTAATCTTCCGGCAAATTCCGGCTTCACCGTTCCTGAAATTTCCGAACTCATAGCCAGCAGGTCTTTTTGCCGGGTCTTGATGAAATCAATATGCTGGAACCGGTCTACTTTGACGTGATCCGAAACCCTGCTCAGGTCATTCCTCAAAAGATCCACTACCGTATAATGCTCTGCCTTCTCCTTTTTGTCGTTTTTCAGGATTTCTGCGGCATTCTCAAGGGAAGCATCTATGGTGCCTTTCATAGGATAGGTAAAAATCTTACCGTCAATAATCTTTACAAAAGTTTCAGGAGAAAAAAATACGAAAAAATCTTTATAAAATACCTTGTACTTTGCATGGGAATGGTAAAAAATTTCTCTTAATGAAAGCCTGGTTTCAATCGGGGTTTTCCGGGTGTAATTGATCAGGTATGAGTTACCGAACTTAAGGTTTCTTTGTACCTCATCAAAGCCTATCCTGAAGCTTTCCAGGGTTTCCGGATAGGTTCTCCAGCCTACTTCTTTTTCCAGTGTGCGGATTTCTTTTCCGGTATTGGAGAAGTGCTCGAAATCAATCAGCAGTCCGGCGGCTTCCAGCTCACTTTCCTGAAAGACCTCAACCTGCGATGCGAGGAAATCGATCATAAAGAAATAAGGAACCTTCCGCAGGGAAAGCTCATCCATCTCCATAAATTTTTGATGATTTGCAGAAAACATTCGGCAAAAGTACTTATTGATGTTTACTTTTGCATAAAAATTTTTTGATGCAGAACAAATATCCTCAGAAACCGGGAATTGATTTTATACTGAAGCAGGCATTTTTCTACTGGAGCAGAACGCTGATGTTCCAGCTGATGTTCTCCGTCATCTATTTCGGAATCCTTTTTACCGTTATATTTTACTTTGATGCCCGTTACGGGATCATACAGCAATATATGGACGCTGCTGCTGTTTACGCGAAAGGGGGAGGCCTGGAACAGTATAGTGCTCAGATGGCTAAAATGGTTTCTGACAAAGGGTTCCAGGTGTTTTCATGGTCCCTTATCGGGACACTGGTTTTTTTATATCCGCTTAATCTCGGGTTTTATCAGATCTTCAGGAAAATTGATCTTGGTGAGAAACTGGAAATCGGGGATTTACTGGCAGGATACCAGGGAATTAATTTTTTCCGGTATGTCTCTTACTATATTTTCTGGTTCTTTGTGTATGCTTACACAGCACAAACGATCATTCTTGCTGTTGTATGGGTATATGTAACCTTATTGGTTGCGCCTCTGATGTTTTTTATGGACAGGCGGATTTTTGAAGCCATTTCCTTGAATGTAAAAGCGTTGCGGATGTACTTCCTGGAAATCACGGTGTGCATTATCGTGGCTGTACTCTTTAAATATGCCGGACTGCTGCTGTTCTTTTTCGGGGTCCTCTTTACATTCCCTTTCTGGAATGCTATGATCTATTCTTTATACCAGATTATCTTTTCCGAAAAACACCTTCCGGGAAGAAATAATGAATCATCAGGGTATTGATCTAACGGATAATGTACAATCCTGAATAAAACACGGTATAAGGCTGTATTTCATTAAACGTATTCTCCTGTAAGGGATTACTATGGCACGTTTTTTAGTGTTTCATCCTTGACTTTACACAGCAGGAGGATTTATGATATAAAAGCATGTCGGCAGGATTATGATGCAGTGTATGGGTTATTTTCCTAATTTTAAAAATCAAATCAAAATACGATACACATGATGAACAAAGATCAGCAAATCAGTGGGGTAAAGATCAAGCAGGTATTCCTGCTTTCTATTATCATCATATTTGTAGGCTTAATCTGCTTTAACCTTGCTCTTTTTATTCCTTCCGTTCTGGGTGCTATTACCATTTATGTGGTGTGCCGTAAATATAATTTTTACCTTCAGGAAGAAAGGAAAATGAAACCATGGCTTGCGGCCACTATTCTGATGCTGGCGAGCCTTATTATCATAATTCTGCCGATTTATTTTATCGGAGACCTGCTGATTGAAAAGTTGGGGAATGCCCAGGCTTATATGACCAAATTCAATGTTTTCCTGGAAAAAATACATTCTTACATTTATTCTAAAGTCGGGTTTGATATCCTGAGCAAAGAGAATATGAGCAGGCTTAAGACTTTCGTTGGTCAGTTTTCTACCACTGCGCTCAGCAGTACGGTTAATACGCTTACCGTAATTGCCTCTATGTATTTCATCCTCTATTTCATGCTTGAAAAGCCAAGGTTTTTTGAACGTATCCTGGCTTCTTCTGCTCCGCTAAAAAGAGCTAATGTATCCTTAATCGGAGAAAAAATGAGAAAACTGATCATCGCCAATGCCATTGGAATTCCTGTAGTAGCCCTCGGGCAGGGTATCGTAGCTTTGGTAGGGTATTTTATTTTCGGTGCTCCGAGTCCCATTCTTTTATTTGCCTTAACGGCAGCAGCTTCCATGATTCCTGTGGTGGGTGCAGCAATTGTGTATGGTCCTGTCTGCATCTATATGTTTGCTGAAGGCGATACGGGCCATGGACTGGGCCTTGCAGCATATTGCCTTATCGTGGTAGGGTTAACGGATAATTTACTGCGTTTTACACTGCTTAAAAAGCTGGAGGACATTCACCCGCTAAATACTGTTTTCGGAATTATCATGGGGATGAATTTATTCGGATTCATGGGGCTGATTTTCGGGCCGATTTTAGTATCTTTCACCCTTCTTCTGATTCAGGTATACAAAGACGAGTTTTCAGACAATGATACTCCGGAACTTGAAATTCCTGATAAGAATAAGGAACTTGAAAGTAAAATCGAAATAATATTATAAGCTGTGGAAGGGGTAAATCCGGAGATATTACGTGACATCTGTATCATGAAAATGCCGTTCGGCAAATATGAAGGAACTGTACTGGCAGACCTTCCGGTCAGCTATCTCGAATGGTTTCAGCGCCAGGGAATGCCCAAAGGAAAATTAGGCATGCAGCTGGCTACCATATATGAAATCAAAATCAACGGGCTTATGGAACTTCTGATTCCTATCCGGATGTCCCTTAAAAACAGATGATCCTGGTAATGGATCAGTATGGCTTCTGTTCCTTATTGATCAGCACCTGGAAAATAATGCCATTGAATTGATAATCTGGGTTTTTCTTCATTGTTTTTAAGGTTCCCATAATTCTATCTTACGGCCTTCCGGATCGAGGATATGGATAAACTTTCCGTATTCATAAGCTGATATTTCATCAAGTATTTCTACATCAGCCTGCTTCAGCTCCTGTACCAGCTGTTCGAGGTCATCAACGATATAGTTGATCATAAACGGATGTTCTGATGGCTGGAAATAAGTAGTCGATTCCGGAAAAGGACTCCAGCTAAGGGAGCTGCCTTTTGAATTCTCTTCAGGCTCAAAAGTAGCTCCGTAGTCATTGATGTTTAATCCCAAGTGGGTTCTATACCATTCTTTAATGGCTTTCGGGTCTTTGCATTTAAAGAAGATTCCGCCGATTCCTGTTACTTTTCTCATAACTTATCATTAGTATATTAAGTTTTTATAGCTGAATTTTCGGCCGCATTAGAGATGCCGCCGAAAATTTTATAGGGTAAAATAATTAATAAACAACCGGAACTAAGAATAGAATAAAACCAATAAAAAAAATGAATGTCAGGAGATGTACTCTGTAATCATTCATTTTTAAGAACATAAACTGGTTGATTATTCTTGTTGCCCAAAAACCGGAATTTACGATAAAGAAAACTTTACCTAACCTGGTTTCTGTAAGTTCTTTCGTGAAAAAGAAACAGATAAAGGCCATGGAGAAAAAGAAAAAAATCAATTGAATATTCAGGATTTGTACAATTCCTTTGTTTACCTGGGAAAGTTTTGCCAAATCTTTTTTCCATTTAAAAAAACGCCAGAAGAACAGGTGAAATATTCCAAAAAGGAAAGAATAGATTCCACAAATAATAATGACCTTTTCCATAAATACTTAATTCTTCAGGGCAGCAATTTCATCTCTTAATTTAGCAGCTTTGATAAAATCAAGATTCTTGGCAGCGGCTTCCATCTCTTTCTGTTTTTGGCTGATGACTTTATCCATGTCTCCGGATGTATAGCTTGCCTTGGCATCTGCAACTTTCTGGAGGATTTCTTTCTGGGTATATTTTTCATCCGGAAAGTCCTTGCTTCTTCCTACCAGGCTTTCAGAAATCTTCTTGTTGAGCGCCTTCGGAACGATGCCGTGTTCTCCATTGTATTGCATCTGCTTGGCACGGCGGTATTCTGTTTCGTCCAGTGTGGTCTGCATGGATTTGGTAATCTTATCGGCATACATGATGGCGCGGCCGTTGATATTCCGGGCTGCCCGACCTACCGTCTGGATCATGGATCTCCTGCTTCTCAGCATTCCTTCTTTATCGGCATCCAGGATGGCTACCAATGAAACTTCCGGAAGGTCAAGACCCTCTCTGAGGAGGTTTACCCCAATAAGCACATCGAAGAGTCCTACCCGCAGGTCCTGCATAATCTGTATTCTTTCCAACGTCTCCACATCGGAGTGGATATACCGGGTCCTAATCCCAAATTTGGTGAAGTATTTGGTCAGCTCTTCAGCCATTTTTTTGGTCAGGGTTGTTACAAGAACCCTTTCGTCTACTTCAGCCCTTTTGCGGATTTCTTCCATCAGGTCGTCGATCTGGTTGGCTGTCGGACGGATTTCTATGACCGGATCTAACAGTCCGGTAGGGCGGATGATCTGTTCCACATACGTACCACCTGTTTTTTCAAGCTCATAATCTGCCGGAGTAGCAGATACATAGATCACCTGGTTCTGCATGCTTTCGAATTCCTCGAACTTCAATGGCCTGTTATCCATGGCTGCAGGAAGCCGGAATCCGTATTCTACCAGCGATTCCTTACGGCTGCGGTCGCCTCCGTACATGGCATGAACCTGAGGAACCGTTACGTGGCTCTCGTCAATCACCATCAGGAAATCTTTCGGGAAATAATCAATCAGGCAGAATGGGCGCGAGCCGGGTACACGTCCGTCCAGATAACGGGAGTAATTCTCAATACCTGAGCAGTACCCAAGTTCCTTGATCATTTCAAGATCCAGCTCCGTTCTTTCCTGAAGCCTCTTGGCTTCGAGGGGTTTTTCAACTTCATTGAAGAAATCAACCTGCTTAACCAGATCATCCTGGATATTCCTGATCGCTCCGTTCAAAGTTTCCTTCGACGTTACGAAAAGGTTGGCCGGATAAATCTGGATCTGGTCGAATGCTGCCGTTACGTTCCCCGTTACGGGATCGAAACTCTGGATTTTTTCAATCTCATCACCGAAAAACTGAATCCTGATCGCGTTATCTGCATAAGCCGGGAACACGTCAATCACATCGCCCTTCACACGGAATGTCCCGCGCTGGAATTCATTCAAAGTTCTGGAATATAATGCGTTGACCAATGCATGCAATAATGCCGTACGGGTCACTTTTTCCCCGATCCCAATGGAAATGAGGGATTTGTGAAACTCGGAAGGATTTCCGATACCATAGATACAGGATACCGAGGCTACAATAAGCACATCCCGCCTTCCGGATAGAAGGCTTGCCGTAGCGGATAATCTGAGCTTTTCCACTTCTTCATTGATGCTGAGGTCTTTTTCTATGTAAGTTCCTGAGGAAGCTATATAGGCTTCCGGCTGATAGTAATCATAGTAACTTACAAAATATTCAACGGCATTTTCCGGAAAGAACTCTTTAAATTCCATGAAAAGCTGAGCAGCAAGCGTCTTGTTGTGGGCCAGCACCAGGGTTGGTTTCTGCACATTCTGAACCACATTGGCTACCGTAAAGGTTTTACCGGAACCCGTTACCCCAAGCAAAGTCTGGTATTTCTCACCGATCTCAATGCCCTCAGTAAGTTTCTGGATCGCTAATGGCTGGTCGCCGGTAGGTTTATATTCTGATTGAAGTTTAAAATTCATAAAATTGGTGATGTTATCCTAACAAAAATACGAAAGAATTATTTGGTATTCAATCATACGATGGATCTTAATCTGTATTTTGATGATTCATTTTATTTATCATTTATGAATTGTTAAATAAAAAAGCATCCCGGTTTTGGATGCTTGTCTGTTTATTCAAATGACATGGTTAAAGGCAGTCGCATGGCGTAATTCACCGGTCTTCCATCTTTTTCCGCAGGCTTCCAAGTGACATTTTCATTGGCCTTTTTAAATGAGATTAATGCTTCATTATTAAAAGACTCATTATTTCCTGCGACTTTTACATTCACTACATTTCCTGCGTCGGTTACGGTAAACATAATATCGGCTCTTGATGAGCCTTTCGGTTTTTCAGCTTCCAGTCTGGAGGCGTCGAATAAGTTTGCAACTTTGTTTCTCAGTTCAATCGGTCCGCCGGGAAATTGCGGAAGCTGTGTCGGATCATTTGTTGAATTGGACACCGTTTCCTGATTAAGATTGGTGCTTTTACCTTTCTGCGGCCGGATGGTATCCTGGATCTTTTTATTTTTGATAAGCTGCTCAGGAATTTCAGATGCTTCAGACAAATCATATTTTACGGATTCCGTACCTTCATTTTGTTGGGTTTGGTCTGCCGGATCGTAATCTGGTTCTGACATTTTCTTTTGCGTCTTTTCAATCATTTTTTCAATCGGATGGGCATAGGTTTTTTCTACAAATAATCCGAAGGCAATGACCAGAGCAGGAATACTGATGGCTTTTTTTACTTGGGTCCATATGGACTTCTTGGTGTTCATCATAATAAAACGTTTTTTGATATTTTTAAAATTGAATGTGTTGGTGAGGGTATAATTTTGACTTGAGATGATTTCATCTAATACTAAATTCTGATAGTCTTTGACGTTAAAATTATTTTCCAAAACCGAGTCATCCGCCAGGAATTCATGATTCATAAGGATGGCATTTTTGTAAAAGTAGACAGCCGGATTGAACCAGGTGAAAGCTTTCACGATTTCGACAATAATGAGATCAATGCTGTGCTTCTGTTCCAGGTGGCTTTTTTCATGCAGAAAAATTCTATCATCTATTTGATTATTGATGAAATATCTTTTTCCTAAGTAGATTGTATTCCAAAAACTGAAAGGCTGAATTTCATCTTCTGTTACTGAAACTTTCAGATTTTGATATATGATCTTCTCTCCCTTTAAATTTTTGATTTTCATAAATGAAATAATGAGTCTGCACAGGAATATAATAGTGATGATTCCATAGAGTATCCAGATCAAGTTAATGAGGTCGAAATCGTTCTGCTTAGGTGTAAGATCCAGAATCTGCTGGGTAGTTTCAAGGGTAGTCTGTAAACGGTTGACAGGTTTCGGAGCTTCCGTACTGATAGAGATAAAAGGAACCGTATAAGAAAAAAACAATGAAAATAGCAGATAGATCCTATTGAAACGGTACATCTTTTCCTTCTGCAAAAATCCATAGTACAAGGCAATCAGCAGGGCAGAGCACAGTATAATTTTAAAAAGGATTATCATTTTTCATCAATTTGCCGGTCGATAATTTCACGGAGTTCTTTCAGCTGTTTCTGGGATAGTTTTGCGTTCGAGGTAAAAAACGAAGCAAACTGGGTTACGGAACTGTTGAAAAAACGATCAATCATGGAAGACATTTCTTCTTTGAAGTATTCCCCTTTCGCGATTTTCGGAAAGTATTCGCGGGAATTTCCATACAATGTGTAGCCGACAAAATCTTTGTTCTGCATTCTTTTAAGCAGCGTGGCAATCGTGGTCGTTGCCGGTTTCGGCTCCGGATAGGAGTCCAGGATATCCTTCATGAATGCTTTTTCTTTTTCCCAAAGAATATCCATAAGGCCTTTTTCAGAATCGGTTAGTTTTATTTCTCTCATATTCTACGGATTGTTAATTTGTTCTACAAATGTAGAATAAAAATATGAACTACCAAATTTTTATGGCATTATTTTTCCATCCATTTCCGGAACCATCAAATCTAATCATATGAAATTCAATAAATTTTACATTTCTGCTCTCAGCTTATTCCTGATTTTATCTTCTTGCAAAGACAATACTGTGAATGCCCAGAGTCTGGGTAAAGACGGGAGTGTGGAAACCAAAGAGCCAAATTCACCGGAGTATAAGCCCGCATTTGCAGGACAGACCAGAATAAAAGCTGTAAAGACTGCAACGCCTTACCATGTGGAGGTTCTGAGTAAAGACCTTGGGAAACCCTGGGGAATCATCAACCTGCCGGACGGACGTTTTTTAATTACTGATAAAAGAGGATATATTAATGTTGTTTCGGCCGACGGAAAACAGATCTCCAAAATTGAAGGATTCCCGAAAGTGGACTCCAAAGGCCAGGGAGGAATGCTTGACGTTGCCCTGGATCCGGACTTCAGCAACAACCGCATGATCTATTTCAGTTTTTCAGAGCCTTACGAGAAAGGAAATCATACCGCAGTAGGGAAAGGAATGCTTTCTGCCGATCTGAAGAATGTTTCAGGAGTACAGGTTATTTTCCGGGCAACCCCGACCTACGATGGCGACAAGCATTACGGCAGCCGGCTGGCTTTTGATAAAGACGGAAACCTCTTCGTAAGTACCGGCGAGAGATCGGATAAACAGACGAGGGTTTATGCCCAGAGAACAGATAATTATTTAGGGAAAATTTTAAAAATAACAAAAGACGGAAAACCGGCGCCCGGAAATCCTTTTATTGGAAAAGCTGGCTTTAAACCGGAAATTTATGCCTACGGAATCAGGAATCCTCAGGGAATGGCCATCGATCCCAACGGAACGCTTTGGGATGTTGAAATGGGGCCCAGAGGCGGTGACGAAATCAACCTGATCATGCCCGGTAAAAACTATGGCTGGGGCGATGTTACTTATGGAATCGAGTATTCCGGAGAGAAAATCAATAACGGAACTACGCAAAAGGCCGGAACGGAACAGCCGGTGTATTACTGGGATCCGGTCATTTCCCCAAGTGGAGTTACTTTCTATACCGGAAACATGGAGGAGTGGAAAGGAAACCTGTTTATCGGTTGCCTGAGCGGCGAACATATCAACAGGATCGTTATGAAAGACAATAAAGTAGTGGGCGAGGAACGCCTGCTTGCAGATCAGAAAGAAAGGTTCAGGGATGTATTGAACGGTAGTGACGGCAGCCTGTATGCCGTAACCGATAGCGGAAAGCTGTACAGAATTTCAAAAAAGTAAACTCTTCAAATAAACATTATAAAGAACGGGTTCAGAATATTTTTCTGAACCCGTTTATGGTATAGCTACTAAGCTTCTTCCAGATGTACCGTGAAATGCCTCAGGAGCTCAGGCTCCCAGGTAATTCTGTACCCTTTGGTGATTTCTTCCCGTCTTTCATATACATTTTTAATTGCGGCAGCAATATAATCCATGTGATTATTCGTATAGGTTCTCCTTGGAATGGCGAGGCGTACCAGTTCCAGCTTAGGATAGCGGTTTTGCCTGGTCTCCGGATCCCTGTCAGCCAACAAGGTCCCGATTTCTACGGTTCTGATCCCGGCTTCTTTATAAATTTCCAGCCCAAGGGTCTGTGCCGGGTATTCTTCGCGGGATACTCCAGGCAGGAAGTTAAGAGAATCAATGAATACTGCATGTCCGCCAATCGGTTTTTGTACCGGGATCCCGTATTCAATCAGTTTATGGCCCAGATATTCAACCTGGGAAATCCTGCTTTCCAGATAGGCAAATTCCGTAGCTTCATCCAGTCCTACCGCTAATGCTGCCATATCTCTTCCGGCCATTCCTCCATAGGTAATAAAGCCTTCATAGATAATGGTAAAATTAGAAGCCTTTCTGAATACTTCTTCGTTATTCAGGGCAATGAATCCGCCGATATTTACAAGGCCGTCCTTCTTTGAGCTCATCGTCATTCCTTCTCCATAGGAGAATATTTCTTTACAGATGTCCTTGATGCTTCTGTGTTCCTGTCCTGCTTCTCTTTTCTTGATGAAATAGGCATTTTCAGCGAATCTTGCCGAATCAAAAAATACGGGGATTCCATATTGGTCAGATAATGCTTTTACCGCCTTCATGTTTTCCAGAGATACGGGCTGGCCTCCGGAAGAGTTACAGGTAATGGTAATCAGGCAGAAAGGGATCTTTTCTTTCGGATGGCTTTTATAGACTTCTTCCAGTTTTTCGAGGTTGATGTTTCCTTTGAACGGGTGAAGATCATTGATATCGAATGCTTCATCTATGGTACAGTCGATGGCATGGGCTTTCCTGAACTCTATATGCCCTTTTGTGGTATCAAAATGCGAGTTTCCGGGAATTACGTCCCCGTCTTTCACCAATACGGAAAACAGTACGTTTTCTGCTGCCCTTCCCTGGTGGGTCGGCAGCAGGTATTTGAACCCGGTAATTTTCTGAACGGTGGCATGCAGCTGCTCGAAAGATCTGGATCCGGCATAGCTTTCATCCCCCGTCATCAGGGCACCCCACTGCCTGTCAGACATAGCGCCCGTTCCGGAATCTGTCAGCAGGTCAATGAAAACCTGTGAAGATTTAAGGTTGAATAAATTATAACGGGCTTCTTTCAGCCACTGTTCTCTTTCTTCTCTGGTAGACTGGCGGATTTCTTCCACCATTTTAATGCGGAAAGGTTCCGCGTATGGTAAAGTCATGGATTAAATATGTTTAAGGATTGTTATAGAAAAAATTGAAATAATTTCATTGATCAGAGGTCTGCGCAGGAAATACTATTCCGGTGCCTTGAAGATATTATCATCTGAATGAAATCCTGCAACTCCGCCGCTGACGGCAAATTTCATGGCTGAAGCTGCGGTCATGCCCACGACAGGCTTGATATTTTTTTCTTCCGTAACAATTACCCAGCCTGAAATGGCATAGGAATGTGGGAGGTAGACGGCCACATAATTGTGCTTTTCCACATCGGCCATCTCTTTCTGGGTCAGAAAGCCGATTCTCCAGATCTCGGGATTCTCATTGGTTTTTACCCAGACCGGATCATTGAATTTTTTCTTGTCTCCCACGAAGGACGACATAACGTCTTTAGTGGGGGTATAAATATGTTTTACGCCCGGCGTTTTTTCCAGCAGACGGTCCATGGAATCGAAAAAGAATTTGCCGACTACGAATTTATTTCCCAGGAAACCCAATGCGGCCGTAAAAAGGATCGTTGAAATAAAAACCAGCCCTGGAATTTCTTTGGCTACCGATGGGATGATATTGTCAATAGACGTGACTACATACCATATGACAAAGATCGTCAGTCCGATGGGCCCGATAATAACTAATCCCTGGAAGAAATTCTTCAGGAAAAAATTGGCTATATTTTCAAACGTAAATTTTTTCAATGTCTGTTCTTATCCGTGTATGGTTTCACCTTTTCCGTACGATTGAATGATCCTGGCTTCATAGTCTAGCCATTCCTCCCATCGCACATTGACTTTTTCCGGATCTCCAAGTTGTCTTGCAAATCCGATAAAGGTAGTATAATGGTTGGCTTCCGAAATCATCAGCTCACGGTAAAACGTTTTCAGCTCCTCATCCTGTATATTTTCCGTAAGCACTTTGAATCTTTCACAGCTCCGGGCCTCTATCATGGCTGCGAAAAGCATTTTATCAACAATCAGGTCTTCACGGCTTCCCTGAATGATGAATTTCATCAGCTCATTGACGTAATCATCCTTTCTGGCTCTCCCGAAGGTGTATCCTCTCTTCTTAATGATCTCATGCACCTGGTTGAAATGGTCCAGTTCCTCCTGGGCAATGGCAAGAAGCTCCGTAACGATTTCCGGATGCTCGGGAAGCATGGTGATGAGGCCGATGGCATTGGTCGCCGCTTTCTGCTCACACCAGGCATGGTCCGTTAAAATTTCTCCGATGTTCCCCTCTGCAATATTGGCCCACCTTGGGTCGGTAGGGAGTTTCAGCTTAAACATGTTTCAAATTTTCTGTAAAATTAAAATAAATTGCGATATGTCAGAACTTTTATTGGATTTTAATATTTTTAGGATGGATGTCTTTATTTTCGTTAAAACATTTTAAAATAATGGTATTTATTTTGATATTATGTCTATAACATTAAAAAAATAAAACAATGAAAACAATTCCAATGCTGAAAAGCAAAATCAGTCAGGCTATTGCCTTTATTATGTTCGCTCTGATGTCAGGATTTACTTTTGCACAGGAAAACAGCGGAAGTACCGGCACAGATGTTACCGTAAACTCAACGACAACTACAACAACAACGGAATGGTATACAGATCCCAAATATATCATTATAGGAGCGGTAGTCCTTATCCTTATTGTTGTTTTGCTGACCAGAAACGGAAGAAGAACCAGAGGATAATCATACTGCCGATTTCTTTCTGAGGAATTCCAGTATTTTCCATCCTTCTGCATCTGCTTTCTTAAGGACAGGTGCAATAAGCGATGCTAAAATAATATTAATGCCGTAGATGAGGATCATCATGATCCACCACGGCATTTTTCCGTTTATGGATACAACGATAAAATATACAATTGATGAGCTTAACCCCTGGGCAAAATAAAAGAATATGGCATTTTTGCCTATATAAGTGATGAAGTTTTCTTTGGTGACCTTAAGCCTGTTGTATAATGTAAATAAGGTAACCAGGGAAAATAACGTCCAGATTATATAGGGTATCTTTGGAGGAAATTTGTTTCTGTTGATCTTGTAAAAGATATCATTTCCGTAAAACCAGAACATCACCATCAGGAGCACCCCTACTGCCAGATAAAGAAGCGGGATCATGCCCGGGCTTATTTTTTTGCCTTTCATCCTGTTGCCGATCAGGAAAACAGCCAGATAGAAGCTGACGTAGCCCACCTGGCCCGTTGGATAGTAAAATGGGAGAAAATTAAACAGTAAGGTCAGGATAACACAGATTGCAATAAACCAGTTGATATGCTTCGGGAAAAACCTTAAGATCAGTACCCCGAATACAGTCAGGATAAAATAGACTTTCAGGTACCAGAAACTTCCCATCACCACAGGGAAGGTATCTGCATTGGTGTACTGGTGCAGGTACCAGTTCCCAAGCGTCTGCCATTGAGGTTCTGCAGATATTGCCGTTGCTGCATATTTGGATCCGAAAGTAGAGTAGAACTGCCGGAGCCATTCCTCTGAAAAGAAACTGAGTCCGAATACTTTGAAGAAATAATCTGCAAAAAACAGGAGGGTCACGAAAATCATATAGGTAATCTGCAGTTTCAGAAGCCTGTAGAATGTTTTTTCAATATTGTTGCCTGAGGTTATTCCGCTCAGTGCATAAAACAGAGCTACATCAAACACCAGGGAAAGTACCCTTACTTCTGCCGGAATATAAAACTGTCCGGACCAGAAAGCAGTGTGGATGAAGATGATGGACAGGGTAGCAAGCCCTTTGGCAAAATCAATATAAAGATCTCTTTTCATGCAGGGTATTGGATATAATTGATACAGCCAAAAATAGATAAAGTTTTCGGAATAGTTTTTACAAAAAAAGAAAGCAGAACCGTGATCCTGCTTTCTTTACTGTAAATATTGAGAATGAATGTTACTATTTCAAGTTTTTGAACTCTTCTGCAGAGATTTCTCCGGACTGGATTTTTCTCAGCTCGTCGATATACTGCATCATATAGGCATCAAGTTCCGGGTTCCTTGAATTTTTCCCCATTTTATACGTACCGTTCAGCACGCCCTGGTAATAGTAGAAAAAGTTATAGTCGAAATCAGATGCAGAAAGGTTGTACTGCCCCAAGAGGAATCCAAGACGTACTGCTGATCTCCTTTGTGGCGGCGTACCGTGGTGGCCCGGGCTTGTCGTCGCATAATCCCCGATGCTCTGGGCAAATTCATAAGCAGCGGCAATTTCCGAGAACTGTGTTTTATTATACCCTTCCGGTCTTCTGAGATAATAGCCTGCAAATCCGTCTGCCTCAAGCTCATTCGGCCTGGCTGTAGATTCATTTACAGAAGGCAGTCCGAAAATGTACTGGAGCTGATGGCCGTACTCATGGGCCAGGATCATGGCATTCACAATATCCCCGCCTTTGTTTTTGGCATCATAATAGATGGCATATCCGTAATAAATTTTACCGGTGGAGTAGGAGATGGCATTGTACGTAGAATTCGGGCTGGACGGATCATCCACAAATCTCAGGGTAGGATTGCTTCTTCCCCAAAGGCTGGCAATTTTAGTCATCTGGCCGTTCATGAAGTTGGTATCCGTTGAGGTTTTCAGGGTAGTTTTCAGCACTGCTGAGGAATTCCAGTTCTGGTCTACATAGTAACAGGCCTTTTCCCGTTCATTAGGCTGTTCTACTTTGGCACTTTCAGCCTGCGGTTGTTGTAAAAGATTGTTGTCTTCGGTAGAGTTGTCATTACATGCTGTTAAAGAGAATACAGCAATAGCTCCTGCTAAACAGCAGAAATTAAAGTTTTTCTTCATATTAAAAATTTTGGTATCGACTAAGTTATAAAATTATCTCTTACACGGAATAATATTCATCTGAAAAAATATTCATAGCATAGTGAATAGGAGATCCGTTTTATTTCGCAAAAAATAAAGATTGATTATGAGAGGATTGGAAAATTATTCTTATATTTGCACCTCGAATAACTAAAATTTTATAAACAATGTTTGCAATTGTAGAAATAGCAGGGCTTCAATACAAAGTTGAGCAAGACCAGAAGTTGTTTGTAAACCGTTTGGCAGGAGACAAAGGATCAAAAGTTTCTTTTGACAAAATTCTTCTTACCGTAAACGGTTCAATCACTGTAGGCGCCCCGGCTGTAAGCGGAATCACTGTAGAGGCAGAGATTCTTGATCACGTTAAAGCTGATAAAGTAATCGTTTTCAAAAAGAAAAGGAGAAAAGGTTACAAAGTTAAAAACGGTCACAGACAATCTCTTACTCAGATCCAGATTACCGGTATCACCGGATTTGAAGGAGCTAAAAAAGAAGAGAAAGCTGCTAAGAAGACCACGAAAAAAGCAGATGCTGAGACTGCTGAAAGTGCAGAATAATTGTAAAACCAAAAAACCTTAGAATAAAATGGCACATAAGAAAGGAGTTGGTAGTTCCAAAAACGGTAGAGAATCACACTCCAAAAGATTAGGAGTAAAGATTTTCGGAGGTCAGGAAGCTATTGCCGGAAATATTATTGTTAGACAAAGAGGTACACAACACCACCCGGGTACAAACGTGGGTATCGGTAAAGACCACACTTTGTTTGCATTGGTAGACGGTAAAGTAGTTTTCAGAAAGAAAGCAAACAACAGATCTTATGTATCTGTAGAAGCAAACGCATAATTTAATTATCCGTTTATACACAATTTAATCCTCAGCAGTCTTGCTGAGGATTTTCTTTTTATTTATACTATTGATTTATATTTTTCGTTATATAGAAACCAATTCTAAAATAAAATCAATATGAAACATGTAAAAAGATTGTCCAGAAATGAGCTCAGGACCCTACAGGGCGGTTTTAAGTGCGAAGGGATTTCCTGTGACTGGTACTGCAGCCTGCCTGCAGGCAGCCGTCCGGTATGCCTTTCTCCCCAGACCTTAGTGCCGATCTGCGGCGGATGTAATAGTTCCGATATATAACCGGATCTGCAGCAAAATAAAATCTCCTTCTTTACGAAGGAGATTTGCTTTTTAGAATCCTACCTGGAAACCTGCTTTTATGCCGAATTTCGAAATATCCGGCCGGTCCAGGTAATTGCCCCGCCAGTTAAAGTCTACCCTGAAAATCCTGAGGTTCCCGAAGCCGATATTTTCAATTCCGAAACCATATTCAAAATAAACATGGTCACTTGGAGCAGAGTATTTGAAACCGGCAACATTGATGTTCTTGGATTCATCGCTTAATGTTCCGTAAGCCCCTCTCAGGAAAGCAACTTCCCTTAGTTTCAGCTTTTTGATCAGCGGAATAAATGACAGGATCTTGCCATTGAAATGATGTTCCAGGTGCAGGGTGGTATAAGTGTCTGCAACAAATTCATAATAATTGAGCTGGGCAAAGGTGTTGGCTGCTAAGCTGTATGACTGGTTTCCCGGGATCACGTTTTGCAGGGCCAAAGGTACGGTATCAAAGTTTTTCCCGGCTTCAAAATTTACCATCATTTTACCCCAGCTGCCGATCAGGACCGGTTTATAAAACATAAACTGGAGCTTATTGTAATTATAATCAGCGTTAAACAGGCCTTCTATACCACGCGTATATTTAAGGATGATGGTCGGTGCCAGTGTGCCGTGTTCGGTACGGTCGACACCCGTTTGGGAAAATTTGGCGCCCGGCCTTGCGATAAGACTGAAGGTAACGTGTGAATCATTCAGGGTTTTCCTGAGTTCCCCGTTGCGGTAATACATCAGATTGAATCCCGAAGGATTGGCAGATTTAATGCTTTGCATGGTTCCGTCTACTCTAAGCTGGATATTTTTCCAGGGTTCGATAGATGTGAACACATTCGTTTGGTTAACGGAACTTAATGAGGCGTTTTCACCTCTGGCAAATACCGTTGATGAGGCAAAAGTCCTGGACATGATCCCGTCATCATTGGTCAGCTGGACACCTAACTGAAGAATGTCTCTTCTGGTTCCGGCCCCGATCATAAACCGGTTGACCCTGTTAAACATATATTTGGCTTCCGCACCGTATTTCAGCTGTTGGTCTTTAAATCCGTATGCGGTATAAAACTGTACCCTCCAGGGATCATTACGGGTAAAGTACGTCCTGGCTCCAATCCTGATCCGGTCGCCTTCCACATCATTCTTTCCGTACACCGAAAAGATAGGACCCAGATCGATCGCTTTAAAGACGTTATAATACCCTGAACCAAGGGTTTCGTACAGTTTTACAATACGGTTGAATTTTGGGGTCTTTTCAAGCCTGTCAAGCATTTCATAGACGCCCTGTTCGCTTTTGGATAATGAATCAGGCCTTGCATTGGCCCAGTAGGCATCATCTTTTTCTACAAAACCGCTTTCATATTCTTCTGCCTTTCGGTTGAATACTTTCGGATCAAGGGCTTTATTGAAATCATATTCCGAATAATCAACGGTCCTTTTTGCAATCAGGCTTTTTGCCGTTTTCTTTTTTGAGAAAGGCGTCATTTCGATTTCCGTCACGAATTTCCTCGGAAGGAATGTGTTTTCGTCCGGATTATCATATTCCAGTTCGGTAGAGATCCCGTTGATAAAATTAACGTTGATCTTTTTCGTTGATTTTAACGTAGCTCCCAACACGGCATAGCTGTCTTTCGAAATATAGAGGTAACCCTGAAAAGCAAGGACTTCTGTCCGTTTAGGCTGGTACCGGATTCTGAATGCATTTTCCCCACGCACGGATATGGTGTCGATCAGATTATAATCATAAGTACTGAAGCCGTCTGTTCCTACTGGGCTTGGAAAACCGATGTCGAAATAGTTCAGTGTATTATCATAGATATTGATGTCTCGGTACAGGTTTTTAGCGGTTAAAATGACGATCTGGTTGTCCTGGAAGCCGGAAGTTTTTTGGGCAACAAGCAGTTTCTTATTTCGTCTGGCAGGCCTGTTTTCACCGTAATTTTCGTATACAGCTTCATTGAGGAAGAGGGGAAGCGCCAGTTTACCGCTGGCAGTGGAATCGGCATAATCGAAGACAAAATCCAGCTTATTAAACAGCTTCTTTTTCATGAAGGCACTGTCCAGGTTATTGGCATCAAACTCTATTTTCTCATATTCCTTATAAGTGTAGGTATCGAATTTATCCAGTCCGTTGTTTCTTTTCCGCTTCCATACTTCCTGCATGATGGCATAGGCCGGATTCTCTTTTTTATTTTTATACTTCGGCTTTTCATTGTGAATCACCACTTCCTGGATATCGCTGACCTTCTCACGGGAGAGTTTAACCAGAAGCGGGGCTGTGCTATCCTGAGCAATGCTGATCGTAGCCAGGGCATAGCTTTTTTTCAGAAACTTCAGCTGATAGATGATGCTGTCTGACTGTACCGTGAATGCTGCGGAAGAAGTAGTCAGTACCGCTTTATCTGATTCATTGATGAAAACATCCACTCCGGTGATTTCCTTGTTGGTTTTGGCATCGATGATTCTGCCGCTGACGGTATTTTGGGAATAGATGAAGCCGGAAAAGAATGTGAAGATTAAAAGATAATAATATGGAGTATGGTTAAACATTTGTTGTTTTATCAGGCATTAGCATAAACAAAAAGTATGCACTTTATTTTAAACGGTATCATTTCGGATAAATTTCATTGATCCGGTAAAAAAGTGCAAATGTACTGAATTAATACCAGGCGTTTCATGATGAGCATCAGGGCATGGATTTTAATTCAGTATGCTATGAATAAAAGCTTCCTGTATATCTTCTCAAATCACTTAAATAATGGATTACATCCTGATCTCTCTTAATCCTTCAACAGGATCAGGTTATCATCCATCAGAACGAAACATCCCCGATTAATCAGATCTATGATCCATCACAAGAGTTACAGATAAGTTTATTTACTTTTTTTTACCTGAAGCTCAATACTATTGTTTTTTTTATCAAGCTTTTCTTTCAATTGTTTTTGTGCATCTCGCATATCCTTTGATTGAAAAAGGTCATCCGGTAATTGTACGCCTGCAGGCATTTTCTGAGCAAGCATCTGCTTCATACCCGCTAAAGGATCATTTTTATATTGCTCATATTTTTCTAAAAACTTTTCTTTTGAGATTTCCTTTGAGCTGGATAAATTTGCCTGTTTGAAAAAGCCTTCCATGTCTGATGCCTCTTGAATATGGTCCGTTTTTCTGTTTCCCTTTAGTTCCCAGGAATAGTTTTTATGCTCATCCTCAATCTTTACGATTAATCCCGGAAGGCCATAAAATTTATACGGCCCATCCTGAAAAGGGATTTCAGTCGTGAACCATGCAATCCACTTCCTGCCGCCAAAATCTGTCGTTGCTTTTTGGGTGCTGTATATACCGATCTTCTGTTTTTCATCTGAAATCTTCCAGATAAGATTCGGGTTTTCTCGATAGGAATAATAATCCACAGC
Source organism: uncultured Chryseobacterium sp. (assembly GCA_913775525.1). GTDB lineage: Bacteria > Bacteroidota > Bacteroidia > Flavobacteriales > Weeksellaceae > Chryseobacterium. The sequence goes on from CAJYLH010000022.1 coordinate 168,393, forward strand.
TATACGGTCTTTAAAAACCACTTCATGTATGGGGTAGGTTTTGGAAATCTGATGCGTGAATTCAGCATTTCTATTACCCATCCTCTTGAAGTCAGGCATTTGGCTGTTTTTCATAGATTCCTGAAACATGGCATTTGCTATGGAATCCACCTGGATATTTTCGTACGACTGATATACAGATTTATTTTTGTCTATATCCAAAACCATCATTTCCTTTTCGAGTTTTAAAGAATCCTTATTGGGCTTGTAGGTCAGCTCATAAAAGAATCGGTTTGCTGTATTTTGTGCGTTGATCAGCACAATAGCCGTGGTCAAAAGGACCTGTAAAACTTTTGTCATAATTGATGTTTTTAGGTGGTATGTTTAATTGTATTGGTTGAGTTCGTATTTTGTTGTTCTTTCAGTTCTCCTTTCTGGAAGGAATTAAGAACGGTCTGCATATCCGGAAAAGACGGATCTTCCCAGTATTTTGATGTGTAATAACTTCCGTTGATGTCAAACTTTACTTTATGATCACCCTTATGGTCTCCGGATTCAAAGGAAGTCGGATAGAAATTAGCATACACATTTAGCATATTGTAATTCGGTTCGCTTTTATATTTCAGTTTCATAGATGTTTTTTCATTATACTCAAGAAGGTCCTCCAGCTGTTTATGGGAATCCTGGATATAAGCGATCTTAGTCACGGTTTTAACATCAAAAAAATGATATCCCAGCAATGCAAAGTCTTTTTCTTGCAGGCGATCTCCTTTGACCTCTATTTCATCTCTTTCCCCGCTTTTCTGTTTCTGGAACACCGTAGTTTCATCTTTCCTGTATTTATCGATATTTCCCACCCAATTTATTTGCGGGAGATGCATGTAGACTGCGTACAGCCAGGAAGGGAATTTTCTTTCATGCCAATCTGTTTTTGGTAATCTGAAAACCCTGTATTGTTCAATCCGGGTCGCTTTCAGTTTTTTTGTTTTATGATCGAAGATAAAGGTTATCACTCCGTCAGCATAACCATTTACGGTATTGTTAAGGGTTGTATATGTATTAAAGTTTCCCGTGACGTAGATATATTTTCCGGTTTTATGGTTTTTGACCGGCACAGGATCAATTTCCGTAACCTGGTCATTAATTTTAATTACCGGCTGGTCAAAGTCTGAGTAGGATAGGGTATCTATGGTAATACTCTTATATACAAGCTGAAATTTCTCCTGGTCAGGTTTCAAAGATTGTTTATCGATTGTACCGCGATCATCGGAATACGCTGAAATACTACCGTCTTTGCCGAAAACCGAAACTTTGGGCAGCGGTTTTCCGGTCCTTTCGGAAACGAAAGTAATACGCTGCGCATTGATCAGGCTGTACAGTGTGATCATTAAGAGTAACAATGTACTTTTTTTCATAACATATTGCTTTTTGTTATTAAGACGTTTAATATTTCTACCAATTATTCCTGCAAAGCTAAAAGATATGAGTTTTACCAACAAATTCAAAGATGAATTTAGCCTATCAATAATAACACCATGCATGTATATTTTTGCGCTTACCGGATTATACTAAGTTCAATTTATTTTTTAACCGGAGTCAGTTGGCTGATCTCCCTTTCTTGATCATCTAAAAAATTGATGCTGCTTTGTCCGTCTGCTGCCACTTTGAATACAAGTCTTTTTTTACCTAAGGAATCCATTAGTGCAATTTCAGCAACGCCTTTCTTATCACGTCCTACCCAGATTCTTGAAGGGTTTTTTTTGGTACTTGGATTGCTATCAGATATACGGAGACCGGCAAAACGATTTTCACTATCATTTACTCCAATAAGCTGAACCTCTTGATTTCCTGCATATCGGTCAAATGAAAGACTCCCGCCAGCATCTACAACCTTATTTTTATTATTTTTATGTCCTCCAAATATCAATCCTCCATTCTCTGCCCCTTCATCGTTATAAAAAAGCATACCTGCTTGGGGCCTTTCCTCGGAAATGATCTTTCCGTTAACTGTCATGCTGGTACCAGGAAAAAGGTTACGATTTGATAATAACAGCCTTATTGTACCATCAGGTTCAACTATTTTTATCTGTTGCGCTACTAATTCTTTGACCTGCTTATAACTGGAATCGGATTGTTTATAAAGTATAATTACGGCTCCAATAAGAACCGCACTTACAATAATCGAATAAACAAAAAGAAATCTTTGATTGAATTTTTTCATAATCTATTTGTATAATATTTTTAATTAACCATCCAGTTGAAGTTGTTTAAATTCCCTGGTAAACATATATTTATCTATAAGACAATGTAAATAGCAAAAAGGTTTCACTTCATTGATATTTTATTGTAAATATACTAAAGACGGATGATCGACATCAGTCTTTAGTATCTTGTATTGCACCCTGGGAATACATATTGATATGAATTTCAGGTTGATCGGGATACCTTTCTGTGACGGGCTTTTAAGTTTGAACAATGCTGAAAATGGGAGGTTGGAGGTAATTTATTATGAAAGAATTCTATCCACATGCAAATCTATAATCTATTGACAGACCATCCAGCTATTCTTTTATTTTTCATTAGGCTCCTCTTTTAAATCTCCCTTGAAAAAGCTGCTGAAAACCGGTTGCATATTGGGAAAAGAAGGGTTTTCCCAGTAGTTTGACGTATAATGGCTGCTGTTAATATCAAATCTTACTTTATCTAAATTATTATCGTTACTGAAATCCATATCTGTGGGATAAAAATTATTGTAAATAACTATAGCATTATATTGAGGCTCACTTTTGTGTTTCATCTTGATGGATTCAATCTCATTATACTCCAGCAGGTCCCTGAGTTTTTTCTGAGAGTTTTGGGTATAGGCAATATTGAGAATATGCCTGGAGTCGGAGATACGGTATCCGAATAAGGCAAGTTCGCTATCATCATCTGCTTCGTCGCTGATCTGGATCTCATCCTTTTTTGCACTTTTCAGCTCTTTGAAAACCGTATTTTTAATTTTCCTGTATTCATCCACATTACCGACATTTTTTATTTTCGGGACTTTTAAAAACATACCGTAATCCCACGAAGATAGATTTTTAATATCCATTTCTGTTTTTCCCAGCCTGAATATACGGTATTGTTCGATTTTGGTGCTTTTGAGCTTTTTTGTTTTGTTATCAAAAATATAGGTTATAATTCCGTCCGCATAGGAATTCAATTTATTGTTGAGCGTAACATAGGTATTGAAGTTTCCTTTAACGAAAACATATTTGGCGGGCTTATCATTTTTGATGACTACCGTTTCAATGTCTTTGATACGGTCATTAATTTTGATAACGTCTTTACTAAAATCCGAATATGATAAAGTAGCTACGGAAACATTATCATAGACCAGCTGAAATTTTTCCTGGTCCGGTTTCAGAGACTGTTTATCGATTTTACCGTCAATATCCGAAAAAGCCAGGATGCTGCCGTCTTTTCCGAAGACTGAAACTTTAGGCAATGGTTTACCCGTCTTTTCAGAAACGAAAGTAATGCTCTGCGCATTGATAAAACTGTACATTGCGATAACTAAAAATAAAAGAATTTTTCTTGTCATACGGTTTGCTTTTAACGATTAAGGAATTATTTATACTGATAAGACAACGCCAATAGCGAAAAGGTTTCAGACAATCTGTATTTTTTTTACTGAATCCCATAAAAGAAGACTGATCATTACAATCAGTCTTTCTGGGTGATGGGATTATATTGTATCAGAAAGTACGTCTTTAAATTGCATCCTGACATTTTCTCTCCTATATCTCTAGTAATCATTATTTAAATACGTATAGATAGATTAATGGTTGTATATCCCAATAATACTTATTGTATCACGGAATATGCATTACTTATTATTGGGTAATTCCCTTAGATCTTCTTTGAAGAAGCTGCTGAAAACCGGCTGCATGGTAGGAAAAGAGGGGTTCTGCCAATATGGTTTCTGATAAGTGCTTCTGCTTTTATTAAAATGTACTTTTTTAGTATGATCATCATTAGTAAAATTAAATTCTGTCACATAAAAATTATTGTATAATTCTAGTTGGCTTGGGTTGGGTTTCTCCTTAAGTTTAATTTTTGAGGAGCGGATTTCACTATATTCCAGAAAGTCTCTCAACGTTTTTCCTGATCCTTTTTCAAAAGATATGTTTATAATTTTTTTATAATCATAGACGGTTACTCCCAAAAATGAAAATCCTTTTTCCGAACCGTTCCTATCAAGGATTTCAATCTGGTCACTCTTGTCTCCCTTTAATTCTTTAATCTTGTTTTTTGCGGTTTTATATACCTCAGGCTTTCCTATGTATTTAAGTCCCGGTATCTCTAATCCTGCTGTGTAAGACAGGAAGGATCCATTCATTTCATTCTGCAATTTGAAGATCCTGTATTGCTCCACATTAATACTTTTCAGTTTTTTGTCTTATTATTGAAAATATAAGTCACGATGCCATCAGCATAGCTTTTCAGCATGTTATCTGACGTTACATAAGCATTGAAATTCCCCCTGATAAGAATGTACTTGACGGGCTTATCATTTTTAATGACTACCGCTTCGATATCTCTGATACGGTCATTAATTCTGATAACGTCTTTACTAAAATCCGAATATGATAAAGTGGCCACGGCAGCATTATCATAGACCAGCTGAAATTTTTCCTGGTCCTGCTTTAGCGACTGCTTATCGATTTTACCGTCTATATCCGAAAAAGCCATGATACTGCCGTCTTTTCCGAAGACTGAAACTTTAGGCAGTTGCTTGCCGGTCTTTTCTTAAACGAAAGTGATGCTCTGGGCATTACACAAACTGTATAATGTGATCATCAAAAATAAAAAGATCTTTTTTGTCATACTGTCTTGCTTTGAAATATTAAAGAATCATTTTTATGGATAAGACAACGGCAATAACAAAAGGTTTCAGTCCATCTGTATTTTTTAACTACAAGGCATAAAAAAAGACTGATCATTGCAATCAGTCTTTTTATTATTATCGTGTACAAGTCCTTAGAAAGGATACTCATAAATTTCAGATTCGTGTAGATAAGGGTTTCCTGTAGGGATAAGTTTAAGTTTGGATAATGCAGTCATTACCGTAAAGATAAACAGTCCTCCTACGAAAAGGATCGCTCCGATCACCAATAGGAATACTTCAGGAGTTTTCCAGTATGGACCTACCGTTCCCGGCATGACCATATTGAAGTAGTCTACGATGTGTCCGAAGATCACCACGATTGCCATGATGGTTACCACTTTATAGTTTCTCTTGATGCTGCTGCTCACCAATACCAATAACGGTAAAAGGAAGTTAACGATCAGCATCGGCAGGAAAGTAGAGGAGTAGTGCTGGAACCTTCCGAAGAAATAGTTTACCTCTTCCGGAACGTTAGCGTACCAGTATAACATGAACTGAGCAAACCATGTATATGTCCAAAGCATACTTGTTGCGAAAAGGAATACACCAAGGTCATGCAGGTGATTGTCATTGAACTGAGGCAGGAATCCGTTTTTCTTAAGGAAAACACTTAAAAGGATGATTACTGCAATACCACTTGAAAGGCAGCTCACCATAGAATACCAGATATACATGGTAGAATACCAGTGAGGGTCAATAGACATCAACCAGTCCCAGGCCCAAGCTGCAGAAGCAAATCCGAAGAATGCGATATATCCTACAGCCCATCTGTACAACATCTGGTAATCTGTTCTTGATTTGGTTTCATCCACTTTCTTAGACTGTGCCTTAAGTTTCCATGCAAAGAATGATGCTCCTACTACATAGATAATTGTTCTTACTGCGTAGAAAGGAATGTTAAGGAACTTTTTCTTTTCAAACAGGATCACATCAAAGTTAGGTTTGGTAGGGTCTGTAAGATCCGGATCCATCCAGTGGAACAGGTGCCCGTTGTGCGTAATATTCAGGATCATAATGATCACCAGAATAGCGCCTCCGTATGGGATATAAGAAGCAATAGCTTCCATTACTCTTGTAATAATGATTGGCCAGCCTGCATGCGCAGCATGCTGTATACAGTAAAAGAACAGTACGCAGCAGCTAACCCCGAAGAAAAATACAGCTACAAAATGGATGGATGCCAAAGGCTGATTATGAATCTGCATGGCAGCATGTTCCAGGTGAGCCTCATGATCCTGAGGGCCTACCATCTCGCTGGAGTGGGTAGGGGCATTATGGCCTGAAGAATGAACAGCCTCCATCATATGTTCGATCTTTTCAGTGGTGATTCCCTTATTCATAAAGAAACCGATACCAAACAAGACCAGACCTACAATAAGGAGAATTATAGAAGTTGACTTTAATTTTGGTGAAAAACTATACATTTCTTGTCTTATTTTTTAGTTGCGGTAGAATCTGTTTTTGCTCCTGAAGCGGCAGCCGCCGGTGCTGCTGCATTCTTTTTGAATGCATTCATCACATACATGGCCACTCTCCATCGGTCTCCTGCGTTCAGCTGTCCGGCATAAGAACCCATCGCGTTTCTACCGTTCGTAATTACATAATGAACGGATCCTACAGTAATTTCTCTGTCTGCATAATTCGGAACTCCTGAGAATGCTCCGCTCTGTACGATTGGACCTTGTCCGTCTCCTCCTACACCATGACAGGCAGAACATGTATGGTCAAAAAGGATTTTTCCTCTTTCAAGATCTTTTGCTGCATTGGCAGGATTCAGGGGAGAAGCCGTAAGCGTTTTTGAAGCATCATACCCCGCATTGTACTCATCTACATTTTTAGGAAGTTTCCCTTCTTCAAAAATACCGTCTTTATTTTGCGGAACCGTACCTTCTACCGGCGTAAGTCCTGTTGCTCCATTGTTTCTAACGAAAGCAGGGATTTCATTTTCATGATCAGAATAGGCATCCTGAGCTTTCATCAACGGGTCATAGGCTACCGGGAAATACATATCCGGGAAATAGACCAGGGGCGTATTTTCTTTCGGACCGCAGGAATTAAGTAAAACTGTTGTTAAACCTAAAATCGCTGTAATTTTTAATACATTCTTTTTCATCTTAAGCATCTTTAACAGTTATTTCTTCTACTCCGGTTTCTATCAGCAGCTGCTTTACAGAATCCACATCATCCGTTACGAATTCCATCATGAATTTATCATCGGTAGTCCTTGGATCAGGATTCTGCGCAGGGGCTCCCGGATACATTTTGTTTCTTACCAAGAAAGTAAGCGACATCATATGGGCGGCACAGAATACCATTAATTCAAACATCGGAACCACGAACGCAGGCATGTTATGTGCCCAGTCGAACGCAGGCTTACCACCGATGTTTTGAGGCCAGTCATGGTTCATGGTATACCATGTAATGGTGGCACCAATCGTAACTCCGTAAAGAGCGTACAGGAATGCGGCATCAGAAATTCTTGTTTTCTTTAACCCTAAAGCTTTATCCAGCCCGTGAACCGGGAACGGAGTATACACTTCGTTGATTTTAATTCCTTTATCGTTGAATGCTCTAACGCCGTTCATTAAATCGTCGTCGTCAGCATAAAGTCCGTATACAATTTTAGTGGTGCTCATCTCCTTCTTTTGCTTTATAAGTTTCACCTGAGATTTTCAAAATCGATTTTAATTCAGCCTGTGCAATTACAGGGAATGTTCTTGCGTACAATAAGAATAATACAGAGAAGAATCCGATTGTTCCCAAATATACACCCACGTCAATGATTGTTGGTTTAAACATCGTCCAAGAACTTGGTAAATAGTCTCTGGAAAGGTTGATAACGATGATATCAAAACGCTCAAACCACATCCCGATGTTGATGATCAGGGCAACAATGAAAGTCCAGATAATATTCGTTCTCAGTTTTTTGAACCAGAATGAAGCCGGAATCACAAGGTTACAGATGATCAGTGACCAGAAAGCCCACCAGTAAGGTCCTACGGCAGCTCCCGGAGAAAGGTAAGTGAAATCCTCAAATCTGGATCCGGAGTACCATCCGATGAAATATTCAGTAGCATACGCTACGGTTACCATACCACCGGTAAGGATGATTACGATGTTCATGATCTCGATATGATACATGGTAATATATTCTTCCAGGTGACACACTTTTCTGGCGACAAGCAATAAGGTCTGTACCATCGCGAATCCTGAGAAAATCGCACCCGCAACGAAGTACGGAGGATAGATGGTAGAGTGCCATCCTTTGATTACCGAAGTGGCGAAGTCAAAGGATACCGTGGTGTGTACCGAGAATACAAGCGGCGTTGCAAGACCGGCCAGTACCAACGATAATTCCTCGAATCTCTGCCAGTGTTTTGCTTTACCACCCCACCCGAAAGCAAGGAATGTATAGATCTTTCTTGTCCAAGGCGTCTTTGCTCTGTCACGGATCATGGCGAAGTCAGGGATAAGCCCCATAAACCAGAATACCGTAGATACAGAGAAATAGGTAGAGATCGCAAATACGTCCCAAAGGAGAGGAGAGTTGAAGTTCCCCCAAAGAGAACCGAACTGGTTTGGTAAAGGGAATACCCAATATCCTACCCAAACTCTACCCATGTGGATTACGGGGAAGATGGCTGCCTGTACTACTGCGAAGATGGTCATCGCTTCCGCAGAACGGTTTACAGACATTCTCCAACGTTGTCTAAATAATAATAATACTGCGGAGATTAGGGTCCCGGCGTGACCGATACCTACCCACCAAACGAAGTTAGTGATGTCCCATCCCCAGTTAATCGTCCTGTTAAGTCCCCATGCTCCAATACCTGTTCCGATAGTGTAAGCGATACAGCCGAAACCGTAGATGAATAGAACCAAGGCAGCATATAATGAAATCCACCATAATTTACCTGCTCTTTCTTCGATAGGTCGTGCAATATCTTCCGTGATATCGTGATAAGTTTTGTGACCAATAATCAGAGGTTCCCTTATCGGAGCTTCGTAATGTCCTGACATTTTTTACCTATTTATTATTTAAACTTTATTTTTCTACTCTGTTTCTTACTTTAGTATGATAGAACACATTTGGTTTGGTTCCGATCTCTTCAAGTAAATAATATCTTCTGTTGTCAGCATATAGCTTTCTCACTTCAGATGCTTTGTCGTTCATGTCTCCGAACTGAATAGATCCGGTAGTACAAGCTTTTGAACAAGCAGTCTGGAACTCTCCGTCTTTTACCACTCTTCCTTCTTTTTTCGCTTCAAGGATGGTAGTCTGTGTCATTTGGATACACAGAGAGCATTTCTCCATAACCCCTCTTGTTCTTACTACTACGTCAGGATTAAGTACCATTCTTCCAAGGTCGTTGTTCATATTGAAGTCGAACTTGTCATTCAGGTTATAGGTAAACCAGTTGAAACGTCTTACTTTATAAGGACAGTTGTTCGCACAATACCTTGTACCGATACATCTGTTGTAAGCCATATGGTTCTGTCCCTGCTGACCGTGAGAAGTTGCCGCTACCGGACAAACCGTTTCACATGGTGCATGGTTACAGTGCTGACACATCACCGGCTGGAAGATAACATCAGGATTTTCGGCAGGGTGGTTCAGAGCACCTCCTTCACCGTTGAATGCCGTTCCGTACAGTTCAGGCACCGCCATTCCTTCCTTAAGACCTTCATAAACCTCTACTTTCTGCTTAGCGGAATAATAACGGTCAATCCTTAACCAGTACATATCTCTGGACATCCTTACCTCATCCTTACCTACCACCGGAACGTTGTTTTCTGCCTGACATGCAATCACACATGATCCGCATCCCGTACAGGAGTTTAGGTCGATAGACATATTGAAGTGAGGTCCGTCTGTATCATCAAACGCATCCCAAAGGTCAATTTTTCTTGCCGGAAGGGCTCCGCTGATGGTATGGTACTCCAAAGGCTTGTTCCATCCGTGGTGTTCATCATCAAAAGCTACGTTTAAGAAATCTGCCAAAGGAACTTCTTTCGCAATTTCATAACGTCCCATCAGGGTGTTCTGAAGCTGGATACCTGCGAAAGGATGCATCTCGCCAGTTTTCTCTATTTTAATGTTGGATACGGCCAGGTTGGAACCGTCAAACAAAGGATAAGCATTCACACCGGTGTCTGCAGTAGCTCCCGAGTTTTTCTTACCGTAACCCAAAGCAAGACCTACGGATCCTTCTGCCTGTCCCGGCTGAATGAATACAGGAACGTCTTTTACCGTCACTCCGTTTACCGTAACGTTCACGATGGAACCGTCCAGCTGCATTCTTGCATTAAGGTTGTTTTCAATACCTAATCTTTCTGCATCTTTAGGAGAAATAGTCAGGTAGTTATCCCAAGACATTCTGGTCAAAGGATCCGGTAATTCCTGAAGCCAAGGGTTGTTGGCCTGTGTACCGTCTCCCATTGCTGTTTTGGTGTACAATACCAATTCCAGGTCAGACGCCTTGAAAGCTCCCAGTTCAGCCAATGCCTGAGCAACATTTCCGCCGGAATAGGATAAAGCCGTTGTATTGGCTGTAGTATTGAACCCGTTATATAGCGCTTTATTGAAAGAAGTGCCTCCTAATACTGAAGTGGCATTCGCTTTCAGGTAATCGTAATAATTGTTGGCAGCGTTGTTCTGTCCGTTTTTCCAAACCAGAAGAGATTCTTCAATCTGTCTTGATTTGTAGATTTTCTGGATGGTAGGCTGCATCAAAGTATACATTCCTGTCTGAGGCTCAATATCTCCCCAGGATTCCAGCCAGTTGGCTACAGGAATTACAGCTTTCGCTGCTTTGTACATTTCGTTTTTCTTATCAGCAATAGCTACTACGTAAGGAACTTTGGATAAAGATTTTTTGAAATCTTCACCTTTATGGTAAGAGTAGATCGGGTCTACGTTGTTGGCGATCAACACGCCTACCTGACCAGCATTTACCCATCCTAAAAATTCCTGGAATCTTGCTTTGTCAAATTCCTTAAGGAAGTTTGCTTTTCCTGTGAAGGCTACTGATCCTAATTTCTGATTGATAAGATGCGCTAACACCTGAGCGCCTTTGGATCCGTCTGCAAATACTACTGCTTTGCTGCCTTTTGCCTGAAGTTCTTTAGCAATTTCTGAAGCTGTTTTGTCTGAAGTTCCGCCGCCTACGATAGCATTGTAAACTTCAACCAGGGTTTTGTTAACGGCACTTGGCTTCAGTCTGTATCTTGAATCTGCATTGGCTCCTGTTAAAGACATATTGGATTCAACCTGGATATGTCTCAGCATGGTTGCTCCCGGCTTTCTTGCTGCTGCATAAGAAGACTCAAGGCTTGCTGCATTGTAATCTCCTAAGAAGTCAGCCTGGAAACCTACTACCAATTCGCTTCCTCTAAGGTCATATACCGGTAATGCTCTGGTTCCGAAAACTTCCTGAGCGGCATCAAGGGCAGCTGCATATGGGAAGGCATCGTATGTTACCAGTTCGGCAGTAGGGTATTTTGCCTTGAATTCAGCAAATAATTTCTTAAAAGTAGGGGAAGGCAAAGAATGTGATAAAAGCACGATCTTTTTCCCTGCCGTATTAGCTTCTGCCAAACCTTTAAGGATGAAAGCGTCCACTTTGTCAAAAGTTTCATCTTTCCCGTCCAGTTTAGGCTGCTTTACTTTATCGTTGTCATATAAAGAAAGAACGCTTGCCTGAGCTCTTGCATTGGTTTTACCCAAATCTCCTGCAGCAGTGTTAGGTTCAATCTTAATTGGTCTTCCTTCTCTGGTTTTTACCAGTACGCTGGCAAAATCAAAACCGTCGAAATATGTTGAAGCGTAATAGTTAGGAATCCCCGGGATAATGTCATGCGGCTTTACCACATAAGGAATCGTTTTGATTACCGGAGCCTCACACGCAGCAAGCGTTACCGCTGCGGTGGAGAACCCTAATAGTTTTAAAAAGTCTCTTCTTGAAGTACTAGATCCGTTCTTTTCAGCATCTCCGAGAAAATCTTCTACCGGAATTTCTTCCTGGAACTCTTTTTGAGCCAGCTTATTGTTTAAAGCCGGGTCTTTAAGTTCATGAATACTTCTAAATTGTATTTTGTTTGAAGCCATTTATACTTCTAATTTTTAGTTATTAATAATGACATTTACCACATTCAATACCTCCAATTGCATCTACAGTAATCTTACCACCGTCTTTAGGGTATTGTTTTTTCAGTTTTTCGTGTAGATTCTTGAAGTACTCTTTATTATAACCGTTGTTCATATCAACTTCAGTCGTTCTGTGGCACTCAATACACCATCCCATGGTAAAGTCATTGGCCATCTGAACAACATTCATAGTGTCTATTTTACCGTGACAAGCTTTACATACTACATCGATTTTGTTATTAGGATTCTTTTTGTTGAAAGAATTGATGATGGCCTGTTCACCGGCTACTACGTGCTGGGCGTGGTTAAAGTAAACGAAATCCGGCATGTTGTGGATTCTGGTCCATTCCACCGGTTGTGTTTTTCCTGTATACTGCTGTTTCTGGGAATCCCATCCTGTAGCAGCGTAGATCTTTTGGATTTCTCCGTCATAGAATGCCTTGTCTTTTCCTGGCTCCATATAATGCTCTGCATTGTATTCGGAAATTGTTCTGTGACAGTTCATACAAACGTTCATAGAAGGAATTTCAGATACTTTACCGTATTTGGCACTGGAGTGACATAGCTGACAGTCGATTTTTTGTTCTCCGGCGTGAATCTTATGCGAGAAGTAAATCGGCTGTTCAGGTTTATACCCTTTGTAAACCCCGATCCACATCAGCCAGTTCCATACGCCATAAGCCGCAAGGATGGCAAGGATCGCCAGTAAAGCTTTACCTACATAATGATACTTTTCATAGATTTCACGGAAAGAACGAACTCGTGTTTCGTTAAGCCCGGATAGTTCTTCAGACTGACCCAGTTTTACTAATTGTCTTAGTTTTAACAAGATCCAGACTAGAAGTCCTGCAATCGCTAAAAGGGAAATGATAACTACATTGGTGGTGGTGGAACTTTCCGGGGCTGCATTAGCCGTTCCGGCAGCAGATGCGTCTTTTGCATCATCTTTTTTTGTCGTTTCCGGCGCAGGAGGATTAGTTGTATAGGCTAAAATGTCGTCTATATCCTTGTCTGAAAGATTAGGAAAGACCTGCATTTCAGTCTTGTTGTACTTTTCAAAAATCTCATTGGCATACTTGTCTCCGGAAGCTCTGAGCTCTTTGTTATTCTTGATCCACTTGTGAAGCCAATCTTTGTCTACACCACCTTCTGTCTTCACCCGTTCTACAACCCCTTTAAGAGGTGGTCCTACAACTTGTTTATCCAGCGCGTGACATGCAGTACAATTCGCTTTGAAAAGTTTCTCGCCGTTTTTAGGATCGCCGTCTTGCCCGTAAATTGAAGCACTGGTTGATAACAATAATCCTATTGCAATCAACGTTTTTTTATAATGCTTTCTCCAACTAATCATTTAAATTATCTTATGTTAGTAAATATTGAACATTCAATCAATTCCGCAAAAATAATATATTTAACAGGAATTTAACGGCATAAGGAAATGGTAAAATATCATTTCACTTTAATTTGTATTGATTCTAAATAACTCTATTTAGCGTAGTTTTTTAAATTTGTCTAAATTTGCGGAAACAAGTTTAAATGAGAAATTTGATCAAAATATTTTCAGTATTATCCCTGTTCGGATTTTATACTATTGATGCACAACAGATTGTAAAAAGAGATACGTTGTCCGGTACCGAACTTGTCATGACGATGGATTCCAAAGTGAATGCAGCATTGGAAAATCTCGAGGAAAAGTGCTCAAGAACCAGCAGCAGCAGCTCTGTAAGAGATAGTAACGATGACAGTGCCTTCACAAAACCAACCAGGATTTACGTGCCTAACCGGGAATTGACCAACGCTGAAATCTGCAGGAAAAATCCAAGGATTCTGGGCTATAAAATACAGATTACCACCGTGAAAAGTAATGATGAAGCCAATGAGGTAAAAGCCTATTTCAGGAAAAGATTCCCTAACCTGAAAGTAGAAACCGATGCTTCATTAAGGCCGAATTACAAAATCCTTGCGGGAAGCTATTTTACCAAGCAAAGCGCTGCCGGTGACCTGGCCAGAATAAGGGAATATTTCAAATCGGCCGCTGCAGTACAATACAGGATTTTCTGTGCTGAAGCCAAATAAAGAGGTTGATTTTAACAATGATATATGAGGAGCGGCTGACCGGAAAGGTCAGCCGCTTATTTATGTGTAAAAGCGATTTAAAAACCAGAAAAACTCAGACATCCGGTACACATTATTGCAGGCCAGATACACTGCAAGAACTGTAATAATAATTAACAGAACAGTCAGGCAGACAGCGGATTTCCTGTACGCGTACAGCAGCCATCCCAACAGGAGGGAATAGACAAAAACAAAGTGTCCGCCGTAGATATAGCCTGTATGCAGCCCGAATTTTAACAAGCAGTGGATGGCTATATCAAACAGGAAAGAAATCATCAGTACCTGAACCATTTTGTTGTTGAAGTTTTTGACATAGCTCCAGAAAACCAGCATCAATAAGACAGTTATGAAAATATAAGGCACCCAGGATGAGTACACATCCATAATCAATCCTTTGAACTCAAACCCTCTCATATTGTGCTTATCACGAATGATAAAATTCGAAAACAGGATATTCCCGCCAAAGAAATAGGACATGATCATGTCCCAGAGCGGAGTAGAATGAACATTGGAAAACTTTTCATACTGCTCGCTGGTTTTGTTGAATATATTATGGTAATTAAAATTGATCCTGTTCAGGTATAACAAAACAAAACAAATGCAGGTGACGACTATCCTTAACACTGCATTGCCAAACTTTTTCCGACTTTTAAACAATCCCTGCTCGAACAGGACCGGGATGAAAACCTTTGTGATATTGGTGATGGTGATTCCTCCTACAGCAATTCCCGAAGTGGCCATGGCAACAGCAGAAATCTTTCTTCCGTTTTTCAACTGCTGTGCGGAATAATGATTGTAAGCAGTTAACAAAAATAAGGTGTAAGTGAAATTCTCCGGAGTAAAAGAGAGGACCAGGACGGTTGAAAAGAGTCCGAAAAATAAAGCCAGCAGAACATTTATGATGAGAGGCAGGCCGATGATATTCTTTAGATATTTGAATACCTGTAGAACGCTTAATGAGACTGCAATATTGCTGAACCAGGCTAATGTTAAGCGGAACACTACATCTTTTTTTCCGTCTGAGATCCAGAGGGCTATAATCCGTATCCAATTGAAAAAATAGTACGATAGAGGGTGTCTTTCGAAGCTTCCGCCGGTGAGTACAATGGAGCGGTTGTCAAAACTGAAATAGGCATCCCAGGGGATTCTGTCATCAAAGATGATTCTGTAATTGAGGGCTATATAAGATCCGAGAATACCATATGATATCAGGAAAAAAAAGAATATAAAAAATTCAGCGCCTGATGAAGGAAAGATCAGTTTTATGAAATCAATGAATTTTGTTTTGAGTTTTGACACCTCTGGAAATTTGTGCAAAAATAGAATAAAAAAACTTTCTGAATTGTTGTGTTGCTCTAATCTTAATAAGTTTTTAATGGACTGATAAACTCAGAAGCATATTCAGATATGCAGAAGGCCGGTTCATCACCAAATTTCAAACAAAAACCCACCAATCTGGCGGGTTTATATGATTGCAGGTGATTAACCTTATTCTTTGATCAGTTTCTCTGTAGAACTTGTTCCGTCAGTGAAGTCCACCTGAAGCATATAGGTCCCTTTTGCAAGAGAAGATACATCCACTTTTTGTGCAGTAGAGCTCATCACCACTCTTCCTGAAATGTCCAGTACTGAAGAAGACTTGATCTTCTTATCCGTTTTGATATTCACTTCTCCTTTGGCAGGATTAGGGTAGATTGATAATACCCTATTTAATTTTATGGCATCAGATACGCTTAAATTCTGAGACGACTTGAACATGCCGCCAACTGTTGATGAAGTATTAAATCCACCTGAATAGCAGTTGCTTGTATCTGCACATCTTACGCCTAAATGCTGTGCTGTATCAACGGAAGTCCAAGTAGTTCCGTTATCTATGCTCTTCCAGGATCCCCCCGCTGAACTCGTTGCAAGTAAGATGTTAGTTCCTGGAACATAAGCTATATCATTAATCTTATTTGCGGCAGTAATTCCTGTAAACGTAACTGTAGACCATGTTGCACCTCCATCTGTGGTTCTGTATAATGCTATAGCAGTGGGTGTCGCATTATTGCCTGTTCCAGAGAAATTCTTTTTCATGACAATACCTCTGTTTGCATCACTCCATGCCATATCCCCGTTTACAGCTGTTGCACCAAAATCTGTAAGGCCATAAGTGGAGCCCGTAAAGGCAATAGTCCATGTCAAACCTTTATCAGTTGATTTGAAAATTCTTCCCTTTCCAGTATAAAAGAATATATTATTTCCTACAGCATAATATCCGGAATTATATCCATATTCACCACTAAGGGGATTAGGTACATTGGCAGCGGGTACTCTTGTCCAGCTAGTACCACCATTGGACGAGGTATAAAGTTCAAATTCACCACTTTCTGGATCTCCACCAGCAATTACATTATTAGAGTCAAAAGCATGAACAAAGTTTAGATAGGATTCTCCACTTGTTGAAAATAGTTGTTGAGCGGTCCAGGTTGTTCCACCATTTGTGGTCTTATATACAGCTCCTAAACCGTCAGTTGCTGTAGAGGCTAAAGCTCCTACCCAAGCAGTTGTGCTGCTGACGCCTGAAATATTACTGATCGTTAAACTTGGGTCCCCAACATTTATTGTTCCTGAAGTCCAGGTTGTACCACCATTAGATGTCTTTGTAAATTCCTGAATATTGGAAGTTGAATTTGTTGATCCATCATATGCAAAAGCCCAGACTGTATTTGCGTCATACACTTCAAGCCCGGATATACCCCTTGATGCATTGGCGAAGCCAGAATTTTGAACACTCCAATATTGAGAAAAGGCAGTGGTTCCAATCATTAATGATGCTAAAGAAAATAGAATTTTTTTCATAAAACTTTTTTTGTAAAAATAACAAAAAAAACATCAATACGGTTAATATAATAAAAAAAATAGTGCTTTATGATAAATTCTGTTTACGAACTACACGAAAGCATGGAACATCCGGAAACATCATCATAGCCTGAAGGCCTTTTGACACAAAGCTCAGGATAAATTTCTTCATATGGATTTTCAAGGGCAATTGTTAGTTTTTCTAGAAGATCTGTTTTTCCCTGATTGATTTCCTCAATGCACTCATATAAAAGGTAATTTCTCAAAATAAATTTTGGATTGGCAGATTTCATCATCATGCTGACTGATTCTGTCCGTGAGCTGATGTTTTTGGAGAGCCTTTCCTGATATGCTTTTAAAAAATGATTGAGTTTAGAACGTTTTTCCTCGTCGAGAATAGTATAAGAAACAGGTCCGAAGGCTTCTTTTGTTGCTGTTACTTCACTCTCTGTATTTTCGAGGTGACTGAAAAACAGCGTATAGTCAAGCTGTAGTTCGTGCATCAGGCCCTGCCAGTTGGTAAAAAATTCATCATCACCTTCCATCAATGTATCAAAACCGAATTTTCTGCACAGCATACGGTCGTGTGCAGCCCAGAAATAATCACCATAGCCATTCAGGGTATCTTCCAGGAATTTTTCATCATTGATCAGCGGGAATAGTGCATTAGCCAGTTGCCATAAATTCCATTGGGCGATCTGTCCTTGCTGCCCGAAAGCGTACCTCCTTCCGGGAAGGTCGGTGGTATTTGGAGTGAAATTAAGGTCGTATTCATCAAGCATAGAATACGGTCCGTAATCAATGGTAAGTCCCAGAATGGACATATTATCGGTATTCATGACTCCATGGACGAAGCCTACCCGCAGCCATTCCACCATAAGGTCAGCAGTACGTTCGGAGATCCTTCTGAAAAAATCTTTATATTTTTCAGTGCCTGTAGAAGTAATTTCGGGATAATAATTTTCAATGGTGAAATCTGTGAGCTGCTGCAGTAATGCATACTCTTTCTGCGCAGACAGCAATTCAAAATGGCCGAAACGAAGAAAACTTTCTGCTGTACGTATTACAACAGCACCTTTTTCTTTCTGGGGATTTCCGTTATACATCATGTCACGTACTACATCTTCACCGGTAAAAGCCAGGCTTAGTGCTCTTGTCGTAGGCACATTCAGGTGGTACATGGCCTCGCTCATCAGGTATTCCCGTACCGAAGACCGGAGAACCGCTCTTCCGTCTGCATGCCGTGAGTACGGAGTAGCTCCCGCACCTTTCCACTGAAGCTCCGTTTTCCTGCCTTCCGAGTCGGTAATTTCTCCGGCCAATATCGCTCTTCCATCTCCCAGCTGTCCTGCCCAGTTACCGAACTGATGGCCGGCATATGCCGTAGCATAAGTCTGTATGTTTTCAGGAAGTTTTGTCCCTGCCAGAAAATTAAGGTCTTTATCTTCAAATCTTCCCAGGCCTATCTCCTCGGATAGCTGGTGATTGAAAGCAATCAGTGCCGGGCTTTCAAAGCCTGCCGGGCTGATGGTTGCAAACAATACCTTTGGGGTATTTCTCTGCATGGGATTCCCTGAAAAATCTCCCGGGAATTTTTTTATAAAGGGTTGTTGGATCAGATCTGTATTCATACTTCAAATATATTAATAATAAAAGACCTTTCATATGACTGAAAGGCCTTTAGTATGTATGTGCGACGTTTTATTTGTTAAAATCCACGTCCTCTCCTTTATTAAGATTTTCATTCACATTTTCCTCTTTTTTATCTGAGGAAGGTCTTGAAGGTTCAGCCGGTTTCGGATTTTTGATTTCATCCAGGGTCTGAAGTCCTCCTTCATCACCATATCCGGAACGCAGGCCTTTCAGGTCAGAACATCCGTCTTTCCATTCCGAGGGCTTGACAAATTTGTCTTCCGGCGAAACTTTCAGGCTTTTATCGGCCCATACCTTTTTCATGTAGATGGCCCAGATCGGCAATGCCATTTTGGCTCCCTGCCCTTCACCGGTTCCCAGGAAGTGCGTTGCACGATCTTCCCAGCCTACCCAGGTTCCCGTAGCAAGCTTTGGAACGATTCCCATGAACCAACCATCTGAGTTATTCTGGGTTGTTCCGGTTTTACCGGCAATTTCTATGCTCTTTGATACCCCTTTTCTTCCCAATTCTCCGGAAGCGGTACCATATTGCGTTACCCCTTTCATCAGTTCGATCATGGTGTATGCATACAGTGGGTTCATCACCTCTTTCGGTTCCACGTTCACTTCTTTAATGATCCTTCCGTTGGCGTCTTCAATCCTCCAGATCATTTCAGGTTTATTATAATTTCCGTAGTTGGCAAATGTACTGTAGGCTCCCAGCATTTCATAAATGGTAATGTCTGAAGAACCTAGTGCCATCGGTAAACTTGTAGAAATATCTTCTGTTACTCCAAGGTCTCTTGCTGTCTGGATCACACTCTGTGTCCCGGCCATTTCAGCCAGCCTGAGCGCTACAGGGTTTTGGGAGTGGGCAAGTGCATCTTTCAGTGTAAGCATTCCTCCACGCCCCGGAACGTGATAGGTCCCTTTGTTAAAGCTTGCATTGGAAACCACTGAACAAGGCGTCATTCCCAGTTTCATAATGGCTGTGGCATAAACGAAAGGCTTGAAGGTTGAACCTACCTGTCTTTTACCCTGCTTGATATGGTCATACTGGAAATGCTGCCAGTCGATACCACCTACCCAGGCCTTGATCTCACCCGTTGCAGGAACCATAGACATCAGTCCTGCCTGCGCAATCTGCTTATGATAACGGATAGAGTCCCAAGGAGACATTTCTACCTCTTCTTCACCGTTCCAGGTAAAGCGTGATGTTTTGATCGGTTTATGGAATTCCATCATAATGGAATCTTCAGAAACACCGGCAGCTTTCAGCTGCTTGTAACGGCCGGTTCTTTTCATGGCCTGAACCATGATATCATTGATCTGCTTGCTGTTGATATAATAGAACGGGCGGGTTTTCCTGCCTCTTTGTTCCGCATCAAACCTTTTCTGAAGGTCTGTTAAATGCTCCTTGATCGATTCTTCCGCATATTTCTGCATCTTTGAATCAAGGGTTACATAGATTTTAAGCCCGTCTTTATAAAGGTTGAGTTTCTTTCCGTTTGCTTTTTCGTACTCTGTAAGATATTGGTCGATTTCTTTTTTAAGATAAAACTTGTAATAAGCAGAGTAGTCATCACTTATATTTTTGATCGGATGGTAATCCAGCGTGATCGGAGTTTCCACAGCTTTGTTATACGTTTCCTGATCGATATATCCCGTTTTCAGCATCTGCTCCAGTACAACATTCCGTCTTCCCTTGGCCCTTTCGGGATTCCTCATCGGATTGTTTTTCACCGGGTTTTCCAGCATGGCAACAAACATGGCTGCCTCGGGTAAGGTCAGTTGGCTGGTCGTTTTATTAAAATAGATCTTCGACGCCATTTCGATGCCGTTGGCATTATACAGGAAATCAAACTTGTTGAAATACAAGGTAACAATTTCCTCTTTGGTATATCGTTTCTCAAGGCTTACCGCAACCACCCACTCTTTAAGCTTCTGAAAACCTCTCTGCAGCTTATTCTGGGACGCCGCGCCGGTGAAGAGCAATTTGGCTAACTGTTGGGTAATGGTAGAACCACCCCCTCTTCCTCCTCCGTACACCACAGCTCTGGCAACGGACTGGAGGTCGATCCCCGAATGTTCTTTAAATCGCTCATCCTCTTTAGCCTGAAGGGCATAAATAAGATAAGGGGGAAGGTCTTTATACGCAATAGGCTGCGTCTTTTCTTTTTCGAATTTACCCAGAAGCACACCATCTGCGGAGTAAATCTCAGAGGCTACATAAATATCCGGGTTTTCAAGTTCTTTTACATCAGGCATTTCGCCAAGGAAACCCTGCGAAACTGCGAAAAAAAGCCCTGAAATCCCCAAGACTACTACAATAAGTCCGACCCAGATCAGCCTCGCCCATTTTTTCCAGGAGTTGTCTCTTTTCTTTTTGGGAGGAAGCGGGAATGTTTTTCCTCTGCTTCCCGTATTTTGCTTGTTTTCTTCCATGTATGATTACGGTTTAGCCGTTTCTATTTTTACGCCAACGTCTTCAATTCCCGGCAGGACATCATTCCTCATCGCCTGGATAAGGCCGATCTTATATTTTCCCTTGGAAGGGAAACGGTAATTCAGCCTGTACTGAAAAAGGGTCTCTTTGGTATCTCCGAACCCTGTTCCCAGCCATTCACCATTAGGCTTTGCAAGGACATAGTTCAACGTATCGGTTTCCTTTTTCTTGTTTTGAAGATTGGTGAAATTGACAATAAACCTTATATTGCTGTAAGGATAATCATTGTTATTTCTTACAACAAATATAATATTTTTAGGATTCTGCGGATCTGCAATCTCAAGATTAAATTTCTGTTCACTTTTCTTATTCCATTTATTATCAACGGAATTCATCTTAACATCTCCTTCCGGGGAATGGCAGCTGAAGAAAAGGACAAGCGGTAATAATCCCAGCATTTTACGCATTTCTGTCTTTTTTTGGAGGATATTTCTTTTTGAAGTTTTTCTTTGCCGGTTTTTTATCAGCACTGTCGTTCACCTCAGTTTTTTCAGTCTGTGCCTTCTGCACTTTCTGTTGGGTTTGCTGCGGTCTTGGCTGGCGGTTGCCGGTCTGGGAATTGGGATTTTCAGACCGGTCAGGTCTGTTTTTCCTTTGTCCCTGATTCTGCTGGCTGTTATTATTATTCGGCTTGTTATTGTTTCTATTTCTGCTTTTCTTTTTCTCAAAGCGGTCAACATTATTCTCTTGGATAAGATCGATGCTCTGGAAAGATGGATCAGGCTGCTTCAATTCCTCTAAAGGGAGGGCTTTTTCACCCCTTTTGTTTTTCGAGATCAGCTTCTTTACCAGGTCTATATCGAAATCATACCAAGCGATGGAGCTGTCCACATAAGCAAACCACATTTTCTTTTTGAAAACGTCAATCTTAATACAGAACGCTCTTCCCTTTTCAGTCTCCAGGATAGTGGACGAAGGCGGGAAATCATGCAGGGCATCAAGGTAACTGTCCAGCTCGTAATTAAGGCAGCATTTCAGCTTTCCGCACTGGCCTGCAAGCTTTTGCGGGTTGATACTGAGCTGCTGATAACGGGCTACATTGGTATTCACGGACCTGAAATCCGTTAGCCAGGTAGAACAGCAGAGCTCTCTTCCACAAGATCCGATACCGCCTACTTTAGCGGCCTCTTGCCTGAAACCGATCTGCTTCATGTCGATTTTTGTCCTGAAAGCAGCAGCGTAATCTTTGATCAGCTGCCTGAAATCTATCCGGTTATCGGCAGTATAATAGAAGGTTACCTTTGAAGCATCACCCTGATATTCAACATCAGTAACTTTCATTTCAAGGCCTAATCTGTGAGCGATTTTCCGGGCTTCTATCTTTACCGTATCCTCTTTTTTTCTGACTTCCTGCCAGACTTCAATATCTTTTTGGTTAGACTGTCGGTATATTTTAAGCGCAGATTCTTCTGAAAATCTTTTCTTTTTCATCTGAATCTTTACCAATTCTCCGGTAAGGCTTACAACGCCTACGTCATGTCCCGGGCTTGATTCTACTGTGACTACACTACCTATATGTAACGGAATATTATTGACATTTTTATAAAACGATTTTCTGTCATTCTTAAATCTAACTTCTACAAGATCGCATCTGTTGGGAGCGGGATTGTTAATGTTAGACAGCCAGTCGAAAACACTTAATTTATAACTATTACCACAGGTATTTACATTTTCACAGCCACTCGCGGTTTTCTTCGGTCCGCATGAATGGGCAGAATCGCCGGATGTTTTGCATCCACAACTCATATGTTATATATTTAATCTTGCAAATTTAGGATAATTTATTTTATCTCCTGAAAAAACTCAAATATTCACCCGGATAATTGTTTAATGTTAAACATACAGCATGAGCTGAAAAATTATATTTTTTAATTGTCTGATAGATAATCTCTTGTAGATATTATTTCTTAGATGTTATTTTAAACATAATTTTAATGGTGCTTATTGTTTAAAAAATTAAGAAAGATTAACAGTCGTACGCAAAATAATTTTATATTTGACTTTATATAATAATAGTCTATGAAAAAATTAATAATATCAACGGCTTTGTTGGCGGGTGTTATGTCTTATGCGGGAGGCTTCAGGGTTTCCTTGCAGGGGGTAAAACAATTGGCGATGGCTCATACCAGTGCCCATGCCGAGGATGCGAGTGTTGCATTCTTTAACCCTGCCGGGATGTCTTTCATCCCTGCCAGACTAAGTATTGCAGCAGGAGGTTTCGCTGCAGGCAATAAAGTAACTTTCCAGAACTTGAATACGCTGCAGAGCACACAGACGGACAACCCGATCGGGACCCCTATCTATGCTGCTGTTGCTTATAAACCAATTGACAAATTGTCCATCGGGTTCAGTTTTTCCACGCCTTTCGGAAGTACCATCCAGTATCCGAACGACTGGGAAGGAAAAGAACTGGTACAGAAGCTTGAGCTGAAGAGTTTTTATTTCCAGCCGATGATTTCCGTTAAAATGGCAGACTGGGTATCTTTCGGAGCTAGTTATATTTATGCCAAAGGAAAAGTAGACTGGGATAAAGCGGTGACTCAATTTGGCGGTCAGGTAAATATTAATGATGAAAAAGCAAGCGGCCACGGATATGGTTTCGGGTTCTATTTCAGGCCGGATCCTAAACTTGATGTAAGTGTTGCTTACCGTTCACCGGTAGATATGAAAGCGAAGAACGGAACTGCTACATTCAGGTTCCCGTCGCAATCCATCTATCCTCTTTTAGGCCTGGACCAGTCGGGACAGGACCGTTTTACGGCTACACTGCCTTTAGTAGAAGAATATACGATAGGTCTTACTTATAAAGTTACCCCGAAATGGTTGGTATCTGCTGACTTTAATTACCATGGCTGGGAAAGGTATTCCAAGCTGACCCTTGATTTTGACAAAGCGCCGGTAGGAAACCAAGCCGACCCTACGGTTCTGGTAGCACCTAAAAACTTCAGGAATTCCAAAACGTTCAGACTGGGTACGCAGTATGCGTTTACTGATATGATCTACGGACGTTTAGGAGCATATTATGATGAATCACCTTATACGGATGATCATTTCATCCCTGAAACGCCGTCTTTCAATACTTACGTAGTAACAGGCGGGGTAGGTTTCAAAGTGAAGCAGTTCGGGATCGATGTTTCCGGAGGGTACGCCATGCCTCAGGCCAGAGATGTTAAAAATTCCACTATCGGTCTGTACGGTCAGGCTAAAGCAACTGCGTTCTATGCAGGGTTAGGTTTATCTTATAATCCTTTTTAATTGAAAATTATGAAAAAAATTATAATCTCTACAATAGCTGTCTCAGCACTTCTTTTTACAACAAGCTGCGAGAATGATTTTGATACCGATGTGAAAGATATTGCCGTAACCAGCGGGGATGCCAGTTTCAAAACGTATGTCGCCCTTGGAAATTCCCTTACCTCAGGATATAGGGATGGTGCACTATATTCTGACGGGCAAAATGAATCTTACCCTTCCATGATCGCTGCACAGATGAAACTTGCAGGCGGCGGAGACTTCAAACAGCCTTTAATGCCGAATAATATCGGAGGTTTTACAGGCCTGCCAGGATTCGGAGGTAAACTTACCCTTCAGTTGGTCAATGGAAGCCTGACGCCGGTGCCAAGTGCAGCGGGTGCAGCATTGGATAATGTTTCGTCCGGAAGGCCTTATCAGAATATGGGCGTGCCGGGAGCGAAATCCTATCATCTGGTAGCGCCAGGATATGGCAGCCTTGCCGGCCTTGCTACAGGAACAGCCAATCCTTACTTCGTAAGGTTCGCTTCCTCTTCCACCACTTCTGTTTTAGCAGATGCAATGGCTCAGAGCCCTACATTCTTCTCACTTTGGATAGGAAATAACGATGTTCTTTTTTATGCCATCAACGGAGGAACGAACTCTCAGACGACAGGGGGGGTAACTACGTATACTGCAGCAACGGTACAGACAGGAACAGGAACAAGTCCGGCACTGTATAAATCTAATGATATATCAGATCCGAATGTAGTGGCAGGTTCCATTAAAGCGGTTCTTGATGGCCTTAAAAGTGTAGGAACTACAAAAGGGGTTATTGCAAATATTCCTTACGTAACGTCGATTCCATATTTTACTACAGTACCGTACAATCCGCTTACTCCGGCAGTACTGGGTTCTAATATCACTGCGCTGAACACAAGTCTTTATGGACCACTGAAGCAGGCGCTGACCGCTTTCGGAGCCGGAGGAAGGATCAATCTTCTTTCTTCTACATCCGCAAACCCGGTTTTGATTAAAGATAATTCCCTTCAGGATCTTTCCGCTCAGCTGACCGCTGCTTTGACGCCTTCCCTGGGATTGGCTACAGCAACAGCTTTCGGACAGATCTACGGACAGGCAAGACAGGCAACGGCAGAAGATTATCTTCTTCTGACTACAAGTTCCGTAATCGGAACCACAGCGCCTGGAGCACCTTCTGCGATTAATGTTTACGGGATTTCGTATCCGCTGCAGAACCAGCATGTCCTAACAAAGACAGAAGCAGGGTATGTGAAGACGGCAACAGATGCTTATAATACTTCTATCCGAACCCTGGCTGATACTTACGGACTTGCGTTTGTGGATTCAAATGCCAAAATGGTAGAACTTAACGCAAAATCCGGGATCACTTATGACGGTGTGAAATATACCGCTAAGTTCGTGAGCGGAGGAGCGTTCTCGCTGGATGGGATCCACCTTACCGGCAGGGGATATGCCATTATCGCCAATGAATTTATCAAGTCAATCAACTCTAAATACAGGTCCACTTTACCGCAGGTAGATCCTAATAAATATTCGGGCGTGAAGTTCCCATAATATTGAGTTCTTAAAAACTTAGAAGCCACAGGAGTAATTCTTGTGGTTTTTTTTTAAATTTGCAAAATCTTTTAAAAAGTAAAAATGGCTGATCAGTTAACTTATCTATTTAGTACAAGAACAAGCAAGGACTTGGCAGAGAGAATTGCCGAAAATTATGGGCAACACCTCGGGAAAATCAACTTTCAGGAGTTCAGTGACGGGGAATTCGAACCTGTTCTGGATGATTCCGTAAGAGGAGGCAGGGTTTTCCTGATCGGATCTACCTTTCCGCCGGCAGACAACCTTCTTGAGCTTTTGCTGATGATTGATGCTGCAAAAAGAGCTTCTGCTAAAAACATTACCGTAGTCATTCCTTATTTCGGACTGGCAAGACAGGACCGTAAAGATAAGCCGAGAGCTCCGATTGGAGCAAAGCTGGTGGCAAATCTTTTAACGGCTGCGGGAGCTACCCGTATCATGACGATGGACCTTCACGCAGACCAGATCCAGGGATTCTTTGAGATTCCGGTGGATCATCTGTATGCTTCTACCATTTTCGTAGATTACATCAGAAACATGAATATTGAAAACCTTACCATCGCATCTCCGGATATGGGAGGGGCTAAAAGGGCTAAAAACTATGCCGGGCATCTGGGTGCTGACGTAGTTATTGCCTATAAAGAAAGGAAGAAGGCCAATGTTGTGGAGGAAATGTTCCTTATCGGTGATGTGGAAGGTAAGAATGTGATCCTTATTGATGATATGATAGATACGGCAGGTACCCTATGCAAGGCTGCGGACATCCTGATAGAAAAAGGTGCCAAAAGCGTACGAGCGATGGCTACCCATGGTGTCCTCTCAGGGAAAGCTTATGAGAATATTGAGAAGTCCCAACTGATGGAAGTCATTGTAACTGACTCAATTCCTGTGAAAAATAATTTGTCATCTAAAATAAAAGTGCTATCTTGCGCCGCATTATTTGCAGACGTTATGAAGATGGTGCATGAGCACAGATCAATCAGTAGTAAATTTATTATCTAATTGAATATTAAAGGTTTGTGAATTAATTTTGAAACAATTTTTTAAATTTTTATAAATGAAATCTATTACAATTCAAGGTACAAAAAGAGAAAGCGTGGGCAAAAAGTCTACAAAAGCTTTACGTGATGCTGAATTAGTTCCTTGTGTTGTTTACGGAGGTGGTGAGCCATTGAACTTCTCTGCAGAAGAGAGAGCTTTCAAAGGTTTGGTATATACTCCTGAAGCACACACGGTATCTATTGAGGTTGATGGTCAGACAATCCCGGCTGTTCTTCAGGATATTCAGTTCCACCCGATTACAGACAAAATCCTTCACGCTGACTTCTATCAGCTGGCAGAAGACAAGCCTGTAATTATGGAGGTTCCTGTAAGAATCACAGGACGTTCAAAAGGGGTAGTTGCCGGTGGTGTTTTACGTCAGTCTTTCAGAAAACTGAAAGTAAAAGCTATTCCAGCTAACTTACCTGATGAGATCGTTGTGGACGTAACTCCGCTAAGAATCGGTAACAAATTATACATCGGAGGGATCAAGACTGAAGGATATTCTTTCATGCATCCTGATAATGCAGTAGTTGTAGCTGTTAAGATGTCTAGAAATGCAATGAAAGGAGGAGCAGCAGCTCAGGATGATGAGGATGAAGAAGAAGTAGCAGCAGAAGGAGAAGCTCCTGCAACAGAAGAAACTGCAGCAGAATAAGAATCATCTTATAATATAATACAGGACCTGTCAATTCTTTGGCAGGTTTTTTTGTTGAATAACAATACAATAAAGAATGGCAGGTTCTCAGTTTTACTAGCTTCACCTTCTCAGCTTTCTTCGCTTCCTGCTATCGAATCTTTCTATCACCTGACAACAATCAGCCCCTTCTGCCATTCTCCCTTTCAGAAAAAAAGCCGTAAATTTGAAGTGTTCTAAATAAGGACATAATTTAAAATTGTAATGATGCTTGACATTCAGGAAATAAGAAATCAGTTTTCCATACTTAACCGGGAAGTGAACGGTAAGCCACTTGTTTATTTGGACAATGCCGCAACTTCACAAAAACCGGATTCAGTTCTGGAAGTCTGGAATACCTATTATACAGAGCTTAACGCCAATGTGCACCGGGGAATCCATACCCTAAGCCAGCTGGCGACAGAGGAAATGGAGCTGTCCAGAAGGAAAATACAGAAATTTATCAATGCCAAACATGATTTTGAGGTTATTTTCACCAAAGGAACTACGGAAGGCATCAACCTCATCTCCTATGTGCTTACCCAAAGACTGAAAAAGGACGATGAAATATTGATCTCATACCTGGAGCACCACTCCAATATCGTTCCATGGCAGTTATTGTGTGAAAGGACCGGAGCTAAGCTTCGTGTGATCCCAATGGATGAAAACGGAGTGCTCAGGATCGATGAGCTGGATACCCTTATTAATGAAAGAACAAAAGTGGTTTCCGTTAACCATGTTTCCAATGCGCTGGGGGTAGTGAATCCTATAGAGGAAATCATTGCCAGGGCGAGAAAAAATACCAGTGCCTATATCGTTATCGATGGTGCCCAGGCAGCTCCGCACTTTACGCTGGACGTTCAGAAGCTGGACTGTGACTTTTATGTTTTTTCAGGGCATAAAATGTATGCGCCAATGGGTACGGGCATCCTGTACGGAAAACAGGAGATCCTGGAATCCCTTCCGCCTTTCCATGGCGGAGGCGAAATGATTGCAACCTGTTCTTTTGAAGGAACCACCTATGCGGGGCTTCCATTCAAGTATGAGGCAGGAACGCCTAACGTCGGCGGGAATATCGCTCTGGGTGCAGCGATAGACTTTATCGAGCAGGTGGGGCAGGAAAATATTCAACAGCACGAAAATGCTTTGCTGGAAT
Source organism: uncultured Chryseobacterium sp. (assembly GCA_913775525.1). Classification (GTDB taxonomy): domain Bacteria; phylum Bacteroidota; class Bacteroidia; order Flavobacteriales; family Weeksellaceae; genus Chryseobacterium. The sequence goes on from CAJYLH010000022.1 coordinate 197,267, forward strand.
ACGCCCAGAGAAAGCTTTTGGAGCTTGACTATATCAAAGTATATGCTGAAAAAGCAGTTAGAACCGGGGTCGTTTCATTTAATCTAAAAGGTGTCGGGATATCCTCTGATGTGGGAATGATCCTTGATAAAATGGGTGTTGCCGTACGGACAGGACATCATTGTACCCAGCCTATTATGAACTTCTTTAATATTGCCGGAACCGTAAGGGCAAGCTTTGCCGTATACAATACATTTGAAGAAATTGACCTGCTGGTGGAAGGCGTGAAAAAAGCGCAGAGGATGCTGGCCTAAATAAAAAAAAGCAGTTTATTGAATGATAACCTGCTTTTTCTTTTTTATGAACAGGACATTCCGAAGGGAATACAGGAACATCTCCCATTAATAATACACTGATAATGTTCACTGGCACATTCCAGACAGATTTCAGTGCCTGCCATAATGCTTTTCAATTCTTTTTTGCTTAATTTTTTCATTTGATATGTTATTGGTTTACGTAAAGATAAGAATCAGAACTTAAATCCTCAGCATTTATCTTATTTTTTAAGTCTGAAAAACCATACCTTTTTGAGATACCTGCATCAAAGGATTCAAATAAAAAAGGATACCCGATCAGTATCCTTATATTATTCATTACATATCTTAAATGTTCGGTTTCCACTCCACCACCGCTCTGATAAACGCTTCTGCATTTTCAACAGGGATATTCGGTAAAATGCCGTGGCCTAAATTGGCGATATAGCGATCTTTGCCGAAACGGCTGATCATTTCATGAACCATTTTCCTGATCGTTTCAGGGCTTGAATGCAGCCTTGCAGGGTCAAAGTTCCCTTGCAGGGTGATTGAGTTATTCGTCAGCTTCCGGGCGTTTTCCGGCGTGATTGTCCAGTCTACTCCTAAAGCGGAAGCCTTGGACTGTGTCATGTCCTCCAGCGCAAACCAACATCCTTTCCCGAAGACCACCACATGGGTAAGCGGACTCAGTGCTTCAACGATCTGGTTGATGTACTGCCAGGAAAATTCCTGGTAATCTGCCGGGGAAAGCATGCCGCCCCAGGAATCGAACACCTGTACTGCGGAAACGCCTTTTTCTACTTTCCTCTTCAGGTAAGCAATTGTAGTATCCGTAATCTTCTGAAGCAACAGGTGGGCTGCTTCAGGCTGCTGGAAACAGAACGATTTGGCAATATCAAACGCTTTGCTGCCCTTTCCTTCCACGCAATAGCATAAGATGGTCCATGGAGAGCCGGCAAAACCGATCAATGGGATTTCATGGTCCAGTTTGTGAAGCGTAAGTTCAATTGCATCAAAAACATACCCTAATGTATCATTTACATCGGGAACTTCAATATTTTGAACCTGTTCTGCGGTCCGGATCGGGTCTTCAAGCCAAGGGCCTACAGATTCTTTCATTTTGAAGTCGATGCCCATCGCCTGGGGAACCACCAGGATATCCGAGAACAGGATCGCAGCATCCAGAGGAAACCTGCGGATAGGCTGAACAGTAATTTCCGCGGCCAGTTCCGGAGTCTGGCACCGGGTGAAAAAGTCATACTGGTCGCGTAAAGCAATGAATTCCGGCAGATACCTTCCGGCCTGTCTCATCATCCATACGGGAGGCCTTTCCACGGTTTCTCCACGAAGTGCTTTTAAATATAAATCGTTTTTAATCATAATTGATCTTTGCTATAGTCTTACAGGTGCCCCAACTTTCAGATATGGTTCTTAATCAGTTCCAGAACAGAAGTCAAGGTGTTGCCCTGAGCCGTTAAAACAGGTTCCGGAGTCAGCTTCCTCAATTCCCGGGAAGTGGTTTCTCCAATGGAAAACAACATCATACCCTCCAAAGAGTTGTGCTTTGCAAAACTACGAACTCCGCTCGGACTAAAAAAAACGGCAGCATGATATTTTTCAGTAATCAAAGGGTTGAGTTCTTCGGTATGGTAAATAACAACCTTTTTGTATCTGATATTCTGCAGCGGAAGATTGTCATCCAGCACATCCAGAGCCAGGTTTCCGCAGAAATGCAGGAACTTTTCATGCTGGCAGCAGCTGGTAATGAAACGGGAGAGGGCTTCAGCATTTTTCAGGACTTTAAATGTCCCGAACCCATGTTTCCTTAGGGCTTTCTTTGTTTTTTCGCCTACACAGTAGATTCTGTTGTAGTTTTTTGCGGTAAAGTCCTCATTCGGCTTGAAACCATTGATGAAAAAAGCATTCACACCGCTTGCGCTGGTAAAGATCAGGGAATGGTTTTTCAGGTCAAATGCCGGAACAGATAGAGGATGGGTTTTAATGACTTCGATACAGTCCACCATGATATCTGTTCCCAATTCTTTGGCTACAACATCAAGGTCGGTATTTTTAGTCAGTAAGATCCTCATACTTTAGGGTTGAAGGTCAGAATAGGGTTAACCGGAACATAGAATCCGGATCAGTTTAAATGTGATCCTTGATTTCCGCCATCAGTTCTTTACCGCCGTTTTCAAGGACGATCTGGGCAAATTTCTCTCCGAAGTTTTCCGTATCGTTATACTCGAAGCTTTCGTCGGTGGCAATATAGTTTTTACCATCCAGCGAACAGAGGGCTGCCTTGAAACGGATCTGGTCGCCGAGGATTTCTGCAAATGCTCCGATTGGGGCTGTGCAGCCTCCTTCCAGCGTGCTCAGGAAATTTCTCTCGATTTCCACGCAGATCTGTGTAGGGCGGTGATTGATGGTCTTTACAATCTCATTGATCTCTTTCTTGTCAGAATGTCCGGCAACGGTAATAACGCCCTGTGAAGGAGCAGGAATCATGAGCGGAAGCATTTCGTAATCTATATCCATCTTCATCCTTTTGATGCCTGCAAGAGACAGGATGGTGGCATCGAAGTCCTGGTCTTCCAGTTTCTGTAAACGGGTCTGGATATTGCCCCGGATATCTGAAAATGCTGCCCCGGGATAATTCCTCAGCCAGAATGCTCTGCGCCTGAGGCTGCTGGTAGCCAGTTTAAGCTCATGGAACTCTTTGTTCATGGAAGATTCCTTGCGGATCAGGACATCCTGCGGAAAATCCCTTTCAAGATGTGCAATCAATTCAATATTCTGAGGAAGCTGCGTAGGCACGTCTTTCAGTGAGTGCACGGCAATATCTATTTCATCATTCAGCAGAGCCATATCCAGGTCGCGGGTAAAAACACCGGTAATCCCCAAAGCATATAATGGCTGGTTGAGGTTTTTGTCTCCGGAAGAAACAATCGGTACAATTTCCGTTAAATAATTCTGGTTCTGAAGGTGTCTTGCCACTTCTCTTGCCTGCCACAGGGCCAGTGCAGAATTTCTGGTGCCTATTCTAATGCTTTTCATGGAATTCGTTGTTGGGTTGTTCAACTAATATTTCGTGCATTAATTTACTGATTTCTTCCGCTTTGAGAGGATTGTCAATGATATATTTTGCAAAACGGTTGGTAATTTTCTGGATCATCTTATCAGAAAGTTCCATATCCGTGATGTTGATGTATTTATTTTTCCGGTAGAAATTATGCATTTCATTGCGCTCCATATTTTTCAGGACGGCTTTGAAATGGTGGATATTCGGAGCCAGCCTTCTCTTCTTTTCCCATTCCAGGAAATCTTTCATCAGTTCCTTGATGATCTTTTCAGCTTTCGGGATTTCCTTTTCCCGCTGCTGGATGGTTTCCTGAATCTGTTTGGAAAGCTCATCTACGTCAATCAGGGTAACGTTTTTGTTCCGGGTCACTTCCTTTTCTACGTTATGAGGAATGGAAAGGTCGATAACCAGGGTTTCCTTTCCGTTGGGGAAATGCGACTGGTTAACGATAGGATGCTTGGCGCCGGTAGCAACGATCAGGATATCCGTGTTTTTAAGCTCTTTGTCAAAATCTCCGTAATCGATATGCGGGATATTGTATTTCTGGGAAATCTTTTCCGCTTTTTCCTGCGTTCGGTTGGCAATTTTTATTTTTGGCTGATAGACATGCTTAACCAGGTTTTCAACCGTATTCTGTCCGATTTCACCTACCCCGAGAAGCAGAATGTTTTTTTCCGTAATTCTCTTCTGACTGTTCAGGATGTAATGGACGGCTGCATAAGACACTGATGCAGCTCCGTTGGAAATTCCTGTTTCATTTTTGATCCTCTTGGAAATCTGGATGGCAGCGTTGATGGCCCGTTCCAGGTATGGGTTGGAATTCTGGCGTTCTTTTTTAAACCGGCTGTATGCTTTTTTGATCTGGCCTATGATTTCAAAGTCCCCGATGATCTGGCTTTCCAGTCCGGCGGCTACTCTGAACAGATGCGCAAGGGCTTCCTCTTTCGTCAGGATATTCGCAAACTGAAGGAAATCGGTGATATTAACCCCGATGGTTTTACAGTATTCCTCCGCTACCAGAAGGTAATTGGGCGTTGTGGTGTAGATTTCCGTCCTGTTACAGGTAGACACTACAAAAGCATCTCCTAAATTTTCATCGTGAATACGGTTGACGAAACTTTTGATATTTTCATCAAAAAAAGCAAACTTACCCCGTGTTTCTACATCAGCCTTTTCATAGCTTACAGAAAGTACGGCAAAATTAGCAGTTTGATGGATGTTGGAATACTGTAACATAAGCAGGGCAAATTTACGGTTTTTTTAGTAAATTCCATTCTGATACTGTGTATGATAATTATCGTGAAAAACTATAAATTCAGTGTTCATCGTATTCTGCTCAGGTTGAGGATCAATTGGATTAAAAAATTGCATAAAAAAACTGCCAAAATTTAATAAAATTTTAACCAAATTACTCTTGCATATAATTTTATGGCTTGTCTTAAATTTATATCTTTGTAATTCTTAAAAATCAGAAGGAAAATATGAGTTTATTTGATATGTTTACGCAAGAAATTGCGATAGACCTGGGGACTGCCAATACCCTCATCATCCATAATAATAAAATTGTTATAGATCAGCCGTCCATTGTAGCCATTGAACGTTCTACCGGAAGGCCTATTGCAGTGGGGGAGCAGGCAAAGCACATGCAGGGGAAAACTCATGAGGATATCAAGACCATCCGTCCATTGAAAGATGGAGTAATCGCTGATTTCCATGCTTCTGAGCATATGATCAAAGAATTCATCAAAAAAATTCCGGGGATTAAAGGCAAGTTCATACAGCCGGCCCTCAGGATTGTGATCTGTATTCCTTCCGGAATTACTGAAGTGGAAAAGAGAGCGGTAAGGGATTCTGCACAGAAAGTAAATGCCAAAGAGGTTCGCCTGATCTATGAGCCGATGGCTGCGGCAATCGGGGTTGGAATTGACGTTCAGAAACCTGAAGGAAATATGATCATCGACATAGGTGGCGGTACCACTGAAATTGCCGTTGTGGCTTTAGGAGGTATTGTCTGCGATAAATCTGTAAAGATTGCCGGAGACGTATTCACCAATGATATTGCCTATTATCTGAGGACACACCATAATCTGTACATCGGGGAAAGAACGGCGGAAAGAATCAAAATTGAAGTGGGTTCAGCTGTTGAAGACCTTGATGTTGATATTGAAGATATCCCGGTACAGGGTAGGGACCTGATTACAGGAAAACCAAAAGAAATTATGGTTGGATATAAGGAAATTGCCCGTGCACTTGATAAATCCATCATCAGGATTGAAGATGCGGTGATGGAAACGCTTTCCCTTACGCCACCGGAACTGGCAGCTGATATTTACAAAACCGGTATTTACCTTGCCGGCGGAGGAGCATTGCTGAGAGGCCTGGCAGACAGGCTGCACAAGAAAACCGGTCTTCCTGTTTTCGTGGCGGAAGATCCTTTAAGAGCAGTCGTTCGCGGAACAGGGATTGCCCTTAAGAATATGGATAAATTCAACTTCCTGATTAAATAATTTTAACTTTTACGACTCTTTATCGGAATGGGATTTTTGCTGAGATTATTTTCGAAGAATGCTCTGTTTGTCTTCTTTATATTTCTGCAAATTATTGCTCTGGTTCTGATATTCTCTAAAAACGCCATGCAGCAGTCCTGGATTGCGGGGCAGACGGCGGCATTCAATTCATGGGTGTCCGGTTATATTGATGAAGGAGTTTCTTACCTGAAGCTGAAGCAGATCAATGAAGACCTGGTTACACAGAACAAAGCGCTGATGACCCAGCTCTATGGGAAAGACGGAGCTCAGAAACCGCTGTTCAGAAAAGTTCACGACACACTCGGAGGAGGCCAGATCTATACTTTTGTTGATGGTGAGATTGTTTTCAACAGCATCAACAGGAGAAACAATTATTTTACGATCAACCGGGGGAAAAGAGATGGCGTATTTCCACAGATGGGAGTCATTGCTCCTAAAGGAATTGCCGGGATCATTATTAATTCTACCGACAGTTATTCTCTTGCCCAATCTGTTTTAAGTGTTAATAAGATCAGGATTAATGCTGCTCTGAAAAACTCAGGGTATTTCGGGACATTAACCTGGAACGGAGATAACTCACGGGTTATGCACCTGGCAGATATTCCGAAATATGTGGCCGTAAAGGTCGGGGACTCTATCGTTACCGATGGTAAATCAGCAGTTTTTCCTAAAGGTGTGATGATCGGGACTGTTGCCGGATACTCTGTAGATAATAAAACAGGTTTCTGGGATATTTCGGTGGAGCTGAGTGAAAAGATGGGTGCTTTAAGCAAAGTATATATTGTTAAAAACCTGAAGAAAGCTGAAGTGCAGAAAATTCAGGATACCATGCAGGCGGTAATAAAGAAAGAAAATGATTAGCAGGACATTATTTACGGATATTTTAATCATGGCTTTTCTTGTCGCACTACAGATTTTTGTGCTGAACAGGATTACGCTCTTCGGGAAGTATACTCCGGTGGTATACCCGGTATTCGTCATGTTCTATCCTTTCTTCAGAAATAAATTCCAGTTCCTGGCGCTGAGTTTCCTTATGGGGCTCAGTATTGATGCTTTTCTTTATTCATGGGGAATCAACGCATTTGCTACCACATTAATTGCTTATTTCAGGACCCTGATCTTCAGGACCTCTACGGATACTTCTACGGATTTCTTTTCCTTCCAGTCCCTTCAGTGGGCGCAGTTTTTGCTGTTTTTATTTTCAAGCATATTTTTACATCAGCTTCTGGTACAGTATATCGAGTTCTTTAAGCTGAGCCGTTTTTTTGAAATATTATTCAATGTTGTGGTCACGAGTGGAATTTCATTTGTGTTCATCGTTATATATGCACTAATATTTAAAGTCAAGCAGAAAGTGTGAATACACGGTACTTAAAAATTTTTTCCATCCTCATCGTTATTGCTCTCATTTTTGTAGCAAGGCTTTCCTATTTACAGCTTTTTACTGACAGGTATGCCCTTAACGCTGCCAATACATCCATAAAAATTGAATACATCATTCCGCAGAGAGGGGTAATCTTTGACAGGAACGGTAAAATTATGGTGGGGAACCAGCCTGCCTATGAAATCTCTTTTACACAGGCATTGATGAAGCCTGATTTTGATACGGTGGCCTTCTGCAACCTGATGAAGATCAGCAAAACCGATTTCATCAACAGAGTTAATGCCATCAAAAAGGAAAAATATTATTCCAAACTGACTCCGATGCCTTTTATTAAGGATCTCAGCAGGGAGGATATTGCCCGGGTGCAGGAAATTATTTTCAAATATCCGGCGTTCAGCATTGTCTCCAGGCCTCAGCGTCAGTATGAGGTTTCAACTTCCGGAAACCTTCTGGGTTACACAAGCGAGGTTAATGAGCGCGATATCAAAAAAGATTCTACCTATTATCTTCCCGGAGATTTCATCGGTAAGACTGGGATAGAGAAATCTTATGAAAAACAGCTTCGTGGAATCAAAGGCATGAAATACATCCAGAAAGATATCCGGTTAAGGAATATCGGCTCCTATAAAAACGGGTCTCTGGATAAAGATGTGGTTACCGGCAAAGATATTACACTCACCATTGACTATGATCTTCAGCGAATGGCCGAAGAGATGCTGGTGAATAAACACGGAGCCATTGTCGCCATTGATCCGAATACCGGAGAAATCCTGACCCTTGCTACCGGGCCGGACATTGACCCGAATGTCTTTACCGGACCCAACAAATCTAAAAATTTATACGCTTTATCAAAAGATACCCTGTACGAGAACAAGCCTACTTTTGACCGCTCACTACAGGCAGCCTATCCTCCCGGATCCACGTTCAAGCTATTGACTGCCCTGGCAGCCATGCAAATGGGAGTGATGGATGAAAATACAATATTTCCGTGCGGCGGAGGCTTCAGCTACAGAGGATTAAGGATAAAAGGCCATGGAGGAGCAGATCCACTGATTCCATCCATTCAGGTATCCAGCAACTGTTATTTTTCTTATGCCTATCTGGCTATCCTTAATAAATATCCGGGTAACCCATCCAAAGGTGTTGATGAGTGGAAAGGCATCCTGAACAGCTTCGGCGTAGGGGAGTTCCTGAACAATGACCTTGCCGTTGGGGCAAAAGGAAGGATTCCTTCCGGCGAGTTCTATGAAAAAAGAATGAAGTCTATCCTGAAGGCAAGTGGTTCAAAAAAAGATTATAAAAACTGGGATCCACTGGCGACCGGTGCCGTGTTTAACGGAATGGGACAGGGTGATGTCTTGGTGACTCCGCTCCAGCTGGCCAATTATGTGTCGGCCATTGCAAACAAAGGATGGTATTATACGCCACATATCGTGAAAGCTATTGATGGAAAGAAGAATCCGGATCCGAGATTCACCAAAAAACATAAAACGCTTGTTGATCCTAAACATTTCGATCCCGTGCTGAAAGGGATGGAAGCCGTGGTCCTGCGGGGAACAGCACATGGGCTGAAATCCAATGATTTTACCCAGCTGGCCAAAACGGGAACAGCACAGGTTCCCCAGGGAAAAGACAACTCCATTTTCGTGCTGATTGCCCCTGCCGACAAACCTAAAATTGTGGTTGCTGCCGTAATGGAGCACGCCGGCTTTGGAGCAACATGGGCGGGTCCGGCTTGTACCGTGATCGCAGAAAAGTACATTACAGGAGACCTGAAGAGGGAACACCTATACAAAAAGATGGTTACGTCCAGCTTCATGCCGGAATATAAGCGGCAGTGGATTTCCGATCTTAAGCGCAAAGGCCTGTATGTGGAGCCAAAACTGGATTCCGTCCAGCAGAAAAGGATTCAGGACAGCCTGAATTATATTAAAGAACAGAAAGCTAAGTTGCAGAAAGCAATTACCGACGAAACCAAAAATATTAAAAACACAAAACCGGCGCAACGATGAAATGGATGGAAGGAATAGATAAATTGGGTCTCGGACTGTATTTCCTGCTGTGCATATTCGCCATTGCCAACATCTACAGTGTGGACCAGAAACTGGGAGAAAAGCAGCTGATGTTTTTCTGTTTTTCTGTATTTGTAGGTATCGTGATTTTTGTGGGAAGAAGCAAGTTCTTCGAAAATATGTCCGGAATTATTTATATCGGAGGTGTGCTTCTTTTGATAGGGTTATTCCCTTTCGGTAAGGAAATCCTTGGACAGAAAAACTGGTATAAATTCGGGAGCTTTACCATGCAGCCGGTAGAATTTGCCAAAATAGGAACGGCGCTTATGCTTTCCAATTATGTATCCGGTCCGGAATTCAACCTCAGCAATAGAAAATCCCTCTGGACTTCACTGGCTATTATCGGTATTCCCGCAGTGGTTGTGCTGGCCATTCCTGATGTTGGATCGATGCTTGTGTTCATTGCTTTTTTTATTGCCCTGTACCGGGAAGGACTGAATGGATTGCTGTTTGCCATAGGGTTTCTGTTTGCTTTTGTATTTCTTATTTCCCTGGCAGTACCGCCCTTATATGTAGCAATTGCCATCGTTGTCGTGATAGGGGGCTGGATTGCGATGAATTATTATAAAATGTCATGGAATGTCATTTCTATTTCCGGGATTGCTGCTTCGGTTTTAATTTTGTGCGGACTGGCATTCGGTTCTCCTTATATCCTGGAAAAGCTTCCGAAACACCAGCGGGAAAGGATCGAAGTACTGTTTAAAGGAGAAAAAGCGTTCCGGGATACTTCAGGATATAACCTTTTGTATTCTAAAACGGCGATCGGTTCCGGAGGGCTCTGGGGTAAAGGGTACCGGGAAGGTTCCGTTACACAGGGGAAATTTGTCCCCGAACAGGAAACCGACTACATCTTTTGTACGGTAGGAGAAGAATGGGGCTTTATAGGAAGCGCCGTCCTGATCCTTTGTTATATGGTCTACATCGGAAGGATCTATTACCTCGCAGAGAGCCAGAAATCCTCATTTAACAGGGTTTTTGGGTATTGCTTTGCTTCCATCCTGCTGATGCACTTTTCCATCAATTTAGGAATGGTTATGGGCCTTTTCCCTACGGTTGGGATTCCGCTTCCTTATTTCAGTTACGGAGGGAGTTCACTGCTCGCTTTTTCCATGATGACCTTTATCTTTTTTAAACTGAATTATTCAGATAAGAACAGTCTGGTATAAGCAGGATGTAAGTAACTTAGTTTCATTTACAGCCACTGCTTTCTGCTAAAAAATAATCATTACCGATTTATCATGAAAGAATTCTACTTTTCAGATCATGAGTTTAAAAATACGGATGCATCGGAGCTGCAGAAAGGTGAATATGAACACTGCATTTTCCGGCAGGCTAATTTTGAATATGCTGATCTTTCAGGATTTCGTTTTAACAACTGCCGGTTTATCCTCTGTAATTTAAGCCTTGCCCGTCTGTCCGGGACCATTTTCAGCGATGTTGTATTTGATGAATGTAAGATGCTGGGCCTTCATTTTGACCAGTGCAATCAGTTGGCTCTGTCCGTGGCCTTTCATTCCTGCCTGCTTCACAATGCTGTTTTTTATAAAACATCTCTAAAGAAGACCCTGTTTAGAAATTCCAAGCTTATGGAGGCTGATTTTTCCGAATGTAATTTGTCCGGAGCGGTATTCACAGGCTGTGATCTTTCCGGAGCGGTTTTCGACCATACGAACCTTGAAAAAGCTGATTTGAGGTCATCGGTCAACTATTCGATCAACCCTGCTGTAAACAGGCTTAAAAAAGCTAAATTCTCACTCTCCGGTTTACCGGGGCTCCTTGATGCGCTGGATATCGAAATCGACCGTAATGATTAAATAAATTATTCTGATTTATTCTCAGTAGACTGAATGCTGAGATTGATTACGAATTACGCAAACAACATGAATTTTTTAATAAAGAAAAAGCCATCACGATCGTGATGGCTTTATATGTTTTGACTATTCTGATTAGAAGTTGGTTCCACTGTTAGATGGGGTCACTGCAGCAAGGTTGATGTTGTAGGCATCTCCGTTTTCATTGATAACCCTTTTACCGAATCTGTATTTCGGACCCCAGTACGAATCATTCAGTGAGGAAATCATGACTCCTTTGGACGTAGCCGCATGAATAAATTTCACTTCACCGTTTTCATCTACACTTTCCACGATCCCTACGTGAGAAATCCTTCTGCCGTGGGAAAAGAAAATAAGGTCACCTTTCTGAAGGTTTTCTTTTTCAATCTTTTCTCCTTCCTCAGCCTGGGAAGCGGCCACTCTTGGTAAGCTTAAGCCAGCTGCTGCACCGAATACGGAAAGTACGAATGCCGAACAGTCGATTCCGTTTCTGGTCATTCCCCCGTATCGGTAAGGAGTTCCTATATACGTAGCAGCCTCAGAAAGGATGCCGTCGATTGTTTTATTATGTTTGATTGCTTTGGCAATCTCAGAGTTCTTAATGGAATTTTTAGCGTTGGCTAAACTGGCTGCTTTCTCTGCCAGAAAAGAATCAATAAGTCTTTGCTTATCAAGCTCCATTTTCTTCGTGTCAAGAGAAGCAAGTTTGGCATCTGTTTTGTACTCTTTAGTGTAAGTTGCTGGTTTTGATACCACATAATTGGTTACACAAGATTGTAATGAAACGGTAGAAACAAAAGCAACAAGGTAAAACAAAACTCTTTTCTTCATATATATTTGATTATCCGTGTTAGAAAAAGGAATATTTATTTTCAAAAGCAACACAAAAATATGTATTCCTTATAAAAGGGCTTTAATATGAGTATTTATGCACTTTGTTTTTAACACATTTTAACATATTGCATTAGTATGTTAAAGAAAATTAAACCGCTTTAGGCTATTTTTAGCTTATAAGCGGTTTTTTTTATTAAGATTCTTTAACAAAATTAATGTATTGGCTTTATCAGTAGGATTTTACATTGATAAACGCCAAGTTCCTGTTTTGTTAAAAAATAAAAAAACTCTCCGGACTTTCCGGAGAGCTAACTAATATGGAACTTTACAAACGTTATCTTGTAAATAACATTTCTCTGTACTTGGTCATTGGCCAAAGCTCATCATCCACCATCATTTCCAGTGCATCGGAAGCTTCACGGATCACATCGAACAAAGGCTTAACCTGGTTGCAGTATGCTTCTGCCTGAGCCTGGCTGTCAGACGTTGCTTTTGCGGCCTCTCTGGCCTTGATCAGGTCTTCAACGCCTAATTTGATCGTTGCCACATTTTCTGAAATGCTGGTGATCAGGCTCATCTGTTCTTTAGCTAATGGCTTGAACTCAGAATCTCCAAAGATCTCTTTCAGGCCTTTTACATTTTCAATCAGCCTGTTCTGATAGTTCAGCGCAGACGGGATGATGTGGTTTCTGGCGATATCGCTCAATACTCTGGCTTCAATATCAATAACCGTTGAATATTTTTCTAATTTGATTTCGTTTCTTGCTTCTACTTCCCTGTGGGTAAATACACCAATCTCTTCATACAGGTCAAGGAACTTCTGGTCCATTTCTTTTTTCAGGGCTTCCGGAGTGGTTTTAAGGTTATTAAGCCCTCTCTTTTCGGCTTCTCCAGCCCATTCGTCAGAATATCCGTCTCCTTCAAACATAATGTTTTTACATTGCTTGATGTATTCTCTTAATACATTAAAGATGGCCTCATCTTTTTTCAGTCCGCTTTCAATCAGTGCATCCACTTCTTTTTTGAATTCGGAAAGCTGTTTTGCAGCGATGGTATTCATTACCGTCATGGATTCTGCACAGTTGGCAGAAGACCCTACCGCTCTGATCTCAAATTTGTTTCCTGTGAACGCAAATGGGGATGTTCTGTTTCGGTCTGTATTGTCAAGAAGGATTTCCGGAATTTTTCCTACAACATTTAATTTAAGGTCTGTCTTCTCTTCCGGAGAAAGTTTTCCGCTTTTTACTTTTTCAAGTTCTTCCAGCACTCTGAACAGCTGGCTTCCGATAAATACGGAAATGATTGCCGGCGGAGCTTCGTTGGCTCCCAGTCTGTGATCGTTGCTTGCCGAAGCGATACTTGCTCTTAAAAGGTCGGCATATTCATGAACAGCTTTAATCGTGTTCACAAAGAAAGTAAGGAACTGTAAGTTTTTCTTAGGGTTTTTTCCAGGGCTTAAGAGATTTTCTCCCGTATCGGTAGCCAGGGACCAGTTGTTATGCTTACCGCTTCCGTTTACGCCTGCGAAAGGCTTTTCATGGAACAGGATATGGAAGTGGTGCCTGTGGGCAATTCTCGCCATAATGTCCATCAGCAAAGAATTATGGTCTACCGCAACGTTAACTTCTTCAAACATCGGAGCCAGCTCAAACTGGTTAGGGGCTACTTCATTGTGTCTTGTCGTTACCGGGATTCCCAGTTTCATACATTCCACTTCAAGCTCCATCATGAAGTTCATCACTCGGGTAGGAATAGATCCGAAGTAATGGTCATCCAGCTGCTGTCCTTTAGCAGGAGAGTGTCCCAAAAGGGTTTTTCCTGTAAGGACAAGGTCCGGACGTGATTGGTATAAGGCAGAGTCAACAAGGAAATATTCCTGTTCCCAGCCTAGTGTAGGGGTTACTTTCGTTACATTTTTGTCAAAATACTGCATTACTTCAGTCGCCGCCTCGTCTACTGCATTCAAAGCTCTTAAAAGAGGTGCTTTGTAATCCAGGGTTTCTCCTGTATAAGAAATGAAAATAGAAGGGATGCAAAGGGTTGTTCCCATAATGAATGCTGGGGAAGTAGGGTCCCATGCCGTATATCCTCTGGCCTCAAAAGTATTTCTGATACCCCCGTTAGGGAAAGAAGATGCATCCGGCTCCTGCTGGATCAGCATGCCTCCGCTGAATCTCTCAATAGCTCTTCCGCCTTCTATAGGGCTGAAGAATGAATCGTGCTTTTCTGCCGTACTCCCGGTCAAAGGCTGAAACCAGTGCGTATAATGGGTCACTCCTTTGCTCATGGCCCAGTCTTTCATGGCTACAGCTACCTGGTCTGCAATATGCCTCTGGATTTTAGTGCCTTTTTTGATCGCATCTATGATCGAAGTAAAAGCTTCTTTAGTCAGGTATTCTCTCATGGTTTCTTCCGAAAACACATTCTGGCAGAATAACTCTGATAATTTAGCAGGTACCTCAACAGAATTATCTCTTCTGAAGTCTTTAAAAGGTAAGGTTTCTAACGCTTTGAATCGTAAAGTTGACATATGAGTTTGATTTTTTATGGGGCAAATTTACAAAAAAAATGAATTGAAAATATTTTGGCCCTAAAAAATAAGGGGGTCTGCAATAATTTTATGATATTTTAAGCTTTATAAAATGTTGACGCAGATGTGATCTGCAGTTTATAGCTTTTGCCAAAAAAAAGTGATCCATTATATATATAAGGTGTGCTATAATCATATATACTAATAAGTATGATATACCCGGCATCGCAATAGTACATCATCTATTCTAAAAATGTGGTATTCATCATATTACATTTGCGTGAATTGAATCTTTATATAATGCTTATGTTAAGCGGCTTATTAAAAGATACTTAAAACAAATTAGGCGGAGATTTTGTATATTTGTGTGAAATTTACAGTATGACAAATTCCAGAGCCAGAGAAACAACGGAAGCTATCGAACGTTTGTATATTTCTATGAGGCACCTCTTTTACAGAGGTTTTTTCAAACCTGCCGGTGTTTCGGGGGAGACCATCAGAAATTTGTTGAAAATCATTAATCCGGAAATTTACGGAAGCATGAACATTGCCAGTAAGCTCGAGCTGAACGGTTTGATGTATGTGCTGGACAGGCTTCCTGAAGGCATTGAAGAATGCGCATTCATCCACCTTACTTCAGATGAAGGTTTTGATAAAGGAAGTTTTGAACCGATTGTCCCTAAAAAAAGAAGGAGAAACTGTTACAGGATTGATGAGCATCAGATGAATATTGAAGTGCTGCTTGGCCGTTCCGAAATCTACGATATCCTTACCCACCTTACCTTCCTGTTCATAGAGGCAGATAAGATCAGGAATCTCGCCTTCATCCAGGAAGAGAACTGGAAACCGACCAGGGCATTCAAAATCATTGAAGAAGTGGTTAAAGGAGAAAAGAAATTCAGCAGGAAAGAAAAAGAAGTAGCGCTGATCCACCTTTCTTCTCTAATAGGAAGGACTTTCGACGAAACCCTGATGGCATACAATACCTTTGGGGATGATGATAATCCGGACCGTCTTTTCAAAATTATTTACAACCTGGGGAAAGTAAGCCTCGAAGATGCCAAACAGGCCCGTGAGCGGGAAATTCATTTCAGCTCCATCCTGAGGGAAAGGGTAGGGCACCATTACTTTGGAGAGAAATGGGCCAATAAAGTTAAGGAAGTCCTGTTTGACAATGATCTTCATATGCGTCCTCTCCACATTATTTCCGCTAATATGCATTCTGTGAAGAATGTACTGTATGCCAACAATGCGCTGAAGAAAAAGCAGCATCATGATATAGATTATAAACTGTACGAAGATATCTCCAATAAGAAGGACTTGCGAGACAAAGTGCTGAAATATGCACTGGAGGAAGGAATGATCTATATTGATGATAAAAGCGGGAGCAATATCGATGTACAGATTATCGATCTAAGCAAAACCGACTTGAAGAATACGCCGTTCAGCGACAGTAAATTTGGCGGTGATGATGTCGTGCTGGTCTTCGACTATGCTTTCGGAGAGCAGGCGTTTGAGGTAATGGATGAATTGCTGAGGCCATTTGACCATAAAGGTGAAATCTACATGATGAAAGTGAAGTCTGTTTCCATCATGGGAAAAGCAGGTATCCTTGCCGGTGGCAAAGGAGACATTATGATCCCTACTTCGCATATCTTTGAAGGGACGGCAGATAACTATCCTTTTGAAAATGCCTTGTCCCTGGATGATTTTGAAGATGATGAACTGCAGGCTTTTGAAGGATCCATGATTACCGTGCTGGGAACATCTTTGCAAAACCGTGATATCCTTTCCTATTTCATGAATACTTCGTGGAAGGCCATCGGGCTGGAAATGGAGGGGGCGCACTACCAGAAAGCCATTCAGGTAGCCTCAAAAATCAGGCATCACATCACTCCGGATCTGTTTGTCTGCTACGCCTATTACGCATCAGATAATCCGCTGGAAACCGGAAGTACCCTGTCTTCGGGTGGTTTAGGACTTACCGGGGTGAAACCGACTTACCTGATTACCGTAAGGATTCTTGATAAAATCCTGAATGGAAACAGGAAAGCCATCAATAATGCCTAAACAGTATTTTTAAACTGATTATAAAAGCCTCAAATGTAAAACGTTTGAGGCTTTTTTATCACTACTCGATGTCAGTTTAGCCGAATACAGCCTCAGATTATTATCTTTAAGAAAATAAAAAAATGAGTTCAGCAAAACAATTGGCTAAAAGATTCAGGGAAGTTCTCCTGGATGGTGTCTGGATTGCCAATACGAATTTTAAGGATCAGCTTTCAGGAGTAACATGGAAGCAGGCTATTACAGAAATAGGGTCGTTGAATACCATAGCAATGCTTACGTTCCATATCGATTATTATATTGCAGGACTGGTCCATGTTTTTGAAGGCGGAAATCTCGAAATCAGGGATCGGTATAGTTTCGATCTTGCCCCCATTGAATCTCAGGATCAATGGGAGGGGCTCCTGAACAAACTCTGGGAAAATGCCGAGAAATTTGCTTCATTACTTGAGCAGATGCCCGATGCTAAAATGAATGAAGTTTTTGTAGATGAAAAATACGGTACCTATCTCAGGAATATTGACGGAATGATTGAGCATTGCTATTATCATTTGGGTCAGATAACTTTAATCAGAAAGTTGTTGATTGAATAATTATTGCGAATATTGAATAATTAGAATAATTTTCTAAGTTCTACCAATATCTCCTGTCCAGACGTCTTATTTTAATTACTTATCTTTAGAAAAAATTAAAAATTTTAAATGAAAAAGACGGTTGCAATCCTTTTTGCGTTTATTATTGCTCAGTTTCAGGCCCAGCAGGGGCCTTATTATCAGCAGGCGGCAAAGTACAAAATGGATATTGATGTAAATGCTGAAAAATTCACCTATCAGGGCAAACAGACCCTGGAATACACGAATAACTCTCCGGACGAACTGAAGGTAGTTTATTTCCATCTGTACTGGAATGCGTTCAGGCCGAATTCAATGATGGATCAAAGGGTTGCCGGACAGGGCAAAAACGGGGATTCAAGATTGCAGAAAGACGGCATTTCAAGGCTGGCTTCCATTCCGAAAGACCAGGAAGGAGCCCAGAATATCCACTGGATCAAGCAGAACGGCAAAGAGCTGAAGTTTGAAGTTCAGGAAACCATCATGAAAGTTTACCTTGCGGAACCCATCAGGCCAAAATCATCCGCTACATTTACCATGGACTGGGATGCGGTGATCCCGCAGCAGATCCGCAGGAGCGGAAGGAATAACAGGGAAGGCGTTGATATGACCATGACCCAATGGTATCCTAAAATCGCTGAATACGATTACGATGGCTGGGCAACATTCGATTATATCGGCAGAGAGTTCCATGCCCCGTTTTCAGATTTTGATGTAACGATTAAAATTAATAAAGATTATGTCATCGGAGCAGGGGGGATCCTTGAAAATCCCTCTGAAGTAAAAGGATACGAGGCCGGTGCTAAAATCAAAGCCGAAAAGAATAAAGCGACCTGGAAATGGACAGCGAAAAATATCCTGGACTTTGCCTGGGCGGCCGACAGGGATTACATCGTAAAAAGTTTTGATGTTCCCCAGGGACCGAAAGTCTTTCTGGTCTATCAGAACAATGACAAGACGAAAGTATGGGAACAGGCACAGCCTTATGTAACAAAATATTACCAATTGATGAATGCCCGTTTCGGGAAATATGTTTATCCGACTTATGCTTTTATCCAGGGCGGTGATGGCGGAATGGAGTACGGCACGTGTACCATGATCCTGGGCGAAGCGAAGGATATCGAAGGATTGATGGGGCTAATGGCTCATGAAGGAGCGCATTCCTGGTACCAGCAGATGCTTGCAACAAACGAATCAGTGCGTCCGTGGATGGATGAAGGCTTTACCAGCTATGCGGAAGATTATGTGATGAACCAGCTGTTTCCTCCAAAGGAGCCGCTTCCGAATCCGTTTGCCGATAAAGTCAGTGCTTACAGGAACTTTGTTAAAAAAGGCATTGAAGAGCCGGCGGTATGGCTGGGCGACCATCATGATAACGGAACAGCGTATACCTATGCGTCGTATATCAAAGGAGAATTGTATCTGGTTGAGCTCGGCTATATCATGGGAGAACAGAATCTGGCAGAAACGCTGAAGCAGTATTATGATCAATGGGCTATGAAGCATCCTTCTGACCGGGATTTCCTGCATATTGCCCAAAAGGTTTCGGGAATGGACCTGAAATGGTTCCATAACTACTGGATCAATACCACTAAAACCATTGATTACGGGATTAAAGATGTAAAATACGATGCTAAATCCACAACCATTACCCTGATCAATAACGGACAGGTACCGATGCCGGTTGATTTCGGGATCATTACAAAAGACAGGAAGATGGTAACCTATCAGATTCCGGTAAACCTTACCCACACCTGGAAAGAAAAGGATATTTACGGAGATTTTAAGACGATGCCGTACTGGCCATGGACTCAAAAGGAATATACCTTAACGATTCCCTACAGCAAGGATCAGCTTTCGGTGCTGGGAATTGACTTCAGCCAGAGGCTGGCCGATGTCAATATGGAAAATAATTTTGTGGAAGTACAATAACTATTTCTATAATTATATATGTAAAATCCCCGAAGAAATTCTTCAGGGATTTTTTATTTAATACTGCCTGGCGTAGGTTTTCTTTTCTGACAGATATTCGGATTTTGATCCGTCACCTGTTCTGAACAACGTTTTCAGGGTGTTTTTCTGTTTTGGTTTTGATGCGTCCGGGAGAAAGCAGACAAAATGAAGGTGCGGTCCGTTGGTCCAGCCTGTATTGCCGCTGAGGGCGATCAGGTCTCCTTTTTTTACCGGATCTCCTGCTTTTACTTTCACGCCGTTCTGTTTCAGGTGGAAATACTGGGCAATAGTTCCGTCAGAATGCATGATGGAAACATAATTGGCCTGGTTGGCACAGCTGATGTTCGGGCATCCCGTATTGCTGTTCTGTACGGCGTCAATCACAATGCCTTCTCTGGCTGCCATAATTTCTGTTCCTTCAGGCATCACAAAATCCAATGAGTTTTCGTTCTGATGGGAGTATGTCCCGTTGTACCCTTGGTAAATATTAAATGATTTTCCCTTCCGGAAGGGAAGATCATAGACATATTCAGTATCATAGGTCTGTATGGTAGCATCTCCGGCTAATGTAAAATAGTCCGGCATTTTCTTTAGCTTCCAGCCTTTTTTCCTGTCAGTCACTACAAAAGACGCCACTTTATTTTTCATGGTATTCGGGCGCAGGACCTGAACGGTTTTGAATGGATCTGCCATGCGTAAGTTTTCAAGTTCGGGCTGTCCCGTAAAGGCAACAGAAACGGGATAGGTTTCAATATTGTCTGCATAATAAAACACCGTATCCTTTTTGACCTCGAAATACATTTTGGCGGGTTTCTGGGAATACGCAATACAAAACTGACCCAGCAGGATCATGAGAAGAAGCTTTTTCATCATATACGATAATCGTTTTTGCTAAACTAAAAGATTTTTCCTTAAACTGCAATGGCATTTTCGGGAAATTAATTTTACTTTTACCAAAGCATAGTTTTTAACATAGTATTGATATTTTCAGCAGTATGCAGATACGGGAATGTCAATAGAATTTTGAAACAAGATCAATGAATTCAATTGTAATCAACATCGGCAACAGCAATATCCGCTTCGGGCTTTTTAACGGGGATCACTGTGATGTTTCATGGGTGATCAATACCAAGCCTTACCGGACGGCAGATGAACTCTATGTACAGATGCTGATGCTGTACCAGACGTATAAAGTGGAGCCGAAAGAGATCAGCAAAGTTATTGTAGGCTCAGTCGTTCCGCAGCTTACCAAAGTCATGAGTTCGGCCATCCGCAAAATCCATGGGATCGTTCCTGTTATTGTAGACCGGAATACGCCTTCCGGTGTTCAGGCCAAATCCAAGCAGATGGGAACGGATATTTATGCCAATCTCGTAGCCGCGCATCACCTGTATCCGGACCGCAAGAAAATCGTACTGGATTTCGGGACGGCCCTTACGGCAAGCTGTATCGCTGAGAGCGGGGAAACTTTAGGCGTGATCATTGCCCCGGGAATTGTGACCGCATTAAATTCCCTGATCAGCCATACCGCACAGCTTCCGGAGATAGAACTGAAGAAGCCGAAATCTGTCCTTGGCCTGGATACCGTCACCTGTATGCAGAGCGGAATGGTGTATGGATTCCTGGGAATGGTGGAAGGCTTTATTGATCGTATCAACGATGAGGTCAAAGACAATTGCTTTGTAGTGGCAACAGGAGGTGTATCCCATGTGTACAAGCCTCTGACGGATAAAATCCATGTTATGGACCGGTTGCATACCCTGAAAGGACTGTACTTTTTAGGGAAAGACCTTTAAAATTAGCAGGAATCAGGATTTGTCTACTCTTCAGTTTAAAATTAACTTCGTACATAAAATACAATGATGCAAAACTTCCCCAGAATAGAAACGGATCGGCTGATCTTATCTGAATTGCAGGAAGATGATCTTCCATCGGTAGTTGACTACCTTCAACACGAAGAATTCTCCAAATACACTTCCAACATTCCTTTTCCCTACAGGAAAGAAGATGCCGAATTCTGGTTAAAACTTACCAGGGAAGCTTTTGAGCAAAGGAAAGGATTTACGTTTGCAATTCGTGAAAAAACAGGAAATATTATCGGAGCTATTGGTCTTCATGATCAGGGATCCGATAAAGCAGAACTGGGATACTGGATGGCAAAAGCGTTCTGGAATCAGGGGTTTATCACGGAAGCCGCAAAGGCTGTGGTTGAATTTGGATTTAATGAATTGAAATTCAATAAAATTTATGCTACTCATTTCCTGCACAATCCGTCTTCCGGAAAAGTAATGCAGAAAATTGGGATGGAACTTGAGGCCGTCTTAAAGCAGCACCTGAAAAAGGAAGGCAAATATTATGATATTCCGATGTACTCGATCTTTAAAAATAAAGATTAACTAACGTTTCAATCTAAAAAATTCCTTTACGATGGCGGAACATTCATTTTCCATGATTCCGGTGACGATTTCGGTCTTCGGATGAAGCGAAAGACGTTTGTTGATGAAGCCGCGTTGCTCGTCCCTGGCTCCAATAACCACCTTCGAGATCTGTGCCCAGGAAAGCGCTCCTGAGCACATGACACAGGGTTCCAGCGTCACATACATTGTGCAGTTCACCAGGTATTTGCCCCCCAGGAAATTAGCCGCAGCGGTAATGGCCTGCATTTCGGCATGGGCGGTAACGTCGTTCAGGGCTTCAGTCAGGTTATGGGCTCTCGCAATCACCCGGTTGTTGGAAACAATTACACAACCTATCGGGACCTCATCTTTTTCCCGTGCGGTTTCGGCTTCGTGCAAAGCCATCTTCATATAATATTCGTCAGTGAACATTTAGTCTTCAATATTCATGGTTAAAGGCAGCTGAAATCGGAAACGGACCGGGTCGCCGTTGATATGTCCGGGCGTGAACTTTTCGGAAAGCGAGTACAGGGCAATCTCTGCCTGCCGGTTAAAGGTAAAATTTTCTCCCTGTGCATGTACATTGCTGATACTTCCGTCCCGCTCGACGATAAAAGCTACGTTAGCTTTAATAGTTTTAATTTCGGAATATACCCCTGCAGCGTAAAAGAGATGGGCCACTTCCTGGCGCAATGCGTTGATGCCTCCCGGATAATCCGCCGGCTGATCTGTTGAGGAAGAAACTTTGATATGACTGTCGGGTTTGGGAATTTTATTCCGGATCCTGTCGAGATCCTCTAAGTTTTTTACTTTCAGTAAAGCACCAATCAGAGCAACGTTCTCTATGCTGTCCATTTTTCTCATGAACAACTGAAAATCACTTTTAACGCTTATTTTGTTGAGGGTACCGGTTTCTGCATCAAATTTTTTCCTGAATTCGGTATTCAGCATGACCCGGTGATGGTTATAAAAATCTTTGACACGTCTGAATTCCTCTTGTTGCTGGGAAAAGCAACAGGAAGCGATGCAGCAGAACAGCAGTATAAAAACAGATCTCATTCCGGGATATTTCATTCAAGTAAATGTACTTAAAAAAATCTTAATCCAGACTACCTTTTCAGCTTTCGGAATAGGCATTCAGCGATTCCATAAGATGGCTGCGGATGTCATCGACTAAACATTTAGGTTCCAGGACGGTCACTTCCTTTCCATAAGATAAAATTTCCTGCATGAAATCATAGGTAGGATGGAGGAAGAATTCAAAAAACAGGTATTCAGGGGTTTCTTTTATGGCCTGTTGCGACTGGTGGAGCGGAAAACTCTTAATATATTCTCCCTGATGCCTGCTGCACCGAATCGCAATCCTTTGTGGCTTCTGCTCGGTAAGATTCATGACTCCAAAAGCATTTTTAAAATGTTCGCGGAAATTGTAATTGTATTTTTCCCGGAATTTATTTTTCAGCACGTCAAGGTAATTGATCCGGTCCAGGCCGAAGGATTTCAGCATTTTGTCCTTGGTATCAATGGCGATGAGGTACCATCGGTCCTTGGATTCTTTCAGTGCTAAAGGATGAACTTTGCGGGAAGTCATCAGTTTATTTTTATAGTTGTAATGTTCAAAAGTTACTACCCTTTTGTTCCTGATGGCAAAGAACAGGTCATAGAAATGTTCTACACCGGTAGGTTTCCGGGTTTCAAAAAAGATAAAGTCAGAAAAATCCGGATGAAGGTTGAGGGCATTACTCACCTGAAAAGATTCCAGCAGCTTCTGGTTGTATTCATCTACTTCCATAATGGGACGGCTCTCAATATAGTAGCGGTTATCACCCTTCTTTTTATTATGGATGGAAAGATTGAACAGATCGGAAATCTCCCTGATGTCACGCTGCAGCGTCCGGATGGAATAACTTTTTATCCCTGCATCCTGAAATTCGAATGAATTCAGGAGGTAGTCTTCCAGCTGAGTGTAAGTAGCTGGCGCGCTTTCCAATCGTTTGATGATCAAAGCATAGCGTGTTAAATAAAAGTCTTTTTTCATGCCGGTCCGTTTTTGCTGCAGCGGTCCTGCTCTGTTTTTGAACAAAACAAGACTACTTCATGGGTTAATTTTATAAAACAAATATATACGCTTAATGCGACAAAACGTGTCGTGTTTTATTTTTGTGGATAAGTTTTGTAATGATAAAAATAGGCTGTCATTTAGACAGCCTGATAAGGTTACACTTTTATAGCTAGATTCGAATGAGAAAATTTGATCCAACCTTTTTATAATGTAAGTTATTGTTCATTAATTATATTCTAGGGTGAAGGAATAGTTTGAATTACCCTATTCTCTGAACCGATTCTTTTGATCAATATTCCTGACGCTCCATTTATTCTCATGGTATTTACTTTTCCTAAGTTTCCTTTTACATTGGCATAAGAAATGTTACCAATGCCTAGATTATCAGAGTCATTGATTTCATACTGAGTAGACTGCCAAGCATTAACTGAATTGGTTTGCCCGTTTCCAGCATATTCCATATTCAGTTGAGCGATTTCAAACACATGATTTCCAAAAACTGAGACTTGATTCGTATTTCTCTGCAAACAACATCGTGAAAAATACGATGCATGATCAGCATCATAAAAAGATAACGCATTTTTGCAGCTCTGGATTTGTAAAGAGTTTCCGTTAGTATGCTCGAATACTTTAATTCCATGCTTGAATCCGCTGATGGCAATATTTTCCAGCATAGTTAGGGCCCCATTAGAATTCTTTGGTGTTACAATACCTGATGTTTCGTAGGTGGGCTCTGTTGAATTTACATTATAAATTCCTGTATCTATTACTACATTTTTTACATAAAGCTGTGCTATGCTCCATGCATCAATACCGCAAATCTGAGGATTATCATAGGCTCTAAGGGTTAAGTTCTCTACTGTTAGCATGCCTAAATTGAAATTTGAGTAAGAGTTTCCCGGTTTACAGTAGATTATTCCATGTCCAGCATGCTTGCTTATGATTGTTGTTCCATTTGGCTTGTTAATATCAGGATCATATACATTAGGCACGGTAATAGTCCCAAATCTTTGAGCAGGAATGAATTCTCCTTCAAGTTTTACGTTAAACCAGTTCACTACATCAGGAATCTCTATTTGATTTACGCAATAGTCGCCTGATGGAAATTTTAGAATCCCACCACCAGCTAAAATAATGTCGCTGATAAGAGTATTAATTATATCAGTATTTTTTTTTATTACTGTATTATCCACTTCCTTCCCTCTAATTACACCGTAATCTAAAACATTAATCTTGTTTTCTCCATTTATTTTATTATCGATATACAATTTAACATTCGAGCTTTTTAGTTCTGATTTATATATTTTGACTACTGAACCAAGTCCGATGTTAGTGGATCCGTTGTTAATCAGCATCAATGAAAATGAGATGTATGAGGATAGATCAAAACTTAAATTCTCTAATGTTCCAGAGGGATCAGGAGAAATATTTGCTATCAAAACTTCTATATCACCATTTTTCTTAACGCCAAGTAAATTTGCATGATATGGGTTTCTAGAAGGACTGCCACCTATTCTTACTAAAGAAACATTAATTCTACTGATTTTTTCAGTATTAGATATTTTTGTAGGAACATCGATCCATAAATAAGATGAAATGTTTGCTTCATTATATACTACAGATGTATTGTTAGATAATAGTAAATCTATTCCTTCGTTTCTATAACGAGGTGTTGTGCCATTAATAGAAAAATTTTCAAATCCTTTGTTTAATAAAATAGTTTCATTAACAGAGCCTGTATCCAGAAAGCCCTCTAATGCTCTTTCAATTGATGGATTATTATTGACTGCGATGTCAGATTTTATCCATTTACTACCATCATAATATGCTTCATTGAGTTTATCCTCGTCTGCAACAATGACCGACGAAGCTCCTGTATTATCGACAGCTGGTACCAGATTTATATATGAGCCAGTCTCTAATAACCTATATAATCCTTGAACTGATGGCATTTTATCATCTATTTTAAGATAACCTTTATAGCCGGTATTCGCTGCTGAGATCACCTGGTTTTTAAAGTCCGTTAAATCCAGTTGCTGATTCTCCTGTAGGTCATCTTTGGTAGTATATGGAAATGAAATTATATTGCCACTGATCACAGGTTTCTGAATCGTCTTTACGTGATCGGGAAGCTGTTTTGCCGGTACCTTTCCTTCTACCAGATCAGCCTTTGCTGAAAAGTTGTGTTGTATGTTATCTGCGGGTATCACGTCTTCCTTATGGAAATAGGATTCTTGCCATTGCCAAAAATCTTCCTGTTTAGGAATGTCACCGTTCTCAAATAATTTTTTTAATTCTTGTTTGCTTAACATTTTAATATTGTTTTTAAAGTATTGATGGAGTTACTTAAATCGACACAGTTTACCATGTTCAGCATTACTTGAATGTCGGATTTAAAGATTGTATAAGAAATGGATTTGATTTCTTTTACAAGCCAAAGATCATATCCGATAGCGTCAAAACTTGACGTATTTAAAAAATAATCGTTTCATTCACCTTATGTAATTGAAAACAAACGACTATTAAAAAAAATCTGTA
The DNA here is from genome assembly GCA_913775525.1 of uncultured Chryseobacterium sp. Lineage (GTDB taxonomy): Bacteria > Bacteroidota > Bacteroidia > Flavobacteriales > Weeksellaceae > Chryseobacterium. Next base: position 223,446 of record CAJYLH010000022.1, read on the forward strand.
ATCTTTGGATTACAGAATGCTAAGTGTATCAGTAAATATTTATTAATACAGAATCTGTCTTAATTCTTATTATTGAGAATTAGAACATAGTTTAATATAAATAGTTTAGCTAAAAACTTAAATAAAGAGTATATAAAATTTGTCTCAAAATAGTTGTTAGTTGATATATCCTGGTCTGTTTTAATACAGTAATCTTGCTCCATTTTTCAACAATACAAATACTTCATGGGTTATTTTATTTAATATCAATATATATGTTTAATGCGACAGAATGAATCCTATTTTATTATTCAGCTTTTCTATGTATATACTGATCTGGAGCTTTTCGGATTTTTTCTGCTAATTGATCTATGTAGTTTTGACCGTCAGATAAATAACTCTCAATTTCATTATGATCTAATATGATCTTTAATTCAAATATCGCTGCTCCTCCACAAACCACTTCTAATAAATATTTTTGATTGTCTTTGTATAAAATGTATTCCCAAGCTTTTTTTATTAAAATTTGCATATTCTTTTACTTTAAATTTAAAATTATTTCTTTATAACCTCCTTTCTTAATAGCATCCATAACAGCTTCAGAATAGCCATTAGGTAGCTTGCCACCGGGTAGCCATAAATCATTTGCCCCTGATTCATTTACTGTCGGCATTCTAACGTTTTGTTTTTTTACATTTAAAATGTCAATTCTTATGATATCTTCACCTTTCCACTATCCGGAAGAAATAACAAAACCGCTTCAAAAAAAGCGGTTCTGTTTAGAATGATATATTGTTCTTAAGTCTTCTTATATTTTCGTTTACTAAATCTGTAAAATTCCATCCGTTGTGCTTTATTAATGGTTGTGATCCTCCTTTAGCAAGGAAAGGCATAAGCAGATAAACTTTAGGCTCTTCATTAATTTCATCCAAAAGAATTACACTGTACATACTATCCAATACATCGAATGCAAAAAATGATCTATTCACTGTTTGTCCCGCCATCTCCATATCTTCTTTAGCATATTCTTGAAGTGCTTCAATTCCGTCAATATCGTCAAATCCAAAATTATTAAAATCTCCAGCAAGAAATAAAAACTCTCTAAAAGCTTTGGGAAACTCTTTTCCGTGATTGTATTTTGATTCTATTTGCTTTATCTTATCTATAGAAAAACCTTTATTTATAAAGCTTCTCAATTTCACGTTTTCCTTTATTTGAGTTACATATTCTATATTCATAACTATTTTATTTTTAATTTATCTTTTAACATTCTTGTACCTTCAATTTCTTTATCAGAAAATACTACAATTTTTACTTTTTTGTATTGTTCCCAAGATAAAAAACTTCACCATTGCAAGCGGGCTTACATGGTTCATGCCTCTGATATGCTCTCCTATGGTAAACGTATTTTTAAGCGAGGGAAACTGTGTTGTAGAAATCGTATGATCCATTGACAAAGCTTCTGCTCCAAAATCAAACATGTCTTTGTATTCTGTGTTTTTCATTGTCTTAATTTTAAAGATTAATAAAAAGGCAGAGTGATTCACTCTGCCTCATTTGATATGGTTAAACAGAATTACTGAAGCGCTTTTTTCAGTTCGGCCAGAGGGAGCTGGGCTACCACTTCTTTCGGGCTGTCGTCTGTAGTCAGCTGAAGGAAGCCTTCATTCAGTTCGATATTGTCAACGAAACGGTCATTTCCGGAGTTCAGCTGGGACTGTACGATGGTAAATTCAGTTTCGGTAACCACGTCTTCCGGCACCTCAAATTCTTCAGGATTTTCATGCGTGAACGGCAGTGCTGTTTCTGTCACCAGTCCTGCAGAATCCTTCTGTAAGATGTTAAGTGCGGTCGGTAAGGTGGTGATCCATGCTTTGCCTTGTTTCTGTCCCAGCGGTTCACGCATTTCGTCTACGATACTCATGTACATCGGATCTCCGATAACCGGAACCTCTCCGCCATTCCAGATCCTGCCTGTAGTCAGGAAGAATTGTACGGCATCTTCAAATCCCGGATTAACGGTTACAATCACCCTTGCCATACCGGCCTGAAGGAAATTCCTGAACAGCGGGTCTGCACTGTTGGACAGGTACATATTCTGCCATTCGCTTCTGTTGGCCCAGTAGTACGGATAGAAAGTGTACTGCATAATGGTCCATTCAAAGGCCTGCTCCATAAATTTGGCTAATGCGGTGTACTGATCCAGGTTTTCATCCAGGATGATGCTGAAATCCTGCATGGCTTTTGCATTATTGGTCAGGTTTTTCCCTAAAGCAGAGTAGTCCTGAAGGAGAAATGCAATGCAGTTGTGCTTAAGGATTACCCTTTCCATGTCACGGTAGAACGTGGACATTTTCTCCTGGTTTTCCTTTTCCTGTTCTTTGGCAGCTGCTTCAAGTTCCTTTTTCTTCTCCTGGAATGCGGCATCAGCTTCCTGGTATGCCTTGATGATAGCATCAAAGTTTTCCTGCTTCCAGGCATTCATGTAGGCATCGGAAAGATTGCAGGTAATTTCGAAATTGAAATTTACAGAATCAATATTAATGCCCTGATATACAAAATTGTAGGTTCCGGTTACATTCTGAGGAGAAAAATAGGCGATGCTGTCAACTGAAGTGCCTCCATTATTGAACGTTGCCGTCCCTCCGGCAAAATTGCTGGTATTCAATGTGCTTCCTCCTCTTCTGTTTCTTTCGAATCCATACCACATTTTTACGTGGTTGGCCTGGTAATTGGCAGGGATGTCAATATTCAGATGCTTATATCCGGTATCTCCATTGAGCTTGATCCACTGTAATCCTGTAGTGAACTTTTTGGTTGTCTCGATCAGTTCAGTAAGCTTAACACCATAGATGCCTGCCCAATACTGAATCTGATCTACTGAAGCAGATTTAGGATCTGCCATAGTCCGAGGCTGAGGGGCCGTTCGCGGATCAACAGGGGCAGTCAGGGTTTCTGTCACCGATGCGGCCGTGGCCAAACGGTGCAGTTTTGCCGGTTCAGGGATCATGAACTCAAACATGGTACGTTTACCATAATTGAAGATCTGATTCTTCATCTTTTTATCAACCCATCTGTACACGCCGATAACGTGTTTGTCACCATTTCTGTTATCAAAACCATGGGCATTGTTCTCTTCAAACTCCTCAATGATCTTTTCAATCCTTTCCTCTGCCACCTTAGTCAGGAGTCTCTCGGTTGCTTTCTCAGTGAGCTCCTGGGACTTGGCAACTGCCTGCCTTGTACTGTTTTCTTTGGCATTGTGAGAGGCAAAGCTGCCGCCGACCTGATAAGATTTACCCGCTCCATACTGAAAATGCGCCTCCGCATTGATATCCTGCTGGATGATATTGGCCACTTCAGACTGCATGTCATTTCGGGTGGTTGAAGTGGTGTCATTCAGATTTTCCCTTTCGGTAGATTTGGATGTGGTCGTCTGGATCTCACTTCTTCTCAGTTTGCGGGTGGATTTCTGCTTGAATTCCTTAGCCATTATATTTTCAATATGGGTAACTTCTCCCGGAACATAGGCGTGCATCGTCTGTACCACCTTGAGGTAATCGGCAATACCCAGTCTTTTTACCCCGAAATGTTTAGGGAAGAAAACGCCCGGCTGTGGCGTATCATTACCTCCGGAATCGTCTGTTTTGATTTCTTCAGTATACAAGATCCCGGTATAAGGCTGGCCAATTACTAGCCCTGAATACTCTACTGTAGCCTGCTTTCCGTTGTTAAAGAAAATCTGGATCTTCAGAGATCTGATCGCTTTCCCAAACCGGTTAACCAGGATAGGAGGGAAGGTTACCTTATTATCGACGATGCTGATGTTGGAATAGGTTTCTTCAAAAAGCCCCATGTCTGTACTGGCTGATATTTTTGCTGAGCCTAATCCGTAAGAATTACTTTCCGCCTGATAATAGAATGTAATGGAAGCAGAAGTCTGGGCAATTCCCGCAGTGTATCCTGCCTTTAAATAATACGTCCTTGAAACGGCCTGCGAAAGATTGCTTTGCGTATTGCTTACCGGAACCAGGATATTTCCGAGGTTGAGGTATTTCTGCTCCTGAAGAGGCGACTTCTCAAGCAAAGATTTCAAGACTGCTGATAAATGCTCATCCAGTTTTTCAAAAACTTCTGCAAACGTATCATAAAAATCAGTGATCTCAACAATAACGTTCCCAAGCTGTAATTGCCGATCTGAGATGACAGCCGTATAATTATCATCATAGCTGCCGGCTGAGGCATTTCCTGATCTTTTTGTAAAAAGATTGATGAATAGCTTCAGGGAATCTAAAGAAAGACCGCTTTTAAGGTCTTCAAAGTTGAGCTCATTTTTGTAGGTAAACTGGAATAAAGGGATACTCAGCGGTTCAAGGCCTGCATACAGCTTGTCAATTTCAGCTTCAGTCATACCTTCCGTAATCTGGGATTTTATTCTTTCAAGCTGTTCATTGTAGGCGTCAATTTCTTTTCTGTAACGTCCCTTGTATTCAGCACTGGCTGTATCATAGGCTTTATTCCTGAGTTTTACATAAACGGTCTGAATATTCTGTAGTCCTGCTTTTAATTCTTCAAGCCCCTGTTTTTCAAAATTCAATCTGGAAAGATCTGAGATTTTATCGCCTTCCGCGGCCAGCTGGTTATGGATAGACAAAGGAAGTTCAGTGCCACTGATTGCTGCTTCCCCAATTGCGGAGGAATCTACCCTAAAGGCATCGCTACGGCTGGATAGTTGTGAGCCGGAAGAATTTTCCCCTTCATAGCCATCCCCGAAAAATTTCATCGGCAGTACGACACGGGCATCCAGCGCTTTCGCTTTCAGGTCCTCGCCATTGATTTTAATCAGTTCCGGTGTTGGAGATAAGGAACATACATATCCGAAATGGATCGCCTTTAAAATATGAACGAGAGCTTCTTTTACATAAAAGTTTTTTTCTGTAACGGTCTGGTAAATCAGGTTATCCCATAATTGAGGGACCGCACCCTGAACATTGCTGTCGTTGTAAAGGTTTTTTGCGGCAGTTTCATCAGCAGCGGAAAGTGTTTCCCTTTTTGAAATTTTCCTTCCCATCTTCAATGCTTCCGCTAAAGGGCCGCTTTCAATAATGAGTTCAGACTCATAGCCTGTTGTGGAAAAGGTTTTTGCTGCTCTCTCCAATGCCTGGAATTTTGCCAGGGCAGAATCTCCGGGGTTAACAGCGCTGTTAAAAGCACTTCGTATTTCGGAAGGCCTGAGAATAAAACCTAAGTTCTGTTTTTTGGTTTCTGTCAGTTGCGGGTTTCTTAAGCTCACAAATCTGAACAGTGTTTGTGAAACGTTGTTTTTGTTGTTGGTTGTTGCCATTTTTATTGGTTTAAATTTTTATAGTGATAAGGTTAGTTATGGGTCATAGTTCTGGCTGTCCAGCATTGTGTGAATGTTGAATTCAATTGATTTAGAATGAATGTTGGATTATGTTTTCTTGTCTTTCAAAGGTAATGTCAGACAGCGACAGAACTTGACGCAATAAAAATGATTTACGTATTAACCCAGTTTTTTAAAGTTACTTTCATCGTACATCAGGACTTCTCCTTCATCATCGATGTACAAGGTAATTTTGGTTGCCGGAGCCAACAGATAGGGTTTCAGTCCTTCGATACTGATATTAACAGAAGATTTCTCAAAATTAAAAATGATAAAGGTCTGTCTTCTACTGATCTTCCCGATATTCAGCTCATTTCCTTCCCTGAATAATACATGGACCAGTTTCCTTCTGCTGGCAATGTCATAGGAACTGTTGCCTTTCAGGGAAAACTCATCGGGCTGAACGGTGAGCTGACCGTCTTCCAGGATGATTTCTTCGGATGCGGATGATTGACTGATGGCATTGTTCCAGTTTGCGATATCACCAGCAGTGAAATCATTGGAACCCCAGTGTCTTACCCAATTGCTCCATCCTCCGTCAGTTTTAGTCCTGCTGACCATATTCCCCGTGTATCGTTCGGTTTGGATCTGTGATGCAGAATAGACGTCCTCAGTTTCAAAATGAATCAATGCTCTTGCTCCATCTTGTGACCCTGAATAATTTCCGGTCTCCTTCATTCCATAACCAATAGAATAGAACCCGGAGCGATGGATACCATTGGCATTATACGATGCTCCATGATAAGTGACAGGCTTTGTGCTGAAAAGATATGAAGTGCCTGAATTATGCTTAATATAAGGCATTTCAATTTTTCCATTATCGAATCCTATAGTTACAGCATTATTTTCAGCATTGGCTTTGGTGTCCGGGTTGAAGTTATGGTCTGTCCAAACCGTTCTCCAATCAGACCATCCCTGATTTCCATCACCATAAGTGGAACCTCTGAATTTCAATCCACCACCATCCCGCTCAATGGTTAATTGCTGACGTCCGTCAGACGAATTTAAATTTAATGTTGTTGTATAATAGAATCCTGATATTGGATTTTCTTCTCTATAAATTCCTGAATCAACAACTGTATTTAAGTTGGAAGTGTAAATTAAATTTTTAAAAAGTTGACTAATACTAGCTTTAGAATCTGGATTAAAGTTTTCCGCATCCCATACGCGGTTTCCATTCACATAAGTCCCGGAATTATTAACTAGCAATAAGTTTTTTGAAGAATCATTATATGGCTTAACGGTAAAACCTGTTGAGACAGCAAAACCATCTGTGTCATCCGAAAAATGTTTTACAGAGTGTGCGATATCATCCGGCCCTTTCAATCTGATTTCTTTATTCTCATTAATAGATATATTTGTTGAGTATTTTGCAATTTCCTTGTGGAAATTAACTACATTGAAAGGGTTATCATTATCATTTCCTGCCCATAACCTTATTGCTGTACCGGCTTGGTTAGCCATTATATCAAGACCTCCTACCTGATTGGTTGAAATACCATATCCGTAATCTGCGCCTAAGTTAAAAAAAGCAGATTCTTTGGTTACTTTTCCTGCAGGAGTTCCTGTTGAACCAAACCATTCATATCGGGTACTATTGACTCCTGCTTTGAATGTTTTATGTCCTAAAACTGTTTGATTATTATTAATACCGACATAATTTTCATTACTATAATTCAATGTTGTATAGCCCGAAAGCTCAGAGGAATCTACCAACTTTTTCCATTTGGTCTGTGATCCACCATACCAGGTTTTATAGTATATGCCTTGGTTTGTTGAGGTTGGTGCAAATAATGTAAAACCTAAATTTTTATTATCCTGCTGATAACCATTAAAATTGGCGAAAGTTCCTTCAAGTGTCTTATTAGATAGCTCTCCATCAAATTTATTTTCCGAATCAGCAATTGAAATGCATTGTAATCCATTAGCAATTAAATTGTTTTGATTTGCAATTGCTCCGTTTTTAATATTATAGTAATCGGAAGGACTGAAGTTCTTATCATGCCACAGCCATTTATGTAAACTCCATGCATTATGATCTCCATTATGAGTCCTGATTCCCACACGGTCTCCATTATATTCACTAAAAAGTTCAGTAGAATAATTACCATTTAAACCTGAAAAATTGATAACTGATCCGGAACCACCTGTTTCTGCCCAATTATAGTCAAACCATACCTTATTTGATCTTTCTGCTGAACCGTTGTTTATACCTACCTTACTATCTACTTCAATACCATCAGTAATATATTTTTGCCACAAAGTAAATCCATTATTGCTGTTCCTTGCCCTTGTTTGCAGCTTTCCAGTAGTTACATCAATAGCGAGCTGAGTCAATTCGCCTCCTTGATACATCTGATTTAATAAGGTACCATAATTAAAAGGTCTTCCTGACGTATCAGGCGTAATTCTATAGAAAGAGGTATATTTAAATCCGCTTAAATCATTAACAATAGGAGAAATTGTACTACCAAGACCATAATTATGATAATCTTCTAAGTTCCCTGTATGCCAAGCATCATTACCCTGTATATTAATGTTATTTTTGAGATGCAGAATATTATTTGCAAGGTACATTCCGGCATCGGTTGCGTCATTGCCCCACATGATTTTTTTACCCTGATTTCTGCTAATCAAATCGCCTGGTTCAGCATTATTAAAAAATTCCCCTGCTGTTTTAGGCATTGCTAGCCAGGCGTTAACTCCAGGTCCTCCGGAACCCATACCTGATATCCCGGAAGAGGGCATGTCAATCCAAGTTCCTCCATGGAAAGGCAAAAATTTGATATTACTCAATTCCGAAGATGAATCAGAGTTTAGCTTTAATATATGGCTGTCATTATTAGACATTCCAATAGTAAAATCATTCCCTATAGGACCTAAACTCCAAGTCTGATCTGAAGTAAAGCCAAGCCTTGGATAATATTGTCCCCCTCCAAAATCTCTATATCCTAATAATAAGGATTTACCTGAGGGTGTCACTGTGCTAAATGGTTTAGCACCGGAATCAAAAAGACCATCGGAGGTATAAGAATCATAGGAGGTGATGAAAGTCTTTTTACCATCTATTCTCTGTGGTGTATCCAGTGTCACATAATCCTTTAATGTGCTTCCTAAATCATTTACGGCGTTGCGAATGTCATTGGTATTGGCATTCATCAGAATACCTCCACTCCAGATTCTGGATTCTGTAGGTTCTACAGTCTGACCATATACAGTATAGGGCGAGGTATGAAGAGTCGGAACTGAGGTACTGTTAACATCAAACCAGTATTTAGAGCCTCCTTTGACGTAAATTACCACATTGGAGGAGTATATCATCTGATCATACCCGATTACTTTAGTATCGTTTTTTACCCAGGACTCATCCTGGTAATTGCAAATCGCTTTAAATTGGGTGGTACCCCAGCCGTTACCATAGACTTCGAATTCATAATAACACCAGAATCCGACACCATGTGTTGAATAAGAGGGAACACCCATTGAACTATCCAATGTTCTATATACTTTAATGGTAGAAGGGTAGTAGCTATTGCAGTGGATCGTGACCGGATAATATTTCGATTCATCAAGGCCTAAGGTGTCAATCATAGTTCTTTTCCCGAATATTCTTCCCCCGATCTCAGAATCATTGCCTGCATTGACTGCATTCCTTGCCTTTATATTTCCGTTGGAGTCTACTGTGAAGCCTGCATTTCCCTTACTGGTAAAAATATGGTTGTTTCCCGATTCATGATAGACCGTATCGACTACGGGATTTCCAATATAAAGCTGATCTGAATTACTTGCATTAATAATTTGGCTGCCATTTAATTTTGAAGAAGAAAATTTATCACTGATGACCTTTCCGGGCGTATTTATATCTCCTTTTGAGTATATTCCAAGATGAGGAACTAACGATTCGTCAATATATCCGTCAGAAAGCAATAATCCACCTGCAAGCAGTCGTTGTGCCTGGTTATTTTCATCCAGGATACCCAGAGGTTTATTGGTCGTTACCGCTCGGTAAATACCCATATCTCTTTTTCCCCAATAATCATTTGGGTTAAAATTATTAGTCGTCCATAGTTTATACCAATCCGTATGGTTTTTTTGATCATATCCGGTACTCCTGTACTTCCTGAAATACATATTATCCCCAAATAAGGGAGATGCCAGTTGAAATCCATAATTGTCATGTTCAGCCCATGAATTGACATTAATCCATGTTGTATAATTATTTTCGGGCAAATTGCTATTTGCATCTGCTCCATAAAATCCTGATTTGTGGGTAATATTTGGATCCAGAATATTATTAACATTTCCACCCCAGCCATTATTGCCGGATACGATATTCTGCAGGTTGCCTTCATGGATGATTTCCCAGCTTTTTGTGCCGTCATTACTTTCTACCCGCGGATTCTGATTACTGCTTCCTTTTTTTAACGTTATTCCCGAACCTGCTTTCTTATAAATCTTGTTCCCTGCTTCGAAATTGATTCCCAGACCATCATCTGTAATGTTCAGGTCTCTTTTGAATGTTTTGCTTCCTGAAATGATCTGATCAGTATGTGTACTGACAGCCCTTGAATCTTTCTTGAGATCTTCGCTGAGCGTTGTCGCCTGCAATACAAGGTTGGAAGCATCTGCATCCCATTCCAGCTTCCAATGATCCTTATTGAAAGTCTGGTCTCCCAAATAAGCCTGAAGATCTGTAACAGCAACTCTGGGATAAGCAAATAGACCCAGCTGCGAGCCTAAAATCAGGACATAGAAGTCTCCTGATGCAGGATCTTTGTAAAATTCAATCTTCCCGATATGGGTAGATTCTCCGGATTTCCAGTTCACAGTAGGAGCATAATGATTTTCATGATACCTGTACAGATTGATCTGAAACTCGTAAAATTCATGAGGATAGCTGTACAATTTAACTGTAAAGGTCAGCATGTTGCCCGCCACGGCGGAAACTCTGATCAGCAGATTGCTTTTGAATCCTCCAGCGGCATCATTGATAACAGAAAGTCCCATGGTACCATCCTGAATTCCTGAATGGGAATACAAGTGTTTAATATCATACAGGTTCTGGCTGTTAAGGCTTACAGTACGGTCAGCACCTTCATAAGGAATGTAATTGCTTAACTGGGTATTATCAATCCCCACATAGGAATTTCCGCTCCATCGGTATTGTTTGTTATCTCCCGTAGTGATATAGATCTTTCCCTTCTCACCCGATTGTGGCAGTTCTGCATAAGACCCGAATTCAAGGACATCATCCACATAACTGGGAAGCTGTGATGCCGGTACTTTACCGTCGACAAGATCTGCCTTCTTGGTAAAATCATAGGCAATTTGTTCAAGAGGAATATGATCCTCCTTATGGAAGTAAGATGCCTGCCATTCCCAGAAATCTTCCTGTCTGGGAATATCTCCGTTCTCAAATAATTTTTTTAGTTCTTCTTTGTTTAACATTTTTTCTTTTTTAATTAATGCGTAAAGTAATAAAGCTATCAGCTGCCGGCCTTCTATTCATGGTATTTTAGAAAGGGCTGAGCACGGGAACCCGCTCATTTTTGAGTGTTTTTTCCTTTTTAAGCTGCTTTAGACTGATCATAGACATCATTCTGCCTGTCCATCATTTCGTCAATGATGAATGTAAAGGAGCTGAAAAAGTTTAGTAATGGTTAGGAGCCTGGTCTGGTCAGTAATGAATCAGATGGGCAACAGAAGCTGATTGCGCTGTCATATTTTAGAATTCTTCTTCAGGAATATCAGTTTCATAATCTTCCCGGAAAAAATTTTCAATGTCATTGAGATAATTCTCATAGTCCATTTCTTTATCTTCGATGTCGCTCCATTCTATAGTGTAGAGATCTTCATCGAAAACAGTTTCTGAATGTTTGTATTGTGTTTCCATATGATAATACTATTTATTGGATTTGGTATAAATTGTTAAAGTTTGCCAGTGTATTCTTTGTTTTATAAGTTATTGTATGGATATAGGCAGATAAAAGGATTTCTTGTCTTGGCTCTGATTCAAAGGTATAAGCGTGGTACGACAAAACTTGACGTAATAAAAAAAATAACTCAATAATGAGTTATTTTTTAGGTGAAGTCACTGAGTTCTATTTCATCTCCCATGAGCATGAGAATATCCATTTCAGAGAGCATGGATTTCAGCTTTACAGTTCCCATTTTCAGGTCGTTATGGGTGAGCAGATACAGCCAGATATTCCGTATGAAATCATTAAATTCCATACTGTTGTTGTATCTTGGAGTAAAGATGGGCGCGGCCAGCGTTAAAAGCTGTTTGATGATCTCTCTGCAATCGTTTAGTTTTCTTTCATAAGGAATCAGTACATTCAATACGGTATTCTGGATATCGTAGAGCATTCCGGAAGCTGCTTTGGTCTGGTTTTTCCTGATGTTGATCCCTCTGCCATCGGTAAGCCTGGCCGAAATAATTTTACTCCTGAAGCCTGCAATCTCCGATACTTCACTGATGTTATAGGTAGAAAGGATATTTTCAGAAGCCGTCAGCCAGTTCATGATCTTATCAATAAAATAAGGGTCTTTTTTGTCAAGTGAGGATACGACAGATGGAAATTCCTGCAGCTGTTCTTTCAGTTGGGTAACCAGGATAAATTGTGATTTTTTCATTATTCCGGGATTAGGGTTTCAACAATATTTCCGTCAATATCTTCATAGCGAGACCATTCCATACCGGATTCACTAATGCTCATTTTAGCATAAATCAGGCATTTCGGATCAAGTTCCATCAGTTTTGACGCTTCTACGATCACACTGTTGTCAGGTGTTTTTTCAATAACTTTCTTAGCTTCGTAGATTGTGCGGTTGAATAGGCTCTGACGTAACGTTTCGATACTTGTTTCCTTCCAGTAAATGTTAGGAAGAGATTCGCATATTTCAGTAATGCGGTAGACGATATTGCCGAAATATTTTGCATATCTGGGATTTGTAATTTTTATTTCCTGTGATGTTAATTGATCAATGATTTCATCATATTCAGATTCCAGTTCTATAAGGTTTTTTTTCAGCTGGAGATCCGCTTCTCTGTCGCTCGGGTTATAATCTGTTTTAAATACTTTGGTGATTTCATCATAGGCAAAATCCCTGAATTGGAGAACAGGCAGGCTTCCCGCCTGGGCAAAAGGGATGGTGAGGTCTACAGTCCCTATTTTCATTCTTGGAACAGAAAAGTTTTTAAGCAGCTCATCCTTGGCATATTCTCTGGCAATCTGTATAGTCTGGAGGTCGGCCATTTTGCGTGCAGAAGCAATTTCGGAAACAATTCCGCCTAGGTATTCATTTAAAGTTGTCATGATAAAGTTTTTTTATAATTAATATGAATGAGATAAAAGGATGGCTGCCGTAACAGCCATCCGAAAAAATTAAACGGCAGCAATGCTGTCTTCCAGCATATCCAGGATTCTGGAAAGTCCGGCCGGCAGTTCATCGTTCACTGCTTTTACATGTACGCCTAAAGTGTATGTTTTTTCAGTAGTTGAAGTACTGGATGATGTTCTTTTATACGATGCCGAAGCATTGAATTTCACCTTCCAGAATTTCGCGCTTAGGCTGGCGTTTCCACCGAACTCACTGTACACATTCTGGGTCTCCACTGAGTTTAATTTGGCATTGAAATCAATGGTCATCTCATCAATTCTCAGGGCCGGGATAGTCAGCATCGTCAGGAACGGAACTTTCAGGTTCACACTTGATTCATTGAAAGGCTTTGAGCCTGATACTGCAGGGTCATACGCTGGATTGGGAACTGACTTTTGGTAATTGAAGTCTACATACCTCAATTGGGCCGGTGTTGCAGCCACTGCGGTGGAGCCTGATCCTGAGGCGGCAACCGCTGGTGTAAAGCCTACTTCCTTGATGAAATTGACCTGTGAAATAGAAGCGTCATGCTGGGCTTTTACTGCTGCCTGCAAAGGGCCGCCAATATAAACGCTGAAATCTAAACTGTTTAATTCTTGTACTAAATTTGCCATAATAATGGATTTTTAAAGGTTAATAATTTGGTTAAAATATAGTTGTGCTAGCTACTATTAAGGATAGGGGATACATATACAGTCCGATTATTGACTGAATTTTTTGTATCGTGAAGATTGAGGTGCATATAATCCGGGGTTCCGGTTATGGATTTAAGTACGGCGGTTGCCGTTAGAGAATATTTTCATGATAATTGGTTTTTAGGTTATAGTTTTTAGTCTGATTCAAATATATTCAGGCGTAGCGACAAAACTTGACGTGTTATAAAAGAAAATAATATAAATTGTCAGTTAGTGTATGGATGATAGAGCGTGTTTTGTTCGTCAGTTTTGCCATTCTTTAATTCAGTAGGTGAAACGCCTGAATAATTTGTATGCTATTATTTAAGAGGTTATTGTTTTTATCTGATTCAAATATATTCAGGCGTAGCGACAAAACTTGACGTGTTATAAAAAATTTCAATATAAATAGTCAATGTGTATTGGTAGATATAAAATGGTCGTTCGATCAATATTTTGTCGTTCCATAGTTCAGCAGGACGAACGCCTGAATAATTTGTATGCTTTTCATTTAAGGGGTTATTGTTTTTATCTTATCAAATATATTCCGGGAGAGCGACAAAACTTGACGTATTATAATTTTTTTTAAAAAGTATCACAATATTAAATTGATTTGAAATAATACAGTAGGAAATTTTATGGATGGTGTATAATACAGCAGTTGTCATTAAGGAAATAAGACCAGGTTATAGGAATATGTCTGAACGGCAACTGATGTATTAGACCTTATAACATTAAATTATAAGCATATTTGCTTATTTTATTGATTTATAAGTTAAAAAGATTATATTTTATTTCTGATCAGTTTCTGTACAATCTGATTTAATGTTTCTCGATGATCATCAATATAGGCCAGGCCTGCCTGGATTAGGTTTTCAATATTACTTCTTCTTACATCGTCCATAGCGGGTGAAGCATTTTTAAGCGATGGATTAAGCCGGTAATAGTTTTTCTGGTTTCTTTGTCCTAAGGTCTGGAACATCTGGCAAAGCTGGTAATCTACCGTTTCAGCGTTGGCTGACATCAGAATATCAATAATAGGATTAACCCAGCTTATTTTTCCTGCCTTTTCCAGTTTTTTGAACGAATAGGGGCGTGCTTCAATCCCGGTTCCAATAGAAATAATAAGCATATCATTCACACCGGGATTATTGGCCTTCTGATGGTTTTTAAGAATTTCTGCAAAAGGCGTTTTCCTGGCTTCTGCATATGCACAAAGTGCCGGGTTATTGGCAAACATACCTCCGTCAATCAGGCTGAAAATCTGTCCGTACATCGATTTGATCTGCACCGGGCTGAAATAGGTAGGAGCTGCAGAAGTTGCCCGGCAAACATCTTTAACGTAAAAATTATCTGTGCTCAGATTCGCCTTAAACGAATTGAAAAGTTTTGCCCTTCTGTTTTCTATATCATAACTTGTGATGAGACAGGGTTTAATCAACTCCTTAAGCTCTAAATTTCCAAAAAAATCGTTCAGGTTTTTTTCAAGTGCCTCCTGGGAAATTTTTTCATTGAGCAGCCCGAATGGATTGAGCAGCCTTTCCCAAAAAGAAACCTGGAATATGTCGCCACCTTTTTCAGCATACAATTCCAGCCCTTTTCGGATGGAATATTTGGCTTTCCGGTGTTCATCGGGACATAGAATAATAGAAGCAATGAGTCCTCCCGTACTGCTTCCTGCAACCATATCAAAATAATCCCCGAGTTTGGCACTCGGCTTATCGTAATACTGAAGCTGTTCCTCTATGTAACGCAGGATAATACAGGTAATAATACCTCTAATCCCGCCTCCGTCCAAAGAAAGAATGGTTGTCTTTTTCATGTGATTGTTAACTTTTTAGAAGAAACACACTAGGCCTTTAGACAACCCAACCAACAGATATAGGCTATCTATTGGTCGGGAGTATTGCTTTATATGGTTCTCGTAAAACAAAAGTAGGATCGGGAAGCGACAGAACTTGACGTGTTTTAAAATAAAATCTCTGGAAAGAGATTTTATTTTAAATGATTTTTCATATAGTCTGCTAAATGATGATAAATTATATAATCTGATCAGGGAAATAGAAAATAATTCTTTTTAAAAATTTGATATAGAGCCAGTTGATCTGAATTTTTTAAGAGGTTAGATCATGCTGCCATCAGTTCAGTAGTACATACCCGTTCTTATCTCTGGGCATTTTAGCAAGAGTTCTCCAGCTGGTTTTGATTATTCCTTTCGGACCACGAAGTTCTTTCTTTTCAAAATGGGGAAGATCCTTAAAGGTTTTCCAGTTTCCGCCCCAGTCCCAGCCGTGTTTTGCAAAAATTTTCACGCATTCGTACCAATCGGCTACCTGGTCATTGTCCCAGTCTCTGGCAGTGTCCCAGCTTGCCGTTTTACCGTCAATCATCAGGCAGATATCTACGGCAAGACCATAATTATGGATGCTCTGGCCGGCTTTGGCATTGGTTACTTTTTTTCCTTTGGTGAGTCTTCCTATGGCATACAGTTTTTCCTGCTCCTCAAAGGTTCTCAAACCCTGGGTAATTCTTATCTTAGCCCTTCCGGTCAGGGCTTCATCACATTCTCTGATGATCTGCTTTACTTCTTCTCTTACTAAGGGATGGAGCTGATCTATTCTCTGTAAGGTTACTTTGTCCATAATGATAAATATACTGTTTTGAAAGCAAAAATAAAGGGCCTGAACGACAAAACTTGACGCATTTAAATAAATTTTAATATTGGAAATCAGCTGATTAGTTTTAATAAGAATTCTTATTGCGCTGGATTTTTTACCGATACCATACAATTATCAGATAGCCGCCTGTCATCACTGCGTACCGGGCTTCAACAGCAGCTATTTTCTTTGTTTGAGAACTGCTGGTATAATAGAATGAGCAAAATCAGGATAAGTCAAAATTAAGTGTAGAAAATTGATCGTGGAATATATTTATTTGCATGTAAGAATTCCTGCGGATATTAATTTCCTGTTTAAAAATGTTATCTCGGAAACCAAAATACGAGTCAATTTTAGGCTGGAATTATTAAAATTCCGAATTCTGTTAGGCGTTAATCGTTAAAATGAGCTGTTTAAACAACAGATTTTCAATGGATTATATTTTTGGTGGTATTACTGCCTATTGTGAGTCAACTATTTTTCATTCTATCTTTGTAAAACACAAAAAAACACATCTGTATTCTAAAAACATCAAATTGTATGAAAATTTTTATTCGTTTAATCAGGGTAACCGCAGTTTCGGGATGTCTTATTTTCAGTAATGTCAGGGGACAGAGTGTCGGGATTAATACCATAAACCCACAGGCTTCCTTTCATGTTGACGGATCAAAAGATAACCCGAACTCGGGAACTCCCACTTCAGCGCAGGCTGCAAACGATGTTGTCTTTACATCTTCCGGTCAGATTGGTGTCGGAACTCTGACGCCGGCAGTGAAAATAGATGCACGCTCCACAGTCAATACGGATAACGCAATAGCCATAGGAAAAACAACACAGACTGCTTCAGATGCAGGAGAAGGCGCGGTAAGGTACAGCTCTTTTAACGGAGGCAAAATGCAGTATTCCGACGGAACAGTATGGCAGGAGTTGATTTCCACACCTACCAAATCTGTCGTGGTCGCCAATTTACAGGTCGCTAATTTCACAGTAAGGATTCCTTATCAGACTGCTACAGGAATCCAGAGCTGGAATGAGATATCGGATTCTGCAAACAGCTTTAATTCGTCAGCAGGAACATTTACAGTGCCCAGAACCGGTGTTTATCTGGTATCTTTCACCTATAATTTTGTCAGGGTTGCCCTTGCCTCCGGATACTTTTCTGAGGCCAGATATGTAGTAAACGGGAACAACACGGTAAAAAAATGCATCAAATCCTATTCAAATACATCCAGACAGGCTCAGATTGCTGGTTCATGCCTGGCCGGAGTTGCGCTCAATAAAGGCGATGTACTGCAACCCCAGATTTACCAGTCTGTATATAACGGAGATCTGAGTCTAAGAACAGACAATACCACGTCCAGCCCGGACTACGGTTTCATCAATCTTTCTATAGTAGAACAATAAACACAGCTGATTATGAGAATAAAATTTACCATCTTGGTTCTTATTGCGTTTTTTTCAGATCAATTGCAGGCGCAGGTAGGAATCAATAATGTATCTCCTGAAGGTATATTACATGTGGATGCCAAAAAAAATACTTCGGGAACAGCTTCCGGATATTATGATGATGTTGTCATAACACAGTCCGGAAACCTTGGGGCAGGAACAAAGACCCCTAAAACAAGGCTTGATCTCCGGTCGGGTGAAAATTTAAATGCTCTGGGCATTGGCGGAACTTCTCAAACAGCTGCTGATGCCAAAGCGGGAGCATTAAAATATAATTCCGGGACAAAGGATTTAAGCTATTCTGACGGAAACTCATGGATCACCCTGGCTCATAAAAGCAGCAATGATTTTGTAGATGCTGAAAATGCATCACAGCAAAGTTTCAGCAATGGTACGAAAACCGATATTGTATCCTGGACGAGCAAAACCGATGTAAATGGGAGCTTTAATCCTGCAACAGGTGTTTTTACAGCATCCAAAGCAGGAATATATGTTGTTTCTCTTACTTTTTCATTAGCTTCAGGAAGTATTGCAAATGATTCCCGTTATGAAAGTATTATTGAGACTAATTCTACAGCGGCAACCAATAAGATATTCAGATGTGTAGGGAGTTATCCTGGCAGTAACACCATCACTAACAGGGTGGCAGGAGGCTGTTCAGGTATTTTCAATCTGAATCAGGGAGATCATATTACAGCAAGTCTTAATCAGAGTTTAGGAAGTTCCAAATCTTTGGATGCAGACGGAACCAATACTTCATTAAGTATTTTCGGACTATAAAAAACATACATGATGAGAAAGAATATTTTATGGATCGTTCTGATAGCCAGCATGAATGCTGTATCAGCACAAGTGGGAGTCAACACGATGAACCCGCAGGGTGTTCTGCATGTGGACGGCCAAAAAGATAACCCAACTTCGGGAACGGTCTTTACAGCTGCACAGCAGGAAAATGATGTGGTTATTACCGCTTCCGGGAGACTGGGAGTGGGAACCATATCTCCTGCGGTAAAGGTAGATGCCCGCAACCAGGGAAATGGAGCTGTGGGTTTTGGAAATTCATCACTTTCTGCTGCCGCCGCAGATGAGGGTGCAGTTAAATACAACAACGGGCTGCAATATTCCAATGGTAACGAATGGCTGCCTCTGCTAACTGCACAATCAGCAAGCAATAAAGTGGTGATTATTGCTTCCAAAACCAATAACAATGTAAAGCTTTCGGTACCCTCTGCTAACACAACCACAGGCCTGCAGAACAGGCAGAGTAATTACCTTGTAAGCTGGACAAAAACCTTTGAAAATAATTCAGGAACTTCTTTCAATGCTTCAACAGGGACATTCACAGCTCCTCATGACGGAGTTTATGTTGCATCATTCAATACAGATATGGCACCTCTTGCCATCAATTATAATACGGATACTTTAAGTCCTATCCAGATCGAGGCCATCTGGCAGCTGTACGACAATACTACAGGACTTGCCGCATCCAATGTTATCAGTACGGTTAAATGCGCCAATACCATGTCCTCAAACAGCATCGGAAACCTTGATGCCGGAAGTAACTGCACAGCATCCTTCTTCATGTCTGCAGGGCAAAGATTAATGCCGTTTACATGGTTTAACCTCAATAATTCCAATGCAGCTAATTTTTCGCTGAATACTTCTGCTGATGGCTATAACAGCCTCACCATTGCAGAACAGTAATCATGAGACTCGGGTAAGGCTCTTGATAAATGCAGAAGGATGTATTCCCACAATTTTTTTAAACTCATGGGAAAAAGCACTGTGTGAAGAATATCCTGAGATTTCAGCAAGATGGTTGATCTTGTATTTACGGTATTGCGGATCATTTTTAAGCTGCTCGACAATATATCCTATCCTTAGGGCATTGATGTACTGATTGAAATTGGCATTTTTGTGTTTTTTAATGACTGCTGAAAGGTATTTGGTATTGACATTCAGTTTGTTGGCCAGGTAATATTTTGCCACATTCCTATTGTTGAATTCCAGGTTTTCTTCAAATTCCTGCAAACCCCTTACGATATTTTCCTCCACTTCGGGGGAAATTTTGATGGGAGTGGTCATTTGTTCCGTATCTTTGCCGTCTTCATCCGGATCTTTCGAATCTTCTTCGTAAGGGGCCTGGACAATACCTTTCTGATATATTTCAGCAGTGATCTTTCTGTTTTTTTCATTTAATTGCTTAATCCTGATACCAATGGCCCCGAGGACAAAAATTAGGATCGTACAGGCCGCAATAAGGGCTCCGGATAAAAGTTGACTCTGGTTAAGCTTCCGGGAATATTCTTTTTTCTCACCGGCAAGAACTTTCCCTACAGTGATACTTTTATTATACGAAGCACTGTCTTTCAGCAGGAGGTGCTGGATCTTGTATGTTTTTGCGCTGTCGGGCTCTGCTTTTGCAACGTAGGCCTGTTCAAGATTTCCTGTAATTTCTATTTTCTTTTCAGTAAATCCGAAAGCATCTGCCATATATAGCGCTTTACGGTAGTAATGTACAGCACTGTCAGGCTGTTTATTTTTTGAAAATGAGAATCCTATATCATGCAGGATACAGCACTTGAGATAATTATTATCATTCCCTACTAAAGCAAGAGCTTTTTTGAGATACTGCATGGATTCTCTGAATTGATTAATTTCTGATAGGTTATACCCCATATTGGTATAGGCGGAAATAAGAAGTTCGTTTCTCCTGGTCTGATTTTGTATTCCAAGGTATTCACTGATGGATTTCCTTGAATAATACAGCTTTTTCTTATATTCTTTCTCATTCAGAAATATCAGGTAAGAATTATAAATCATACCTCTTAATTCATGTCCTTCGTCAGTATCTAGATGTTCAACTTCTTTAATGCCTTTGGAGAGATTTTCTTCAGACTGTTCCAGAAGACCGAGTTTTGCATACTGTGTCCCATACATTCTGTACGCCAGTGCCTTCCCAACAGCATAATGATTCTTTTCCGAAATGTCGAATACAATCCCGGCATAACGAATGGTATTTTCTGCATCAGATTTCACATAACTGTTAAATGATTTCAGATAATAAGCTTTGGCAAGGTATTCAGGCTTATCGTCTTTCTGTGCTGCTTCAATAATGCTATTCAGAACAATATCCGAACTGTCAGGAAATTTGCCTGTAAGGTACCGTGCATGTTTGTACTGTTCCTCAAAAGGAAACGGCTGCTGCGACAATGCATTGACGGAAAATACAGACAGAAAGAATAATAAAATAATTTTTTTTGCTGACATTTGTGATGGAGTTATTTGTTTTTTCAATTCATGATCATGATCTGAATCACTGAAATAAAGTGACAGCGGTGTTTACCAGAAACTTCACCTGGTCAGGCCGTCCCCGGTCGTTTTTAGGCAGGTTATGGTAGCTTCCGGTCCGTACAATAACCATATCGTATTCAGGAACCATAATGATATACTGTCCCTGGAGCCCCAGAAAATAATAATGTTTGACAGGATTATCATGGTTAATCCAGAGCCCCATGCCATAGATCCGGCCGGAATGTTCCGTAGGCGTTCTCATCTGTTCAATAAAGTCTTCATTCAGAATCTGTTTTCCCCCTGCTTTTCCGTTATCAAGAAACAACTGCCCTAACTTCGCAAAATCCCGTGCATTGGAATGGATGCAGCAGTATGTTTTTTCCATACCGCTTTCATCCGTGCTCCAGCTGGCAGGATGTTCCATGCCCATGGGAATCCAGAATTTCTCGGACAGGTATCCGGCTAAGGTCTGGTTAATGGATTTTCGTATAGCAAAACCTAGGAGCTGTGTGGAACCGCTCTGGTATTCAAACCTGCTGCCCGGATGCTCTTTAAATTTCCTTGGGAACGTAGCACTGATAAGGCTTTTGCCATAATATGCTTTGGCGTTGGGGAGAAAAGGGTTCTTGTAGTTTTCCTCCCAGTCCAGTCCTGATTCCATACACGCAAGATGCTTCAGCGTGAGTTCTTTTCCGTATTCCTTCTGATTAAATTCCCCAAAAAAAGCGGAGAACTTTTCATCGATACTGCTGATTTGCTTTTCCTCAAGTGCCTTGCCCAGAAGCATCACTGTAACGGCTTTAGCCATCGAAAAAGAATTGGTAGAGGATTCTGCATGATAACAGTTCCAATACTGTTCATGAACGAGCTTTCCGTTTTTCACAACAAGAAAGGACGCTGTGCGGGAAAATTCCAGGTCCTGCATCAGGTCTTGTGGCAATGTATAAGTATTGTACTCCGGTGCTTTTTCCCATGGTTTAGGGGATGCAGCAGCTACCCTATTGCTTTGAAAATAGGGGCCATCGTCTATATTGGCGCTTAGCTTCCCTTTAAAGTAAGTTTTTGAAATCCCGTTGAAAATATAGCCATAACCGGTCAGGTAAACTACAATTACTGCCAAGGCAATGAAGATCAGTACGATCTGTATAGATAACCACATAGATGTAGGGATTTGGATATAAACAAATCTATTCAAAAAAATGTTATAAAAAAAGCCCTGATTTTCTCAAGGCTTTGAATTTATATTTTTGAAAGTAAATTTCTGAAACTGGTTTTTTCATCAATGATCCTTCTCAATTCTGAAACCGGGACCCTTTCCTGGGCCATTGTATCCCGGTCCCTGATCGTTACGGTATGATCCGTAAGTGAATCATGGTCTATGGTAATACAGTACGGTGTCCCAATAGCATCCTGTCTTCTGTAACGTTTACCGATGGCATCTTTCTCTTCGTAGAAAAGATTGAAATCGTATTTAAGGTCATTAAAGACTTTTTCAGCATATTCTGCAAGGCCATCTTTTTTCATCAGCGGAAGAATGGCTGCCTTAATAGGAGCAAGAGCAGGAGGCAGGGAAAGAACAGTCCGTTCAGATCCGTCTTCAAGCACTTCATCCTTCAGGCAGTGGGAGAATAGAGCCAGGAATAATCTGTCCAGACCTACTGATGTTTCCACCACATAAGGAACATAATTTTCATTTCTTTCAGGATCGAAGAACTGAAGCTTTCTTCCGGAGAATTTCTCGTGGGCTTTCAGGTCAAAGTCCGTTCTTGAGTGGATCCCTTCCAGTTCTTTGAACCCAAATGGGAAGTTGAACTCAATATCGGCTGCTGCATTGGCGTAATGCGCTAATTTTTCATGGTCGTGGAAGCGGTAATTTTCATTCCCTAATCCTAACGCTAAATGCCAGTTGAGACGTTTTTGTTTCCATTTTTCATAGAATTCAAGCTCGGTTCCCGGAGCTACGAAGAACTGCATTTCCATCTGTTCAAACTCACGCATCCTGAAAATAAACTGTCTTGCAACGATTTCATTCCTGAATGCCTTTCCGATCTGTGCGATTCCGAAAGGAAGCCTGTGGCGTGAAGTTTTCTGTACATTCAGGAAGTTCACAAAAATTCCCTGAGCGGTCTCAGGCCTTAAATACAGGTCCATCGCCGAATCTGCAGAAGCTCCTAATTTGGTCCCGAACATCAGGTTGAACTGCCTAACTTCCGTCCAGTTTTTAGAACCGGTATCCGGATCAGCAATTTCCAGCTCTTCAATCAGTGCTTTTACATCAGCAAGATCTTCATTTTCCAGGGATTTTGCCAGCCTTGTCAGGATCGCTTCCCTTTTTGCCCTGTACTCAAGGACTTTCGGATTCGTGGCTACAAACTGGTCTTTATCAAAAGATTCTCCGAATCTTTTTGCGGCTTTTTCAATTTCCTTGTTTTCCTTATCTTCAATTTTGGCACAGTAATCTTCTACTAAGACATCTGCACGAAAACGTTTTTTGGAATCCTTATTATCGATCAATGGGTCATTGAAGGCATCTACGTGGCCCGACGCTTTCCAGGTGGTAGGATGCATCAGAATTGCCGAATCAATCCCCACAATATTTTCGTTAAGCTGTACCATGGCTTTCCACCAGTACTGCTTGATATTGTTTTTAAGTTCGGCACCGTTCTGTCCATAATCATAAACAGCGGATAAACCGTCATAGATCTCACTGGAAGGGAAAATAAACCCGTATTCCTTAGCATGAGAAATTACTTTCCTGAAAACATCTTCTTGTTTTGCCATATATTTTACATCTGAATTGCAAAAATAGGAATTTGGATTCCAATATCATGAAATCCGGTGAAAAAAGCAGTTAAAAAACTGCGGCAGGCTGGTCTTTAGAAATTATAGGTTAAGCCTACGCTGTTTCCACTGACATCAAGGCGGTAAGAAGTTTTGGGGGTTTCAGCCGTTGATTGGGCATCAGCATCATTCTGTGTACGGATGGCCTTCTTCATATTTTTACCGGCACCTATGGCAAAAGGAATGCTTACGCCTACCATCCCTAAACCTATTCCTGCAATTCCCCATCCTCCTCTTCGCTTGATTTCATACGCTACGCCGTTGTGATAGGCCGTTTGTTTTTTGAAAAATAATTCCTGAGCTAATCTATAACCCATGAACGCACCTCCCAGAGCTCCGAAAACCTGTGCAACAGTCCCGTTCGTGTTTGATTTCCTCATGTAAGCCAGGGCTTCAGGATTGATAAATACTTTCTTCTATTCGGAGAATCTATATTTTTGGTCTCCTTTGATGAAGAACTCCCGGTTGGTTGTTCCCAGTAAGATAGTATCATGCTGGGCGTAAGCGATGGCTGTTGTGCTAAGTGCTGCAACGAATACTATTTTTTCATATAAAGTTTTCCGCGAAAACAATAAAATAAATCACATATACAAGACTTTTTATTAAGATTAGTCTTTTGCTGTGTTATTTTCCGCGAGATTTAATATTGTCTCATTTTGAGATAATTTAACGATATTTGTATGAATCAAAGCAATACAATGAAAAAAGCAGCTTTTTTAATCCTTACTTTACTTCTGTCGATTGAGTTTTTATCCGCTCAGAAGATTCCTGAAGGTAAAGTTGTCACAACCTATATTACAGCAAAAACATTACAGAACAAGGCAGGGGAGAATCCGAAAAGAAGGGTTTCAGTCTATCTTCCGCCGGGTTACGAACAGTCGGCGAAAAGGTATCCCGTCATTTATTTTCTGCATGGGTTCTTATGGAGTGACAGCCTGCTGGTCAATAGCGATAAAATCAACCGTATTTTCGATCGTGCCATCCGTCTGAAAAAAATAAAACCGGTTATAGTCGTAATGCCGGACGAAAGCACGGTTTTCAAAGGGAGTTTTTATGCCAATTCAAAATCATCAGGAAACTGGTCGGATTTTACATCGGAAGAACTTGTCAATTTTATCGACAGCCGTTATCGGACGATCCCCAACAAAGACAGTCGCGGAATTTCCGGGCATTCTATGGGCGGAAACGGTGCTTTGAGAAATGCCATCCTGCATCCCGAAGTCTTTTCATCCGTTTATGCCCTTTCTCCCGGAGTCCTTGACGCCAGGTATTTTGCCCTCACAGAAATGGATTCTTATAAAGATGCAGCAGATATCAAAGAGATAAAAGATCTTTCAAAGCCTGAAAATGCAAGAACGAATATTATTTTTGCCATTGCAAGAGCATACAATGGAAACCCTTCTCAACCTCCGTTCTTTGCAGATCTGCCTTTTGTTTTCAATGGAGAGCGTCTTACAGTAAATGCTGAATTGATAGAAGATCTGAGAAAGAACTCCACGTCGGAACTTCCTTTTACCCACTATGAAAATCTTAAAAAGCTAAAAGCAATCAAGTTCGACTGGGGAAGGAATGATGAGTTCAGGCATATTCCACCCACGTGTATGGAATTCAGTACAACCCTTGAACTCCTGAAAATTAAGCATGAAGCCGAAGAATATATCGGGACCCATGGAAGTGAAGTAAGCAAACAAAACGGGAGGATTGAGAATAGCATGCTGCCGTTTTTCAATGACCATCTGAAATTTGAGGAATAGTATTCTGAATCTAATTTAACCAAAACAGATATTACTATTGTAAGAGCGGTATGGAATGAAATCTTTATTTTTGCCGGATGTTAGAAATCCTGTACCGTGACGAACATCTTATTGCTATCAACAAACCCAGCGGACTGTTGGTTCATAAATCTTTTTACTCCGGGGAAGCGGATACGTATGCTATTCAGGAACTGAGAAAGCAGATCGGACAAAAAGTATATCCGGTCCACCGTTTGGACCGTAAAACTTCAGGGGTTCTGCTGTTCACTCTGGATAAAGATACACTCAGGGCTATGAGTGATCAGTTTGCCACACGGGAAGTTGAAAAGAAATACATCGCCATTCTCCGCGGCTGGACGAAAGAAGAGGAAACGATTGATTATGATTTGATTAACGAAAATGAAGTGAAGCAGAATGCCGTGACTTACTACCGCCGTCTGCAGACTTCGGAAATCGATGTACCTTTTTTAAAACACCAGACTTCCAGATATTGCCTGGTGGAAGCTATTCCGGAAACAGGACGGTTTCATCAGCTGAGAAAACATTTTAAGCATATTCTGCATCCGATTTTAGGGTGCCGTAAACACGGATGCAACAAACAGAACAAATTGTTGCTTCAGACTTTTAATATGACCAGAATGCCGCTTCACGCTTATCAGCTTGCTTTTACTCATCCCATTACCCATGAAAGAATAAGTGTAATTGCCACGATTGATGAAGAATTCAAAAAAGTAGGCGATATCCTTGGATTTGACCTGAATGCCTATGCAAAGAATCATTAAATTGTTTTTGACAATGGGCTGACAGATCAATTGAAATTCAAAAGCCACTGCATTTTACCACATTTTCACATTTTCAAATTCTTACATTTTCAAATTGTAAAAAATCTCTGGACTGAAACAATGGTTTCCATACAGTTTCCTCTTTTGCTTTAACGTTTAGAACTTCAACTAAAAATCAGTATCTTTGTACTCCAAAAACAAGGCATGTACAAATCGCTGATCCGTCCGGTCCTTTTTAAGTTTGATCCTGAAGCCGTGCATCATTTTACCTTTTCGATGCTTAAAAATTTTGGTTTTCTTGCCCGGATATTTTTCCCTAAACCTGTTGCCGACAAACGGCTCGAAAGAGAAGTGTTCGGACTGAAATTCAAAAACCCTGTAGGCCTTGCAGCCGGATTCGATAAGAATGCCGTCCTGTTCAATGAACTGGCTGACCTTGGTTTCGGATTTGTGGAAATCGGTACGGTGACACCGAAAGCACAGGCAGGAAATCCAAAAAAAAGACTGTTCAGGCTGATTGAAGACGGCGGAATCATTAACAGGATGGGATTTAACAATGACGGACTGGAAGCTGCTATTGAAAAACTGAAGGGTAATAAAGGCAAAATCATCATCGGCGGAAACATCGGAAAAAATACAGATACAACTCCTGAACATTATACCCGTGATTATTTAGAGTGCTTTGACGGACTTCATCCCTATGTAGATTATTTTGTCCTGAACGTCAGCTGCCCGAATGTAGGAAGCCATGCGAAACTGGAAGATGTGGAATACCTGCGGGAACTGATTACGGAAGTTAAAAAAATCAACCAGTCTAAAACCGTTCAGAAACCGGTCCTTTTAAAAATTGCTCCGGATTTAAATGATCATCAACTGGACGAAATCATTGAGCTTATTGCAGAAACAAAAATTGACGGAGTCATTGTTTCCAACACATCTGTTAACCGCGAAGGGCTGAAAACACCGCCGGAAGTGCTGGCAGAGATTGGAAACGGCGGATTGAGCGGAAAGCCGATCCGGGAACGCAGCACCAGAATGATCCGTTATCTCTCAGAAAAAAGTAACCGGGCGTTTCCTATTATTGGTGTGGGCGGAATCCATTCTGCGAAAGATGCCATTGAAAAACTGGATGCCGGCGCAAGCCTGGTTCAGCTGTACACCGGATTTATCTATGAAGGCCCAGAGCTGATCAATGATATCAATCGTGAAGTGCTTAAAAGGGCGAGCAGGTTACCGAGATAGAATGTATTTCCAGCTTAGCTTGAAAATTGGAGACGGTTTTTGTGGCTAACTCATAATAAACAAACGAGCAGTATCAATCAAGGTACTGCTTTTTCATTGGTTTAATACATTATATGAAAAAATGTGCAATCGTATAAATGATCAATCCTACCAGTCCGCCAACCAATGTCCCGTTAACCCGGATAAACTGTAAGTCTTTTCCGACTTCCAGTTCCAGCTTTTCACTCAACTCTTTTCCCTGCCAGTTGCCCACGGTTGAACTGATGAGGTTGCCGAACTGGTGGGTGTTTCTAAGGATGTATTTGTAAGCTGTAACGCGAACCCAGTCATCAATTTTTTCCTGAAGTGCTGCATTGGTTTTTAAGTTCAAGGCGAATTCATCCAGGTTTTTGGACATATATTTCTTAAGGGCAGAATCCTCATGCTGCAGTTCTTCCGTTACCGTTTTTCTAATGGAGGCCCAGATATCCCGGGAATACTCATTTAATTTTTCCGGTTTCAGCAGGTCGTTCTTAATACTTCTGAATTCCTCATCCCATTTCGGATCCTCCTTTAGGTCTACGGAGAAATCCTGGATTTTACCGGTAATGAGATTCCTGATTTCGTGTCCCGGATCTTCCTCTATTTCCCCGAAAAAATCAGCGAGTCCACTGGTGATCTTATCTGCGATTTTATTGTCGACAAATGCCGGAATGAAGGTGTAGCTGCCTTTCTTTACGCGGTCCTTAATCATTTCATCGTTTTCCAGGATATAATTTTTGATTTGCGAGGAAAGACTGGTGATAAGGCGCTGATGGTCGTTTTTTTCAATGATGTAGCTTATCCCGTTGCCGACGATTTTATTGAGCTTGATATCATTTGTCATTTCAGACACTTTATCACTGATAAAACGGCTTACCGTATCGTCATCCAGTTTATTAAGGATATCCAGAACAATATCTGATATATTTCTGATAAGAATTCCCTGTTTTTTTTCTTTTCCCAGCCATTCGCCAACAAAACCGGATATCCTGAGTTTCTGGATATAGGGACGGATATTTTCCGGTGAAAGGAAATTATTCACGACAAAGCCGCCCAGGTTATCACCTAATTGCTGTTTGCTGTTTTCAATAAGGTTGGTATGCGGGATGGGCAGCCCCAGAGGATGCCGGAAGAGTGCCGTTACGGCAAACCAGTCAGCCAGCGCACCTACCATGGCCGCTTCGGAAAACGCCCGGACATAACCGATCCAGTGAGAGGTATTGCTTTTCTGCAGTATAGTCGTGATGATAAATACAGCAGCCATCAGCAGGAATAGTCCCGTGGCGAAGGCTTTGTACTTTCTTAACTGTTTTCTTTTTGCTTCATCATTCATAAAGTGTGGTATACGGTTGTTATGGGTAAGGTAATCAGAAAGTTTACCATGCGATCATGATCAAGGATTCTGCCTGTTATAATGGTAAAAATCCTGTGAAATACCATAATCAGTTTAAAAATAACAAAAAAATAAAAATTTTATCTATTATGGTTCAATTTTAGCTGTTATCCAATCATTAAACGATTACATGGAACACGAAGCAAAAAACAATCCATACTATTCCCGGACAGATCGTTCAAAACTGGATATTCCTAATGAAGAATGGAGAAAGTATCTTTCCTCTGATTTGTATGCGATTTCCAGGGAAGCTTCTACAGAGCGTCCTTTTACGGGAAAGTACAATGAATTTGACGAATTAGGCGAATACTATTGTGCAGTATGTGGCAACCATTTGTTCCGTTCAGATGCCAAGTTCTCAAGCAGCTGCGGTTGGCCGAGTTTCTTTGAGGCGGATGAAGAAGGGGTTTATTACAAAAGGGATACAGCTTTCGGAATGGAAAGGGTAGAAGTACTATGCAAAAGGTGTGATTCCCACTTGGGACATGTTTTCGATGACGGACCGAGACCTACCGGATTAAGGTATTGTATGAACTCTGTCAGTCTGGAATTCATTCCGGATGCTCAAAATTAAACATTGGTTTGATTCTATAAATCAGTGCGTTAAATTTTCTTAAATAGCGTTAAACTTTATAAGATTATAAGGGATGTCCCGTTATGTTTTATACATTTGCTCTCGCAATTGTATTTAACATAATATCTGAATGAAAGGAATTTATAGCTTATTAAGTATTGTTTATGTGGTTACAACCTCATTTTACCTATCCCCTGAGAAGGCTGTTGCAGGGAATGGGATCAATTCAAAAAAGACCGAGAAAACAGCCGGCATGAAATCTGCAAAAGCAGAAAGCACAATGTCTTCATCCGAAGAACTTTACAAATCAATCCCCTTTGAAGCTGGGCATGAACTTAACGAAGAAGTTTTCTTTAAAGCGATGACCGGGTTTGAAAACCTGAAGAAAGCCGGGTTATTAAATCAGGATTCACACCTTCTTACGGTATGCGATTTTTCTATGTCTTCCAATACCAAAAGACTTTGGGTAATCGACATGAACGAGAAGAAAGTCCTGTTCAATTCTTTGGTAGCGCACGGTAAAAATACAGGCGATGAGTTTGCGACGAATTTTTCTAACACGGAAAGTTCGTTGCAGAGCAGCCTCGGATTTTATATCACAGATGCAACGTACCAGGGAGACAACGGATATTCTCTGAAATTGTTGGGGATGGACAAAGGATTTAATGATGCCGCCTACAGAAGGGCAATCGTAATGCATGGAGCAGATTACGTAAGCGACCAGTTTGCTGCCGTACACAAGAGAATCGGGAGAAGCTGGGGATGCCCGGCAGTCCCGAGAGACCTTACCCAGCCGATCATCAATACCATCAAAGGAAGGAACTGCCTCTTTATCTATTATCCGGACCAGAATTACCTTTCCAGGTCGGAATGGTTAAAAGGGTAACAAAAAGTATTTTTCAATGCAAGGCAGTCTGGTTCAGACTGCTTTTTTGTTTTCAGACACAAACCGGATGCTGAATGTGCTTCCTTCTTCAGGATGGGAATCCAGAGAAATAAGTCCCTGATGCATTTCCACGATTCTTTTAACGATAGAAAGCCCGATCCCGTTTCCTGTTCCGTAATTTTTATTGGTGCCCCGGTAAAACAGGTCGAAGATTTTATTCCTTTCCTGCTCAGCAATACCGATTCCGTGATCGATAAACCGGATCTCCAGAGTTTTATTCTGTACTTCTATTTCTACCCGGCAACTTTTGTCCGCGGAATACTTGCAGGCATTTTCCATTAAATTCAGAAATGCGACCTGAAGCAGATAGGGATTCCCATAGAAGTCATAATTACTTTCATCTTTATCAGCCAGATTATCCGTATAATGGATCCCGATGCGGTAATCCGGGTTCTTCTGAAGCAGATCAACTTTGGCATCCGCCAGGATTTCATCCAGGCGTACATCGGTAAAACTGATCTGGGAAACATCATAACTGGCCCTGGCAAAATCAAGGAGTGCCGAAGAAAGCTGTGAAGCATGGGTAGCATCCTGAAGGGCGTTATCAATCGAAATTTTATAATCATCCAGCGTCACATTCAGCTCCTTGGCCAGCTCCAGTTCGGCAATCAGCGTTGAAAGCGGAGTACGGAATTCATGCGAAATGGTAGTCACAAACTGGCGGTGGTTACTGAATGATTTTTCCAGCCGGTTAAAGGTAGAATTAAATGTTTCGGTGAGCTCGTAAATTTCATCTCTGGCTTTAGGCACCACCAGCCGTTTATGAAGGTTATGCTCTGAAATATCACGGATCTGAAGGATAATGTCTTTCAGCGGTTTCAGGGTATAGTAAGAAAATAGGAATCCGATAATAAAGATAACCAGTACGGAAATGATATAGACGACAATAATATCTTCCCGGAACTCGCGGATATGAGCCAGTCCCGTAACATCTACCGCACTCCCGATAATATAATAATTCTCGTCATCGAATTGATACCGGAAAGCCATATACTGCCGGTCCCCTCTCTGCCAGATCAGTTTATCTTTCCCTGTTCTGATAAGCTTGTCAAGGTAATATGGATTTTTTGAACTCGGCTTTATATCGGTGAAGATCAGTTCATTTTTGCTGTTATATACACTGATATCAGCCTCATTCAGCATTTTTTTATTCCTTTCGTGGAGCGTTTTTAATTTGTACCCGTCAATATGTGCATCAAAAATAAATTCAGCCCTCCAGATAATTTTATAACCTAAGCGGTCATTGAATTCATCTTTCCTGTTGTTTTCCGAAACGAAATAGAGGACATAGGCAAAGATGAAGAGTATTCCTGCTGTAAGGAGTGCATAAATAAGGGCGGTCCTTGTAGCGATCTTCATAAGTTACGGGTAAAAATAAACCCGACTCCGGGTTTGGTATGGATCAGTTTTTCATCAAAATCCCTATCAATTTTCTTGCGCAGATAGGCAATATACACATCAATATAATTGGTGCCGGTATCAAAATGGTTCCCCCAGACATTTTCTGCGATTTCTTCACGGGTAAGGATCCTGTCTGAATGGCTCATCAGGAAAACAAGCAGTTTGAATTCTTTGGGAGTGAGGATGATCTCCTTCCCGTCCCTGAATACACGGTTGGTATTCTGATGGATAACCAGATGATGGTACTGGAGAATATCCCTGGCTTCGCTCTGTTTAGGCAATGATGAGTTTCTTAGCAATACGGCTTTTATCCGGGCGTATAGTTCCCTGATTTCAAAGGGTTTCACCATATAGTCATCAGCTCCGGCATCAAAACCTTCTATTTTTTCATCAATAGTTCCCAGAGCCGTCAGCATGATAATGGGGAGGTCAGGCTGCTTGCTTTTAATCATCTTGCAGAATTCGGTGCCGCTCATCTGAGGAAGCATGATGTCTGTAATAATAAGGTCGAAGCCAATTCGGTCCGTCATGATCAGGGCATCTTCCGCATCTTCCGAAATATAGATCTGATATCCCTGGCTTTCGAGGCCGCGTTTCAGCAATGAGGAAACCCGGGCATTATCTTCTATGATTAAAATCTTCATCTGGAATATTTGACATAATGAGCAGAGGCAACGGTGAGGTTAATGATCCTTAAAATCCGCCTGACCTGCTGTTCCTTATGCAAAGGTATCCCATATTTTTCTTCCGGAAAAACCGAAGGATCCTTTTAATGGTTTTCTAAAGGATTTCTAACAGTTTTCTAATGCTGTTCCCGGTTTTTCGATGCTAATTTTGTCCCGTCAAAACAACGAAAAGAGGACCAGAACACTATGGACAGAAGGTATTTTAAAACAGGACTCATACTTGCTGCAATGATCGGCATGAGCCAGAAGGCTGAAGCTCAGAAAAAAAACGACTTCAACAATCCTGCACTTACCCACTATTTTAATGTACAGCATTCACGGTATATTTCATTTAGCGGATATGCAGAATTCTGGGCCCGGTATGCCCAGCTCAATCCGGGGAGCATGGTGAATAATGATGCCAAATCAGAGGTATCGGACCTTTCACTTCGCAGGGTAAGGGTGAAAATGACTTACAAACCTACTGAAAAACTGATGTTTGTGCTCCAGGGAGGAACCACCAATGTGAATGTCAATGCAAAGGGCAGTAATTACTTCGATCTGCTGGATGCCTACGCAGAATATGCATTCAGTGATAAGATTGCTTTTGGTGCAGGGCGTTCAACCTGGAGAGGACTTTCGCGGTTTACAACGGGCCCGCTGAATACACTGCTCTATGACCTTCCTGCCTATGCCACTTCTAATGCAGGTGCTACGGATTATACCGTGAGGGAGCTCAGTGCTTACATCAAAGGTCAGCTGGGAAAATTTGATTACCGTCTAGTGATTGCAGATCCGTATACCATGGCAACAGCAGACCCGAAACCCAATGTGTCCACCTTCAATAAAAATTCGCCGCACAAAGATTTCTCAGGGTATTTCAGGTATGCTTTCCTGGATACGGAAAACATTTCTACACCTTTCAATTCCGGAACGTATGTAGGAAAGAAAAATGTGCTGAGTCTGGGTGCCGGATTTGATTATATCCACAATGCCATGTGGCATCAGGATGCTGCTAAAAATACAGTGAATGACGATATGAAAAGTTTTGCGGTAGACCTGTTCTACGATGCCCCGCTTAACCGGGAAAAAGGAACTTCCGTAAGTGCCTATGCCATGGCCATGCATAATGACTATGGCCCCAATTATGTCCGTTATGTCGGGACTAATAACCCGGCAACTTCAGTGGATGCTTCACTTGCCAGCCTTAATGGTGCCGGAAATGCCATGCCTGTCATAGGAACCGGGAATACCTATTATGTCCAGGTGGGCGGAACTTTGCCCTATCTGAACAAAGAAAAGAAAAACCTACAATTGCAGCCGGCTATAGGCGTACAACTGTCTGACCTGAAGGCCCTGCATGATCATGCTGTTATTTACGATGCCGGAATCTCCCTGCTCATGAACGGAATGTCCTCCAGGCTTACCTTCGATGCACAGAACCGCCCGGTTTTTACCGGTGATGCTGCAAGTAATGCTGTCGTGTCAGACCGTAAGTGGCAGTTTGTCCTGAAATACAGGATTGATTTTAATTAAATGACTCCTTCCGGTCACCGCGTGACAGGAAATAACCCTAAACATAGTATTTAGTATGGAAAGAAGAAAATTTTTATTCCGCTCAGTACAGGCTTCGGCATTTCTGCTGTTTTCCGGGAATATGCTGGCCTCTGCTTTACCCATGTTTAACCCTGTAAAAAAGAAAAAAGTGTATTTCCATTATTTATTATTCTGGCTCAGAAAAGATCTTTCTGAAGCTGAAGTGAAAGAGTTTGAGAACTTCTTTAAAGGGCTTGCAAAGCTGCCTTATCAAAAAAACCTCCGTTACGGAAAACCAGCAGCGTCCAGTCCGAGAAGTGTTCTGGATAACAGCTTTACGTACAATGCTTCCATGGAATTTGATAGCCTGGAAGAATTGGAAGCCTATGGGCAGCTTCCGGAGCACCTGGCCCTCGTACAGCAATACAAACCATTCTTTGAAAGAATGCTGGTTCACGATACCGTTTATAACGCATAAAAGAATCCTATTAAAAAATGAAAAACATCGTTAAAGGCATAAGCCTTGTTGTAGCACTTTCCACAATGAACTGTATGAATGCACAACAACATCATGACAAAAAAATCAGTGTAAAAGCAGAAGAAACCACTGAATGCATCCCTGCTATCCGGCTTGTCAATAATCCGGACGGATCCTGCACTTTTGAAAAAGGAAGAATCCCGACTCTGAAGCATATGAACACAACCACGTTCTGGATTAGCAATAAAACGGAGGATTGGGAAAAAAATGCCCATCCTGCACCTAGAAGGCAGTATGTGATTACCATTAAGGGAAACATCAAGTTCAAGGTAACGGATGGCTCTACGTTTATCATTAAGCCCGGAACTGTTTTATTGGCAGAGGACCTTAAAGGAAAAGGGCACAGCTGGGATATGGTGAAAAGCAAAGTTTGGGAAAGGCTGTATATTCCGATTGCAGAAGATGCTGACGATCTGTTTATTGCCGATAAAATGAAGGATAAGGATTCCGATTAATTCAGTTTACAGCTGAGTTTATATATTCGTACAATGGAAAAGCAGCCCGGAAAGCTGCTTTTTATAGTATAATTCGTAAATCTAAAAATTACTGAAACTTTTTAAACACCAGGGTAGCGTTGTGCCCACCGAAACCGAAGGCATTGCTTAGTGCAAAATTGATCTTTTTCTCCTTCGCCTCTCCGAATATAATATTGACTTCTTTCGGAATATTTTCGTCAAGTTTGTGAAGATTGATCGTCGGCGGGATGATCCCGTTCTGAATGGCTTTGATGGATAAGATCGCTTCTGCAGCTCCGGCAGCCCCAAGCAAATGCCCGGTCATGGATTTCGTAGCACTGATATCTAGATTTTTACTTCCTTTAAATAAAGTATGAATCCCGTTAAGCTCTACCAGGTCGCCCATGGGGGTGGAAGTTGCATGGGGATTCAGGTAATCGATATCCTCTGTATTGGCCCCGGCTTCCTTCAGGGCCAGCTGCATTGCTTTGATCGCTCCCACTCCGTCCGGATGAGGTGCCGTCATGTGATAGGCATCCGCCGTCATGGCAGCTCCGGCCAGTTCCGCATAAATTTTTGCTCCTCTTGCTCTGGCATGTTCATATTCTTCCAGGATCAGCGCTCCTGCCCCTTCTCCCATCACAAAACCGTCACGGTCTGCATCATACGGACGACTCGCGGTTGCACAATCATCATTCCGGGTAGACATGGCCTTCATAATAGAAAAGCCGCCGACAGAAGCCGGAGAAATGGCAGCTTCGGAACCTCCGCTTACCATCACTTTTGCTTTGCCTAAACGGATATAGTTGAAAGCATCCATCAGGGCAGTGTTCCCTGTGGCACATGCTGAAATAGTGGTGTAATTAATGCCCTGAAGTCCAAATTTCATGGAAATCATTCCGGAAGCCATATTGGCAATGAATTTCGGGACGAAAAACGGATTGAACCTTGGTGTCCCATCGCCCTGTGCAAAATTCATCACTTCATTTTCAAAAGTCCACATTCCGCCCTGTCCCGTTCCCCAGACCACTCCGGTATCAAAAGGATCCATGGTTTCCAGCTCAAGACCGGAATCTTTCAGGGCTTCAGCAGCAGAATACATGGCGTATTGTGAAAACAGGTCGCTTCTTTTGATTTCATGATGGGTAAGATGGACTTTAGGATCAAAGTTCTTCACTTCACAGGCAAAGTCCACTTTAAATTTTTCAGGATTGAAATGGGTGATTTTACCGGCACCGCTCACTCCGTTGATGCTATTCTGCCAGAATTCTTCTACATTATTTCCCAAAGGCGTTACTGCGCCCAGTCCTGTAATAACAACTCTCTTCATTTAGGTATTGATTTTAAAAAGGTTAGAGGTACCCCTCACGATAAGGCGGGTTTTGTCTGCATTCCATATTTCGCATTGCGCGTTCACAAACTGTTTCCCTCTTTTAATAATTTTTGTTTCTGCTATAATATGATCATTTTCTTTGGCTGTTGAAAAGTAATCTATACTGTTATTGACGGTAACAATAAAGTTTTTTTCATTCAGCGTAAACATGGTGGCACCGATACTGTCGTCTACAATAGCAGCCGTGACACCGCCATGAAGGTTGCCCATCGGGTTGAGCCATTCTGCCCTTACCGTATACTGAAATGCTACTTCGCCTTCTTCAGCAGAAAGCACAACGGGATTCAGCCAGCGCATAAAAGGGGAGGGTGAGGCTGTGAACTCTTTTCCGGTAAAGGACTGGAGGATTTCCAGTTTATCCATGATATTAATGATAAGGTTTTTTTTGTATTTCGGTAATCAGTTGTAAGACCCGGTCCAGCGCATGATGCAGGTGTTTTTCGTTTCCAGTGGTTTTGGAGAGCAGAATGCCACCTTCTATCAAAGTGACCGACAGGGAAGCATATTCCTCTGCATCAATGGTCCTGCTGAATTCTTTTTTTTCCTGTCCGGACCTGATGATATCTGCAATAGCAGCGATCCATGATTCAAAAGAGTTCTTCACCTGACTGCTGAGTGCGGGAAAAATGTCATCCGCTTCTGTAGCTGCATTCATTAGCGGGCAGCCTCCGGTTTTAAAGACCAGCGGCCAATGGTTGCGGTAGAACGATACAAGCGCATACAGCTGATCTGAGACTGTAGGGTACTCTTCTTTCATGGTTTCCTGCATATGCTTCCTGAGTATTCCGTAATTATATTGGAATACGGCAAGTGCCACTTCATCTTTATTTTCGAAATTCCCGTAGATACTCCCTTTTGTTAATCCGGTAGTCTCAGTAATATCAGATAATGATGTAGAAAGATATCCTTTGGTATTAAACAAAACGGCGGTCTTCTCAATGATGAACTGCCTTGTTTTTTCTGCTTTGGACATAGATCATATTTAAAAGCAAATATATAAAAATATACCGAATGGTATATTTTATTTTAAAAATAAACCTGAACTTTAGAAAATCCAGGCTTGTCATCTTAGTAGCGTTGATGTAAAATCAGGCTAATGTAGCATTAAGCGTAATCTCAAAATTGAAAGCGGCGCTTACCGGACATTCCTTTTCTGCTGTCTGTGCATGCTTCTGGAATTCTTCTTCAGATATACCCGGTACTTTTGCCGTTAATGTCAGTTCCGATTTTGTAATTTTTCCGGCACTTGGATCAAGGGTTACCACAGATTTCGTAGTCAGTTCCTCAGGCGTGAATCCTGCCTGAGTAAGCTCTGCGCTCAGTTTCATCGTGAAGCATCCTGCATGGGCTGCAGCCAGTAATTCTTCAGGGTTGGTCCCCACACCTTCTTCAAAACGGCTGTTGAAAGAGTATTGGGTCTGGTTCAAAGTTGTGCTCTGGGTAGTAAGGTGGCCTTTCCCTTCTTTTACGGTTCCGGTCCAAACGGCTGTTGCATTGCGTTTCATAATAATTTTGCTTTTATTGTTTATAGATATTGATTTTTACAGGACAAAGGTATATCACATATTGTTCCAACTCAATACACAAAAGGAACTACCTGTTGTACTTTTTTCCCGAAAGGTAGTTTTTCCTGAAATTGGCGGGTGTATTTCCTGTCTTTTGGGTAAAAAGCCTGTTGAAATAGGCTGGATCATCATAGCCCAGATGATGGGCAATTTCTTTAACGGGCTTGTCAGTATACAGCAATAGCCTTTTGGCTTCCAGTAAAATCCTGTTGATGATCAGCTGGTTCGGACTTTCCAGCTGTAAAGCCTTGAACTTATGGGTCAGTGTTTTGGGGGCAATATGCAGCAGGTCTGCATACTCTGAAACATTGTGCTTCTTTCTGAAATGAATTTCAAGGTACCTGCTGAAATCCCTGAAGATATCCAGCTCATAGCCGGAAATCCTGATCTTGTCCTGATCCAGATGTTGCTTCTTCCACATTCTGGTAGATCGTATGATCAGCTGTTTCACATAGGTGCGGATCATCTCCTCTGCAGAAGAATCTTTCCATTCCAATTCATGCTGTATGTTGCTGAATATATTTTTTACGATGGCTGTTTCCTCATCGTCAAGCTCTACAAAGGGGATTTCGAAAACATTGTGAAACAGGAGCCCGTCACAGGCTACTTCTTTGTCATGGATCTGGATGCAATAAAAATCGCGGTTATAATAGAGCAGAGCTGCTTCATTTCTACCATGCGCTATATTCACCTGCTGGTTGCTGAGGAAAAAAAGGGTAGGTTTTTGGGTCTTAAAATCGTTAAAATCAACAGTCAGCTCATAGCCCGCCTGAATAAAAAATATTTTCACGTCATGACGGAATTTATCGCTGTTAACCATTCCGGGATGCTCGCCGGAAAAGAAGTCAAGCCCGAGTTTTTTATAATGGTCTTCAAAAATAAGCGTTTGCAGCATATGAATATATTGGATAAAAATACAAAAAAGCATGGCTTGACAATATCAGTCAAGCCATGTTTTATTACCAGAATCCGGAGATGGTACAAGCCACCTTCTGAATGCTATCTAATCCAGAACTTTTAGAATGTTACATCCAGTCCTACATAAAAGTTCGCTTTCATGATCGGTGCATATACCATTCCCCCGTCAAAATAATTTCCAAACGGATTCCTGAAATCTATAATAGCGTTTTTCTGATAATAAGAAGTCAGGTTTTCACCTCCCAGATAAGCTCTTAGTTTGTTATTGAAATTTCTGGAAACCTGTGCATTCAGCACGGCATAAGGTTCTGAGTAAGCCGGCAGACTGAATTCCTGAGGATTGGAAGATGTTTCCGGAAGCCTTTGTTTTCCGATCCAGTTAAGTGTGGTATCAAAACTCCAGAATCCGCCTTTTGTATTTTTATTGGTTGAATACGCAAGGTTCACGAATCCTCTGTGTTTTGCCATAAACGGAACTTCACGCCTTCCTTCAAGATAGTCTGCCTGAACATCGTAATATTTATAAGCAAGCCTTACTTCAAAGTTTTTGAACGGAATAAAGTCCCACTGGGTCTGGAAAGAATTGGCAAAGGATTTTCCCTCAAGGTTATAGAAGGTCAGCTGCTGCGGTGAGCGGTCAAGATCTACCAGTACCTGATCCTTGAAATCGGTTCTGAAAAAATCAGCTACAATAAAGGATTTTCTCCCGAACAGTTTGAATTCCTGTTGCAGGCTGGCACCATAGTTCCAGGCAATTTCAGGTTTCAGCCCGTAGATATTTCCGCCGTTCTGCATAATCTGAACCATACGGTTGGAGGCAAAATACTGCTGGCTTTCCGCGAAAACGTTAGCCGTCCTGAATCCCCTTCCTGCAGACAGCCTAAGGATCGTCTGCGGACTGATATCATATTTAAAGTTCATCCTCGGTGTAAACTGCGTTCCTGCCAGATTATGGAAATCCACGCGTGCCCCTGCAACCAAAGTATATTTCAGGCCGGTCAGCGTAAATTCGGCAAAAGCACCCGGAACTATTTCATTCCTTATGAAGTGATCGGTCAGATAAGTCTCATCATAGCCGTCATACATGAAGCTTGCTCCGGCTTTATATTTATTGTTGGTATTACCCAGGATGCTCTCAAAGATCAGATTGGAATAATAGGTATGCTGTTTACCTGAATAATTCTTCAATCCAAAGAAGCTGTCCTGCTGGTGATAGGTATACTGGTTCATCCAGCCTAAACTTTGGTAAGGTTTCCCTTTAAAAACATACCCGGTCTTGTTCCATACCTGAAATCTTGAGATATCAATCCCTACACCATAAGCCGACTGTTTATCCTGAGCAATCTTTTTATCGAATCCCGTTTGTCCGGAAGTCCGCTCATCCCTGATGAAATTAATCCCAAAGTGAGAGCCGAAGCCGGATTTTTCCAGGTCATTGTAATTCAATAAATAAGCGGCATTAATCTGTGTCCCCTTCGGCCTGTCAAGAAACCCGTCTTTATTCATGTCCGTATTGCCGAACGTTCCGTTTC
This sequence comes from uncultured Chryseobacterium sp., assembly GCA_913775525.1. GTDB lineage: Bacteria > Bacteroidota > Bacteroidia > Flavobacteriales > Weeksellaceae > Chryseobacterium. The sequence continues at coordinate 263,839 of CAJYLH010000022.1, forward strand.
CGTGAAGAAGGAATGTTTGAGACCATTGGTCATTGATTTTGGAAACACTGGTTATGTTGGCTTCGGTACGCCCGTTAAAATCGGCAAAAAGATTTAGTGAAGTTTCAGGTTTTGCTGCATTTTTCAGCAGCTCGGTGTTGATTTGTCCGGTAATGCTTTCATATCCATTGGTAACAGTGCTTCCTCCTTTGGTTAGCTGGATGCTTTCAATCCATCTTCCCGGAATAAAGCTGAGCCCATATGCTGAAGCCAGCCCTCTGATTTCCGGCAGCAGTTCTTTGGTTAAACTGGTGTATTTCTGATCCAGTCCCAGCATTTTAAGCTGTTTGGTTCCGGTAACAGCATTGCTGAAAGAAACATCTACGGTCGCATTGGTTTCGAAACTTTCGGAAAGGTTGCAGCATGCGGCTTTCAGCAATTCTTTGCGGTCGATATTGAATACCATTCCGGCTTCTTTTTTATTCAGTGAAGTAGCCGCTTTTGAGCCCATTACGGTTACGCCTTCAATTGTTTTTCCTTCTGTTTCAGATACGCTGTGTTGAGCATGGGAAAGGTTTGTCCCTTCTTCTGCATGAACTTTAGGATTAACTTCCCCGAAAGGGATGTTCCTGTCATAGAGGCAGCAGGAAGGAAGGTTTTTATAAACAGTATCTGACGCCTTGTATAATTCATTATCATGCCCTGCATCCGCAATTTTCCGCAGGATTTTATCTGATGAGGTAGTGGCAGGATCAAAATCCAGGATGACCTTCTGGCTTTCTGCATTCCATTCGGCAGAACGGGCACCGGCTTCCTTAGCTGCCTTTTCAATTCTTGCTTTACAGGATTCACAGTTCCCTCTGACAAAAAATTCATTTTCTTTCTTTGCATTGTGATGGCTGTGTTCAGCGGTACCCTGGATGTCATCGGGTCCGCGATCATAATGGCAACAGGCAGGCAGTGCTTCATAGGCCGCAGAACTTGCCTTGAATTTCTCATTGTCATGGCCGGCCTCAGCTACCTTTTGTAAAATATCATCTGCTGATATGCTGCTGTCTGTTTCCAGCGTTAATATGTGGGAATCTATAGAATATACAGCTTTTTTTGCTCCTGCTTTCATTGCAGTGCTTTCAATTCTTGCTTTGCACATCTCACATTTTCCCTGTACTCGGAACTGCTTACCGGAAAGGGTTTGTGCAAAAATCCATTGGGAAGATACCAGGAATATACCAAGAAATATCCTGGAAATATATAATTTCATGTTGTTTAAAATTTAGATTAATAAAATTCAGTTCACCTTTCGAGGGTAAACTTTAGCGAATAGTATTAACCTAATTTAGGCGGCTGCCATATTTCTTTCAAACGGTCTGAAAGATAAGGATCGGAATACTGAAACTGTAAGTTCTTGTTAGATTTATAATAAGATAATTCCAGCTTTTGGTTTACGGAAAACGGAGTTCCGATAAAAGTATAACATACTGCACAGGTGGAGCAGCAATGGTCATCACAGGAAGAAGGTTTCTGGCTTTTGTCCTGATGCTGGTTGGAATGCTTAGCATGCTGGCTGTCTTTCTTGCAGCATTCCATTCCGGAATCCTGTTGCTTACAGCAGGTTTCCTGCATAGTTTCGAGATACAGCGTATCCTTAGGAACCAGAAAAATTCCCAGGCAGAAAACAATGGCTATGATCTGAAACAGTTTCACTGATGCAAAATTACAAAAATTATGGCAAAGCTTCACCAACTTTTACCGCACAGTTATGCCATGGTTCCCCATGCGGCGGATTCAGTGCGGGCTTTTCTCCTGTAGGAGCAGGAGCCGCAGGCGGCGGAGTATTTTGTGCTATGGTTTGCACCGGTTGTTGTACGGGTTGTGCAGGCTTGCTGTTCAAAGGTTGCCCTACCGGGATGTCGCACCGGTGTCCCGGTTCCCCGTGAGGAGGATTCATTCCTTTGGCCGTTTTTACGGTGGCAGGCTTTCCATTGGCATCTACTGTAAACTTTCCGGGCTGAAGAGCATTGGGATCGATCTGAATGGTCTGCTGTCCCTGGTTAGGATTAACGGTGATATTCTGCGCTCCTTGCTGTGCGTTTTGCGCCGGTGATGAGTTCAGCGGTTGTCCTACCGGAATATCACATCGGTGGCCCGGCTGTCCATGGGGAGGATTCATTCCCGGTGCACTTACAGCTGCTGATGCCGTCTGAGCAGGCTGAACTCCCGCCTGATCAAATAAAGACACTTTAGGAGCGTTTCCCGCCTGAACCGGCTGGTCTACTGCCGCTTCTTCCGTTAAATATGTTGCACGCTGATCTTTTTTGCATGAAACCAGTGTTGCCGAAACAGCAAGCAATCCTAAACAGCAGTTTTTTATATTTAATAATCCCATAAACGCAAAATTAGCAAAACATTTTAATTGTTTTGCTAATTGTATGGGAATAATCCTGAATCTTTCTGGTAGATGTGGTTAAAAATGTAAACAGATATCGGATTAATTTTTAACCAGCAAGCGGAAACCTTCACCGTGCACGTTAATGATCTCTAGGCCTTCGTCATCTTTCAGCAATTTACGGAGTTTAGCGATGTATACGTCCATACTTCTGGCTGTGAAATAATTTTCTTTCTTCCATATCTTTCTCAGTGCGAGATCCCTTGGCATAAAGTCGTTTCTGTGAATGCACAGAAGTTTAAGCAGCTCGTTCTCCTTAGGGGAAAGCTTGTATTCTTTATCACCTACCCGCAGCTGCCTCAGCATGGAATCAAAAAAGATATTGCTGATCTTGAACTGTTCCTGCTCCTCGTTTTCCAAGGTAGAACTTCTCTGCAGGATGGCCTTGATTTTATAGAGAAGCAATTCGGTATCGAAAGGCTTGGTAATATAATCGTCTGCACCCAGCTGATAACCTTTCAGGATATCTTCTCGCATATTCCTTGCGGTAAGGAATATGATCGGGGTGTTTTTATCAATCTTTTTTACATCTTCTGCTAACGAAAATCCGTCTTTTTTAGGCATCATCACGTCAAAAATACAGATGTCAAACTCATTTTCAGTAAACTCTTTCAATCCCTGTTCTCCGTCTGTGGCCAGTGTTACTTCAAAATTATTGATCGTTAGATAATCTTTTAGTACGGCTCCAAAACTCTGATCGTCTTCTACCAGTAATATCCTGTTGCTCATAAGTTTATATTTTTTAGTTGGTAATCAATTATGGTGGTGTTATTCAGGGGTTTCATCCTGATAACTTAATTTTTAATTCATCGGCAGCTTTATCGTAAAGGTGCTGCCTTTTCCTTTATTGGATTCTACAATCACATGGCCTTTATGAAGCTCAACAATCTTTTTTACATAGGACAACCCTAATCCCTGTCCTTTTACATTATGGATATTTCCGGTTTCTTCACGGAAAAATTTCTCAAAGATCTTGGTTTTGTTATGGGTTTCCATTCCCATTCCTTTATCCGAGACTTCAATAACATACCAATTTCCCTCATTTCTTGTCTTAACATGGATTTCAGGCGCTTCTGGAGAATATTTATTGGCATTGTCCAGTAAATTGACCAATACATTGGCAATATGGAACTCATCAATTTTAAATTGGTATTGTTCCGCTGTGAATTCCTGGGTCAGTGTACCATTTCTCTGGCCGACAATCAGGTTGAAAGACTCTGTCGTTTTCTTGATCAGTTCCCTTACATTCGCTTCTTTTAGGAAAAGATTCACTTCGTTACGCTCAAGTTTGGACATATTCAGGACATTCTCCACCTGCTTTTTCATCCGGAGGTTTTCCTGTTTGATCAGTTCCGAATAGTATTTTACCTTGTCCGGGTTAGTAGCGATTTTATCATTGGCTAATGAATCCGTAGCTACGGAGATGGTCGCTAATGGCGTCTTAAACTCATGGGACATATTGTTGATGAAATCGGTCTTTACTTCTGCCAGCTTTTTCTGTTTCATCATATAGTTGATGGAAATGATATAGATGCCCAGAATGGTGAGCAAAGAAAGGAAGGTTCCCAGCAGCATCGGCCAGTTGTTCATAGCGAGGGAATATTCCTTTTTCGGGAAAACCAGCGCAAGGTTATAAATAGTCCTGTATTTATTATCGGTAAATAGGGGGTAGCTATAGGTATTGTTGTCTTTTTTGTCCTTATATAGCTTATTGAATATGCCGGTTGTATTGTTGTTTTTATCGGTAATGCCGTAACCGAACTGAGCAGAAATGCCTCTTATCCTGAGTTCTTTGGTAATAACGGAATCCAGGATTTTAGTATTCACTCTTTTATTGAGGGGAAGGTTATTCCCGTATACTTTCGCAAATTCTTTTACCGTATAATCCCCGTTTTCAATATCCTGGTTGATATCGGCAGTCAGCAGTTCACGGTTGTTAGTGTCTCTTTTAACCTTATAGGCGGCTTCGTCGGAATATAGTTTGGTCAGCTTTATGGAATCTCCTTTCTTAGAAATCGGGAGCTGTGTTTTTTCAATGATGTTTTTGGAATAAATAATCTGTCTCTGTGTTCCTGAATCTTCCACCTGCTGAATGGTAGTCAATGACGGTTGGTCATTATTTGCGAGGATATTGTTCCTGAAGTTTTTAAAATCTTCATTCATGTATTTCTCCACTTCAATTTCGCCAACACTTTTAGAAGTGCTTTCCAGAGCGGAATAGACCTTATTAGAGAAATCCTGCTCCAGGGTACCGTAATACCTTTTCAGCCAGTAAAACTGAAGCGTAACAAAGACAATCAGTGAGATCGTCATAAACACTGAAATGATAGGGATGAACTTATTATTCATTATTCAATACTGCAGTTGTGATTATGAATGTTAAAATTAATCATTTTATGATCTCATGAACAAAAAACGAGCCATAATATTGTGTTATTTTTCTTAAAAACATCAATTTTAACATTTATTTATAAATGTGGTATGCGTTTCATAATATCGTTTTTATTGACAGATAGGCAGTAAACCCACGAAAAAATTAGTGGTTTTGAATTCTGTTGCTACCTTTTAATGAAATATAGTATAATTTATCGATTATAAACTAGGAATCCGCATCTCATTTAAATACGGTTTCAGACATAATCCAATCTGTTCTCGATTTATATTTCAAAAAAAATGGAAAGCGGAATAATGCCGCTTTCCATTTTAGGTTGTATAGTTTTTATGCCTTAGTTTCAGAGTCAGAGTAACTCCTCATCCTGAAAATACTGGATAATGGCTTTTTTCATCAGCAACTGCTGTTCATTAGGCTTTAATTCGGGAAGTTCTTCCAACTGATCAAAATGCGGATACCCGTCATCGTCATAATGTGAAAACTGATAATATCCGAAAGGTTCCAGCAATCTGCATACTGCAATATGCAGCAGGTTAACCTTATCATCCTTGGTATATTTCTGTTGTCCGCTGCCCAGTTCCTGAAGGCCTATCAAAAAAAGATAGGTTTCAATAGGGGCATTTTTTTCCGTATCAAAATTTTCAATGAAAAATTGTTCTACTTTCTGCCAGTATTCTGCTTCGTTCATAATTACAATTCATTTTGAGAACCTTTCAGTACTCACATTTTATACCTTCCATGTAACCGCAAAGCCACAGAAGAGCTGAATATTTTGTTAAACTTAATTGCCATAAAAGATCAAAAATATCAAGCTTAAAAAGCTTTGATTTTCCGATCTTTGAGAACTTTGATTCTTCTTATGGAGAATCGGTAACCTGTAAGATCAGCGCCTGATCAATAATCATTTATCTTTTATCAATCATCAGAAGAAATGCATACTCCAGGGCATCTTCTTTCAACGATTCAAATCTTCCGCTTGCCCCGCCGTGTCCCGCACTCATATCAGTCTTGAAGATCAGCATGTGATCGTCTGTTTTCAGTTCACGCAACCGGGCAACCCATTTGGCCGGTTCCCAGTACTGAACCTGCGAATCATGAAGGCCTGTAGTGATCAGCATGTGCGGATAATCTTTGGCTTCTACATTATCATAGGGAGAATAGGATTTTATATAGTCGTAATATTCCCGGTCATTCGGATTTCCCCATTCGTCATATTCCCCGGTAGTCAGCGGTATTGTTTCATCGAGCATCGTGGTAACCACGTCTACAAACGGAACCTGAGCTACAATCCCATTGAATAGCTGAGGGTCAAAGTTGACCACAGCTCCCATCAGAAGCCCCCCTGCACTTCCGCCCATGGCATACAGGTGTTTTGAGGAAGTATAGTTTTCACGGATCAGGAATTTTCCTGCATCAATAAAATCGAAGAATGTATTTTTCTTATATAGCATTTTTCCTTCTTCGTACCATTCCCTGCCCAGATATTCCCCACCGCGGATGTGTGCGATGGCATAGATAAATCCTCTGTCCAGAAGTGAGAGCCGTACATTGGAGAAGCTGGCATCCACCGTATGTCCGTAGCTTCCATAGCCGTACAATAACAAAGGAGTGTCAGCAGATTTTGCCGTATCCTTATGATACACCAGCGAAACCGGAATTGTGGTTTTGCCATCCCTGGAATCCGCCCATACTCTTTCTGAAATATAATTTTCCGGAGAAAATTTGCCGCCCAGTACTTCCTGTTGCTTCAGAAGCTGGGTTGTTTTCTCTTTCATATTGTATTCATAGGTAGAGCCTGGCTGGGTGAGGGAAGTATAACCGTAACGGAGTATATCAGTATCAAATTCAAGGTTGATTCCGATGTACGCTGTATAGGTAGGATCTGAAAAAGGAAGGTAATAAGATTCGCCTGTTTTTTCGTTAATGATCCTGATCTGCAACAAGCCCTGCTCCCTCTCCTCAAGAACCAGGTAATCCCGGAAGATTTCGAAACCTTCCAGAAGAACGTTCTCCCTGTGCGGAATAACGTCTACCCAGTGCTCCATGCTGCATTGGGTGATCGTAGTTTTTACGATCTTAAAATTAATGGCCTCATCAGCATTCGTAATGATATAGAATTCATCCTCATAATGCTCTACGGAATATTCAAGGTCATCTATCCTTGGCTGTATAACGGTCCAGTCTGCGAAAACATCATCAGAAGGGATAAAGCGGTGTTCATCTGAAATCGTACTGGAGCTTGCTATGAAAATGTATTTCAGGGATTTTGTTTTGAATACATTTACGTCAAACGTATCATCTTCTTCGTGAAAGATCAATACATCTTCTGAAGGGTCCGTCCCAAGCTGGTGCCTGTAGACCTGAAAAGCACGGAGGTTCGTGTCTTTCCTGATGTAGAATACATGTCTGTTATCATTGGCCCAGACCGCTTTACCGGTCGTATTCGGAATTTTATCGGGAAGGATTTCCCCGGTTTCCAGATTTTTGAAGTTGATGGTGTAGATCCTTCTTCCGATATTGTCAGCGGAAAAGGAAGCCAGACGGTTATCCGGGCTTACGGCCACACTTCCTACCTCGAAAAAGTTTTCTCCTTCGGCCAGTATGTTTACATCTACAATGATTTCTTCCGGCTTATCCAGGCTGTGCTGTTTCCGGCAGAAAATAGGGTATTCCTTGCCTTCTTCGTATCGTACGATATACCAGTACCCGTTAAAAAAATAAGGAAGCGACTCATCGTCCTTTTTATAGCGGGATTTCATCTCCTCAAACAACTCTTCCTGAAGTTCTTCTGTATCCTTCATGATGAAGTCTGCGTAGGAATTTTCTTCTTCAAGATAGCGTATGACTTCAGGGTTTTCCCTTTCGTTGAGCCAGAAGTAAGGATCCATTCTCTGATCCCCGTGAATTTCAAGTGTCTTTTCTATTTTTTTTGCCTGTGGAGCTTTCATGCAATATTAAATCTTGTTCAAATTTAACTAAAAAAAGCCATCTTTCCTTTTAATGAGAAAGATGGCTGCTGAATATTTTGACTTTAAGAACTACTTATGCAGTGCCTTAATGTATTTTTCAAGAGCCATGGTCATGGATGGTGTTTCCTTGGTAGGAGCCATCAGATCTACTTTTAGTCCTGCATCTTCCGCAGCGGCTAGAGTAGTGTTCCCAAAAACGCCGATCTTGGTTTCCTCCTGTTTGAAATCCGGGAAATTCTGCTGTAAAGACTTGATGCCCTGTGGGCTGAAGAAAATAAGCATGTCATATTCCTTGATGTCGATATCGGTAAGATTGCTGCAAACGGTTCTGTACATGATGGCGCGTGTCCAGTTGACATTGGCGGCATCAAGTGTTTTTACGATATCCGGACTCAGTACATCAGAAGAAGGGAGGAGGTATTTTTCCGTCGGGAACTTTTTAAAGAGGGGTAAAAGATCTGAGAAGTTTTTCTCCCCGAAGCTGATTTTTCTTTTGCGGTATACAATGTGCTTCTGAAGGTAGTTGGCAATGGCCTCGGACTGGCAGATGTATCTCATGGTATCCGGTACCGCAAAACGAAGTTCTTCAGCAAGCCTGAAGTAGTGATCAATCGCATTTTTGCTGGTGAAAATAATCCCTGTGTACTGCGTTAGATCAATCTTTTGTGTTCTAAGTTCTTTATTGTCAACTCCTTCTACGTGGATAAACGGGCGGAAATCAATTTTTATTTTTTCCTTCTTTGCAATATCCAGGTATGGAGATGACTCACTCGGCGCTGGTTGAGAGACCAATATAGACTTTATTCTCATCATTGACTTTTATTAAAAAAATAATAATTTCCAAAGCAGCAATAGTGGTGTGATTTGGAGGGTGCAAATATACAAAAATTTATAATACCATTTTTGCGGCAAAATGTTGTTTCTGTGAAATAAATAGAAAAAAATCTTGAAAATAAACACAAATAAGAAGAATACCAGGTAATAAAAAAACAATTGATGTCTGTCTACCGGGAAGTAATAATGGGTGATGCAGAGGATAATGAGAATAAAAGACAGGATGAAATAAAATTTGGTAGCTGTGAAATAAAATACAGGCCATTTTTTTCCGTCTCCCGTACTATGGTAGAACATAAAGCCCAGCGCTGATTTCGACAGGTAAAAAAATGTTACCACCAATAAGGTATACCCAAACTTATTCAGCTGGAACCCGGAAACCTGAATATCCGAAATGAATTTCGGAACCGTGGGTATGGTTTGCGATATAAGAGCAGCGAGCGTCAGGGTGGTGATGCAGGAAGTGATGATCCAGCTGGGAAGGTTATTGCTGGCGTCAAAATACTTCTGAAGCAGAAAGTCCCTCAGGCTGGCTTCCCTTTCCACGATGTTCATCATAAAAAGATATAAAAAAATGCAGCCTAACAATATAAAGATGACCCAGTCGTTATTCTCAGGGATTCTTACGTGATTTACAAAATTTTGTGGTGATGGCAAAGGATATTTTTTTGCAAAATTATAGATTATTTTGTATAAAATAAAAAGGTTAAATAAACTATCTTTGCAAACTGAAATGAAAAAACTGGTCATCATTCCAACGTACAACGAAAAGGAAAATATTGAAAATATTATTTCCGCAGTTTTCGCATTGGAAGACGGCTTTCATGTTCTGGTGGTGGACGATTCTTCTCCTGACGGGACTGCCGGTATTGTAAAGGAGCTGCAAAAAGAATTTCCCCATGACCTACACCTTTCTGTACGGCATATTAAGGACGGCCTGGGAAAAGCTTATATCCATGGCTTTCATTGGGCTATTCAGAACGGATATGATTATATCTTTGAGATGGATGCAGATTTTTCCCATGACCCGAAAGACCTTCCGAGGCTATATGAAGCCTGCCTGAATGCCGATATGGCTATCGGTTCCCGGTATTCCAAAGGAGTGAATGTCGTTAACTGGCCGATGGGGCGTGTATTATTATCGTATTTCGCTTCCCGCTATGTCAGGTTTATTTTAGGACTGCCAATTCATGATACCACAGCAGGTTTTGTTTGCTTTTCAAGAAAGGTTCTGGAAGAAATAGGGCTGGAGAATGTGAAGCTGAAGGGCTATGGCTTCCAGATTGAAATGAAGTTCCGGGCTTTTAAAAAGAATTTCAGGATCGTGGAGGTGCCTATTATTTTTACCAACAGGATTCTCGGGGAAAGCAAGATGAATGGCGGGATCATTCATGAAGCGGTTTTCGGAGTACTCAATTTAAAGTGGAAATCCATGATCAACAGATTATGAAAAAGCTGGTTTTCTTTTTTGTTTTAATGAGCATGCTGCTGGCTTGCAGCGGTTATATGGATAAGCCTGAAAACCTCATTCCTAAAGACCGAATGGCGGAAATCATGGCGGATATGGCCATCAATGACCAGGCAACCTTTGTATACCCCAACAGCAATCTTGAGGCAGGCACCAGGTTTGTGCTTAAATCGCACCAGGTAAAACCGGCTGATTTTGTGGAAAGTTTCAAATACTACACCATTAATCAGCAAATGAAAGGGATTGCGGATGATGCCCAGAAAATACTGCTGGATAAAGATCCCAAAGCAGAAAAATATATACAGAATAAGCTGAAGCAAACCGGAAATGTGCCGGCTTTTGCAAGATAATGACGGTGCAGGACCTGTACTGATGATGAAGATGAATCAAAAAGCATACGAATGAATTTTTTTACCATACATAAAACCTCTGAAGGTAAGGCCAGGGCAGGAGAAATCACCACGGATCACGGGGTGGTTCAGACACCGATTTTCATGCCGGTAGGAACTGTGGCCAGTGTAAAGACCGTTCATCAGAGAGAATTAAAAGAAGATATCAAAGCACAGATTATTCTGGGCAATACCTACCACCTTTACCTTCGTCCGGGAATGGATGTTATGCAAAAGGCGGGCGGGCTGCATAAGTTCATGAACTGGGACAAACCTATCCTTACCGATTCCGGAGGATTCCAGGTGTTTTCCCTTGCAGATACCCGTAAAATGACGGAAGAAGGAGCGCGTTTCAAATCTCATATCGATGGAAGTTACCATATGTTTTCCCCGGAAAGGTCTATGGAGATCCAGAGGCAGATCGGAGCCGATATTTTTATGGCTTTCGATGAATGTACGCCATACCCGTGTGAGTACAACCAGGCTAAGACTTCTATGGAGCTTACCCACCGTTGGCTTAAAAGATGTATCGACTGGACAGAGCAGAATCCTGAGCTGTACGGGTATAAACAAAGACTTTTCCCGATTGTTCAGGGGTCAACCTATTCCGACCTGAGAAAAATTTCTGCCGAAGTGATTTCCGAAGCAGGAGCAGAAGGAAATGCCATCGGAGGACTGTCTGTAGGAGAACCTGAAGAGGAAATGTACAGGATTACCGATGAGGTAACGGATATTCTTCCTAAAGAAAAACCAAGGTACCTGATGGGAGTTGGTACTCCATGGAATATTTTGGAATCCATCGGGTTGGGGATTGATATGATGGATTGCGTAATGCCTACCCGGAATGCAAGAAACGGGATGATCTTTACCTGGAAAGGTGTTGTGAACCTTAAAAATGAAAAGTGGAAAGACGACTTCTCTCCGCTGGATGAGTTCGGGACCAGTTTTGTAGATCAGGAATATTCAAAGGCTTACGTAAGGCACCTCTTTGTATCCAAAGAATACCTGGGCAAGCAGATTGCCTCTATTCATAATCTGGCATTTTACCTGGATCTGGTAAAAGTAGCCCGGGAACATATTGTAGCAGGAGATTTCTATGAATGGAAAAAATCCGTTCTTCCTGTTCTGAGACAAAGACTGTAAGGCATGCTTAAAATTGTAGACAGATATATCATTAAAAAATACCTTGGGACCTTCAGTTTCATGCTGATATTGCTGTCTGTGGTCGTTCTGGTCATTGATGTTCAGCAGAAAATCCCCAGGATAGAAAATGCACGGGCTTTGGATCCGAAACTGGATCTGAACTATTTCCTGATCCATTTCTATCCTTTCTGGATCATCAACCTGGTGATGACTTTCCTGTCTATCCTTGTCTTTATCTCCGTCATCTATTTCACCTCAAGGATGGCCAACAATACGGAGATCGTTGCCGTGATCAGCAGTGGGGCAAGCTTCCACCGCTTTGCAAGGCCGTATCTCATTACATCCCTTTTTATCGCATTGCTTTCGCTTCTGGTGAATCATTTTGTGCTTCCCTGGGCCAATATCAAGAAAAACCAGCTGGAGGCCTACACTTATAACTCGACCAATAAAGAAAAAGTTTTGGGTACCGCACCGGTTTCCGCGCAGCTGAACCGTATGGAATATATCTTTATCAATTCCTGGAATAAACGTGAAAAAAGAGGTTCCGGCTTCGTGTTCCAGAAGTTTGATAAAAACCGGAAGATGACCTATGAACTGAAAGCTAATGATGTCTATTGGGACAATGCTAAAAAGCAGTTTGTGCTGAATGGTTTTGTTGAGAAAACAATCAATAAGGATGACAGTGAAAAGCTGAACAGCGGCTTTGACCTGAAGAAAAGTTACGGACATGATCCGGAAGAATTGTTTCCCAATGAACTCTTAGGGCAGAACAAGACTACTCCTGAGCTTCTGAAATTCATCCGCAGAGAAAAAGAAAAAGGGAACAGCAACCTGAATGCCCACCTGAACGAGCTGTATCAGCGTACTTCAATGCCGGTTTCCGTAGTTATTCTTACGTTCCTGGCACTGTCACTTTCCTCACAGAAAAAACGGGGCGGTTTGGGAATTAACCTTGCACTGGGGATTTCACTGGCATTTATCTTTGTTTTTTCATTTGAGGCTTTAAAGGTCGTGTCTGAAAACAAAAGCATGTCCCCTGCGCTGGCGATGTGGTTCCCGAATATGATCTTCTTCCCGATCGCGGCCTACCTGTATTTCAAAAGAGCCAATCAGTAAAGAAGTTTTACTTCTTTATGGTAAAAAGACTGTAAGCCGGTTTTTTCAAGTTCAATCCATAAGGAGCCGTGTTCATCGGCATAACGGATGATGCCATTTTGGCGTTCTTTTTCAATTTCAAAAACGGATATTTCATTCCTGCGGAATAAATGGGCGTTGAAGTCTTCCAGGATTTCCCGTGCAGAAGGAGGATGCATCAGGTTTTCTGTAAGGAACCGGTGCAGCTGATAGGTAAATGCGTCCAGTTCAAAATGATTTCCGGTCTGCGTCAGAAGAGAGCCGGCAGTGGAAATATCTTCAAAAGTGTCCTGCAGCACATTAAAGCCTGCCCCGATGATGTAATAATTATTCTGGTTAATTTTCTTCTTTTCGATTAAAATCCCGACGATTTTCTTACCTTTAAGGATGATGTCATTGGGCCATTTTATTGTAACGGGTAATCCGGTCAGATTGGCAAGGAATGACCTGATAAGGCCTGCGGTATAATAATTGAATAAACTATCCGGGAGCCTGAAATTCGAGACGCGCGCCGCCAAAGTGTATGCTACATTCTGTCCGGCCGCTGATGTCCAGCGGTTTCCATACTGACCGCGGCCCTGAGTCTGGTTGAAAGTATGCAGGCCGATAAAATCTGCATTTTCATAAAGTAAAAATCCGGGAATTTCGTCATTAGTAGAAGAACATTCTTTCAGATAAAACAGTTCGCTCATTTAAGAAAACTTTAAGATTTTCCAGGGCTAAAAGTAAGGCTAAAGTAAAGAAAAAACAATAAATTTGCAGATTATAGTATTTTTTTAATGAATAAAACAGCAGAAAAGCAGCAATTACTAGATAAAATCGTTGAGGCATTACAGGATGTAAAGGGTGAAGACATTATGATCTTTGATCTTTCAAATATTGAAAACTCGGTGGCGGAAACCTTTATCATCTGTAGCGGAAACTCAAACACACAGGTTTCTGCATTAGCAGGAAGTGTGGAGAAAAAAGTAAGAAATGACTTAAAAGACAGACCTTGGCATGTGGAAGGTACCGAAAACTCTATGTGGGTGCTGGTAGACTATGTGTCTGTAGTGGTTCATATTTTCCAGAAGGAAGTGAGGGCATACTATGATATTGAGGAACTTTGGGGTGATGCAGCCATCACAAAAATCGAAAATGAATATTAATTTAAAAAAGGTAAATGAACAATAAAGGATTTAACTGGTTTTTTCCGATTGCGATCATAGCTCTTTTGTTATTTTTCGGCTCCAATTTTTTAGGAGGCGACAGTGCAAAATCTATCGATGAAGATGAATTCTTCCAGATCATGCAGGCGGGGAAAGTCCAGAATGTATTGATATACAAAGACACGGAGAAAGCGGATGTATTCCTTACACAGGCTGCCCGGTCTGAAATGGTGAAGAAAACAGCAAAACAGAATGATCCTTTCTCATCCCTGGGAATGGCATCCAAGGCAGACTACACGGTAAAATACGGTGACCTGCAGCTTTTTCTCCAGAAGTTTGATAAAGTTAAAGCAGATAATCCCAATCTAAAAACAACTAAAGATTACGGTGCCGGTAAAAGCCCGTTTGCAGACATCCTTGTTTCTGCACTGATCTGGATTGCCATTCTTGGATTATTTTATTTCCTTCTTTTCAGGAAGATGGGTGGCGGTGGCGGCCCTGGAGGTCAGATTTTCTCTATCGGGAAATCCAAAGCCAAACTTTTTGACGAAAAAGAAAGAATTCAGGTAACCTTTAAGGATGTTGCCGGATTGGAAGGTGCGAAAGAAGAAGTTCAGGAAGTTGTGGATTTCCTTAAGAACTCTGAAAAATATACCAAACTGGGAGGTAAAATTCCGAAAGGAGTACTATTGGTAGGTCCTCCGGGAACCGGTAAGACATTGCTTGCAAAAGCAGTTGCAGGGGAAGCTAAAGTACCTTTCTTCTCTCTGTCGGGATCTGATTTCGTGGAGATGTTTGTAGGTGTTGGAGCTTCAAGGGTAAGAGACCTTTTTGCCCAGGCAAAAGCAAAATCGCCGGCGATTATCTTTATTGACGAGATTGACGCTATCGGACGTGCAAGAGGAAAAAATAATTTTTCCGGCGGCAATGACGAGCGTGAAAATACCCTTAACCAGTTGCTTACGGAAATGGATGGTTTCGGAACCGATACCAACGTAATCGTAATGGCAGCAACCAACAGAGCTGATATCCTGGATAAAGCATTGATGAGAGCAGGCCGTTTTGACCGTTCGATCTATGTTGACCTTCCGGAACTGCATGAAAGAAGACAGATTTTTGATGTGCATTTAAAGAAAATCAAGCTTGATGATTCGATAGACAGAGAGTTTTTAGCCAAGCAGACCCCTGGTTTCAGCGGTGCGGATATTGCGAATGTATGTAATGAGGCAGCACTTATTGCGGCCAGGAATAATCATACCGCCGTAAATAAACAGGATTTCCTGGATGCAGTGGACAGAATCATTGGTGGTCTTGAGAAAAAGAATAAAGCCATCAAACCTTCTGAAAAGAAAAGAGTAGCCTATCACGAAGCGGGACACGCAACGATCTCGTGGCTGGTAGAACACGCTTCACCGCTGTTAAAGGTTACTATTGTGCCTAGAGGGCGTTCCCTGGGAGCGGCATGGTATCTTCCTGAAGAGCGTCAGCTGACTACAACGGAGCAAATGCTGGATGAAATGTGTGCCACTCTGGGAGGAAGAGCTGCCGAACAGGTTATCTTCAACAATATTTCTACTGGTGCCCTTTCTGACCTTGAAAGTGTAACCAAAAGAGCTCAGGCGATGGTTACCATCTACGGATTGAGCCCGAATATCGGTAATATCTCGTATTATGACAGTTCAGGCCAGTCGGAATATAACTTCGGTAAGCCTTATTCAGAAGATACTGCAACAAAAATTGATTCTGAGATCAAAGGGATTATCGAAAACCAGTATGACCGTGCCGTAAGGATCCTAACGGAGAATAAAGACAAGCTTGATGCATTGGCAAATAAGCTTTTAGAGAAGGAAGTGATCTTCCGTGAGGACCTTGAGGAAATCTTCGGTAAACGTGCATGGGATCCTGAATTAACAGAGAAACCTGTTACCAATACCATTCCGGGAACTAAAGAGCCGGATGAAGAAATCATCATGAAAGAGAAAGAAGGCGAAAGCGAAATTCAGGCTCCTGAAAGCCCTACCCAGCTTTAACCCTTTACAATACACTATCTGAAAAACCTGGCGATATAAAATTGCCAGGTTTTTTCATATTTAAAGGGACTTTTTTAGAATCTATATGATTAATTTTTTACTTTTGTATAAAGTTGACTAAAAATCGATTAAGTTGAATTTATTTAAGAGGATTGTAAACAAACTTACCAGCCAGCCTGAGGAGAGTGAAAAAGAAAGTCTGGAGAAGCTTGGGGATTCGCTGAAAAATGCGGATCTCGACTATAAGTTTGCGCAACTGTTTACGCATTCCGGTGGATTTTTCAATTACTGTGCAGATGAAGCGGAAGCGCTGCAGACTTTGCACCAGATCATCAAGATAGAAGGCATCGGCAATGTCTTTTGTTGGGATAAAGAATTACAGAGCTTTCTGAATGTGATCAGGACTTCATGCACATCAGAGCTTGAACCGTCCAATGATGCTGCTTTCATTACCTGTGAATATCTCATTGCTTATGACGGGAGAATCATGCTTTCCCATAATAATATCCTTCATTACCATTCGTCAAGGTTGCCTGCCAAAATCATTATTATCGCAAATGTATCGCAGATCGTCAACAACCTTAATGATGCCATGGGAAAGATCAAAAGGAACGGGAACATCAAAAATCTTACTTCTATCAGCGGAAGCCAGTCTAAAATGGACCATTCTTCCGGTCCTGCTACGAAATTATTTTTATTGCTGCTTGAAGATTAGCACAACGTACTAAACTGTAAATTTTGGACAAAAATCTTATTCAAAGAACCCTCTCGGGAATCGTGTATGTGGCAGTTATTATTTTCTGTACCAGCCCGGCAGGTGCCCATCTCATCAACAGCATTTCTCCTGAGCTGGTAAAACAGCAGTACCTGTATTACGGAATGATTACGCTGTTTCTGGCAGTAAGTTCATGGGAGTGCTTTAAGATCATGAAGTTCGGGAACGGTTACGAAAAGTGGGCGGTATGGCCGCTTATCATCTTCATCTTTTATATTTTCTCCAAACGGTATTTCCAATATGGTTTCTTCTTCGACTTCAGGCTGAGTGAGCTTCTGGCCATCCTGCTGATCCTGATTGCGGTGGTCACCCTATTCAAGTATCCCAATGAACTCTATTATGACAGCGGTAAATTGATTTTTACCGTTATTTATACTGCCCTGCCTTTCTGTTTTGCATTGGGCCTCCCTAAATTTTCCAGTTTCGACGATCATTTCTCCCTTGAAGTGATGTTTTTATTTATCCTCATCTGGAGCAGCGATACTTTCGCTTACCTGGTGGGTAAGTTTTTCGGAAAACATAAGATGGCGCCTAAGATTTCTCCTAAAAAGACCTGGGAAGGGTATGCCGGAGGTGTGGTTCTTACACTTATCCTGTCTTATTTTATCGAACATTATCAGCCCGGCCTGCGCGGAAACTGGATGGTAGTAGGTTTTCTTATAGCCGCTTTTGCACCGGTAGGAGACCTTGTAGAAAGCCAGCTGAAAAGGAATTTCGGGGTGAAAGACAGCGGGAACATTATTCCCGGTCATGGTGGACTGTTAGACAGGCTTGACAGTTTCCTGATCTGTGTGCCTGTCGTATATTTGTATTTTATATTAGAAAAATTTATATAGCTCATGAAATTACACAGAGAGTCAAAAGGAACCATTACGGTAGCTACGCTGCTTTTCATCATCATCAGCGCAGCAGCGATCTATTTTCTTGAGATGTGGTCATTGCTGATCATTATGCCATTGCTGATCATCTACAGCCTTGTATTCTGGTTTTTCCGCGTTCCGAACCGTGAGATTCTGGAACACAGAGAGAATGTTGTGGCACCTGTAGACGGAAAAGTGGTCATGATCAAAGAAGTAGAGGAAAATGAGTTCCTTAATGAAAAGGTTATCCAAGTTTCCATATTTATGTCACCGCTGAATGTGCATATCTGCCGTTATCCTGTTTCAGGAAAAGTAATTTATAAAAAATACCATCCCGGAAAATATCTGGTAGCATGGCATGAAAAGTCTTCTACCGATAATGAGAGGACGACCGTTGCCGTAGAGAGCCTGACGAACCATAAAGTTGTTTTCAGGCAGATCGCAGGGTATGTAGCCAGAAGGATTGTCTTCTACTGCAATGAAGGGGATGAAGCTAAAGCAGGTCATGAATTCGGGTTTATCAAATTCGGCTCCAGGATGGATATCTTCCTTCCGTTAGATACCGAAATCATCTGTAAGATCGGAGATATTACCAAAGGTGGCTTAGATGTCATCGCAAGGATGAAAGATTAATAAAAAATGATAGCAATTATAAAAGAGAGGAAATTCAGTTTC
Source organism: uncultured Chryseobacterium sp. (assembly GCA_913775525.1). GTDB lineage: Bacteria > Bacteroidota > Bacteroidia > Flavobacteriales > Weeksellaceae > Chryseobacterium. Next base: position 282,081 of record CAJYLH010000022.1, read on the forward strand.
CTCTTTTTTTATTCTATACCTTATCATGATTTGACTTCTATAAGGATTGGGATTTTTATATTAATCGATATATTTTTATATTAAATACATAATATTGTTTGTATATTTGAATTTTAATTAAATATTATGTCAATAGTTTAGCGTATGAAAAAATTACTACTTCCTTTTATTATTATTTCTTCTTTATTTAATTCACAAACTACCATTAATGTATTTTCCCAGGTAATATTCTATGACGGATATGCGAATACGGTTACCCAGCCGGTATCTGCAAATACCATCAGGCTCGCTAATTTCCGTTATACCAGAAAACTGACGGATGCTGAGCTGAACAGCTTTCAGAATAAAATAACCCTTAATGTGAATATCGGTGCCTTATGTGACAATTATGACAGGATAGGAGGGGTACATATTGCACTCGTGCCTAAAGGACAAGCATCTTATACCCTTAATGATACTCAGGTTAAAAGGTTTGAGATAGGCCGGTATATTACTCCTTTTATGAACAAAAATATCTCTCCTACGGAAGTTCCGTACTCCTATGAGGTGAATAACCTGTATTCTGTTTTCAGCAATATGACTTTAAGGAATACATATGATATCTGGGTAGAGCTGGATGTTTTTGGAGTCCCTTATGCGGCCAACACCCAGGTAGCAGGATGCTCCGGGAGGAATGATGTTTTTGCCGGCACATTGAATTTCGTAACTTCTTCCGATCCTTCAGTTTCCAGCAGTTTCAATACCATCTTACCGATGCTGGATTCAGATCCACTGAATAATTATGCCAATACGGATGTGTCTGGACAGACCGTAAGGCTTGTTAATTTTAACCTTTCCCAAACTGCTGCCAATCCCAAGTTCTTTATTGTAACGACTCCTCATGGCGCGAATAGCGGAGGAGAAGAATACGTAAGGAGGCAAAATTACGTTTCCCTGGATAATGCCCAGGTCCTCACTTTTAAACCGGGTGGTAAATCCTGTGAGCCTTACCGGATGTATAATACGCAGCCTAATGGCATTTACGGAAATTATGCACAGTCGGAAAGCTGGTGGACCAGCTGGAATAACTGGTGCCCGGGCGATGCGGTACCTATCAGGAGCTTTTCTGTAGCTTCTCTGTCAGCCGGAAACCACACCCTGAAGTATGAAGTGCCTACCGCTGTATTTAACGGCCAGCAAGGGCAGATTGTGCTGTCAATGTATATGCAGAGCCAGAACCAGAATCTATCGGTACAAGACGTTGCTACTACGGACGTTTCCATTTATCCTAATCCAACTGCTGACTACGTACAGATTAAAGGCAGTAAAAAGGTGAAACACATTTCAATATTATCCGTTGACGGGAGGACACTTTCTGAAACAGTTGATTCAAAAGCTGATTTAACGGCTTATCCGACCGGGACCTATATTCTGGATGTCCTTTTGGAAGGCGGCGTCCGGTTCAGCCATAAGGTCATTAAAAAATAATCCTGTGGAGCACAGATAAAAAAACCGGGCGCGACAAAGTCGCGCCCGGTTTTTTTATTTTCTTTTTTAATCGAAATTCTGCAGTTCGACCAGCTTGTTGTACATGCCTTTTTTGGTAATAAGTTCATGATGGGTTCCCTGTTCTATGATATTTCCTTTTTCCATCACAATTATCCAGTCTGCTTTCTGGATTGTGGAAAGGCGGTGGGCAATGACCAGGGAAGTCCTGTTCTCCATCATCTTTTCTAAGGCATCCTGAACAAATCGTTCCGATTCCGTATCCAGTGAAGAGGTGGCCTCATCCAGGATCATGATCGGAGGATTTTTGAGGACTGCTCTTGCGATAGAAATCCTTTGTTTCTGGCCCCCGGACAGTTTCCCCCCGGCTTCACCGATATTGGTATCATACTGCTTCGGTAAATCCATAATGAAATCATGCGCATTGGCTACTTTAGCAGCAGCCTGGATTTCTTCCAGTGATGCATTGGGTTTACCGAGTGAAATATTATTCCGGATAGAATCATTGAACAGGATATTATCCTGGGTGACCAATCCGAAAAGTTTCCTGTAGCTGGATAGTTTTATATTCTTGATATTTTCACCATCTACCAGGATTTCCCCTTTGTTAACATCATAAAAACGGGTGATCAGATTCGTGATGGTACTCTTTCCGCTTCCGCTCTGCCCTACCAGGGCAATGGTTTTTCCTTTAGGAATAGAAATAGAGAAATTTTTAAGGATTTCTTTTTCTTCGTATCCGAAAGTAATATTCCTGAATTCAACACTCTGTTCAAAGTCTTTTATTTCTTTGGCATCTTTCACTTCTTTGATATGGAAATCCGCATCCAGGATTTCAAAAATCCTTTTAGCCGAAACTTCCCCTTTCTGAAGGTTGGAAATCGCGGAAGACAAAGCTTTCAGAGGTTGTAATATAGTGTAAAATAAAGCGATATACGTAATGAATTCACTTCCGGACAGCCCTTTCCCCTGTATGGCAAGGCGGCCTCCGAAATAGACGATCATACCAATGGTAATGGCACCTAAAAGCTCACTTACCGGAGAAGCAAGGGCTTTCTTTTTGAACAGGCGCAGGGATAAGTGTCTGATGGTATTCAATACCTCGTCAAACCTTTTCTTAATCTGTGGCGAAGCATCAAAGATTTTAATGATTTTAAGCCCTACCAGAGTTTCATCCACAAAAGAATACATTTTCCCCAGTTCATTCTGTGCTTCACCGGTATCTTTTTTCAGGCTTTTCCCGATAATGGATATCAGGGTGCCCATAATGGGGAAAACAATCAGCGTAAAGATGGTCAGTTCAAAATTAGAATACAACAGGTAGCCCATGGTAATAATGATGACGATGGGAGACCGTATGATATCAATCAGGCTGTTTAGGATATTGGATTCCACTTCTCCTACATCGGAAGTAATTCTTGCGAAAACATCTCCTTTCCTTGAATTCGTGAAGAATGCTACCGGAAGCTCAAGGATCTTATCATGAAGTTTGATCCTGAAATCCCTGGAAACACCGGTCCTGGAAAAAGTAAGGTAAAATTCCGAAAGGTAGCTGAAAATGTTTCTCAGGAAAAACATGGTGATGAATAATATACAGGTGATCAGGAGGATGTATTCCGGTCCTTTCTCTGCCTGTAACTGCTGGATGTAGTAATTAAAGCTGTTTTTCAGGAATTTTGCGGCACTGGAAATCCCGGTATAGACCGGCTGGGCAGCAATTTTTTCCGTTTCTTTATCAAACAGGATATTCAATACAGGCATGAAGAAAAGCATGGCGATAATATTGAATAAAGCGTAAAGAACGTTAAAAAAAATGCCGGCTGCAATAGATTTTTTGTAAGGAAGTATCTGGTCTATTGCTCGTTTATAATAACTCATTAAATTTTAAGATTAATCAGACAAAAGTAAGGAAAATTAATACATCAGACGTTTCTAATCCAGTTTTACTTTATTGTTGTACTGAGGACTGAAGTTTGCAGGAGACAGTTTTTCCATTGTTTTCCCTAGGTTATTGATGATTTTGGTCAGGTTGCCAAAATCGACTACAGAGATGTCATCATTCTCATGGTGGTAATGGGTGGCTTTGGTCATATCGACTGTAGAAAAAGAATGGGCGATGATCTTCTTTTTTACAAAGCTCACATTGTCTGAACGGTAAAACAATTGCTGTGCTGCATACGGGTCAGGATAAATCTTAAGTCCGTTTTCAGCATTCTTGTTGAACAGTTCATCAAGATCTGAAAATTCATCGCCGGTCATAAATAAGGCATTTTTACCGAAAGCTGATTCTGTTGCCACCATTTCAAAATTGAAAAGGGCGGTCATATGATCATAAATATAATCCAGGTTCTTATCGGCTGCAATGGCCCTTGAGCCGAGCATTCCTTTTTCTTCCCCGTTGAAAGCCATAAAAACCATAGAGAAGTCAGACTTTTTATTTTTAAAATAATCGGCAATGCCTACCAGGGTAGTAATTCCGCTGGCATCGTCATCAGCACCGTTATAGATCTTGTCTTTAGGATTTTTGCTCGTTCCGATATGGTCAAAATGCCCTGAAAATCCCAAGTATTGCGGGTTTGTTCCCTTTTTGATCCCGCAGACGTTGTATGCGGTTTTGCCTTTGTAGTCAAACGGGACCAGGTAAGAATTTCCCGTACAGTAATCCAGGTTATTCTCTTTAAAAAGCTTGGCAATATAATTTGCGGCAGATTCATTTTCCGGTGTCCCGATTTCACGGCCTTTCATTTCATCCGACGCCAGTGTTGATAGTACAGTCTGTACTTTTTCCTGGCTCACTTCCTGGGCGAACATCAGTACGGAGAAAAACGAAAAGGCAAGATAGGTTAGTTTTTTCATGAAGTCAAATTTTATTAATCTGTCGCATTCTGAGTGGAAATGTTGCACACAAATAAAAATAGTTTTGAAATACTTTATCAGAGGAGGTTTGAGTCCATAGGTATGCCGTAATTAAATGTATTTTGATAACAAAAAGACAAAAAAAACAGCTTCTTTTCAGAAGCTGTTCTCACTCAAAAAATCGTTGTAATGCTATCGGAGCCTGTCTACAGATTTTACGAGCCTATCATCTTTTTTGATGTACACATTTGCAATAAGCAGACATATAATCGCCATCAATGGAAAAAACGGCTCAATACCCTTCTCAGGAAACTGAATTCCTCCGGATAAGTTAAGTAACCAGTACACCAATATGCCAATCAACAAAACGTTTATAATAATGCTGACTGTATTCAGCATGATCTGTCTTTTCCTGTTGTTGAAACTGAAAATACTCAGTACCCCCACTATTACAAGTACGATACAGGCTGCATCAATAAGAGGTATATTGCCGGCAACGGCAACATCCTGTCCTGTGATGAAAAGAAAGACGGCAGCCAGAACTGCCAGGAAAATCCATATGGTCTGTATTCTTTGTAGCATTGAAAGTAAATTCCAGGCAAAAGTAACATAAATTTTGCACAATTCAAAAATTAGTGTAGATTTGCATTATACAATGTATACCTGAAAACAAAAGTCACCGGACTTACTTTTCTTACTCACAATTAATTACATTTTTACATAAAATATGTTTAACATCGAAACGTTAAGGTCAAAATCCGTAACGGAGTTGACTAAAATCTTAAAGGATTTGGGCGTTAAAGTAGCAAGAAACAGCAATGAAAACGATAAGATATTTGCTATTCTTGACTATCAGGCTTCTAATCCAAAGGTAGCCAAAGACTATTTCAACGCTACGGAAGCCCCTTCGGTCACGGAAGAAAAACCGGCAGCAGAGAAAACCGAAAAGGCTCCAACCAGAAAGACCACTGCAAAAAAAACAGCAACGAAAACCAAACCGGAAGCTAAACCAGCAGCGGCAGCCAAACAGGATAAAGAAAAAACAGAAGAGAAAGCACCTGCTTCCGAAGAACCTAAACAGGAAGAGCCCAAAGCAGAAACTGCTGAACCCGTTGCAGAAGATCCTGCTGCAACAGCAGCCAGAAAAAAAAGAAAAAGAGTCTCCACAGCCAATACAAATGGTACAGAACCTTCACAGGAAAGACCGGAAGCTCCAAAAAATACAGAATCCCAGGAATCTGCCCCTGCAGAAGAAAAGCCTCAAAATACTCAGAATCAGGCCCGTCCTCAGAAAGGACAAAACAATAATCCGCACAACAACGGAAATCAGAACCGGAACCAAAATTCAAATCAGAACCAACATCAACACCAGAATCAGAACAGGCAGCAACAGCAGCATTCTGAGAGAGGGGATGAACAACACCACCAGCAACACCAGGAACAGAAGAAAGAATTCAGTTTTGACGGAATGGTGAGCATTGAAGGAGTGCTGGAAATCCTTCCTGACAATTATGGATTCCTGCGTTCATCAGATTTCAGCTATATTTCTTCACCGGATGATGTTTATGTTTCTACTGCTCAGATCAGGAATTACGGACTGAAGACAGGGGATACGGTAAGAGGGATCGTAAGGCTGCCGAAAGAAGGCGAGAAATATTTTTCTTTGCTAAAACCTACTGAAGTTAACGGACGCGACCTGGCTTTTATTAAAGACCGCGTTGCCTTTGAATACCTGACGCCGCTTTTCCCGGAAGAAAAATTTAACCTTACAGGAAACAATTCCACGATGTCAACAAGAATTGTGGATTTAATTGCACCAATCGGAAAAGGACAGAGAGCGATGATCGTTGCCCAGCCTAAAACAGGTAAGACGATGTTGTTAAAAGATATCGCCAACTCTATAGCTGCCAACCACCCGGAAGTCTATATGATGGTCCTTCTGATCGATGAACGTCCGGAAGAGGTAACCGATATGGAAAGAAGCGTTAATGCGGAAGTTATTGCATCTACGTTCGATGAAGCGGCTGAAAAACATGTGAAAGTAGCCAACCTGGTTCTGGCAAAAGCCCAGAGAATGGTGGAGTGCGGACATGATGTGGTTATTTTGCTGGATTCCATTACAAGGCTGGCAAGAGCTTATAACACGGTTACACCTGCATCCGGAAAAGTACTTTCTGGAGGGGTGGATGCCAATGCGCTCCACAAGCCGAAGAGATTCTTCGGAGCTGCACGTAAGATTGAAGGAGGAGGTTCCCTGACGATTATTGCCACTGCACTTATCGATACCGGTTCCAAAATGGATGAAGTGATCTTCGAAGAATTCAAAGGAACAGGGAATATGGAACTTCAGCTGGACAGAAAAATTGCCAACAGAAGAATTTATCCTGCTATTGATCTGGTTGCTTCCAGCACGCGTAGAGATGATCTTCTTCTGGATGAGACCACTTCCCAGAGAATGTGGATCCTCAGAAAATATCTTTCTGAAATGAATCCGGTAGAAGCTATGGAATTTGTCAGTAAAAACATCAGAGGAACACTCAATAATGAAGAATTCCTCATGTCTATGAACAAATAATCTTTAATTTATATCATTGAAAATCGCAGGTCTGTAGAGGCTTGCGATTTTTATTTTGAGCAAAGAATTTTTCATTTCAATTTTCAATGTTAAAGATTTATTAAAGTAATTTCATTTTTTGATATTCGGGCAATAAATGGTTAAATTTGAGTAATAACATTAAAAAATTAAAATTATGTCATTTCAATTACCAACACTAGGATACTCTTATGACGCATTGGAACCGACCATTGATGCGAAAACAATGGAAATCCACCATACAAAACACCATCAGGCTTATATCGATAACCTGAATAAGGCTGTTGAAGGAACTGATCTTGACGGAAAAACCATCGAAGAGATCTGCAAAACCGGAACAGATAAGCCCGCAGTAAGAAATAACGGAGGAGGACATTTTAACCATACACTGTTCTGGGAAATCCTGACTCCCGGAGGAAGTAAAGAACCTGTAGGAAATGTGAAGGCTGCTATTGAAAACTATGGCGGTTTTGAAAAATTCAAGACCGATTTTTCTGAAGCAGCAAAAACAAGATTCGGTTCGGGCTGGGCATGGCTCATCAAAAATGAAGACGGTTCTGTTTCCGTGACTTCTACGCCTAACCAGGATAATCCTCTGATGCCGGTAGCTGATGCTAAAGGAACCCCTGTTCTGGGACTGGATGTATGGGAGCATGCTTATTACTTAAACTACCAGAACAGAAGACCTGATTATGTTACAGCATTCTTTAATGTGGTTAACTGGGATAAGGTGGAAGAATTATTCAACAAATAATTGTTAGTCAAAATAGATAATAAAAAGGTTCAGCTGAAAAGCTGAACCTTTTTATTATCTATTACGTTCTATTTGATAATGACAGCTTTTGAGATATACCTTTTTTCTAAATTAATTTTTAAGATATAACTTCCTTTCAATAGACCCTGAATATCTATTTGTTCAGAATTACCTCTTAGTACAGATTTTCCGGATCTATCATATAGCTCCCATGAAACAACCTTTTCTTTTCCTGCATCAATATTAATATAGGCAGAAGTAGGATTTGGAGATATTTTGACATCAGACTCAAGACTCTCTATTTTATTTCCTATGCTATTTTGCTGAATTCTCGAATTAAAATTGTTTTCCTCGCAGCGCCCAATATAAGCATGGAATAATCCAGTATTATATCCGGATACATAAAACCCTGGTTGCAGGGATATTATATAACCGGCTTTAAAGTTCACAGTATTATTAGGATTAATAATAGAATATGAAGTTATACAACATGAAGCCTGATAATTTACAGAACTATTAATCGCTTGATCCTGCTGGAAAATTAATTCTTCATAACATGGTGTTGGGCAGTTTTTAAATGATACATCTGGACCCGGTGGATTTGTATTATTTATAATTATTGGTGTCTGTGGAGTTCCACTAATACCATAATTCAAGATAGCTCTTATGTTGAACTGAATATTACTGTTGGGTCCTGACGGATAAAAATCAGGATAATCAAGATTTGTAGAAAAAAAACCGCCTGGTGCAGAATTGATGATTTTTGTCGCGATAACATTATTAGATATATCTAAAACCTGTAATGTCACATTAGTAAAAGAAGCACTGGAAGGTAGGGTAATATTGCCTGAAACGGAAAGAGGGAATTTCGGACATCCATTGGGCAACGGGTTTAACGTTATGCCTGGATTAAATGAAGGAGACGTACAGTTGAACCCACAGAAATCGTCAAAATATCCATAACCCCAATGTTCCGCCTTGTCCACAATCACTTAAGGTAATTTCTAAGGTGACAGTTTGTCCTATGAACCTTGCCGTGTTAATGTTTTCACAAAGCCAATTAGTGAAAAGTATACCATTGGAATTTGTGAAGAGTGGATTGGATGGATTTGCCATTACGTCTCTGGAAAAAATTGCCTGATTATTACTATTGAACAATCTTACCTGATAGTATGGATTTGTATTACCAGTTATATGGCTATTCCCCCCATTTTCTAACACTAAGGCGAATGCAAAACTTATGGAATTTTCATTTACTACAAATGTCCTTTTCATTCTGGTAACAAAATAATAGTCGCCCTGAGAGCCGAGAATAGAATTACCTAATCTTATGGCATGAGTACCACTATTAACCCTTGGTATGCCAACAATAGGATCATTAATTGAATTATCAACAAGGGTCGCTTTTGCTGTAGGACCAGGAGTAATAGCTGTTCCAGGATTGTTATTAAATATACTCCATGCTGGTGCGGCAATGTGGTTAGAAGTAAAACTATAGCCATAGCTTGATCCTCCCTCGGCTTCAAAACCCCCATTGACGCACTGTTGTAAAATACCAGCAGAATAAAGTTTTAGTTCCTCAGGGTTCTTTTCAAAATAGACATTTCTTAGTCTTTCCTTTTTCGCAGATAGTAATGCATTTTGATAGGCAGAGCCAGTCAACGGTTGCCCATTTTCATCTTTAATTTGATTAACATTATTTGTTACTTCTGTAAAATCATACGTGTCTATATTCTGACTGATAAAGTTATCAATCTCAATTTCTGTACATTTACATTAGCAAGGCGTATTTGTTCATCCTGAATATATTGCTGCTGATAACTTTGTGCAGTAATTTTTATTAAGGAAAAGCAAAGCAGTATAATAAGTGAAATTTTTTTCATAGAACTCTTTTTAATTATTTATTTAGTTCTATTTTTATTTTCCAGAGCTTCAATTCTTTTCTGCTGTTCTTTGATTAATTTATTTTGTTCAATGGTATACAGGGTCAGTTCTTCAATTTTCTGAAGAAGCTTAATCTGGAAGTCTCCAACATTGACTCCTTCTTTTTCCATTTCTTTTGCAGAGGCAATTTCAGGGAGATGTTTCTTTTCCTTAATGTGTTTTTCAACATCCTCTAATTTCGGCAGGTCGTAGTCATTTTCAAATACAAAGTCTGCTGTAGGCGTAAGGGTTACTTTAATTTCCTTAGCTTCTATTTTAGCATTAACTCTCATATTATCCGCAAAGGAAGATTTTCCATTAACATCCAATCTATATTGGGGTGTTGAAGTCCCAATTCCTACATTACCTGAATCATCTATCCGGACTCTTTCGGTGGAAACTGTATTAAGGCTCAATCCAAAATATCCGGATAAAGAAACTCCAGGACCATAATTACCCGAAGATCCTATAGGGTATATTCCTAATAATGATAGTCCATAATTTGAAATTTCATTGGTCTTATCAGTAGCATTAAAAGCTATGTTTAAAATACCACCTCCTGTGGAATTGATATCTCCCTGAACGTGTAACTTCGAATTTGGAGCCGATGTACCGATTCCAACATTTCCTGTTGAAGAATTAGAGGTGGCGGGAGCGCCATTTGGAGAATAAAGTTGTGCAGATAACACTGTTGATGTAAAAATTGCTAAGAGTAAAATTTGTCTTTTCATTTTTTTATGTATTTAGTTTGTTAATTTATTTTGTTTAAAACACGTAATGACTAATAAAAACTAAGGATATAGATTGATTGATCGGTAATTGATTGTTTTAATCTATAGTTAATCATTCAAATGTCTTGAGAGATAGATAATCAAGATTACAGATGGTTAATAGCCAAGATGTAGAGAAATATTAATGTCCAAGTTTGTTTTTTTATGAATACAGTTTTTATCAATGGAAGATCTTTTCTAATTTTCGACAACAAATCTAGGAAAATTTCTAAATAATTATTCAAATATATTGTGAATTTTATCTAAAATTCTGTTAATAATTATAATTTATGTAGTGGTTATTATCACAAGTTAATAATAATTGTTAATGATATAAGATTATTATTTTACCTCCGGAAAACATCGCTTCCGCTTAAACCGTTCATGCGAAGTCCGTATTTCCAGTTGACATAAGCAAAAACCTGGTACAGCTTATACTCGAATTTCAGCCCGTAGTTTTCTTTGGGGTTATAATCGATGGAGGATTCAATCACATTCCGGTACCTTCCGGAATTATAATAGGAATTCCACTCATTCACCAGCAGTATATTACGGCTTTTCAGAGAGGCCTCTGAGTATTGATTCATAGGTTTGGCTATTGCGCTCAGAAAATAATCGAATTGTGTATCTATAACCGTAAGATCCCATTCGCCGTCTTCATTTTTGGAAGGTTTCATTTCCTGTTTCTCTTTCTCTTTCTCTTTATCGCTTTTACTATCGGCCTGTGCAGAACAGCTGAAAGGGGTCAATGCTATGATGAGGATCAGTAATATATTCTTCATTGGATAAAGGTACAAAAAAAGCACTCTAGCGGAGTGCTTTGTATCTATGGTTCTTTCTGCAGAATGACGAACGCCGGAAAGTGGTCGCTGAATCCTCCGGTAAACTGATCCCCGTTCCATGACCTGAAAGGATACCCTTTATAATTTCCTTCTTTATTCACCAGATAAGCCGGTGCAAAGATTTCAGCTTTATAAACAGAATATTCTTTGGTTACCTGATCTGATATCAGATTCTTGGAAACAATAATCTGGTCAAAAAGGTTGGGGGCGTCCTGATAAGCCAGGGAGGCCACCCCTTTTTTATAGAGTGGATACATCAGGTTAAGGTAAGGATTGGTGTCACTGAGATCTTTAGGATTTGCCTGGGCCTTGAGGTAATTTTTTAAACTTGAGCTTACGGGATCATCATTAAAATCACCCATAGCAAAAAGCTTGGTAGACGGATCTGCTGTTCGTACACTATCCATCTGCTGCTTTAACAAGGCTGCAGCGGCATTTCTTTTCGGAAGTGAAGCGGCTTCACCGCCTCTCCTTGATGGCCAGTGATTCATGAAGAAGGCCACTTTTTCATTATCCAGGAAGCCGGTAACCACCAGGATATCCCGGGTATATTCTCTTTTTCCTTCTTCATTAAATACCTTCAGCTCTTTTTTCAGAGAATGGGTAGGGGTAAATCTTCTTTTCTGATAGATCAGTGCTACATCAATCCCTCTGTAATCATATGAATTATAATGAATGATGCCATAATCATATTTGGCCAGGGCCGGCTGTTTGATGAGGTCTTCAATAACCTGTCTGTTTTCTACCTCAATAAGCCCTACCACTGCCGGAGCTGTCCTGGTGTATTGCGCACCCAGTTCTGAGATGACCTTAGCTTCATTGGCCAGTTTGATTTTGTAAACCCTGGAATTGTAATTTTTGGCACTTCTTGGGGTAAACTCTTCTGCTCCTCCCTGGTATCGAACGACTTTCTTTCCTTTTAATAAATCATCACTCCATTCACCGTCATATTTTTCAGCTTCAAGAAATTTTACCGAATCCAAAGGAATGCTCCTGTGGAAAGCAGGATTTCTTTTATCCTTGGTTCCGTCTATATAATCTGCTGATCGGATCGTGTCAAAAAGATTTTCTACATTCAGAAAACCTACAGCAGCAACTTTTCTCAGTTTGCCCTGCTGTGCAAATGCTATTATGGAAAACATAACAGCCCATAAACTTAAAAATCTTCTCATTCTTGCTGGAATATTAAAATTATTAATCGACAAATGTAATGCTTTTAGGAATTAATTTATTTTAATTATTTGTTAACAGAAATTGTAGTACGCCTGTTATTTTTATATAATGAATCATAAAACAATGCAATGTTAAGAAAAAATAATGTATAAATAGTTTTAAATTGTAAATTTTAATTAAATTTGTCCCCCCGCTTTTAAAGTGTTGACTATTAGTTATTAAAGTATTTATAAAAGAAATATACTCATGATTAAAAAACTATCATTAGTCTCTTTATTTACTTTGCTTCCGGCATCTTATTATTTTGCGCAGACCACGGTGTTTGCCTATCTTAAAGATGCGGAAGGAAAGCCTGTTGAAAGGGCAGAAGTAGATCTTAAGGGAAGTGAGAATGATGTAACGGCAGACAAAATCGGATACTTCCAGTTTGTGGATCTGATGCCGGGACATTATCAGATTGTGATTACGAAGCCCAATTACGAAACCAAAGTAATGGAGTTCGATGTAACCGAGGAAAAGAAAAAGGATTTGGGGACCATTACCCTGTATTCTGCCCTTACCAACGCAGATCAGGGATTGACGATCATTGATTCTGATAATGATGACGATACCAGTACCAGCCAGGTTTCTACCGTTGGGCTCTTACAGTCGTCACAGGATGTATTCAGCAGGATTGCTGCCTTTGATCTGGGATTCTACTGGTTCCGCCCGAGAGGCATAGACGGCAGATCGGGAGAAACTATGCTGAACGGTGTTTCCATGGTAAAATCGGATAACGGAAACGTTGATTTCGGTAACTGGGGAGGATTGAATGAAATTACCCGTTATCCTGAAATTTCACAGAACCATGCTCCATCAGAATATGCTTTTGGAGGAAACAGTTCGGTGATCTATAAAAATACCAAAGCCAGTGAGTACAGGAAAGGATTCCAGTTCACACAGTCCCTCACCAACAGGAACTACAGAAACAGGACCTCGCTCCGCTATACTTCCGGGATGAGCAAAAGCGGCTGGGCATTTACCGCAATGGGGGCGAGAAGGTGGGCTGAAGAAGGCATCCAGGAAGGAACATTCTATGATGCTTACGGAGCTTACCTGGGAATTGAGAAAAAATTCAGTGACAAACATACCATGACCCTGAATTTTATCGGAGCTCCTTACCGCAGGTCTACGGCAAGCCCAAGCACTCAGGAAGTATATGATTATAGAGGAGTGCATTACAATTCCTATTGGGGCTACCAGGATGGAAAACAGCGCAGTGAAAGGGTGAGGAAAGGATTCCAGCCACTCATCCAATGGCAGGATTTCTGGAAGATCAATAAAAATTCCAGCCTCTGGACTTCAGTTTCTTATCAGTTCGGGAAAGATAAAGGGTCCCGCCTTGACTGGCAGAATGTCCCGAATCCTTCACCGACCTATTACAGAAACCTTCCGAGCTATTATGATTCTTTAGATCCTAATGCCTCGGTAGATACCCCCGATATATCTGCAACCACCGCACAGAAAGCCTATAAAGCTTCTATGGAAGCCTGGATGTCTGGTGATCCAAATGTTACCCAGATCAATTGGGATAATCTTTACAGAAGAAATATGCAGCAGCCGGCAGGGAATTATTACGGACAGAATGGAAGAAGGGCCCTGTACTATCTTGTTAATGATGTGAGCGATGACAAGATCTGGAATGCAGCCACTCACTTTGTACATAATTTCAATGATAATACCAGGTTCTTGCTGAACGTATCTTACCAGAACTACCGTTCTGAGCAATACCGGGAGGTGAAAGATCTTTTGGGTGCTGATTTTGTCTTGAACAGAGATCCGTTTGCCGCAACGAATCAGCCCGGAAAAACAGGATTGTTTAATGAAGGAGAGGAAAATGTAACCAAAAGAGCAGGCGACAGAATGACTTACGATTATATTTTCAGAAGACAGGAAGTAAAAGTGAATCCCGGACTGAAATTAAGCACAGGGAAATTCGATGTTTTTGTTTCCGCGATGGCTGGATATTCCAGCTCCAACAGGGAAGGACTGTTTAAACATTACCTGTATCCGGATTCCAAAGGACAGGGTAAAGATTATAACTTCTGGAATTATGGCCTTAAAGGACAGTTGATCTATAAACTGAACGGAAGAAACTTCTTCGTCTATAACGGAGCATACTATTCACAGGCGCCTTATCTTGAGGATCTGTTCATCAATCCAAGGGTGAACGGTTCTGTAGCTCCGAATATTAAAAATATGGTCGTTAATGCCAATGACCTGAGCTATGTGATCTCGACGCCTTTCCTTAAACTGAGGCTGACAGGATATCTCGTAGACACGGAAAATGAAACATCCGTGCAACGGTTCTTTGCTGACGGTATCCAGCTGAACAACTCAGATGACCAGGGCAACCAGACTATCGTGCAGAGTGCTTTCGTGACGCAGGTGATGACGGATGTAAAGAAAAGAAACATGGGGGCTGAACTCGGTGTCGATGTTAAAGTCCTTCCTACATTATCGCTTCAGGGCCTTGCGAGTATCGGGCAATATACCTATCAGAATGATCCGGTTACGTATTTTGCTTCTGATGCCACCGGGGTGTTCTCTAATGGGCTTTCATACCTTAATTTAGGAAAAGCATACATCAGGAACTACCGTCAGGGCGGTACGCCGCAGCAGGCGTATTCTCTGGGGTTCCGTTACAATAACCCTAAATACTGGTGGGTAGGAGCCAACTGGAATTATTTTGATAACAACTACCTGGATC
This sequence comes from uncultured Chryseobacterium sp., assembly GCA_913775525.1. GTDB lineage: Bacteria > Bacteroidota > Bacteroidia > Flavobacteriales > Weeksellaceae > Chryseobacterium. Next base: position 297,226 of record CAJYLH010000022.1, read on the forward strand.
CTTCCGCACTGATCAGGACAGAAGGTTTTATACAGAATAATAATTCTTCCACACCCTATTACAACCTTACCGAATCTGAATTAAGAAGAGTCCTGGAGCCCAACAAGCTTCCTTCTTCTTTCTTCCTGAATGTGAATGCCGGAAAATCATGGGTTATCGGTAAATACTATGTGCTGGTTTCAGCTACGGTAAATAATATCCTGGATAATACGAAATACATTACCGGAGGTTTTGAGCAGACCAGGAATGCCAAATTCCCTGATTTCGTACAGGATAACGACCGGGAATTCACCCTGTTCGGGCCAAAATACTGGTATACCCAGGGAAGATCTTATTTTGTGAATGTACAGTTCAGATTTTAAACCATAATAATCATCCTTTTAAAAATTATCATAATGAATATAAAGAAATACTTAAGCTTTGTAACGGGGGTTGCCTTCGCAGCAGTTTCCATTACCTCTTGTGTACAGAAAGATGAGTGGGAAACGCCGCCGATCAACTGTAACAATAAGTTTCCTGCCCCTACAATGACTATGGCTGCTTTCAAAGCGCAGGCACCTTCATCGGGATACCTTCTGATCAATACAGATCAGATCATCGACGGGTATGTAGTGTCTTCAGATGAGAACGGAAACTTCTATAAAACCATTTCCTTTCAGGACAAGCCTGAAAACCCTACTGTGGGGTTACAGATTGAAGTGGACAAGTCCAGCAACTATGCAGATTTCCCTGTAGGAGCCCATATCAGGATCAATGCAAACGGACTGAGAATCGGGACAGACAGGGGCGTAGTGAAAATAGGTGCCGTGGATAATACGTATGCTATCGGAAGAATCCCTGCAGCACTGGTAAGCCGCTATATTGCCGGAGTTTGTAATGGAAACGGGCTTGATGTAGCCACGATAAAGCCTGTTGAGCTGGCTAACCTTAAGCTTGCCCAGGATGAAAAATACCTGAACATGCTGGTAAAAGTACCGAATGTACAGTTCTCAGCCGGTGAACTGGGTAAAAAATACATAGATTATCAGGCGGGTGCAGGGGTAGATACTGACAGGAGTATTGTGGACCAGTCCGGGAATGCTACCATCATCAGGAACTCAGGATTCTCAACGTTCGGGGCTACTCAGCTTCCTGATGGCAAAGGAGACCTTACTTTTGTAGTGAGCCGCTATAACAGCAACTGGCAAATGCTGATCAGAAGCACCAATGATGTTCAGTTTACCGGAAAAAGGTTCTTCTTTGAAGGCTTCGACGGAAATCTTACCGACAACTGGATCCCGGTAAGTGTTACCGGAGCTCAGATCTGGAATATCCAGCAGTTCGGGAATCCGAAGCCTTGTGCGGTAATGAATGGTTTTGCAGTGTCAAACAATGCCAATGAAGACTGGCTGATTTCCAAGCCGATTTCATTACAGGGCTTTACATCGGCATCTTTATCATTTGAGACGGATGTACGTTATGCAGGAAATCCCCTTGAAGTATACGTGACGGAAAACTATACCGGAAACCCGGCAACCACAACCTGGGTTCAGCTTTCAGGGGTTCTGGATACCAATTCTGGAGCATTCAATACCTGGACCAATTCCGGGAACATCAGCCTGAATGCTTTCGTGAACAAAAACGTGCAGGTTGCCTTTAAATATACGTCTACCACAGCAGCTGCCGCTACCTGGGAGCTTGATAATGTAAAAGTGGCAGGAAACTAATTTAAGCCCTGTTCATAAAAACACAAAGAACCGCTCATGGCGGTTCTTCGTGTTATACGGAAGTATTATTCATTCTAAATGACCTATCGGTCAGTTAACAACCGATAGATTCATCCATCTGATTAATCTTTTTATAATTAATCTAGGCCTTAAACTGGCTTTTAAACAAATAAAAACCACTGCAGTGTATTGCAGTGGCCTTTTATAATTCAAAATTAAACTTTTTTAAAAAGACACTTCATTCACTTCTTTGCCGCGCTGAAAATTCATGGTTTTCTGGCTTCCTTTATAAGCAATATTCACCAGATTGATCTGCTTGGGAAAAGCGCTTAACAGTATCGTATTCTTAATCTTTAGGGTACTGATATCCGAAACACCTCCGGCTTCAAAATACACCCATACCGTTTCTCCGCTTACCTGGCTTCCTGTGAAAGTAATGGTCTTTGGAGCACCGTTAACATAGACATCAAAATTGTTGTTGACATATTTTTTGACTTCCGCTTCAAATCCCGCAGTATTAGGATTGATTTTTATGGCGTCTGAAATATGGCTCGTATTCATTTTTGTAGTGAATTTCAACGTCCTGCTGCCTTCTACATAATCCACTTTGGTCATTGATGAGAAGAAGTCTACACCAACGAAACTCATCAATATAAAAAGTGTTAGAACCCCCGAAATACAAAAAAAATTTTTCATCCTGATTAATAGATTTACAATCATGCTTGCTGGTTATAATTCACAAATAATGTGCCAATTAAAAGTTAACATTTACCGAGTATTTGTCGTAAAATGCCTTCACGTGTGCTACTGCTTCATCCGCAGAATCCACCACTCTGTACAGATCCAGGTCGCCCTCTGAGATCATGCCGTCATTGAGCAAGGTCGTCTTGAACCAATCCAGTATTCCGTTCCAGAATTGCGACCCTACCAGAACAATCGGGAACTTTCCGATCTTATTGGTCTGGATCAGGGTAAGGGCTTCCGTAAATTCATCCAGGGTACCGAACCCTCCCGGCATAACGATAAATCCCTGGGAATATTTTACAAACATCACTTTGCGTACGAAAAAGTAGTCAAAGTTCATGGAGTAGGATTTATTGATGTACGGATTGAAGTGCTGCTCAAAAGGAAGGTCGATATTCAGTCCGATGGATTTTCCCTGGGCATTGAAGGCTCCTTTATTTCCGGCCTCCATAATCCCGGGGCCGCCTCCGGTAATAATCCCGAAACCGATTTTGGTGATCTTCTCGGCAATTTCCACGGCCATTTCATAGTACTTGCTTCCGGGCTGAAGCCTTGCGGACCCGAAAATAGACACGCACGGGCCAATTTTAGCCAGTTTTTCATATCCGTCTACAAATTCGGCCATCACCTTGAAAACCATCCAGCTGTCTTTAGCGATGGTTTCATCCCAGGTTTTCTGTCTGAAGCTGTTGTGCAGTCTCGTTTCGTTGTTATCCAGTTCAGGATTAATCAGGCTCTCGTCTCGTCCATCAGTATTCATTGCGGTCTGTTATTTAAAATATTTTTCAGCTGCCGTTACAGATTCGGGCCTTCCTACATCTACCAGGATACTGTCGTGGAGGAATCCATGAATATGCTCCGTATGCATCAGGTCCAGGTATTCTTCCATGATGGAGAATTTTCCTGTCCTTTTTATCTTATTGAAAATAACCGGATTGATACAGTGGACTCCGCTGAAAGCCAGCGGCCTGAAGCCTTTGTTGAACTCAGCAAGCCTCTGTTCACCGGTCTGCACATTGAGCCAGCCCCGTAAAACCAGTTCTTCGTTAAAAAGCAGCTTTCTCGAACTTTCACGGTCCGAGACTGCTAAAGTAGCAAAATCTTTTATTTTTTTATGGTAATCAACCAGTAAATTGATATTGAGGTCGGTAAGGATATCGGCATTCATAATCAGGAAGTCTTCTCCATGGTCCAGGAAACTTCTTGCGAATACCAAACCACCACCGGTTTCCAGTAACGCCTCCGATTCATCTGAAATCTCTATCCTGCATCCAAAGTCATCATTTTCTTTTAGGAATTCCACGATCTGGCTTCCGAAATGGTGGACATTGATGACAAAATCACTGATCCCGAATCCTTTCAGGTAACGGATGTTCCGCTCCAGCAGCGGGATGCCGTTTACTTTGGCCAGCGCCTTGGGGTGGTAATCTGTAAAGGGCTTAAGACGGGTTCCTTTTCCGGCCGCGAAAATAAGTGCTTTCATTATGATGAGTAATAAGTAATGGGTAATGAGTAATTAGCAATGAGAAAAAAGATTATGTAAAATAATATTTAATACAGTTAAATATTACTCATTACCTATTGCTCATTACCCATATTCAGCTGATGCTGTTCATCGTGGTGCAGGCTGATTTCCGTCCCTTGAGGATATTTTTCCCGTACAAATTCAGCTGTTTTCAAAGCGCAGTACACAGATCTGTGCTGTCCCCCGGTACATCCGAAATTGATCTGCAGGTTTTCAAATCCTCTTTCCAGGTAATTGTCAATATTGATGGAAATGATATTTTTGATGAGGTCGAGGAATTTCGGCATGTCAGTCTGGGTTTCCAGGAATTCCTGTACACCGGGATCATTGCCGGTAAGGCTTTTATATTCTTCAATCCTTCCGGGATTAAGGATTCCACGGCAGTCGAAAGTAAAGCCGCCTCCGTTTCCGGTATGGTCCTTTGGGATGCCGCCTTTTTTATAGGAAAAACTGTGGATGTCTATATGTAGCATAAATATGGGTTTTAAATGAGTTGATGATCCTGGTTTCCGGATTACAGATGTATTATTTTGTTGATCTTTAATTGGGTTTCCTGTGTGTTAAGCTGCTGTATCACATTGCTCAGTTCCGGAAAGTCCGCCATGCCTTTCCATGAATCCGCAAATTCTGAGATATTGTTTATTCCTTTTTCCAGGCTTGAAATGAAATGCGGCTTTCGCTGAATGAGCCCCCTGAATCCATAGGCTCCCAGAACCTGAAGGAACCGCATCATTTTAACGGGTTCTACCGAATTTTTTAGTTGAGTTCGGGTTTCCTCACTGTCAGAGAGTTGGATGTAAAATTCCAGCATTTCATTTTTGAATTCCTCCGGGAAGCCGGCTTTAGCCTGAAAGAGGAAAGAGATCACATCATACATCAGCGGGCCTTTCATGGCAGACTGGTAGTCGATGAATGACACTTCATTCCGGTCATTGACCATAATGTTCCTCGACTGAAAATCACGGATCATCAGTCCTTGCGGCTGGAGGCTCTCGATAAGCCTGGCAATGGATTTGAATTCTTTCAGCAGGGTAGACTTATGGTATTCCAGTTCCAGGACATCAGCGATGAAATTCTTAAAATAATACAGGTCATGGATAATGGGAAGTTCATCGTAGCTTTCATACTCGAATGTCCTGCTGAAATCAATCCTGTCTACAGTCTGGCTCTGCAGCCTGAACAGTTTTTCAAGCGTCTGTTGTACCAGTCCTTTTACTTCAGCTGAAAGGCCGTTCGCTGCAATGATTTCAGAGAGCGTTTTGGTGCCCAGGAATTCCTGAATGTACATTTTACGGTCTTCAGAAACGGCAATGATCTTTGGCGTATTGAGATCCAGTGACGAAAAAACTTCTGAATAATACAGGAAGCTTTCATTTTCCTGAAGATTGGTATTGTAAGTGATGATATAGGGAATGCCATCCGCTTTCGCCAGGAAATTAATCCTCGCCGAACCGCTTTGAGCCAGGGTGACGAACTCAGAAGATTTTTTATCCAGATAATTTTCAAAAAATCGTTTTGCGTTTTCGGAAGTCATAATACGGAGCAAATATACTAATTTGCAGACGAATTTCTATCTTTGCAATATGTTAAAGGATTTCAGGCCGGTTTTAGGTATCTTATTGCGTTTCATCATCATTTATGTGGTGCTGCTGCTGGCTTACCAGCTGTATCTGAACTCTTTTGCCGGCTCCGGCCTTGATCCTTTTTCAAGGGTGATGGCCGGCCAGGTCATGCATATCCAGAATGCTCTGCATTACCCTACTCAGCTGTATGATGATGTAAAAGGGGAGCAGGTGTGGTTTTATGTTCAGAAAGAATATACGTCCAGAATGGTGGAAGGCTGTAATGCCGTTTCCGTGATGATCCTTTTCGTTGCGTTTGTATTTGCCTTCTATAAAGGAATAAAAACATTGGTCTTCATTCTTGCCGGGCTTGTAGCTTTGTATATCATGAACCTGTTGAGGATTGTAGGGCTGAATATCGTTGTTATTGATTATAAAGAATACAGCAAGGCCGCTCATGACTTTATCTTTCCGGCTGTGATTTACGGAACGGTCGTGGCACTCTGGCTGGTCTGGATTAAATTTTTTGCGCTTAAAAATGAAAATTCTTAACTGGTTTTTTGTAGGAGTGGGAATCCTGGGGCTGATCGGCGTAAGGATGATGGAAGACCGCATCTTTTATGATCCTTTCCTGACCTATTTTCATGAAGCCAGCAAACAGGTTGCCTTCCCTGCCTTTGAATGGGGTAAATTAATCCTCAGCCACCTTTTCAGGTTTATGCTGAACCTGGTTTTCTCATGCCTCATCATCTATTTCTGGTTCAGGAATAAACAATGGATGCTTCAGGGCGGCATTTTAATGATGATCATCTTTGCCATTACCTTCCCGATCTACTTATACTGTATTTACGACCATTTTGAAACCGGTTACCTTTTCTCTTTCTACATGCGGAGGTTTGTGATCCAGCCCCTGATCCTGCTGCTGCTTATTCCGATGTTTTATTACCGGAAAAGCTTATCGGAAAAAAATCTGTAAAAAAAATCCTGCTCTATATCATAAAAAATATTCTCCTGAAAAACAGATCTGCTTATCATACTTAAGTGAATCAGGATGTCTTTGTAATGTTTTGAATTACAGGTGTTTGTTTTGCTTAAATGTTGGGTTAACACCGCAAAATTTGTTATATTTTCACAACAGATATCATGGTTTTTAATTCTTAAGTTTGTGATGTTAACCATTAAAAAACAAAATATGAAAAAAACATTTTTGGTTTCTGCCTTACTGGCAGCAAGTGTATTGAGTGCATTTCCTTTCAGGACATCATGTGGAAAAATTGTTCAAGTCAGTCAGGCTGTCGCAAACAACATGAGTTTAGACCAATTATCAAATTTCCTCGGAGATGTTAATGGTGAAAACTGCCCAGGTTCTGGTCCGGTGATTATAAAAATTTATTATCACTAATGAAATTGATTTGATAACCGCCATTAATTTGGCGGTTTATCCGATAAAACTTTAAATTATGAAAAAAATTATATTGTTTCTTAATTTGTTAGCATTTACATTTTTGTACTCTCAGAAAAAGTTTGATGTTCTTTACGAAGCGGATTATAAATTAGAATATAAGCTTTCTAATGCTAGTAACTACACAAAAGAAACAACTTTTGCACTTTTGATCAATAAGAATTCATCTTTTTTTAAAGACTTACATAGATACATTTCAGACTCTCTGATAGTTGAAAAAAAATTGAATTCCATTGAAGAAGCGATGAAGTATAATACAGATTTTCGAGGCTATATCGGAACAACATCCGGAAAGTTTTATGTGACTGATGAAATTAATTATTCCTATTTTGGTTATGAGGAGCCTAATGTTATTAATTGGAAAATTAAAAAAGAGTTTAAAACAGTATCAGGATATACTTGTCAAAAAGCAGAAGTAATAAAATATGGTAGAACCTGGTATGCATGGTTTACAAATGATATCCCTTTTCCATTTGGACCATATAAGTTTAACGGGCTACCCGGTTTAATTATCGAAGTTTATGATTCAAAAGAGGATTATCATTATATCTTATATTCTTTCAGAAAAAGAATCTATACCTGTAAATCTGCAAATATTGCTACGAATGTTAAATATTTATCGAAGGAAAAAGTGGCACTTGCTTTTAAAAATAGATTAGCGGGAAAATTGAGATTAAACGAACAATATATAGAAGATCAGGAAGACCGTGAAAGAATGCGGAAAAACGCAGAAGAGAAGATAAAGAATTATAATCCTATTGAACTAGATATATATTAGTATAGCACCAGATTTAGTAATAAGTCTGCTTCAAACATAAAGACTGTCTATCAGGCAGTCTTATTCTTTTATTTATCTTTAAAATATTTGTCTAACTCTTCCGTGATTTGTGAAATAGAATTTTCATCTGTAATAATCATATTGATTATGACCTTTCCTTTTTGAATTCCAACCCCACCTGTTCCCGTCTTATCCTTATTTTCAATATTATTGATAATCTGAATTTTCTGGTCATCTTTAAAAAGATCCTGAAGGTCAACATCAAAAATGTCTGCCAGTTTTGGAATATACTGGGATTTTATATCAAAGGTTTCATTTTCCCAATTGATATATGTAGCCCGGTCAATGTTCAGCTGATCTGCTATATCCTGTTGTGAGAGCTTAGTTTTAGCTCTTAATCTTTTAAGATTGTTTCCTACTCCCATGCGGTTACTTTTTAGCAAATGTAATATTTTTTTATGAGTCCGTGGTGTGTTTCTCCACGCGTGTCACATTTTCCGGTGTCCACTGTACCCTTTTAACAAAATCCCGTTCTCTTACCGGACAGTCCATAATCTGGCATACCGGACAGGAGATACTTTTGCAGTCATCCATATGGAAATTGAATTCCACACTGCGCTGGGTATTTTTTGCCAGCAACATGATTACATTTTCCATTTCTTTATGGGCATCCCGAAGGCTGTAATACCAGGGAAGGGTGATGTGGGCATCAATATGGAGGGAAGCCCCAAACTGCTGGATTTTCATGTTGTGGATATCAATCCATTCCGTTCTCCGGTTTTCTTCGAGGATGCTGACGATCTGATTGAGGAGATCAGGATCCTGTTCGTCCATAATGCCGCTTAAAGACCTGCGGACAATCTTATATCCGACAAAAATGATATACAGCCCGAAAATTAAAGCTACAACCGAATCCAGCCAGTAAATTTTTGTAAAGTAAACCACCACGAGACTGATGACAACGCCGAGCGTCGTTACCGTATCGGATTGGAGGTGCTTTCCGGAAGAGATCAGCACGAGCGAATTTTCTCTCCGGCCCTTTTTAACAGAGATGTATCCTAAAATGTAATTGATTACTGCGGTTGCGGCAATAATTAAAATACCCCAGTCCAGCTTATCCAGTACTTTACCTGTTAAAAGGCTGTTGATGCCTTCGTAGATGATCATAATCCCTGCAATGGCAATCAGGGCCCCTTCAATTCCTGAAGTGACGAATTCAACCTTTCCGTGGCCATACGGATGGTCTTCATCTTTGGGTTTCGCAGCGAGGTGTAAAGAGTACAGCCCCATGAATGCGCTGATCACATTGACGATGCTTTCCATAGCATCGGAGAAGACGGCATCGGAATTGGTCAGCTTCCACGCAACGAGCTTCCCGATGAAGAGTATGATCCCAAAGACTGCGATGAGCTTCTGGAATCCTATTTTTTCAGTGCTGTTTTCCTGTTTCCGGTTCATAAGTTCGGATAAAAAAAGAATCCCATTTTGAGATTCTTTTTTATTTGTTAGTTTATACTAAGTTATGTTCTACAAGGTATTCTGCAATCTGTACCGCGTTGGTAGCAGCTCCTTTCCTGAGGTTGTCTGCTACGATCCAGAGATTCAGGGTTTTGGGCTGCGAAAGGTCCCGCCTGATTCTTCCGACGAATACTTCATCTTTGCCTTCCGAATACAGCGGCATTGGGTATTGGTTGTTTTTCACATCATCCATAACGATCACTCCGGGTGTTTCGGAAAGGATCTTTCTCACTTCATCCATGTCAAACTCGTTTTCAAATTCGATGTTTACACTTTCAGAATGTCCTCCCTGTACAGGTACCCTTACTGCAGTGGCGGTCAGATTGAAGGTATCGTCACCCAGAATTTTCTTAGGCTCCTTCATCAGCTTTATTTCTTCTTTCGTATAATCATCGTCACCGAACACATCACAGTGTGGCAACGCATTTTTGAAGATCTGGTACGGATAGACTCTGGAAACGGATTTCTCACCGCTGATTTCAGCGTTCAGTTGGTCTACCGCTGCTTTTCCGGTACCGGTTACCGACTGGTAAGTAGATACGATGACCCTTTTAAGATCATATCTTTTATTAAGCGGTCCCAGAACCATCACCAGCTGAATGGTGGAACAGTTCGGATTAGCAATAATTTTATCTTCTCTGGTTAAAACATCAGCGTTGATTTCAGGTACCACCAGTTTCTTATCTGGATCCATCCTCCAGGCGGAAGAATTATCGATCACGGTAATGCCTGCTTCCGCAAACTGCGGGGCAAATTCCAGCGAAGTGGATCCGCCGGCAGAAAAAATGGCGATATCAGGTTTTGCGGCAATAGCGTCTTTTATGCTTACAATCGTAAATTCCTCCTGTTTATACTTCACCTTCTTACCTACAGATTTTTCGGATGCTACCGGGATTAATTCTGTGACAGGGAAGTTCCTCTCCTCCAAAACTTTAAGCATAACCTGGCCAACCATTCCTGTTGAACCTACTACTGCTACTTTCATTGATGTAATAAATATTTAAATATTAAACGCTAAAAGAGTTATAATTCATAACCCATAATGTATATCTATGCCCCGAAGACTCTTGCCCAAGGGAATGCAAAGGTAAATAATCCTACTGCAATAAGCCCCATGATTACAATGGCAAGGGAAATCGTATCATTGGATTTTACTTTTTTATTGATGATGGTCATTAGTACGGCACCAATCAGCATAGAGAAAGGGTGCTCTACATACTGGAACCTCAGGTACGAATCTTTCATCACAGATCCCATATCCATTCCTTTGCTGAAATTGATGATCAGCATGGTAAGCCCTATCAAAAACTGAATGTGGAAGAAGATCATGGTAAACAGGGTAATCTTTTTCAGAAAGCCGTTCACTTTACCACTGAATCCGAACATGGTAGTTAAAAGAGCAATAACAAATAATGCTACCAGAAGCAGTTCCAGGTATCCAAATCCTTTGTGTGCATTCAATAAAATGTTGTAAAAATCCATAGTCAATTTTTTTGTACACAAATATAACAAAAATCCCGGCTTGTTGCCGGGATTTGATAGGTATAAAATCTAATGTTTTTCTTAGAAGTTGAATGATAATGTAGCCGCCCATGTTCTTCCGAATCCGAAATATACACGGTTTGCAGTAGCAATACCATTATACATTCTTCCTGCTTGTTCATAGGTTTTACCTACATCAGGATCTGTAGTAGAGGTAATTTTATCATTTCCAAATATATTGGTTGCTCCATCCTGGATATACGTTTTATCAAACAAATTGTAAACGTTTGCACCTATGGTAAAGAACTTGGAATTATCCTTTAATCGTATTCTGTACGATACACCGACATCCGTTAAGTTATAATCTGGTAATTTGATCACTCCTCTTTCCTGGTTAGCAGGATTTGAGAAAGTAGCAATATCAATAGATGAATACAGTTTTCCAACAAAACGCCATCCTGCATAAATACTTAAATCCTTAACCGGCTTAAGTGTAGCTCCCAGAGCAGCTGTCATTTGCGGGATACTGTTGTTGCTGGTTCCTCCTACTTTTACTTTATCAAGATAAAGGGTTGTTGTATTGGAATCACCGGCAACGGTTAAAGGATTATTGTTTCCGTCAAATGTTGTCCCGGTAGCATTTCCTTCATAGTGGTAATCACCCCAAGAGAACATTCCGTTGAATTCTAAGAAGTTGTTCAGTCTGTATACTGCATCTACCTCAACTCCCTGGTGGATTTCAGTAATCCCGTTCATTTCCGCATAAGCATCCGTTACGTTAGGAACCGTAATCGTTCTTCTTAGTGCTCTGTCTTTCCATTGCGTTCTGTAAAGGTTAACATTGGCATTGAATTTCGCAGATCTGAATCCGTATCCAACTTCAGCAGAGAAAATTTTCTCGTTGGTAAGCTGAGGGTTCACCACTTGCTGGTTACTAGGATATACCGTATTCATAAAAGGTTGTTTGCTGTAATAACCAATGTTGGCAAAAACATTATTATTATCATCAATGTTATAGTTTGCCCCTCCTTTAATGTTATATCCGAAGATGTTTTTGAATCCCGTTTTTCTGTTTACCGTCTGGTTTCTTTGTACCGTAACACCATCCTGAATGAACTCGTCAATTCTCTGATATCCCTGGTTTGAAACGGATCCCTGGATGAAAGCAGATAAATCGTTTTTAGAATACTCGATCTGTCCGAATCCACTGTACCAAAGTACTTCACCGTCATTGCTGAATCCTACTCTCTCATTTAACGGAACCTGGCTTCCACCGAAAGGATTCCAGTTTAATTTCTTGTAGTCAGAAGTAGCTGTAACTACGTTAGGTGCAATGTTTTTATTATTGCTGTCTTTATATCCTGCTGCTCCGTAAAGATCCGAAATCACCTGATAATGGTACCCATAATAGTATCTGTTATCTGTACCTATTGAGAAATTCCAGTTATCATTTACTTTATGCTGGAAGTTGGCTAAGATACCATACCAGTTGTGAGAGTTGATGCTGGCTCTGCGGATAAGGGTGCTTCCTGCATTGGCCGCATTTACGTTCACAGCAGCATTTTCAGCGAATAATTTATCGTAATTGTATTGTCCTTGTGCATCTCTGAAGTATGGCACATTATTTACCGTTGCGGTAAGTGTTCTTCCGTTTACTTTACCAAGGTCTGCTGTTCCACCACCTCTACCATTAGACATGTAGGCTACAGTACTTAATTTGGATTTTTCATTGAATGTCCAATCCCAGTTTAACATCATAACAGGCTTGTTATAATAGTTGGATCTGTTGGATAATGCCACTCTTCTGCCTTCTGCATTGGTGTAATATCCCCAGTCGCTATTATACGTTCTGTCCGGTGTTCCGTCATTATCCGGATTGTACCTGATATAATCAGAGATTGTAGGAGCGAAAACTCTTTGATCATGCCACTGTGGAGCTCCTGTAATCGTAAACTGTAAATTATGCTTTGGGTTTACTTCCCAACCTAAAGCAAAGAAGTATGTATACGCTTCGTAATCCGTATTCTGAATATAAGTAGATCCTGATTGTCTACCCATTAGGAATGATGAAGACCATCCCTTATCAGATTTTCCGGTATTATAAGCAAATGAAGTTTTTAAATAATCATTGTTACCAACCCCTAATCTTACAATACCGCCTTTTTTCATGTCGGCTGATTTTGTAATAAAGTTCATCGTACCTCCTACAGATGCAATCGCCAGTTTGGAAGAACCAAGTCCTCTCTGTACCTGGATAAAGCTTGTTACATCAGAAAGACCTGTCCAGTTCGAAAAATAAACAGTACCCCCCTCCATATCGTTAACAGGCATACCATTTACCATTACTGCAATGTTTCTGGATTCAAACCCACGCATAACAATCTGAGAGTCTCCGAAACCACCACCACCTTTTGTAGCATATACGGAAGGTGTTGTATTAAGTAATTCAACAAGCTCTTGGTTTCCTTGTCTTTCAAGAATCTGTGCTGCCTTAATGGTAGAAACAGCTACCGGTGTCTTTCTATCTTTAGCGATATCTGTAACACCTCTTAGGATTACCTCTTCAATGTCTTTGGACTTAGAAACGGTATCCTGAACTTGCTGAGCATAATAGACACTAGCTGTAGACAGTGTAATTACTGCAGTTAGAATCGATTTGTTGATTAATTTCATAATCGTTAGTAATAGTTAGATTTAATTTTCTGCAAAATTGAGGAAATAAATTTTAACCAATATTAACTTTATGTTAATTTTTAATCATTCTTATTAGCTTTTATAAAATTGATTTTCAATGTATTGCATAATTGTTGATATTTTACATGAAAAAAATCATATTATTGACTTTTTAACAAATCAATACCATTATTATTAAAAATTCAACGTTATTTCATGGCTTTAAGGCTTAAATCGATATTTTGTGCTGAATGGGTGAGTGCTCCGGCAGAAATATAAGTAACCCCAGTAGAAGCAATTTCCTTTAACATATCACGGGTAATTCCTCCTGAAGCTTCACTTTCACAGGCACCATTAATCATCTTAACAGCCTTTTTCATGGTTTTCACATCCATATTGTCCAGCATGATCCTGTCTGCTTTTGCGCTGATCGCTTCTTCAACTTCCTCCAGGTTTCTGGTTTCCACTTCAATTTTAAGCTTCTTTTTATTTTTTTTGATGTAATCCTTTGCCATTTTTACCGCATTGGTAATACTGCCGTTATAATCGATGTGGTTGTCTTTGAGCATGATCATGTCATACAATCCGTATCGGTGGTTGGTTCCTCCCCCGATAGCTACCGCCCATTTCTCACAGATCCTGAAATTAGGCGTGGTTTTCCGGGTATCCAGAAGTTTGGTTTTGGTTCCGACGAGGCGGGAATCCCAGTCATGGGTAAGGGTTGCGATACCGCTCATGCGCTGCATGCAGTTAAGCACAAGCCTCTCGGTAGAAAGGATGGACTGTGCACTTCCGGATACTATAAAGGCAAGATCTCCTGCTTTGGCAGCTTCACCGTCTTTGATGAAAACTTCAATACTCAGGTTTTTGTCGAATGTTTTAAAGATCATTTCAGCCATTTCCACACCTGCCAGGATACAGTCCTGCTTTACCAGCAGTTTTGCGCTCTGCTCAAGGTCTTTCGGGATGGTGGAAAGAGTAGAGTGGTCTCCGTCCTGAATATCTTCTTCCAAAGCATTTTTAATGAACTGCTTTAATGCTTTATCGGTCACATATGCCGGTCTTTTCATAGTATGTAGGATTATGCTAGATCTTTATTGTAAAATGCACCTTTGTTCTCTTTCATTTCCATGGACTGGGTAATGATGAGTCGGGCAACGGTCGTTAAGTTTCTGAGTTCAGACAGTTGAGGGGAAAGAATGGAGTAATGATAAATTTCATCCACGGCTGCAGCAATCTCCTGATGTTTTTGCAGGGCCATATTCAGGCGGCGGTTGCTTCTTACGATACCCACCAGGTCGCTCATCATTTCCTGCAGCTGTTTCCTCAGATAGGATACAATGACCATTTCATCCATGATCTTCATGCCTTCCTCGTTCCATTCCGGAACGGCTTTAAGGTCATCAAAGTTGAAATTGTTCTGATGCAGGAGCTCTACCGTCTTCATAGCAGCGTTATGTCCGAAGACCAGTCCTTCCAGCAATGAGTTGGAAGCGAGCCTGTTGGCGCCATGCAGTCCGGAATTGGTGCATTCTCCTACGGCAAACAGGTTATGGATGGAAGACTGCCCGTCCCTGTCCACTTCAATCCCGCCCATGAGGTAATGGCAGGCCGGAACTACCGGGATCAGCTGTGAGAAAGGATCAATACCTTCATCTTTGCATTTTTTGTAAATGTTGGGGAAATGTTCCAGGAATTTTTCCTGGTTCATCTCACGGCAGTCCAGGCCGACATACTCGTCGCCGGTTATTTTCATTTCTGCATCTATGGCGCGCGCTACAATATCCCGGGAAGCCAGTTCTTCACGTTCATCATATTTATGCATGAATTTTTCACCTTTCTTGGTCCTTAGTCTGGCTCCGTCCCCGCGCACGGCTTCCGAGATCAGGAACAGCATGCCGTCAATCTTGCTGTAGAGCGCAGTGGGGTGGAACTGATAGTACTGCATATTGGATACTTTTCCTTTAGCCCTGGCCACGAAAGCAATCCCGTCGCCGGTGGCAATGGTAGGGTTGGTCGTATTTTTATAGACGTGCCCGGCACCTCCGGTAGCAACCAAAGTGATTTTTGAGGTAATTTTTTTGATGGTTTTCTGCTTCTCATCCAGGATATAGGCTCCGTAGCAATGAATATCCCCTTCCACCAGTTCTTTTCCAGGAACATGGTGCTGCGTGATGATATCGATGACATAATGATGGTCCAGGATCTCAATATTCGGGCTGCTGTTGGCGGTCTGCAGCAGGGCGCGCTCGATTTCAAACCCGGTAATATCTTTGTGGTGGACAATTCTGTTTTCCGTATGGCCGCCTTCTCTTCCTAAAGCGAATTTTCCGTTCTTCATATCGAAGTTGGCTCCCCACTCCACAATTTCATTAAATCTTGCGGGTGCTTCTTTTACCACCATTTCCACAATGTCGCGTTGGCTTCCTCCGTCGCCTGCCCGCATGGTATCTTCTATATGCTTATCGAAATTGTCTTTCTTAAAATCCGTGACTACAGCCAGGCCACCCTGTGCGTATTTGGTGTTGCTTTCATCTTTGTCAGACTTGGTGACCATGATGATTTTGGCATCAGGAAACTGTTCAGAAACTTTAATGGCATAGGAAAGGCCCGAAATACCGGAGCCGATCACTAATACATCCGCTTTTATCATTATGCTTGCTTTAGGTACAATCGTCACAAATAACTAAATAAATGTAAACAATTTTTCGTTTGGTTTTCTTACTTTTTTCATATGCTGGAAAAGATCTTCTTCCGAGCGGTAGCCCAGTGCCAAGGTAACCGTAACCTTTTCCATTGCAGGATCAATATTCAGCGTTTTTTCCAGCACATCCTGACGAAAGCCTTCCATAGGACAGGAATCCACCTGCTCAAGGGCTGCCGCATACATCAGGTTGGCCAATACAATATAGGATTGTTTTTCTGCCCAGTTGAAAATCTGGTCACCCGTCTGCCGGTCCATGTGCTGATGGATGCTTTTCTTAAAAGGATCCAGCTCTTCCACCGGGGTATCCCGTATTTCTGAAATGTGATTGAAATAGCCCTGAATATACCGTTCATCAATACTCTTCTTTGAAGTAATAACGATGAGATGGGAGCAGGTAGAAATCTGAGACGGGTTGTAGAACGAAGGAATTAATTTCTGCTTCATCTCTTCAGTCTGCACTACGATAATTTTATAAGGCTGAAGACCCAGGGAACTTGCCGCCAGTTTTCCGGATTCCAGGATAGAATGCAGGGTTTCCTGGGGAATGATTTCCCGGTTAAATATTTTTACAGAATATCTTTTGCTTAAAGCTTCCAAATAGTTCATACAACAAATTTAAGCATTGGATATTAATAAACCGGTTAAAAAATGATATATCATTCAGTAAAAGCAACAAAAAAAGAGCCACTGTATTCCAGTGGCTCCTGCTGATGAATAGTTGTTATTTATTCCCTGTTTTTAACCAGGATCCATCCTGAATAGGTAACAGAGGTGTTTTTCTTATCGTTTTCATTCCAGGTTACCGAATACCAGTAGCTTCCTGTAGGTACTTTTCGTCCTCCTATCGTGCCATCCCACCGGTAACGGTTGGATTTGTCTCCCTGATGGATTTTAGCTCCGTACCGGTCGAAGATACTGAACATGAGATTCTTTTTCCCGGCAAGCGCGGAGTAATCAATAGCGTCATTTACACCGTCTCCGTTAGGCGTGATAACATTGATGATATTAGGCACGGTAATGTCTATTTCCATCGGAGTGCACGTATAGCTGTCTCTCACGTAGATTTTGCTTACTCCTCTCGATACGTTTTTAAAGATATTGGAATCCTGCCAGTGTATATTATCCATGGAATACTGGTATGGAGATGTTCCGCCGTTAACATATATCGTTACGGTTGTTCCCGAAATATCAACGGAAGTAATCACCGGCTGTTCCGATGGATAGACTTTGACATTTTGGGTAACGACACAGTCCCCGGTTTTTAATTTTACCCAATACGTTCCTATGCCAATATTGGTTATGGAACGGGTATTAGCTCCGGTGCTCCACTGATAGCTTGCAAATCCGGGACCTGCATCCAGCGTAGTGGTTGCTTCAGGGCAAATCGTCTGATCTTTCAGTACAGAAGAATATACTGAAGGAATTACCACCAGGGTAACTTTTGCAATACCGTAGCATCCGCTGCTGTTGCTTACCTTTACGTAGATCACTCCGTTAGGAGCAATGTAGGCAGTGGGCGTAGAAATCTCGTTTGTCCCGTTCACTGCATCTGTCAGAGACGGATAATATTTTTTGGTGCCTGTTCCCACTGTAGCCGCCGTAAGATTGAATAATGCAGTGGCGGGGCTGGTTTCAATTGGACAGGATCTCAGAGTAGCATCGGTAACCGTAACAGTGGGTGCAATATTCAGCGTGATTTTAGCATTGGAAACGCATCCCTGGGATGTGGTTACTTTCACATATACGGTAGCAGCCGGAGAGAAAAATGCAGCAGGATTGGTGATTTCAGGTCCGCCATTGTTCAGGTCCGCCAGCGTATTGTAGAACTTTTTGGTAACTCCCGGTACATTGGTCACTGCGGCGGTGGTAAGATCAAATAATCCACCTCCCGCATTATTGTTGTTGCAGGCTGTAAGACTCGCATCCTGTGCTGCAAATGGAGTAGGATTCAGCTGAATAACGCCGTCTCCGTTGTCGCAGAGTGTTGAGGTTGGATCTTTGATGACTACGGTAATGGTTGTATTGCCGCTGTACTGGAAATTAGAAGGATTGGCAATTGGCGTAGAGCTCCCTAAAACATAATAGCTGATGATATAATTGGAAGGATTAGCTACAAATTGCGAGGCATAAGAAGTAAGGTTTACCGTTCCGGTCCCGCTTGCCGGGTTGACACAGACAAATGGAGTAACGGTATTGGTTAAGATAGGAACCTTATCTATAAAAATTTTAGCGTTTTTAATTGAATGCCTTGCGCTCGCTGCACCGGTGGCTGCTGAAAACCCGAAATATCCCTGGGTCATCCCTATGGCTCCTCCCGAAGGAGCAAAAGACTGGTTAACAATCTGTACACCGTCAATTTTAATGCTGATGATCCAGTTTGTTGGATTGGTAAGGTCAGTCTGCCCGTTAACTTCCACGTGTTTGTAAGTGGCTCCTACGAAAGGTTGTGTACCGTTCAGGTCCGGAGAGTGGAAAGTACTTCCCGGAGTAATGTTGTATTCTATATTATTATTGGTTGAATTGTTGGTTCCGTACAGTAAATGGACTTTACTCATCTGAGCTTCTGTACTGTTGTTAAAGATGTCAAACCCAACCATCAGTCCGGTTGCATTGGCAGGAATTCCAAGCCCTCCTCCGGTGATGAATCCTGTAGGAGGATTATTCAGGTACCAGAATGTAAATCCGTCTCCTTTTCCGTAAGCAGCTGTTCCGTTGCCATCAATTCTGAAATCAAATTCCACCTTCCACTTATCACAATATTTCAGGTTGATAGGGTCATTCAGTTTGATTGCACCCGACTGCCCGGTAAGGTCGTCAGTCAGCCGGATAAAGTCTGTTATAACTGTTCCGGAAGGGATAAGCGTCCAGCCGGTGGTATTCACGGGATTACCGGTGAGCTGATACGTCTGGGATAAGGAGTGTTGCGGGATTCCGCAGAACAGAAGGAGTAGAAAGTACGTGAGTAGAGCTTTTTTCATCTGATCAGAATTGATTGTTTGTTAATAGAATTGGATATGATATGGCAGCGCATATGCATGTATCATGGTTAAAATAGAAGATCACTCCTGTGCAGAAGTGATCTTCAGATGGTTTATTCTCTGTTTTTTACCAATACCCAGCCTGAATAGTTTGTCTGTGTATTATTTTTATCATTTTCGTTCCAGGAAATGGTATACCAGTATGTTCCGGTAAGGATTTTCTTTCCGGATGCCGTTCCGTCCCATTTATAATTTCTTATTTTATCCGCTTTGTACAGCTGATTACCATAACGGTCATAGATGGTAAATACCAGGTTTTTCTTGTAAGCCAGGGCTGAATAGTCTATAAAGTCATTTTTGTTATCTCCGTTAGGCGTAATGACGTTAAGCAGATTCGGAACGGTAACCTGGATCTGAACCGGTTCACAGTTATAGGCATCTTTTACATAGACTTTAACTTCCCCTCTTTTAAGGTCTGTAAAGACATTCGAGTCCTGCCAGTTGATGCCGTCCAGCGAGTATTTGTACGGCGGTAATCCTCCATTCACATTCACGGTAATGGTATTGGTGCTGATGTCAATAGAAGAAATCACAGGTTGTACGGCAGCATTTACTTTTACCATCTGAAGGGCGTAGCAGTTGCCTGTCTTCAGCTTTACCCAGTAAATTCCGACTGGTACTCCCTGAATGGCCTGGGTTGTAGCGCCCGTGCTCCATTCATAGGCATCAAATCCCGGTCCCGCATCCAGTGTGGTTCTGTCTGCGATACAGATGGTTTTATCTTTCAGCACTGATGACTGTACAGGCGGCAGTACTTTAAGGGTAATTTTAGCAATCATGTAGCAGCCGTTGGAATCAGTGACCTTTACATATACTTCTGAATTTCCTGAAATATACGCGGCCGGATTCAAAATCTCATTGGTTGCGCTAACGGCATTGGCAACCGTAGTGTAATATTTTTTGGTAACCCCTGTCGCTGAAGTCACATTTGCTGAAGTAAGGTTGAAAGCTCCCGTAGAAGGCGCTGCATCTATAAAACAGGACTGAAGCGTGGCGTCATTCACTGTCGTATTCGGGTGGAAGGTAAGGTTGATCTTGGCATTGCCTTTACATCCCTGTGATGTCGTCACTTTTACGTACACGGTCCCTGCAGCAGAAACGTAACTGGCCGGGTTGGTAATTTCGTTGGTTCCTGCGGTGAGGTCACTAAGGGTTTTATAATATTTTTTGGTTACACCAGCCTGGGCGGTTACGTTGGCTACCGTAAGGTCATAGGTTGCTGTTCCTGCATTATTGTTGTTACAGGCAATCAGGGTGGCATCATTCGCTGTAAAAGGAGACAGTGTCAGCAGGATTTTTCCGTCCGGGTTATCACAAAGGATCCCGGCGTTGTCTTTCACTACTACTGTAATTGACGTATTGGTGCTGAACTGGTAACTGGCCGGGTTGGCAATAGGCGTTGAGCTGCCGGTAACATAATAGGTGAATGTATAATTCCCAGGATTGGAAACAAACTGGCTGTTGAAAGCAGTCAGGTTAACCACAGCGTTTCCTGTCGTAGGATTGGGACAGAAGGACTGTGTCGTCGAGGTCTGTAAAATGGATACTTTATCAGTATAAATTTTTGCATTTTTAATGGAATGCCTTGCACTTGCAGCTCCCGTAGACGCTGAAAAACCGAAATACCCCTGGGTCATTCCTCCTGCTGTTCCGGATGGAGCAAAAGACTGTGAAACAATGGTGTTATTGTCAATTTTTATGGTAATGATCCAGTTGGTTACATTCGCAGGATCTACTTCTCCCGTAACTTCTACGTGCTTATAATTGGCACCAACAAATGGTTGGGTTGCAATAAGGTCCGGGGAATGGAAAGTACTTCCCGGAGTGGTGTTGTATTCTATATTGTTTCCTGCGGTATTGTTGGTCCCGTACAGCAGGTGAACCTTGCTCATCTGCGCTTCGGTGCTGTTGTTGAAGATGTCAAATCCAATCATCAGCCCTGTGGCATTGGCCGGGATCCCGAGTCCGCCGCCGGTTACATAGGAAGCAGGAGGATTTGCAAGGTACCAGAAGGCAAAGCCGTCCCCTTTTCCATAGCTGGTAGTTCCGTTCCCGTCAATTCTGAAATCGAATTCTACCCTCCATTTATTACAGAATTTCAGATTGATCGGTGCATTAAGCTTGATACCTCCTACCTGCGAAATCTGATCTGCCGTGAGCTGTATGAAATCGGTATTGACCGTTGCTGAGGGAACCACATCCCATCCGGTAGTATTAACAGGATTTCCCGTAAGCTGATACGTTTGAGAGAAAAAAGTTCCGGAAAAGCACAGTAATATTATAGTTAAATAAGACAGTAGTTTTCTTTTCATTAATATAATACTTTTAATTAGACGCGTAAAGATATTAAATCCTAATTAAATAATAGGTATTACGTAATGATTTTGTTATAAATGATGCCTTTTTATTAATAAATGATAACCTAAAATGAGAATGGTTAAAATTTTGAATAATTGAATTGTGTTATTATAAAATCCTGTTTGGAGATTAAAAGAGCGAATTATTTTCCATGTTTTCAAAGTATACGTCAGTTTCCAGTTGTCCGGAAGCAGCAGCGGCAACGGCAAGTTTATCGCACAGCTCATTTTCAAAATGCCCGGCATGCCCTTTAATCCAGTGCAGTTTGGGCGTGTGTTTCTGATACACTTCAATAAAACGTTTCCAAAGGTCAGGATTCTTTACGTTTTTCCATCCCCTGCGGATCCACCCTGAGATCCAGTTTTGGTTGACCGCATCCGCTACATATTTGCTGTCGGTATATATGTGGATGTCGTTTTCTGTTGATTTGAGCTTTTCAAGCGCTGTAATCACCGCCAGGAGTTCCATCCTGTTATTCGTGGTCTTGCGGAAACCTTTTGAGAACGTTTTCTGGTAGTTTTTTTCAGGGACGCGCATGAGAATTCCGTATCCTCCTTTTCCGGGATTTCCGCTGCAGGCTCCGTCTGTGTATATTTCGATTCTCAATGTAGTTGCGTCGTAAAATTATAAGTGGCTTCCGGCTCTGTCTGAACTTTAAATATCCCGTTGATATTCATTTAAAAAGGAAAATCATCATCCTCATCAAAATCGTTCATGGAAGATCCTGACAGCTGCGAATTATCCGGAAGGTCAAACGCGGCACCCGGCTGGATGGTGGTCCTGATTTTATCAAAACCATTGGCATCACCAGACCCAAAGTTTGAAGGATAGCCTCCGCCACCTTCGAAAGCTGCTTCTACATCCCCGAATTTGGCAAAATGTTTAAGGAAGGAAAGTCGTACATCGGCAGTGGCACCATTCCTGTGCTTGGCAATGATAAGCTCTGCCTGATTTTCCGTTGAGGTCTCCTGTCCTTCTTCGTCATTGTCCCAAACGGTAATCTTATAGTATTCGGGACGGAAGATAAAGGATACGATATCCGCATCCTGCTCAATAGCTCCGGATTCTCTGAGGTCTGAAAGCTGGGGCCTTTTACCGGGACGGGCTTCCACACTCCTGGAGAGCTGGGAAAGCGCAATAACCGGTACATTAAGTTCTTTGGCAATCGCCTTCAGTGAACGTGAAATCATGGAGATCTCCTGTTCACGGTTTCCTACGCCTTTACCGCCGCTTCCGGCAGTCATCAGCTGAAGGTAATCCACCATGATCAACCGTACGCCATGCTGCATTACCAGTCTCCGGCATTTTGCCCGGAAATCGAATATGGAGAGGGAGGGCGTCTCATCGATATAGAGCGGGGCATTTTCCAGTTCGGAAACATTGGAGAACAGCCTTTGCCATTCATCATCATCCAGGGTCCCTTTTCTGAGTTTTTCAGATGAAATCCTCGTTTCCGAAGCGATCATTCTGGTAATCAGCTGTACGGATGCCATCTCGAGAGAGAATAAAGCCATTGGGATTTTATGCCCTACGGCAATATTCCTGGCCATAGAAAGCAGGAAAGCCGTTTTACCCATCGCCGGACGTGCCGCGATAATAATCAGGTCAGAATTCTGCCATCCCCCTGTTTCTTTATCCACGTCCCGGAATCCTGACGGTACTCCGGAAAGTCCCTGTTTATCTTTAAGGGATTTAATCGTTTCAATTGCCTGTTTTACAAGGGAATTGGCGGTGTCAAATCCTTTCTTGATCGTTCCGTTGGTAATTTCAAAAAATGACTGTTCCGCTTTATCCAGAAGCTCAAAAACATCCGTTGATTCCTTATAGGCGGAATCGATAACATTAGCGGAAACATTGATCAGGCTCCGAAGGATATACTTTTCAAGGATAACCCGTACATGGTATTCAATATGGGCAGAAGAACTTACCCCCATGGTAAGGTCAATAATATAGTGATCTCCGCCTGCAGTATAAAGTTTCTCTTCTTTTTTCAGGTCCTGTATGATGGTCATCAGGTCTACCGGATGGTTGCCTTCATATAATTTGAGGATGGTTGCAAAAATCACCTGATGCCTCGGGTCATAGAATACTTCAGGAGTAAGCAGGTCGATGGAATGGTCAAGCCCCTTTTTATCAATTAAAAAAGTTCCGATCACCAGTCTTTCAAAATCCACTGCATTAGGAGGCATTTTTCCATCAGCAATTGACAGCTCTCTGGCAAAATTTCCGTGTGTGAGAGATGATAATGTTTCTTTCTGCGCCATGATGCAAAGATAGTTTTTTTGAAAAGTAAATTAAAAATAGTAATCCACAAATTGAAGGGATCAGCAGCAAATACCCATCAAATCAGGCAATATGTTGTGAAAAAAAAATCACCCTTTGAAAGGATGATTTTTTAAGTGTTTGAAAACGAGGGTTATTCCCTGTTTTTCACCAAGACCCACCCGTTGTATTTGGTTTGGGTATTGTTTTTATCATTCTCAGTCCAGGAGATCGTATACCAGTAGGTTCCGGTAAGGACTTTTTTGCCTCCTGAAGTACCGTTCCATTTGAAGTTTCTTAGCTGGTCTGCTACGTAAAGCTGGTTTCCGTATCGGTCATAGATGGTGAATACCAGGTTTTTCTTATAGGCTAAAGCCGTGTAGTCTATTTCATCGTTGATGTTGTCACCGTTTGGCGTAATGACATTGATGAGATTCGGAACAGTAACCTGTACTTCTACAGGATTACAGTCATAAGCATCTTTCACATATATTTTAGCTTCTCCTCTAGGAAGTCCTGTGAAAACGTTTGAATCCTGCCAGTTCACACCGTCAATAGAATAGCGGTAAGGGCTTTTTCCCCCGTTTGCGCTGATGGTTATGGTATTGTTGGAAATCTCTATGCCGGTAATCACAGGCTGTTCGGAAGAAAAGACCCGGACATTCTGCAGTGTGAAGCATTTTCCTGTTTTAAGCTTTACCCAATACATACCCACACTTATACCCTGGATGCTCTGTGTGGTAGCACCGGTGCTCCATTCATATCCGTCGAAGCCAGGGCCTGCATCCAGGGTAGTTCTGTCTTCAATGCAGATGGTCTGATCTTTTAAGACTGTGGATTTTACGGGAGGAAGTACTATCAGGTTAATTTTTGAAATGGCAAAGCATCCGTCTGTGCTGGTTACTCTCACGTATACAACACCGTTTGCCGAAATATAGGCTGCGGGATTAAGAATTTCATTCGTCTGGCTCAGTGCGTTGGCATTGGTGGTATAAAACTTCTTGGTAATACCGGTCTGAGTGGAAACTGCCGCAGAAGGAAGGTCAAATGCTGCTGTAGTAATATTGGAGTCAATAAAGCAGGATTCAAGAGTGGCATCTTTTACAACCACTACAGGCAAAAAGTCTAACTTAATCACTGAATCATCTGAACAGCCTTCTGAAGAGGTTACCTTTACATAAACTTTTCCGGGACCGGAAACATAAGTTGTAGGGTTCATGATCTGGTTGGTTCCTGCATTCAGGTCGTTCAGGGTAGGATAATATTTTTTCGTAGCTGTAGGTTCACTGAATACATCTGCCACTGTAAGATCAAATGTTCCTGTACCTGCGCCGTTATTGTTGCAGGCAAAGAGATTTGCGTCCTTAGCTACAATATTCCCCTGTTTGAATTTGAACGGCCCGATCTGCGTACAGCTGTTGATCGGGTTATTAGGATTGGTCGGATCCTGGTAATGGATGCTGTAATAGTAAATATCAGTTCCGTTTACCGTAACAGGAGAGGTAATAGGGTTGGCTCCTGTAAGGGCATCATTGGAATTATAATGGTAAGAAACCTGGAAATTAGTATTACCGTTAACAATTCCGGTTGTTAGGGTATTGAAGTCAAATGTAGTAGGCAGCTGGCATTTCAGGATTTCATTGGGGGCTCCGGGGGTTGCACTTGGATTTCCTGGGGCCACGAACGGATTTGGAGTTAAGGCCGGATCTGTAAAAGGAGAAGCCAGGGTAGCAGTTCCTCCCCAGGTAAGGGAGAATCCCATAGTATTACTGGAAAAGTTATCCACGATCATATAATACGTTTCCCCGGGAAGGACATCCATGTATTTTACAAACCGGTCTCCGCCTGCACCTTCTGTAGTATCGGTTGAGGTCATATTGAGTCCGGTAGGGCCTCCGCCTGCAGCAAATGAACACCTTACCGGTGTACCGAGACTCCCGCACTGAACATTAGGGCCATAAACTGCCCAGTCATAATCTGTACTTACCGGATTATTGGGATCTACAGTAGGATCGATCACAAAAGTGAGTGTACCTCCTGTAGCGATTGTAAATTTATACCATACCGAGAAGTGTTCCGTAGACAGGCATCCCCCCAGAGGGCTTTCCTGGGTATTCCCGTAACCACTTGGAGTATAGGATTGCCCTGCATTCCCACATACTGCAATCGCAGTCGCACAGTCAGATTGTGAGAAATAGAGATGTGACAGGGATAAAAGTAAAACGAGTAGTAACTTTTTCATTGTAAAACAGTTTTAATAAAACAAATGTAATGAAAATATTAAAAAAATATTATTTTATACTTTCCGCATACAAAGAAACCGCTTGAAAAAGCGGTTTCTAGTGTTATGATGAAGTCATTATTCTCTGTTTTTTACCATCACCCAACCGGAATATTTGAATGGGGTATTTTTTTTGTCGTTTTCGTTCCAGGTTACTGAATACCAGTAGGTGCCTGTAGGAACTTTTTTACCTCCGGAAGTTCCATCCCACTTATATCCGTTGGACTTGTCCGCCTGGAATATTTTAACTCCGTATCTATCGAAAATACTGAATATCAGGCTTTGTTTACCTGCTAATGCAGAATAATCAATAACATCATTGATTCCGTCACCGTTTGGAGTAATCACATTGATGAGGTTAGGAACGATTACTGTGATATGAATCGGATCACAGTCATAGGCGTCTTTTACATAAACCATATTGTCTCCTCTCGGAACATTGTTGAATACATTAGAATCCTGCCATTTGATATTGTCCATCGAATATTTATATGGTGGGGTTCCGCCTGCAACGCTTACAGTTACAACATTGTTGGCGATATCAACATTGGTGATAACCGGTTGTTCGGAAGGATATACTTTTACCGTCTGTAAGCTCACGCAATCTCCGGTTTTCAGTTTCACCCAATACGTGCCTACTCCAACATTAGTGATGGTGCGAGTGGTTGCTCCCGTGCTCCATTCATATCCGTTGAAGCCAGGGCCGGCATCTAAAGTTGTTGTATCTTCTATACAGATGATCTTATCTTCCAGTACACTTGAATATACCGGCGGAAGCACGATTAAGGTTACTTTAGCAACATTGTAACATCCGTTCGAATTGCTTACCCTTACATAAATTACACCGTTAGGAGCAATGTAAGCTGCCGGAGTAGCAATTTCATTGGTCTGGTTAACGGCATCCGTAAGTGAAGGATAGTATTTTTTGGTCACTCCGGTCTGGGTGGTTACTGCTGCTACCGTTAAGTTAAAAGAAGCCGTAGCAGGACTGCCTTCAATGAAACAGGATCTCAGGGTAGCTTCCGTAACTGTAACTACAGGATTGAAGTTTAAGGTGATCTTAGCATCATCAGAACATCCCTGTGCAGTGGTTACTTTTACATATACGGTTCCTGTTGAGGATACGTAATTGGTAGGAACTGTAATTTCATTGGTTCCTGCATTAAGGTCAGCAAGTGTAGGATAATACTTTTTGATTGCTGTAGGATCAGAAAAAACAGCTGCAGCAGTAAGGTCATAAACCGCTGTACCTGCATTATTGTTATTACATTCGCTTAATGTGGCATCCTGTGCTGTAATATTTCCCTGCTTGAATTTAAATGTGCCGGTCTGCTTACATTTGCTGATGGCACTGTTCGGATTAACAGGGTCTGCATAGCTGATACTGTAATAATATACCGAAGTGGTATTAACCGTTTGTGGTGTTGTAATCGGGTTATTGCCGGTAAGGGCATCGTTGGCTGAAGTATGGTAGCTTACCACGAAATTAGGGTTTCCGTTGATGATTCCTGCAGATAATGTGCTGAAATCAAAAACAGCCGGGCTGGCACAGACAATCACCTCGTTAGGTCCGTTAGGAGTAGCGTTCGGGCTTCCTGGCGGAACAAAAGGGTTGGGCTGTATCGCAGAGGTAAATGGCGAAGAAAGTGTCGCAGTTCCTCCCCAGGTAAGAACGAATCCATTGGTATTGGCAGAGAAGTTATCTATAATCAGATAATAGGTTTCTCCGGCAAGGACATCCATATATTTACAGAATCCGTCACCACCGGCGCCTTCAGACAGATCTGTAGCAGTCATATTAAGTCCGGTAAGGATTCCGCTGGCTGTTGAAGCATAAGAGCATCTTACGGGAGCACCAAGGCTTCCGCACTGTTTATTAGGACCAAAAACTGCCCAGTCATAATCTGCCTGTGCATTAGGGGTGATCAGAAAGGTCAGTGTGCCGCTGGTAGATGCTGTAAATGTATACCATACGGAATAGTGTTCAGAAGAAAGGCATCCGCCTCCCAAAGGGTTCTCCTGTATATTTCCATATCCGCTTGGGGTATAGGAAATAGCAGAATTCCCGCAGACAGCCAGACTGGATGTACAGTCTGACTGTGCATAAAATATCTGACAGAACATCATCAGAAAAACGAGTAAAACTTTTTTCATAAGGGGAAATTTATAGCAAATATAAAAAAAAGTTGCCTTTTAATTAATATTTACGTAATATAAATATTAAAACGCATGTAGTCCGTTAATATTGCATTTCCCGAAGTTTCTTATTGGTTATTCCTACGAGGAGGGCAATGAGTAATGTCATGCTTCCGCCAAATACTACCGAGCGGACCACACCCAGCAGTTTAGCCATCAGCCCGCTTTCAAACTGACCCATTTCATTACTGGACATGATGAAAATTGAATTCACGCTGAGCACTCTCCCCCGGATATGATCGGGGGTTTTGAGCTGTACAATCGTTCCCCTGATGACGACTGAAATTCCGTCCAGCATTCCGCTCATCACCAGGAACATGAAAGAAAGCCAGTAAAGATGGGATAATCCAAACCCTATAATACAAAGCCCGAATCCGGCTACAACCGTCAACAGGATCTTTCCCTGATTTTTCCTTAATGGGATAATCGATAATAGGGTAATGATACACATAGAGCCAATATCAGAGGCTGCATTCAGCAGTCCGAACCCTTCTGCACCTACATTTAGGATATCTGTGGCATATACCGGTATCATGGCTACGGCACCTCCGAAGAGTACCGCGAACATATCCAGACAGAGCGCACCCAGAATCTCCTTCGTTTTCAGGATGTAAGTAATTCCTTCACCCATGCTTTGCATGACATTGACTGTTTCTTTTTTGTACTCAGAATACTGTTTATTAAGCTGCCAGAAAAACAGGGAAGCCACAAAAATAAGCAATAGAATAACCACCAGAGTCCACTGTACCCCGAAATATCCGATCAGGAAACCGCCTATGGCATGTCCGCAAACCGAAGAAATGAGAAAGGTCGCCTGATTCAGCGTAACGGCATTGGGAAGGTTCTCTTTTTTAACGATTTTCGGGATCATGGAAGGCACGATAGGTCCTATAAAAGCTCTTGCTATACCGGTAAAGAAAATAACACCGTAAATGAAATAGGTAATCTGATGGCCGGTAAAATGCATTTCCACATTCAGGAAGGCAGGAATCAGCAAGAGGCCTATTAAAAAGATATAGGCGTAATTGCAGATCAGCAGCAGTTTTTTCTTTTCATTCATATCAATCACATGGCCTGCATAGAGCGCGCAGCTTACTGCGGGGATTACTTCCGACAGCCCGATCAGCCCGATAGAGAAAGGGTCTTTAGTGAGCTGGTATACCCACCATCCCAATAAGGTGGCCAGCATCCGGAAGGCTAAAACGATAAAAAATCTTCCCGTGAGAAGATTTCTGAACTCAATATTTTGTAACGTCTTTAACGGAGTGAATGAAATCATGCACAAAAATAGCCCTAAATATCTATTCAGGGCTTTATAGAGTATGTATTTTTAAATGATAAATCAAATAATGCGTGAAAGACGGCATCTATTTATCTGCTCTTGAAGAGCTGAGTACCAAAGCGGCTACTCCGGCTGCACCAATCACTACAGCGCCTGCTGTAACTCTTGCTTTTGATCTGTCTTTAACCGCAGAGACATTGGATTTAGGGATGATTACCACTGTGCTGTCTTTCTTGCCGGCAGTTCCTACGATATTGTCGCCTTCTACATTACGGAACAGCATGGTCTGCTTTTTAGAACCGTCCTTTAAGGTTACCACATACATTTTGCCCGCCTCCAGGTTAGAATAATCGTTTTTTGAGATGTCTTCAGTATATTTTGTAGTGGCGCAAGACGAAATGACGAATAGACTTGTTAATAAAGATGATTTAAAAAGTACAGATGCTTTCATTTTTATTTTTTAGGTTTTTCAAATTTATAATTTTTTTTGAATATACGTTTTCGGAATTGAAAAAATATGATTAAAGTTTGTAGACTTCTAACAAATCTGCAATTTTTCTGTCATTGGCAAGCCTCGGGATCTTATTCTGGCCTCCCAGTTTTCCCTGAGATCTGGCGTAGTCCTGAAATGCATTTTTCTTCAGGGAGGAAATCCTGAGAGGCTGGAGGATGTTACCGGAAATAAGGTCATCATAATACGTATTGCGTTGTCTCATCTGACGGTCCAGTTCATATCGGAAAGCTTCCGGGTTCTGCGGCTCTTTTTCAAATTCAATCAGCCATTCGTGATAGGGTAGACCCGACTGAGGATTGACTTCCGGCGCCAGATGAAATTCTGTGATCTGTGCCGGAAATTTCTGAAGGGTCGCTTTAATAGCTTCTTCCGCTTCAAAAGCAATGACATGCTCACCGAAAGCTGAAGTATAATGCTTCGTTCTTCCGCTTACCACAATTGTGTAAGGATCTTTACTGATGAACCGGATCACATCACCAATCGAATAGGCCCATAAGCCGGAATTGGTGGTCAGGATCATAGCATAGTCCCTGTTAAGTTCGATATCCTTTAAGGTCAGCCTGGTAGCGCCGGGTTTACCATATTCTTCAAGAGGAATAAATTCATAAAAGATACCGTGACGGGTAAGCAGCAGGAGTCCTTCCCTGGTGTAATCGTCCTGGAATGCAAAAAAACCTTCAGAAGCAGGAAAGGTCTGGATGATATCTACCGTTCCGCCTAAAAGATCTTCCATCTTTTCCCGGTAAGGTTCATAATTTACCCCACCTGTAACAATGAGCTGAAGATTGGGAAAAATCTGTTTTATTTTTTTGCCGTGCTTTTCCGTCAGCTTTTCAAAGTACATGATCAGCCAGGGCGGGATGCCGGAGATGAGCGTCATATTTTCCTTTTCTGTCTCCAGTACAATCTGGTCCACCTTGGTTTCCCAGTCTTCAATGATATTGGTTTCCCAGCTGGGAAGCCTGTTTTTCTGCAGGTATCCCGGGATATGATGTGCCACGATGCCAGACAGCCTTCCGGTTTTTACCCCATAAAGGTCTTCAAGCTCCGGGCTTCCCTGGAGGAAGATCATTTTTCCGCCGACAAAATCTGCATTGTTTTTTTGTGCAATATAATGAAAGAGGGCACTTTGGGCTCCTGCAACCTGAAAAGGCATTCCTTCATGGGAAATAGGAATATATTTAGAGCCTGAAGTAGTTCCCGACGTTTTTGCGAAATATTCCGGGATTCCGGGCCACAAAATATTGGCCTGCCCCTTTTTCATCCGTTCAATATACGGTTTGATATCTTCATAATCAGATATGGCGACCTTGTCCTGAAAATCTTGTACAGACCGGATGTTTTCAAAATCGCGCTCCCTTCCAAACAGTGTCTTTTCTGCTTTTCTAACCAGCTCCAGCAATAATGCCTCCTGGTTTTGCACGGCATTGTTTCCGGAAGCACCGGCTTTACGGACATGTTTTCTGGCCCATAAGAGCGCCACTTGTTTCTTGAGGAAGTTTAACATGGGTCAAATTTATAAATAACTGAATAATCTCAACCCATATTGTGGGCAGTAAATCAATAAAAAAACCGATGAATGAATCATCGGCCTTCGAAATTTGATTATGAAAATAACAACTATATATAAGTTTATTTATTTGCTTTGTATCTCTTATCAGGGGTACCGTCCTTCTTAAGCATTTTATTTTCCTTATATCTCTTATCCGGCGTCCCGTCCTTTTTCATTTTGGCGACTGGTTTTGCCGTTTTTGTTTCTGTGGTTTTTACCGTTTTTACGGTTTGTTGTGTGGCTTTTGCAGGGGCTGTCTGCTGAGCCGTAGCTAGTCCAAGTCCAAGAACAAGTGACATTGCGGTTAATAATTTTCTCATGATGGGTTGTATTTGTTTTCTTGTTCAAAGATAGACAAAAACAGGACTGAAAAATCTGCCTTTTAGAAACTTAACTAAAGTTTATCAGTGCTTAAAAAAAGATTAAACTACTGCTGTTCCCTAAATAAAACCTGCTCCTCAAAACTGAGAAGCAGGTCCTAACATATTGCATGAATAGTTGGCTTAACGGGTACAGTTAGCTGTCCACGTCTTACCGTCTCTTGTGTAGAATATTTTCAATTCATTATTGTCAATTCTGATGTAAGTACTTGCATTAGAACCTACCATTACCAGAGTATTGTCTCCTGTCTGCTGAAACTCTACCCCGTTAAGATCCGGAATGTTGTTCGAAAAGGCAAAATTGTACTTGGTTCCGCTGGCAATTTTTGTTACAAACACACTTCCGTCATTAGCACTGATGGTGTTACTTCCTTCTTTGTAAGAAATACTTCCCCTATAGGTTCCTGCAAAGAAGTCGTTGTTCGCAGGATCGTCATCATCGCTGCATGAAGTGAAAGACAATGCCGTGAAAAACACCAGCATAAACAGTCCTAAAATTTTGATTGCTTTTTTCATAATATCATTTCTTAGTTGTAAAAAGTACTTTTCAAACAGCATGCCACAGAGGTGGATAAAATTCGTTTTTAACGTTTGTTAGGCTTATTTATAAAGGTTTTTGATTTGATGCGCCTGCCAGGCCAGATGGCACAGAAATTGGCTTTTAGCCTACCTGAATCACGAATTATCCATACCTTTGTATCTGTGATACGGTTTCGGAAAGTTTCGGATCCGCATTCTTGCTTATACCCGATTTTATTTATGCAGTTAAAAACCATCAATGAAAAATTTCTTCCGTATCTCCTCCAGAAGGAGTTCGGTAAGGAAATTTTTAACCGGCTGGACACTCAAAACCATATTGCCGTAAAAGGAAGCGCAGGATCTGCCGTTTCCGTTCTTACCGCTGAACTTTTCCTTACCCATAAAAAGACAGTATTGTACCTGACTGATGATAAGGAGGATGCTCTTTATATCAATACTGAAA
This sequence comes from uncultured Chryseobacterium sp., assembly GCA_913775525.1. Classification (GTDB taxonomy): domain Bacteria; phylum Bacteroidota; class Bacteroidia; order Flavobacteriales; family Weeksellaceae; genus Chryseobacterium. The sequence continues at coordinate 330,228 of CAJYLH010000022.1, forward strand.
TGGAAGGGCTGCTTGGAAAAGATAAAGTACTGTACTTTCCTGCAACCCATCTTGAACCTTATCAGGTGGAAAAGACGCAGAATGCGAACCTGGTTTTACGGACCGAAGTGCTGAATAAGATGAGCTCCGGAAAAACGCCGAGGGTAATCGTTGCCTATATGGGCGCATTATCTGAAAAGGTATTGAAAAAGGAGGATTTCAAAGCCATTTCACATCACATCGAGGTCGGCAGCCAGCTTGATTTTGATTTCATAGATGAACTGCTGAACCATTATCATTTTCAGCAGACTGATTTCGTTTCAGAGCCGGGAGAGTTTTCCGTACGGGGAGGAATTGTAGATGTCTTTTCGTATTCCAATGAGAAACCGTACCGGATTACATTTTTCGGCAATGAGGTGGAAAGCATCCGTACTTTTGATATCGAGACCCAGCTTTCCGTAGATAAGGTGAAAGAATTCCAGCTTGTGTCCAATATGAATTTTTCAGTGACCGGAAGCCGCGTGTCATTATTGCAGCTTTTATCTGAGGACAGTTTCATCGTTTCTAAAAATGCGGTCGTGGGATTGGGTAAAATCAAGACCTTTTATGAAAAAGCCTTAGAAAAATATGGAACCCTCCATCAGGATATAGCCCACCGTGAACCTCAGGAACTCTTTATTTCCGATGAAGAATTTTTGTTTGACTACAAAAAGTTTCGTACTATTGATTTCAGCAGCGTAGCTCTAGACAGTATAAAAGATCAGTCTGAAATTCTCCTGGAGCAGACTGCCCAGCCTTCTTTTCATAAGAATTTCGAACTCCTGGCGGAAGACCTGGAAAAAAGGCAGTCAGAAGGTTTTGATACCTGGATTTCCTTCTCCACAGAAAAACAAAAGGAAAGGCTGGAGCTGATTTTTGAAGAACTGGAACGTGAAGTGCCTTTTAAAAGTTTCACGTCTGAACTGCATGAAGGCTTCGTAGACAACAGCCGGAAAATCCTGATTTACACCGACCATCAGATTTTCGACCGTTACCAGCGGTACAAAGCCAAAAATACATTTGCCAAATCTGAGCAGCTGACGCTTAAAGACCTGATGTCCCTTAAGATCGGAGATTATATCGCCCATATCGATCACGGGATCGGAAAATTTATGGGGCTTGTAAAAGTAAACAATGACGGTAAGATCCAGGAATGTTTCAAACTCACCTATAAAAACGGTGACCTTTTATATGTAAGCATCCATTCCCTTCATAAGATTTCAAAATATAACGGTCCTGAGGGCAGGGAGATTGTACTCAGTAAGCTCGGATCCCCGGCATGGAAATCTTTGAAACAGAAAACCAAAGAAAAGGTAAAACAGATTGCGTTTGACCTTATTAAATTATACGCCCAGAGAAAATCGGCTAAAGGATTTTCATATTCCCAGGATTCCTACCTGCAGAATGAACTGGAAGCCAGTTTTATCTATGAAGATACACCGGACCAGGAGAAAGCCACCATTGATGTAAAAAAGGATATGGAAGATACTACGGTGATGGACAGGCTGGTGTGCGGTGATGTAGGATTCGGTAAAACCGAAGTGGCTATCCGGGCCGCATTTAAAGCCGCTACAGACGGAAAGCAGGTTGCCGTATTAGTTCCAACCACGATCCTGGCTTTTCAGCATTACAGGAGTTTCAGGGAACGCTTAAAGGATTTTCCGGTTAATATTTCGTATCTCAACCGTTTCAGGACGGCAAAACAGAAGTCTGAAACCCTGGCAGCCCTGAAAGACGGGAAAGTGGATATTATCATCGGGACGCACCAATTGGCCGGGAGCAGTGTTAAGTTTAAAGATCTTGGACTGCTCATCATTGATGAGGAACATAAGTTCGGGGTTTCCGTAAAAGATAAGCTGAAAACCATGAAAACCAATGTTGATACCCTGACATTAACCGCCACACCTATTCCAAGGACATTGCAGTTTTCCTTAATGGCGGCAAGAGATTTATCCGTTATTAAAACGCCTCCGCCTAACCGGCAGCCTGTAGATACACAACTGGTAGGATTTAATGAAGAAATTATACGGGACGCTGTTTCGTATGAACTTCAAAGGGACGGGCAGGTTTATTTTATCAACAACAGGGTGGAAAACCTGAAAGATATTGCGGGCCTGATCCAGCGCCTGGTGCCTGATGCAAAAGTTATTACCGGGCATGGGCAGATGGAAGGAAAACAGCTGGAAAAGAACGTCCTGGATTTTATGGAAGGCAAATATGACGTCCTGGTCTCCACAACTATCGTGGAAAGCGGTGTGGATGTTCCCAATGCCAATACGATTTTCATCAATGATGCCCACCGGTTCGGGATGGCAGACCTTCACCAGATGAGGGGAAGGGTAGGACGAAGCAACAGGAAAGCATTCTGTTACCTGATTACCCCTCCTTACGATATGATGACTGCTGATGCCAGAAAGAGGCTTGAGGCCATTGAGCAGTTTTCAGATCTGGGAAGCGGTTTCCAGATTGCCATGAAAGACCTGGAAATCCGGGGTGCGGGGGACCTGCTAGGGGCGGAGCAAAGCGGATTCATCAATGAGATGGGCTTTGAGACCTATCAGAAGCTGATGCAGGAAGCACTGGAGGAGCTGAAAGATGATGAAGATTTTGAAAACCTTTTTGAAAACGAAGAAGACCGGCAAAAGCTTTTTAAAAGCACTAAAGATGTCAACATTGATACTGACCTTGAACTGATGCTTCCGGATTCCTATATTTCCAATACCGAAGAAAGGCTTCTGCTGTATCAGAAAATTGCTGAAATTGATAATGAAAAAGACCTTCAGAAATTTGAGCATGAACTGACAGACCGCTTCGGAGCATTACCGAAAGAAGCGGTGAACCTCCTGAAAAGTGTTTCCCTGAAATGGCTGGCCTCCGATATCGGATTTGAAAGAATCGTAATGAAAAACGGTATTTTCCTCGGCTATTTCCCGGCGAACCCTCAGGATAAATTTTATCAGACCGATAAATTCAGGCATATCATCAGTTATCTTACCCAGAACCCTGCTGAAGCGCAGCTGAAAGAAAAGGTAACCAAAGATGGAAATCACCTGATGATGAGAAAAGATAAGATCAAAAATGTAGATGAGGTAAATACCCTTCTAAAATCTATTCTTCAGACCAAATAACTGGCTGCGGTCCTGTTTTCAGAGGCTGCTAAAAATACATTAGAGATCACATGAAGCATTTATTTTACGTGATCTTTTATTTGCACTATCAGTAAAGACACAGTCTGTATAACCCTACCAATTCAATAGGTAGATTATTTTTTTTTAATTTATTGGCATTGGTTTTTATATTTTTTTTATTGAATGCGGTGGATTTTTATTAAATCAATTTTTAATAAGATAATTTTTTTTATATTTGGCGGTATTGAAAATTAACATCTATGACAAACAATTATTTTCTGAGAATCTTTGCTATTCTTACTCTTGGTCTGTTTATTTCCTGTGATAATACGACAGATGATCCGCCTAATCAGAATAAAAATACCTCATCTTCCTCTTCATCATCTTCAGGTGGCAACAGTATTACTGGTCCCAGAATCCTTGAGAAGGTCAATATGGGGAATACGACTGTTGAGGAATACAGCAGTACTTCCGGAGTATTGTATCAGGCGGTCATCAGGGATAATTCCAGTTCCGATGCTATTACTGCTACATTAACGTACAATAATAATAAAGTTGCCAAAATAAAATATACCGATAATAAGCCGACCCATATTATCGACCACACTTATCTGATTACCTATACCAATGGTAAGATTACTTCTATGACGCTGGACAATCCTACATTCAACATAAATAATCACAGTGATTTCAGTATTTTCTATGATTCAAACGGACAGCTGTACCGTATTGTGGAAAAGAAAAAAATGGGAGGCAGCAGCGTATATACCCACTATATTGAAGACAAATTTACCTTTGCTTCTACCAATGTAGCAAAAGTAGAACATACGACGATGTTAATGGATAACAATGCACCGGATACTACAACAGCTTCTACTATAGTATATGCGTATGATTCTTATGACAGCAAAATCAATCCTTATACGACGCTTCCGAAAGAATATCTTATGGTGACCGGAGTTTTGATGGCCCAGGTTAATTTTTATATGCTTTCCAGCAATAATGTCGGAAATATTACGATCCAGAGTCCTATAGGCCCGGCGATACCGGTTCCTAAAACCTATCTTTATGATGCTCAAAATTATCCTGTATCTGACCAGACCCAAAGTGTAAAATATCTTTACAAAGCTTTATAATGGTTTTTGATTGCAATTTTTGCCTTAAAACAGGCAGTAAAATATTTTGTATTCAAAAAAAAGTTATATTTTTGACCAAATAAATAATCCCTTAAGGAATGAAACGACTCTTTTACTTTATTTTATTGCTGGCCGGTCTTTCTGCCGTGCATTCTTGTAAAGATCTGCTGGATGAAAATGGCGATCCCCTGTTGGATATCAATGAAAATACAGGGCTGAACGGACCAAGAGCATTGTTCAGGGAAATTACGGATTCAGATACGCTGGCAGAATATCATTATAACGGGTCATTGCTGTCCAGAGTAATTACAGACAGTGCTTCAATAACCGATGTGATGTGGAGCGGAGATAAAATAAGCAAAATCACCTTTAAGGGTTTCCTGGATCTGGATGGAGACGGAGATCTGGATAAAGACAGCATCTCTTATACCCAGCTATTTACGTATGGTAACAGCGGAAAACTGGAAACGATCTCAGAGAACAGATCATTCTTTAAGAGAACTACTGTGCCGCCGTCTACTACGCCGGGTCCGCAGACTTTATACAAGAAAACAAAATCGCTTTATACACTTAAGTATGCGACAGCGACCAGCAAGCTGGATTCCATTATCATGAGAAACGGTCCGGATGCTCCGGGAACAATTGGTTTCCAGGATTATTCAAAGACAAAATATGAGTACCTGGGAGATAATATTTCAAAGGTAACCAGAAAATACGGCCCTCTTAACGGAAATGCTTTCGGAAGCGTTCTTACGGCTTATGCTTATGAGTATACCAATTATGATGATAAGATCAGCCCTTTTACACTGATTCCTTTCGGATATAAAATTTCAAGGATCTTATCTACAGAAAGAAATGATATTGAAAGCAGTATGCTTTCCCCGAACAGCCCGAAAAGATTGTCCATCACAGATCTTATGACTCCTGTTCCGGCACCGGTTATATTCTCTACAGACTATAATTATGATGCACAGAGCTATATGAAAAAAGGCTTCGGAGTCAATTATATTTACAAACCATTGTAATACGATTTCCAGAAATATCAAGACTCAATCCTTACAGGGTTGAGTTTTTTATTTATATACCGTAATTTTGCAAAAAATTTCTTCATGAAATATCTCATTGTCGGACTCGGTAATAAAGGTGCCGAATATGAAAATACAAGACATAATATAGGTTTCAAGGTAGCCGATAAAATTGCGGAAACCCTGGAAGCATCTTTCAATACAACAAACTTCGGCTGGATGGCAGACGGAAAATACAAAGGAAGAAGAGTCCTGGTGCTGAAGCCTGATACCTACATGAACCTTTCGGGGAATGCCGTAAGGTACTGGATGCAGAAGGAAAACATACCCCTGGAGAATGTGCTGATTATTACCGACGACCTTGCGTTACCGTTCGGGACCCTCCGTCTGAAAGGAAAAGGCTCGGACGCCGGGCACAACGGACTGAAAAATATTAATGAAGTTCTGCAGACCCAGAATTATGCACGCCTCCGCTTTGGGATTTCGGCAGATTTTTCAGAAGGAAGGCAGGTGGATTATGTGTTGGGGACCTGGAACGGGGAAGAATCGGAAAAACTCCAGGAAAGGATAGAGAAGTTTACCAAAGCCTCTCTGTCATTTGTTTTTGCAGGCATCAACAATACCATGTCTTCATTTAACGGGAAATAACCTTCCACAGATCATACCGCGGAAATAATTTCTTACCATAAAATCAGACTACTGTGACACCATCATATTTTTAACGATTTTCTTTTCCAGGAAGTTCCGTTCGCTTGCAGTGAAGCGGTAATTGTGTTCCTGTTCAAGAAGCTCCAGAGGAGCGGTCTGGCTGTCATCGGGCTTCCAGGTGATGATCAGGACTGCATTAGGCCTTGCACTGACATCTTTACCGGAAAACGTAAATAAAGTGCTTGGCAATGTATTTTCTTCTTCCGGACGGATATCGGATTTCGCTTTGGCCGGCTGTAGCTGGATCATGTCTTTAAGAAGCAGCGAAAAAGGCTTGCCTATATATTTTTCTTTATTGGTTTCAAACCTTTTCAGGTATCCCAAAGTATCTTTCACCGGTTTCTGGGCAGATAGGAGCCCGGAAAATACCAGCAATACAATAAGAAGAATGTTGGTGTGTCGTTTCATGATGTATGATCATTTAATCTCCTGTCAAAAATAATCATTTCAGAAAATATAGCGGAGTTATTTTTATGATTGATGATTGATGATTGATGATTGATGATTGATGTATCTTGTTAAATTTCAAGCGGGACTGTAATATAAAAGACCACCGGATTCCGGTGGTCTGGTGATGTAACCGGTACGTTTACATCAACTTATCTAACTAACATATCATCATATACAGCCTTATAATGGCTGAACGAATCATTTTCTATAACCAGCTTACCATTCCTGTTTCTACATCGTAGTTGGCCCCCACAATTTTAATCTTACCTTCTTTTTCAAGGTTTCTCAGTGTTGAGCTTTGCTTACGGATGTCTTCAATGGCATGTTTTACATTCTGGTGGTTCAGCCTCTCAAGAAGATCGCTGTTTGCGGAGGAATGCTCTTCTCCGTCTTTAATCACTTCTTTGATAATCGGGCTGAAATGATTGATCAGGTGGTTGAGGTTATCCATTCCCATGCCTTCAATCTGTGCGGCATCCAGTCCGCCTTTCAATGCCCCGCATTTCGTGTGCCCCAGGACAACAACTAATTTGGACCCTGCTACATTACAGCCGAATTCCATAGAACCCAGAATATCCTGGTTAACGAAGTTACCGGCAATCCTGATGCTGAAAATATCTCCAAGCCCCTGGTCAAAGATTAATTCGGCAGACGTACGGCTGTCTATACAGCTCAAGACCACTGCAAAAGGCCATTGCCCTTCACGGGTTGCATTTACCTGCTCCAGGAGGTCTCTGTTAGCTTTAAGGTTATTCACAAACCTTTGGTTCCCTTCTTTTAAAAATTCCAGTGCTCTCTCGGGGGTAATGGTTGACTGTGTTTCGTGCGTATGCGCTTTCATATAATTCTATTTATTTTTTTTATTGACAATTTACTTTATTTTTTAATACTGAGCTTTATATTGCCCTTTTATGGGTGACGATGATATGGGAATCTTCTTTTCGTTCATAGTCGCGGTACGATGTTTTGAAGCCCAAAAGTTCCACGGTAATATCCTCTTCTTTGGCGCGGATATTGGCAAAGTCCTGGATCATCTCCAGCACATCCGTTGCAATATATGAGGTTCCTCTTGCATCAATGGTCACTGCAGAATTGGGTTTGATATTTTTTAATGTTTTCTTAATAGCAGCTTTATTGAGGAATGAAACTTCCTCAGAAAGCCGAATCATGATTCCGTCTGCATCATTCAGCTTTTCACGGCTTAAGTAGTAAGCTCTCTTCATATTTCCCTGCAGGATATAAAATACGGAAATTGCCAGTCCTATCCCTACACCTTTCAGCAAATCTGTTGCCACTACCGCTACTACAGTTGCCACAAAAGGAATGAACTGGAACTTCCCTAAATGCCAGAAGTGCCTGAACGTAGCCGGTTTAGCCAGCTTATATCCTACCAGCAGCAATACTGCAGCCAATGTCGCAAAAGGAATCAGATTTAAGATGGCGGGAATGGAAAGCACACAAATCAGCAGCAATGTGCCGTGAATAATGGTGGATAGCTTAGATGTGGCTCCTGCATTCGCATTCGCTGAACTTCTCACGACTACCGAAGTCATGGGAAGGCCGCCAATAAAAGAACTGATCAGATTCCCGATTCCCTGGGCTTTCAGTTCAAGATTGGTATCGGTAATCCGCCTCTGCTGATCCAGCCTGTCTGAAGCTTCAATGCAAAGCAGGGTTTCAATAGACGCGACAACAGCTATAGTGGCTCCAGTAATCCATACTTTCCCATTCATAAAACCTGAAAAATCAGGCAGCGTAACAAAATTTTTAAAGTCATCGATCGATTTAGGGACCGGCAGCGAAACCAGATGCTTGGGACCGATAGCCAGTGAGCTTCCGGAAAGCTTAAATAATTCATTTAAGATAATTCCTGCGACTACAGCTACCAGGGCACCCGGAAGCATCTTGATCCTTCTGAGCATATATACTTTATCCCATGCGATCAGTATGGCAATCGAAAACAGGGTAATGATAACGGCACCCGGATGTACGGCCTCTAAAAGTTCCGTAAAATAGCCAAAATTCAGTCCGTTGTCGAAAATGGATTCATGGCCTTCATAGTCCTTATCAAAACCCACTGCGTGAGGGATCTGCTTTAGTATAATGATGATCCCGATTGCGGCAAGCATCCCCTCAATAACATTATTGGGAAAATAATTGGAAATACTTCCGGCCCGGATAAATCCCAGCACCAACTGAATCATCCCTGCTATGATTCCCGCGCATAGAAAAATATTAAAGGCTCCCAGATCCGTTATGGCTGTAAGGACAATAGCTGTTAATCCTGCCGCAGGCCCGGAAACGGATATGTTTGAATTGCTGATGAATCCTACCACCGGGCCACCCACAATACCTGCGATGATTCCTGATAAAGGCGGTGCGCCCGATGCCAGGGCAATTCCCAGGCAAAGCGGGAGCGCTACCAGGAATACAACGAGCCCTGAAGGGAAATTCTCCTTGATTCCTCCGATGAATGATGTCTTTTTCATAATGTAAACTGCTGTGAATAGAAATGGCTTACTGAGCTTTAATAAGCCAATATAAAATTGAAAATAATTTCAGTATTAAGGTCATCCACGACCAGGAAATCCTGATGTGAACTACGATGATAATTAAGAAAACCTGATGGGTTATGCCTCCGGAGGCGGAGAAAATATGGTGAGTAATGGAGAAAGATGAAAGGAATCATCAATCAGTACAAAAGAACGGTCTTCCAAGGAAGGCTCAAAAAACTTCAGATAGTCATAGACATCCAGAGGTTTGGGAAGCGTCTTTTCGTAAACCGTAAAAGAAGTAGGATGGGAGTGAGGCTCTTCTTCATTGATCACAACATTCGTTTGGGTAAGGTCCCAGCCGAATACCGCGGCGATACTTGGTAAAGCCGTGAAATTCAGGAAAAACAATAATGTTACAATACTCCAGAGTTTCATTTTACGTTTTTTTGAAAAACTATTGTGTTTTTCTGCTCATCACCCAATCTGAACCTGTAAGGTTATAGATCTTCTGGATATCTTTAAGGATTTTCTCGAAATCAATCTCCAGGTCTATGATCTTACCGGTTCTTAAGTCGAACACCCAGCCGTGTACCACAGGATATTCTTCCAGAATATACCGCTCCTGCACACAGGCCATTTTAATAACGTTGATGCATTGCTCCTGAACATTTAGTTCCACAAGCCTGTCATACCGTTTGGCGTCGCCTTCAATAGCATCCAGTTCGCTTTGGTGGATCCGGTATACATCGCGGATGTTTCTCAACCAAGGATTCAGCAATCCGAGATCCTGAGGCGTCATCGCAGCTTTTACCCCACCGCAGTTGTAATGCCCGCAGACAATAATGTGTTTTACCTTAAGATGCTCTACTGCATACTGGATTACAGCTGTGGAGCTCATATCCAGTGTATTCACAATATTCGCAATATTCCTGTGGACAAACACTTCACCCGGCTTTGCTCCCATAAGCTCTTCCGCCGTTGCCCTGCTGTCTGAACACCCGATGTAAAGATATTCAGGATTCTGGGTTTTTGCAAGTTCTTCAAAGAAGCCCGGGTTATCTGCAATTTTAGATTCTACCCACTTTCTGTTGTTTTCAAAAATAACTTCGTACGATTGTGCCATAATATAATAATTATTTATTTCGTTTAAATTATTTCCAAATTCAATAGACTAAATCAATAATGCTACAAAAGTATTATTTTTGATCAGAAAATTACCATCTTTAACAAATTTTAAGATTTGAATCTGAATAAAATCATAATAAATGAACTTAAATTTCTGTCAGAATAATTAACCGTACCCTTGGTCTATCAACATAATCTCCTTATACCTGAATCTGGTTTGAATTCTTTATCTCCGGTATTTTATCTGGCAGGTCTCTTTATTGCTTTTTTTGCCTCACTTCTGATATTGGGTAAAAAAAAAAGGTCATGGCGGACTATATACTGGCCCTGTGGTTTATTATTATAGGCGTGCACCTCATCTTTTTTGTATTAGGTTTCCCTACTTTCTCGGTCTGGAAATACCTATTCCTTTAGTTCACGGGCCTATGCTTTATATGTATGTGAGATCTCTAACCGGCAGCAATCCGGACAGAAATACTGGATGGTTTCATCTGGTTCCGGCCCTGATCGTATACCAGGTTTTGGTGAAATTTTTCATGCTGTCCCCAACAGAAAAGCTAAGGATATATGAAGACGGAGGAGGCAATTACAGGACATTAAGGAAGTATATCAGCATTTTAGTGATCATGTCAGGGATTCTGTATGTAATCTTGAGTTTCGTTGCTGTTAAAAACTACAGAAAAAGAATTTCAGGTTTGTATTCCAATACGGAAAAGATCAGCCTGAAGTGGGTCTATTATCTGATAACAGCAATAGGATTGATATTGATTGCTGTTATTCTTAAAAATGATGTTCTGATTTTTTCATTGGTTGTTATGTTTATACTTTCGGCTGCCTATTTCGGGATTACTCACATAGGGATTCTTAATGATCAGAGATTTAACAAAGCAGAAAATAGGGAAAACATTATAAATAAGGCCGTATCATCAGTCTCAAAATATGAAAACACTTTTGCAGGTGAAGAAACTTTGCAGGCTATTTACCTCCAGCTAACGATAAAAATGGAAGAGGAAAAGCTGTTCAGGGATCCAGAGTTAAACCTGAATTATGTAGCAAAGATTCTGGAAGTACATCCTAACTTACTTTCCCAGACCATCAATTTTATAGAAAATAAAAATTTTTACGATTACATCAACCGTCAGCGTATTGAAGAGTTCAAAAGAATCGTCGTACTCCCTGAAAATGCTAAGTTCACTATTCTATCACTCGCATTTGAAAGCGGTTTTAACTCCAAAACTTCATTTAACAGGAATTTTAAAAAGTATATGGGCTGCTCACCCAGGGAATTCTTAAAAAACAAAAACATCAACGTAGAATAATGAATATAAAATGTAACTATTTGATTATTAGTGGTAAATAAATTGTGCCAACTTTCATTCTGGAACGTTCAGGACTTTTTTAATGTGCACCTTTACAAAAAAATATTCAGGTATTATGAGAAAATTATTATTTGCTATCATGTGCATATTCGCTTTGCTTGTAGGAGCATATCCTTTATTGTATGCTTTTGTTGAATCTAAATATACTTTTCTGAGCTCTAAGGCTCCCGAAGTTCTTCATAATATCATTTGGAAAACAGCTTTTCTTGCCCATATTATTTTCGGTGGATTGGCACTTTTCATAGGCTGGCGGCAGTTCGGGCCTACATTCAGGAGCAAATATACCGGCCTGCATAGGGCGATTGGAAAGATCTATATAATTGCGGCCATCATTAGTTCTGTTTCTGCGTTGTATATGGGCTTTTATGCAAACGGTGGCCTTGTATCAGAAACAGGTTTTATCCTTTTAGCAATTACCTGGCTGATGACAACAGCCATAGCGGTGGCTAAGATCAGAAGCGGCCAGGTCATTCAACATCAGCAGTTGATGACGTACAGCTATGCCTGTGCATTTGCAGCGGTAACCCTGAGGCTTTGGTATCCTTTGTTAAAGAATATGATAGGCGACCCTGTTAATTCCTATGTTATTGTAGCATGGCTATGCTGGGTTCCTAATATACTGATCGCCTACTTTTTGAACAGGAGGGTAAAAGCGTAAATTCAAAATAAACAGATGGCAGTATTTCGTGATATAAGAAAAATCACTAAAAAACGATAGCTTTAAATCAGACTTTATTATTGATATATCCTTCTGTCGCCTCAGGATTCGGGTATATTTGGGCAGGATTCCCCACAACAACGGAATACGGCGGCACATCAAAATTAATATAGGCATTCGGGGCAATAAGCACATGGTCTCCGATGGTAATACCTCCTACGATTACGGCATTGGCGCCGATCCAGACCTCATTGCCGATGACCGGAATACCTGCATTCTTCCCGCGGTTCTGCTGGCCGATGGTAACGCCCTGTGCGATATTGCAGTTTTTCCCGATTTTTGTACGCGGGTTGATCACCAGGCTTCCCCAATGTCCCAGGTAAAATCCTTCCCCGATTTCAGTTTCCGGATAGATCTGGAACCCGTATTTAATCTGGTAATGGCGCAGAATCAACTTCCAGAAGATATTCAGAACGGGAGTTTTGCGATATTTTTGTGCTTTTCTGAATACGTAGATGAAATGCAGGTTCGGGTTGATGCATTTTGCCCAGATCCCCATTGTGGAAAGCCATTGGCCGCTTTCCCGGTAAAAATCTTTCTGAAGGGTGGAATAGTGGTCTGCCATACAAATATTTATTGGTCAGGATTAACGGGTGAGGTAAAAAGAGATTCTAAAACAGCCACAATCCTGGAAACGGAATTTTCAAGGGTGAAAGGCATCTCATAATGGTTCAGGCGTTCAATATACGGTTCAAACCCTTGCGGCTGGGTCAATGCTTTTTTCATTCCCGCATAGATTCCTTCTTCGGAATTTTCCACCAGCATGCCCAATGTGCCGTTCATCAGCATTTCGCCTGCTCCTGAAACTTCAGTGGCGATGATTTTCTTTTTCAGGGTAATGGCTTCAAAAAGCACCGTCGGAAAACCTTCATACCTTGAGCTCAGCATATAGAAATCCGCATGCTTAAAATAGGGATAAGGGTTATCTGTAAAGCCCAGCATGGTTACGGTTTCGTCCAACGCAAGGTCAGATTGCAGTTTTCTGATGTTTTCAAAATCATATCCGTCTCCCACAATCAGGATTTTATGCCTGAAACCTTCATCCAAAAGCCTTTTATGAACTCTCAGTAGCCGGTCAAACCCTTTCTGCGGGAAAACCGTTCCCACTGAAAGAAAGGTGGGCAATGACTTGTCGAATTCATAATTCAGGACCGGTTCTTCGGCTTTGGCAATAAATTCCCCGGTGTCCAGGGGATTGTATATTTTGATGATTTTCCGGTGTTCCGAATCATTTTGGGCCAGGCTGTGAAAATGCTGTTCGATCTTTTCTGAAATCACCATAATCCGGTCAAATCCGAAAAATTTCCGGATCTCTTTTTCCGTGTAGCCTTTTACCTGGGAAAGGTCATTATGGATCCAGACGATTTTTTTTGATGCTTTCAACGGGGACTTCAGGATTTCATCCCGCATTCCGTGGATAGCTGCAAATTCGATATCGTATTTTTTATTTTTCAGTTTCCCTTTGTAAAGAAGCCGCGGAAATCTCTTAAGCATTCCCTGGTAGAGGACTCGTGCAGCCTTCTTAGGTATTTCGTGAGGGCGGTTGGTTGTAATCATTTCCCCTTTGTTCAGGTATAAGATATTGATCCATTCCGGTACATCTGCGAGGTATTTTCCGGAATAAAGATTGAGCAGCAGATCGATTTCATACTGATCCCGGGGAAGGTTTTTAAGCAGTGTCACCAGGACCTTTTCTGCGCCGCCGTGACGCAGGGAACCCATCCGGATGAGTATGTTCTTCTTTTCAGCCATTTACTTCTTTACCGGTTTATAGGTGTGGGGAAGATGTTCTTTGATATAAGCCTCAAGCTTGGCTCTGTCCCGCTCCAGTTCACGCGGATACATAACATTGTTCGCCAGGAGTTTATCCCCGTATTCCTTAATGGTACAGATGTATTTGGCAGGCACACCGGCATACACCGTTCCGCTGGGCATGGAGGAGGTTAAGATAGATCCAGCCCCCAGAACGCAGTTGTCGCCCATTTCCACGCCGAGCATGATGGTGGTATCGGCACCGATCAGGCACTGCTTACCGATTTTTATCCTCCCGAAAGTACGCACATCTTTATATTCCTCAAAAAAATGAAGGGCATTCTGTCCACCGTCATGGTTTACAAACCGTACATTATTCGAAAATGTGGTATCATCCCCGATCTCAATCAGGAAACATTCCGTTCCGAACTGGGGAACCTCTACGAAACGTACATTTTTCCCTACTTTCAGACCTTTGGATAAGCAGATTTTCAAATAAATCTTCTGGATCATGAACTGATAGGTCGTATGTATTTTCAGCAGGGCACGGTATAATAAAAGCATGCTTATTTTTTTACTAAATTAAGGATCATTTTTTCAATATCATTGAAGATCTTCCGATTGTCAAACTGTTCTTCAATATCCTCCAGGTTTTCTCTGATCTGTTCTGTGAGCTCCGGGTCTGTTAAAAAACTTTTCATAGACTCATACATCTCATCTGGATCATAATTGATCAGACAGCCGGTAATGCCATCTTTGACCATTTCCGGAATATCTCCTGTACGCGTAGCGATAATGGGTTTCTGAAGTAGGAGCGCCTCCGCAATAACCAGCGGCCATGCTTCGGATTCTGACGGAAGAATGAAATAATCTGCATGCTTCACGTACGGATAGGGATTCATTTTATTTCCTGCTAAGATGAACGTACCTTCTACTTTATGAGCTGTAATCTGTGCTGTCAGATTATGAAGTTCTTCCCCGTCACCTATAACAACCACCGAATGATGAATCCCTTCACGGATAAGCCTTGTATGGGCTTCAATCAGCTTATGATATCCTTTTCTGGAATGCAGTCGGCCGATAGAGATAAACACTGGTCCTGACGGAAATTCACCCATCTGTTCTTCCGCTTTCCTTTTGATTTCCTCAACAGGAATTGCATTGATGATCACTGCTTCCGGAGGATAAGCGAGATCCGGATAATACTGATGCATCATATCCCTGATGTTCTGCGAGCAATAGACCATCTGGTCAAATTCCGGGAAATGTTTCAGAATTCCGGGAACCAGCGGCTGCAGCTTCGGCAGGTTGATCTCGGAATGGAACCAGCCTATTTTTTTTGATTTTTTGTTGGTAGAATGAAGCACAGCTGCAAAATCCCCATACGTCATACCGATTTCCACATCGTACACTTCTCCCAGAATCTGATCGGCAATGGCAGGATTTTTCTGAATCCGTTTGAGCTTCAGCCTTCTCCGGATCAGCTGGATTTTCCGGATAATCGAATTTCCAGAGAAGTCTTCCCTGCCGTGGGTAAGGGATACTTTGCGTACATGATCAGGAAATTCGTCCCGCAATTCTCCCTGATTGATGTTAAGGCAGACCGTCATCTCGAACTTTTCTTTGTCGAGATTATTAAGTATGCTGAGCATCACTTTTTCAACGCCGCCCATTTCCATGGAACGGTGCCTGAAGAGCAGTTTTATTTTTTCTGACATGGGCTCGGTCTTATCTAATACTTCCTGCAAAATAACAGGATTTTTTTCTTTATCCTGAAAAGGATTTTATTCTGGTAATCCAGCAGAGCAAATACCTCATCAGGATGGGCATAGCTTTCCGGGATCTTTTTGCCGTGTATGTTGTTCAGCTGCCTCCGTTTCATGGCTGCCATAATCACCCGGGCAAAATAATCATGGGATCTGGTCTTATTGCTGTTTTGAGAAATACCCTCTGTATGCATGCGGTAGAGGTAGTGTGGCTCATTAATGAAGTATACTTTACCTTTTTCATACATTTTAAGGTACAGGTCCTGGTCTTCAGCAATCTTAAGTTCCGGGTTCATCTTTTCCGTCAGGTTATAGATATCTTTCCGGAAAGTAACAAAATGGGCGATCTGAACGGGACAGTTAAAAAAGAAGGGGTCGCCGTTCAGCACCTGCATTCCGGACCTGAAAGGCTCTATCGGATTCAGGTGTTCATCACATTTCATAAAGTAGGAATACGTAAGCACAATATCCCGGTCTCTGGTATAAGCAGCAACTGCTGATGAGATGGCTTCCGGTTGTAAGGCATCATCAGGATCCAGAAAGCCGCAGATATCACCTTCTGCAAGTTCTATCAGCTTGTTTTTAGTAATGCCTACACCGCTGTTAGCCTCATTCCGGTAGATCTTAAAACGGCTGTCATTACCGGTGAGGTTCCGGATGACTTCCAGAGAATCATCTGTGGAAGCATCATCAAGAATTATCGCCTCCCAGTCTGTACAGCTTTGTGCTATGATAGACCTGTAGCAGTCGGGAAAAAATTTACCGTTGTTATAGTTGGCGATAAGGATGGAGAATTTCATCAGCGGATGTTTTGCCGTTACAAAGATGGGGAAAATTAAGCTCTTGTGTTCAAAATCAGTTCCTGACGGTTGACGACAGTGGTATTCGCCGGAATGTCACGATACACGGTGCAGCCTGCTCCGATAATGCAGTTGTCTCCTATGGTGACCCCTTTCAGGACTATTACATTGCTTCCCAGCCAGCAGTTGTTCCCAATCCTGATGGGTGCCGTGCTAAAGTCTGAATACGATATCCTGAATTCAGGAGTCGTCTCATAAGCGTGGTTATGATCATATAATTTGACATTCTCTCCAAACAGGGTATGATTTCCGATGGAAATGCTTTCCAGGCAGTTGATGGAACAGAAATTATTCATGAAAAAATCATCACCGATATCCAGCCTGGCCTTTTTACCAACCAGGATATGGATATAGTTCCTGAAAGAAGCTCTGTGTCCAAGACTAACCTGTTCCAGACCAGGATCCAGGATGAAATGATTGTCTGTACCGGAACGCAGGTCTTTCAGGGAAACGCGCGGATGGTTCTTGAGAACAGACGCCTGACTTCTCCTCCGGATCTTTTCAAAAATGGTATACAGCATAAGCGATTTAAAATTTCATTCACATTTGTAGCACAAAGATAAATGTTTTATGCCATTACCGTAAAAAATCTTATTTTTGCCCATTAAATTCAACACAATGAGTGAAATATCCAGAGTTCTCAAAACGTTCATCGCTTATCTGAAAAGGCCGGACCTGTATCCTGAACTGGGCAGAAAAATCATAAAAAATACACTGAACAGAAAGAATGCTTTCAAAGGAAAAGAGAAAACGGGTTCATGGGCGCAATCCAAAGCGGTGTCCCAGCATGAAGCCGTACAGCATCTTTTCGGAGAAAATACAGCCTCTTTCAGAAGCCGGTATGCTGATGTACTTGCCGGGGCAGCAGAAAGGGAATGTGAATGTCCCGTAAAAATGGGAGGAGCCGGAGCTCTGGAAATGATCTACTTTGCCTGTGAACATACTCAGGCTAAAAACGTTGTTGAAACCGGTGTAGCCTACGGATGGTCGTCCCTGGCGGCACTGTTGTCCCTGAAAAAGAGAGGAGGAACCTTATACAGTTCGGATATGCCGTACCTGGCGCAGGATGGTGACCGCTATGTGGGATATGTAGTCCCTGAAGACCTGAAAGGACTATGGAAGCTGTTCCGTTTTGCAGACCGTGAATCATTGCCGAAAATCTTCGCTGATAATACTGTTTTTGATGTGGTACATTATGATTCGGATAAAAGCTATAACGGAAGGTTCTGGGCGTATCAGGAACTGTATGCGCATCTGAGAAAAGGCGGTGTTTTTATCAGTGATGATATTGGAGACAACTCTGCGTATCAGGATTTCTGTGAAAAAAACAATATTGATTCCGTTGTAGTGGAATTCGAAGGGAAGTACGTAGGTATTTTCATTAAATAATATCCAGGATATTTTTGATCCGTGAAAATCAGTCAGATCACCTTTACCCGTTTTGTTGCGGCCCTTGCTATTGTTATCTCCCATTTTAACAAAGACCTTTTTCTTTATCATCTGCCTTATGTTTCGGAAGTTTTCCTGCGGGCTAATGTAGGGGTTAGCTATTTTTTCATCCTGTCCGGGTTTATCATGATCATTGCTTATCACAGAAAAGAAAGAATAGGGTATGCAGACTTTTACAGGAACAGGTTCGCGAGAATTTATCCGCTGTATGTTATCGGACTCCTATTATATTTTATAACCAGGCACTCCGGATTTAATGGGTATAATCTGGTTCTGTATTTGTCAGGCCTTCAGAGCTGGATTCCGGGGAAAGCAATGATCCTGAATTTTCCAGGCTGGTCAATTTCTGTCGAATTTTTGTTTTATCTGCTTTTTCCTTTCCTGTATAACCGGTATTATTCAAAAAATAATAAAAGTATATGGGTGATTGCCGGTATCATCTGGCTGACTACACAGGTGTTTTCAAACCTTTATGTCCATTCTTCTTGGTATGAAGGTCCCCATACGGAAAGTCATGAACTCGGATTTTATTTCCCGATGCTTCACATCAATGAATTTCTGGCAGGAAACCTTGCCGGACTGCTTTTTATTAAGAAGTCAGTCCGGAAAAATTACGATATTGAAATCATAGTATTGGTCATGGTCATATTGTTATCGTTGGTCTTCATCCCGCTCAACTTCCATAATGGTCTTATGGCGGTATTTTTTATTCCGCTGATATTCCTGATCTCGCGGAATACTGGGAAGCTGACAAAGATATTTTCATGGAAACCACTGGAATACTCCGGAGAGATCAGCTATGCAATGTATATCGTCCATATTCCTGTTCTTTATATTTTAAGAGCTGCATTGATTTCCGCAAAATATGATTTCAGCAATGATATAATTTTCCTGATTTATATTCCGGTATTGATTCTGATCTCAGCGCTTTTGTATGAAGCGGTAGAAAAACCTTTGCGGAATATATTGAAATCGAAAAACAAACATTAACTTATTTATTATCCATACGGATGATTTCTGATGTATTGATCCGGCAGTCTGATTCTGATGGGACGGGTGATTCAGATTCAAACATGTCAAATCCTTTATCAATAAGCCGTGCTTTAAAAAACAGAACGGCAGCATGGTTTCGTTCATGCTTATCTCTAAAGTTTTTATAAATGATATTCACTTTCTTATGCACACAATTGCTTATAAAAGCATCATATTTATTGAGCAGGAAATCTGTACGTTTGTAATAGATCAATACAGTGAAATTGTTCAGGACCAGGATTGCAATAACGAAAACTTTCAGGGAGTTCAGTGTGTACCGTGGAATATTAAAAACAATAATCATGGCAAGGTACAGGAAAGCATTGCTTTTGATGCGGATATTGTCATCAATAATCGTGGTATAATAGCTATACAATAAACTTAAAAGAATTCCTGAACAGCAAAGCACCAGATAGAAATTGAAACTGCTTAATTTTTTTCCTTTTTTAATGACAAGCAAAATCCCGCCTGTAATCAACAATAACCCTGAATACAAATGTATAAAGGATATCCGGGACAGAATTCCTTTGTGTAAAATACTATGGAAGAGGCTGAAATCATGGCATAAAGAATACAGGAAATGAGGAATAAATACGCTAAAGAGATGTACTGGAGCCTGGTGAAGATGGCTTCTGTTTCCGAATGCATAGCCACAGTACAAAGAATTGATCATCAGATATAAGAATACGCCTAGTGAAGCAACTGTCATTGCAGACAGGTAAGATATTAATGAATATTTTTTTCTCCATGATATCAAGGCTAGAAACAGCATTGAAAAGACAAAAACAAAAATACCTGAAAAACGGACAGATACCAGCATAAAAAACAGGATTCCCAGGTAAGCGGCATATTTAGGTTTGATTCCTTCCCTACTTATTCTGTACACATAATAAATGATCAGGTAATTAAAAAAGTAATACAAAGGTTCTGAGAGGCTGTAAGGATAAAATCCTACAAACGGATAGAAAGAGAAAATAACCAGTGTCTGAGGGAAATAAAATTTCTTTTTGTATGAAAAGAGAACAATCCCCAGGTAGGAAAGGATATTCACTACTTTTGAAGCAGTAAAATAACTGCCGGTTAGATAGCTTAAGGTTTTAACCGCCAGAGGATAACCTAATGGAAAATTCACTTTGTAGGTCCAGAAATCCTTTGCCTGGAGAAAATACTGAATGCTGTCGGGAGTCAGGTCTCCGGATGAGTACATAACTTTCAGCACAAAGAAACTTAATGTTCCCAGAATTATGATACAATCTAATATGCTGCTCTGTTTTTCATAGGAAAGCAGTCCTTTCATTAAAATAGGTCTTTTCTGAAGTTAATATTATATAAGCCCGAACGAATACCGGGATAATCCGTGATAAGGTCTTTTGTTATCATACCCCATTTTTCCGGAACGGAAGCATTGGCAATTTCGAAACTGCGATACATCCTCGCAATATGTTTCCGGATATGTTCCGGCATAGTCGGTTCGTTCAACGCCCACTCATTGACTTCTTTCCAAAGCAGTATTTTGGTTGAAGCAGGATTTATAACACCTGAATCCACTTTTGTGATCCTGTTTTCTTCATGCACTCCTCTTACTGCTATTGCTTTATCCAGGATTCCCGGATAGAGATCCAGATAATAGGAGAGGCGGAACAGGAATTCCGTATCCTGATGAAGCCTGAGGTGTACTTTAAAAAGATCATGCATCCTGTTCAGGGATTCTTTCCTGATCGTTAGGGTATCAAGATGGATAAGACCAAATGATCCACGCATATTGAGCTGTCCTTCAAAGACGTCTTTGGGCGAATGCTTTTGATATACTGTAGTCAGGCGGTCACCGAATATGTTGTAGTATTGGGCCTTTGCCCGTTCGGAATAGTAATGGACACCCAAAGCACCATAAACACCTTCTATTTCATTATTTTTGAAGAGGTCTCTTTCAGCATCGAAACGGTTCGGCAGGTAATAATCATCAGCATCCAGAAAGGCTAGGAAATCTCCTGTTGCTTTTTCCAGGCCGAGGTTCCGGGTAGCACCTGCACCATGGTTTCCTTGATCGGGGTGCTGAAAAAGTTTTACTTTTTCATATTGGGAAGCCAGTTGTGTACAGATCTCCAGTGCATTGTCCGGAGAACGGTCCTCTATCAGAAGGACTTCATAGACTTCATCAAACTGCAGGGCTGATTCTACAGCCTGGGTAACGTATTTTTCGGCATTGTATACCGGAATAATGACTGAAATTTTCATCATGGCCTGAATTTTACGCTTCGGTGTTCTGCCTGTAAATAAATTAACCGGTTGTTCCGTATGCTTTCATTGACATTTTTTACTACTGCTTCCGGACTGAGGTAGTCGTTATAATAATTCAGCACCTGCTGTTTCATCGAAGAGATGTCATCTTCAGAATAATTGAACAATTCATCAGCAAGGATGGTTTTCAAGTGATCCAGATGCTCAAAAATGACCGCATTAAAGCCGTGTTTCAAATGAGGGTACATCACTTCTGCGTATTCCTTCTGTATTAATGGAATGGTTCCTACGGACATGGCTTCAATTACATTATGGCAAAGCGGCATTACCACTCCGGGACAGCACAGGTAAAAATTGAAGCGGGAGACTAATCCTCTTACCTCTTCCATAGGAATCTGATACTGTTCCTTAATGGCAAAAACATATTTCTTGTCAAGCAAATCCTCAGATTCTGTAATGTCTTTTTTGCCTCTGATGGAAACAAAAGATTTCTGTTTCCTGAAAAAGTTCAGCAGGTCGATCCGTGTTGCAACGGAAAAAGCCGTTTTTTTAATGGCCATATAAGCTGTAGGATCAAAATTTCCATAGCAGAAGACTGCATTGATTCGTTTCTTGTCAGTATCAATTTCCTGGTTCCATAATCCTTTGTGATACATAAAAGGATGAAAGCTCATGGGCACATGAAAAACATTCCCTTCCCGGTTTTTCCATGTAAAATAAGATTTAAAATAATCGGGACTCAGCATATCCTGTGTAAGTTCTACAACATGATCGGGCATATTTTTCTTCCGGATGCTCAAAAAGTGTTTCTCTCGCACCATTAATCCCAAATACCGGTCCTTGTTCCTGAGGTTCCTGAATTTGGCAAAATCCATAGGATAATAGATGGTATAGCCTGAAAGCTGATACATTTTGACCAGCAGGTAAAAAAAGCGGTGATACAGGTTCGGATCAGGACAACTGATAAGCAGGGCATGCTTATTTTGAGGCGGAGTGTACAACCAGGCCCTCGCAAATGCAGCAGCATCACTAATAAGCGTTCGTATCTGATGAATTTTTTTAACCATTGTGATGTCTTGTTAAAGCGTGAAAACGGTATCGGGTCTTTACTATAGGCGGATTGAACACAGCAGCAGCAAAATAGGATATCCATTTATGCAACCCTTTCTGATTAGCTATTTTGAAACTGAGGTAATTCAGCTTTATCACCTGCAGGCAATCCTGTTCCAACGGTTGTTTCCTGCTCCACTGATAGAGTGACTGGTGAAGCAGGAAATTATTTTTGTAAAAGCCGGTGGAGTAGAGCTTTATTTTTGTAATCCTGTTGTCATCATGTACCCCTCTTACGGCAACGGCCTCGTCAATAATTCCTGATTTAAGATGGCAGTGATACGCTAATTTTATAATAAAATCCGAATCCTGATGAACCCGTAAGCCCGCATTGAACTGAATATTATTTTTGAGTATAATTGACCTTCTTACCGTTAAACCATTCAGGTGAAAAAAAGTACCAAATGTTTTTGAAGTCAATCCTAAAAGCCCTCTGAAGACTTCTTTGCCTTCTGCGGGGAAATTAACTGTAGTAAGGGAAACATTCTTAAATTTATTCTGAAATTCCTCCTGCCCTTTTTTAGAAAGAAATTCTACGCCAACTGCCCCGAAAACACCTTCTATCCGGGAATTTTCAAAAAGTTTCCGTTCGGCATCAAAGCGATTCGGGAGGTAATGATCGTCAGCATCCAGAAAGGCGATGAACTCACCTTCGGCTTTTTGCATCCCTAAATTTCTTGTTGCTCCGGCTCCGTGATTTCCCAGGTCCGGATGCCTGAATACTTTGATCCTGGAATCTTCTGAAGCAAGCCTGTTGCATATTTCCAGTGAATTGTCCTGAGACTGGTCTTCCGCCAGGATCACTTCTTTAACCTCACCAAACTGTAGGGCTGAATGTACTGCTTTTTCAAGGAATAAAGATGCATTATATACTGGAATGATGACTGATATATTCATGCTGATCTGGGAATTTGTAATAATATACTCTTTATATAATTTTCTGCATACTCCTCCGGGAGATCAAGTGACTCCTGCTGCTCAGTTTCATTAAGATGCCGTCCCGGAATTGGTGTCTTTTCAGTTGCTTTTCTCAAAAACCACATGTATTCAATATCAATATGGCCGATATCAACTGCCCAAAACCCTGCTTTGGCAAGATCATGACAAAGAATCGTTGCCGTAGGGCCCAATGCTGCCAGAATAAGTTTATCTTCTCCATAGAATCGGGCTGCCTCGTAAATGTCTTGATAAACTCGGAAAGCGTGTTTTTCAGGACATATGATCCTTTCAATAGACTTTGCATTGCTGAAGAGGTCGTTTCCAATCCCTAATCTGGAATATCTTCCCTCTATAATCAGGATATCTTTTTCATCCCAGATTCTTTTCAGGGTATTGACAGTTCTTTTTATTCTGCTCTCAGACTTATCTTTAAAGCCGATATAAAACCGGCTGATAAATGCATTCCCGTAAGTCCTTTGAATATCAAGAAAAGGAGCTATTCTTTTCCCATAATGATTGATGAAATTTTTCCACCAGTATTTGGTATTGATATCAAAGTTACGGAATGAACAGAACTGTTCCGGAAGGCATACTATATGATTGCTTAGATTACCAGCCAATACTTCTTTGAGTTTTAGACGGATCTCATGACTGTTTTCCTGGAATTCAAGATAATGTTCAGGAAACAGGAGCCTGAATTCACCGTCCCCGAATCTGCTGGCCGATTTCCTACCCGTAATAATTTCACTGATGCATTTCTCTACAGGCATGACTTTATACCTGGGAAATCCCTGCCTCAATTTCCTGGTTTGTAAAACCCATTGGTAATAATAAAAGGTTGAAGATAGCTTTTCTTTGAATGCCATATCTACAGATGGATTTTGTTATTTTCAGCCCAAAGTGCCAGCTGGAGGAGATTCCAGTGTTTCATATCCTTATTTAAAAACTTTTGGGATTCATTAAAATCAATCAATTTAAAAACTTTATGCTGGGGATCTCTCAACAGGCTGTCTGAAAAAGAGATCAGTTCATCTTCTGCAAACCAGTCTTCTATAAAAGACCCGAAGCCCTGCTTGTTCCGGCTTTTAATCTGCTCTGTCCAATACGAACCCATCGCTTCACGCAGGATAATTTTGTCGTTCTGTTCATTGAGCTTCAGCTGTTGTGGCAACTGAATGCAGAATTCAGCAAAATCCTTGTCCAGGAACGGGGTCCTTACCTCAAGGGAATTGGCCATTGCCATTCGGTCTGATTTTACCAGCATGTTTCCCGGAACAAACTTTTCGAGATCAGTACGCATAATATCGTTCATGGAATTTTCATCCGGACTGAAACTGTAAGGCTGATGATAATCTTCCTGTATGCCCAATTCAGATCGCTCCTGTCCTGAAAAGAAATTGCGTACATGATTCTGATGAAAATCAAGAACGGAATTATATTTCAGATTCTGCTGCGAAATGAAAGACAATTGCTTCACCTTCCCATATAAAGATAGGCCAAATTTTGCAATGATATTCTGATATGTGAAGTGATTCCTCATCATATTTTCCACTGTGTAAAAGCTGTAGCCGCCGAAAAGTTCGTCACCGGCATCTCCGGAAAGCACTACTTTTAAATTTTTTACGGCAGCCCTGCATATTTCGAAATGCGGGAGATATGATCTGTCTGCAAAAGGTTCATCAAGAAATGGGGACACCTTCAGCAGTGACCGGACCAGGCTCTGTTTTTTTTCATGGATCTCGATATGTTTCGTGCCATAGCGTTCTGCTATTCCTTTTGCATAATGCAGTTCATTACTTTCATTATCATATCCGAAGCTGATGGTGGTCTGCTGCGGCAGGAAATCATTGATCAGTGCCACGACAGAGGATGAATCGAGCCCGCCGCTCAGGAAACTGCCGATTTCAACGTCGGCAACCAGCTGCTTTTTAATGGCATTTTTCAGCAGATAAATAAACTCCTCCTTAGCCTCCGAAAGGCTGATAGGCCTGTCTTTCGAAGGCAGGCTGTAATATCTTGATACGATTACTTTTCCGTCTTTCCATAGGAGCTGATGTGCAGGAGGCAGCGTAAAAATATTGCTGTAAATACTCTGATAGGTACTTACATATCCATGCTGAAGGTAATGGGAAAGTGCTTCCTGATTGATTCTCGGAATAATAAGTCCGGATGCCAGTAGAGCTTTGATTTCAGAGGCGAAAATGAACTCATTGTCAGGGCCTATGGCATAATAGAATGGTTTCTCACCGAAACGGTCCCGCGCACAGAAAAGCTGCTGCTTTTCTTCATCCCAGATGGCAAAAGCAAACATTCCCGGAAGATCATGGATCAGGTTTTCCTTTTTTCTCTGGTACATGGCAAGAATGACCTCAGTATCTGAGGTTCCTCGGTACGCATATTCCGGATATTGGGTTTTTATATTTTGATAACCGTAAATCTCACCGTTCAGAACAATGCATTCATTTCCGGTAGATGAGAACATAGGCTGTTTTCCGTTATCCGATAGATCGATGATGGAAAGCCTGCGGTGACCCAGTGCCGCATTCGGATAAAATTCAAAATGTGCCGAATCCGGGCCACGATGCGCAATGGCATCCGTCATGTTTTGAAGCTGCTGCTGATAGCTTTCTGAGTTTCCTGCAATAATTCCTGCAATCCCGCACATATGGTTTCAATAATTAGTATTAAAATTTTTCACATACAAAAATATCTTCATCAGGATTAAGTCCCATGCTTTTGTATTTCCCGGAAATATTGACCCGGCTTACAGTAAAGCCAACAGTCCGAAGCCTCTGCTCATAATCCTGTCCGTAAATTCTTACATGATCAAACTGACCAAATAAAGCTTCACGCTGAGCACGGTCTGTAATGGTAAAATCTTCAACAGTTTTCAGGCTGTTTTTAGAAATCGGAACCTGAAGAACTGCTTTTCCGCCAGGCTTCAGCACCCTGAAAAGTTCAGACATCGCTTTCGAATCTTCAGGGATATGTTCCAGTACATGGTTGCAGATAACGATATCGAAATGATCATCAGGATATTGTATATCCAGGACATTCATATTTTGTACATGATCCGGATATTCATATCCTTTTGTAAAAAGATCTCCGCAGACATATTCTCTGAAATTCTGTTTAAGGAAAAGTTTTGAAAGGTTTTGTTCGGGAGCAATGTGCAGAATGGCAAGATCTTTCCTGTCTGCCATCTTCAGCTCTTCCATAAAATAGGCATACAGAAGCCTTTCACGATCTCTGGAATGGCACTGGTAGCATCCTGCCGCTCTTCTGCCGCCTCCTACCACCTGCTTTTCTTTAAGTACCGGCAGGTTATGACCCACGGTTTCCCAGTCTCTTGCGCGGTACCCGCAAAACGGGCAATAATATTTTGAACCTGAATGAGATAAAATTTTTAATCTTCTTAGAATGGACATATATCTTTGTGTTTTTATACTTTAAATATCTAAAAATGCAGGCTTTTTCTGCGTGATCTGCTCACGTATTTGCCTGAATGTATCTTCTTCTTTTGAAATTTTCCTGTATTTCTGCAACAATTTTTTGTAATTATCAAACTTACGTAATAGGATAGCTTTGGCCATACCTTGTTTAAGCGCTTTTTTTTCCTGCTGGAAAGAATGGTTGAGGTTGGGATTCATAATATTGATCTCTACTCCCAAATCTTCATAAACAGAATAATCAACCTTATTCAAAAATTGTTTGCCGTCATGCACAACTTTACTTCCCGGCACCAATACTGTTTTTTTTCTGTGATAGGTGACACGGTTGGCATACTCTGCATCTTCTCCATAATGAAAAAAGTACGGATTGAATCCTCCCACAGTTTCGATAGTGCTTTTAGGCAGCAGCCAATGGGCAGCATTGATAAATTTCAACTCATAATAAGGCTTCAGATCCTGAAAATACAAGTCTGATATCAGTCGGGTATGTTCGAAATTAGTGGCGATGTATTTATCCAGGAAAATATCCAGTTTTTTTTCACTTCCATCTATGTGCATTGGACTCAGAATTCCTAGTTCATCTTTATCAGGGTGGTTGTTATAAACCGCAAGCAGATTTTCAAGACTGTCCCGATACAGCCATGCATCCTGGTTCATCAGGTAAAAGAATTCTGCTCCGGATGTGTATGCTTTTTCAATGCCGATATTATTCGCTTTGCCAAATCCAAGATTTTTTTCCGACTGGATCAATTCCACTTCCGGGAAGTGCTTACTGATGTATTCCTGAGTGCCGTCAGAAGATCCGTTGTCGACTACAATACAGTTGACGTGTACGGAAGAATTTCTCAGGCTTCCAAAACATCTTTCCGCCCATTTCATGGCGTTGTAGGTAACAATAATGATGTGGATTTTCGGCGTCATTTTATTAAATGTATTTTTCTGCAAGCATTTTCAGGTACTTTTCAGGGGAAGTCTCTGTGAAAAAAGTATTTACTGCTTCCGTAAAATCTACTCTGTAAAAGTCACCCTCATCAGACTCTGTGTAATCTGCCTCTGCTCCGATATGTTCCTGTATAACATTTACAATGGACTTTAAATCATAGTAATACGGATAAGCAAAATTAACGGTATCATTACTGATGTCTGAACAGCGGCTGCTGACAAACCATGGGATATCATCGATATCCAGCAGAAGCCTTCTTGCCCTGCGGTGAAGATTAAATTTAGCTTCAGATTTAATCTGGCTTTTAAGGAAATTAAAAAGGGTATTTGGATTGCCTCCTTTACCTACGATATTTCCAATTCTTAAAATGATATAATTTTCTGCATTCTCTCTGATATAGTCTTCCAGCTTCAGCTTATGTATGATATATTGGCTGTCCTGTTTGGATTGATCATGGATGCTTAGAGTGGAAAAATAAAATAATTTGCTTCCCGGGTTAGATTCAAGGCTGTTTTTAAGAAGGGAGCATTCCCTTTCAAATTCTGAGCTTCTGGTTTCCAGTGAATTCGAGACGCCTGAAGCAAAAAAAAGAAGCTCTTCTGTATCAATATGCTGTAATGAGTTGGCAATAAGTCCGTTTCCTATAATCATTTGTTGTTTGAGTTTGCTTTAGGCATGAACCTTTTTATCAGGTTTCGTGCGATAAATATAGCGTAAGTTTTTTTTCTTTTTAGTTTTTGAAGATAATAATTCTGTTCTTTTGCAATTGAAAATAAGAAAGATTTCCGGTGGTATCTCCCGTAGGTAATGTCTTCATCAATGATATTCCTTCCGTTTTTTTCAAATTTTATCATTTTAGGGTAATGCTGCGGTACCTCACCTTTAAGAAAATAAGTACTCAGCTGTTTACCTTTCAGTTTTAAGTTGAAATTATAAAAATGTGCCATATCACTTGCCGAGATCATCAGTATGCGGTAATCCTTTGATCTGCGCATAACGGTCATCGCAGCCTGGTAGGCAATGAGATAATCCAGCAGCCAGTCTTCTTTAATATTCTGCCTTCGTGCGGGATTATGTTTGATTTCAGGATAAAAGTTATGGGGATCCGGTGAGTAATAGCATTGTCTGAACTCCCTATGCCAGTCATGGATCATCTTTCCGTTTTTGGGAGTGGCGATAAACCATGTTTCGAGGATAGGATATTCAAAGTCATTCGTTATGTGATCTGAGTAGAAACCTATCAGGTCAGCATTGGTCTGTGATTTTGAATGGTACAGCCAGTCAAGGTTTTCAGTGAGCATAATGCTGGCATCAATCCAGAATCCGCCAAACGTATCTAATATGGTAAGCCTGGTAAGATCGGTAAAATTAACGAAGGAGATATCTTCCCGGACTGTCATTTCTATATCCGGCAAAAACTTTTTCACAGACTCTCTGTTCAAAACATGGACCTCAAAATCGGGCAGATATCGCTTCAGATTTCGAACACAGGCATTTACCAGGGGTGATTCTGTGGGATAGTCCCAGAATGACCAGATGATCTTAGGAATCGGTTCGGAATTCTGTGGCCCTTCTCCCCACAGGATTTCTTTATATTTTACCGGAGGCAGCATTGTTTTTTCTTTAATGTGTTATAAAATGTTAACTGTACTTTCAGTATCTTATTCTGTAGTACATCTGTTTCAGCTTTTTGATCTGTTTATCCCAAAGAGACTCATTCTGTTCTCTTATCAGCCGGTCAAAATACTCCAATCTCTGGGATATGATGCTTTTAAAACCGTTTTTAACGAGGCTGTTATCAAATCTTTCAAGGTGAGGTTTCAGCAGATGGTCTTCTCCTTTCAAAATTTTATCAATGGTGACATTGGTGAAATGAATGAAGACCACTGGGAAAGTGCCGTTAATGTTCACTTCATCATTTTCCGGATCTTTTGTCCTTCTGCAAAAATCAATATTCCAGCTCGCGAGATTACAGCCCAGATCTCTCACAATCTTCACTTTTTCAAAGTAAACAGGAATAAGATTCAGGTAAACCTGATCATGATACAGTCCGACCTCAGGATTATTCCCGCAGAAAATATAACAGTTTTCCGCCCAGTATTCCAATGCACCTTTACCATGTGCATTAGCGCCAATGAATCCTGCATTGAATATTCCATGTTTAAATGTAGCATTGAACTCTGCCGGGTTTTCACCGGGTGTCAGAGGCCGCCAATGCGGAGTAAGGAGGATATGGGAAGCATCTAAATAATCAAATAAAAACTGATACACATTAAAAAAATAGATATCAGCATCCGTAAAGATCACTTTTTCACTGAACTCAAGGCACTTTGATACCAATACAGGTTTCAGGGCCCATCTCAGAATATTCAGGTTATCTTTATATTGATGAATGATTTCCTGCGAAAACTTTACGCCGTCAAAATCATCCAGGGTTAATATCTTGATGTTTTTACCGATCGTCCTGGACGAATGGTCTTCTACGGAATGATCAACCACCGCAACATACAGGATGATATCACGGTCAAATTCTGCCAGGGAATCATACAGTGACAGTGCCCAGGAAAAGTAATTGTTGGTAATGATCGTACAAAAGGCTTTGGGATGCTTCATCTGTGTAAAATTTTTGTCCTTATCCGGTATTTCAGTAATTTATACCTGAAGTAGGCATAAGCATAAAAGAATGGCCTGGCTTTCCTGAACAGAAAAACAGGCGATACCGACTGTTTCCGGAGCTCATAATAGATCCAGAAGTGGTTTCTTTCATACCCCAACTTTTCGTTAAGGTTTTGATAAATAAAAGAAAGTACATACAGGTATTCCTGGTATTTGGCATTGGTAGCAGACTTCAGGCTTCTGGTGGTTTTATCATGGAACCTGAAATGATTAAGCACATCGCTGCAGAAATAGATATTGCTCGTCAGTAAAATCATAGTCCAGAAAAGCCAGTCACCAGAGTAAAACATGGTCTTCATCCGAGAAAAATCAAAATCCTGCTTCCTGAAGATACAGGCACTGGCATTAGGAATGGTATTTCTGAACTTTAAAAAATTGCGTATTTCATCCTTTCCTTCATTGTAATGCGAAGAATGCCACCTTTTTTCATCCAGGCTATCCGGCCAGAAGATATCATAAAAACGACCGTTTTCATCAACATTGTCCGATCTGCTGTACACCAGGCCTACATTTTCTTTTTCAAAGAATAAAGGCATCAGTCTCTCGAGGAAGCTGGTCTCAGCAAAATCATCACTTTCTGCAATCCATATATAGTCTCCTTTGGCGAGGCTGATTCCTTTTTCCCACTGTGCAAACGGACTTCCCGAGTTTTTTTCATTGATAATAATATGGGAAGTTTTGGGATGGGAAGCATATTCCTGCAGTATCATACTGCTGTTATCCGTAGAGCAGTCATCCAGAAGAATCACCTCAAAGTGATCATAGGTCTGCTCAAATACGCTTTTCAGTCTTTGAGGCAGGAACTTTTCATGATTGTAGTTGGGAATGATAACGGAAACTAAACTCATTTCATACGACTTATTAAGGTAATTAATCTCGTCTTAAACGTATAATATCGAGAATTCTTAAATTTTAAATTTTGAATGGACAGATGCATGTTTGAGTCCTGAAGTTTCAATATCGTATTTTTCTTTTTTTCAAGAATCAAACAGATAAATTCATTTAAATGTTCAGATCTGAAATGACTGATAATGTATTGATGTGCTTTAGTTTCATTTTCCAGCATGTAGTTATGGTCTTTTGTCATACTTTTCTCATGCATCCTGTAAAAGGCCTGTCTATTATCCGTAATAATGTACCGTGGATTGTTCTGAATAAAGTGAAGCCAGAAGATAAAATCCTCTTTTGCTTTCAGATTTTCATCAAAACTATCTGAAATAAGAGATTTTCTAAAGATAGCACAATGAATAGGAATGGTATATTTCTCATCCCAATTAAACAACATATTCCTGAATGATAATTCTTCATCAATAAAATAACAATAATCTTCTAGGAGCTTTTCTTCATCAAAGAGCTGATAATTGGAAATGATAAGATCTTTCGAATCAAAATAGTTTGACGCATATTCAAATTTATCGGTGGCTATTTTGTCATCACAGTCCAGAAATTGGATCCATTCGCCACTTGATAATGCCAGTCCTGCATTTCTGGCGGATGACAAACCTCCGTTTTCTTTATAAAGATATTTAAAACGCAAATCCTTTTCCGCCCATTTTTTTGCCACATCCTCTGTATGATCAGGACTTCCATCATTGACAATTATACATTCCCAGTTTTGGTAAGTCTGATCTAAAACAGATTGAAGACACTCATCCAGATACTGAGCTTGATTATAACAGGGAACAATGACTGAGATTAGTGATAATGTTGACATGCAATGAATGTTTTAAGCGGAATTTAATATTTTAAATTAAAGATTCTTTCGTACTCAGCCTCAATTGTTTTGATGTGATTGACAGCACTCCTTGTCTTTAGGACATCATTATATTGCTTTTCTGACAAATCTTCAGCTTTGTTCTGATCTGTTAAGATTTCAATTGTTTTAGCAACAAACTGGTTTAAATTTTTATAGTGAGGATATACCGGATTTTTGTACTCATTCGGATTCGGCTTAAAATCCCAGCATAATAACGGAACTCCGGTCGTACAGATATCAAACCCTGCATAACCGGCTGGTCTGTCATTATTGTACCCCTGAAACCATGATAAATCTAACTTCTCATCAATTGCCGTATCGGTAATATCCTCCTGGTGTCCTCGGAAGAATACTTTATCTTGCATTCCTATTCTTTCAAGAGACTGTGTCATTCCTGTTTGTATGGGATCTCCATTTCCAAAAATATGGAGTTCACAATTTGGAAGTCTGTCTAATAATAATTGAAAAGAATAGAAAAATGGATCTAAAGGCTTAAACGGATCAAGTCTTGTGAATATGCCTATTTTCTTTATTGAGGAATTCTGAAATTTCCATCTTCTTTTTTTTTCATCTATTTTCATAAACAGCGGAACAAAAACAGAATGGTAATTCTTAAATTGTTCAAGCTCATATTTCAATTCTTCTTTTTTAAAACCGGTACAAAAATTATAATATAATTCATGATTGAAATTATCATACAATGTCCTTTTCTGAAATCTCGCCGTCATTGTATAGATTAAACTTTTCTTTCTGACAGAATCAGATACTGAATTGATATAAATATACTCTCCCATCCAGTGTATTACATCAAACTCATCCAAGTAGTTTGATAAATCCTCATTCCAGAAACTTGGATTCTTAGGAAACAGTCCCAGATACTTTTTTATTTTATTCCTTATCCGACCTTGTTCCGTATATCTGTAGTCTATAAACTCGTCAGCATATTTTATTTTTGTACCCAGTTGTTTATGCAGGTCTTCATAATATCTTATCTTCCATACCGGATTGATGTCTTTCACTTTTTCCAGGCAAAATATAGTCAGATCAAATTTTTCTTTATCAAGTACTCTATCCAACTCATAGGCAAAGCGCTCAGCTCCTGCTCTGTAAAATCCGGCTACAACAAAAAGTACTTTAATTTTTGTCATAATAATATTCTTTGATTTTGCGAATGATAATTTTCTGCTGCTCTTGAGTTAATTCATAGTAGAAGGGTAATCTTACTAAGCAATCCGTTAATTCGTCTGAAACCGGCATCTCTCTACCGTCATGTTTATCTATATAAAACGGGCTCTTATGTAAACTCAAATAATGAAAGACAACATTAATGTCATTTTCCTTTAAATATTTTATCAGATCGCTTCGTTCATGAACATTACTACATATGATATAAAACATATGGGCATTATTGGTTGCATAATCCGGAATAGATGGCAGTTTTATCCTTCCTGTTTCCTCTAAATGCCTTAAGGAATTATAGTATGTATTCCATATATGCTTGCGTTTGTTTTGTATATCATCAAGGTTTTCAATTTGTGCGTAAAGAAATGCAGCTATAATATCTGACGGTAAAAATGAAGAACCAATATCTACCCAGCCGTACTTATCAATTTCTCCACGAAAAAAAGCAGAACGATTTGTCCCTTTTTCACGTATAATTTCAGCACGTTCAACAAAACGTTCGTCATTAATTACCAGCATTCCACCTTCGCCTGAAATTATATTTTTAGTTTCATGAAAAGAAAATGCGGCTAAATGACCAATGCTTCCCAATGGTTTTCCTTTATAAAAGCTATCAATGGCCTGTGCGGCATCTTCTACTACAAAAAGATGGTATTTATTCGCTAATGCCATGATTTTGTCCATGTTACAGGCAATACCTGCATAATGTACAGGAACGATAGCTTTGGTGTTTGGTGTAATTAATTTTTCAATGAGCTCAACATCTATATTGGGATTGTCTTTTCCACTATCAACAAAAACAATTTTTGCACCGCGCAACATAAATGCATTTACCGTTGATACAAAAGTGTATGAGGGAACAATAATTTCATCACCTTCTTTTATATCGAGTAAAATGGCAGCCATCTCTAAAGCATCGGTACATGAAGTGGTTAGTAATGCTTTTCTAAATCCATATTTTTGTTCAAAAAACTGATGGCATTTTTTTGTAAAAATTCCATCACCCGAAATTTTTCCGCTCATCACAGCTTCTTTAATATATTCAGTCTCTTTGCCTGTAAGGTATGGCTTATTAAATCCAATCATTGTTTTTATTTTTCTAATATAGCTATGCCAAAACCTGTTTTCCCATAACCATTGCCATTGTAAAGCATATATCTTTCTCCTTCATGATCGAATAAAAAGGGATAACAGATCATATCGCTATCCCAGCCTTTATTAGATACATCAATGCCAGATAGCTGATCTTTTCTGATCCAATCAAATCCATTTTCAGATTCAGCGTATCCAATCCGGTAGGTTTCTGAGGAAGGTCCTCCACGATAAGAATACCACATCTTGTACATGTTGTCTTCCTTGATAACCCGAGGGACAGATATTGCATATTCGTTATCATATATAAAATCAATAGCGATTTTTCCTGTTGGTAACCATGTAAAACCATCAACAGATGTTGCTATTTTTATATGATAGAAATGTACAGGTGCATCATTAATTATTTCCCAACGAATGCAAGAAAGATAATACATTAGATAATTTCCTTCGTCTTCTATAACACAACAACTTGCCACAAAACATGGATCATGAATATTTCTATCTAGTATAGGCCCCTGGTGCAGATGCTTAAAAACTCCATTTTCTTCTTTCGCCATTCCTATTGCATTTCGAAATGGTACAGAAACACCTAGATTCCAACCTATATAATATAAATATTTTTCGTTGCTTATAGTAAATGCCTGGCAAGGCATCACACCATCATGATTAAAAAGACCATTATCTCCATTCTGTAAGAGAGGTGTTTCAACGATTTCCTTAACCTCCATTGAATTCATATCAAAATCCAATGCTGCTAATATTGATTTTCCTTCTACATTACGGGAGGAAAATCCTATTCTCACAATATCATCTGTAATATCTAAAACGAATGGAACTGCAGCATGACTTTTCATCCATGAAGATGTCCCATTAGGAGAGAATATGTTTTTAATTTTTTTCCAGTGCATTACAGTTTAAACATATTACTGGTTTTGTCCAGTTTATTTGATTTTGCAGGAACATATACACTTTTTTCTTCCGTATTCTTGGTAATAATACTGCCTGCACCTAACAATGTTTCCTTACCAATTGTTACCTGATGGCCGATCGTAGAATTTACTCCGACAAAACAATTAGACTCAACATTACAGTGTCCGGATATTACCACATGCGAACTGATAAAGTTGTGACTTTCAATGACGCTATGATGTCCGATGTGATTACCGCTCCAGAGAGTTACATTATTTTTAATTTCTACGAATGGCTGTATGGTATTATCCTCAAGGATAAAACAGTTATCCCCACATTTAAACTGTGATAAATAACTGCATTTACTGCTTATGTATGAAACAAGGTTGTAACCTCTTGCCTTTGCTTCATGATATTTTTTTTCGCGGAGCATGTTCATCTGTGCATAACTTAATGCTATAAACATTTTATATTCCGTTGGAGGATACTTACTCACAATATCTTCAAAAGCAATTAAAGGTTTATTTTCATACATATCATTTTGACAATAATCTCTATCAACTGTAAAAGCAACTACCTCGTATTTTGAATCTATTTCGAAATAGTAATTCGCAAGTTGAGCGATATCTCCGGTACCGAATATGATTATTTTTTCTTTCATACTTTTCTTATTATGATGGTAAATTCGTATAAATTATAATCATGTAAAAGTGCAACATTTCTTGAAAAATTCCTTTTACAATAGTCAAACAAAAATAATGGATCCGCATAATATAAATAATCCTTCATAAACTCTTTATCAGAGTATTTTGTCAAGATATTGAATGAAAAACCCTTTTTTGAATGACTGCTTATTTTATCAATAGTGTCTAAAATATAATTTTCCCATTCTTTATCTGAATTGTCTAATTTTACATTAAATATTCCACTCGCTATTACATAATCAAATTTTTCTTTAATATCTAATGCTGTAACCCAATTGGAGTTTTTATCATCTTGATTTCGGTTTACAGCTGCCCTAATCATTTCCTCAGAAATATCTAATCCCGTGAAATGAAACTGATGATATTTTTCTTTAAAATAATCGTACATAGAACCGAACCCGCAGCCATAATCAAGCAGCGAAAAATTATCTTTATCTGCAATAACATTAGAAAGTATATCAAATCTTAATTCTTGCGATTCGGCAGAGTTCCAGTCAACACCCTCTGGCGTTGTACCATTATCAAGTATTTTTTTTGAATAATACTGATTTACCTGATGTATAATTTTATTTTTCATGAGAAAAACTTTTCATGTAATTTTTGCTTTCGTTACCCATATTAAAAAGCAAATCAAGTATGGTTACGCCATGTTCAAAGCTATCAAATTGTTGTGGATATTCTGGATAATTATTGTAATCAAAATAATGAACCTTAATGTTTTCTTTTTCAAATAAACTTTCATCCATATATTCTTTCGCAGCAGGACCAGAATAATAATCAGTAGCATTAATCTGTTGGCATAGGTCAACCAGACGTTCAGTTTTCCCTTCTGTTAGAATAAAATCATTTGACCAGGAAATCTTTGTTTTAATATCAAGTAATTCGCAAATACCCTTTAGAAACAAATAATTGATTTTGCTTAAATATTGTTCTTTTTCACAGTCTTTGTAAAAGCCTTCAAAAACATCTCTATACAATTTAAAATAAGGAGCTTTGGAATAATTCTGATGAATTACAGCCCAGTGGTTTTGTGCCCAATTCTTATCAGATACTTTGGTTTCATTAATTTTTTGAAAAAATTTACCTTTAACTTCTACAGGTATAGAAAGCCATTTTAAACCATCTTTAGTTTTTATCATATTTCTGTTACGCCAATCTCTTTTTGTATATTGCATGTCATCATAAATGATAAATTCATCTACCATATTAATTCCATCAAAGTATCCTTTCCAGGGAATATAGTTGGATTGGGTTATGATAATTTTTTTCATGATTTCCATTCTAGTTTTGGCCTTACGAAACCATTAATTTTCCCAAGATATCCATTTTCTCTTGCTTTATCTTTTATTTCAAAACTTAGAAACTCCTCTTCTACATACAAAAGATTCATAGCTTCTGTATGGACATAGAAAACAAGTTGATAGACATCATTATTTAACAAATTTTTTGGAATACGACAAATTATTTTCGTAACCATATCTTTAGTTAATCTAATCATATCCCCGCTTCCAAAAATAATGTCTCCTCTTGTATTTTTCAAGTCAAAGCTGATAGATAATAACTCGTTTTTGGTTAGATTAAGAAGTTCAAAAACCACATCAATATTAGAATTTACATCAATCATTTCATCCGGATCAATTGACGAGGCATTATTTATAGATGCGGAGATAATTTTTATATTTTCATTTCCTTTAGCTGCTTCAATGCTTTCTGAATCTATTTTTCTACGATTAAATATACTTTCAGCCAGATAATTTTTAATTAATATTTCTGGTTTTCCGATGTCGGTTATAAAACCCTGATGCATAGAAATAGCTTTATTACAGAGCGTCTCTACTGCTGTCATATTATGACTTACAAAAAGTACAGTCCTCCCTTCTCCTTTAGTTACATCTCCCATTTTTCCTAAGCATTTTTTCTGAAACTCAGCATCACCTACTGCCAGAACCTCATCCACAATAAGGATTTCGGATTCCAGATGCGCTGCGACAGCAAAAGCGAGACGGACATACATTCCGGAGGAATATCTTTTTACCGGTGTGTCAATATATCTTTCTACTCCTGAGAAATCAACAATTTCATCAAATTTTCTAGTAATCTCTTTTCTGGTCATTCCCAGGATGGCACCATTAAGGTAGATATTTTCGCGGCCCGTCATTTCAGGATGAAAGCCTGTTCCTACTTCCAGAAGAGATGCAATTCTGCCGTTAGTATAAATCTTTCCTGTCGTAGGTTTGGTTACTTTGCTCAATATTTTCAGCAGAGTGGATTTTCCTGCTCCATTCCTTCCTATAATACCTACAGCATCACCCTGTTCAATTTCAAAATTAATATCACGAAGAGACCATACATACTCAGAGTTTCCTTTAGAAGATCTGTCATTAGACTCGCCAATCTTAAGATAAGGATCTTCCTTTCCTCTTATTTTGTACCAAAAACGGTTCAGATCGTGGGTTAGCGTTCCTGTTCCCACTTGGCCTAAACGATATTGTTTTGATATATTTTCAGCTTTTAATGCAAGCATATGTTGTTTTTGATTGAAATTTAATATGCAAAATATCTTTTATTTACCAAATTAATTAAACAGTATCAATAAAAGATTTTTCAGACTTATTGAAAATTAGAATTCCTAATAGAAGTACAATAATAATAAAAACAAAGCTTATCATTAATCTTGTGAGATTGAAATCTCCCGAACCTATAAAACCATATTTAAAGCATTCAAAAATAGGCGTCAGTGGGTTAAGATCTGCGAAATAACCATAACTTCCTAATTTTTGTTTTACTAAAGATGTTGGTAGAATAACAGGAGTAAACCACATATATAAACTTATTCCAAAACCAAGCAGCAAGGATAAATCCCGGTATTTAGTGGTCAGGGAAGAAAATAACATTCCCAATCCTAATGAAAAAAGTGCAAGAAATATAATGAGAATAGGGGAGAATAGTGCCCAGGCATTAGGATGAACTTCGCCTCTACACAAATAATAAGCTAAAACCATCCAGAATAATAAAAGTTGTATGCCTAATCGCATAAAGCTTGATATAATACTGGAAATTGGAGTTACTAATCTAGGAAAATAAACTTTTCCAAACATGCCGGCATTTCCAGTAAAAACATTAGACACACTGAGCATGGTTGTACTGAAATATCCCCATAATGTATTTCCTGCAAGATAAAAAAGCATTGGGGGAATTCCATCTGTAGGCAGACTGGCGATTTCACCAAAGACAAGGGTGAAAACAATAGTTGTCAAGATCGGATTGATAAAAAACCAAAGAGGTCCAAGAATAGTCTGTTTATAAGATGAAACAAAATCCCGTTTCACAAACATAAACACCAGATCTCTGTATCGCCATACCTCTTTAAGATTTAGCCGGAATAGAGAGTGATGGGATTCAATAGTTTCGGTCCACTTTTGTTGCGGTTCATTCATTTGTGTTTAGTTTAGTGCAAATTTAGACGATCTAATTTATCCATGATTGGTCTGTTATTAAATGCTGTTCCCATAGAATAATAAGCTAGCGGCTAATATGTTGATTTTGTTGTTGTTAACAAAAATCATTAGCCATAAGATTCATGATTATACAGTTAGATTATTTGGAGACCAGTTGCTTCAGGTATTCTCCATACCCGCTTTTGCCATATTTTTTGGCCGTTTCAAGCAGCTTTTCTTCGTTGATAAATTTATTCCTGAAAGCAATTTCCTCGATGCATCCGATCTTGAATCCCTGTCTTTTCTCAATAACCCGTACAAATTCCGAAGCATCGTTCAGGGAGTCAAAGGTCCCTGTATCCAGCCATGCAGTTCCCCTGTCCAGGACACCTACCTCTAGTTTACCTTTATTAAGATATACGTTGTTAACATCGGTAATTTCCAGCTCACCTCTGGCTGAAGGCTGAATGTTTT
Organism: uncultured Chryseobacterium sp.; assembly: GCA_913775525.1. Lineage (GTDB taxonomy): Bacteria > Bacteroidota > Bacteroidia > Flavobacteriales > Weeksellaceae > Chryseobacterium. The sequence continues at coordinate 370,184 of CAJYLH010000022.1, forward strand.
TGGCAATGTTCACCACTTCATTATCGTAGAAATAAAGGCCGGGTACCGCATAGTTTGATTTTGGAGTCGCAGGCTTCTCTTCTATGGAAACCGCCTTAAGATTTGCATCAAACTCAACTACCCCATACCGCTCAGGATCTGAAACATGGTAGGCAAAGACAACACCACCATCAGGATTTGTCTTGTTTTTAAGCAGTGTGCCCATCTCCGAGCCGTAAAAGATATTGTCGCCCAAAACAAGAGCCGCAGCGTCATTTCCGATAAACTGTTCTCCCAGGATAAATGCCTGTGCCAATCCGTCCGGACTGGGCTGAACTACATATTCTATATTGCACCCGATCTGCGAGCCGTCACCCAGCAGTTTTACAAAGCCGTCCTGATCGTGCGGTGTGGTAATGATCAGAATATCCCTGATGCCTGCCAGCAATAATGTAGAAAGCGGATAGTAGATCATCGGCTTGTCATAAACAGGCATCAGTTGTTTGCTTACGGCTATGGTAAGAGGATAAAGTCGCGTTCCGGAACCTCCGGCTAAAATTATACCTTTCATCTTTGTGTGTTTATTTAATGGTATTGGTTTTCATAATATTTCTGATAGTCGCCACTGGTGACATGTTCCAGCCACTCTTTGTTTTCCAGATACCAGTCTATGGTTTTTCCCAGTCCTTCTTCAAAAGTTACCGATGGCTTCCATCCGAGATCCTTATTCAGCTTGTTGGCATCGATTGCATAGCGCTTATCATGGCCCGGCCTGTCCTTTACAAACGTGATCAGCTTTTCTGAATATCCTTCCGGTCTGCCCAGTTTTGCATCCATCTGTTTAATCAGTTCCTTAACAAGATCAATATTCTGCCACTCATTAAAGCCACCGATATTATAGGTTTCCCCTGTTTTAGCTTCGTTAAAAATCTGATGGATCGCTCTGGCGTGATCAATGACGAACAGCCAGTCTCTCGTATATTTACCGTCACCATAAATAGGTAAAGGTCTTTCATTGATGATATTGGAGATGCAAAGCGGGATCAGCTTTTCAGGAAAGTGGTTGGGCCCGTAATTATTGGAACAATTGGAAACGATAAAAGGCATTCCATAGGTATTGCCATAGGCTCTTACCAGGTGATCCGAGGCTGCTTTTGATGCAGAATAGGGAGATTGCGGATCATATGCCGTAGTCTCTAAAAAGAAACCCGTCTCACCCAAACTTCCGTATACTTCATCTGTAGAAACGTGGTAAAAGAGATTGCCTCGCTTTTCGTCAGGAAATCTTCCATGGGTGTGATCGGGATTCAGCGTCCAGAACTCCTTGCAGAGATTCAGAAGGTTTGCTGTACCGTTTACATTGGTATTGATAAATGCCATCGGGTCTGTTATGCTACGGTCTACATGGCTTTCTGCAGCCAGGTGGACCACTGCATCAGGATTATATTTTTCAAATACAGCTCTTAATTCTTCAGGCTTTGTAATATCAGCCTTTTCAAAAACATAATTAGGCTCATTTTCAATATCCTTCAGGTTCTCCAGATTGCCCGCATAAGTAAGGGCATCAAGATTAATGATTTTGATATCAGGATTTCTTTTTACAAACTCTCTTACGACATGGGATCCTATAAATCCCGCACCACCGGTTATGATAATATTTTTCATCTGATTAATTTACAATCGTTTTTCTGCCTATACTTTTATAATAAAACCCATTCTGCGCAGGAATATCCAGAGGATACATATTCCTTCCGTCGAATATCGTTTTGTTGTTCATTCTTTTAGCCATCAGTTCAAAGTTAGGATTTTTAAATTCCGGCCATTCTGTAGCGATCAAAAGGGCATCTGCACCGTCCAGCGCTTCATACATGTTTTTAGCATACTGAATCTTGTCACCCAGGTTTTTACGGACGTTATTTTCAGCGATGGCATCGTAAGCGATAATGTTAGCGCCTTTTTCCAGTAACAGTCTGATGTTGTCTAATGAAGATGCCTCACGGATATCATCCGTATTGGCTTTGAAAGCCAGTCCCCAAACAGCAATGGTTTTCCCTTCGATATTGCCTCCGAAATAATTTTCTATTTCAGAAACAAGGATTACCTTCTGATGAGAATTGACCTGTTCAGTAGCTTTTAAGATCTGGAATTCGAAATCATCCTGTTTGCCTGAATTGATCAGTGCTTTGACATCTTTAGGGAAGCAGCTTCCTCCGTATCCGATTCCCGGAAACAGAAAACGGTGCCCGATCCGGTCATCACTTCCCATTCCCAACCTTACTTTATCCACATCAGCGCCAACTTTTTCACAGTAATTGGCAATTTCATTCATGAAAGTGATTTTTACGGCCAGAAATGAATTCGCTGCGTATTTGGTAAGTTCGGAAGATTTTTCATCCATGAAAATAATTGGGATTCCGGTATTGGTAAATGGCTGATAAATCGTGGCCATAATATTTTTGGCCTTCTCAGAACTGGCACCTACCACAACCCGTGATGGGTTCATGGAATCCTCTACAGCAAATCCTTCCCTTAAAAACTCAGGATTGGAAACCACATCGAAAGGAATGTCGGTTTTTGAGGCAATAACTTCTCTTACCCGGTCAGCCGTTCCTACCGGCACGGTACTTTTATTCACAACGACTTTATAATCCGTCATCATTTCACCGATGTTATGGGCTACGCGAATAACATAGGATAGATCTGCAGAACCGTCTTCTCCGGGAGGAGTCGGCAATGCCAGATATACCACTTCACTTTTATCAAGGGCTTGTTTTAAATCTGTTGTAAAGAATAATCTTTCGGCCTGAATATTTCTCAGGAACATTTCTTCGAGGTTCGGCTCATAAATGGGAACAATGCCGTTTTTCATATCCTCTACTTTTTTTTCATCAATATCAACACAGTATACTGAATTGCCAAGCTCGGCAAGGGTAGTCCCGGTGACTAACCCTACATAACCTGTTCCTACAATCGTTATATTCAAAATGTATTGGTTTTTAAAAATTCAGTGACAAAAGTAATAAAAATACTTTCATGCGCCTTTAAATTTGAATAAACAAAACCCAACTTATTGATCTGATAATAAGATATTTTGCTTTTTTATAAAAAATACGTATATTTGCATTGGATTTACGGAAAAACATGGGAAGGCCTTCGGAAGAAAGCCTTTTTTCGTACAGTAAATTTATGATTATAATACCATATGGAGTTTAGAAAAAGAATTGAAGAATTATTAAACGAATTCCTGGAAAACAGAAAAGATCTTTTTCTTATTGATCTTAAAATTTCTGCCGGGGACGATATTACCGTGATTCTGGATGGTGATAATGGCGTTTCACTTCAGGATTGTCTGGATGCGAGCAGGGCTATAGAATTTAATATGGACCGTGAGGAGCATGATTTCAGCCTACAGGTAATGTCTGCGGGGTTAAGTGAGCCTTTGGCAACGCCGCGGCAGTTTCAGAAGAACATAGGAAGGGAAATTGAGGTTATACTGAACGACTCTTCTAAAATTGAAGGAGAATTAGCCAAAGTGGATGATGAAAAGATTACCCTTATCCTGCGGTACAGGAAACCCAAAGAGATCGGTAAGGGAAAAGTGGATGTGGAGGAAGAAAAAGAAATTCCGTACACTGAAATAAAAAAGTCATTAGTAATAATTAAATTTTAAAAAGAAAAAAAATAAATGGATAATATAGCGTTGATTGAATCCTTTGGTGATTTCAAAGACGAAAAAGGGATCAGTAAGATTGATCTTATGGCGATTATTGAAGATTCACTGAAAACTCTTTTAAGAAAAAGATTTGACTCAGATGATCACTTTGATGTTATTGTAAATCCTGATAAAGGAGATTTCCAGATTTTCCTTAATAAAACTATTGTGGAAGATGAAATGTCTGAAGATGATGACTTGGAAATCGAAATCTCTGAAGCTAAGAAAATAGACCCGACATTTGAAGTGGGGGAAGATTTTACCATGGAGATTCCGGTTGCCCAGCTGGGGAGAAGAAATATCCTTACACTGAAGCAGATTCTGGCTACAAAACTCCAGGAGCATAATAACGCCATGCTGTACGAACAGTTTAAGGACAGGATTGGCGAGATTGTTGTTGGTGAAATCCATCATATCCGTCATAAGCATGTCATCCTGCTTGATGACGAAGGAAATGAGTTCATCCTGCCTAAAGAAAATCAGATTCCTTCCGATTTCTTTAAGAAAGGAGAAAATATCAGGGCTATTGTAGAAACCGTAGACTTCAAAGGTTCCAAGCCACAGATTATCATTTCAAGAACGGCACCTAAGTTCCTGGAAAAACTTCTGGAGCTTGAAATTCCGGAAATCCAGGACGGAACCATCATGCTTAAAAAAGTGGTAAGAATTCCGGGCGAAAAAGCAAAAATTGCCGTGGATGCTTATGATGACAGGATTGATCCTGTAGGAGCGTGTGTGGGAGTGAAGGGATCAAGAATCCATGGTGTGGTAAGAGAGTTGAGAAATGAAAACATTGATGTCATCCAATGGTCTAAAAATCCGGAAATCCTTGTAAAAAGGGCTTTAGGAAACGTGACCATTAATAAAATTGACATCAGCGATAACGGAAATTACGCTCTGGTATATACGCCTGTAGAGGAGATTTCTAAAGTGATTGGAAAACAGGGACAGAATATCAGGCTTGCTTCTTGGTTGACAGGTTATGAGATTGATGTGCACAGGGAGTCCAGTGAAGATGATGATGTTGAATTGAAAGAATTCAATGACGACATTGAAGAATGGGTATTGGAAGAGTTCAGAAAAGTAGGGCTTACTACTGCTAAGTCTGTATTGGATAAAGATACCGAAAGCCTGCTGAATATGGTAGATCTTGAAGAGGAGACAATTGAAGATGTGAAACGTATTCTTAGGGAAGAATTTGAAGATTAAGATTTTAAATAAATTTTAATAATTAGTAAAAAGGAAATACTTTAATTTTAAGGATTAAAAAACAGTAAAATAATAGATGCCAAAAATTAGATTAAATAAAGCGGTTAAGGAATTCAATATTTCGATGTCCAGGTTAGTAGAATTTTTACAATCCAGGGGCTTCGTGGTTGAAAGCAATCCTAACGCTCAATTAGAAGAAGCGGCATATTCTGCATTGGAGGCTGAGTTTGCCAAGGATGGCGAGCAACGTAAAGCATCCCATGAGGTGGTTATTACCAAAGTTCCGGAAGAAAAGCTGGAAATTGAGGAAAAAAAGACCCCTGAAGTAATAAGAGCTAAAGCTAATATAAAACCGGAAACAAAGGTTCTCGGAAAGATAGACCTTGATCCTAAAAAGCCTGAGGCTGATGAGGCTCCGGCACCATCACCAGCTCCCGCTCCTGAAGCGGAAAAGAAAAAAGAAGCTGAACCTGTTTCTGAAAACAGACCGGCTCCTGAAAAGCAGGAGTTTAAAGTATTGGATAAAATAGACCTTTCCCAGATCGAATCCAGAAACAGACCCGTTAAAAAAGATAAGCTGAAAGTGGAAGAAAAGAAAGCTGAGGAAAAACCGGCTGAACAACCTGTAAAGGAAACTCCGAAGCCGGAACCTGTTCAGGCTCCTGTAGAAATTAAATCTGAACAACCTGCTGCAGAACCTGAATCTCAGGAACCTCAGAAGATTGAGACGGTATATCAGAAGCTAGATGGTCCAAAGATCGTAGGAGAAAAAATCGATTTAAGTCAGTTTGCTGATAAGTCGAAAGGAGCAGGAGCTAAAAAGAAAAGAAAAAGAATTGAAAAGCCAGGCTCTAACCAGCCTAATACAGGCAATAACCAGGGTGGTAATAACAATCAGGGCAACCGTCCACAAGGCCAGGGAGGAAACAACAGGCCTCAGGGACAAAATGGCGGACCTGGTAACCGTCCTCAGGGACAGGGAGGCCCGGGCGGAGGAAACCGTTTCGGGAATAACCAGGGCAACCGTCCGCCAGGTCAGGGTGGAGGCTTCAAGAAAGGAGGCCAGAACAACCGTCCGGGTCAAAGGGTAATGCCTGTTGAGCTTACAGATGAACAGGTGAAAAACCAGATCAAGGAGACCCTTGAAAAACTGACTAATAAAGGAGGGAAATCCAAATCTTCCAAGCACAGAAAAGATAAACGAACTTTCCGTAGGGAACAGGATGAGCGTCAGCAGGAGCTGGAAGCTCAGGACAGAACACTTAAGGTAACGGAATTCATTACGGTAGGCGAATTAGCCAGTCTGATGAATGTTTCTCCGACTGAGGTGATTTCTGCATGTTTCTCCTTAGGCGTAATGGTTACGATGAACCAGAGGCTTGAAGCGGATACTTTATTGCTTGTTGCTGACGAATTCGGGTATAAAATCGAATTCTCTGATGCTGACCTTGAAGATGCTGAAACAGAAGAAATCATCGACAGTGAAGAAGATCTTGTATCAAGAGCACCGATCGTAACTGTAATGGGACACGTGGATCATGGTAAAACCTCTTTGCTGGATTACATTAGGAAAACCAATGTAATCGCCGGTGAATCCGGAGGAATTACCCAGCACATCGGAGCATACAACGTAAAGCTTGAAAACGGGCAAAGGATCACATTCCTTGATACACCGGGTCACGAAGCATTTACCGCGATGAGAGCAAGGGGAGCGCAAATCACCGATATTGCGATTATCGTAATTGCAGCAGATGATGATGTGATGCCTCAGACTAAAGAAGCGATTTCACACGCCCAGGCAGCGGGTGTACCGATGATTATTGCATTGAATAAGGTTGATAAGCCCGGTGCTAATCCGGATAATGTCCGTCAGCAGCTCTCAGGAATGAATATTTTAGTGGAAGAATGGGGAGGAAATGTACAGTCCCAGGAAATATCTGCTAAGTTTGGTAACAATATTGATCTTTTATTAGAAAAAGTTTTGCTTCAGGCAGAATTACTGGAGCTGAAAGCCAATCCCGACAGAAATGCTCAGGGTGTGGTGATTGAAGCTTCATTAGATAAAGGAAGAGGATATGTTTCTACTATGTTGGTGCAATCAGGTACCTTAAGGGTAGGTGATTATGTACTGGCAGGTAAGAACCATGGTAAAGTTAAAGCGATGCTGGATGAAAGAGGTAAAAACCTTTCAGAGGCGGGTCCTTCTATTCCGGTAACTATTTTAGGTCTTGACGGAGCTCCGACTGCCGGTGACAAGTTCAAGGTATATGAAGATGAAAGTGAAGCCAAATCTATTGCCAATAAAAGGGAACAGCTTCAGCGTGAACTTTCCATCAGGACTAAAAAGCATACTACGCTTGAAGAATTGGGAAGAAGGATTGCTCTGGGTGACTTCAAAGAACTTAATATCATCCTCAAGGGTGACGTGGACGGTTCCGTAGAAGCATTATCTGACCAGCTGCAAAGGCTTTCCACTGCTGAAATCAATGTTAACATCCTGCATAAAGGTGTTGGTCCTATTACAGAATCGGATGTTAACCTTGCTGCTGCTTCAGATGCTATTATTATCGGGTTCAACGTAAGAGCCGGAGGTAATGCCAGAGAACTTGCAGACAGAGAGGAAATTGAGATCAGAACGTATTCTGTCATCTATGCCGCCATTGAGGAGGTAAAAGAAGCTATGGAAGGAATGCTTTCTCCTGAAATTAAAGAACAGGTAATCGGTAATGTAGAGATCAGAGAAGTATTTAAAATCTCTAAGGTCGGAACTATTGCAGGATGTATGGTTCTTTCAGGAAAAGTAGCCAGAAACTCTAAGGTCAGAGTCCTTCGTGACGGTATCGTTAAATTTGACGGAGAACTGGAAAGCCTGAAGCGCTTCAAAGATGATGTTAAAGAAGTAACAAAAGGATATGAATGTGGTCTGAACCTGAAAGGGTATAATGATATTGAAGTAGGAGATATCCTGGAAGTATATGAAGAGGTTGCTGTTAAGAAGAAATTAAAATAGTAATATCGTAATAAATACATAAAAAAACTGCCTTATTCTAGGCAGTTTTTTTTATTTATTAAAACTAAAATAATTTGTAATGATTCTAAATAATGTTTTTTATAATTATTTTTTTCTATTAAATAAAATTTAACATGTGCTTTTTTGATAAAAAATAAACTGATAATGATTTTTTTTTTGATTATTTTATGATTTCAGTCATTATATATTTTGATTAATATAGAGTTTTTTTTGTTTATTAACATCTGAAAACTTGTTAGTGTTAAAATTTATTAACATATTTGCCCATTAAATATATTAAAATTTGTTAATATGAATGTTAAACTAAGTGTATTGAGTGCTGGAGTATTGTTCTTTGTAGGGCAGGCAGCTTTTGCACAAACAACTAAGAGAAATAGAGATACTGCTACTACAGAAAAGCAGATCGAAGAGGTTGTAGTTCTTGGATATAGCAAAAAAAGTACTAAAGCTAAATCTACTGCAGCATCAGTTACTGTAGATTCTAAGGCTCTGGAAAACCGTCCTAACATTTCTTTTATTAATTCCTTGCAAGGAAATGCTCCGGGGATTAGCATCAATTCAACTTCAGGGTCTCCAGGATCTGGAAAGATCAATGTAATGGTTCGAGGTATGTCTTCTATTAATGCATCTACGGATCCCTTATATGTTATTGACGGATTAATTACTTCTGCTACGCAGTTCAGAAATTTAAATACTGAAGATATTGAAAGTATAAGTGTTTTAAAAGATGCACAAGCTACTTCAATTTATGGAAACAGAGGTGCTAATGGTGTTGTTGTTATTAACACAAAGAATGCAAGGTTTAATAGTGGATTAAGAGTAACATATGATGTACTCACTTCTTTCTCGGTCTTACCTAAAACAAAATATAATGTATTAGGTTCTACAGATCTCTTAAACTTACAAAATGAGTATGGAGTTGGTGAAGGAGCAGGATTAACACCTGAACAAATAGCAGCATATCCAAACACAGATTGGAATAAACAATTTTTCCGTACCGGAATGCTGCAACAGCATACCTTAGGAATCACATCAGGGGGTAAGAATATTAACAACTATACTTCTATTGGTTATTTGGATAGTGAAGGTACCTTCAGATCAACGGATTTTAAACGTTTTACGCTAAGAAATAACTTAAGTGGTAAATCAGATGATGGTAAGTTAACATTTGGGATGCAATTGGCTGTAGGATATTCTAAACGAAATCAGTTAGATCAGGAAACTAATGCCAATATTCAAAATAACACAGTGCAAAATCCCCTTTTCGGATCTCTCTTAACACCAAGTTATTTAGAACCATATCCATTTGCTAATGGACAAGATATGTTTAACCAACTAGGAGGAAGTGGAGTGAACTATCCAGGATGGATCTTAGCTGATATCATTAGAGGGGGTGTAAGAAATCAGTTTACTGAAACTTCAATTCTTGCTAACGCTAATGTAAACTATAAAATTACAGATTGGTTATCAGTAGGTAATAGAACAGGTATGGATTACAGAGAATCTGATAGAGACATTGCCCGTGACCCTACAGGATACTTAGCTCTTGTGGCAAGAGCCTCTGGCGCACAATATGGTGGCTTTGAACAAATGACAAATACTAAAGATTTAACGGTTAACTCTGTAACTAATATTACAATTGATAAAAAATTTGGTGATCACTCACTTACTGTTGCAGGATATTTAGATTATGTTAAAGCACACTATTTATTTAAAAGTAATACCCAGAATGGATTAGATCCATTTAACTGGGCATTCGGAGCAGGAACAGGTTATATCCCATTTAATCCTTCAACACCTTCATTATATTTGCCAAGTGTTTCGGCTGGTAAGATTAACGCAGGTACTTTAGCTTATGTAGGTACAGTTGATTATGATTATGCCGGAAAATATGGAATCAGTGGAACGGTAAGAAGAGATGGATCATATAGATTCCCTAAAGAAAATCGCTGGGAAACATTTTGGTCAGTGGGAGGTCGCTGGAACATTGATAAAGAAGATTTCCTTGCAGGATCAAGTGTAAAACTTCTTAAGCTTAGAGGTTCTTACGGTACCACAGGAAACCAGAACTTAATTCAGCCAGCCAATAATGGAAACCCATTATTTACCGGGACTAATGTATATACTGACTTAATAGCCAGTGGTACAGGATATATGAATACGGTAGGATATGCTGCAGTAATCGGTAATCCAAACGTTAAATGGGAAAAAGTTACGCAAGCAAATATTGGATTAGACTTTGGTTTATTTAATAATTTTGTAGAAGGTACATTTGATGTTTATAAAAAAACTACTGATCGATTGTTCAACTCTATTACATTATCGGCTGCAACTGGGCAATATACTATTAATGGTAATAATGGAGAGCTAGAAAATAGAGGTGTAGAAGGATCATTACGTTTCAACATTCTGAAGAATCAAGATTATAACGTTTCTATTTTTGCTAATGGTGCTTATAATAAGAACAAAATTTTATCCTTTGAAGGAGCTGATCTTTCAGGAGACAATGTAGAAGCTCCAGGTGGACCAATCGGACAATGGAACCTTTATCACTATGTAGGAGTAAATGCTCAAACCGGTGAACAACAGTTTTTAGATGCTAACGGTAATATTACTGAGGCACCTACAGCAAACGATAAAGTATTAACAGGTAAATCATATGTTCCGAAATTTACTGGAGGATTTGGTGTAAATGCCGATTATAAAGGATGGTTTGCAGATATATTATTCAGTTACCAGGCAGGGGGATATCAATATGATAACATTTATTCATATTTAATGGATCCTAGTGCTTTAGGCCAAGGAATGAATTTCGCAGGAGATATTCTTAATTCATGGACGCCGAATAATACAAATACAAACATTCCTTCTATCCAGGCTAATAATATTGGTTTAGAAGGATCATCTGACAGATTCCTTTTTAAAACAGATTATATCCGTTTAAAAAATGTAACTTTTGGATATAACTTTAAGAAAGATTTATTAAGAGGATTGCCTATTACTTCACTTAAAGTGTTTGTTCAAGGTGAAAACTTAGCTACATGGACAGAATGGAAAGGTTACGATCCGGAGCCAATAATACCATATTCTCAAGGTGTATATCCAAACCCAAGAGTTGTTTCAGTAGGACTTAACGTACAATTTTAATAATAAATAGAAATGAAAAAAATAGTTTTAAATATATCATTAGTAGGCTCTTTATTGTTATCTCTGGGTACTTTGCAGAGTTGTAATGATGCACTGGATATTAATCCCCAGCCGGGACAGGTTGAAGATGACGGTACTCCGTTCGCGACTACGGATGCATTATACAATTACTTGATGGGTAATGTTTATGGAACCATGGAACCGGGAACAGCCATTTATTTATCTGCTGTAATTACAGACGAGGTAAAACCAGGCTCTGGAAGTGGAGGGCAAGAGTTTGACTTGCATCGTTTCTTCCTAAATTCACAAAATGCTCAAGCAACTGCAATTTGGCAAAATAACTATGCGGTAATAAATCACGTTAACCGTTTGATTAGGGGCGCTGCGGGAATTGTACCTACTAATACAACAGATGCAACAAGATTATCAAATATTATTGCCCAGGCAAGAGCATTAAGAGCATTTTCATACATTCAGTTGGAGTCTTTATATTCTGAAAATATGGCAGATCCTAACGCTTTAGGTGTTATTTTGCTTAAGGATGTACCGGATCTTAATGCTAAGCTGCCAAGGGTGAAAAATTCAGATATTTACAGTTTTATTGAGGAAGATTTAACTTTTGCTAGAAATACTTTAACTACAGAAGGTACAAACCAGTATTTTGTTGGTAAAAGTGCTGTTAATGCAATGGCAGCTAGATATTTCTTATATAAAGGTGATTATGCTCAGGCTAAAACATATGCAGAAGCTGTTATAAATGCTTCAGCAGCTGGAGGTTTTGGATTAACTGCTGCCACTCCTATAACCAGCAGTCAAAGTGGGACTACAATTGGTGGTAGTACGTGGAACAGTTTCTTTTATGGACAAACAACAGCAACAGTAGGTACTTCATTTAATCCATACCGTCAAATGTGGGTTGATCAGAATAGAGGAGAATCTATTTTTTCTCTAGGCCGTATCGCAGCTACTGGAAATGGTGTGGCTGTAGGAACTTATTGGAATACGAATAGTTCCAGCCTTACAGGTTCGCCTATGTGGTTCTGGGGACGTAACTTATATAACCTATTTGTAGATAATTTTGGAAGTACTACTCCAGGTGTAAATATGGGAGAAAAAGGTGATATCAGATACCTGACCAATAGAGACCCTACTACTGCTCCCAATGCAAATTATGCTAATTTATATCCGAATAATTTACAACAAACCAGAACATCTGACAGGCTTGTTATTGATAAATATCCTGGAAAAGCCGGTACAAATACAAGAAACGATTTAAAGCTATTCAGGCTTTCTGAAATGTATTTTATATTAGCTGAATGTGCGATTAATAATAGCCAGCTCACTACCGCAGCAGGGTATATTAAGAGTGTAAGAGATGCTAGGAACTTCAGAGCACCAGTCGCATTACCGGTATATACCAATGCGCAAGCTGCTTGGGCTGATGTTCTTAAAGAAAGACGTATGGAATTGGCCTTAGAAGGTCACAGATATATTGATCTAAAGCGTTTAGCTAATAAGGCAGGTGTTACAATGGATAGAAATAATACTGATGATATTGTAATGACTTCCAATTTACCTAACGGAGATTATAGATATACATTACCTATTCCATTATCAGAAATTTCTGCTAACCCTAATGTTAAGCAAAATACAGGTTATTAATCAAAAAATAACACATAATAAAACCCTGCCCCTGGCAGGGTTTTTTATTCCCCATTATTTCTTACTTTTGCTCTACAAAAAGCAATCAATGAAGTATATACTTTTCATCATACTATTTTTCAGTTTTTCAGCTCAGGCACAGATCGTTAATAAGACAGACAGCAATACGCTGGAGAAGAAACTGGAAGATACTTTGGTGATCGATTCAGGGACAAAAGATTCCCTGAAGATCTTTAAACCTACCATCAATGATTATCTGTACCAGAAACAGTTTTCAGAAAAGAAAGTTTTTGATACGGTAATGACATTTGATAAAACCCATATTTTTTCACAGTATAATAACAGGGATAATTTCGGCAGGGTGCAGGTGGCCAACATCGGGGCCGGCTTTAATCCTCTGTCTTATGAATTGAATCCGGAACAGAACCTGGCTTTGATGCCCACAAATAAATCATACGGTATTTTAGGAGTGGATGACATCAAGTATTACGATGTGAAAACGCCTACCGCTACTTTCGTGTATCACAATGCCATGAAGAACGGGGCTGCTCTTAAGTCCACATACACCCAGAATATAGGAAAGCGCTTCAATTTCGCCATCGAATACATGGGATTACGTTCGCAGGGGATGTACAGGAACAGTCTTGCAGCCAATAACAACACTTTATTTTCCGGGCATTATACTTCAAAGAACGGTAAGTATGAATTGTTTGCCCATTATCTCCATCAGAATGTAAATAACCAGGAAAGCGGAGGGATTGCAGTGGACAGCCTGTTCCAGAACGGGAACAGTGATTCCAGGAACAGACAGAATATGCAGGTTAACCTTGCTTCTACAAGTTCGCAGTTTTCTTACCGCAGGTATTACCTTACCCATCAGTTTGCGCCGTTCAATTCAGACAAGATACCGTTTAAAATCAGGCATACCATTTCTCACCAGGGAAATAAGTATCATTACACGGAAAATGCCCTCGAACCTTACTGGTTCAATAATGTTTCACAATTGATCAATCCAGGAGGAGCACTTCCGGTTAAAAAATATTCGGATAACCTGAGCAATACGGTTAGTTTGGTTTGGGACAATGAGAAATTTAAACTGGATGCAGGACTGCGCTACCAGATGCTGAAGTTCGGCGTTACTGAAATTGCTTTACCCAGCCTGACCATTCCATCTGAACTGAAGGAAAGCCGTTTGGGAGCTGTTGGGAATCTGCAGATCCGGCTTTTGGATAAGATACAGCTCAATTCTTTCCTCGAAATTTCCAAAGGAAGCCAGTTCGGGAGTTACATCAGAACTACAAACAACTTGTCTTTTGAGCCCATTAAAGACTATTTTGTTAATGCAAAGGTGAATTTCCAAAGCGCTTACCCATCCTTCAATTATATCATGAATACATCCAATTACAGGAAATTCAACTATTACCTTCAGGATGCAAAAAACCAGGCGGTTACAGAAATTGGGGGAAGCATAAACCTGAAATGGTTTAAAACCGAATTATTTGCCAATTACTTCAGGATAGATAATTACACCTACTTTGATCAGAATGCCCTTCCGCGTCAAAGTGATAACTCGCTCAACATTTCGCAGATTGGAGGCGACGCAACGGTAAGTTACGGGAAATTCCACCTGAACACAAGATTGCAGTTCCAGAATGTGCTCACCAATAAAAACCTCATGCCTTTACCGGGCTTCATCGGAAGAGCCAACGTGTTCTACCAGACCAAAGCCTTCAAAAATGCAGCAGAAATCCAGACCGGTATTAAGGTGTATTATTTTTCCAGATTTGCTTCCAGGGAATATTTTCCGATCCTTAATGAATATATTCTTCCTACGGCAAACTCCTTTTCTATCGGTGGGCAGCCGATTACGGATCTCTATTTTAACATGAAGGTTAAGAAAATGTTCTTCTTTATCGAAGGACAGCAGGTGGCCACAGTTATTTCGCACAACAAAGCATACGCATTCCCGCATTATCCGGTGTATGATTTCAGATTGAACCTCGGAATCGTATGGTATTTGTTCAACTAAAATTAGTAGACGTTGAAAACAATCGATAAAATATCATTTACTGATATAGAAAGCATCCCTCAGCTCATTAAAGATTTTCTGAACCGGGATATTGAAGGCTTTGAAGACCAGACCTTCACACTGGATGCTGTTAAGATGCAGATTCATCAGAAGCAGGAATCATTTACTCAGGAACAGAGGGAGGTGCTTTATCAGGCTTTGGAAAAGCAGCTTTCCGCTGCGCCATTGTCCTCAGAGCAGGAAAAGAACCTGCATCATTTAAAATCCGGCAATACTTTTACCATTACTACCGGGCATCAGCTGAACCTCTTTTCAGGACCTGTATTTTTTGTGTATAAAATTCTTCAGACCATTAAGACCTGTTCCTATCTGAAAGGCCATTTTCCGGAATTCAATTTTGTTCCGGTATATTGGATGGCTACGGAGGACCATGATTTTGATGAAATCAACCATTTCAGGACAGAGAACCATTATTATGAAATCAACGAAAAGTCCGGAGGACCGGTAGGAAGGATTCATGTGAATGATTCTTTTTTTATTTCTGAATTTGAAAAAGAGTTCAGGGATTCCGTTTTCGGCACCGAGCTGATTTTGATGCTTAAAGAATCCTATAAGAACGGAAATACCTTAACGGAGGCAATCAGGATGTTTGTCAACAGGATGTTTGCCGGTTACGGACTGATCAGTATTGATGGGGACTGCCATATACTCAAGCAGCAGATAAAAGATATTTTCAGGGATGAGCTGATGAACTTCAGCCTTCAGAAAGCTTCCCGGGATAAAGTTGATCTGCTTTCCGGAAGGTATGGTAAAGTACAGGTCAATCCGCGTGAAATTAACCTGTTTTACCTTTCCGAAACCAGGGACAGGATAGACTTTGATGGGAATGCCTATTTCATTGTGGATAAAAACATCAGGTTTACCAAAGAAGAACTGATTCAGGAGCTTGAAGAGTTTCCGGAAAGATTCAGCCCTAATGCTCTGATGCGTCCGGTGTATCAGGAGAAGGTACTGCCTAACCTGGCCTATATTGGCGGTAACGCAGAAATCATGTACTGGCTGGAACTCAAGGATTATTTTTCCGCCGTAGGCCTTCCTTTCCCGGTACTCATTCCGAGGAACTCCATGCTTTTTATTAAAGAAAAGACCGTCAATAAAATAGAAAGGCTCAATCTGAAGCCTAAAAGCTTTTTCCGGAATTTTGCCAAAGTCGTTGAGAATAAAATCCTGGAAAACCAGGACATCCTGAAGGTACTGGAAAATAATGAAGCCAGACTGCAACAGCAGTTTTCTGAACTCAAGACTGTTGCGGAAACTACCGAGAAATCCTTCGGGAATATGGTGCGTGCAGAAGAGGTACGGCAGCTGAAATCTTTTACGAGGATGAAAAAGAGGCTCCTGCATGCAGAAAAAATAAAGCAGAATGAACTTGTGGAAAGATTGGAGACCCTGTTCCTGGAAGTACATCCTTCAGGTACCTGGCAGGAAAGGGTTTACAACTTCAGTGTATTCTTTGCCGATTACGGCTATGACTGGCTGCAAAGCTGCCTGGAAGAAATGGAGGTAGAGGAATCAAAACTAATAATTGTTGCCATTTAATTTTAAAGGAGTATTTTTGTACATTATAATTGTCGACTATGATTAAAAGGTTTTTTATTCTGTCCGGTCTTTGTATGGCTTTGGGACTGTCTGCCCAGAAATCCCATACGGTGGTGAAAGGAGATACTCCTTACAGCATTGCCAAGAGATACGGCATAAGTGTAGATGAATTATTGAAACTGAACCCTAAGCATAAAGATGGCAAACTGGTTATCGGTGATATCTTAACCGTTAAAACGGATACCCATGCAGCATTGGATAAGAATAGGCCGGCCCGCGGAGCG
Source organism: uncultured Chryseobacterium sp. (assembly GCA_913775525.1). Lineage (GTDB taxonomy): Bacteria > Bacteroidota > Bacteroidia > Flavobacteriales > Weeksellaceae > Chryseobacterium. The sequence goes on from CAJYLH010000022.1 coordinate 386,836, forward strand.
GAACTGGGCAAGATTATCCTGCAACCCAAACAGACCATCTACGGCATTACAAAACAATACCGGATTTCCGAGACAGATCTCAGAAAACTGAATCCTGATCTTGATTCCCATATGAAGATCGGAGAGGAGCTTACCCTTCCTATGGAAAGCATCAGGAAGTATGGCAATATCCAACAGCAGTCAGCTCCGGTACAAAAAGCGGAACCGGCTGCAGAACCAGAGGCGGCTTCTGCTGAAGGAGAAAACTACACCATCCAGGCTAAAGATAATTACTACAGGATATCCAAGCAGTTCAATACGACGAAGCAGGAATTGTTTGCACTGAATCCCGGACTGGAAGAAAAAGGCCTGAAGCCGGGTGAAACCATAAAAGTAAGGAAAAATACAGCCGCAGAATCCTCTGAGGCTATTACCAAAGTAAAAATGGATCAGGACGACAGCAGGTCTTCTGTTGAATCACCTTCAGAAACTGCCGCCGCAGATGATTATGTTACCTATACGGTTCAGCACGGAGATACGGTGTTTTCCATTGTCAATAAATTCGGGATTACAGTTGATGAGCTGATTGCATTGAACCCGGAATTATCCGGCGGCCTTAAATCCGGAATGGTATTGAAAATCCGAAAAATGGATCCGGCGTATGTCAAGAAAAACGGGGATGCCCTGAGTGTGGTCCTCATGCTTCCTTTCGGGTACAGCACCAATGAAACCCAATACAGGGGTATGGCGACGGATTTCCTGACCGGTGCTAAACTGGCCATCGAAAGAAATGCGGCCAGCGGCCAGAAACTGGATATCAAAATAGTGGATTCCGGAAACGAAGCATCATTCAAAAATTCGATGACCCAGATCAACCCTAATAATACAGACCTTATTGTAGGGCCATTCTTCAAATCCAATGTTATCGATGTCCTGGACTTTATTAAAAATCAGAAAATTCCTGTAGTAGCTCCGTTTGCAAACTCTCCGGAACTGTACAATTACAGCAATCTGATCATTGTGGAAACCAATGACCAGACGTATGCCGATAAGATTGTTGATGAAGTAAAGGCAGCATATTCCAACCAGAAGATCTATATAGTGGCTGATGCTAAAAAGGAAAATGCCAACTATATTAAAGCAGGTATTGAAAAAGCAGTGAAAAACGCTAATATCATCATTGTGAATTCTCCGGCAGATATCCAGCTGGACCAGAATATGATGACCGGACAGTCTGCACCGGTAATTGCCATATTGGCGAATGATAGTGATGCTGCCGGAGAAGCATTTTCCAACAGGGTGATTGCCCTTTCAAAAGACGTTCAGGGCGTAAAAGCATTCAGCATGTATTACCATCCGAGCTTCGAAAGAAAAGTGGACGACCTCAGCCAGGCTCACCTGGTGTATCTGATGGACAGGAAAATCAATACCGAAGGAAGCTTTGAAAAAGAAATTCTCGCAGCCTATAAAGCCAAATACTGCAAAACACCTCCTAAATATGCCATCATCGGGTTTGATGTCATGAATGATATGCTGACCAGGGAAAACCGGAAAGGGGAGATTTTCCGTCAGATGAATAAAGTTCAGACCCAGCTGGCCACAAAATTTGAATTTGTTAAATCCAAAGCGAACGGGGCATATGTCAATACCGGTTACCGGGTGATCAGGCTTATGCCGTAACTCTGATTACGCGCATTGGAAAATATTGTTAACATTATAATTATATTTGTATAATATTTTAAATCAATACATGAAAGCACTTGTATTTCCTGGGCAGGGTTCTCAATTCGTGGGAATGGGAAAAGAATTATATGATTCTCGAAAAGACATAAAGGATTTGATGGAATCTGCCAATGAAATTTTAGGTTTCGACATCCTTTCCATTATGTTCAACGGGACGGATGAAGATCTTAAAAGGACAGAAGTTACACAGCCTTCTATTTTTATCCATTCAGTTGCTGCGCTTAAGGCAGTTAACGGTTTGGGCGCTGAAATGGTAGCAGGACACTCTTTAGGTGAGTTCTCCGCACTGGTAGCCAACGGTGTTTTATCTTTTGATGACGGATTGAGGCTGGTATCGGAACGGGCAAAAGCAATGCAGGATGCCTGTAATGCCAATCCAAGTTCCATGGCCGCTATCCTTGGACTGGAAGACGCCAAAGTGGAAGAGATCTGTAGCCGGATCGAAGGAATTGTGGTTCCGGCAAACTATAACTGTCCCGGGCAGCTGGTTATCTCCGGCGAAACACCAGCAGTAGAAGAGGCTTGTGAGAAGCTGAAGGAAGCAGGAGCGAAAAGAGCTTTGCTGTTACCGGTAAACGGGGCATTCCATTCGCCGCTCATGCAGCCTGCACAGGAGAAACTGTCTGCAGCGATAGAGAACACAAAGTTCAGAAAGCCTACTATCCCTGTATATCAGAATATCACCACTACAGCGGTAACCAATCCTGAAGAAATCAAACAGAACCTTATTGCACAGCTTACAGGACCTGTAAAATGGACCCAATCTGTCCAGAACATGATCAAAGACGGAGCCTCCCAGTTTGTGGAAGTAGGTCCCGGGAAAACTCTTCAGGGCCTTATTAAAAAAATTGACGGTTCTGTGAACATTGCTTCTGCAATTTAAACGTATACCCATACCATGAGCAGAATATTTTCACCGGGAAAGCTGATGCTGACTTCAGAATATTTTGCCCTAGACGGAGCTCTTGTCCTGGCCGTACCTACGAAGCCTGGACAAGAGTTTTTTTTTGAAGAAAACGCAGATCATAAAAGCATGGTGTTCTGGGAAGCACTTCATCAGGGCAAAACATGGCTGAAAGCAGTTATGGATTACAAAAACTGGGGTATTAGGGAAACCAATATTCCTTCCGCTGCAGAATTCGTCCTGAACACACTGAAGAATGTACAGCAGCTTTCTTCTACCCGATTTAGCGGAGATTCTTCCTATCATATAAAGACCAACCTGCAGTTTCCTTCAGACTATGGCCTCGGCAGCAGTTCAACGTTAATGAATAACCTTGCCGAATGGTCTGCCATCGATCCTTTTCAGTTGAATACCCTAAGCCTGGGTGGTAGCGGTTATGATATTGCCGTGGCAAAAGAGAAATCTGCCGTCCTGTATCAAAGTGTTCCTGAGATAAAATATGATAAGGTGGTATTTGATCCGGCATTCAAAGATGACCTGATTTTTATCCACCTGAACCAGAAGCAGGACAGCCGCGAAGCGATCCGCTTATACCGTTCAAAAATAAAGTCTCCTGAGTTGGTTAATGAATTTTCAGATTTGACAAAGAAAATTTTATTATGCAGAGAATTGGAAAATTTTTCCAGCCTAATGTTGATTCATGAGCAAAAAATATCAGATTTCCTTGAAATACCCACAGCGAAACAGCGCTTTTTCTCTGATTGTCCGGTATTTGTGAAAAGCCTGGGAGCCTGGGGAGGCGATTTTGTCATGAGCGCAAAATTTGATGGCTTTCAGGACTATTTTTGGGGAAAAGGTTTCTCATCCGTTTTCAATTGGAGTGATTTAATTGGTTGAAATTCATTGTTTTATAAACCTATTTTTTTATTTGCCATTCTGACATATATCATTATATTTAAACCATCTTTAACAATTAGTTAATATTAATTTTGTCAGTACCCAAAAAGAAACAGAAAATATAAGTACAATGAAAAACGCTAAAATCATCCGCGATTTAGAAAAATTAGGGATCAGGGGAGATTATGAACTGGTATATAATCCTTCTTATGAAGAACTGTATCAGGCTGAAGTTTCTTCCGATAATCAGGGCTTTGAAAAGGCTGAACTTACAGAATCTGGTGCAGTATCAGTAAAAACAGGAATTTTCACGGGTCGTTCGCCTAAAGACAGATACATTGTTCAGGATGATGTTACAAGAGATACCATTTTCTGGGACGGTAAGGTAAACTTACCCACAACACCGGAAATTTTCAGCTCCTGTAAAGAACTGGTGTTGAATCAGCTTTCTGATGCCAAAAAAATTTATGTGGTAGATGCATTTTGCGGAACCAATGCAGATACCAGGCTAAAAGTAAGGTTCATCGTAGAGGTCGCCTGGCAGGCCCACTTTGTAACGAATATGTTCATCAGGCCTTCCCATTATGAACTGGAGCATTTCGGAGAACCGGATTTCACGGTGATCAACGGTTCAAAAGTAACCAATCCTCACTGGGAAACCCAGGAACTGAATTCTGAAAACTTTATCATGTTCAACCTGACCGAAAAACTTCAGATCATCGGAGGAACCTGGTATGGCGGGGAAATGAAGAAAGGGATGTTTGCGATGATGAACTATTATCTGCCATTGAAGGGCATGGCTTCCATGCACTGTTCTGCCAATGTAGGCGAGGATGGGGATGTCGCGCTTTTCTTCGGCCTTTCCGGAACAGGGAAAACGACCTTATCGGCAGATCCTAAAAGATACCTGATCGGTGATGACGAACACGGCTGGGACAACAACGGCGTTTTCAATTATGAAGGCGGGTGTTATGCTAAAGTAATTGACTTGTCAGCAGAAAAAGAACCGGATATTTTCAGGGCTATTAAGAGGGATGCATTACTGGAAAATGTGGTTGTGAATGACGGGATTTCAGATTATACCGATGGATCCATCACTGAAAATACCAGGGTTTCCTATCCTATTTACCATATCAATAAAATTGTTCTGCCGTCCAAAGCAGGGCATGCTAAAAAAATTGTTTACCTTTCTGCGGATGCTTTCGGGGTATTGCCTCCGGTTTCTATTCTGGATGAAGACCAGGCACAGTATCACTTCCTTTGCGGGTATACTTCCAAACTGGCCGGAACAGAAAGGGGAATCACAGGGCCGGAACCGTCTTTCTCACCGGCTTTCGGAGAGGCTTTCCTTACCCTGCATCCTACCATGTATTCCAAGACTTTAATTGGAAAGATGAAAGAGCACGGAGCAAAAGCTTATCTGGTGAATACAGGATGGAACGGTACCGGAAAAAGAATTTCACTGAAAGATACACGGGCTATTATTGATGCCATCATCGACGGTTCTATCGAAGATGCCCCTAAGACAAGAATTCCGATCATGAATCTTGAGATTCCTACTGAGCTTCCTAATGTTTCTGAAGGTATTTTAGATCCAAGGCAAACCTATACTGAGGTTGCCGAATGGGAAGAAAAAGCGAAAGACCTTGCTGCGAAATACATTAAGAATTTCGATCAGTACTGCAATTCGGAAGAAGGAAAAAGACTGGTGTCTTCAGGTCCTCAGTTACAGAAGCAAGCGATCAATTAATATACTAAGCCTCATCACCGGATGAGGCTTTTTTTATTGGATTTATCGATCTTTTTTAAATGATGGTTAAGAATTATTATTTTAATCCCAGAGCAGCCAGCCGGTATCCATCCATTCCGAAACCGGATAAAACCGCATCAGACTGTGCTGCTGTCACTGATTTCTGACGGAACTCCTCTCTTGTGTAGATATTGCTGATATGCACTTCGATCTTCTGCTTCCTGATATTTTTTAAACAGTCTGCAATGGCATATGAGTAATGCGTGAATGCCCCCGGATTGATGATAAGGGCATCAAAGTCATCCTCCTGAAGCCGGTTGATGATCTCCCCTTCAATATTCGACTGGTAATACAGGATGTCATGAGAAGTAAATTCACCTCTCAGCTGCTCAAGATAGTCTTCCATGGATACTGTCCCGTAGATTTCGGGCTCCCGGGTGCCTAAAAGATTGAGATTGGGTCCGTTGACGATAAGGATTTTCATTCCGATGCTTTTTTCAAATATAATCATTTAAATCATGTCAGAAAATGGGAATCCGTTTAATTATGGATGATATTCATTAGGGGAATTTTCAGGCTTTTTACCCATGATTGTAAAACATAAGCCTTACCTTTATAGGTATTTCTTCTGTTATGAAACAAGACATCGAAAATAAGCTGATCGGTAAAAATACCAGGCCTACCAGCATGAGGATCCTGGTCTACGACTTTCTCAGTTCCCAGGAAGCGGCCTTATCATTGTCTGAAATTGAAAATCACTTTAATAATGCAGACAGGACAACCATTTACAGGACGCTGAAGACCTTTGAAGAAAAAGGCATTGTACACGGCATTCAGGAAAATGCCACTACCAAATACAAGCTTTGCCACGACGGCTGCGATGAAAATATCCATAAAGACTGGCACCTTCATTTTTACTGTAAAATCTGCCAGCAGACCACCTGTAAAGAAGATATCTCCTTTCCGGAAAATATGCGCACCGATTTCCGGATTGACGAAATCAGGCTGTTTGCCAAAGGCATCTGCGAAAACTGTCTGGAAAGTTTGCAATAGTATTGCATCTTTTTTCCCTGTAGCTTTGTTTTAAAATTATGCAATATGGAACAATGCTGCAGCACAAAGCCAAAAGAGACACACAACCATTCGGGACACAACGGACATGATCATGGACATGACCATGATCATGATACCGCCGGGAAATCAACACTGCAGATGTTTACGCCTGCTCTGATTTCCTTCGCGATTCTGCTGTCGGGAATAGTATTGGACAATTTTTTACAGCCTCAATGGTTCTCGGGATGGGTACGGCTGGCCTGGTATCTTATAGCCTATATTCCTGTAGGATTTCCGGTATTGAAAGAAGCCTGGCAAAGCATTAGCCACGGCGATGTTTTTTCAGAGTTTTTCCTCATGGGTGTGGCCACTGTAGGCGCCTTTGCCATTGGGGAATACCCGGAAGGCGTTGCAGTAATGTTATTTTACTCTGTAGGGGAAGTTTTTCAGGCCATGGCTGTAACGCGTGCAACTACCAATATAAAATCCCTTCTGGACCAGCGTCCCGATGAAGTGGCCGTCATCAGGGACTCGCGTACACAAATTGTGAAAGCAGAAACAGTACAGGTAGGAGAAATCATCCAGCTGAAATCCGGGGAAAAACTGGGGCTTGATGGGGAGCTCCTTTCGGAAAAAGCATCTTTCAACACTTCTGCCCTGACCGGGGAAAGCAAGCCTGACACCAAAACAAAGGGAGAGGCAGTTCTGGCAGGAATGATCAACCTCAATACGGTCAGCCAGGTAAAGGTTACGGCTGCCTATCAAGACAGTAAATTAAGCAAGATCCTGGAGCTTGTACAGAATGCTACCGCTCAGAAAGCCCCTACGGAACTTTTTATCAGGAAGTTTGCTAAAATATATACGCCGATCGTCGTTTTCCTGGCTGTAGCCATTACTTTTCTGCCCTATTTTTTTGTGACGGAGTATATATTCAGGGACTGGCTGTACAGGGCATTGGTATTCCTGGTTATTTCATGTCCGTGCGCGTTGGTGATTTCGATTCCGCTAGGATATTTCGGCGGAATAGGAGCAGGGAGCCGGAACGGTATCCTGATTAAGGGTAGCAGCTTTCTGGACAGGCTTGCCACCATTCAGGATGTGGTCATGGATAAAACCGGGACGCTGACTGAAGGGGTTTTCAAAGTACAGTCTGCCAGTTTTACGGAAGGAGCCGATGCTGCCGAAATAGTGAAGATGGTGAATATCCTTGAGAGTAAGAGTACGCATCCCGTTGCCACGGCAATCCATCAGTATGCAGGAGAAACAGACCATTCCATTGTTCCGGAGGAGGTGGAAGAAATAGCAGGCTATGGCATGAAAGCAAAGATAAACGGAAAAGATCTGTTGGTAGGGAACTTCAGGCTGATGGATAAATTCGGGATCCCTTATCATATCGATGGACAGAACGAAGCCTATACGCTGATTGCAGTAGCTTATGATCATCATTTCGCCGGATATTTTACGATTGCAGATACGGTTAAGCCCGATGCTAAAACAGCTATTGATCAGCTGAAGGCTTTAAAGATCAGGCCCACAATGCTCAGCGGAGATAAATCTTCAGTCGTCAGGCATGTCGCCAACGAACTGGGTATCACCAATGCGTATGGGGACCTTTTACCGGAGGATAAAGTGAATAAAGTAAAAGAAATCAAGTCTGGTAACAGAAGCGTTGCTTTCGTTGGGGATGGGGTAAATGATGCTCCGGTAGTGGCCTTAAGCGATGTAGGGATTGCTATGGGCGGACTAGGGAGTGATGCGACTATAGAAACGGCGGATATCGTTATTCAGGATGATAAACCCGGAAAAATTCCTATGGCCATTGCCATTGGTAAGCAGACAAAAAAAATTGTCTGGCAGAATATTACTTTGGCATTTGTCGTGAAAGCCGTTGTGCTGATCCTGGGAGCCGGAGGAATAGCCAATATGTGGGAAGCCGTTTTTGCTGATGTAGGTGTGGCGCTGCTGGCGATTGTGAATGCAATACGCATCCAGAGGATGAATTTTAAAACATCATAGGTATTTACTAATAAAAGAGAGTAACGAGATCGCTTTTATAAAGTAAAAGCCATCCTGTTATTGTTTTTATAGCATGATCATTAATACTGACTTTCATCATAACAGGACTTCATAGTATTTCAAATGTGTATCTTTGTCAGAGATAAGACCGTTTTGAAATATATCATGTCCATATTCATCATCTTTATGATCGCAATACGTCCTGTACTGCCGCTGGTGAATTATGCCGTGAATTATGATTATATTACCAAGAATCTTTGTGAAAACAGAGCGGTTCCGCAATCTACCTGCAAAGGGAAGTGCTATCTGGAAAAAGAACTTTCCAGGACAGAAAAGCAGTCCGGTAACGTTCAGGTACTGAAAGTCTCTCTTCCGGACCATTTCCTTACGCATGATATCCTTTCTGTGGTCAATCTCAGATTTGGTACAGACAGGCAGCATCAGAATTTTCTCTATTCTGATTTATATACCCTTGAACACAGTTCCGGTATTTTCCACCCTCCTTTAAGCTGAATCCTCTATTCCGGACTTTGAAAGATTAACTTCTAACCTCGCTTCTCCATAGCAGGGCGCTGTTAAATATTCTTTAAGATCCGGGATGAATACAAGTATGCCTGTTCGGAATCCGTATTATTTAATTACCTTTAACAATGAAAAAACATATTTTTCTGACGCTTTTGACGTCAGTATCATTATATGCCTGTGCTCAGGAGGCGCCTAAAGTAAAACATAAAAAAACCGTCACCCTGTCTGAGCAGGAACTTAAGAACATAAAAGTTGTCAATGCCGAAGATCCGGTATGCCATATGAAAACGGCCGAATTCCTGAAAGATACAGCCGTTTATAAACATAAAACGTACGGTTTTTGCAGTGCTTCGTGCAAAGAAGAATTTAAAAAAAGACCCGCTAAGTATGTCAGCCAGTAAAAAGAAAACCAGTACTGCCAAAAATAAGATCATCATTCCTCTGGTGGTTTTTGCGCTGCTGTTTGTCGGAATCGGGGTGGGCATGAGCTATTTCCGGAACAGTTTGTATACCGTGATGAAAGTCCCGGATTTTGAACTGACAGATCAGAACAATAAAAAGGTCACTCCGAAAGATATGTTAGGGAAAGTATATCTTGTTGAGTTTTTTTACAGCCGCTGTCCTACCATCTGCCCGATCATGAACAGCAATATGAAGTTCATCAACAATGAGATTAAAAATGCGGATTTCGGCATTTTATCCATAAGCATAGATCCGGACCATGATACTCCGGAAACCCTGCGCCAGCATGCAGCAGGCCTGGGATTCCAATCACCGGACTGGCATTTCCTTACCGGCGACAGGTCGTATATCGGAAAACTGGCAGATCAGTTCAATATTTATGTAGGTGACCGGGAAGATCAGGCGGAAAGCCTGAATCACAGCGGAATGATTGCACTGGTAGACCGTGAAGGGAACATCCGCTGCCGGTACAATAAGGATCACATGCCGATCCTTTATTACTCTGGCCTGAATTATGCCGATGCTGATGGAAAAACCCCTGATCTCCGTGGGAAATACCATCCTGACCGTGAAAAGCTGATCGAGGATATTAGAAAATTACTTCAGTAACAATACGAACCATTAAAAAAGAATAGTATGAAAATTTTAAAAGTAGCCGCTTTGAGTGCGGTTTTTGCAGCCCAGTTCGCGATGGCGCAATTCAAGCAGACCCCATTGCCGTATGCATATGATGCATTGGAAGGATCCGTAGATGCCAAGACGATGGAAATTCATTACACCAAGCACGCAGCAGGGTATGTCACCAACCTGAACAAAGCGATTGCAGGGACACCTCAGGAAAAACAGACTTTGGTGCAGATCCTTTCAGGAGTATCTAAACTGAGTCCTGCGGTACGGAATAATGCAGGAGGACACTATAACCATGAATTGTTCTGGACGATTCTAACCCCTGAGAAAAATACCCAGCCATCTGCTCAGCTGATGAAAGCTATTACGGCTACATTCGGAAGCATGGATGTATTAAAAGAGAAAATGAGCAAAGCGGGAGCAGACCGTTTCGGTTCAGGATGGGCATGGCTTTCGGTGGATAAAAACGGTAAACTGTTCGTGTCTTCCACACCTAACCAGGATAATCCTCTGATGGATGTCGTGGAGGAGAAGGGAACCCCTATCTTAGGAATCGACGTTTGGGAGCATGCGTACTACCTGAAATATCAGAATAAGAGAGCAGATTACCTTACAGCCATCTGGAACATCATCAACTGGAAAGAAGTGAGCAAAAGGTATGAAGATGCCCTGATGAAAAAATAATTCATGAAAATATTTTGCAGCATATTCCTCATTTTCTACATGGTGTTCAGGCCTCTGATCCCCCTTGCGGAATATGCTGTAAATTATACCTACATTGCTGAGGTGCTCTGTATCAACAAAGCCAAACCGGAACTTCACTGTAACGGAAAATGCTACCTGAGCAAGGAGCTGGCAAAAAATAGCGATGCTCCTTCACCTCTGGATAAAGTCAAAAACTCCGGACAGAAAATACTGGATACCTATCTTCTTCCCGACATTGCTGTAGTCCGGCCTGTATCAGAGTTTTCTTCTGAATATATCATATACCCCTACCGGAAAGCATATGCCTTCCTTTTTCTTCATTCTATCTTCAGGCCTCCGGTTTTTTAGTTGTATTTTAAAATTATAAGGCTGCCGGCAATACATTCCCGTGCAGTCTGAATGGTCATTTTACATCTGAAATGACCCTACATTCTTATATTTCTATTTAAAATCCAACTTAAAAATCAACAATGAAAATTTATAAATTTTTATCGCTATTCTTTATGGCTTTGAGCCTAATCACAATCAGTTCATGCAGCACCCATGATGAAGACGATCCTGCCGATGCAACACCTGGAAAGCTGCAGCTTAAATTTGAGAATGGTTTCAGCAACCTCGGAGGCATTGTGCTCAATCAAACCACCCAGATATCTTCTTCCGGCCAGAAACACCAGTTTTCAACCCTTAAATATATAATCAGCAATATTGTACTCATCGATGAGAACGGAGCGGAATTCAAATACCATTATAATGATCCGGATCATGGAGCCTTTATCATAGATCAGGCAGAGGCCACTGCCGGCATCAACTATATCAACCTCAGTGAAATTCCTAAGAATAATTATAGGAAAATCAGGTTCGGGCTCGGAATAAGCCAGTCGGCATACCTTTTAGGCCAAGGCGGGCAGGGAGAATTCTGGGCCAGGGCAAAAACAGCCGGGATGACCTGGTCCTGGGCGGCAGGATATATCTTCACCAAGCTGGAAGGAAAATACGGAAGTGCATCCGCTGATACGGCTTTTATGAACCATTGCGGAAATATGGGCAATGTGACGGCGAACAATACACCTGACCTGTACCGGGAAATTACCCTGGATCTTCCGGTGAAAGCGAGAGTGACCACTTCCATTACCCCGTCTATCCATATGCTGGCGGATTTCAATCAGTACTTAAGCGGAGCAACTCCTCTTACACTGAACAGCTCCAATGATATGGCGATGGGCTCCAGTCAGCACCTGGTGAATATCACCAATAACCTGACGGCGATGTTCAAAGTAGATCATGTACACAATGATTAAAGTGATCCAATGGTTCCGGAGCAGGAAACAACCCCTGCTCCGGATGTTTTTTGCCGTTCTGATGATGGTTATGAATTCCTGTTCCGATGAGTTTGAAGGAGAACCCGTCAACCGGAATGAAACCTATCCTCTGGAAATACCGGGAAATTTTCCGGAGATGACGTTTGACCTCACCGGCAATCCGGTAACCGTGAATGGAGTGGCATTGGGTAAAAAGCTGTTCTACGACGGAAGGCTGTCCGGGAACAATACCATTTCCTGCGGATTCTGCCATATCCAGGAATATGCGTTTACCCATCACGGACATACGGTCAGCCATGGCATCAACGACAGGCTGGGAATACGCAATGCTCCCCCGATACAGAACATGGCTTTCCTGAAGAACTATACCTGGGATGGGGTCAGCCATAACCTGGATGAGCGTTCGCTGGTTCCCATAACCACAGATTTCGAAATGGACAGCAGTATGCCGGAAGTAGTTAACAAACTCAATGCTGATGCTCAGTACAAAACATTGTTCAAAGCAGCTTTTGGGGATGATCAGATTACGGGGCAAAAGGTTTTACAGGCCTTATCACAGTTTATGGTGACCATGATTTCTGCGGACTCAAAATATGATCGCTATAAAAAGGGACTGATTGATCTTACTGCTGATGAAAAGCAGGGAATGGCATTGTTTAATAACAGATGTGCTTCATGTCATTCGGGGGAACTGTTTACGGATCAGACCTTCAGGAACACGGGAATGTATTATAATCCCCAGTTGGATGACCGGGGAAGGTACAGGGTTACGCTGGACTGGAATGACAATATGAAATTCAGGGTGCCCAGCCTCAGGAATGTTGAATATACCGCACCGTATATGCATGACGGCCGGCTGTATACCCTGGATGCGGTCTTAAATTTTTATTCCGATCATGTGGAAAACCAGCCTAACCTCGATCCGCAGCTGAAACAGAACGGAACCGTCGGAATTCCGATGACCGGCCAGGAAAAGCAATTGATTATTGCATTCCTGAAAACCCTTTCAGACCAGAATTTTATTTCTAATCCTAAATTTTCAGAATAAAGCGACCATCATGAAAAATTTCATCATTGCAATGAGCTGTTTGTGGGGAAGCTTCGCGTTTGCCGGAGAGATCCATGACAGCATTGCCATATATAAAAACAGTTTTAACGATAGTGCCCTTGACGATTGTGATGCCTGCGGTTGCGCTGCGGGGAACGGATCATCGGGATTCGAATCTCTGCTCAATCCGCAGTTTATCGGAGTCAAGTATTTCGCACAGCATTATAAAGCCAAGGAGAACCTTTTTGTAAAAGATCTTACCCAGGATCAGTACTTCAATACCCTTCAGCTGTGGGGCAGGATACCTGTCACTGAAAAGCTGAGCCTATATGCCAGCCTGCCGTTTCATTTCCATGATAAGAAAACCTTGCAGGGAGACATCAGGATCAGTGGGATAGGCGATATGAACCTGATGGGAATTTACAGCATCCTGAAGTCTGAAGCCAAAGTACACCAGCTAAACGCCGGAGCCGGTATAAAAATCCCTTTGGGCCGGTTTGATGAAAAGGGAATTTCAGGTGTGAATCCGAGTTTCCAGCTGGGAACAGGCAGCTGGGATTATCAGATGGTGCTGAATTACCAGTACCGCAAAGGAAACGCTGCTGTCATCCTTAATACGGATTATACGGTGAAAACCGAAAATAAAAAACATTACCGGTTCGGAAACCAATGGAATTATGCCGCGACGGGATTTTATCAGATCCTGAATGGGAAGGATATGATCTTTTCTGTGAAAACAGGCCTGCAGGGTGAAGTCTATGATGGCAACCGTCAGTTTTCAGAATCATTGCCCAATACCGCCGGAAGCGCACTCTATGGGAAGCTGGGATTTGAAGCGGCTTATAAAAGATTCAGCCTGGGCAGTGAAGTGATGCTTCCGGCTTATTCCCATCTTGCAGGAGGTGATATTGAAGCCAAATCAAGGTTCAGTATTTTCCTGAACATCGGAATTTAATCCGGACTGCCGGTAAGTGTTCGGGGCTGCCGGCTATGTAATTTTTGAACCTGACAGCGGCAAAGCTGTCAGGTTTTTTTATGTTCATAGAAGCTAAAATAATTATTTGAATCCGGAAATTAAGAAGCGGGGCAAAGTGAGGTGAAACAAAAAAGACTCATGTACAGAATCTTTATTTTCAGTTTTTAAAATTCGTCAGAGTGTATCACAAATTGGTTTTGCTAGGTTATCGACAAGTCCGGCTGAGAAAGAATAAGTTAATTTTTCTTTTCATAGAAAAGATGTTTCATCAAATAGAATTATCAAATTCAATTATTTTTTCTCCCATTGAAGAATCTAATTCAGCACTATCAATTATGAAATGGGTCAATGTACCCTTTTTATGTAGTCTGTTACTGAATATGTAAAGCTCTAAAATACGTATCACTTCTTCTAATAATTGATTATTGCCTACTAGCAGATTTCTAGTTAAAAACTGTTTTAGATCCTCTTTTCTACTATTAAAAATTTCTTCTGTCATTTATTTCTTCCATTTTTTACCGCTTACTTAATTAACTATTTAGCTTAATCATTTTCACTTATTTGAACATTTCCCCTTTTCATCAGGAATCTATGTCCATAAGGTATCGCTAAATACTTTAAAATATCAGGACGAGCAAAAGCAACATGATAAAAGTGTACCATTTTTAATGACTTAATATCGCCGTTATAATCATCTGTAATTAAGTACCAACCACTTTCATCTTGAGGTGAATTATATCTGATTCCCTCAACATCTTTTCCTTCATAAACACCATCTGATATAATTACTGACTGGTTGAAGTTTGGAAAAATTGGAATAAAATTTTGTTGCCAACATATTTCACCTTGTTGCCTAACAATTAAAATCGAAGTATCACAACCTTTATTAAAGTCACTTCCGTCAGAATTTATTTCATATAAATCATAGCAATTATCTTCATTTAATCTAAATTGCAAAAGCCATGAATAATATCCAATATTTTGATTTTCGGAAATGACCGGTTTACGATCTATGATATAATCTATAATGTACTTCATAACATCTATATAGTTTTCTGGTGGATATTCATGAATTACAATTCTGATTTCTTTATTTATATAAAGATTTAATCCATCTGTTTCAACATAAAGATTGTCTACTACATTTACTTGAGTTCCTTTGTATGTCATCATAACATCTGCTATTTGCTATAAAATACTATCTTTTCCATTACTAAAATTACTACTTCCAGCAGTCGTAGCTGTACATACAAGTTGCCTAAAACTTCTTCCGTCATAACGGTAATCATACCGCCTTAACACATGATCGGATGCGCTCATCCAGTCCACTTCAGTAATGTTGCTATTGTATTTGGCTTCCGTGCCGACAGGATTCTGATACCTTGCCTCGTATCCGAATCTCATCCTATATATCTATCGCTACATTATCCCAATAAACTAAATCATAATATTGAATCTTTGTCAGTAAGCTTATATTTTTTATAATCTTCTATGACATTTTTTTTATAATTTTCAAATGAACAGGCTAAATAAATAGCATTTAATAGTATTGGTGTACGATGTTTTTTCAAATTTAATTTCAAGATCCATTTTTTAAATCCTACTTTTTGGTTTATGTACTGCTGAGGATTATCAATAAATACTTTTAAATGAGGGATATTGTTGATGCTACATTCTTCGATATTTAGGATATTCTTCCAATGAATAAAAGGATAATCCAATATATTTACACCATCATTAATTCCTTCGTTATTGATAGTTAGTACAGCATCTTTTCTAATTAATTTCCTGCCAAATTCGTAAATGCAACAAGATGATAAAATGATACTTATAATACCAATTATAAATATGATTACTGAATTTCTATAAATAAAACTAACATATCTACCAGGATTTATTACAGCTATGATCCCTAATCCCAATATTAATAACATAACTAATATGATAGCTATTAATTTCAAATTGTTTTTTCTTATATTTCTCATAATAATTACTTATACATATTTTCTACAGATTGCGATGCAATTTCACTATAAATGTATCCAACACCAGCGCCAACTAAAATTCCTAAAACGGTTCCAGCATCAGGTACTGGAATGAAGATTCATTATTTATACATTTGAAAAATCAAGTTGGTTATTTAGTATTAACTTTTCACATTAAAAATGTAAAAGGATAGATTTTTACTCTACCCTTATTGTATTTACCTGCTATCAAAACGTTTGAAAATCAATCATTTATTACAAATAAATTTATATGTTAATCAAATTCAATATAACTATTTAAACCTTTTCCAATTGTCAATCATAATATTTGTAATTTCATTTACATTAGAAGATAATGCGCTAGTATTTATAACAAATGGTGTCCCATATTTTTCAGTTCTTGATACAAAAAAATATTTTTGAAGTCCTTTTTCTTTGTTTTTATAATATGAAGTCGTCTTGACTTTTGATAAAAAGCTGTTGACATTTTGGAATAAAAAAAGGGATTAGGAAATTTGTGTCGCTAAACCAAAAAAAATCCCATCCCTTGTACAAAGTACTGAGCAAAGATACAA
>CAJYLH010000023.1 GCA_913775525.1 uncultured Chryseobacterium sp.
AAGCGGAGAAAAATGTATCGAGAACCGGTGAGTAGCACACAAAAGTGATTCTTTTCAACGAGTTCAATAAACTCCACTTCGTTGCGCACCCGAACAGACGACAACGGAAATAGATCCCTGACAAACACTGCGGACCCCGTCAGTTCGAGTTTTTTTCGCAGCCAAGCGGAGAAAAATGTATCGAGAACCATTGAGTAGCAGACAAAAGTGTGATCCTTTTCAACAAGTTCCCGATACACTCCACTGCGTTGCGTACCCTAACAGACGGACATTCACCAGTGTTATCCATTAGTTTTTTTCAGCATAGGATCGAAATAGATATCAGAAAGTACATAGTTTTACCTTCCCAGTTAATTCATACCTTTCCGCAGAAGGCATACCCATCAAAACTACATCCTGAAAGTGACTACCATAGTCATTGGGTTAGGATTTTTACCGGATAATTTATACCTTTACTCGTCACACTTTTAAAAGATTGGCTGTATCTTTACGGCTCAGAAAAACAAAACACATGGAACAGAAAATACATCAGGGACGCAACGTCAAACGCTTCAGGGAAATGCTGGGCGTCAAGCAGGAAGCCCTCGCCCTCGACTTAGGCGATGAATGGAACCAAAAGAAAGTTTCCCTCCTGGAACAAAAAGACGTCATCGAAGAAGCGATCCTTCAGAAAATCTCCGAAATACTGCATATTCCCGTAGAGGCATTTCAGAATTTTGATGAGGAACAGGCGATTAATATAATATCAAATACAGTTCATAACAGTGATAATGCTTCAGGTAATTCTTTGTTTAGTTATTATCCAACTGTAAATCCCATTGAAAAATGGATTGAAGCTCTGGAAGAGATCAAGCGGCTGAATGCGGAGTTGTTAAAGGCTAAGGATGAGCAGATTCGATTGATGGAGAAGTTGATTGAGAATAATAAAGCCTGAGGACTCTCAGGCTTTGGTTTTAAAATGGCAATGTTATTTTTTGTTGTTAGGGTTTAGCTGTTTCCCTTTGTTTCCCTGAGTTTGTGCATACTGCTTGTTCACTCCATTAGTTCCTTTGTTAGCATTTTGCATGTTGGAATTGTTTTGTTGTTGTGTCATTTTTGGTTTCATAATAATTTTGTTTAAAGTTAAAATAATATAATTTGTTACATCATATATAGATCAAAGCAAAGTCCAAAAGACAACAAAAAACGCTTTCCGGAAACATCACGGGAAGCGTAGGAATAAAAGCTTTTTTCAGAGGAATAAGAGCGGTCAGCCAAGAAACCGTCTGATCTCGCTCTGGTAATTTTCGGACACCGGTAAATGATGGCTCTTTATCTTACCCCGATCATCATACAGAAAGACCTCAATGGTCTCTGTTTTCTTATGATAACATTTAATATATTTTCTATTTACCCTGAACGATTTATGAATGGTAATAAAATGATTCTTCGGCAATCCTTTTTCCTGCATTCTGGAGAAAGAAAAATCGATCAGGTTTTCAGGACTGCGGTTGATGAAATGGATCTGCTTGTTATTGGATTCAGAACCGGCCTGTTTGTCGGCACAGAGGTATACAATATCATCCAATGCAATCCTGTTTCCTCTGGTTTTATTGAAATCAAGATAAACATATTGCAGTTCGGAAAACAAGTGCACTTCCTTTAAAAACCTGCTGAAACTTTTAACGAACTGTTCTCCGGTAAAAGGTTTGGTAATATGGTCAACACAGATGTCGGCCTCCCTTTTAAGGTCTTCAATATCCTCGATATAATCTGCCGTATTAATGCTTGCGAAAAATACAGGAATTTTAAGTTCCTGAGCAATCTCCATTCCTGTCATGCTGTCGTTGCCCAGATCCAGATCTGCCACCAGGATATCCGGCTTTACTGTTTTCAGCTGCTCAAAGAAATCTTCCGAACTTCTGCTTTTCAGTACAATTTCCACATTAGAAATCTTAAGAAGATAGGATTCCAGCTTTTCGAGCTGTTTGGGGTTGTCTTCGAGGAGGGCGAGGGAGTATGAATTTGACATATTTAATTATTTTGGATTAGCAGATGACAAGACTTCTAAAGGGACTTCCTGCATATACATTTTTCTGTAAGCTTTTACTTTAGCAACAGAAGATGGCAAAACAGCTTTATCAAAGTTTTTTAAATCACTATCTATTTCTTCGACATATTGTTCATCACTATCAAGTATCTCCCCTAATCCTTTCGGATAAATAAAATATACCGGAATGATCTGATCATCAGTAATTCCTAACTCCTCGTAAACACTGTTCAATCTGGAATATCCAGATAGTTGCCTTGCGTCTTCCTTGGTTGGATTTCCATTTTTGTAACGGGGTTTGTATTTAGCATCGACTACCGCCTTTATCCCATTTTCTTTTTTTTCATTAATGATAAAGTCAAGTTCCTGGTAATGCTTCTTTTCATGATATTTCACTTCACCAGCTCCGGTAAATCTTTCCCTGAGTTTTTTAAAAACATACAGTTCAAATAATTTACTCATGTCGATCCAGTGCGGCGGATGTTTTTTGTTATTACCGTTCACACTTCCATAGCTATGGCTTATCAGTTTCAAAATTTGATTTCCCAAGCCGAATGCATTGTTGTAAATCTTATAAAAGGGATTACTTTCTACTTTCTCATAAGATATAAATTTCTGATAGTTGACCTGTTGAAAAGCAGCAAAATTATAATGTACCAATTCCAATACCTGAGCTTTGAGAACAGGCTCTAAGTTTCCGGCGTATGAATAAATTACCTGCAAAACATATTTAAGAAACTGATTTTCTTCTGTATCAAAGCCAAATTCCTGAAAAGAACAGACGGTATGAGTAAGTCGGTGTTTAAAAACATTCTGTTTTAATTGCTGACCGACCAATATTTTACCTTTTACTCTGCTTCTGAGATTCTCAGTCTTTTGATAATATGATTTCTTTAAGCCCTTTTTAACAATCTGTCTGACTGCCATTAAAAACTGAATGATCAGAAAAGGAGTCAGTTCAACCCTGTGTTTTGACGGCACTTCAATCCAATCAGAATTGAAATCCACTTCCATCAAACCGTCCAGGTGATTAAAGTTCTCCGGTTCCTGCAATGCTTCAGTCAATATTTTGGCAAAATCGAGTTGGTAACTATTATTGTTCATCTTCGGTTCAACCAGTACAGGAATATCCCATTCAGGAATATATTGCAATCCGATATAATAGGACGTTTCAAATTGTAAGAAGTTAATCTGATTTTCTTTTACTTCTGCTGAAACCTTAAAACATACGGCATTTTCATTATTCCTGAAATGAAATGATTTTGGAGTAACCAAATCATCTTTCCAATCATAAACTTCCTTCAGATATTCCTGACAACACCCGCTGTAATAAAAATGATTGTGCTCTTTAAGAACCAGTATTTTATTTTCCAAGATTTTCAATTATTTCTAAAGCGGTCGGTTTTAAAATTCCATCCTTCACATATTCCCTGAGGATGGGTTTTATTTCATAATCAAGCCTCAATGTAAAATCTATAGGCTGATTGACATCCTTAATCCCATTAGCGTCCTGTTCATAATGCTGAATAAAATAAGAATGGCCTAACCAAACATCTTTCGGTTCAAATTCCTCTGAAAGATGCTGTGACCTGTTCAATCTGCTTTCTTCAGGTCCATACTCCATTTCCGGATTATAATTTTCAATAAACAGTTCTGATACTTTGGTAAAAATATCCTTTTTAAAATCGCTTCCAAGCTCCGTTGTTAAGTTCTTCGGTAAAATATCGACAAATGCAAACCTTCTTCGTATGGCATAATCAATATGCCCGACACTTCGGTCTGCGGTGTTCATGGTACCGATGATGTAAAGGTTAGGCGGTAATACCAATTCTCTGCTTCCTCCAACTTCATACATACTTTCCACTGTTTCTCCTCTATATTCTAAAGCATAAATTAATTCACCTAAAACAGAAGAAAGATTTGCTCGGTTTATTTCATCTATTATAATAATGTAATTTTTATGTTCTACCTTTACAGTTTTCTCTTCATAATTATATTGGTCAAAAAATAATTTTAATAGTGCATTGTAATAAGTATATCTGTAATGAGCATGTATAAATTTCTCTTTATCAAGTTGTTTATTTGAAATTTTCAATTCATTCTGAAGTATCGCTTTTATTAACTTTTTAAATTCAACAAACTTTAAATAACCTGGAGTCTTCCATTTTTCAGCATATTTAAAATGCGAATCTGTGACATCGAAAATTGTAATATCACCAGAAAGCACAGTTTGATCTTCTGGCAATTTTGCATCAATTTCATTTTTAAATACTTCAAATTTTTCATCAATCCAAACTTCTAAATTTGCTTCTCGAGAATCACTTTTACTACCTTTAAAATTTATTAAAGCCTCTTTTGCAAATAATCCGAGTACTTTATTCACATTTTTATATTCTATTTTTTCACCTTTAGACTCTGCTATAATTCCTCTTACAAAGTCTTCATAAGCATAGCTTGGATGAAACTGTAAGAGCTTGAATTCCTTATTAAATTTTAAAATATTTGAAAATATAAATTTGGCCACAGCAATTTCATAAGGATGTTGTCCATTGGTATTTGTCAATGCTAAATTTTCTCTTATTTCTTTTAATCGTTCGATAATTTTATCAAACTTTGCAAAATTCCCCTTTATTTTACTTTTCTCAGAAATCAAAACAACTTCCTTTTTAGAGAGATCAATAGTTTTGATTTTATAATAATCTTTCGTTCCGCTTGCGTTTGGAATGCTGTCACCAACATTAATGTAATTAGATATTGTATCGGTATTAATATTATCTAAAATAATATTTTTTGCAATCGTTTTTGCTTCTCTGGTTTTCCCCGTTCCCGGAGGACCTTGTAAGATGATTTGTTTTTTATACTTAAGTAATTTTATTTGTTTTTGCACGCTTTCCATTTGTGTTAATATTTGTTTTCTATTTCTTGTTATCAAATTTTTTTCATTATAAACCAACTTGTAAACCTCTATTTGTTTATTTAAATCTGTTAATAATTGTTGATAATCAAAATTTTGTATTGAATTATTAGAAACAGGAATTGAATTTCCAAAAAGAATAAACTCTCCTTCTTCCATAAAGCCTAAATCACTTTCACTACTTATTATAAAGGAATAACTTGGTAATATTTGATAAATTTTGTCTAATAAATTTTTAAAGGCATTTCCAAAATCATTTGCAATCTCTGCAGGATCATCATTATTAAAAGAACCTCTCTGACTATTGATAGCTAAACCATAACCAAGTTTACCATCTCTTAAAAAAATATGATATTGGATCTCTTTTTTTCCACCTCTGTTATAAACCCACTCAGATTTCTGGTTATCAAATTCTGAAAACAAAATATTATTAGGCAAATTAGTTAATCCCGCTAAAGATTTTCTAGATTGTCGAAAATCATTTTTAAATTCTTCACCTAAATCATTTTCGATGGTATGGACAAGTTCTTCAAAATTATTAAAAGTCATTATTCAATTTTATTAGTTTATTAGTTTTTTTCTCTACCCCAACTTCATCTGCCCATTTATCAGCATTGGCAAAAGCCAATCTTGCATCGCAGAAAGTTCTTGGTTTTGTTTGGAGTTGTTTTTTATATTTTTTTAATTAAATAAGCTCGTTGGTTTATCTAAATAAAAAGATTTCCATCCGTCATTTTTTATTTCCTCCTGCCATTGTTTACGAATAATTTCACTTTTATTGTAAATATCATCCATCCCTTTTTTCCAAGAATTCCATATCCTGTCATCTATTCTTTTTTTAGAATACCAATAATATTCTTCTGCACAAAGATTAAAATAATCATTGATTTTAAAATTTATAAAAGACTTTTTGTAGTCGCCAAAACTTTCGTCATTTTTTGATTCTAGAAATTTTACAACGTCTTCTTCAGAAAAATCTAAAACAAATTGTATTATATCATTCAACTTATCATATCTTGCATTGAATTCCGTAAAAAGCTGTTTTTGCAAATTATCATTACTCAATTCTCTTGATAGTTTATTATGACGATAAGCTAAATATGCAGCGACGACGGCCAATATTATTGGTCCAAAACTTTTAGAAAATTCTAGAATTAAGTCCATAGTTATTAGTTTTTTTATTTTAGTTTTTACTCACCTTCACCTGCCCGTTCATCAGCATCGGTAAAAGCCAATCTCGTAAGGCAGAGAGCTTATTATAGTTGATTGTTAATTACTATTATCCTACCATCTACAAATTACCTCCTACTTCTTTAAATTTCTCTACAAAAGCTGATATTTTTTGGAAAACACTTTGCTTCTTCGTTAAATACTGAGGATTAAGAGGACTCATTTTAGGTAAAAGAGCATTGAGTTCCGTACCGTTCTCACTTGCATATTCACGTTTTAATGACGTGTTAATATATCGTTTAGCTGCATCTTCAATTAGATTTTCATCAGCGATTAATTCCGTAGCTTCATCTTTTAATTTTCCCTGAGCATACGTGTAAAATGCATCTAAGATATTAGGCTTACTTTCAATTGAATCCAGTTCTGTATCATTAATGAAATCCACTACTAAACTTTCTTTTGCTCTGTTGCCGATGCTTGCACGAATTACTCTTCGGATTTCTTCTATTAAGGCGGCTTTATCTTTATTTTTTTTGTTATGCTCAAAAATCAATTCCAGAATATAATCAAGATTTATTTCCTGAGATTTTAATAAATCGATTTCAAAAACCACATCATCCCAATCAATTTTAGATTCTTCCGCTTCTTTTCCGTTTTTCTCCCGGCGCAGCCAGTCACGGATGTCATTGTACGTCGACCGGTAATCCTGAATTGTTCTTTCAGGTAATAATTTTATTTTCTGTAATTCTTCAAATTCTTCGTCTGTAACAAAGTTAATTTCTTTAAAATTCTGTACTGCTTCTTCATCATTGATATCAATTTTCTGAAGTGCTTTGAGGTGAGTAAACTCATCATAATTCTGAAGAATATTTTCCACTCGTAAATATTCTCCGAATAATTTTACAAACTCTTTTTTATCTTTCTCTGTTACAATTTCATCCGGATTTGAAAATTTTTCATTAAGATCTTTTACAATATCGATAAATCCCCTTCTTGCTGCTCCGTTGGCAACATCCGTAAAACCTTCCAGATATTCTTTGTAGCTTTTTTCAAGAACAACATTTTTTGTATTCTTATCTCCAAATAATGTAATAGCATCAATGGTAGCATGTTCTAAATCACGGAAGGTAATAATGTTTCCAAAAGTTTTTGTAGCATCGTAAATACGGTTGGTTCTCGAAAAAGCTTGCATTAAACCATGATACCGAAGATTTTTATCAACAAATAAGGTATTGAGTGTAGGAGCGTCAAAACCTGTTAAAAACATTCCTACTACGATGATGAGGTCAACTTCCTTTTCCTTTACACGATTTGCAAGGTCGCGGTAGTAATCCTGAAAACCTTTACCCTCAATTTCAAAAGACATTCTGAACATGGCATTATAATCGTTGATTGCTTTTGTTAAAAATTCTTTTGCACTACTGTCCATCGCGGTAGGCTCAAAGTTTTCGTCGGGAATTTCCCCAATGGCATTTTGCTCTTCGTTGGCTGCAAAGGAGAAGATGGTAGCGATTTTTAAAGGCTTTTCTGTATCCTTCTGGAGCTTACTCAGTTCTTCGTAATATAATTTGGCAGCGTCTACACTGTTAACCGCAAACATGGCATTGAAACCTGTATTGCTGCCGAGTGTTCTGTGAGTTTTGTATTTAAAATTCTGTAAGATATATTGCGAGATTTCTTTAATACGTGCCGGATGCAGAAAAGCTCTTTTATTTTCCGCAGCAGTCAGCTTTTTTTCATCGACTTCTGTTTCTATATTTCTGAAGTTCGGGCGAACATTATTATAGTCTACTTTAAATTTCAGAACTTTTTCATCTCTTATGGCATCTGTTATAACATACGAGTGCAGTTCGCGACCGAATACGCTGGCTGTTGTTTCTGCACCTAAAGCATTTTTAGGAAAAATAGGCGTACCTGTAAACCCGAATTGATAAAACTTTTTAAATTTCTTATTCAGATTTTTTTGGGCTTCGCCGAATTGTGATCGGTGTGCTTCATCAAAAATAAAAACCACCTGCTTTTGATAGATCTCCAGATCATTTTCGGTTTTCATCAGATTATTAAGCTTCTGTATCGTAGTCACAATAATCTTATTGTCATCCTTTTGAATATTTCTTTTTAATCCGGCGGTACTGTCAGAGCCGTTTACGCTGTCAGGGGAAAAGCGCTGATATTCTTTCATAGTCTGAAAATCCAGATCCTTACGGTCTACCACGAAGAATACCTTATCAATAAAGTCTAATTCAGTCGCCAGGCGAGCCGCCTTAAAACTGGTTAAGGTTTTACCGGAGCCTGTCGTATGCCAGATATAACCGCCCCCTTCTGTAGTTGACCATTTTTTAGCTTCAAAAGAACTTTTTATTTTCCAAAGCATTCTTTCAGTGGCTGCAATCTGATACGGCCTCATAATAAGCAAAGTATTATTTACATTAAAAACCGAATACGTTAGCAAAACACTTAATAAAGTCCGTTTCTCAAAAAAAGTGAGCGTAAAATCTTTAAGGTCTTTGATCAATGAATTATCTGCTTTTGCCCAGTTCATGGTAAAATCAAAACTGTTTTTGTCCCTTTTTACGGTGTTGGCAAAGTAACGGCTGTCTGTACCGTTGGAGATCACAAATATCTGTAAATATTTAAAAAGCGAATTCTCACTGTTAAAACTTTCTTTGCTGTAACGATGGACCTGATTGAAGGCTTCCCTGATGGCTACTCCACGCTTTTTCAGCTCTACCTGCACTAATGGTAAACCATTGACCAAAATGGTAACATCATAACGGTTCGCATGGGTTCCTTTTAGTTCAAACTGCGATATTACCTGTAATTTATTTCTTGCAATATTTTTTTTATCAACCAGATAAATATTCTGGATGTGCCCGTCATCAAATACAAAATCATAGATGTAATTATGGTGCAGCTTTTTTGTTTTATCAATAATCCCTTCGCTGGGCCTGTCCAGATATTCTTCCACAAAACGGGCCCACTCGCCATCTGTAAAAACCATACTGTTCAAAGCCTGTAACTGAACTCTCAAATTAGCCAACATGGCTTCATATGTTTTGAGCCCGGAAGGATTTTCATATCCCTGACTGATTAGATCCTGAATAAACTCTCTTTCTAATGCGGTTTCTGTCTGATAACCTGAGGGAGCTTCATGAACGGCTGAGTATTTATTGTAATGTTCTAAAACAATGAAATTATTGCATTCTGCGATGGTGTTATACTGTGACATCCTGTTCTTCTTCGATTTGGTTATTAAAAGCTTTAAAACGGTAATTTGTCTTAATTTGGTTTACTAAATATCCTAAAACCTTTTTGTCATTTTCGTTAATTATAGAAATTTCTTCTCCTGAAAATTTTCCGTGACTTGATAAATTGATGATACGATTATAATATGCTTCTCTTGATTCTTCAGGCAAGAGATCTCTCCATTTATTATAGCCTAGGAAAGTAGACATTTTCTCTAAAATATTACGCAGAAAATTAAAATGATATTTCTGAACGGTACCAGAAGGATGTATTGCTTTCTCTAATTCTGATAATAAAAACAAATGATATGAAAAAGGAGAATCACTAGGCTGATCATTGATTAAGAAAGTACCATCTTCCAGCTTTTCAAACCTTTTTTTTGCACAGTGCCTTACTTTGTAACCGGAACCTGAATCTGCGTTGTTGAATTCATTAAACAGGACATTATAAAACAATGGATTATGGGTTGTTATAATAAACTTCAATTCGGATTGGCTGGATTTTATTAACTCCGCTATATTTACAGCAAGTTCAATAAGGTGATTATCATCCAACGAGCTTACAGGATCATCAATAAAAACATATTGCAAATCATTAAACTGGTCTGTTTCCCGATCTTCTTCCTCCGCAACATTTAGCACGGTTATGGTTTGTTCCAATAAACTGTAAAAAATACTCCAGATAAAGCAGCTCTCCTCTCCTTTTGATATTTTTACAAATTCGGAACCTGTATCATCTCCACGCTCAAACGAAAATCGCACTTCTGAAAAAGCAGGAACGGTTATATCGTTATTATCCTTGCCTTCAGTTGTGTATTGTTCATTAAAACGAGGGGTTAACTTATCGTTTGTGTAACGTTGAAAATGCTTGGCAATGTTCGGTTCCTGTCCCTGTTCCTCAAGTACCCAGCTTGTATAGTTGTTAGGCTGAATTTTTAGATGCCTGTCTGTATCATTTTTAAGATCATTATCCCAAAAAAACAAATCTTCGGTAAAGGCATTATAATACAGAATTTTAACTTTTAATTCTTCCTCTACTTCCGGATTTTTGGGTGCTATCAGTTCTTTAAACTCACGTGACAAACGTGTTTTACCTGTACCGTTAAAGGCATAAATTAATTGTACTTTTTTACCGGCATCCTTTAAGGATTGAGCTATTTCCGTTATTGACTGTGCCATATTATGCTTCTATACTATAGTTAGGAAATGTTAATAACAAATCTCTGTAGTATTCATATTGCTTTTTTCGCAATTCTATTTCTTTAGGCAGACCTTCACTGATGGAAGTAGTTAAGGTATCAAATTTGTCTAAAATGAAAACAATGCGTTCTTGTTCTTTTATGGAAGGAACAGGAATTTTTATTTTTGAAAGAATTGTACCAGTTGTCGTGACTCTAGTAGTCATATTACTTGAAGTGATTATTTTATTTCTTATGACAGTAGATGAAAAACAATAAGAACAATATTCTGGTAAAAGCATATTAGTAATTGGTCTAGCTCTAATTAAAAAACCACTAAAGACACAATTTGAAATATCTGATAGTAAAACAGAAGCATATCCTATTTCATCTCTAGTTTCTGAAGTCCTAGTAAAAAAAACGTCACCTTTTTTACAATTAAATCTAACTCGATCTGATGCATTTGTTTCTACTTTACCTTTTATATTTTCTGCAAAAAGTTTTTTATTTTTAAAAACATCAGTATAATTTACAATTGTTTCACCTTTACCAAAAAATTCTTTTCCCTTATTTATCCCATTTTTAAACTCAAATAATTCACCCAAACTCTTCCACTCAGCTTTTTCTTCTTCAAAAGTTAACAACTGCTCCCGATAATAATTATACTGTTGTTTACGAGCGGTAAGCTCTGCGGTAAGCTCTGCGGTAAGCTCTGTAAAAGTATCAAGAATAATAACTATTTTTTGTTGGATTTCTAATGATTTTTTTGGATTTTCCGGACAGGGAATTGGAATAAGTATATTTAAAATTTCATTTGTTTTTAAAGCAGGTATTCCTGCACCATGTTGTTTAGTCATTAAACGCTTTTGGTTTAATTTTAATAAATGATAAATAAACTTGTTGTCAACTTTTTCAACATTTGGTATTATAACATAACAATGTGCATTTGCATAAAATTTTGTTGTAATAAAATTAACAAAACCAGCAGAGGCACCACCTTGACTAATTATTGTCTTATTTCCATCATAATTATAAATATCACAATAACCAGAAAAAGAGATTCCTCCATTGTAAGCCGGATATAGACCGCTTTCAGAAAGTAATTCTTTATTGAGTTGTTTTCCTTTTTCTAATTTTATAAATTTTCCTAAAGGCATCCATTCGACATTACCTCCATCCAATAATTTATCTAAAAAACTCATGCTTCAATTTTTTTTATAATGGCATCAATATCTGCACGCAGTTGGTCTATTTTTTTTACCGTCAAATTCACTTCTTTGTTCAGTTCTTCAATATTAATTTTCTCTCTGTTGTCTTTGGCTTCTACATAGGAACTTACCGATAAGTTGTAATCGTTTTCCGCAATTTTAGTATTGTCAACAGAGGTGGCTACGTGCGGTACTTCCTCCTTGCTGTCAAACATTCCCATTATTTTATCGATATGCTTGTCTTCCAGCATATTGTTGTTGGTGACTTTTTTAAAATACTCTTCACCCGTCACATCAATAAACTGGGTTTTGGTATCGGTTTTATTTTTGGAAAGCACCAATATAGTAACCGCAATAGAAGTACCGTAAAACAGGTTAGGTGCTAAAGAGATAATGGTTTCTACATAATTACCATCAACCAGATATTTCCTGATTTTCTGTTCGGCACCACCACGATAAAAAATTCCCGGAAAACAAACGATAGCCGCTCTTCCTCTTGGGGAGAGATAATGCAGCGCGTGCAGCACAAAAGCAAAATCGGCTTTGGATTTGGGTGCCAAAACACCTGCAGGCGCAAAACGCTCATCATTGATCATTGTAGGGTCGTCACTTCCGATCCAGTTGATAGAATACGGCGGATTGGAAACAATAGCATCAAAAGGCTTTTCATCCATTAACTGCGGATCTTTCAGCGTGTCTCCCAATACAATATGAAACTTGTCGTAATTGATGTTGTGCAAAAACATATTCATACGCGCCAGGTTATATGTGGTATGATTCACTTCCTGCCCGAAGAAACCTTCTTCAATAATATGATTGTCAAAATGTTTTTTTGCCTGTAGCAACAATGAGCCGGAACCTGCTGCCGGATCGTAAATTTTGTTTACCGAAGTCTGCCCGTGCATCGCCAACTGTGCAATAAGCTTGGAAACGTGTTGCGGAGTAAAGAACTCACCGCCCGACTTTCCGGCATTGGCTGCATAATTACCAATCAAAAATTCATAGGCGTCCCCAAAAAGATCGATCTGATTCTCCTCAAATTTACCGAAATCAAGTTGTTCTACTCCTTTGATAACCGCTGCTAAACGAGCGTTTTTATGTTCAACGGTATTTCCGAGTCGAGTACTTGTAGTATCAAAATCGGCAAATAGACCTTTGATATCTTCTTCGGAAGGATAACCATTGGCAGAACTTTCAATAGCGTCAAAAATGGCTTTTAAGTCTGTATTTAGATTAGGATTCGTGTTGGCAGTTTTAGCAATATTTACAAAAAGCTGACTTGGTAAGATAAAATACCCTTTTGTTTTGATGGCGTCATCCTTTATTTCCGATGTAATTACATCATCGGATAAAGTAGGATAATTAATGTTTTCATCCCCGCCCTCAATGTAATTGGTAAAGTTTTCACTGATAAAGCGATAAAACAGAGTCCCCAATACAAATTGCTTGAAATCCCATCCATCTACTGAACCTCTAACATCATTGGCTATTTTCCAAATCTGGTTTTGTAATATTGTTCGCTGTGCTGTGCTTGTCATTTTTATTATTTAAATAAGTCTTTATTTTTATTAAGATATTGATATTAATCTCTTTGACAATTACTATTTAATTTCAATCTCAATGTCTGTAATAGTAACTATTTCTGAGTATATTAATTCTCAAATATAACCAAAAAATAATCCTTAATAGGATGGAAAACCGTAAAAATGAAAAGGGTTATTATAATTAGAATTGGCTGTGGAACTTATAGCCAAACGTAGTAACAATTCATTTAATAAAAATACCCGGTTGATTATCAGCCGGGTATTTTATAAATATAAAAGACATTATTCTCTTTTTTAAATTTCAATGAAAATGTACATCTATCAAAAATTATGGCTGCATTAAGACACAAAATTCCTCTCAAACCACTTAATATAAGCTTCTACTGCTTCTGCAATAAACTTTTTGGTTTCGCCTTCTTTCAGGGCTCCGCTGTCATCGAACAATTCATTGGCTTTGGCGATATAGACTTCCGGCTGCTGCATGGCGGGCATATTCAGGAATACGAGGCTCTGCCTCAGGTGGTGGTTGGCCCCGAATGCGGAAATATTTCCCGGGGAATTGCTGAAGATCGCTGCAGGTTTTTTGTCCCAGACACTTTTACCGGCCGGCCGGGAACCGATGTCGAGGGCATTTTTCAGGACGCCGGGTACGGAACGGTTGTATTCGGGAGTGATGAAGATGACACCGTCTACGTTCTGCATTTCTTCCCGGAAAGCTTTGTACGATTCCGGGACCTGGTTATGGTCGTCAAAATCCTGATTGTAGACTTCCAGTCCGTCTAATGAAACAATCTGAAACCGGTAGCCTTCCGGTGCCATCGGTACAATGGCTTGTGCAATTTTCTTTGAAAACGATTCTTTACGCAGGCTTCCTGCAAGAATTCCTATTACTTTATCCATATCGATATAATTTAGTGGTCTCTGTGCAACGGATCAGGCTATATCCCGATCGTGCACAACAGTACAAGTTTCTTGCCGCAGCGTTTGGCTTCGGGAGCTTCAGCCACCAGCCTGTTCATTCATGAAACGAGATCTGGATTTCCGGAATACTGAGATCAGAGATTATCAGTAGCATGTAGTAAAGCTTTATGCTTTGTCGGATCAGATCCTGCCACCCTTCTACCCGATCAATATCTCCCAATATTAAGATAAACATAAACGCTTTTTTTTGTAAATTTCACAAAATTATCACCATTAAAACTAGAAAGCATGAACATTACACCTATTTGCCACGCCATTAAAAGCTGGAAAAAACTGATTGATACTTACCGAATACATGATGATGATGAAAGCGGCAAAAAGATCCTGAGGCTACTGAACCAGGGATCTCATTTCTCCGTCACAGCCTCTGAAATCCAGCAATGGGCGGAACGCCTCGCAAACGCATCTAATCCGCTTATCCATGTCTATGCGGGCGTTGATAACGAGGCATTCAAATTGTTTCTCATCGACTCTGTAAGTGATGCAGCAAAGGACTTCAGCTATATTGTGACCAAAGAAATGGACCGCGATCTTCCTTCCTCCCATACTCCCGACCCTCAGCAGGTCTGCACGCCTATTTCTTCTGAATCGGCGATCTATCGTAATTTCATGTTCAATATGTATTGTCATGCGTGGATGGCAACACAAAAGGAAAACTTTTTTCAGATCATTTCAATCCCTTTTGAAGACTACCGGAATATGGAGCTGAAAAACGGACAGTCCTGCATTTCATTTTTCGGGCTTACCGATGGTCAATCGACCTCTGTTTCCCTTTATAAATACCATATCGAAATCATCACGATGAAGGACCTGGAAATAAACAGCATCAGCAGCACTGCAGAAAACTGTTCCACACCCCGTCCGCCGTTTACGGCCGAAGATCCTGTCGAAAATTACCAATTATTGCAGGAAAGCCATGCCTGCGTATAATGCACTGTCTTTTTATCTTCAGTTTACCATTAACATTACCTTGCTCACGGGATTTTTTCTGTTCCTGAAAAGAGGAAAACACGCCAGGAAGCTTCTGTTGATCTTCCTTGTGGGTGAACTGACCGCTGAACTGTCGGACCTTATTTTCCGGCTTATGAAAGTTAATACCGCCAATATGTACCTTTATCCGCTTAGCCAGAGCTTTGGCTTACTGATGATGACTGAGATATACAGCACGTATTTTTTTAAAATTCCGCCTTCCGTAAAGTGGATCATTTATTTGTTTACCGGCACATCACTGGTCATCAGCCTCACCGGCAGCGGGGCTGCCTCCTGGGTTACATGGTATTCCAATATCATTAAGGATATCATCATCTGTAGCCTGGCAGCAGCATATTTCCTGCATATATTTAAAAATCCCGGCAGTGACAGGAACCTGATTACCGTCAATATTCTGATCTTTCTGTTTTTTTCCATTGAAAGCATTATTTCGACGACCTTCAGTTTTCTGATTCACCATCACCTGCAGTGGGTAGCTCCGGTATGGCTCTTCAGGGGCGTCTTATTATGGTTGTTCTATATCGCATGTATCAATCTGGGATGGAATACGGGAAAAACGAAGGCGTGATCCTGATGTGGATATGGATCGGGATCGGATTGTCAGTGCTCATAACGGCATTTGTTACATTGCTGATCCTGCGTTATATCAGCCATGTCAGAAAAAATAAACGGAAAGCTTCCCTGCTGATCCATAAAATGCAGGTTGAATACGGGGAAAATACCCTTTCCCTGCAGGAAAGAGACCGGGAAAGGCTTGCAGGCGAACTTCATGACAACATTATTTCGAGGCTGAACCTCATCCGGCTGAATGCTCAGGGCCGGGATATGCACGAGCTCCATCTGGACCTGAAAAATTCAGTGCGGCATATCCGGGAACTGAGCCATCACCTGACTCCTCCGGATCTCAGTGAAATCGGCCTGGAGGACCTGGTTTCAGATTATCTGGAACAGGTAAAAACGAATATTCAGGTGCAATATTATCCGTCAGTACAGGCACCGGACCGCATCGGCAGTCCCGTGAAATTGAATTTTTTCCGGATCCTTCAGGAGGTGATTAACAATGCTCTGAAACATGCTGATGCATCTGTGATTACCATTTCATTAAGGATTTCGGAACGGTATCTTTTTCTGAAAGTGGAAGATAACGGCAAAGGATTCACCCCGGGAACTGTTAAAGCAGCAGGTATTGGGATGCAAAGCATCCGGCTGAGAGCAGGACAAATGAATGCCCGTTACCGGTTTACATCTGAACCTCAGAAAGGAACCCGGTTTATCATCATCAAACATCTAAATTAATTTCATATGGAAAACTCAAAAATCAAAGTAGGCATCGTAGACGACGACCTGATGCTGGTTCAGCTTTTAAAAAATTACATCAACAGCACCAATGATTATGAAGTCGTGCTGACCTCAACCGGAGGCCATCATTTCCTGAAAGAAACCGACATCAGCCTGCCGCAGATCCTCCTGCTGGATCTCAGAATGGCCCAGGGTGACGGCCTTGAAGTCCTCTCTTCATTAGCTGATCAACCTGAAGCCCCTAAAATTATTGTTTTGTCGAGCTTTTACCGCCGTTCTTTTATGGGTCAGATGCTGAAAATGGGCGCCCATGCTTTCCTGCCTAAAGAAACCGACCTGGAAGACCTTGTGAGGATCATGCATACGGTCTATCACAACGGGCACTATTTTTCGGAGGAGCAGGTTGAAGTCATGCGCAGCCAGCTGTCCAATAAGCTTCCCGAATTTCATGCGCTCTCCAAGGATGGGCTTACGGAACGGGAAACCGAGGTGCTCCGGCTGGTCTGCCAGCAGTTCAGTACAAAAGAAATTGCGGATGCCCTATACCTTTCCCCGAAAACGGTAGAAACCCATAAAACCAGCCTGATGCTGAAAACCGGTGTAAAAAACATGGCGGGGCTGGTGATCTATGCCGTACAAAATCATATTGTGGATGCTGATGAGATTGTGCTGTTTGATAAATGAACTAATTATAATTGGTTATTTAGTGATAATCAGGCATAAAATTAATCAGCTCGATGTTTAAAAGGAATCAGATGACTGATGATTCTTTTTTTGTAATATACTCAACCGTATGATCGATTTCAGGGAGCTGAAGCAATTTTCTGTATGCTTTCACATTTGCTTTTCCCATATTAGGGAATAACCAACTTCCGAAAGTCTGATTCAGAGATGCAAAGTTATTTGGTCCACCTCCTTTAAGGATCATATATGTCTTCCCACCTTCATCTACGTAACTGATATCTAAATATCCTCCACTGAAAATATGTCCCGACTCTGCATAATTTCGCATGGTCATTTTTTCATCATTATGAGTTGTCCTTACCGGCCCACCGAATATTGCTGTAGTCAGTTCATCATTCCCTCTTCTCCCCATCAATACGCCGTTCTGACCTCTCATAGCCCCTGGTACTGTCTGTCCTACATAACGTTTTGAGAACTCAAAGAGCAAACGGGCATTAAGTTCTGTGCTGGTAGTTCCTGCCAGTATTCTGAATTCAAAATCGTGTTCGCCATAACAGACTTCAGCACCTAATAATCTTCCGGACATACGGAAAGGTTCCATTACTATAGATCCGACTCTTCGTGACGATAGCATTTCATCAACATAACGAAGCTGGGGAGTAAGCCTTTGCAATTGCAGAAAATTACTGTAATTGAACAATGTGTGCCTATTATGATATACCATATATCCGCCAGAAAGTACTGGAAATACATATTTTAAATATCTCATATCAATTTATTTCTAAGTGATCATTTATTGTTAAAAATCAGGGAGGATACTATACCCTCCCTGAAAAAGAATCTAAAAACACTGAGGTTAGGAAGGATTCATCATCCTGGCGATAGAGATGGCATCTGCCACGGTATCCAGGCTGTAGATCTGCATTACGCCCTGGGTGGTGGCTGCCTGTCCCAGAATATTCTGCTGGTTCTGGTTGTTTACTGCATTCTCAAACATCAGTCCCGTGGAATGGGCTGCGGTCTGGTAGACATTTCCTAAAGCCACAGCAGGGGCTTCTGCTACTACTTTTACATTGGTTTGCGTTACTGCGTCGGTAATTTGTTCATTGACGTTTGCCATAATTAAATTTGTTTAAGGTTTGAATAACCGGATTTTCCGGTCATGGTTATAGTATTGAAGTTGTTTTAAAAAGCAACCGGAATGGTTCCGGCTGCCCAATAGCTGTAATGTGCGGATTACGGATTAGGATTCATCATCCTGGCGATAGAGATCGCATCTGCCACGGTATCCACACTATAGATCTGCATCACCCCCTGAGTGGTGGCTGCCTGTCCCAGAATATTCTGCTGGTTCTGGTTGTTTACTGCGTTTTCAAACATGAGTCCCGTAGAATGGGCTGCGGTCTGATACACGTTTCCTAAAGCCATGGCCGGAGCTTCTGCCACTACTTTTACATTGGTCTGCGTTACTGCGTCTGTGATTTGTTGATTTACGAATGCCATAATTACATTGTTTTAAGGTTGATACAACCGGATTTTCCGGTCATGATGGTTAAGGTTTAATGAGTTGGTTGTATCAGCAGGTTCACTTTTTCAAGGCTGCTGAAATGTCCGGATGAGTTTAAATGCCATCCTAAGGATTAGGGTTCAGCATCCTGGCGATAGAGAGGGCGTCTGCCACCGTATCGAAGCTGTAAATCTGCATGACACCCTGTGTCGTAGCCGATTGTCCTAAGATGTTCTGCTGGTTCTGCGTATTGACCGCATTTTCAAACATGATTCCCGTTGAGTGAGCAGCGGTCTGGTAGACATTCCCCAGCGCTATCGCCGGAGCTTCTGCCACTACTTTTACGTTGGATTGCGTTACCGCATCTGTGATTTGTGCATTCACTGCCATAATTGTACTTGTTTTTTTGAGATAATCTCGGTTAATAATTATTTGATTTTAAACTAGTTTCAGATCAAAGTTCATCTTCCGCAACAGGCATTGGGGCATCGACTTAAAATGATTGTTTTAAGACTAAAAAGATTTTATAAATCGTTAGGATGGTTCTCGGTACAATGGTTGGAAATCCATGCCCGTGCCTTTGCAGAAACTGAAGATATTGTAAAAAAATGCGGACATTGACACCAGGCTGTAGAAATTACAGCCCTGCAGAAGCGATGATGCTGTGCTAAGAAAATGTCCGCATCTTAAGAGGCCTTAGTTTACATTAAATATCGAAACGGCCTTTCCTGAATGCGTGCAGCTCTCTTTTTAATCTGATGGAGCTGATTTTTTTTATTCCCATGGCGGAATTACTCAATCCGATCAGCGAGTCCCGCTGCTGATTCAAAACGGATTGTTCATACATAAGTCCGGTAGAATGTGCATTGGTCTGCATTGAGATGGCGGCAGGGACCGTAGCGGACATTCCTACGACTTCTAGGTTGGTTTCATTGTGGCTGTCTGTCATAGTATTTAATTTGAATTTGATGTTCATCTGCGGACGCCGGCAAATCTTGCCTGCAGCTGGCTTAAACGTTCAGCAACCTTCAGTTCTTTTTTTCTGAACAGCTCCTGGAGGTTTTTCAGACGGTCCTCCTGGCTGCCCGGAATGAGGCCTCCCGGTGCTGAAGCTGCCTGAGCCTCCTGAACGGCCTGCTGCTGCTGTACTGCTTCTTCCAGTTTTTCCAGAAGAGGAGCTAAATGGTTCATGGTTTCTTTCACGGCTTTTTCTTTAATATGGTTGATGATTTCCTCTTCATGACTGATCACGAAGGGCATAAGTTCTTCTTTTTCCACTATCTCGGGCGCTACCGGCTCCACTTCTATCACGATCGGTGATGAATTTTTCTCCTGGCCGGAAGATTTTGTCATGGGGTATAATACTCTGCGCATATATCCTGGTTTTTAATGTTGATTGATGGAAGATCTTAATGAAGACGACTCAGCTAGATTAGATAGCCTATAAAATTACCGGCTGCCGTCCAGTCCCTGTTGATATCCTTGATGACATTGCTTCCTACGATTTCCAATGCAATAGATCCGGCTATGGCGTTGGCCGTAATCATTTCTTTCAGCTGGTCATTGGGCAGGTTGAAGATATAATCATCCGGGATAAGAGGTAATTTTCCTGTATTTGCAGGATTCTCATTGATAATGATCTCCAGGATTCCGTAAAAATAGTGGGCAATTAATTTGGTTCCCTGGAACTCCAGCTCTCTTTTCAGCTCTACCAATTCACTATGGGTAACCAGATCCGATACCGCATTCACATCCACATCATGAGTGGAATACAGCGCTTCTCCCGAATTGGATGGTACAATAGTGATGTCTGTCTTCAGGATGCTTTTCGATCGTTCAAGATTGACCGTAAGGAGTCTGGAATCGGTTTCCGGTTCTGCAATATCGCTTAAGGTATTCAGAGGCAGGATCCTTACGTTGCAAAAGAAGGTCTGATTTTCTTCTAATTTGATCATGATTACTGCAATTCCTGTCGATCTGTCTTTAGGCTCCACAACAAAAGACTGGTAATTGTTGTATCTTTTTCCTTTGTTGGCACAGATGACCTGCCTGATCTGGGGCTCAATGTTGACATCGGTTGTAGACAGGGTAAAAACGACACGGTCATTGTTGTTCTCCGGCTTTTTTACGCTGTAATAGGCATTATCACTGCTTCTTTTCAGGTAAAGGCTCTCGTTCACTTCATCTAAGGTACGTAAGTTCAGGATTTTTGCCGGTTTCTGTTCGCTTGAGTAATTCATTGTATTATTTTTTTTTAAGTTGAGTCATTAATTTTCCAAATATGGACTGCTTTACCGTCCTGCTGGTATGTATTTCTGCGGGCAATACAGCTTCTTCCCGATTCGGAAGTACAGATAGTTCCGATTTTTCGCCCGGTTCCGGCAGCTCCTTTTCCTCATGATCTTCCGGGACAGGCCTTTCTTTTATATGATCGCCTATCTCTTCCGGGCCTTCTATATGTTTTTTTTTTTCGGGATCTGAAGAATTTACGGGACTATCAGAAAATGAGTCTGGCGGATGTGTAACAGAAGTATTCGGATATAAACCGGTGGGTAGTGCAATAGCATTGGAAATTTTCGCCTTGGCTTCTGCATATTCACTTACGATCTTAAATAAGTCCCGTATCATTTCATTTCCCTGTACCGGCTGGACATCTGCATCTGTTGCAGGCCCCATAGGTGTAGGTTCTTTTTCGCTCCAGGTTCCGTAGGTCAGGAGATTATTGGCCAGCCTGCTCAGTGCAATTAATCCCAGCTGTTCAAAGCCTTTCAGAAAAGACTGTAAATCCTGAACCATCATCCCGGTAGACTGATCGATCATCACTTTGGCCATGCCGCTCATCGGAGAAGCCGTTGGTGGCGCCAGTACCTCAGCATTGATAAACTGTACCGTTTGTTCTGCAGGAGTTACCGCATTAGCCGTTTCCTGAGGTGCTGTTGTTTCATTATTGTTCTCGTCCATCCTGGTCAGGTTTTAATTATCCTTTTAAAATCTTAATGGCATCTGCAATAATGGCAGGATTAAGCTGATTGAGGTTCTGCTGATTGGACACTGAGTTCTGAATGGAAATTCCGCTGGCATGGGTGGCCATCTGATAAAGCATACTCATCGCCTGTGCAGGAGATTCTCCCAGCACGGTAACATTGGTCTGGGTAACGGCATCTGTCGCCTGATTGTTTACTGTGTCTGCCATATTCTGTTTA
This sequence comes from uncultured Chryseobacterium sp., assembly GCA_913775525.1. Taxonomy (GTDB): domain Bacteria; phylum Bacteroidota; class Bacteroidia; order Flavobacteriales; family Weeksellaceae; genus Chryseobacterium. The sequence goes on from CAJYLH010000023.1 coordinate 21,953, forward strand.
ATTGGTTTGATGTATTAGTTTTTATCTTTATTCCGAAAATCCTTCAGCTTCGTCAATGCTTTTGCAATCTCTTACTTCATCAACAGGCTTCTTATCCCGTTTGTCTGATACAAATTTCACAAATCGAAACGAGTAATCATTCAGGGAAAAAACTGAATTTCAGAAAATCGGGGAATTCCCTTAGAATTTTTATGCAGCGCGTAAACGTATCCTGCTTATAATAAATGACCGGGATATGCTATCAAAAAAAGCCACCCCTAAAAGAGGCAGCTCTACAAGATTTATATCTAACAATATTATTTTTTCGCTTTTACATCAACAGCAATTTCGATGTCTTTGCTGATCATCCATTCTGCAGGATCGGTTTCGGAAGTTCCGAATTTGATGCCCCAGTCCGCTCTGTTGACCGTGAACTTCGCCTGGACTGACGCTGCATTGTCCATCACCTCTACTTTAGCTGGGAATGTAACGTTCATCGTTTTTCCGGAAAGGGTAAGGTTTCCGCTTACGGTTTTGTTGGCTCCGGCAACCGCATCTTTAGTAGCATCCTTAAGATCGGTTACAGCAGTGATCTTGAACTCTGAAGTAGGATTTTTAGCCGTATCGAAGAAATCAGGATTTTTCAGGTGCGCTTCCAGGTCAGTATATTTCTTATCCTTTTCCGTTACGGAAGCAGGGTCTACTTTCAGGGAGTTCATATCAATAACGAAGCTTCCTGCGGTCAGCTGGCCGTTGTCTACATCCAGGTCTCCTGACTGCACTTTTAGGGTTCCCCAACGAGGTGCCATCCCGCCTTTGTGGAATGCTTTCCAGTTCACCACTGATGCAGCAGTATCTACCGCAAGTTTTTCTCCCTTCCCTTCCGCTACGGTCTGCTCCTGGGCAGTGGCAGCATCTCCGGCCGATTTGTCTTTGTTACAGGATGTTGCCATCAATCCGATAGCCATAATAGCAATGACACTTAGTTTTTTCATATTATGTATTGTTTACAAGTTGTTATTCAATCAAAAATAAATACAGCGTGCATTTTCAGCAGTGCAAGCGCCAAATTTAAAGAACTTCGGCCGTTCATTTCTTATCATACGTCAAGAAACGGATTTCGGCTGCATTTTTACATACAGGCTAAAATAGGAAAAAGTTGTGACTGCCGAAATAGGCTGCCCATGATAAAATTACTTATTTTAGCCGCTTAATTTTTACCATGACCGCCACAAGCTTTATACAACAATCCTTATCGATATCTGAAAAAGGCATTCAGGCTACCCTGAAACTCTTATCCGAAGACTGTACCATCCCGTTTATTTCCCGGTACCGGAAAGATGCCACCGGAAACCTGGATGAAACGCAGATTGAACAGATATCCAAACTCAGCCAGCAGTTTGAGGACATTGTGAAACGCAAGGAAAGCATCCTGAAATCCATGGAGGAACAGAATGTACTCAGTGACGACCTTCATAAAAGGATACAGGAAAGTTTCAGCCTGCAGGAGCTGGAAGACCTGTACCTGCCCTATAAAAAGAGAAGGAAGACCAGAGCTGATGCCGCCAAAGAAAAAGGCCTGGAACCTTTGGCCAGGATCATCATGAGCCAGAAAGGCAATGACCTGATGTCGCTGGCCGGAAGATACATCAATGAACAGGTAAACTCTGAAGAGGAAGCCCTGCAGGGCGCACGTGATATTATGGCGGAATGGATCAATGAAAATATGTATGTCCGCAAGAACCTGCGCAGGATGTTCCAGCGTAAGGCTACGATCTCATCCAAAGGTGTGAAGGCTAAACTTGAAGAAGAAGGAGCACAGAAGTTCACCCAGTATTTCGATTGGGAGGAACCTTTAGGGAAAATGCCTTCTCACAGGCTCTTGGCGATGCTGAGAGCAGAATCGGAAGGTTTTGTGAAAGTGAATACGGGTATCGATAAGGAAGATGCGATTGACTTCATAGAACAGGCGGTTATCAAATCCAGGAATGAATGTTCGGAACAGATTGCTTTGGCCATCAAAGACAGCTATAAAAGGCTTCTGGAACCTGCCATTTCCAACGAAACCTTGCAGGAAGCAAAGGAAAAAGCTGACCGTAAAGCCATTGAAGTGTTTTCGGAAAACCTCAAACAGCTCCTTCTTGCACCGCCCTTGGGAGAGAAAAGGATCCTTGCCATAGATCCGGGATACAAAAGCGGGTGCAAAGTAGTATGCCTGGATGAAAAGGGAGACCTGCTCCATAATGAAACCATCTACCCTCATGCTCCGCAGCATGAAACCGGAATGGCCATCAAGAAAATACGCTCGATGGTCAGTGCCTATGGCATTGAAGCCATCTCCATCGGCAATGGTACCGCCAGCCGCGAAACGGAATTCTTTATTAAAAAAATTGCCTTCGACAGGCCGTTACAGGTTTTTGTGGTCTCGGAAGCCGGAGCATCAGTCTATTCTGCAAGCCGGATCGCACGGGAAGAGTTTCCGGGCTATGATGTAACGGTCCGTGGATCGGTATCGATCGGGAGAAGGCTGGCCGACCCGCTGGCTGAACTGGTAAAGATCGACCCGAAGTCCATTGGCGTGGGACAATACCAGCATGATGTGGATCAGGCCCAACTGAAGAGCGAACTGGATGCTACAGTGATGAAATGCGTCAATGCTGTCGGCATCAACCTGAACACAGCCAGCAAATCACTGTTGTCATATGTCTCAGGGATCGGCGAGAAAATGGCTGAAAATATTGTTGCTTACAGAAGTGAAAACGGGGCATTTGAAGACCGGAAGCAGCTGAAGAAAGTTCCCAGGCTGGGCGAAAAAGCCTTTCAGCAGGCGGCTGCGTTTGTCAGGATCCCGGGAAGCAAAAACCCGCTGGATAATTCGGCTGTCCATCCCGAAGCTTATGGATTGGTAGAGAAAATGGCCAGGGACCTCGGCGTCAAAACCCATGAACTGATTGCCAATAAAGAAAAAATTGCAGCCGTGAAGCCGGAACAGTATATAACGGACACCATCGGTATGTTAGGCATCAGGGATATCCTCAAAGAACTTGAAAAACCGGGTCTGGATCCAAGGAAAGCTGCCAAAGTGTTTGAATTTGACCCGAATGTAAAAAGCATTAAAGACCTTGAAACCGGCATGGTCCTGCCAGGGATCGTCAACAACATTACGGCTTTCGGATGTTTTGTCGACCTGGGCATCAAAGAAAGCGGCCTGGTCCACATTTCCCAGCTGAAAGACGGTTTTGTATCCGATGTTAATGAAGTGGTTACAATGCACCAGCATGTCCAGGTAAAGGTGACTGATGTGGATGAAGCCAGAAAAAGGATCCAGCTGAGCATGATTCTGTGATCTGGTTTACTATAAGCATTACAGTCGGTTCAAAATGTATTTTGAACCGACTGTTTATTTGTTCTGATCTTATTCCGGATAGTGCACAGCCTGATCCAGTTCTACAGGATTATTGTATTGCCGGATGGCTTCCCTGAGCCGTGCATTGACTTCCCGTGCATTGTTAGCTCCGACCAGCGTTCCGTCATTCAGGTAAAACTCTTCTTTGGATTGTGTCCCGCCTGATGAATTCCGAAGATAGTTGACCGGCGAATCATAATAGGTGAGTTTAGCTTCTTTGTATTGTTGGTCATTGACAGCAACTCCTTTTGCAATCATGTAGTCGATATACTGATTTACATAAGGCTTAGAAAGCTTCTGATTTTTCACCAGTTCAAACCTGTAATTCTCCTTATCATCATAAAGTTCAACAATCAGCCCCGGCAGTCCGTGGAATTTATACGGTCCTTCCTGAAACGCAATATCCGGAGCAAACCAGGCTGTCCAGTTCCGTCCTCCCCATCTGGTGGTTGCCTTTTGTACGGAAAGGTTTTTTATGTTCTTCTTCTCCCCGGTCAGCTTCCAGTCCTGACTGGATTTGGAAGCATGTTTAAGAACAACATTTTCCAGAACATCATAATAATGATAAGCATCTGATCCCGGCCGGTGAGAAATAACTGTTGAGGTGTTGAATTTCTGATTTTTGGCAATAGGCAGATTATGGGCAACCAGGGAATCGCCAACATAAAAATCCCTCGGATAATATCTGATGTCCTTATCACTAATGTCCAGATGGTAATTTTCCTTCGTCATCAGATGCTGCGCAGAATCTTTCCGGTACTGTACATCATAAATAAAACGGTGGGTCTGTGCCTGGGTCCACAGTACAGCCATCATACAGGCTGAAATAAGTATTGTTTTCATATGAATAATGATGGTTCGGTTAATTGGCGTTGATAAAATCCTGCTCCTGCTTCGAAAGCAAAACGCCGGCTTCCTTATCTTCTTTCACAGGAATATTTTCCCAGATATTCTTATTAAAATCAACCTTAGACATCAAACCTTTTCTGTCTGATTTGGTAAAGGTGTGATAAATAATCTCGGTGCTTAATTTTCTCTCATCGGTTATTCCGTCATGAATCACCTTGAATTTATCTCCTGAAATTTTTTTCAGCGCCGGAACATAAGTGTCCCCTCTTTTATAGAAATCATAGGTAAGCAGGACGTCACCCAACTGAAATTCATATTCTTTTCCTTCTGTATTCGTCCTTTTGTAAGAAGGATATCCGGTTTGCTGATAATAGACTTCATACAGGACTACAGCTTTATCCTTTTTGTTGTACTGCATCTCCCCTTCTATGGTAATCCCGCTTCCTGATTTTATATTAATCCCGATGACCTGTATATCCCCGTTTTCCGAAAGAAGCCTCCCTGAAGTTTTGGTATTCTTCATTTTCATGTTGGATAAAAGCCTGTGTATTTCAAAATTGAAGAAAAAATCACCCATATCAGCATGTGAGAATTCATTGCTCTTGGCATTAAACAGAGCTTTCCGGTCTCTTTTAAAATACCTGATATCGTTCAGCTGCATCTGCAAAATTTCATCGTAGTCTTTACGAAAACCATCCCTGAAGTTATAAGAATTACTTTTGCTCCAGAGTTTGGCATCGGCAATCACCAGGAAGAACAGCCGGTTATTATCAAAACCCTTGGATTTGTACGTGATATCATACAAGGAAGGTTTATCATAGTATCTTCTATGATAATTTTTTTGAAGATCTTCAAAGATGTTCTGAAGGTCTACATTGATGATCTTAACTTCTTCAATGTCTTTTACTGCGGGTTTAAGCAGTATGGTATTTTTAATATGGCTTTCTTTCTGAGCCTGATATCCCGGTGCAGATACTTCGAAGTTCCCCGGGTTGCCGTTCAGAGGAGCATATCCGTCTTCATTGGTATAGACCAGCTGGTCCTGAAAAATAATCCTTGCTCCTGCAACGGGCTGATGATTTTCTGCATCTACCACCTGTATTTTCTGAGCATACAATAGAACTGAAGAGAATAGGAAAAGAATAAAAATCTGTTTCATGCATAGTTTTTTGACCGGACAAATATAACCGCAAAAAAACACATAACTCAACAGATTTTGAAATATTTAATACTATTTAAATATTTTTAACTTTTGGGATGTTTTATGAAACCGGAATGACACTGCATGAATATCCAAACCGGTGCTTATAAGCAAAAAAACAAAGCCGGCTTAACAGCCGGCTCCATTATTATTTTTTAGACTCCTCAACAGAAACTTTTCTGAAATCCTTGAACAGTTTGCTAAGTTCTAAAGCTGACTTACGGGCTCTTGTCCCTGCTGCTTTGTTTCCTTTTTCAGCCTGTTGGCTAGCTTCAGTTGTAAAAGCTTCAAATTCCGCGTTGATTTTTTCAATTAATTCTTTCATTATTTATAAAATTTAGGCTGCAAATATAGGTTTTATGGTGATTCCAGCCTAATGGTAAAGGGAAAATTTAGTATAATTAATAAAATTTAATGCATCATTTGGGCTGTTTTTGACAAAGTTCCGTATGATCACCCATTTTAACCGCGTAAAACTGCAAAAGAATCATAATTTTTTACTGGCCGGATTTAATCTCCACTTATCATATCAAATGCTCCTTTCCATCTTTTAACAGATTGCATGCAATAGATCTTTTCTGTTAAAACTGAGTTCATATCATAAAAACAAAACCACCATAAAATACTGAAATAAGCTGTTTCTTAAAATAATATTAAAAGTAGTTTTCATCATATTTATGGCATAATTTTGACTGATAAGAATATACTCATGTTTAATTTGAGTTTTCATGGTTATTAGTTTTTATCCCCGGCCCACCCGGGGATTTTTTTATACCTATTATCAGCTATGATATATTGACATCAGTTCAATCTATCTGTTCTAAAACAGATAGATGTTTCGGATTCCCTGATTAAGATTTGAAATAAGGACGAGACTTATCTCCTATATCTATAGAGTGATATCGCAAGGAGCACAGTGAAGAATAACTGGAAATTTTCTGCCGGTTAACAGATCAAAGAAATATATAGCAAACAGCTTAGACTCAGCTGGTCTGTGTTTAACGAAATTGAGATGTAAGAGTCCGGAAGACTTAAGATATTGGCTTATTGCTCATTATACTGCTTCCTGGTCAAACTTTATTTTATCCAGCTCCAGCTTGAAGCATCCGAGAATAAATTCACTGTAATACAGCTGTGCCTTTAAAGGAAGCGTACGGGAATGCAGGTCTAATTTTTCCGAAAGGATAATTTTCCCGTGGCGTGATATGGAAAAGAATGCATACAGCTTATTCTGGGATTCTTTAACAGGAACCGTATAGCCTGTTACAGCAATAGACCAGTCACTTTCGTATCTCGATGCGACTTCCAGAGCCATCTCCTCAGCTATATTCGGGGATACTCCGTTGCAGAAAGCTGCTTCATCATCGCTGATATGGAAAAGGCTGATGTTTTCTTCAAGCGTGTAAGCGGTCATCCCTCCTTTAAAAAACCGCCCAGCATCCTTAACCTGAGAAAAAGAGAACTGTAAAAAACCTGAAGTAACGCTTTCCGCAACTGCAACCGTTTCATTTAAAGCTACAAGCTCATCCCCTATGAACTCCAGAAGATTCTGCAGTTCCACAAGAAAATGAACAAATGATTTTACATGAATCTGTTCAATGGTTAGATCTATTTTTGAAGGTTTTAAAATCATACAGCAAACGTTTTATTGTACCGTTTCTTTTTCATTTGACGTTCTCCATATTCCAGTTACAATATCCTGCAGATAATTAACAGACGAGAAATACAGCTATTTGTGTTGGTGTTGTAGAGCATATCTAAAATCAAGCCATTATTTGCTAAAGAATAAATATTTAACAGCCGGATAAACTCCTGTTACCGATCAGTTTAGCACAGATGGTATGAATTGATCCAACCCTATAAGAGCCAGCTTTAAATTTTGAGTTTTTTGCGTATGCTTAAAGAATGGATAAGCTGGGTAATGATCACAATTGCTACGGGAACTATGATAATCATCAGAATATCAGAGATGCACTGCAGCGTTGAAGGATCTATATGAAAAGGGTGTATATCTTGCATGGGAATAATCGTTGGTTTCATCACATTTTTTCTTAACCGTTTTACCCTGCTCTGAAAAGAACAGACAAAAACTTCCATTATGATTAAATCAAAATATCCGCCAAATTGTTATTTCATTGACGATTCCTTATCTCATCAAAGCAGAAAAACACATTCGATAATAGTATATGATTGATCATCAGGATCAATGGTATATCAAAACTATACACAGCATCAAAAGAACTCCTGACAAGCAGTTGTCATCATACCATCTTACCTTTGAGGAAATTTAAAATTATGAATATGAATTTAGTTTCTCTACGCATCATCACAGCAGATATTGATGCATTGCTACCGTTTTATGAAGAAGTTACAGGGATTAAAGCCATCCGGTACACTCCTGACTTTGCAGAATTGCAAACGCCGACTGCTACGCTTGCGATAGGGACTACCAAAACCCTTCAGTTTTTTGGTGGTGAATCTGTTGCAGAACCTGCGGCAAATCGGACGGCTATCATAGAATTCCTGGTCAGTGATGTAGAACAGGTATTTGAGCGGTTAAAACATTCCCTGTCTCCTTACCTTGTGCAGGAGCCTACGGTGATGCCTTGGGGAAATCAATCGCTGTTGTTCAGGGATCCGGATGGCAATCTGGTCAACTTCTTTACTCCGGTAACAGAAGCGGCGGCTGAAAAATTCAGGTCATATACAGAAACAAAATAATTTACCACTGCATAGGCCGGCAAAACAATCTGCTTCGATACAGCAGATTGTTTTATAAGAATATATCATTGGCTGATATCGGACTGATGATCCTATTTTTTACTTTCAGTAAGCTTCTTCAGGTATTCACTGCCTAAAGGAGAGATCTCATAACCGACCGTGTGGCTGATGGTCAGTCCCATATTTTTCAGCTTCCGGATATTCAGCTTCAGCCATTCTTTTTCAAAACCGGTCAAATTTGCAATACCAGCAGCAGGGAGATGCGGATGGTCTTTAATGCTTACTAAAACCTGTTTCGTCCACTGCCCGTTCTTACTGTACTGATCTAGACGTTCTAATTTTCTGCTGATATCTTCAAACTGCTGATCCGAGAGTTCTGCCTGCTCCCTGAGCTTGATCCTTGGGTCTTCAGCATGGTAATGAAGGGCTATTTTGAAAATTTCCCTGCATGATTATGGTGAAATGATTTCAATAGCTGCTTTTTATTGGTAAATCCTGCCTGTAGCGCCTCATCACCTGTGATGTGATCTTCATGAACCGTCTCAATGCTGTCAATTTTCAGCAGGCCGACAGAGGTATTCAGATGGCTCCCTTTTTTAACGGATGCCTTTTGCCATTGACGAAATGCCAGTATGATCTTTCCTTCCCTGATTCCTTTTAAATGTACATCTTTGAAAAGCATAAGTATATTTTTTTGTTTACATCAGATCGATAATGACACCATTCTCCAGGCTGTGCCGAGTGAATACTACAGGCCATTTATGACAGGCTTATGCTGCGCTCTTTACTGCTATTGACCACAGGATTGGCATACATAGCAAGAAAGCTCTTCTTGAGTTCTGCGTCTGAGCAGTCGATCCGCATTTCTAAGCGGCGTTCAAACAGCTGCTTTTCTTCCTTTGTATAATATCCCGAATACTGATCCGTATTATTCAGCAAATCGAAAGCAATGTAATTCGTTGGCCAGAGCCTGTAATGCTGAATGATGGAATGGTCTATCAGTTTTGCAACCGCCTGAAGCTGCTTATTTTTGCCTTCAGAGGCGCAGTCCAGCTGATCGAACTCTGAATCCAGGACTTTACCCGCGTGCAGATGGATGCGTTTTTTCTGGCCCAGGATTCCGCTCAGCATGGTTTTAAAATCTTCGTCACTGCTTTTGATATAGACTTCATTTTTGGATTTGGCCATAATCTGCGGCATCTTGAGCGCATCAGTAGGATCATATTCATATGAAATGGAGAGCGGAACGATTTTGAGCTTTTTGAAAAATTCGGGAAGCGGCTGTCCTTCTGCTGCCATTGCCAGCATCTTGAGCACGCCCTGCTGGGTCGCATCATTGCCGTCTTTGGTACGGCCTTCCCGCTGAGCGATCCAGACCGAACGGTTTTCGGAATGCAGCAAGTAGTCTATATATTCTGACATCAGTTTGGAGCTTTCCAGCTGTTCCCGCACGGATAAGCCGCGCTGGACTAAAAAGTTCCGGTTCAGCTTTGCCAGGACATGCAGAAAGGTCTTCTGGACAAGATTATCTCCGATAGCGGAAGAAGTCATGATCAGTCCTTTATCCAGAAGGACAAGATTGAGCAGTGAAGTGTCCAGGACAATATCCCGGTGATTGGAGATGAACAGGTAAGCGGTATTTTGATCCAGCTGATCGAATCCTGAGGTTGACAAACCTTCTGAACTCTGGCGGATGATCTGCCGTACGGTCTGTGCTATAAAACGTTGCTGGAAATCACTTATGGAATGGATGTCTTTAAACTGATTTAGCCAAAATTCTTCTTCTTTATCCGGAAACGTGAACTGCATCAGTGTTTTCATCATCGGATGCCTTGCTATACTGTTTAAAGCATTATTCACTTCATGATCATCATACGGCCTGATCTCATCGAATTTCGACATAGTTATATTTAAAAATTAAATGGTTTGTAAAATAACAAAAATTTTGCCGGGTATGCGGCCTAATTTATATTTTAATTATGTATCGAACTACGGTTGTTTTTTACCAGATGAAATGCATCATATTTACTGGTATACATTTGAATATTTAATCCTTTTGATGATGGATAGCCTTTCTTAAAAATTGGTCATCAAATGTTCTCGGAAAAGGATTGCAAATCCATTTTTTGTAATAACGAACCAGCATATGAAAGGTATTAAAGCCCGCACCGGAAAATATTTTCTCCGCATGGTACAACAAGGATTGAGAAGGTTTCTGATGGTAAAGAACCAGGTCTCCGGAGCTGATAGTTTCCAGCGGAATAGCGGTGACCGTTAAAATGATAATTTTCTGATGGGTCCTGTACATCTTCGCAAGCTTGTAAAGATGAAGCACTTCCGTTAAAGGCTGACTATGGATGATGAGGTAATACGGTGTTTCAATCGGTATATCAATGTCTTCTGAAACTTTTTCCTGATCCTCTGAATAAAGTATTTTCCGGGATTGAAGCTGAGGGAGTCCTGCCCCTTTTTCCATGATAAAGATCTCATCAAAATCAGGGATATCAGGATTTTTGTCAAAATAAGAATTCGATAAAATCCTCGACAGTAAGATTTTTTTTCCTTGAAAATGACTTAACAATGAAGACAATTCGCCATAAAACCCGGCAGGAAAAGCATCTACTATAAAGGTACGGACATTATTTTCAGAGATTAAATTTCTGACAAAAGGCAGAAATTGCGCAGAAGAAAAAAACAGACTTTCTTTCTGAATTATAGTCCAGCCCGATTCCCAGAATTCCGGAAACTCCGAATTGGTCAATAGAATACAGCGCTCCGAAGCATAATTTTGACGTTTCAGAAAAGAGGCCACCCTTTTGAGATGACCTAATCCTGAACCATATGCATAGATCAGCATCACTTTTTCTGATACAGAAATTCGGTAAGAAGCAATAATCTTTGATCCATCGGAATCTGATCGATACTCAATATCCCCAAAGCAAAGCTGTCAGAAGTTTTTGAAATTTTGTAGGCAGGCTGCCCGTTGACAGAGATTTCATTTCCTGTCATCTTCATGGTACTGATGACTTTTCCGTCTTTAGACACTTCGATGGCGCCGTTATTATTCTTAATTTCATAAGGATTCAGATTCTCTTCGTTATCGGCAATTTTAATTTTGTCCGGATAGGTTTTTACTTTCCAGAGAAGTTTGGAACCTGCATCTCTCAGCTTGTAGGTATCATCTTTCAGCTTCACTTCGTACCGTTGCGTACCATTGCTGTAATATTTCCTTTTATCCTCTTTTTCTTTTGCTGTATACGTTTCCGATCCGATCTGAACTTTCGGAGGGTTCACCGTAAAACCAGCGATTGCCTTCCCGGCTTTATCGGAAAGAATGTAATCTGCTGTATAGCCGCCGGCTTTGGTTTCTGTTTTCTCAGTAGCTGGAGGATTAGCGGCCGGGGCTTCTTTTTTGCAGGAATTCAAGCTTAAGAAAGACACCAGAAACAGGATTGTCATTTTTTTCATAAGAATAGATTTAGGTAGTTCTGTATTTCGTTTTGTTCTGTAAACTTTTGATTAACCGTGTTATATAGCTCATTTTTCATCAGTTCCTTTTTATCCTCAGCTAAATGATGGTGATGAATCAAAACATCCAGCAATGCATTGGCTTCCAGAGGATGATATAAAAGCCCTGATTTTCCATGCCTGATGACGTCCGGAATACCGCCAACTTCAGAAGCAATAATGAGCTTTTTTGACGCACCGGCTTCTAATAAAACATTAGGCATACCATCATACAAAGACGGAATACACACTATGTCTGCCATCGCATAAAAGCTGCGCATTTCGTATTTGGAGGCAAATGGAAAGAGTTTGACCTGCAAATCAAAATTATCGATAAAGAGTTTGACTTCTTCAGGCAGATCACCGATCAGCCAGAGTTCATAGTCACCTTTACAATGAAATTGATCAAAAGATTCGATGAAATGGCGGATTCCCTTCTTGAATTTAAGTTGCCCGGCAATAAGGATAACCTTTTTGTCCGTTAGGCCTTTTTTTCGCTGGTTAGTCTTCTCTTTTTCATGTTCATTCAGGCTCCAGAAAGAGGCATCAATTCCGTTCGGTGTATAAACCACCTTTTTTGAAGGGAACAATTTTTCAATTTTTTCCTGTTTCTCTGTACAGACAGACAATATAGCCTCCGAATGTTCCAGGGCATAAAAAAGCGAGTTTCTTTTCCTGGAAAATAAACCTTCGTCAAAATCGTTTCCCCGGATACAGGTGTACAAAGGTTTCCTAAAAAACTGACTGATAACAGGCGTCCACATTATAGGCAGATATCCGCCAAAGGCAACAATCGCATCAACCTCTAAAAATTCCTTTTTCTTTTCCAGGAATAATGTCGCCAGATTCAGCGTATATTCTTCTGTATCATAGATTCCGAGTGCGCTGTAGTTTCCGCCGGTTTCCGTTTTTATCACATAAGGCTTCTGCCGGTTGGAAAAATGCAGGACGTGGACTTCACAACCTTTTCTTTTCAGGTTCCGGACAATCCTTCCGCAGGATTCTGCCATTCCGCCTCTGGACGGAGGATAGTTTTGGGTTACCAGCAATATTTTCATAAAACTCAGCTGTCAAATGGTGAGGAATCGCTCGAGTGATTGGAATAGTCGGTGAACAAAACCGTGTCAAACAATGCACCGTACTGGCTTGCCATCGTCACCAGAAACGGATATTCCGTATGAAACCTGTTCATCATTTTTTTTCTCCAGACAGGCCGGTCCGGCGAGTATAATTCGATCTTGGAGGTCAGTCTGGGATCCAGAACGGCTTTACAGGTCAGACAAAGCTTTTGGTTTTTTCCATTTTCATTCTGAAGGAAAATATGATTTTTGCAAACTTTCTTGTTGCAGTTTGCGCATTGCTCTGTAGCGGCGGCAGGACAGTCGTCCACAAGAAATAGTCCTAATTTTTCCTGGCAATTTATATTCTGGTCCATAGTCTCGGTCTTATTTCAGGGTAAAGCATCCGTAGCAGATATTAAACAAATTAACCACTTCCAAAGAGAAATATTCTACGGAGAATACCGGAGTGGAACGGTATTGATAAGCACTGTAATCATCGGGATTTTCATCTTTGATATCAAATTTCCTCCGTGCTTTCATATAATAAAATGAGTCATCCTCTTCCATTTGGATATCCCCTTTATCAATGTCCGTTTTCAGCTGATACATAGATTTCGGAAGCTTGATCTTAAGAATAAAAGGATAGACGGATTTGTATTTCTGTTTGGTTTTCCTTTTTCCGCTGGTTCCTCTCTTCTTGATAATGCGCTTTCTCACTTTTTCCACAAAGCTGAAGCTGACTTCTGCACCGTCTTTCAGTGTGCAGTATCCCTGTGCGATTTCTTTTTCATAAAACTCCTCCTTACCGGAGATGAAGCCGCGTGTTTCAAATGTAGCGTCCGCAGAGGATTTCAAATATTCTGCGCCTGCCAGAGTGTCCTTGACATTCGCGGTAAAGTGGATTATTCCCAATTGTGGAAGCTCTTCTTCTATTAATGTAAACAAGGCGGAAAAGTAATCTGAGAAAAAGTCATAGCCATCGGTATAATTCTTTCTGAATTCTCTCCGGTATCTGGCATCCATTATTAAAACCACCAAAAATAAGATGATGTTCACGGCAATCCAGTAACCCGGAACCAGAAAGATCACTGCCACAGCAATGATAAAATAGGCTATCCAAAGGGTATACGATTTTTTCTTTCTTTTTTTCAGCGACAATTCACGTTGTAAGACACACATCCTGAAAAACCGGATCCATTTCAAAGGCGTCTTTTTTGAACTGAAGCCCCGGTGCAGATGTGCTCTTTCAATAGGCGCCATATCTTCCGTAGTCAACTGGATATTATAATATTCTGCCATAGCTTTACATTAGATTTTGATATACTTTTTGTAAATGTTCATTGTGATGATTCCAGGTAAACTGCTGTCGGAATCTGTTGAATGCATGGTCAGCTTTCTCATGTGCCGGTTCTGGATTATCTAAAACAAAACGGATGCACCGGCTGAGGTCCTGCTCATCTTCCGGCCAGAAAAAGAAAGCTTCTTCTTCTGTCAGCAATTCTTTGGTTACGGACAGTTCTGCTGCAATAACCGGCGTTTTACAGGCCATAGATTCAAGGATTTTAATCGGGCAACAGCCTTGTACCACATTTCGGTCTCCAAATTTCAGCGGAGCCACGGATGCTTTGGCGTGTTGTATGATGGCATAGAGGTCATCTTTTTCCAGTTCATACCTAAAAATAACCTGATCCTGAATTCCGAGATGTTCAATTAGTTTATGATAGGGTTTAGCGGCCTTTTCTTTCACGGAAGAGCAGATGACGAGGCTGAGATTTTCATAATCTTTCAGATATCGGAAAGATTTCAGCAGAACATCCAATCCCTGCCAGGGTTGCAGCGCACCGAAATAAACGATATATTCTGCAGGAAGGCCAACGGGTTTATCTGTTTTTGGGACGGCCTCCGCACCATTTGGGATCACGGAGATCTTTTCCCTGTTAATAGAAAATTGTTCTGTAAGATACTTTTTTGTGACGGCAGACGGTGTTACGATATGATCGCAAGCCTCAAGACAGGTCAGTTCAATATTCCGGATTTCAGCAATCAGAGCAGGCGTTAAAAGAGGAAACCTTACCGGCAATTCTATAGACGTCAACGCATTGACTTCAAAAACCGTTTTGAGATGGGCCTGCTTGATCATTCCCAGTCCGCTCCAGATATCACGGAACTGCCCAATTCCTTTTTCATGGGAAAGTGCAGTACAATGATATACCTTCTCAGAAAAAAGCCTGGCTCTTTCCAGATAATTCTGAGTTTCGTTTTCGTAGAAGAAAGGATATATATTTATATTTTCCGCAAGCCTGTGATCCATGGCAGAATTACCTTGAAGACAATACACATCCACTTTATCCGCAATTCCGGACAGAGCCTGCAAACTGTGGCAGATGTGTGTGGATGCCCCTTTGCTGGTCGGGAAAGCATCAAAACTGGCGTAGTAGGATTTCATGATTCGAAGTTAGAAATTAACTTTCACCGCTTCGCGCTCACTTGCGTTTTGAATCTCGAAAAATTCCGCTTTTTCAAATTTGAAAGCATTGGCAATCACATTGGAAGGAAAAACTTCAACCGCAACATTATTTTCCTTCACTGTGCCGTTATAGTATCTTCTCGCCATCTCGATATCATCTTCCAGGGCATTCAGATCCTGCTGAAGAGAGATGAAATTAGCATTGGCTTTTAAATCGGGATAATTTTCTGCCACGGCAAACAGGTTCATCATTGCATTTTGCATAGCAGATTCCGCTACACCCTGTTCCTGGGCAGACTTCGCTTTGCCGGAAAGGTTCCTGGCCTCCACGACATTCTGTAAAACCGACGATTCATGCCTTGCATAGCCTTTTACGGTTTCCACAAGATTAGGAATCAAATCATTCCGCTTTTTCAGAAACACATCTATTGAACTCCATCCTTCCTGCACGCTGACTTTTTTATTGACCAATCCGTTGTAAACCGAAATAGCCCAAATGATAGCAATCACTAAAATGGCAACGATAATTCCTATTGTAATCATGATTTATTTTTCTACAAGTTAAAAAAAATACCAAAATGAAAGAAAAAAATATTGATAAATCACTTCAGGCTATCATATTTTATAATCAAATGAGGGTTTACTTTATAAAGGACTTTACATCATTTTGGCCTTTTTGAATTTTGATACCTGCCCTGAAGCCAAAATGTCCTGACTCCCCTCTCCTGATCTGGTACATTTTACTACCAGAACTTCCACCATTTTTTGGAAGTTCCGAATTCATTGTTATTTATTTTTAGATGAAAGATGCAGATCTGGTCTGTTAAATAATCGTAGACATCGTCTTCCAGACAGGGATATTCTGCTTTTAGTAGCTTTTTAACTGCATCCGTTATTCTTCTAATGTCATCATTATTGGTCTTCGTAAATGTAGTCAGGTTTTCTAAAATAAACTCCGCAAAAGCCTTATGGTTTTTTGAATAATTGGCATTTCCGTTTCTGTATGCTTCATCCTGCAAAATATCCAATCCGCGAAGCATCTCTCCTTCTATCGTTTCTGCTTCTCCTCTAACGGGGATTAAGTTTGTGCGGATATGGCGGACTATTTCCGGAAACCTATGATTTGTAGGAAAATCCGGCTGGACGGTGGAACCTTCGGTATACCCCGGGTTTAATTTTTCGCATTGCTCTACCAGTAGCCTCAGGTCTTCAGGTGAACGCTTTAGCCAGTCCCTCGGGGCAACGCCAAACTTATTTTCTTGATTGAGATCAGCACCTGACATCATTATTTTTTCTATAACTTTTAAATGCTGCTGTCTGAGTTCACCTTCCGTTCTCCACGGAAAACTCTGAATCGCCCAATAAGCAACAGAGCTTCCATTCTGATCTGTAGCGTTTACATCACCACCAAAGTCCAGCAATAGGTCGAGAGATCGAACCAACTTTTTCTGCTGTACCGCAATATGTAACGAATTATACCCCGATTTACAGTTCAGGTTCGGATCTGCTCCACTATTAAGAAAAAATAGAAGTATCTTCAGTCTTTCCTCTTCATTTTTTATTCCAACTGAAGTAAGAACATCCATGATGACAGGCGAAAATGAATCATCGTTGTAAGAATTGACATCAATCCGGTTTCTTTCAATAATGTTTTGAATGCTATCCAGATCTGCATTATCAATTGCAGATAATAAAGCGTGTTTGTATGGTTCCGGAATAAGAATCATGATCTGTCGGTATTAATAATACGGCATCTATTCTCTTTCAAACCATGCGCCAAAGCAATAGGCTTAATAAACCGGAACTCTGACACTATCTTTCCACCATCTGTTGAATCCTACGGCACAGTTGATGAGTATTTGATTAAAGCTTTAGCATCCATACAATTCAAAAGGTATGAGTCAATCAGCATAAAGAGATGCAAAAATGCCGGACCCTTTAAAATAGAGTATCACGTCTACTAGCTTAGAACTCTGCACTGATGGATAATGAATCTATATTTACGGCTGTCAAATTAAACGTGTGTCGATAAAATGATGTATTTTCGGCCAAACGGATTTTATATAAACACACCGTGGAAAAAGCTAAAGTCTGCGGTAATTCATCATTGATATAAAAACAATATGGAAACTCTTGAAAAATACGGCATTGTCGAAGCCGGAAAAGACTATATCCTGTTTGATTGCGAAAGTTTTGAAGAAATTGAGGCTTATGTTGAATTGATTAAAAATTTATCATCCATCAGCAAAGGTCTATTTTCACCTCAAAATCTCGCCATTGAAAACGAAGGATGGACTGGCAACCGTGAACATTATATCGCTGAAATAAGTTTTGCATCAGGTAATGAAAAGTATCAGATCAGACTTTTATGTGAAGAATGGTTCGACTTTGACCTGATCCTGGAACTGAATTACCTCCTTTCGAAAAAAGGCATTGTGAAACAGTTTCTCCCAATCAGGACCGGCGATCAATCTCTGATTATTGTTTTTGGTGATGCATGTCTTAAAGAAAAACTGGCAGGCGAAAATATTCTGGAAAACGCCGATCAACTGATAGTAAAGAAGCCATTAAACTTTAAGTCCTTAAAAATCGTCTGAAGTGTTAGATGGGTACATTTTTAAGGATCGCCAATGACAAAACAGAAGATTTAAACCCTAGTCCAACAGGCCAAAATGAATCAAAGCCGACTCAACACCATGATCATCCACATCATCCGTTACAAAATCTGCTGCTTCTTTAACGTGATCTCCGGCATTTCCCATTGCAACTCCAATATTTACACACTTCAGCATTGAAATATCATTTCCTCCGTCTCCGAAGGCCATTGTTTCAGAAATATCAATATTAAAGTGATCACAAAATTGCTGCACCCCTTTCTGCTTACTGATTCCTCCCGGATTGACATCAGCAAATAAGGATGTCCATCGGGATGATAAAGAATTGGGCATTACTTCTTTCATAAAAGAATCTTCATATTCAGGGCCGATGAAAACGTTAGCCTGTAAAACGTTTTCGAAATCAGGAATTTCTTTGCTGTATAATGGAGGAACGGGAAGGTTGACGTGCTCATATAACTCCAGCACTTGTGGAGATTCGTGGCTGATTCTAACTTTATCTTCATACATGAGTGAAAAGCTGACATTCGATTTCTCGGAAAACCTGATCAGGTTTTTGATATCCTCTGGATGAATGGTCTGACGGAACATCACTTCACCGTCCACTGTCACACAATATCCTCCATTGAAGGTAAGAAATCCATCAAACTCCAAATGCCCGATATGATGAAGATCATTGATGGAACGACCGGTCGCAACAATCACTTTTATTCCCTTTTTGCGCAGATTTTTTAAAGCCTTTTGAGCCGACTCAGGGATGGATTTGGTTTTTAAACTAAAAAGAGTACCATCTATATCGAAAAAGACAGCTTTAACATTTGGTTTTTGTACGGTGTTCATAGTCAATAATTACAACCTCATTTATAGCATAAAATTACAAACAAAAAACAGCAAATCTCCGCAAAACCTGATTTTCTTTTACATGTTAAGTAAATAGCCGCCTGAACTCCACAGGAAAAACCCTGTCCTGGCCTTCTACCGTAAATGTCCGGACAGATATACGTGCTTGTTGCTCTTGCTGATCCTAAAATTTTACCATACTGAAAATAAGTAGAAGCTGATATAAAATGTCATCGATCATCTAATGGGCCACATCATTATTTTCAATTCTTCTTCTCGTTCTTTTGATTTCATCTTTAAGTTTTCCAAATTTATAGATGATATTGAAACCTAACGACCGTAATCATCCATGATATTATTATTCTGGTAAAAATCAGTCCCTAATGTTTCCGTGACCGCTTTTCTTCATTTCACCCAAGAGTTTATCAAGAAAGCTTTGCTGTTGCACATCATCCCTGAAATAGCGCTGATAGAGTACACTGCAATCCGAAATATCAACAATGTTTTTTACATCAAAGCTCCAGTCATCCGGATTTTTGACCAGAATTCCTAATTCCGCATCACAACTTTGCCACATTTCCGAAAACCTGGTTTTCTTTTCATCAGGTAATTGTCCAAAATTGGGGCTGACAGAATATCCCTTCATTTCAGGATTGAAAAATTTCACGATCTTATACACATGTACACCACCCCAATCGATCGTTTTCCCTTTCGGCAGTTCTATAACGGTCAGTTTTTCTTCATTCATCATGTGGTCCTGCTGTCCTTCCCGGAAAAGCTTTTCCTCATAGGTCAGTTTCGTTCCTTTCGGTAATTTTAAATTTTTAACCGTCAAAGGCCCGGTGGTTATGAAATAAGGATAATCAGGCGCCTTGCTTCCGTTCGGGTTTCCCATAGTCCTCAACCCTTCGAGCATGAGCAGGAATCCAATCACTAATGAAGCGATCAGCGCTAATATTCCTATAATGATGTAATTTCTTTTTCTCATTAGTCTTTCTGATGTGCCTGGCAATGGTGAAACTATTTTAAACGCACAATCGCAATATCCATACTTATATCTAAAAATTAAATGGTTTTTAAAATAACAAAAATTTTATCGGGTAAACAATCTAATTCATATTTAATAATGTATCGAACTATGATTGCTTTGTTATGATACAGCATATATTATACGTATTGATATCCATCAGACCATATTATATCTTTACAATAATAAAAAGCAGTACCTTTATATATGATATTGAAAAATTCAGCATTAGGTATACAACTTAATCCGGTAATTAATCAATCCAAAATAAAAACACATATGACAGAACTTATCAAAATCAATGGTATTCACCTGAATACCGAGGTTAAAGGGAACGGAAAACCCTTATTGCTTATTCACGGTGTTGGTGGAAACCATAAGCAGATGGATGTTATTGCCAATCCGTTATCAGAAATATACAGGACAATTTCATTAGACCTCCGAGGTCATGGAGCCAGCAGCAAGCCAATCGAATATACTTTACAGGACCACATCCAGGATGTTCTCGCCGTTATGGATTATTACCATATTGAAAACACCTATTTACTAGGAGCTTCTATGGGCAGCTATGTCGCTCAGGGAATAGCAATCGCTTCGCCGGAACGCATAAAAAAAATGATTCTCACCGTCCCAAAATCAAACGGGGCTACCTCATCCGTACAAAGACTGCTCACTGAACATAAGAAGGAAATTGAAGGCAAAAATTTTCATGACTCGGTATTAATCCTCCTTAAATACTGTGTGTATGACCCTGAAAAGATGAAAGCCTATACAGATCTTCTGGAAACCGGTTTAACGCCTGAAGAATTTGCCGCAGCCAATAAGGCTATAGCCGGTTTTGATTTCAGGAAAGACCTTCCTAAAGTAAAGGCAGAAACACTCATAATCAGCGGCGCTTACGATGGATTAAATCCCGTGGAAGAAGGAAGGGAAATCGCCTCACTGATCCCGAATGCCCGATTTATAGAAATGAAATTCTCAGGGCATGCGCCAATGTATGAGGAACCGGAATTATACCTGAGCTATGTTGAGAATTTTCTTGCATCATGATGATATACTATACAGCAACGTTTTCAGGATGGTTTCAGACAAGGTAACCTTTGACAAACTGACATAGATGCTGTTAAAATCATCTTCCTATTTAAGGATGCTGTATTAAAGAAGATAGACAGGTGTTCTTAAACCGTACTACATACTGCTTTGATCTGCTTATGACCAATATAATGAAAATAAAAGGGACAGTCCCTATTAAAGACTGTCCCAAGTGACCCCGGAGGGATTCGAACCCCCAACCGTTGGAGCCGAAATCCAATATTCTATCCAGTTGAACTACGGAGCCATTTTTATGAGTAATGAGTAATTATTAATAAGTAATCCGATATTGCTCATTACTCATTACCCATTATTCATATCTAGAATGTAATCTTCACCCCTCCCAGTACCTGTGCACCTAAAACTTTGTAGCCTTTGTACGTCTGGTACTTTGAGCTCAGAAGATTATTTCCGAGTGCAAAAATACTAAAATTTTTGTGAATTTTATACTCTGCGGAAAGATTTAAATCAGCATAACCGCCAACTTTATCATTCCGGTCCTCCGTAGACCTGTAGATCATCCCGGAAGGTGCTGCTGGAGTCTGAAACGCTTCTATAGCATAAGAATTTGTGGTTCTGTCACTTGCGAAAATTCCTTTGAAGCCCAGTAAGAGTTTTTTATCCAGCATGGTATACTTGGCTCCTATGCTTGCGGTAAGCAAAGGAACGTTATAAATATCTTCATAATTTTTCAGATCGTACTTCTGGAAGCGGATTTCTCCGTCTAAACTCAGGTTGGCCAGCGGAAAATACTGTACGCTTCCTTTGATATCACTCACATTTCCGTCGTCATAAACAGCCGAAAAAGTATTCGCGAAATTGTATGCGGAACGGTTCAGGGTATAATTGTTATCGAATAGCCCGTTAGCCTGGAAGAACATCATATTTCTTATTTTTCCGTAGCCTGCGGAGAAATCATATTTTACCGTTTCATCAAAATCCCCTCTTAGACCTGCATAGAAATGATATTGGGTTTCTGTCGGCCTCAGATACTGGTCAGAAAGAATAAAAGGATTCTGCTGCAACAGGTCTGAATAGGTATTGAGTTTCAGCCCACCGTCTACTCCACCGTAAAACTTGAACTCCTGTGCTGCGGCAAGCTGGAATTCAGCCTGCGGGAACCAGTAGGCTTTGTTGTTTTTCATCTGCTCGGCCATCAGGGCATTATTATTCTTGGCATTCAGGAAGGTAAAAGATGAACCGAGCATCAGGTACGATTCTCCTTTTCTGAACGTTAATTTCGGCGTCAGGTTCGTATTGAAAAAGCTGGATGAGTTTTTATCCCTGATCGCGAAATCCGTTTTTACAGTTTCCAGGCCTACCCCAAGGTCTGCATTCATCACAATGCCGGATTTACCAAGATCCACCGCATGCTTTGAAAGATTAGCCAAAATGGAAACCTGGTTTTCCTGAGCATCGAAATGGTCTTTTAAAAAGGAAGATTTTACCCGTACATCGTTAAGGATCTCATTGGAATAAAAATCATAGTAACCATTGACCTTAAACTGATTGACTTTCTGTTTCAGGTCCACATCCGCAGACGGCTGTAAGGCATAAATCCCATAATAATTATAGTTATCCAGTGCGTACTCCGCATTAAGATTAAATTTACCTTTATCGCCGTAAGAGTTCAGGAATGCCCCTATTGTAGCGGTACTCTGCCCGGATTTCCAGTCATAGTCTTTCTTAAGGCCATTGGTAGAGAGTACATGCACATCCCCTCCTACTTCCAGTTTATTTTCCAGGGTCTTGGAAATATTGGCATCCCCCAGGATTTTACCGTAATTCCCCATTCCGAACTGGAAATAATTGTTCTGGGCCGTAGCATCAAATTTTGGTGCCACATCTTCGCCCTGAATGGTTGAGGTCCTGAAGTCTGAAACTGTAGGAAAATCAGTAATGGTATAGCGTACCGGGTTCTGGGATTTTTCTTCCGGCGGATAGTTTTTAATCACTTCCACGGAAGTCTTCTTCTTCTCGATCTTCTTTACTTCCGGTTCCCTTTTTTTGTTAAGAATCAGTTTCTCTTCCTTGATCTGGGAAAAAGCTACTGACGAAACCCCTAAAAATATGATGGATAAAAATTGAATCTTTCTGTTCATTTCTTTGGTTGTATTAGTGTATCATATCAGGTGTGCGCTGCATATCATCTTTAGATCTCATGCGCTGCATTCTGTATGGTACAGGTACAATGTTATTTTTTAATCTGTTTTTTCACTTCCCGGGCTTCCGCTACGATATCAGGGAAATCCTTGTAGTTCTCAATGATCTGGTCGCAGGTATAACTGGCCTGGTAGTTGTCTTTAAGACCCAGATAATTTTTCGCCATCACCACCAGCGCTTTGGCTCCCCAATATTCTTCGGAGGCATAATTATTGGCCAGCTTGAAGATGGTTTCATTAGAAGATTTAAACGCTTTTGCTTTATTCTGGTAGTAGGATTTTGCATACAGTGATTCTGCTGCTACGGAAGTATTAGATGATTTTTCAAGCGCTGCATAAGCAGATTGTGCATCCTTATCTTTTCCGGCATTCATCAGGCTTCTGGCTTTGATAGCTTTGGCGGTTTCAATTACTGCTGCGGAATTTTTCGCGTTTCCGATAACGGCATCCGCCAGTTTCTCTGCCTGGGAGAAATCTTTTTCGTCTGCATAGATCTTCATCAGCTCTACGTTGGCGTAATTCCTGATGCTCACATCCGAAGAATTCCTGATGCTTTCCAGGGATTTTTTCGCTTCAGCGGTATTTCCCTGAGCCATATAGATCTGGGCAAGACGGGTCTGCGCATCATCCTGGTAGTCGTTCTGAACGCCTGCCACTTCCTGAAGGACGAGTAATGCTTTTGTGCTGTTGCTGGTCTGGTAATAACTTTCCCCCAGCTCATATTTAGCCTGGTACAGTCCTTCTCCGGTTGGGTTTTGCGTCAGGTATTTTTCGTAATACTGGATGGCATTTTTGTAATCCTTCTTCGTAAAATACTGTTTAGCCGTAGACAGGTTGATTTCATCAATTTCAGAAGCGTCTACATTCACACCCAGATTCCTGGCAAAACTTTCATAGCCTGATACATCACCGTTCCTGGTGAATATTGGTTTCGCGGCCTGTACAATTTTTTCCGCATACGCTGTATTCTTATACTGATCTCCTAAAGCTCTCAGTTCGGAAAGTGCCTTATCATTCTGGTTCAGATCGATATAATTCTGTGCTCTGTAGATGGATGCATTCGCTACCAGATCACGGTCGGAGGACGTTTTGATCACCCTTCCGAAATAGTCATTGGAATTAGAGAAATCATCCTGCGCTGCATACGCAGTACCGATTTCATATAATGCATCGTCATAATATTCGGAATCCGGATATTTTGACAGGAGGTTTTTCAGGCTGTTGATTTTAGCCTGGGTATCCCCTTTGAAGCCCAGTGCCATCGATTTCTGGAACAGCGTATAGTCTGTAGCATCTTCGGTCTTATCGTAAATGGCAATAGCGTCATTCAGGTCATTATTGGCATAATAGATATCTGCCAGTCTGAGCTCTGCATCGTTTTTGAATTCAGGTTTCGGATTGTTCAGGTATTGCTTGAAATACGTCTGCGCCTGATCGAATTTCTTCGATTTAAAATAAGCATATCCCAGGTCATACGGCAGCTGCTGCTTTTCCGGGAAATTTTCATTCATCAGTTTTTCATAACGGGCAATCGCCGAAGGATAGTTGCCTTTCTGATAATACACCTGGGCAAGCCAGTAAAGGGCCCGGTTATAAAATTCTTTATTGATATTGAATTCAAGGCTTCTTAAAAAGTACTTCTCAGCCTCATCGTAATTGCCTTTGTTAAATTCTTCCGTACCCAAAAGATAGGACACTTCCTGGTCGATCTTGTCGATGTCACGGGATGAATTCTGCAACCTGTCAATCGCATTCAGGGTTTCTTTATAGTTCCCGGAATACAGATAGGATTTCACCAGCATAGACCGCATTTCAGCCAGGTTGGCTGCGTTCGGGTTCTGGGTAATATAATTCTGAATAACCGTTGAAGCACTTTCAAACGGGTTACCGATATCATAGCTTAACTTTGCATACTGCTCATGGGCCAGCCTTTTTACCTTGGCATCATAATCCATCTGGTAAGAAGAGCGGAATGCCGAAAGGGCTTCCTGCTTCTTGTCTACCGCAAGGTAGGCATTTCCCAGCTGATAATAAGCGTTCTGAGCCAAGGCGGAATTGCTGTTGATCAGCTGGTTATAATAGGAAACCGCTTCATCATACTTTTTAAGCTGCGCAGCCACAAAACCCATTTCATACAGGTCGTTCTCAGAAGGGTTCTGCTGAACGCTCAGGTAGTCTTTGAGGTGCGGGTATGCTTCTGCATATTGGTTTTTCATGAAGTAGCTTTCCCCGATGATCTTGTGGACCTCAGCTTTGTAGGATTCAGAAATATCTTCGTTCAGCAATGCGTTTCCTTCCTCAATCGCTTTATCATAATCCTTATCATTATAGTACATCTGAACATAATACGGACGCACCAGTTTTGAATATTTCGGCTGGTCTTTGATGGAGTCAAAATAGCGGAATGCCTGGTCATTCTGACGGTTGGAATAGTACAGGTGCCCAAGCATGTAGGCAATATCACCTCTCTGGGATTCATCTGCAGACTTATAAGCCTCTTCCAAAGCATCGGTGGCTCCTTTGGAATCTCCGGTCATGAATTTGGCATAGCCGAGTTTAAGGATATACTGTGTATTTTCTTCCCGTGATAACTGGTACTGGTTCACTTTGCCTAACGTTTCCAGGGCCTTATCAAAATCCTTTTTAGCCAGATAATAATCTGCCAGCGGTAAATTCGCCTGGGCAAAATAGGCTGAGTTGGGATATTCCCTGATAAAGGCAGTCAGGCCTTCTTCCGCATGGTTCTTCTGAAGGATGACCCCTATTACCTGATCGAAAAACTGAGCAGCTTCTTTTTTGGACCTGGACAGATTCTGATTGTAGAAATATTGTCGCGCATATTCATACTGGGAAGCATTGTATATTTTGGTCTGGTACAGGTTTTCGGCTAAATTGAATCGGTAATTTTCTCTTTGCGCAAAGTACTGAGACTGTTGCGCCCCGGCGATCCCGAAATAGAATACGGCAGCCGCTAGAAGTATTTTTTCTGATTTCATTCTTTTCTGAATAAAAAAATTAGTCTGTTATGTCAACGAAAGTATAGAAAACTTATTGTTTAAACAAGCGTGATGGAGGATTTAAAGGAAAAAAGGAGAAAATTTAGCTATTTTTTAACATACTTTTGCCGTGAATCATTACATTTGTTTTTTTCAAACAAAAATAGGTATTAATGGGTCATCTTTTTAAGAGAAAAGTTTATTCGGAGACCGATACATCCACTCATTTATCGAGGGTTCTGGGTGTTTGGGACATCGTCTTTTTCGGCATTGCAGCCATCATCGGAGCAGGGAGTTTCAGCAGTCTGGGAGAAGCCGTTTTCCGAGGAGGACCCGGAGTAATCCTGCTCTATCTGATCTGCGGTTTTGCCTGCGGATTTACCGCCCTCTGTTATGCAGAATTTGCCAGCCGGATCCCTACGGCAGGGTCTGCCTATACCTATGCTTATGCCAGTTTCGGTGAGCTGATTGCCTGGATCATCGGCTGGGCACTCATCATGGAATATTCTTTCGGAAATATCTATGTGGCTTTCTCCTGGTCGGATTACTTTACCAGCTTCCTGGAACGCCTGGGCATGCATATTCCTGATTATATGACCTGCAGCTATACTGAAGCCAAGAAAGCATTTATGAACGGCTCCGAAAACCGGGAATTGATTAACGCCTGGAAGACCGCACCGCTGATCGGGAGCCTGAAATTCATTGTGGATATTCCTGCACTGGTTATCAACGGTCTGATCACCTGGCTGTGTTATGTAGGGGTAAAAGAAAGCAAAAATTTCAACAATGTCCTGGTTATCCTGAAACTTGCCGTGATCATTCTTGTTGTACTGGTAGGTTTTGCCTATATCAATACGGATAACTGGACACCGGTAAATCCGCAGACCCATGTGGAATCCTTTATGCCGAACGGTTTTGCAGGTGTGATGAGTGCCGTTTCCGGAGTATTTTTTGCCTATATCGGTTTTGATGCCCTAAGCGTACTCTCGGAAGAGACCAAAGACCCCCAGAAAACCCTTCCGAAGGGAATGATTATCTCCCTGGTTTTATGTACTGTCATTTATATTGCCCTTACTCTGGTATTAACGGGAATGGTTGATTACAGGAAGTTTGACGGTGTAGGTGATCCCCTGTCCTTCATTTTTGAAAAAGGAAATGCCAATGTAGCATGGATGGAACTTACTGTTTCATTTGTGGCGATTGTTGCGATTACTACCGTACTGCTGGTATTCCAGATGGGGCAGCCCAGAATATGGTATGTGATGAGCCGTGACGGACTGATGCCTAAAAAATTCCAGACGGTACATCCTAAATATAAGACACCTTCCTTCGCAACAGTCATTACCGGAATTGTCGTGGGAGTACCGATATTGTTTACCGATAAAAGCTTTATCCTCGACTTTACGAGTATCGGAACCATATTCGCCTTTGTACTGGTCTGTGCAGGTGTGCTGATGCTGCCTGCGAAACAGAAGATCAAAGGCAGATTCCACCTTCCGTACATCAACAGCCGGTTTATCTTTCCGGTGATTTTTATCGGCGGACTGATCGGCTTCTATATCCTGCAGCCATCTTTCTTTGAAAACCTGATGGATTGGAAAGATCCTTCTGAAGGAGAATTCAGGGCATCAATCTTTTTCTTCATCCTGATCAACCTGGTGCTGTGTGTCATTGCATTTGTAAAAAAACTTTCATTAATCCCTCTGATCGGCTTAAGTTCGTGCCTGTATCTCCTTACAGGAATGAGTCATGACAACTGGTTCTGGTTCGGGCTTTGGTTTGCCATTGGGCTGGTTATCTATTTCTGCTACGGATACCGGAACAGCAAATTGGGTAAGCAGTCTTAAGTAGCCATCGTTCACGATAGGTATGCAGCTGTATTTTTATTGAGCTGATTCATCTTTTGGCTGACTTATTGCACTGGTAGTTGATAATTATAATACTACAGTCATGTCCGGAAGAATAAAAACCTATAAAGAGTTTTACCAGTTCTACCTCTCTGAGCATCATAAAACCGGTACAAGGATATTCCATTTTATTGGGATATTGTTGGTTTTCTTTGTGATTGCCTATGTGATCAGCTCAGGAAAAGAACGTTTTTTATGGTATGTTCCGATTTTTGGATACGGATTTGCATGGTTCAGCCATGCAGTTATCGAGAGAAACAGACCGGCTACATTTAAATATCCTATCTGGTCCCTGATTTCAGATTTCAGGCTGTTTTTTGAACTGCTGATCGGAAAACAGAAATTCAATGCCGGCCATGAGATCCCAAAAGATACGGTAAGGCATGTAGAAGCCTATGCTGATTAAGATGCATTACATGAATAAATATAGAAGATTCCGGGTTTGCTTTGCAAACCCGGAATCGTTCTGTAAAAGATATTCCCTGGCAGAGTCTTAAGCTAACATCAATAACTTACATCATTTAAGGTTCATTTTTGACGTTATTTGCTGTTAGTGCAAACTGATCTGTGAGTTAAAGCCTGCTTTTCTGATATCATAGTAACTCATAATCACACACAAGGCTGACCTATGGTCAGCCTTGTGTACTACATGCTACAGGATCAACAGTTTTGTCAATTCTTTGTCCTACTTAAAACGTTTTTTAAAATTGAACTTCAGCATATTCATGAATCCGGGCTCAATAATATCCAATCCTAATCCGAAATTACTGTCTGCTACCGTATGGTGAGCTTTTCTGAATTCTTCAAAATCTCCGGCAGGGATTTCAACATTGGCCAGCGGCTGGTATTCTATAAATACAGTACCGCCATTCTTACTGATGTTTTTACGGCTGGTATAAGTAAAATACGGGTTATTGATATTGCTTTCCTGAACGGTATACTTTTCTTCCGTATCAATCTTCTGATCAGTGGAAAGATGGATTTCATACTTTTCACTGTCGAAATTATGCCAGAACAGGAAATCTTTATGCATATAATCCCTTACTGTGGATTTAGTCACACTTCGGTCAAAGTACATCAGGAAACGGTTATTCTGTGCATCGGTAAAATAAGGATTATCGATGGTTGCGGTATAGCGGATCTTCAGTTCGTTCTGCACTTTGTCGTCACTAACGATATCAATTGCTGCATCACGGAAAATACCTCTTACATCCGTCCCGTTGCGGTCACCGGAATAATTGAGGGTATAAAACAGGGAGTTATTCCAGGAATCAATGATTTCCCTTTTATTGGTGTGCTTGAAATACCTTCTCAGGCTGTTGGCCCGGTTTCCTCTGTAGATGGTATCCATTTCTAACGTTCCGGTATTCCCTTTAACATTAAAATTCACTTTTTCATCAATGCAGTAATACGGGAAACGATAAGGCTTCCTCTGCTGAAGCTCCAGTCCGGGTTTTACTTCCAGGTAATACAGGAAGTAGATAAACCCTCGTTTTTCAATCCTTCCGAATTCATCGCGCATGGTAGCATCCACAAAATAATCTTCCCCTTTATAGCTGATCTTATTGATGACATGATTAAAGGAAAGCAGGGACGGCAGGTAATACTTCATATAGTAGTCTACCCGGAAATTCACCAGGACCACGGATGATTCCACACCAATGTAATCAAGAATTACCTTAAGAAGCACGGACTTGGCCTTGCAGTCCCCCTGTTTGTTCTGATATGTAACAGGAGGGTCCTGCGGCCGGTGGCCGTTCATTTCATCGGCATTGAAGATATAATAGATGTTGTTCTGTACATATTCGATGGCAAACTGTAACTTTTCATCCAGGTCACTGATGGCATCCAGCTTTTGAACAAGGTCCGGAGCAAAAGCATCCAGAGAAGCCGTGTCAAAAATATCCTGGTAAATGCCGGCAATGTAACCTGACAGATCCTTCCAGGTACTTTCGGTTGCAAAATCGATAAAGGGAATAATTTCCCTTCCTGAATCTACCGTATTGATATAATTCTCTTTCTTAAAGGTAAAACGCGCTCCTTTTTCAAGGCGGTGCAGTTCAGGCTCAGCAACCTGGCCCTGTTCATCACGGAAAAACATTTTTTTATACGCTACCGGTTCTTCCCGTTCATTGATGAAGGTGAATGTATAACTCCCGTACCCCCAGTAATTGTCCGGACTTACCCAAACGTATTTCGAGAATTTTTTACGCATAAAATCGCGCTCTGTAAAGACCTTTACCCTTGAATCTTCGAGGATCAGGATATCATACAGCCTGAGGTCCCTGATGGTAACATTGATTTTTTTATTGCTGCTCAGGATTCCGCCGCTGCTTTCATTCTCGCTGTCCAGGACCTTGATCTTCGTATCCGGGATCTTATCGATCAGAACTCCGTCCCTGAGTACGCTGATCCTGTGGATCTGGTATACTTCATTCTCCTCTACCACGATCTCCATCACCGAAGCCCTTTCCAGATTGGACGGTTCATTCAGCGTATAGGCCATGCAGCTGTATTCACTGTTTTCCTGATTGGTTGTATAATGAATCCTGTTGAGGAAATAGCAGTAATCCCTACCTTCGCTCATCTGCTTCTTCGCAAAGTCAGAATCTATGATCGCTGCTACAATTTCCTGATCTTCCATACTTCCCGCCCAGACTGCAGGTTTTACAATGCTGTAATTTTCCGCCACCATTTGATTTTCCATAATAGTTGATTCTTGTTGATGTTGATTTTAAACTATTAAATTAATTAATAAAAAAATACAAACCAAATACCAACTGCAGTATCTTATGAAAAACTGATGATCATAAAACTCAAAATTATCATCCGGCCAGTTTCAATTGATATCTGCATGAATCAGTTTCAAATATGGGCAGGAAACGGGTCTTCAAACGCCCTATCCTGTTCAAACAGGTGCTTTTCATCCTCTTGCAGCAGGCAATTTTCCAGATCGGCAATCATTTTTTGCGGGTTCAGGTCCTGACCGATGAATACCATTTCATTCTGCCGGTCACCCCAGTCTTTGTCCCATCTGCTTTCTATGAATTCCTGATTTTCTGCAAAAGAAGCATACCTGGCGCGCTGGCTCATCGGCATGCTGCACCACCATACCCCTGCTTTCTCCAGCCGGAAAGACCCGCCTGCCTGCGAAAAGTTCAATGCATCCTCCGGCCTGGAAGCCAGCCAGAAAAGTCCTTTAGCCCGGATGACTCCTGTAGGATACTCACCATTCAGGTAGTTCCAGAAACGCATGGGATGGAACGGTTTTTTATGCCTGAATACAAAAGATCCTATTCCGTATTCTTCCGTTTCAGGCGTATGATGGTCATTCCGGAGTTCTTTCTGCCAGCCGGCTGACTGTTGTGCCGTTTCAAAATCGAACAGACCCGTATTCAGGATTTCTTTCGGATTTACCGTTCCGAATTCTGATTTGATGAATCTTGCATCCGGATTAAGCTTCCTGAGGGCGGCCTTAAGGAAATCCACCGTTTCTCCATTCACCAGATCGGTTTTATTGAGGACGATCACGTTGGCAAATTCTACCTGATCGGTCAGCAGGTTAACAATAGTCCTGTAATCCCCTTCCATATCAGTCAGGTCGCGGTCCATCAGCAACTCATCCGAACCGAAATCCTTAAAGAAATTCAGGCAGTCGACCACTGTTACCATGGTATCGATATAGCTGAATCTGGACAGGTCGATCCCGCTTTCCTCATCAACATAGGAAAATGTCTGGGCAATGGGGACCGGTTCAGCAATTCCGGTTCCTTCAATCAGGAGATAATCAAAACGGTTTTCGCGGGCCAAGCGCTCTACTTCGAGGAGAAGGTCGTCCCGAAGCGTACAGCAGATGCAGCCATTGCTCATCTCCACAAGTTTTTCTTCTGTCCTGGAGAGCGAATTCTCATTTTTAACGAGTCGTGCATCAATGTTGACTTCACTCATATCATTGACGATAACGGCTACTTTCAGGTTGTCCTTGTTATGGAGGACATGATTAAGAAGGGTTGTTTTCCCGGCACCCAGGAAACCGCTCAGTACGGTTACAGGAATTCTTTTCTGCATTTTTGAGGTTAATTTTCTGTTTAACAATGACTGACTGATTAAATACATAGGAAGAATTCAGAATATCCAGATCTATTTGTCCGAACTCTTAAGCATTTAACCAGGTAATTCATGGCAAAAATAAAAATTAAATCATTATTAATGCAACAAAGTTGCAATTATTTTTTTTTAAACCTGCTTATGATGCGGCAAACTCGGATTGACCAGGATCACATGGCCAGCAAATCTTTCCGGATGGCATGACTTGTTACTTAACCACGAAAAAATAAGTCCATGCAATTAGGAGAAGCTGAAACGGGATGCGGAACCAGAGGTATGAAAGCCCTTTTCCGTCGAATGTACCTGTTTCATAATTCAGATGCCGCATCGCTGCGAAAATATTGGCGGGAAGGATCAGAATGAAAAATACGATCAGCAATATACCGGTAACGGATTTTAGGGCAGGAAAGAAAATTCCTATGGCCGCCGCCATTTCAATGATGCCCGTGAGATAGACCAGTTCCATACGGAACGGCATGGCTTCAGGGAGCATCATAGCCATTCCTTTTGCATACAGGAAATGTCCGGCTGATGTAAATAGCAGCATGACCGCCAGGGCTACTTTGCCTGATAGTTTATCATCAAAATCATGCTTTAAGATCCTTGTTGCAATTAAAGACAAGGCAAATACACCGGCTAAAACAAATAATGGTTTCATTGTACGTTATTTTATCTGCAAAATTAGGCTCAGGGCAGACGGTAGTCAATGAACAAATGTTAACAAATTTCTTTGCGGATGCGGCTCAGCGACTGGGGGCGCACACCAATGTAGGAAGCCAGGTATTTAAGCGGTATATTCCGGATCAATTCCGGCTGTTCCCGGATCAGGTCAAGATACCTCTGTTTTGCGGTATCTTCAAGCAGGGAGATTTCCCGTTTCATCTTTTTGAGGTAGATGTTTTCAGCCACTTTCCTTCCGATCCTGTCCCCAATCCTTGTATTTTCATAAATGGTATTCAGGTCATCGTAAGAAATCTGCCATAAAATACAATCAGAGATCGCTTGAACACTGTACAGGCAGGGTTGCCGCGTCAGGAAAGAATCGTACGCACTGACGAAAGAATTTTCGAAGGCAAAGGCAAAAGTAAGGTCATAATCCGGTTTCGGTATATTGAACCGGATTATCCCTTTTTCTATAAATGAAAGGTACTTCTCTGTTTTACCGCTTTCCAGGATCAGCGCTTTTCGCGGAAACTCAGCCCTGCGCAGCTTTGAGCAGAACAGAAGCCAGTCTTCATCGGAAATATCCGTCAGTTCCCTGAAGTAATGCTGAATAGCAGTCATGTGCACGTCATACTCCATGATAATGATGCAGATTGTATGTTTTTAAAGTCCGGTTCTTCCTCAGCATTATAAACAGCAGAATCCCGTATTATTTTTCATGGTCTTTCTTCTCATGTGCAGGATAGTTGCCTTTGCTGGCCTCTCCTACTGTGGTTGCAGTAGTCATTGCCACGACCAGGTCATTCAGCATATTACTTGCTGCTGTAGGAGAATTCGGAAGCAGCACCAGGTTGCTTCGGCTGCTTGCACCTACTGCCTGTAAAGTATCATAATGCTGTGTAACGAGGATTAATGCAGAGGCTTCATGCGAATTGATGTTGACGCTGTTCAGCACCCTTACGGATTCTTCAAGCCCTCTGGCAATTTCCCGGCGCTGATCTGCAATCCCCTGCCCCTGAAGTTTTTTGGATTCAGCCTCCGCCCTTGCGACGGCTACGATTCTGATCCTTTGGGCTTCAGACTCATATTCTGCGGCTGTTTTTTCCCTTTCCGCAGCATTGATTCTGTTCATAGCATGTTTTACCTGCTCATCAGGATCAATATCCGTTACCAGGGCTTTAATGATATCATACCCATAACTCTGCATGGCATCCTGCAGCTCGCTTTTCACGGCAATGGCTATATCATCTTTCCTTACAAAAACATCATCCAGCTTTGTTTTCGGCACTTCAGCACGTACTACATCAAAAACATAGGAAGTGATCTGGTTTTCAGGATTTTCAAGACGGTAAAAGGCATCTTTAACATTTTCCCGAATCACCTGGTACTGGACGGAAACTTTCATTTTTATGAAAACATTGTCCAATGTTTTGGTATCGATAATAACATCAAGCTGCTGGATCCTCAGATTCAGCCTTTTGGCGATCTGGTCAATGATCGGGATTTTAAGGTGAAGGCCGGAATGCCTTACGGCCCGGAATTTTCCGAAACGCTCCACAATGGCTGCCGTTTCCTGCTTTACCACGAAAAAGGAAGCAAAGAAAATAATGAGTCCGAAGAAAAAAACGGGTACTAAAAGGTAAGTCATAGTTTAGATTTTGGATTAAAATATTGTATGCTCCCTAAAGGTACCCATTTTATTTTAAAACTTTATACCGTCATTCCGATATCGATCCCTTTGATTTTCCGGTACAGGTCGGTAGCATAATTATCCGTCATGCCGGAAACAAAATCAATCACTCCAAGCACCTTCTGATAATCCGTACCGTCTTGGTAGATAAACTGTTTCGGAATGAGCTTCAGGGCTTTTGTGTCATAGGACTTCAGCTGATGTTCGGGTTTGACAATGGACGGGATGAAATGATCCAGCAGTTCATACATAACATTGTAGCCGGCATTTTCAATTTCCACTACTGCTTTATGATTGTAAATTTTTTCAATGGAAAAACTTTCAATATCTTTCAGGCTGTTGTTCTCACATTTATACATATCCAGCAGGGCTTTATCCAGTGTGCCTGAAAGGATGGCATTAAAGTTCTGCTTGTAGCTTTCAATTGATTTGTTAATGAGTGCATTGATGACCTTTGCGCGCAGGTAGGAAATCTGTTCATTCTCATTGGAAATGGA
The DNA here is from genome assembly GCA_913775525.1 of uncultured Chryseobacterium sp. Lineage (GTDB taxonomy): Bacteria > Bacteroidota > Bacteroidia > Flavobacteriales > Weeksellaceae > Chryseobacterium. The sequence goes on from CAJYLH010000023.1 coordinate 56,740, forward strand.
ACTGAGCTTCCGCTCTATCCTTGGTGCATCATCCGTTTCAGACTTCACCAGTTCAAAAAACAGGTTTTTACAGTCGGCAGTAGAAACAATACCCAGGCGATGGGCATCTTCCATATCTATAATATTATAACAGATGTCATCCGCCGCTTCCACCAGCCAGACAAAAGGATGCCTTTTAAAAATGTACGGTTCTTCATTTTCAGTAATAAGATGAACGGCTTTGGCAATATCGAGGAATATCTCTTTTTCATTCTGGAAAAACCCGAATTTTTTCCTGTGCAGGATCTTTTTGTCTCTTGCCACGGCCTCGCAAGGATATTTGGCGATACTGGCCAGTGTAGCAAAAGTCAGCTGGATCCCGCCGGCATCTTTACCCTGCTGCTGCTGCGCCAGCACCCTGATCGCATTGGCATTCCCTTCAAAATTCACCAGGTCTGCCCATTCTTTCTCTGAAAACAGAAGTTTCAGGCTGTTTTCATTGCGCTCAAAATAACTGGCAATCGCATCTTCACCGGAATGCCCGAATGCAGGATTCCCCACATCATGGCAGAGACATCCCGCAGCGATAACGTTCCCTAAATTATGAAGGTAAAAGCTTTTGGATTCTTCGGTAAGTTCAGAAGCGTAATGTTCTGCGATGAATTCCCCGATCACACTTCCCATGCTCCTCCCTACGGAAGACACTTCCAGTGAATGGGTAAGGCGGTTATGCACAAAGACGCTCCCCGGTAGCGGGAATACCTGCGTTTTGTTCTGCAGCCTCCTGAAAGGGGATGAAAAAATGATCCTGTCAAAATCCCTCTGAAAGTCTGTTCTGGAAGCTTTCGTATGCGGATTATTGCCGGTGCGCTGATTGGTGAAAATCTGGTTTAAATTCATCATTGTCCAAAAATACTTTAAATTTTAATCGTATGGAATAGTAATTCTACTTTTCTTAACCCCAATAGGCCACAAAAATCACTGATAACAGTTTTTTTCATAAACCTGAAAACGTCAGGAAATATCCTACCTTTGATAGAACCACTATCACTAAAGAATTTTTCTGATTTTTCTTTGTACAACTTTAAATTCTTTTACAATGAATGACAACACATGGCTTAACAGATGGGATGAGAGATACAGCAATGAAGAGTTTGCATATGGCACAGAACCTAATAATTACCTTCGGAAGCAACTCAGTACCTTACAGCCGGGAACCATATTATTCCCGGCAGAAGGCGAAGGCCGAAATGCTGTTTTTGCAGCAGCCCAGGGGTGGAGTGTTTCCGCTTTTGATATCAGTGAAAATGGCAGAAAAAAAGCTTTACAGCTTGCCGAACAGAGAGGAGTAACGATTGATTATCGCGTTGGTGAACTTTCTGACCTGAATTATCACGAAGGTCAGTTTGATGTCATTGCTCTTATCTACGCTCATTTTCCGGCAGCAATTAAATCTTCCATGCATCAGATGCTGAGCCGGTATCTTCGTAAAGGCGGCTATATTATTTTTGAAGCTTTCAGTAAAAATCATCTAGAATATATCGCCAGAAACGAGAAGGTTGGCGGACCTAAAGATATTGATTCCCTATTTTCTATTGACGAAATAAAAGCAGATTTTCCGGATTATACCGGTATAGAATTAAAAGAAACAGAAATCGAACTCAATGAAGGCCTGTTTCATAACGGAACAGGTTCTGTTATTCGTTTTGTAGGCCAAAAACCCTACTGATACTATTAATCTGTCAGAGAATACAGACTTATAATAATGGAACACTATTTGACTATTTGTAGAAAAACCAGATCATGCCCGAAGGTCCTACCGTACTACTCATGAAAGAATGCCTGCAACTCTTTAAAGGTAAAACCGTTACCGATGCGGGCGGCGATGCAAAATTTGATAAAGAGCCCTTAACAGGGCAGACCTTACAGGATATTAAAACATTCGGGAAACAAACCTATCTGGTATTTGACACCATGGTGGTAAGGATCCACCTGCTGATGTTCGGTTCATTCAGCATTGATGAACAGATCCGGCCGGATGCACGCCTGAGGCTGTCTTTATTTTTCGGAAAAGATTCCATGTACTTTTATACCTGCTCTGTAAAACTGGTCGATCCGGAATTTCTGGATACGATCGACTGGGAAGCAGATGTGATGAGTGATGAATGGAATCCGGCAAAGACGAAAAAGAAACTGAAATCGAATCCTGATATGATGGTGTGTGATGCGCTGATGGACCAGGATATTTTTTCAGGCGTGGGCAACATCATTAAGAATGAGGTATTATTCCGCATAGGTGTACAGCCGGAGAGCCTGCTGGGAAAGATGCCTGATAAAAAACTGAAAGAACTGATGGAAGAGGCCAGGAACTACAGTTTTGATTTCCTGCGCTGGAAAAGGGATTCTGTCCTGAAACAGCACTGGCTGGCGCATACCAAAAAAACCTGTCCCATCTGCGGTGAAAAAATGGTCAATAAACAAACCGGTTTGAGTAAGAGAAGAAGCTTTTACTGTGAGAAAGACCAGAAGCTCTATCATTGAATCCTGTTCTCATATCTGAGTTTTTTCATATCAAACCTGCATTTTATTTATAACAGACATTTACTGTATCGTATCATTCACTGATATATTGATCAGTGTGTTCCCATCTTTGAAAACAGGTGAATGATAATCACGCCGATAATAATCAGCGCCATTCCTATAATAGCAGGCCAGTCGGGAATTTGCTTGAATGCAATAATTCCGATAATGGTAATCGCAACGATACCCACTCCGGACCAGATCGCATACGTAATTCCCACCGGAATATGCCTGAGCGTAATACTCAGGAAATAGAATGCCACAGAATAGCCGATTATGGTTATGGCAGATGGCAGCAGCCTTGTAAATGCTTCAGATTTCTTAAGAAATGTGGTGGCTATAATTTCGCAGATAATAGCCAGCAACAGATATATATAACTTTTCCCCATGTCAGCTTTCTTCCTGACAAAAATAAGCAATTCCTATAGTAAATGCTGCCATAAGAATATGGAGCGGCCATTTTTGTGCATTTATTTCCGATCACGGTCAGTTGGATAAACAATAAATTTTGTTCATATGAAACTTAAAACATGACTTTTATCAACTTATACACTGACGATTTCTCCAAATCTCTCGGTTTTGAAATTTATCAATTATCGAATGGAGCACATCAAAGCTTTAACAGATTAATAATTTTTACAGATAAGACAATAAAAGTATATATAATTTCTTAATAATACATTAAATTAATGTAAACAAAATGCAATGCATATTAACATTACAACAGTGTAATAAACTGATATACATCAGCATTATAGGTTTTGGCATCCCATTTGAAAGTTGTAGTTTTGTCATTGAAAAAATGATAAAAAAAAGTCAAATAATTAAAAATTAATCAAAATGATCACTTACATCGGAATCGCAACTTGTTTAGTAGTTTTTGCTTCTTATTTTACAACCGTAAGAAGAGAAGGTAATTAATAAACTGTCTTTAAGTTTATTTAAGGACATTCATGTGAAATTATATTGTTAATGTTTTAGCCTTTACGGCGGCGGCTCTTTTACTCAGCGAGTAAAAGGGCATGCAAAACATAACAAAAGACCCATACAGAACAATTTTAATTTTTATAGCCGTAAGGTCGGATCCCAGGTCCGGCTTTTTTTATTTCCCCTTATCTTTGTACACCAATTTATTTTTATTGAATGAACCTGTACAATCTTATCATCCAGGACAAGGAAGAGATCGCATTAGATGAAGTATTCCTCAGTGATAGCAACCTTCATCAGTTCTGTCAGCTGATCAAGGAACATACCTATATCAATGAGCTCCGGGAATATGGGCTTCCTGTAAACACCAAGGTACTTCTGGAAGGGAGTTCGGGCTGCGGGAAGACGATGACAGCAAAGGCGATTGCCCATGCTTTGGGGAAAAACATTATTACCCTTAACCTGAGCAATATTGTTTCTTCCAGGATCGGTGAAACTTCCCAGAATATCAAGATGATTTTTGATAAAGCTTCACGCGAAAGGTCTGTCCTTTTCCTCGATGAGCTGGACCAGATCGGGAAAGCAAGGGGAAGTGATGACAAGGACGTTGGTGAGATGAGGCGGCTGGTCAACACATTGCTCCAGCTGATCGATTATTATCCGGACAATGCGCTGCTGATCTGTGCTACCAATCACGCTGAGATCATAGATACCGCCCTGTTAAGGCGGTTTCAGCTTAAAATCAGGTATGAACTGCCGTCAGACGAATTCCTGGACCGTTATTATGACCACCTGCTCACCCAATTTCCGGAAGACATCAGAGCTGTTGACCGTACATACGGTATTTCCTTCGCAGAAGCGAAAGATTATGCGCTGACTATGGTGAAAGGCAACCTGATCCGGAAGCTGGAAGAAAATACAAATGGTTCGTGCTGATTTTTTAGATTCTGATTCATCAAGATACTTTTGGTTTAAAAGTTTCATATATGGTCAGGGCAAAGCATCTTTAGCCTGCTGCTGTCCCATATTAATTTGTATCTCCTACCTTTTATATCCGTACTTTTACGGCCGCTTATTACAACTGAAATGAAGACATTACTAAAATATTTAAGGCCCCATCAATGGTTGCTGATCTTATCTTTACTTTTAGCCACCGTGAACCAGGTATTTTCACTTTTTGGCCCTGCCATCACCGGGAAGATCCTGGACCAGCTGGTGACACATCCTAATTTTTTCGATAAGGAAAGAACTTTGCGCAGATCCCTGAATGATTACCTGTACGGTACGGATATCTATCACGGCGTGTTTTATTTCCTGGGGCTTCTCATTGCCACAGCCATGGTCAGCAGGATTGCCAAAGCCTTTCAGGATTATGTGGTGAATGTGATTACCCAGAAATTCGGGGCCAGCATTTTTACGGACGGGCTCAAGCATTCAATGGCACTTCCCTATCAGGAATTTGAGGACCAGAGAAGTGGGGAAACGCTTTCGGTACTGACTAAAGTCAGGGAAGACGGGGTAAAATTCATCACCAATTTCATCAATATCTTTTTCGGGATTCTTGTAAGTATCATATTCGTATCTATTTATGCGATCCGCCTGCACTGGTCGATTATGCCGGTGTATGTGGTAGGGATTTTCCTGATTGCTTTTATTACCAACCTGCTAAGCAAAAGGATCAAGAACATTCAGAAGACCATCGTTTCTGAAACTACTGCACTCGCCGGGAGTACGACTGAGAGTTTACGGAATATAGAAATCGTGAAAAGTTTAGGACTGACTCAACAGGAGATCAGGCGGCTGAACAACAATACCTATAAGATCCTCGGTCTTGAGCTGAGGAAAGTAAAAAGCATCCGGTCTTTAAGTTTTATACAAGGAACCATGGTGAATTTCCTGCAACAGCTGATCACCCTGACTTTGCTGCTTCTGATCTTCAAAAACATTGTGACGCCGGGAGAATACCTGTCGCTGATGTTTTATGGTTTTTTTATTTTCGGGCCGATGCAGGAAATCGGGAATATCATTATTTCTTACCGTGAAGCGGAAGCATCCCTGAATAATTTCGACCGCCTGATGAAGAAAGAAGTTGAGGAAAAACCACTGACTCCAAAAAGAATCGGAGCGATCAGCGAACTTGAATTCAAAGGGGTCTCTTTTCAGCATCAGACCGCATCTTACAAAGCTTTGAATGCCATCTCCTTTGACGTGAAAAACGGGGAGACCGTAGCATTCGTAGGACCGAGCGGCTCAGGAAAAAGCACGCTGGTCAAACTTCTGGTCGGACTCTACCGGCCTAAAGAAGGGGCCATTTTTTACAATCATATCAACGGCAATGCATTTGATTTTGATGAACTGAGAAACCAGATCGGCTTTGTTACCCAGGACACCCAGCTTTTTGCCGGTACCATCAAGGAAAACCTGCTGTTCGTCAATCCGGAGGCTACAGAAGCGGATCTTCAGCTGGCCCTGGAACGGTCCAGCAGTACAGCACTTATTGAAAGGGCTGAAAAAGGCATTGATACCGTTATAGGAGAAGGAGGGCTGAAACTGAGTGGAGGCGAAAAACAGAGGATTGCGATTGCCAGAGCTTTGCTCAGAAAGCCGCATCTCCTGATTTTTGATGAAGCAACTTCTGCCCTCGACAGTATTACGGAAGAAGCTATTACGTCTACCATCAAACAAATTTCCCGGGAAAAAGACCAGATCACCGTACTCATTGCCCACCGACTGAGTACCGTTATGCACGCAGACCGGATCTATGTGCTGGAACGCGGACAGATTATTGAAACCGGATCCCATGAAAACCTGCTGGCATTGAATGGGCTGTATTATGCCATGTGGAGGCAGCAGATCGGGGAACGCAAGATTTCAGATCCCGGTCCAGACCAGGATACCATACAATAACTTAAAATTAAAACAAGAACAAACGCCGGACAGGAAGTCCGGCGTTTGTTCTTGTATTCATCACTACTGATATCAGCTTTTATTTTCTATCATTCTTTTCCATCTGGAAACCGTGTTCCTGCTGAGCCTGAAGTGGGCCGCAAGCTGCCTGTTATTATATCCGGACTCTTTCTGAAACTGAAGGATATCCCTGATGGCTTTTAAATCGTAACCCTTCAGTTTCTGATTATTCCTTACCTGTTCAGTATCCGCCTTGTCTGAGAGGATTTCATCCAGCCGGATGACATCCATAATCTGGATCTGCTTTTTGCTTAAAATAGGCTGGCAAAGCTGTTTTTTATCAGGATATTTCAAAGCGATCATATCACGATAGATCTTTTTGTAGTCCGGTGTATTTTTCATCTTCTGTACAGTATTATTTGTTTTTACTGATCCATTTGTACAATGTGGTTTTAGGAATTTTGTACTCCTGTATCACCTGATTAGGAGTTTTTTTCCCGGTCTGAATCTGTTCGAGGACAAAGCTGATCATCTGCTGGGTGTAAATATTCTTCCTAAACACGGGCAGGCCCGACTCTTCGATTTTGCGTGAAGCCTTTTTCTTTTTATCGGCTCCGGATGGCGGAGCATACAGGATGAGGTGTTGGCTGTACAGCCTGAAAAAATCATATTCCAGAAGTTTGCTCCAGCGGAGCAGTATCCCGGTTTCCAGATCCGGGGAATCGTACATTGCTAAAATTTCCGCTTCTGTTTTTTTAAGGAAATTCATGATCCTGGGCATCTCTATACCACTTTCACGGACTCTCCTCACGATCAGCTTGCCGATGTGAATGTCTTTGAACATCATTTGTGTTTTTTATGGTTAAAGGTGCAAGTTAACATTTTGACCGACAAAACGAAAATTTTCTGACATGATTTTATGCTTATCTAACAATCCCTACGTTGCCATTTTTATCAGTCCGGACTACCCAGAAATCGAATCCGCCCTGTGTATTGGTTCCTGCCTGATTGCCGGTATTGAATGAACCTTCTGCAGAAAAGCCTCCAAACAGATAGCCATCCGGCGTTTCGGAAATGCTGTACAGGAAATCATCGGAAGCACCGCCATATCTCTTCTGCCACTGAATGATTCCTGAGCTGTCAGTCTTCAAAATCCAGTAATCGTTTCCTCCATATCCGGGGGAGCCTGCCTGAAGGCCTGTACTGGCAGAATTAGCATCAGAAAAACCTCCGATGATAAAGCCTCCGTCTGAAGTCTGCCGGATCGCATAACAGTAATTATAGGATGATCCGCCATACCTGTTCTGCCACTGGATATCACCAGTACTGCTGATTTTTACAATCCAGTAATCGTACACGCCATAAGCATTTAGATTAGATTGATCGCCAGAAAGCAAAAAGCCATAGCTTGAATGTCCTGCTATAATATATCCACCATCATTGGTTTTGATAACATCATATAAGACATCCTGAGCCATAGATCCATAATTTCTCTGCCACTGTATTGTCCCAGCATTATTAACCTTGATCAGCCAATAATCGATGCTTCCTCGGCTTGATGATCCCGCCTGGATACCACCACCTTCAAAATCAGAATTTCCCGCGATAATATATCCTCCGTCCTGTGTCTGTTTAACAGAATATAAAAAATCATCGTAGCCAGCGCCATACCTTTTCTGCCACTGGATTATACCTGACGCATCAGTTTTCAGAACCCAGTAATCATATCCTCCATAATTGGTGCTTCCTGTCTGGTCTCCTGTATTGGCTGATGCTGCAACGGAATAACCTCCTATAAAAAAACCTCCGTCAGCGGTCTGCACAATGGAATTAGCACCATTTACTACATCATCCCCAGATCCGCCGTATCTTTTCTGCCACTGGATATTTCCGGAAGAATCAATCTTAATGAGCCAATAATCTATCCCTCCCTTACCTGCAATTCCAGCCTGGTCTCCGGTAGATGCGGAAGCGGCTTCTGATCTTCCCAGCAGGACATATCCGTTATCGCTGGTCTGAACAACACCGTAGAGCTGGTCATCACCGGTTCCCCCGTATCGTTTCTGCCACTGAATGTTTCCGGTATTATCCGCTTTTACCACCCAGTAATCCCATCCTCCTTTTCCGGTGATGCCTGCCTGGTCTGCTGACCCGGCTGATGCTGAAGCCGAGTAACCTCCCATAATAAAGCCCCCGTCTGAGGTATTGTTGACGGAATATAAATAATCCTGATCGGTTCCGCCGTACCTGGCCGTAACTGCATAGAAAGACATTGGCGGACTCCCGGCCATCTGCGCTTTAAGGTTAACCGTTACTACCAACATAACAAAAAAGATGAAGGTAAGGATATACTTTTTTATCATATTATTTTTCATTTCTAGAATCCTGAAATCATATGAACATATACCGTGCTTCCCATTACCATAAAAGTATAAAGGGTCTCCTTATCAGCTATGGTTGCTGTATTGTGTACGTATTTTACTGTAAACCCATTAGCTGTAAATGCTGATGTTCCTGAAGTGGTTCCTCTTACACTTAAGGTATACGTTCCGCCATCCTTGATATTCTGAAGCGTAAAGTTCCCCGCAGAAGCCGCAGTATACGCCAGGTTACTTTTGCTGTAATCGATGGTGGTACTGCTTCCCGCATTGTAAGCAGACTTATTGGTGGAAGCACCGTCAATTTCCAATTTTGAGGCAGGAGATGTGGTTCCGATCCCTACATTAACTGCTAAAGAACCCGTACCGCCCAACACAAGGCTGTTGCTGGCGCTTACTATAGCGCCATAACCGATCGCTGTGGCATTGGTAAGATTGTTGACAGCCGCGTCGGCCCCGTTTCCAACAAAAGTATTGTTATTACCGGTAGTAATCGTTTTCCCTGCCAAAGTTCCTACTGCAACGTTTCTAACCCCGGTAGTATTGCCTTCCCCGGCCCGATAACCTACGAAAGCATTGTATCCTCCCGAAGTATTAGCATTTCCAGCCCAGGTTCCTAAAAAAACATTGGCATCACCGGTTGTATTGCTTCCGGAATTGTATCCCATAAGTACATTTGAGTTGCCGCCGATATTGGAAGCACCTGAGTACGGTCCGACAAAGACATTGGAGCTTCCTATGGTGTTGGCGGAACCAGCGTTATTCCCTATAAAAACATTCAGGTTCCCTGTTGTGGTGGCTTTTCCGGCATTAAGGCCAAAAGTAAGGTTATCTGAGGCCGCTGTTCCAATATAACCTGATAAGTTATTATTGGTCCTGATGACAAATGAATGGGCATCAGTTGTCCCGATAAATTTTGTCCCCAAAGCATTGATAGCTGTAGCATCAGTACCACTGTTTCCAGTCACCGCCCACGCCGGGATGCTCTGCCATGTCGCAATTCCGTTCGCATCGGAAGTCAACACTTTTCCGCTTCCCTGTGTGCCATCGGCTATTTTTACAGCTCCGTTCGCTGTCCCGCTGTTAATGTCCAGCCTTACAGAAGGCGAAACGGTTCCCAAACCGACAAATCCGGCAGCAGTGACTGTAACATCATCCGACTGCTGAATTGCCGAAGGCATACCTGTGGAAGGGTTATTTTTACCTCCGTCAATGTGAAAGGTTCCCTGTGGATTGGTCGTATTGATTCCAACCTGGGAAAATGCAGTAACCGGTATTGTTACTGCTAAAGTGAGTAATTTTTTTTTCATTCCTATCAGGATTATATCATATGCGGATGACCACTCTGATCATCCGCATTGGTAAGTTGTAGTAAAGAATTATTTGTCTATGAATCCGAAAGCATTTTCAAACATATGTCCAATAACCGGGAGTGGCTTCTTCTCTTCATTGGCCGCATTGATAATGCCTATGATCAACAGAATTAAAAAAATGATCCCGATGAAATTGATGAAGCCCAGCGACGGGACGGTAGCCACAACCACAGACATCAGAATATTGACGATAAAAGATACAATAAAAAGGCCCAGTCCCTGCCTGAGGTGGTATACCGCCAGGTCACTTTTAGGATTCAGGTCCTTGCTTTTTACATACGCTATGATCCACCCTATAATAGTGACATAAGATAAGATCGCTACAGTTTTATTGCTCATACTATTGCTTTTATTTGCGGCAAAATTATAAAGAGCTACAAGAAATTTCGTACATAATTGGAATTATGGTATTTTGGATTTATATTGAGTATATCTGACTTTTTTTTATAATGATCCTGCTGTTTATTCTGATGCCTGAAGATTTGTTTCAGAAAGATTTCAGGATTAAATCAATATGAAAAGGATTAATATTAATACATACTCGATTTGCTTTCCTCACTTCGCACTTCCCCTGATAAGAATTCATTTGAGTCAGACGATTTATTGACAAATGTTTATACTATATAAGCTTGTTTTGGCTTCACGTTTAAAAACTTTCTCTATATTACTCTATGAAAAGATCAACATGAAAAAAAATATATTTCGTTATATTCTCCTGTTATGTATACTTTATCCCGGTTTTCTTCTTGCTAATGCTGGTTCTCCAATGCTATGGTTCAGTTTTCTGCACCTGATCTGGATTAACTTTATGATTGGCACTGTTGAAAGCAGTATTATTCAGAATATATTCAGGATTCCAAACAGTTTGTGGATCATTATTTCGGGTAATTATGCTTCGATGTTTGCGGGTTATTACTGGATTGCTCCTTATTTTTCCCATTTACGGGGATACGAAGATTTCTGGGGAATGAAATCCAGGGTGGGAACGTATGAACTGAACGGCTTCTTTATTGGTTTTGCAGCCAGCTTTATCGCCAGCCTGCTTATTGAGTTCCCTTTTTACTGGCTCTCTTTATATAAAAAGAAGATGCGATGGAAATTGTTGAGTCCTTTCTTAACTGTCAACCTCATCACTAATACTCTTATGTTCCTGATCTATTTTATTATTGCTGCTTTAGGTGCAAAGTGGGGATAAGTTTTTTTGATTCGATCTTTAATCTTGAATTACAAAAACCTCTGCTATCGGATAAGTATTTTATTCCCTTAGTAAATTTCCACTTATTACCATATTTATTTATCTTTACTTTTCAATTCATTCATTTAATGACGGACCAATACTCCAAACCGAAATTAAAATAATGCAGGAAAGTGATGATCTATATAAAAGCAGCAGAATAGAAGTACCGGAAAAATTCAGGGATGTTTTTTCGCACTTTTACCATGCAGAAAATGCTTCTTCTGAAAGTATTTCAAAAATGTTGCTGCCGTCATTCCAGACCATTCTCATTTTCAGTTTCGGAATACAACCAACCACGATCCACACCTCTACCAGTACCCGGATATACATTGACCGTTGCCTGGTCTTAGGCCCGGTCAAAAAGGCATTCCGGTATTCTCTTCCTCCAGGTTCGGCTATTCTTGTCGCTAATTTTAAGAATGATGCTTTCTTCCGTTTTTTCGGACAGGCTGTTATTCCGGAACATTCTTCTGTCCATCCGGATCAGCTGCTGGAAGAAAACTGCTTTACCGCCTTATGGACCGAGCTTAATAGCATTGATAACATGAACGAAAGAGTCCGTTATGTCCTTGAATATTGCAGGCCGTACCTAAGACCCAGAAATACCGTTGCAGAAGCGCTGTCTGATTTTGATCAGGCAAACCTTAATCCGGTTAAAGCTGTGGCATCCCGGCAAAACCAGACCGAGAGAATGGTACAGCTCAGCCATAAAAAGTATTTAGGCTACACCGCTAAAGAAGTCACCCGTTACAGAAGATTCCTGAAAGCAGTCATGCATATCCAGGATGTATTGGAAGCCTCAGGCAAAGTGGAATGGTTTGATATTATTTCAGAATGCGGTTATTATGATCAGAGCCAGCTTATCCATGATTTTAACTACTACCTCCACATCACTCCTACCAAGTACCTGAAGTTCCAGGAGGATATCTGCATCTCCGGAAGCCGGTAATCCGTTTCGTTTTCGTACAATTTTCCCTCCAATGGCCATTTTATCTTTGTCCTGTACAATTAAAACAGAACAATGAGACATTTAATTATTTACGGTCATCCGAATGACGAAAGTTTAAACCATCACTTTCTTAACACCGTTACAGAAATTCTTAAGGCACAAAACCATGAGATCAGGATCAGGGATTTATATCAGCTTAATTTCAATCCCGTCCTCTCTCAACAGGACCTTAAAGATCAACGGTCGGGCCAGCTATCGGAGGATATCAAAGAAGAACAGGCGCATATTTTATGGGCAGACCACATTACCTTCATCTATCCGATCTGGTGGACCGGAATGCCTGCGATAATGAAAGGGTTCATCGACCGCGTTTTCAGCTATGGTTTTGCCTACCGTTACGACCAAGGCATCCAGAAAGGCCTGTTGACCGGTACAATGGCAACCATCATCAATACACATGGAAAATCCAAGGCAGAATATGAAAGCATAGGAATGGACCAGGCACTGAGCCTGACCTCTGATAAAGGTGTTTTCACCTATTGCGGATTACAGATCAATCAACATCTTTTCTTTGATAAGGCAGATAAAGCTACGGAAGAAATGATTGAACAATGGAAGCAAAGCATCATAGCGGCTTACCTGAATTGATTCTATGGTGATTTGTTAGAAAAGAAATGATTGAAAGTAACTTTTTTATCGGGAATCGGCATGTATCAACGAAAGTGATTCTTTTCAACAAGTTCTCGATACACTTCACTTCGTTGCGTACTCGAATACATAACAAGGGAAAACTATCCCTGACCAACACTGCGGCACCGTCAGTTCGAGTTTTTTTCGCAGCAAAGCGGAGAAAAATGTATCGAGAACCGGTGAGTAACAGGCAAAAGCGTAATCCTTTTCAACAAGTTCCCGATACACTCCACTGCGTTGCGCACCCGAACAGACGGCTACGGAAATCAATGTCTGACAAACACTGCAGCCCCGTCAGTTCGAGTTTTTTTCGCAGCAAAGCGGAGAAAAATGTATCGAGAACCAGTGAGTAACAAACAAAAGTATAATCCTTTTCAACTAGTTCTCAATACACTTCACTTCTTTGCGTACTCAAACAGACGAAGGTAGAAATTAATGTCTGACAAACACTGCGGCCCCGTCAGTTCGAGTTTTTTCGCAGCAAAGCGGAGAAAAATGTATCGAGAACCTGTGATTAATAAACAAAAGTGGGATCCTTTTCAACAAATTCTCGATACGCTCCACTTCGTTGCGTAGTCGAACGGACGAACCCGGAAATCAGTATCTGACCAACACTGCGGCCCCGTCAGTTCGAGTTTTTTTCGCAGCAAAGCGAAGAAAAATGTATCGAGAACCGGTGAGTAACAGGCAAAAGCGTAATCCTTTTCAACAAGTTCTCGATACACTCCACTGCGTTACGCACTCGAACAGACGACGACGGAAATAGATCCCTGACAAACACTGCGGCCCCATCCATTCAAGTTTTTTTCGCAGCAAGGCGAAGAAAAATGTATCGAGAACCGGTGATTGACGACAAAAGAGTGCTTTTTTTCAACAAGTTCTTAAAATCCCTGCTTCTTTGATGCATTAAAGGATATTCAAAAATATTTAACATAAATTTAGAAACCTTAAACCCCATATTCAGGGATGTTTTCTTACATTTATCCAATGAATTTTGAAAAAACCGGACTTGTTTTATCCGGCGGGGGAACCAAGGGAATTGCCCACGCAGGAGTCCTGAAATTCTTACGGGAAAAAAACATTGAAATAGATATCCTTTCCTGCTGTAGTGCCGGTTCTATTGTGGGCTGCCTGTATGCGATAGGCAAGACCCCGGAAGAAATTCTTGAATTTTTCAAATCCGTCTACTTTTTCAACTGGAAACATTTTGCATTCAACCAGCCCGGACTGGTCTCATCGGTTATTTTCAGGAATTACCTGAACCCGATTTTCGGAGAAATGAAACTGAGAGACCTGAATAAGGAAGTTAGGATCGTGGCAACAGAACTCATTAAAGGGACAGAAAAGGTATTCGATCATGACTTCAGAGTAGTGGATGCCATTATCGCCTCGTGCTCCATTCCTGGAATTACCACCCCTTATATCATCAATGATGAAATGTACTGTGACGGCGGCGTCCTGAATAATTTTCCCGCTGATATCATCCGTGCAGACTGTGACAAACTGATCGGAGTCTTTGTTTCCCCTCCCCACGATATTAAAATCGATGATCTGAAATCTATCAAATCTATTGTGTCGAGATCCTATGACCTGCTGTCCTACCGGGTTGAGAAAATTAAATTTGACCATTGCGACTGGTTTATTTCCTCACAGGAACTGTCTACGTATGGTACTTTTGAAAGAAGGAAAGAACGTCTGGAGCAGATCTTTAATATCGGTTACCAGGCTGCCAAGGATAGTTTTGAAGGGAGCCGATTGTTTACCGATTCATCAGCAGAATCTTTAGAAGTCACAGAAAAAACTCCGGCTCAATAGAACCGGAGCATATATTAATTTTTAACGGTATAACCATCCTCGCTGGCAACCGTCTGGCCTTCGGGATCTGTAACCTTCAGCGTGTAAGGAGCCTTTTTTGCAGAATCAGTCAGATAATTCCTCCAGACCTGATAAGTATAACCTTCGTTCTGAAATTCGTAATAATAATTGCCTCCGCTTCCATCCGGAATCATTTCACCATTGCTGATGATCATGCTCGGCTTTGAAGTAAGCCTTCCTTTAACAGGCCATGACTGATACAGGTATTGTCCGTTAGGCTGCTGGTCAATCCTGATTTTAAATTTTTTGGTTTTGATGATAACCGTTTTCGGGACTTTCTGTGCATATTCCTTCTGGATGGCATCAGTATCACGGATATTCGCATAGGATACTGAAGAGGCTGTGGTCAGGCAGATAGCTGCCAAAACTGTTTTGATCATGATGGTGTATTTGATGGGTTGTTATGCTTATCCCGATCAAATATAAAGCCATTAGCCGGCAGTTGCGTTTTGAGTATAGCTCGTAAAGGCTTCTTCCAGGCTGTCAAACCTTCCTTTGAATTCACCGATCGGACAATCCTGGAGGATGTGTCCTCTGTGGATCAGGATGACACGCGAACATAAGGCTTCTACTTCCTGCATGATGTGTGTGGAAAGCAAGACCGTCTTTTCTTTCCCTATCTCACGGATAACGTTACGGATCTCAATGATTTGATTCGGGTCAAGTCCGTTAGTCGGTTCATCCAGGATCAGCAGGTCAGGCTGATGGATGATGGCCTGTGCGAGGCCTACCCTTTGTTTGTATCCTTTTGAAAGCTGGCTGATTTTTTTTGACCTTTCCGGTGTGATGCCTACCAGTTCAATCACTTCTTCAATCCTGTTTTCCGGAAGCTGATGGATATTGGCAATAAACTGAAGGTATTCTTTTACATACATTTCCAGGTACAGCGGATTGTTTTCCGGAAGAAAACCGATGTTTTTTTTAGTTTCGGTTTCATGCTCGGCAATGTTTTTACCATTGAATATGATTTCACCTTCATCTATTTTCAGGGCACCGACGATAGATTTCATAAGAGTGGATTTTCCTGCACCGTTAGGACCTAAAAGCCCAATGATTTCATTGTTGCCAATAGAGATGTTAACATCGCTGAGAGCAGTCTGTTCTCCGAATTTTTTGGTCAGGTGTTGTATTTGAAGGCTCATAATGGATAAAGATCTTTTTGCAAAAATAAAATAAAAAAACTCATTCACGAAGAATGAGTTAAGCGATATGATCAGATTAAGATTATTTTCTGGATTTTTTATCTTTTCCGTTGTTCGTAGGAGCAGGGGATGATGCAGGCATAGGGTTCACAGTCTGTTTCTGTCCGGCACCACCATTAACGGATGCAGGTTTATCGTAAAGCGTAAATTTGCCGTTCGATCTGCCGAATATTTTGTCGATCTGTTTCTTATTCAGGAACTGGGATTTACCCATGTACTTCCTGTTTTTATTGATGAACTGAATAATCTGGACAGTAGGCTGCCCGTAATTTTTTTCATAATGCAGCTCAATAATATCGTTCGGCATCTCCAGCACAATATTGCCGTCAGGGGTATCAATGAATCCGTCGGTAATCATTTTATACAGCCCCGATACATCGCCATTGATGTTCTGGAAGGAAAAAGACCTGAACGTATTCAGGTTGGCTGTATTCAGATCCTGATAATTGATGGTGAATTTATCACCTTTTTTATAGAGGCCTACGGAATTATCTTTACCGATCTCTACAAGGCTTTCATTTTTCAGTACTTTAATCTGAGAGAAAACGGGAATACTTAAGATAAAAATGAAGAGTAAAATTATTTTTCTCATGTGATTGATTTTTAATATTTTATAAATATGGAATGGGCAAAACTGACGGGTAAAATATTATAGAAACAGTCCTGTACTTAAGCAAAAATAATACTTTTTTTTAATATTGCACAGGCTTGTGGTAATGATCATATGTAATGCATTGCACCTTAATGATAAATTAATTTTACGCTAATAAAGAGTTTATAGATTAGGGTATACATCATTTACCGGATAAACAGTTGTAAGAAAGTAGATATAGGGATTTGTATTTTACTGGTATGCAATATACAGACTATCATGCTTATGCAATGAAATCTGATTCTATTGTAACGCTAATTATTATTTCATAACCGTAAAATAAGCTTTTTACTTTAAAGAAATTCCATATTTGCAAGTATTGGATCTTGAGGTCACAGGACATATCCGGAAGACTACTATATAATTCAATAGCCAGGAAAACTGAGTTAAAGTAATCAGTAGGACATCGGTATTAAAGTGTCAATTAATTAAAAAATAAAGGATAAAAAAGCTTTTGCAAAACGTTCAAATTAATCTGCCAATTTTATTGAAAACCTCTTAAAATATTCTTTATTTTTGTATTCATATGGAATAAATTTTGCTGCTCATCAAATCGATTTTAAGTGCTGTTACCATGTTATTTTGATGTGATAAGACAGGCAGGCAAATAGGATGCAGGAATGCAATCAGCCTGAAAGAGGTGTAATGTTCCGTCTGTAAGGCTTGATTATACACGTTAAAATTAAAGGTACAGGAACTGCTTACTTTGTACCGAAGTTTACTGATTAATGAATGAATAAGAATATTTGTGTCCTAGAGGACAGTGAAGAAATACTGGAGCTCATCCATATGGTTTTGGAACAGGATTATAAAGTGCATGGTTTCCCAACCGTTTCCGAATTTATGGCCGGACATCCGGAAACCGATCCCGATTTATTCCTGCTTGATGTGATGTTGCCGGACGGCAACGGAATTGAAGTCTGCAACACCCTTAAAAGTAATACGGCCTCAAAACATATTCCCGTTATCATTATGACTGCCAATGCCAAAATAGAAGATATGAAGGATCTCTGTCCGGCAGATGACTTTATTTCCAAGCCCTTCGATATTGATGACCTTATCAGCAGAATCGCTGTCCAGATTCACAACTAACGAATTTCCTACATCTTAATTATGTATCGCCCTACCAGACTGGAAAACACAGACCTATTAAATATCCTCTGCCATCAAGCCGAATATCCGGTGGCCGTTTACACCGGTGAGGAAATACGTATTGAGCTGGCCAATCCCGCTATGTTGGCTGCCTGGGGTAAATCCGGGTCTTTAGTCGGGCTTACGCTGTCCGAGGCGCTGCCGGAAATTTCCAATCAGCCGTTTGTCGGCATGCTGCAGGAAGTCTGGAATACCGGTGTAGATAATATCGGGAAAGCTATTCCAGCCGAATTAGTAGTAGACGGCAAGCTTCAGCTGTACTATTTTGATTATTCTTATATTGCTGTTAAGGACGGGGAAGGAGTGGTTTACGCCATCTACCATACTGCCAAAGATGTTACCCGGGAAATACTTGATCAGCAGGAACTCCAGGCCGCGAGAGAGCGTGAAGACCTTCTTGCAAGGGAGCAGGTGCTGAATGAAGAGCTTGCAGCAGCTAATGAAGAACTTCAGGCTACCAACGAGGAGCTTCATACCATTCAGGAAAGCCTTAATGTACTGAACCAGGAACTTGAGATCCGTGTCGCCAAGCGAACTGAAGCGCTTTCCCATTCAGAAAGCCGACTGCGCTACCTGTTATCTGATGCTCCCATTGCCATAGCAGTGTTCCGGGGCAGGGAACTGATTATAGAATCTGCCAATAAGAAAGCATTTGAAGCCTGGGGCAAATCAGAAGATATCATAGGATTGCCGCTGTACATCGCTGTTCCGGAACTTGTAGGACAGAATTTCCTGCAGATTCTGGACAATGTATACAGCAGCGGAAAACCCTATTACGGCAATGAGGTAAAAGCCTTTCTGAGACAGCAGGGGAAGATTGAAGAAGTCTATTTTAATTTCGTTTATCAGCCTTTGAAAGATGAAGCAGGACAGGTGAATGGGATTATGCTTACGGCAAGTATCGTGACCGAACAGGTAGTATCAAGAAATAAAATACAGCTGCTGAATGAAGAGCTCCTTTCTATTAACGAAGAACTGAATAAGTCACAGGAACTCCTGCTGGAATCCAATCTGGATTTAAAAGCCAGCGAGAACCGGCTTACTGATATCCTCAGCAATCTCCATGCTCCGGTAGTGGTATTGTCAGGGCCCAATCACATAATCTCCACGGTCAATCAGGCGTTGCTGAAATTTTGGAACCGTACCAAAGAAGAAGTGCTGAACAGGCCTATGCTGGAAGTATTCCCTGAACTTAAAAAACAGGTATTTCCTGCACTCTGGAAAGAGGTATTTGAAAAAGGATCAATGCTTCAGAAACGGGAGCAGAAGGTCGTATTTAAGAATAAAGTCACCGGAGAGGACAGGGTGGTGTATGTGGATTATTTCTATCAGCCGATGAAAGATCTCAACGGCAGAATCATTGCGGTGCTCGCCACCGTATTGGATGTCACCGAAAAAGTGCGGTCCAGGAAAATTGTTGAAGAGGCAGAGGCCAAGCTTCGGCTGGCCATTGAATCGTCTGAACTGGGTACCTGGTTTATTGATGCAGAGAGCAATGTCCTTACGGCATCAGAAAGGTTGAAAGAGATATTCGGATTTTATTCTGATGAAGAAATGCCTATGGAAGCCGCACTGGAACAGATTACCCCGGAATTCAGGGAGACTGTTACCCGTGAATTGCATGAAGCTCTAACAACCGGCGGCAATATCGATATGGAGTACTCAATTAAAGGATACAGGGATGGTAATATCCGTTGGGTGCGCTCAACGGGGAAATTATATCATGGCGATATCTTTACCAAAGCGAATTTTTCCGGTACCGTACAGGATATTACCCAGAAAAAACTGGAAGAGCAGCGCAAGGATGACTTTTTGAGTATTGCCAGTCATGAATTGAAAACACCAATCACTACCCTTAAAGGTTCATTACAGCTTTTAAACCGTTATCGGGATAATATGCTGCATCCGATGGTCATCAGACTGGTAGACCAGGCCAATGCCAGCGTAACCAAAATTACAGGACTGATTGACGATCTGCTTAATACAACCCGCACCAATGAAGGCCAGCTGCATCTCAATTATAAGTCCTTTAACCTTTATGAAATGCTTGAAACCTGCTGCGGCCACATCCGGATGAGGGAAAAGTACCGTCTGATATTGCAGGGCAGCAAGGATATATTCATTGAAGCCGATGAAGCACGCATTGACCAGGTAGTGGTCAACTTTGTGAACAACGCCGTTAAATATGCACCTAACCAACGGGAAATCCATCTGACGATAGAAGAATTAGGAAACCGTGTCAGGGTCTCGGTAAAAGATTTTGGGCCTGGAATTCCTGCCGATAAGATTCCGTATCTTTTTGACCGGTATTACCGGGCAGATTATTCAGGGGTACAGTATTCAGGGCTTGGGCTTGGATTGTACATCAGTTCCGAGATCATTAAAAAACACCATGGGGAAATAGGAGTCAACAGTGAGTTGGGAGCAGGAAGTACTTTTTGGTTTACTTTACCACTGCATAAAGTTTGATACTGCATCCGCTATTTTCAGTTTATTTTTATTCTTAAAAGCAAAACCGAAAGTCCTCTTGTTCGAGCGTATAACGCAGTGAGTGTATTGAGAACTTGTTGAAAAAGATTGCTGATTTGTCTGTTACTCATCGGTTCTCGATACATTTTTCTCCGCTTTGCTGCGAAAAACACTCGAACTGACGGGGCCGTAATGTTTGTCAGAGATCTATTCCCGGGTTCGTCCGTCCGAGTTCGCAACGCAGTGGAGCGTATCGAGAACTTAGTGTGGGCAGTAACCTCCCTGCGTTTAACACTCATCATTTACAGACAAGCAATTCTGCCCTATAATCATTCCCTACTCTTTAATTTTCAGCTCCATCTGGATATTACAGCGTTGGTAAGGCGTCGGCCTTCCGGAAATCTTCTGGAATCCAAGCTTATAATAAAGGCTGATCGCAGGCTTCAGGATGGTATTGCTTTCCAGGTAGATCTTTGAAGCACCCGATGCTCTCGCCTCGTCTATGACTTTTTGCCCAAGCAGGTAGCCTATGCTTTTGCCCTGGGCTTTGGGTGAAACGGCCATTTTAGCCATTTCAAAGTCATATTCAGGATCGTCCATCTTAATCAGGGCACAGACACCTACCGGCTCATCCTGATAAAGGGCGACAAATATTTTTCCTCCGTTTTCAAGAATGTATTCTTCCGGGTGATCCAGAGCTTTATAATCTGCTTCTTCCATTTCAAAATAAGTAGATATCCATTCTTCATTCAGCGATCTGAATGCCTGCTGATACAGTTTGGAATACGGTACGATCTCAACATCCTGGCTTTCACGGATCTTTTTCTGTTCCTGCACTCTTTTGTAAAGCGGTTTCTGTTCCAGCAGGTGTTCCCATTCTGCAATGGCTTCCCAAAGATTGTGGGTTGTTTCCTGTTCAATTTGACAGATCGCTGCTTCTATATCTGCACACTGGCCTTCGATCATCCTTTTGGCAATTTCTTTACCCCCATCGGTCAGTCCGGCAACATTTCTTCTTTTGTCTGTGGAAAGAAGGTTGTTTTCAACCAGTCCTGCTTTAGTCATTTCTTTAATGATCTGGGTTACCGAAGGCTGTGAATGACCGATGAGTTCTGCTATTTCCGTAATGGTTTTAGACCCTTCTTCATAGAGAATGAAAAATACAGGAAACCATTTAGGAGAAAATGCAACCTGATAAAGCTCATAAATCCTGGAAGAATCTTCCGTAACCTTTGCTGTCAGTAAGCGTAACCTGCTTCCCAGGGCCATCTTACCTGTCTTATTGAAAAATTCCATTTTTAAAATAATTAGTTATATAATCAGTTATGTAAATGTATAAACAAATTTGAATCTAACCAACAGTATGAAACAAATTTTAGACTAAATCAATGTGGATTGTTTTTAAAATGCTAATATTCAGTATTATAAGTATTGAATATTTTTGAACTACCGGCATGAAATTCCATTCATTTTTTCCTTTTCGATCTGCCGGTCGCCCCATTGTTTAAGGTGCTCAATGAAGGGAATCAGTTCACGTCCCGTTTCTGTAAGGCTGTATTCTACTTTAGGCGGCACTTCATGATAGACTTTACGGGCTACCAGCAGGTCATTTTCCAGTTCGCGCAATGTTTGTGTCAGCATTTTTGGAGTGACATCGGTGAGGATTCTGCGCAGTTCACCATAGCGCATCACGTTTTTAAGATGAAGGTAATAAATGATCCTTCCTTTGTACTTTCCGCCGATTCTTTTAAAGGCATAGTCTACGGAGCACACCGGCTCATCAGGAAATTTTGTTTTCATAGCAAAATTTTTATCATTGATAATCAGCAATAGTATAGTTTAGGTATGTAGGATACCAAAAAGTGCATACTTGACTCAAATATACCCATAAAATAAATTTGTGGCAATAAACAAGACGTTATGAGAACAATTACAGTAGAAAACGGATATGGATTAGATCATATAACCATTACGGAAAATCCAATTCCTGAAGTAGGGGAGCATGAGGTACTGGTAAAGGTGCATGCTGTTTCCCTGAACCAGCTCGATATTATGGTTGCGGAAGGCATATTCGGAACTCCGTTGCCGCATGTCCTGGGTTCTGATGCCGCAGGTGTAGTGGTACAGGTAGGACATTCCGTAAAACATTTTGCAGCAGGTGACCGGGTCTGTACCCATTTTATCCATGGTTGGCAGGATGGTCAGCTTAAAGCTGAATACCTTAAACACAGGCTGGGAACCGACGTCAATGGTGTGTTTGCCGAATACATTTCCCTCAGCGAGCAGGCTCTGGTTAAAATCCCTGACCGCATGAGCTTTGCAGAAGCATCAACACTGCCTATTGCTGCGTTGGTGGCCTGGGAAGCCGTTGTCAACACCATACAGATCAGACCGGGGCAGAGCTTGCTGATCCAGGGAACAGGCGGGGCTTCCGTTTTTGCATTGCAGATCGGGAAAATGATGGGCGCCAAAATAATCGTTACTTCAGGGTCTGATGAAAAGCTGGCTATTGCGCGGAAACTCGGTGCAGATATCACAGTCAATTACCGGAAGTATCCGGAGTGGCAACAGCAGGTCCTCGAACTGACAAATGGTGAAGGTGCGGATGCAGCCGTAGAAATGTCCTGGTCAGAACTGCGTAAAACTGCAGAATCAATGAAGCTGAACGGGAGAATTGCCGTAGTAGGGTTGCTGGGAGGTCAGTTCACTGAAATCTCCGCGTTTCCGGTCATCCAGAAATGTCTGGCTATATACGGTGTACAGGTGGGCTCGAAAAAATCCTTTGAAGACATGATCCGGGCTTTCGGTCTGAATAATGTACATCCCTATATTGACCGGATTTTCCCTATGGAGGATATTCCTGAAGCTATGGAATACTTCAGAACCGGTAAGCATATCGGTAAAGTGGTGCTTACTTTTTAAGCCTGCCTATTTAAAACATAAAGGCTGCCCGAACAGAGCAGCCTTATGGTATATTCATGATAAAAGTTATCAGTCAGACCTATTTATTTTTAAACAGGGCAATCGTATAGTCCAGCAGTTTCCGGTCTCCGTAATCCCCATGACCGGGAATAACTGTTTTTACGTCAGGATACTGCCTCTTCACTTTTTCAACGGTAGCTGACCATTCAGAGGTATTGGAATCTCCCAGATATCCCTTACCGGCATCCATCTCCTTGATCAGGCATCCTCCGAACATGACATGTTCTTCCGGGAAATATCCTACCACATTGTCTCTGGTATGTCCCTCACCGAAAAATTTCGCAGTAGCATATTCTTGTCCCACCTTGAGCCTGAGTGAATCTGCAAAACTGTGTTCCGGAACTGCATAATGATTTTTCTTAGCCAGTTCAATCGTTTTTGCATAGGCATAGGAAGGAATCTTATGGTTATGAAATGCCTGCAAGCCTCCCAGACAGTCATTGTGGAAATGAGTCGGAATAACAGCATTGATGGAACAGTGAAGTTTCTCCTGGACCCATCCAATCAGTTCTTCAGATTCTTTATCATTGCTGGGGGTATCAAAAATAATGGTTTCCGCACCGTTTCTTACAATCAGCCCGTTACACGGTACTTTCCCAAAGTCATTGGTCTGTAAAAAAGAGGTGTGCTCAAATGTATTTTCGGATACCTGGGTGATGATCAGATCATCGGAACGGTAGATGACTGAAGGTTTAAAACCCTGGTTTTTCTGTGGGTTGCAGCCGGATTGCAGGATCAGGAATGCAATAATGACTGATGCCTTAAAAATAGATTTCATAGGTAAAGGGATATGGTTTGCTTAATTGATTCGACTGAATTCTTAATTATTTAATAGGAATGATGCTCTGGTTGTCCTGTTAAAACAGAATGATTAAGGTGTTTTTTTGAATGTTCGGTGTTTTTTATTCTGAGTCCCATGGCATAAAGGGCATCATAAAGACTGAAAAAAACGTCTTCTTCTTTTTCGCTGAGTGAAGTATTGGCAAACAGGATGACCGCAACTTCCCTGTTAAGATCAGAAAGCATGAAAGTCCGTACACCGGGATCAGATCCATTATGGCCGATGCGTTTTCCTCCCATTTTGGTCGCCCAGAAGATCCCTGAATTTAATTTGTCCGGATTAACATTTTCAGGGATATGGTCTCCTGTAAACTGGAACCTGAGCATTTCTCTGATGCTTTCTTGCCGGAATAGCTGTTGTCCCTTATAATAACCGTTCTGGAGGAGAAAGATGAAAAACTTAGATAAGTCATCTACGGAAGTCCGTACACCGCCGTCCGGATAAGTAACGCAGCCGTAAAGAGGAATCTGTTGTACAGTATTGTTGTCCTTGGAGTAAAGCTTAGAATGGTTGTTCAGGTCGACCTCTGAAAGGAACCATCCCGTATGAGCCATGCCCAGCGGTTTAAAAATATACTTGCTGCTATACTTATTCAGCTTCATTCCTGTCTGCAGTTCTACGATATAGCCGGCCAGTCCTGCACAGATATTGGAATATTCCCGGTATTTGCCCGGCTGATGATTGAGGAAATTTTCTTTGCTGTAGTATTTCCCTCCCGGAACGAAATAGTTCTTCAGGAAATCCCCTAACTGCAGTTCTGCATCCCTGCCATTCGTATACAGGCTGTCCGTATAAAAAGGGTAACGGTCACTCAGCCCCGACGTATGGATAGCCAGGTTCCGGAGGGTAATTTTGGAATCCGGATAATAAGGATTGACGATTTTAAACGGCAGATACGTATTGATATCTTCATCCAGCGAAACTTTACCCTGTTCCACGGCTTTCATCATGCATGCTCCCGTAATGGTTTTGGATACCGAAGCAATATTCATCAGTGTTGAAGTGGAAAAGGGAATGTGATTTTCCAGGTCTGCAAAGCCGTAACCTTTCTTCCATACCACCTTTTGATCGACAATCACGGCGGCGCCAAGGCCTGCTATGCCGGTACGGGTCATCTTTTCCGTTATGATGCTGTCTATATGGACATTCCTTATGTCTGCTCCAGAGGTCTGTGCATAGCTGTAATTCAGTAATACCAGAAAAAATCCTGTAGCCAGGTGGAAGATTTTATGCATAGGGTATGGTAAAGAATCCGTTTCACAAAAGTAGTGAAACGGATCTGATAATTATTTAATCATGATTGAGTGTTGCATGAATGGTTGCTGACACGATCTTAATGGGTCCGGCATGATCAGATGGGTTAGGCTTAATTCTGATTATCCGAAACCTGCTATCCTGATGTTGCTTACAAATACCTTTGAGCCATTACTGTATTGCCATGGGGCAGAGATGTACAAATTCTTTCCAGCTGAAGGCGCAAAGAAAATCCCGTCGGCAATTTTCCTGTTGCCCAGGTATACGGTCATCCGTTCACCGTTTACTTCCAGCTTTACTTTTAGTACAGTATTGAGGTACGGTTCCAGGTCAAATGTATTATTGGCATATTTTTCAGGATTTTTGCTTCCGGTATTCACCATATCAGTATCGTAGTACTGCAATTCCACATATGCTCCGGAATTGCTGGTATACTCCTTTGTACTGTTGTCTGGAGCAAACCCGAATGATAACGGAGCAATATCTTTTACCTGGTCACCCGTTGCCAAAAGATCAAATGTAACGGTGAAATGTTCCGGATACGCGATGGTTTTGTTAAGCTTATAGATCGCTTTGTCTTCAAGAGGCATCCATTTTCCCGAATGCCCTTTCAGGGTGGTTACGGCAGCCAGTCCGTTACTTTTAACGGAGCTTACGGTGGCCCCTGCGGCATACCCTGAAAAATCTTCAGAAAACAGAGGCATATTTCCCGGGACAAAAGGAGCGGACCCTTCCGTTTCTATCGTAGGGGTACTGCTTTTTTTAGCAATCACCTTATCCACTGCCTTTTCTGTTTTTTCTTTGGCTTTCTGCCATAATGCACCCAACTGGGCGTGGGAATACAGCGATGCAGACAGCAGCAGAAGGCAGGCGAACCGGGTGGGTAATTTAGCGTATAACATATATCAATTGATTTGGTGATATTAATACTGTATTTGTTAATGAAGTTTCACGTTTACGACTTCACCGTTTGCTTTAACTTCAACGAAGGCCTCGATCCGGTCTTCATGATTAACGCTATACTGCTTCAGGTCATAATAATCAGTACGGCCATAGCCGTTGTACGCAGCTCCGGTATATTCATGGTAGTAGCCATTTTGTGTGTACGGTAGGAACCCCTGGAGGAAATATGTTCCAGGCTTCATTTCAGGGAAAGTAAATTCCCCGCTGCTGTTGGTAATCGCTTCCAGCCTGTACCGGTAGGCTTCGTTGGAAAGGTATACGTAACGTCTTTTCCTTGTATTTTCTTTTTCTTTCCTGAGCTGGTACCACGCATTGAAATAAGGGGTTACCGGCAGAAGCACCACCCTGATCTGGTTGGCTAAGATACGTTTGCCCATTTTTATTCCCCAGTTTTTATCTTTTGCCTTGGTAAACGCTACTCCCTTAATGGTTGCGCTTCCTCTGGCAAGCATCTTCTTAGCCTGAAGGGAATCGAATGAAACCTGCGGATAGAAAACTTCCTGTTTGTCTTTTTTCTCCGGTTCCTTGTATTGGGCAGCGACAGCCACCGGGGATATCGTACCGGCAGCGATCATCAGAGTTAAAAATGTGTTTTTCATATTTCTTTATTTTATTTTACGGATTGATCATGGTGTCGTAAGGGAGGTTGAAAGATCCTTCGGTAACATTGATGACGGTGCCGTCCATAGACCTTACTTTTCCTGATAAGGTCCCTTTGATGCCCTCTTTACTGATTGTTTCTATGTTGACGCTGAATACATCATCGCCATAAGACGTATTGTATATAAGCGTCCCTTCTTTCTTTTGAATGGCATAGCGTGCAATCATTCCGGTCTCTGCCGGAGTGGTATAGGTGCCTGCTGTAATATTGCCGCCGTTTCTCCATA
Source organism: uncultured Chryseobacterium sp. (assembly GCA_913775525.1). Taxonomy (GTDB): domain Bacteria; phylum Bacteroidota; class Bacteroidia; order Flavobacteriales; family Weeksellaceae; genus Chryseobacterium. Next base: position 84,037 of record CAJYLH010000023.1, read on the forward strand.
TTTCGAAATCGAGAGAAGGGGAGGGCAGGCTGCCATCCGTAGGGTAAGAGACTTCATTGCCACCGACTACAATATGCTCCCATCGGTTATCATTGCCGCCGCCCTGGAATTTGGCATTATGGAAATTCACTTTTCTTCCGTCGATGGATGCCTGGAAATAATAATCACCCGAGTCTCCCCCGGTATCATCATCTTTCGAGCAGGAACTTATTCCGATCCCTAATATGGCAAAACATAGAAAAAGTCGTAGCCATGAGGTGCGGACACGATGTCCCGTCAGGTCTTTTTTTAAAGCAGGTGTATTCATATTTTTTTCGTGTTAATGAGGTTTAACACAAAGCTAGGGCAAGAAAAACCGATATGAAATACCGGCTTCACAGTAATTTTTTTCTACTGGTTTTTAAGTAGTTTTTTATACAAATCAATGAAAATGAAGGATCATGAATATTTTTGCCGCATATTTACATCCGGTAATACAGGGAGGCACTCGTCTTTCTTAAAATTTTGATGCGATACAATGAAAAATTATTATTGGGTTCTGATGTTACTTTGGCTTCCTTTGGGATTAACGGCTCAACAGCAGATTCCGCTGGATGAAACCAGGTATCTGGACAGCCTTCAGACGGTCTTATGGTCAAAAAGGCCGGACAGCATCAAGGCTGATGCCCGTTTTGCATTGGTAGAGTACTGGAAACTGAGGGATACAGCTAAGAGCAGGATCAATCTGGTAGCAGGAAAAAAGCTGGCTCAGAAATATCCGTATTACCGGGCGATCATTCCTTTTTATGAAGGACAGTATTACTTCAGCTCAAATCCCGCAAAAGCTTCTGGGGCATTTAAAAAAGCCATACAGGAATTGTCTGCCTTCCATGATAAGAGAGCTTATGCAAAGCTGGCTTCCGCATGGTACAATTATGCCCTGATGAATAAAGATGAAAAAGGGTACGATTTCATTACCGGAATTACCATCGGAAAAGCAATCCCTTATGCTGAAAAGGCCGGTAATCCCGTAATGAAAGGGCATTTTTACACTCAGCTGGCTACGATCTTGATGAATAATGCACAATTCGGCAAAGCATCAGATTATAACCAGAAGGCTGTTGACCTGCTGGAAAAAACAGCACCGGCATCAAGCACCCTGCTTTTTGCTTACCTGAGCGGCGTAAGCATATACTGCTATACCGCCCAGGGTGAGAAAGCCCTTATACTTTTGCAGAAAGCGAAAAAACTGCTTATTCCGTATCCGGATTCAATGAATAATACCCTTTATTATTATAATGAAACCCTGTATTATACTACCATCAATGCCCTGGAAAAAGCACTAAAAAGTGCAAACCTGGGGATTGCTCTTGCAGATAAATTTCATCAGCATCAGATCCGGCAGCAGTTAGTATTCAGGAAATATAACATCTACAGCCAACAGAAAGATTTTAACAATGCACGGAACATCCTGATGGATATCGTAAAGGACCAGACTTTGATGCGCAACAGCCTTGATAAGGCCATGATTTATGGCGAGCTGGCCAAAACCAACGAGCATCTTAAAGATTACCAGTCGGCTTACCGCTGGCTGAACCTGCAACGGAATATTACAGACAGCATCAACAGCAGCGAAAGCAAGATGAAAATCAATGAGCTGGAAACCAGGTACCGTTCAGCCCAGAGCCGCCAGAAAATTGCCGCATTACAGGCTCAGAACCGTCAGGCGGCTTTAAATACCAAAAATGAACGGCTGTACACCGGTATTTTAGGCATTGGTTGTCTCCTGCTTTTTGCGGTATTGGGGTTTGCCATCCTTAACGCCCGAAACAAGCGTAAGCTGGCTGAACAGAAAGAAATCAATTACCAGCAGCAGCTGGGTGAAATGGAACAGAAGCAGCAGCTGAAAGTAGCCAAAGCCATGCTGGATGGGGAAGAACTGGAACGTGAGCGTATCGCCAGGGATCTGCACGATGGTCTCGGGGGAATGCTGGCGGGCGTAAAGATCAACCTTTCCTCATGGGCGGAAGACCAGTCTGATATCTGGGAAGACCAAAGCTTCCGGAGAACGGTAGGACAGCTTGACGCGGCAGTCAGCGAATTGCGCCGTATTGCCCGGAACATGGTTCCGGACACCCTTTTGAAATTCGGGCTGGAAACAGCACTGAAAGACCTTTGTGAGTTTTATATGCGGGACGGACTGGAGATTTCCTGCGAATCATTCGGGATCCGGAAAGATATTCCCCTTACCGTACAGCTGAATGTTTACCGGATCATCCAGGAGCTGATTTCCAATTCTATCCGGCATTCCGGAGCTGCCCATATTCTCATGCAGTGCAGCCAGAACGGGTCTTCTATTTTTATCACCTTTGAGGATGACGGGTCCGGATTTGATCCGGATGCGGTCAGGAACAAAAAAGGGATGGGACTGGATAACCTGAACAACCGGATCGCCTATCTGAAAGGCGATATGGAAATCCTCTCGGCACCGGGCGAAGGAACTACCATTAATATTGAACTTAGTACTACGACAGATGGATAAATTACGCACTGTGATCGTTGATGATCATCCTATCGTGATTGAAGGCCTCAGAAACCTTCTTTCCCATGAAGACAATATTGATATTGTAGAAGGGTTCTGCAAAGGCCGGGAATTGCTCAGCTATATACGGACCCACCGTACCGACATGGTTTTGCTGGATATTTCCCTTCCGGATATTAACGGGATGGATCTATGCCTGATGATCAAGGAAATATCCGAAAGTACCCTGATCCTCATCCTCAGCAACCACACCGAGCGGAGCATTATTTTACAGACCATACAGAACGGTGCCAGCGGCTACCTGCTCAAAAACAGTTCCCTTCCGGAACTCAGGAAGTGCATTGATGAAGCAGTAAAAGGGAATATCTGCTACAGCAGGGAAGTCATTGAAATTATCAGCCGTCCGTCAAAAAATGCTTCTGAAGGCCCTCCGAAACTCACCCGCCGCGAAAAGCAGATCCTGGCCATGCTTGCAGAAGGGAAAACAAGCCAGATCATTGGAGAAGAACTTTTCCTCAGTCCGCTCACCATTGACACCCACCGCAGGAACCTGATCCAGAAATTCGGGGTAAAAAACGTCGCTGAGCTGATGATGGCCGCAAGCAGGCTGGGGATCGTAGGATGATGATCATGTTTCAGAAATGAGCGTGATGACAAGCAGATATAAAGGGATGTGCAGTGATATCATAGCTGCTTTGTATTCTCTATGTGATGGTAATTCACTACATTCGTTAAACCAACACATTAATTTTAAGCCCGATGAAAGCCATATATGTAAAAAGAATCGTTGCCAATATACCAACATCCGATACGGCTGCCGCTGAACTTTTTTATGGTAAAATCCTCGGGCTGGAAGTCTTGATGGACCACGGCTGGATTACCACTTACGGCAATGATGAAAAGATGGACGTACAGGTAAGCTTTGCTACAGAAGGAGGCTCCGGAACGGAAGTGCCCGATCTGTCTGTAGAAGTCAATGACGTGGATGCGGTTTACCATCGCATGAAAGAATCAGGATTTTCAGTGGAGTACGGACCTGCCGATGAACCCTGGAATGTGTGTCGGTTCTATGTGCGGGATCCGTTTGGGAAACTCATCAATATCCTCCAGCATCAGAATGGCTGATAAATAGATACAATACATCAATCCAGATCCTTATGTTTATTACAGAAGAAATTTTAACGGACAGGCTGATCCTGAATGAACTGCAGGCGAACGATCACACCTTTATTTTTGAACTGGTCAATTCCCCCGGCTGGCTGGAATTTATCGGCGACAGAAATATCCGCACATCAGAAGATGCCATCGCTTATATTGAAAAAATTACAGGCAGTCCTCATATCAAGTACTGGACAGTGAAACTGAAGGAAGATCATCAGCCGGCAGGAATCATTACCCTAGTAAAAAGGGACTATCTCGAACACTATGATATAGGATTTGCTTTCCTTCCGCAGTATACCGGAGCCGGATACTCTTCCGAAGCGACCAGGTCTGTACTGGAAGTGCTTCCTGATGAAGTATTGAAAGATAAAATACTGGCCATCACCACAGGAGGCAACCACAGGTCTGTCAATCTTCTGGAAAAGCTGAAATTCATCTATGCCGGCAGGGTAGAATCAGACGGAAAAACACTGTTAAAGTATGCTTTAAGTGCAGATGAAATCCGGATCGGAAAAATCATCCGTTCATTTTTTAATTTGTTTGACAATACGTTGAAGGAGCCCGATTTCAGGGCAGTAAATGAGCTGTGCACAGAATCTGTCAACATCATCCGGAAAACCGGTCAGCAGACAGACCTTTACGGACTGGAATCTTTTATTGAACCCAGGAAAAAAATATTGACAGACGGAACGTTACAGCAGTTCAGTGAATTTGAAACAGATGGAGAAACCCGGATTATAGGGAATATCGCACAGCACTATTCCAGATACAAAAAAAAGGGATGGCTGAACGGCGTGTACTTCGAAGGCAGCGGCCATAAGTTTTTCCATTTGGTGAAAGCGACCGATGGATGGAAAATCGCCCACTTAATCTGGGAAGATGACGTTTGACATGTAATCTGGATCATAAGGGCTGATCATATCAGAAATAATTTATTTTCTTTTCGCCAGTTTATAGGTAAATGCAGTCTTTTTATCCGTTAAATCCCATGTAGCCAGTTCCTCGGATACTGCTTCCGGATGCTTTTTGCTGATGTCATGCAGGGCATTTCCAACTGATTTCCTGAGGTATTCGCTGTTATCCGACTTATTTGAACTGATGAGTGCAATAGCTCTAAGCGGATGCTCTTTAAAGTAGGGACGACCCGTCCAGATCCGGAGTCCTTCCGTAACCGCTCTTTTGATATTGGGATTAGGATCAGAGAGCCATTTTTTTATGACAGGAAGGCTTTCCTCATATCCCCTGGACGTGCAGTAATAGTCGAAAGCTTTAGCAAGCATTTCCTGTACCCGCCAGTTTGGGTCATCTGCTACTCGGCTTTCAAGGATAGAGAGCGCTTTTGGATGGGTTGGGGAAAGCTGCCCTAACAGGTATACAGCCAGTATTCTCACCTGATAGCTGTCATCAGCAAGATATTGTATAGCAAGGTCTACATGCTGTATATCCTGATTGGTTAAAATCTTGTCCCCGGCTTCTATGATGTGTTTAAAGCCATGTTCAGTCTGCCTGATTCGGTCAATGATTGTTTCATGCATTAAGCTCCGTTTTATTAATGACACCTGTTGCTGAACTCACACGCTGATTTGGTAAATCCGTGATTCTTCTCCCCAGGGATGATACCCCTGGCCGATGTATTTGAATCCATATTTTTCATAGTACCCTGTATGATCCGTACACAGATTCAGGAAGGCAAAACCTGATTCTTTCGCATCTTTTCTGGCCTGGTCAATAAGCCGTTTCCCATAGCCGTTACCTCTGTGCTGTTCATCGATAAACATAGCACACAGCCAGGGATACAGGTCCATCCGGCTGATGAAGTCATTGGTGATCAGCCCGGCACATCCGATGATTTCATCTTCCATCTCTAACAGGTACCATTGTGGCAGTGCCTGTTCTGCATCAAGACAATGGGAGATGCAGTCTTCATAAATGGCAGGAGGCACTTCGGACCAGCTGTCCTGAAAGTATTGGATAGCCTGGTCTTTATATTCAGGATTCTTTCTGACGGATATTATTTTCATTACATGATGATTGATGATCTTGAATAATTAAAAGTACGAAAACAAATCTTAAAGGAGAGCAGATCCCTGTTGATTTAAATCATTCCTTCGCCTGATCAGCAAACGGTAAATAGCCAGGCAACCCGGGATCATAGGGAGAACTGCCGTCCACATACCCGGAAAGTAGTAGTGCCCGGTAGTTCTGAAATAAAAATTAGGCATTTCCCGGATGGTGGCTCCGTCAATGGATGCTGTTACAGGATGCGGATCGTGCGGAAGCAGATCCGGACTGATCAGCGGGAAAATAAAATGGGTAAACTCTGCCACACCGGGGCCGATGAATATGAACCAGGCTACGAATCCGGCAATGGGAACCTTATAATATAGACCGAGTGAGGTGAGCGTATATATTACCGGTCCGATAAGGGCAAAGACCATCAGGAAACTTTTCTCACTCCACGGAATCCCAAACAGCCGGCTCATCGCCGGTGCAAAGCCCGTCAGGTATTCTTCAACAATATGAATCTGAAGCCCTGCAACGGTAAGGATAAACAGGGGGAGGATAATACCGGGATCAACAGGTTTTCTCAGATAGGTAAAATACCAGCAGAAAAGACCGATTAATGCTGAGCCTCCAACAATAATAACAGGTGCGAGCCCAATGGATAAGTAGCCCATGACCGGAGCTACAATAGTAAAGATACTCGCGGTAAGAAGGCTTAATTTCTGAGTGGATGATAAAGGCTTTTTCATGATACTTTGATTTGCTCCGAAGGTACCTCAGTTATACCATCCTGCATTTATCAAATGATAAAAAAGCTACTTCATGGCGCGGATCCTGCTTAAGGATACCTGTGTAATGCCCAGGTAAGAAGCAAGATCCGCAAGACTGATCCGCTGCAGAAGCGATCCGTTCTCTTTCAGAAACTTATGGTAAGCTGCGTATGCTTTTTCCTCCAGCATGCCGCCCATCCTGTCCATCATATTGACCGCCGCCAGTGAAAGAAGTTTCCTGTAAAATTTTTCTGCAGAATGGTAACGTGTGCAGATAATTTCCAGGTCATCATGGTTAAGGCAGGTGATCACCGTATCTTCAAGTGCCATAACGGAAAACTCAGAGGGTTGCTGAAGCACAAAACTGTCGAGGACCGTAAACATGTTTCCTTCAGGAAAAAACCGCATGATGAATTCACGGGTATCCGTATAAAAAAAAGTTTTGACCAGTCCGCTGTCTATAAAATAGATCCGGTTGCAGACCATCCCTGTTTCCAGAACGAGTTCCCCCTTCCGGTATCGTTTTTCATACAGTTTTGCGGCAAGTAGGTCCTTTACTTCATTTTCCAGGTCGCATAGAGACTCGGCAAAGTCAACAAAGCCTATTGGTAAATTTTCGTATTCATTCATCGTCTGATTGTAGGATGCGTTCCGGATGCCAATGCCATTTCTGTTCAGTCATGAGCGATCGCTGACACGGTATTACCGGTTATTCAGTTTAGCATACATTTCCAGGCTGATCCATCTGTCGTTTTTGATCTCACAGTCCCTCATCGTACCCTCATATTCAAATCCAAGGGATTTCATGACCTTCCTGCTGCCCAGGTTTCCCGTTTCTACGACCGCCTCAATGCGATGCACAGACATAAAGTCGAAAGCATACCGGCATGCGGCATGGCCGGCCTCCGTAATAATTCCTTTGCCCCAGTTTTCAGGTAACAGCCAGTACCCGGTTTGAATTTTCCGGTTTTCCTTGCTCCAGTCATTAAATCCTATGGCTCCGAGAAAGGTAGGGTTATGGCGGTTGCAGACTGCCCACCAGATTCCTTTTTCTTCTTCTACAATCTGCCTGAACCAGTCCATCTGCTCCTGGGTTGCAGACAGGCTGTCATACTGCACTCCATAATATTTAATGACCTCTTGATGAGAAAGGCCCCGGTATACTTCTTCAATATCATCTTCCCGGAATTGGCGCAGGATCAGTCGTTCGGTGGTTAATACAGGGAAAATATTCATCATGATACATTCAAATCACATTATTTTTGCAAAGTTTGGTACATTATAAATTTTCATCATCGTGTAATTGGCCTGTAAGAGAAATCAGATAATCATTGCTTATTCACACTCCACGTCCCACTGCTTTTCCCCATTTTCCAGGTTCCGCTATGGGTTTCCATATTTCCGTACAAAGTAAACCCGGAATTGGGAGATGAAGCAACGTGAAGGCTTGCTCCGGAAAAAATTTCGGTATAATACCTGTCCTCGACACCGTTAGAAGATCGGATTACTTCTACCGATCCGCTTTTTTTGATGTCAAGCACCAGGGTACCGCTTTCATCCCCGCTGTAGCTTCCGGACCATCTTCCCATATAAGCGGATGTTTGGGCTTGTTGTTCTTTTTTTAACTGCATATCATCCAGAATCTGTTCACAGGAATTAAAGATCATTGCAGTCAACGCACTTACAAAAAGTAATTTTAGATGCTTCATGGCTTAAAAATTTTATGGTGTGGTCGCATTTAAAAACGCGGTTTTATTTTCTGGTTAAAGTAATAAAATATTCTCATATGGTCGAACTGCAGAAATGATATTTTGATCGTCAAAATTTATTTACAGGATATATTGTGTTGAAAGACAAAATAAAAGCTGATCATCAGGTTTTATTTTGATTACTCAATACCGTTTTTAAAGTTTGTACCTATCAATTTCTAAACAGTTCATTTCTACAGTTCACCTTTCAATTACCGCACTTCAGTCACAAAAAAGGGCTCCAGGATTCTTCTGCATTTACTTTTGTACTGAATTTCAAGAAAAACAGAAATGAAGTACATCAGGAACCATAGCATATTGAATACAGGATTATATATAGTGATTCTATTACTGGCCCAAAGCTGTAAAGATGGAACGCGAAAAGATCAGGCCATGCAGTCGGAACCTGTACAGGCAGAAGTACTTACACTGCATCCGGGAGAAGCCATAGTAGAGCAGGTTTTTCCGGCCAGTCTCCAGGGGAAAGACAATGTTCAGCTGAGGCCCCAGATCAGCGGATATATCGATAAAATATTTGCAGATGAAGGAGCCTTTGTAAAAGCCGGGCAGCCTTTGTTCAGGATTAATGCCAGTGTATACCGGGAGCAGAAAAATACGGCTGCTGCCGCATTAGGAATGGCAAAATCCCAGCTTGCCTCTGCAAAACTGGAACTGGATAAATATAAAATCCTGAGTGAAAATAAAGTGGTGGCAGATTTTCAGTACCGTAAAGCTAAAACCAATTATGACAATGCTCTGGCGGCAGTAAAACAGCAGCAGGCCCTGGTTGCTTCTGCTGACCTTAATCTGGGTTTCTCTGTCGTTAAAGCGCCTGTCAGTGGCTACATTGGCAGGATCCCCAACAGGATCGGCGCACTGGTAAGTCCTAATGATGCGCAGGCTTTAACAACCCTTTCGCAAGTCAGTGAAATCTATGTGTATTTTTCCCTGCCTGAAAAAGAAATCCTGAACATTAATGCGTCCCGTCCGGGGAAAACCTTAATTGAAAAACTGAAAAGCTTTCAGGATATCACCTTATTGCTTGCCGACGGTAAGCCGTACAGCCATACCGGAAAAATTGATATGATGGACGGGCAGTTTGATCCGAATACCGGTTCAGTGTCGCTGCGGGCATCGTTCCCGAATCCGGAAGGATTACTCCGTACCGGAAATACCGGCCGTATTGTGTTGAGGACTACCGAGCAGGATGTCTATAAAATCCCGCTTTTGGCAACGTATGAAGTCCAGGATAAGATATTTATAGGCTTGGTTAACCGTCAGAACAAAGTGATCAGGCTTCCTTTGAAAGACTATATCCGGTCGGGCAATTTTTACCTGCTCAGATCCGGCTTTCAACCCGGAGACCGGATCATTGCCAACGAGCTAGCTTCCATTCCTGAAAATTCGGTCATCACTCCAAAAGCCTTCAAGTAAAACTGCTGAATTATGTTGAACAAAATTATTAAAAGACCCGTACTGGCAACGGTCATTTCCATCATACTCGTGCTGCTGGGCGTTGTAGGACTTCAACGCATCCCGATGACGCAATTTCCTGAGATTGCTCCGCCTACTGTTTTCGTATCCGGTGTTTATCCCGGAGCCAATGCAGAGAGTGTGATCCGTTCTGTGATTACACCGCTGGAGCAGGCCATTAACGGAGTGGAGAACATGCAGTACATGACTTCCAGTGCTTCTAATGACGGTGGTTTTTCCATTACCATTATTTTTAAGCAAGGGGTAGACCCGGATCAGGCGGCCGTCAATGTTCAGAACCGGGTAGCTCAGGTCAATGCCCAGCTTCCTGCAGAAGTGATCCGTTTAGGGCTGACTACGACCAAGCAACAGACCAGCAACCTGATGGTAGTGAATATCAACAGTGAGAAACCGGAACTTTATGACGAGGCTTTCCTTCAGAATTATGCCAATATCAACCTGGTTCCCGAGCTGAAAAGGATTCCCGGAGTAGGAAATGTTACGCTTTACGGGGCTAAAGACTATTCGGTCCGCGTCTGGATCAATCCGTCGAAACTGGCTGCTTACGGTCTGGTTCCTTCCGATGTGGAAACGGCGATCCAGAACTACAGCTTTGAATCTTCACCCGGGGCTCTGGGAGAAGAATCGGATGCTCAGCTACAGTATGTATTGCGGTACAAAGGAAAACTGAATAAGCCTGAAGAATTTGAAAAGATCATTTTGCGCTCGAAAACGGACGGCTCTGTCTTGCGGCTGACGGATGTGGCCAGGATTGAATTCGGGCTGTCCAATTATTCCAGCGATACTTTTACAGACGGAAAGCCTTCAGTGGTGTTTTCTGTTATCCAGGCCAGTGGTTCCAACGCCAACGAAATTGCCATCAAAGTTGAGGAGTCGTTGAAGAAATTCCAGGCCGGCGTGCCGGATGGCATTAAATGCGAAATCATCCAGAATACCAAAGACCGTCTGGATGCGTCCATTTCACAGATGAAATCCACCCTGATCGAAGCTTTTGTATTGGTATTCATTGTCGTACTGGTATTCCTCCAGGATTTCAGGTCAACTATTATTCCGGCTATTGCCGTTCCCGTATCCATTATCGGGACCATCTTTTTCATGTATCTGATCGGGTTTTCGGTCAATGTGCTCACCCTGTTTGCCTTGGTCCTGGCCATTGGAATTGTGGTGGATGATGCCATCGTGGTCGTTGAAGCCATCCATGCAAAAATGGAAGAAACCGGTGAAAATGCCAGAACGGCAACGGTTTCGGCCATGAGTGAAATCAGCGGGGCTATTATTTCGATTACCCTCGTAATGTCAGCCGTATTCCTTCCCGTAGGTTTTATGGAGGGTCCGGCCGGAGTTTTCTATAAACAGTTCTCTTATACACTGGCCATTGCGATTCTGATTTCAGCCGTTAATGCCCTTACCCTAAGCCCGGCGTTATGTGCTTTACTGCTGAAGAACCATCATCCGGAAGATGAAGGAAAAAACAAAAAGTTTACCCAAAGGTTTGCCGGGGCTTTCAATGCCGGTTTTGAGCGTCTGACCGATAAGTATGTTGGTGCGATCCGGTTTTTGGGTAAAAGAAAAATCATTGCCCTCGGGGCATTAGCCCTCATTGCTTTTGGTGCATTCTCCCTGATGAACAATGCCCAGAAAGGATTTATACCGGAAGAGGATGATAATAACCTCACTTTCGTGGTCAATCTTCAGGCCGGTGCCAACCTGCAATACATCACCCGCGAAATGGAAAAAGCAACGGAAATTGTTCGCCGGATGCCCGAAGTAAAAAGTATCAGCACTGTTTCCGGCTTCAACCTGTTCAGCTCCGCGGCTTCACCTAATTCTGCCATGGGCTTCATTACCCTTAAAAATCCCAAAGACCGGGGAGCAGTATCGGATATGAACAAGGTGATGGAAAAAATACAGGCTGCAGTAAAAGGAAAAATTAAAGGAGAATTCATGATTTTCAGAAATCCGGCAGTAGAAGGATTCGGAAATGCAGGAGGTGTGGAATTGGTGCTTCAGGACCGGGCTTCTGGAAGTATTGCCGATTTTGAAAAGATCAGCAGGAAAGTGATTGATGCTTTAAGCAAAAGGCCGGAGATCGGGACTGCATTCACCAGTTTCCGAAGCGATTATCCGCAGTATGAAGTGGTGCTGGATGAAGACAAAGCGCAGCAGCTGGGCCTTACTCCCAAAGAAATCATGGATGTGATGCAGCTGTACCTAACCGGTTCCCAAACGACAGATTTTATCCGTTTCGGAAGATTATACCGGGTCAATGTGCGTTCTGAAGCGGGATTTCGGAAAAATGAAGCTTCTCTGGACAACATTATGATCCGCAACCGCGACAATAAGATGGTTCCGGTATCTACGCTGGTCAGCCTTAAAAAAGCCTACGGGCCTCAGGTAATCAGCCGGTATAACCTCTATAACAGCATTTCAGTGAATGCCAATGCTGCCGGAGGAGCCAGCACCGGGAAAGTCATGAGCGTCATTGATGAGGTGCTGCAGAAAGAACTGCCGAAAGGCTACAGTTATGAATATGGTGGCCTCAGCTTACAGGAACGGAATTCAGGTTCGCAGATGATCTTTATTTTCGGGCTGAGCATCCTGTTTGTCTACTTCCTGCTTTCTGCACAGTATGAAAGCTACCTGTTGCCCCTGGCTGTAATGCTGTCGATCCCGACAGGGATTTTAGGGGTTTTTATCGCCACGGGATTAGCCGGCATTGATAATAATATTTATGTCCAGATCGCATTGATCATGCTGGTAGGGCTTTTGGCTAAAAATGCTATCCTGATTGTGGAATTTGCCATACGGCAGCGCAAAGCAGGGCTGTCTGTCTTTGAAGCCGGCATAGCAGGGGCGAAAATGCGTCTGCGTCCGATTCTGATGACCTCTTTTGCGTTTGTTGCCGGACTCATACCGCTGATGTTTGCCAGAGGCGGGACTGCGATGGGGAACAAGTCCATCAGCATCAGTGCCGCCGGGGGAATGTTAAGCGGCGTGATCCTGGGGGTGGTGATTATCCCGGTTCTGTATATGGTGTTCCAATGGCTGCAGGATAAAGTATCAATCAATAAAAACAAGAGAGATGAAAACACTCACAGAATATAGTTTAACAGTCATTGTCGTTTCCGGGTTGTTACAATCCTGTAAAGTAACCCAGGATTATCAACGGCCGGAACTTGGTCTGCCTGCATCATTTAACGGGTTTTCGGACAGTATGAAAACAGCCGAAATTCCGGCTTACCGGGACTTTTTCAAGGACCGGGAGCTGATTGCCCTCTTGGATCAGGTGATGGCAAAAAATCCGGATTTGCTTGTAGCTTCGGAGGAAATCCTGTCTTCTGAAGCCCAGTTGAAAAATGTAAAACTGAATTACCTTCCGGATATCAGCTTACAGGTCAATACCGGGATACAGCGGCTGTCTAAAAACAGCATGCAGGCTTCGTTTGGCGGCGGACTGCTTTTCCAGGAATATAATTTTGCACCGGTGGTTTCCTGGGATGTCGATTTCTGGGGAAAACTGAAGAAACAGCGGGAAGAATCGCTGGCGAATTACCTCGGCAGGGCTGAAAACAGGCGGGCATTACGTGTACAGCTGATCGCACAGACGGCACAGGCCTACTATAACCTCCTGAGTCTGGATGAGCAGATGAAAATTACCCGGCAGGTTGAAAAAAGCATGCAGGAAACCGTTGCGATGCTGACAACCCAATATGCAGTAGGTGATGTGACAGCACTGGCCATCAAACAGGCAGAAGCCCAACTGGCTGAAACCCGTGCATTGATCCCGGATATTACAGCCAGCATCAAAGCACAGGAAAATGCCTTACAGACCCTGGCAGGCAAGTATCCTGATGCTGTTAAACGCTCCGGGCAGTTCGGGAGTCATGTCTTTGAAGCAGATCTTGAAGCAGGAGTTCCGGCTGACCTCCTGGCCCACCGCCCGGATGTAAAACAACAGGAATTATTGTTGCAGGCGGCTTCCGCACGGGTCGGTATAGCCAAAACCGAATTTTACCCCAGCCTGAAGATTACGGCACAGGGAGGTTCCAATGCTACTAACCTGGCGAACTGGTTTTCCATTCCGGGATCCCTGTTCGGGACTGCCGCTGCTGGATTAACACAGCCGCTGTTCAACAGGAGAAGTATCCGTTCAGGCTATGAACAGGCCGTTCACCAACGGGAAGCCGCAGTACATACATTCCGGAAATCGGTTTTGGTTGCAGTAGAAGAAGTGAGTACCGCCATGAGCAATATCATCGGAGTAAAAGAACAGCTGAATGAAGTGACCAACCGTAAAAAAGTAATGGATAAAGCTATTGCCGATGCACAACTGCTCTACCGGTACGGAGAGGCGAATTACCTGGAAGTTTTAACGGTACAGCAAAGTGCTTTCCAGGCAGAGCTGGCTTATACGGCGGCAGTACAGAAAGAAATAAATACCTATATTGCTCTTTACAAATCTTTAGGCGGAAGTTAAATGAATATTCAGAGCAGGGAAAATACAGGCTTATTCGGGAAAAGGCTTTTTCAGTGGAGTGGCGTGCCGGTCTCACTGGGGCTGGCTATCCTGATCCAGTACCTTCTGAACCCTTCCAGCAAATGGTGGGATTTCTATAGTGAAGCGGCGTGGTTTGAAATCGCGCTGACACTTTCCGGAAGCATATTGATGTATGCCGTTATTTTCGGTGTTATCCGGCTGCTTTCCGGCTGGGTGCACCGTCGAGCAGTGTACGGCAATAATATCCTTGTCCACTTTATCATTACCACCATCGTAGTCATTGCCTGTATGTGCCTGCTGCTGTATCTGGAGGATGCTGTGTATGATTGGATATGGCCCGGAACTTCAGTGGATGATAAAGAAACGGAGCTGTCGGTCCGTGCTTACCTGGTGGTTAACATTGTGGTTGCTGCATTTGTCAACAGTTTTTATTATTCATTTTTCTTTTTTGCCCGCTGGAAAGCAAAGGTAATTGAAACCGCCAGGCTGGAACTGCTGTCCCATCAGCTGAAAGAAAATGCGCTCCAGGCTGAATTGCAGGTATTGAAGCTTCAGCTGGACCCTCATTTCCTGTTCAATAATTTCAGCATCCTTACCCAGCTGATTGAAACGGACCGGAATGCCGCGCAGGAGTTCCTTTCCAATGTATCAAGGGTGTACCGCTATATCCTGACTACCGCTAAAAAAGATGTGGTAACGCTGGCAGAAGAGATGAAATTTGTAGACCTGTATTTCCATCTGATCAGGATACGGCATGGGGAAACCATTCAGCTTTCGGTGCAGATTACAGAAGAAGATAAAAGAAAAGGGATTCCGCCGGTCACTTTACAGCTGTTGCTGGAAAATGCCATCAAGCATAATATTTCCACGCTCAGGCAGCCGCTGAAGCTGTCTTTGGAAAGTCTCGGAAACGGTAAGATTGCCGTGAGGAATAATCTGCAGCGCATCAATATCGATTATAAAAGCACCGGACTGGGATTAAAAAATATCCGCGAACGATATCTGTTATTGGACAATGTAACCCCTGAAATCGTAGAAACCCCAACCTCTTTTGAGGTGATTTTACCTTTATTGAATTTATAACGGAATAGTATGGAGTATATCATCATAGAAGACGAGCAGCATAATGCAGAATTACTGAAGAGTATGATCGAGAAAACAACGGGTCAGGCCAATCTGCTAGCCGTTCTTCCCACCGTACAGGACAGTGTGGACTGGCTGGTTTCCCACCGTCAGCCTGATGTCATCTTTATGGATATCCGGCTTGCGGATGGTTTATCATTTGAGATTTTTAAAAAAGCAGATGTCCAGGCGCCGGTCATCTTTACCACAGCGTACGATGAATATGCTTTGCAGGCTTTCAAAGTATATGGAGCAGCTTATCTTCTGAAACCTATTGTCCGGGAAGAGCTGGAAGAGGCCCTTGAAAAAGTGACCCATACCCGTTCTCAGTTGTCCGGAGAGGATGCGGGCGCAATCCTGGAAATGCTGAAAACCCGGCAGAAAACCTACCGGAACCGTTTTTTGCTGCATTACCGGGAAACGTATAAGATAATACCCACCGAAGAGATCGATTATATCTGCCTGGAGAATAAGATCGTCTATTTCGTGCTGCTGGATGGCAGTTCTGTTGCTGTTCCGTATACGCTTGATGAACTGGAAGAGCAACTGGATCCGCAGTTTTTCTTCCGGGTGAACCGGCAGTATATCCTGCATGTTAACAGTATAGAAAGCATCCACAAGTATTTTGGTGAAAAAGCAAAAATCATGTTGAAAAGAAACCTGGATGCGGAAGTCATTGTCAGCCGCATCAGGATGCCGCAGTTTAAATTGTGGCTGGACAGATAATACATTTATTCATGTGTTATGAAAAAGGAATCTCCTATGCGGTTGGATGAAGAACATAATCAAAATGAATTGAGCCTAACAGGTACTGGCTGGCAGAAGCGTTACTGGTTTATTTTTTCCGGACAGGCTTTTTCCATTATCGGTTCAGCACTCACACAGTTTGTGCTGATGTGGTGGATTGCCGATACTACCGGAAGTGTAAGCAAACTTGCCATGGCCGGAACGGTTGCCCTGTTGCCGCAGGCATTGCTGAGCCCTGTCGGAGGCGTATTTGCAGACCGGTATAGCCGTAAAATGATCATGATCCTTGCAGATGCCATAAGTGCGGTCTGTATGGCGGGGCTGATGCTTCTGTTTATCACAGATAAGATAGAGCTATGGCATATGTATGTTATGATGGGCATCAGGGGAGGGATGCAGGCTTTCCAGGCTCCGGCGGCCGAAGCCAGTGCTGCAATGCTTGTTCCCACAGAATTTCTGCCGCGTGCTGCAGGCCTGAACCAGATCCTGTACGGAGCCACACTCGTAGCAAGTGCTCCGCTGGGTGCGCTGGCAGTAAGCTTCATGCCTTTAGGATGGGCCTTAAGCATCGATGTTTTTACTGCCCTGTTGGGAATTGCACCGCTATTCTTTTTCTCAATCCCGCAATATAGGAAACCTGAGAACGGTCAGCAGTTGCTGCATAATATCGCATCGGAATTAAAGGAAGGCATCGTTCTCGTATGGAAACATCAGGGATTGAAAAGGCTTTTTCTGCTCCTCGGCTGTATTGTCCTCGTTATCATGCCTACTTTTACGTTTGTACCCCTTCTGGTAAAGGATTATTTTAATGGAGGTGTCAGGGAAGTAGGCATCATGGAAGGGCTTGCCGGTGTGGGTATGGTTGCCGGAGGAATAATCATTACCCTTATCGCCCCGAAGCGTAAAATGATATGGATTCTTACCGGATTGGGCTTATCCTGCTTTGCCATCAGCTTTGTAGCATTAATGCCTGCCGATCTTTTCTGGCTCGCCGTATTCTGGTGGATGATCAGTTCGCTGACGTTTATTTTTGCCAATGCTCCTTTGACGGCGTTGCTGCAAACGGTTATTCCCAATCAGATCCAGGGCAGGGTACTGTCTTTACTGAATATGATTATGGGGCTTGCAGCGCCTCTCGGCCTTCTTGTGGCTAATCCTCTCGGAGAATTGCTGGGAATACGCGGGCTGTTTATCGGTATTGGATTCCTGGGCGGAATGGTTGCTTTTTCAGGATTTGCTTCGCGCCGGCTGCGGAATCTGGAAAAGGATGAAGTTAAACTCTGATCATCGGAATAAGAATAACATTATCTATGGGCTTCAACGGATGTTCCTTATAGAAGTTAACTAAATTTTTTACAGAAAAATAATGAAAGCAATCACTTCCCGGTTTCCTGAAGTATCAATCCGGCCCTTTCAGAAACGGCAGTTTTGGGAATTTCAATCACGCTATATCCAAGATGGCGGTAGAGCGTATCCATTATTTCAAAGGTTTTGATAGCTTCCTCAAAAGTTTGCTTGCGTTCTTCATCATTGATGTAAATGTCTTTCCATGGAGGTGTTATAAAGACTTTCTCATAATAACGGTAGTGTTGTGCAGCAAGCCACATGGCTTCCGGTACGGGGAGCTGGCAAAGCAGAAGGTAACCAATGGCATCCGGTAAGCCACGGTCGAAAAAAGTAAGGTCGCCATGCCGGCCTGCGCAGTTAAAATCTTCAATGGCCTGATGGAACATTTTCTCAGCAAATCCTTTCCGGTCTTTCCATGGAAGTCGGTCTCCACAGATTTTAGTCTGGTTCCTGATGATATTCCTACCGGACTCCGGTACAATGGAATATCCCATTTCTTTCAAAGTGTCGATAATTGAGGTCTTGCCCATTCCGGGCCCTCCGGTAATGATTATTTTCATGTTCTTGTTATAAATTTTATAAACCCGATATCATCAGATTCTATAGAGTTGAGAATTATATTGAGAAATTAATCGTAGCTCTTTTTAATCCCGTCGAAAATTCAACAGTATAGTCTAATAACTGCCTGTAAAAGCCGCAAAAAGTAAGTATTACGAAAAATCTGAAATTTAATTATATATGATTGATACATTAATATTCTAAATATCAAAGTGAATTATTTCTTCAGAAATATTCTGTTTAAAACATTCTGTAAATTAATTATTATTAAAACATGCTTATGAAATATGATATTCCGGAAGGGCAAGCTAAAATATTACCTAATAAGTTGGGCTTTAAGAAAATAAGAGATAATAGCTATTGCAGAATTTGAAGGGTTTTTAGAAGCGGAAATCCTGCTTACAAAAAGTCTTACTGCCAAAACTAAATTCAACACCAAGTATATTTTAAAAATACATAAGCTGGCATTAGCTCATCTGTATACGTTTGCTGGGAAATACCGTAATGTAAACCTTTCAAAAGGAGGTTATACATTCTCTTCTGCATTATATATTCCGCAATCAATGAAAGAATTTGAAGATGAAATACTCTTGAAGTTGCCTACTACTTATTCAGATATGGAAAAGTTAATTGAAGATGTCGCAACTGTGCATGCAGAATTATTATTTATTCATCCCTTTCGTGAGGGGAATGGAAGAACAGCACGGATACTTTCCAATCTGATGGTTAGGAAAGCGGGTTATGATCTGTTGAATTTTGATAAAATAGAAGGAGAGATCTTCGAACAATATGTATTAGCGGTACAAAATGCATCCCTAAAAAATTATAAACCAATGGCGGAAATTATTAAGATGATTTTCTCATCTTCGCCTCGACTTTTTTAAGCGAATCAGTAGCATCATGAGTAGAAATTCGTATTCCTTCAATCTTAAAAGAGGCAACGGCCGATTTCATAATCCGCTGACGTAAATCCTGCGATTTTTTTTGTGGAGTTTTCATTTTAAGCCTTCTTTCATTAAATAGTACAATAACAAATATACGTAATTTTTGTTTGATATAAAATTAATAATGCGAGTAATGGGCTTCTGATTATCAAAAAAATATTTTATTTTCTCCACAATTAAACGTGTTATTGTATGTCATCTGATTCTTCAGATTTATTTGTTCAATCTTAAGTTCATCTTAAATCTTTGCCTGGGATTAATTATCCAACTTTTATTATACATTTGTTTACTGAAACTGCGCGGGTCAGTCATAAAAATTAATCTATCATCATGCAGGAATTTGTAGATTTTCTAATCCGGTCCGGTCATTTCTCTAATAATGACCTGCAAATGATCCTTTCCAGATTCCATATGAAAACAGTGCGGAAGGGACAGCTGCTGTTAAAGAAAGGGCAGGTAGCAAGCCGGTATTATTATATCAGGAGCGGAGCCCTGCGTTTTGTGTATGGCGAAGACCGGGAACTGACTGCCTGGGTGGTACTGCCGGATGAATTTTTTACAGAAATTACCAGCTTTAAACATCAGGAACCGACCCGTTTCAATGTAGAAGCTATTGAAGAAACCGAACTGTATTATATCGAAAAGGGCGATATGGAATTATTATACCGTAAACTTCCCGCCTGGCAGGAATTCGGGAGGAAAATCTGGGAATCAATGGCGATACGCATGATTGACGAAATCATCCGTTTCCAGACCCTTACCGTGGAAGAACGCTATCTTGAGTTCCTGCAAAAACCGGGTTTCATGCAGCGTGTATCCGTAAAACAACTGGCTTCCTATCTCGGGATCACGCCTAATGCCCTGAGCCGCATCCGGAAAAACATCCGTTGAGCTTATAAACTACCAAATGGTAGTTTCATGGCCTCCGATAATTCATAGTTTTGGTATATCAACAAATATGACCATTATGAAAAAAACAATTCTGGTTGCCGGTGCCACCGGGAGCCTCGGAGGAAAAATCTGCCGTGAACTGATCAATGGGGGAGCAGAAGTAAAAGCCATAGTACGTACGGAAAGCAATGCTGAAAAAGTGAACGCACTGAAAGAGCTGGGCGTTAATGTTATCCAAACCGATTTTAATGATGCTTCCATGCTGGAGTCTGCCTGTTCCGGCGTATCCTGTGTAGTGTCTGCACTCGCAGGGCTGCACGACGCTATCGTAGAAACACAGACCAGACTTCTGGACGCCGCAGTTAATGCAGGCATACCGCGTTTTATCCCTTCGGATTTCTGTACCGATTATACGCAGCTGCCTGAAGGATGCAACCGAAATTTCGATTTGCGTAAAATTTTTGCCGATATTCTCGATAGCTGTCCTATTCAGGCTACTTCAGTTTTTAACGGTGCTTTTGCATATGTCCTGCAATATGATATTCCCCTTATGAATACAAAAAACCGCACCATTGCTTATTATGAGGGCAAATCCGGATGGGAAATTGATTTCACTACCCTGGATGATACAGCTGCTTTTACAGCCGCCGCGGCATTGGATGATACGGCTCCGCGCTACCTTCGCATTGCCGGCTTCCGGGTGAGTCCGGAAGATCTGGTTCCCCTGACCGCACGCATATTCGGATCGCCGTTTGAACTTCAGAAACAGGGATCCATGGATCAGTTTATGGATATGATTACCAAAATCAGGAAGCAACATCCTGAAGGCGAACACGAGCTGTATCCTGCGTGGCAGCAAATGCAGTACTTATACAGTATGTTTGCTGCCCACCACAATACGCTGGACAACGGACGCTATCCTGATCTTAACTGGACTGATGCTGAAGAAGCCTTAACAAGAAAATAAAATCCCTTAACCTTAATTGTACAGCTATGAACACTCAATATACAGACGAAGAACTGATTAAAAACTGGGAAGGATTTACCAATCATACCATTAATGTGAACGGAATAGAGTTCCATTATGTGGAAGGAGGCAGCGGATCTCCTCTGGTCTGCCTTCCGGGATGGCCGCAGACCTGGTATTCATTCCATAGAATTGCTCCACAACTGGCTAAACATTTCCGGGTCTTTATAGTGGATATCCGGGGAATGGGCAGCTCTGCAACGCCCGATTCCGGCTACGACAAAAAGACAATGGCATCGGATATTTATAATATTATCCTTCAGCTGGGCCTTCAGCAAGCTTTTGTGCTGGGACATGATATTGGCGGTATGGTGGCAATGAGCCTGGCCTATAATTATCCCCAGGTGGTCTCCGGGCTGATTGTTGCGGATGGCCTGCATCCCAATGAAGGCATGCTCCAAATGCCGCTGATTCCTGCCGCCGGCACATTCGGGGATAAGATCGATCCTGTTCATCCGTATACCTGGTGGATGGGTTTCAACCAGGTCAGGGGATTACCTGAAAAACTTCTGGAAGGCCGGTATTATGATCTTTTGGACTGGCTCTTCCGGTATGTTATGGTGGATGAAAGCAAAATGTCTGAATTTGAAAAAGAAGCTTATGCTGCTGTTTACAATCAGCCGGAACGCATCCGGGCATCCAATGCCTGGTACCAGGCTTTCAGCCAGGATATTGAAGACAGCAAAGGGTATGAAAAGCTGACCATGCCTGTATTGGGAATTGCCAGCAATGTTTCTTACGGTTTCTACCAATATGCACTTCCGATGGCAGCTGAAGAGTATGAGCTGGTCCATCTCCCAGATACGGGGCATTACATGTTTGAAGAAAATCCGGATGCTGTTGCTGAAATCATATCTTCATACCTGATGAAACATAAAGTGTAGAATAGAACTAAAATTGAACTGATAGGGATGGATAAAGAGCAATATCACTGATAAATTATGTGAAGCATATTATTTTATATTTTGGGTGGTGTTCTTTTAATTTATTAAGGATGAGTCTCTTTCCCTATGGCTGCAATAAAATTCCGGATTTGAAAGCGGTACAGTAGGCATAATAACATGCGAAAAAATCCGGACTCTGCTGCCAGATACAGAAATTCTTATTACATTTGCAGCTCAAATCTAATTTAGAGTTATTAGTTATTGAAAAATTCGTCCCCGGCTTCAGCCGGGGTTTTTTGTTATACAGCCGGAACGAATTCCGGAATTGGGTTACCTGTTGATCCTGTACCGTGGCAAATTGATCTCCTGTGCCTGTGGATAAGGTTTTCTTGAGGTCATGCTTACATCTTCCCGGATTTTCTGATAGATATCATACTCCTTTTCCTGTGCATAAGCATACCTCGGGTCCGGAATCATCGGCAGTTTTGCCATTTTATGGATGGTAACGGTAGGAAAGTGGTAATCCACTTCTACAGTACCCAGCAGGAGATAACAGCCGCCACCCTGAAAATCATAATCTTTAAGGCTGTCCGGAAAGTGGGTCGTGTCAAAATATTCCCCGTTCACATCAATCCAGGTCCCGAAAAACATCGCTCCCTTTTTTGTAGGAACGTGTTTCCTGGAGATCAGGTAAGCCAGCATCTTTACCTGGCGTTTATGGAAGCGGGGCAGGTCCTTCACAAAAACTGAGCCGCGGTATGAGGTCTGCAGCAGGTCAAACGGACTGCAGGAAACCGGGAATCCGATGATTTCTATCTCATCGAAAGCATCTTCTAAAGGCTCCCTCTTCAGTTCGGGCAGTTGAAAAGACTGTACCGGTTCTTCAATCAGCATCATGCCTCTGTTTTCAGGTTTAAAGTTGACCAGCAGCATCCTCGCTTCCACGAGCAGTTCATTTTTGGGTTTGCCGGTAAACCGGAAGGCCCCGATGAAAATCAGTGTCTGAATAGTTTCAATACCGGCCGGGATACGCCGGATAAAATCTTCCAGCGAGCTGTAAGTCCCGTTACGCTCACGTTCTTCCACAATGCTGTGGGCTACTTTTGTTTCAAGCCTTTCCATCAGCATAAAACCCAGATAGATCTCATTTCCTTTGAGAGTAGCCAGATATTCGCTGGTATTCACACACGGGACCTGAATGCCGGCTCCTGACATCCTGGCTTCATGGATATAGACTTCTGTACGGTAAAAGCCACCCTGGTTATTGATCACTGAGACCATGAATTCCAGCGGATAGTATACTTTCAGGTATAGGCTCTGGTAACTTTCCGTGGCATAGGAAGCTGAATGGGCCTTGCAGAAGGAATACCCGGCGAAAGATTCAATCTGCCGGAAGGCTTCCCGGGTAAGGGCTTCAGAATGCCCTTGTTCCTTGCATTTTTTAAAGAAGTTAGTTTTTACTTCCTGTACTTTTTCAATCGACCTTTCTTTTCCGCTCATGGCCCTTCGGAGGATATCTGCGTCTGCCAGTGACACGCCTCCGAAATACTGGGCAATCTTAATGACGTCTTCCTGATACACCATAATGCCGTAAGTTTCCTTCAGGTTTTCCTCAAAAATAGGGTGGAAGTACTCAAACCGGTCCGGATGGTTATGCCTGAAAATATATTCCCGCATCATCCCGCTCTGGGCTACGCCGGGCCTGATGATGGACGAAGCAGCGACTAAAGTCCGGTAATCCGAACACTTCAGCCTTCTCAGAAGCCCGCGCATTGCAGGGGATTCAATATAAAAACATCCGATGGTCTTTCCTACCGCCAGGTATTCATTGGATTTTGCTTCGTTTTTAGACAGGGCAGTATTCCGGATATCTACAGTAATGCCTCTCGTCTTTTCGATAAGGGCTACCGTGTCATTAATGGTGCCCAGTCCGCGCTGAGAAAGAATATCGAATTTTTCAAGTCCGATATCTTCCGCCGTATCCATATCGAACTGGGCAATCGGGAATCCTTTGGGAGGCATTTCCAGGGCCGTGAAATCAGTGATGGGATCTTCGGAAATCAGGATTCCGCAGGCATGCATGCTGCGCTGGTTCGGGAATTTCTCCATCATGGCGCCGTAGCGGTGGACATGCTTCACTACTGAGTTCCGGTCATGGGTTTCTACCGATTGATTGGCCAGGCCGTCAAGCTCTTCTTTGGGAAGTCCGAATACTTTCCCTACTTCCCGGAAGATCGATTTGTATTTGAACTGCACATTCGTACCGCAGAAGGCCACATGCTCTTTTCCATAACGCTTAAAGATATATTCCAGGATGGTATCCCTGTTCTGCCAGCTCCAGTCGATGTCAAAATCCGGCGGTGAATTCCGGTTCAGGTTCAGGAAACGTTCAAAGTAAAGATCGAGTTCCAGCGGGCAGATGTCCGTAATGCCCAGGCAGTAGCTGACAATGGAATTGGCACCGCTCCCTCTTCCCACGTGCATAAGCCCCATGCGGTTGCTGTAGCGGACAATATCCCAGGTGATCAGGAAATAGGAACAGAAATTAAGCGTATGGATAACTTCCAGTTCGCGCTCCACTCTTTTGCGGGCTTCTTCATGATCATTGCCGTAGCGTTTTTTAAGCCCCAGGTAAGCCAGCCGGGTCAGCATCTTCAGATCTGATGCTCTGGACCGTGTATAGGACTGCCTGTTGCGGACCTTTTTAAAATCGAATTCAAAGCTGCATTCCGCCAACAGCTTTTTAGTGTTTTCAATAATTTCAGGGTAATACTGAAATTCTTCAGTAAGTTCCCTTTCGGATTTCATATATTCCGATTTCCGGCAGGTATCCTGTTCCGAAAGCATGGATAACAGGGTATTTTTATCAATAGCCCTTAAAATAAGGTGCAGGTTGTATTCTTTCTGGGAACTGAACGTTACCGGCTGGAGGATGACCATACGGTGAAGATGCTTTTTCAGTTCGGGACGGATCAGGAAATTCAGCTCCTCTTCGCGGATGCCGATGTATTCATTGTCTTTAAGTACTGCCGGCATATTCTGCAATGGATACACCACGAATACATTTTCAAAATCCGGGGCTGTTTCCGTAAGTGCTGCTCCGTCGCAGTTATGGGCGGTGATCATCCGGTTCACTTCCCCGATCCCGGAAAACTCCCGGGCTATGGAGATATACAGCAGCTTATTGTCTTTTCTGATTTCCATTCCGGCGATCGGCCTGATTCCGGCAGCATCACACTGCTTTTTAAAATCATAAATGGCGGTAATGGTATTGATATCCGTAAGCACCATTTCTTTGATGCCCAGGCTTTGGGCTTTCTGTACAAGCTCTTCTACGGACAGGGTTCCGTAACGCAGGCTGTGGAAGGAGTGACAGTTGATATACATAGGAAAAAGATTATAATAGGGTTTTATGTTCAAAATCAAAGCCCGAAGCCCTGCCTACGGCATCCGCTCCGAAACGGTTTTTAAGACGGTCCATGGCCTGGTAAAGGCTCATCTGTTCTTCGGTATCCTCAAACAGGTTCATCTGGTGCCGGCCGTGGACAAGGTCAGTGAATCTCAGGCCGATAAGCCGGATCCGCATCCGGCGCGTATACAGCCGGTTGAAAAGTTCGAGGGCAACCCTTGACAAGGTATGGTCCGCTGAGGTATAGGCGACCCTGCTCTGTTTGGTCTCCGTGTCGAAATTGGCGTACCGTATTTTGACCACCACGGTAGAGGTCAGCCATTTCTCCTGTCTCAGCTGGTAAGCCAGCTTTTCTGACATTCCGTTTAATATTCTTTTCAGATCCGGGATATCGATGGTATCGACAGCGAAAGTCTTTTCTGTGGAAATGGATTTGCGTTCGGAGTAGGGGATGACCGGATTTTCATCGATGCCATTGGCTTTCTTCCACAGTTCTTTTCCGTTGGCTCCGATCATTTGCTGGAGGACCAGTACGGGCATTTCAGATAACGTATGGATAGTACGGATGCCTACCCGGGAAAGCAGCTGGAATGTGCGGTCACCTACCATCGGGATTTTCCTGACGGAAAGCGGGTTCAAAAAAGGCCGGATCTCCGTTTCCCCGATTTGCAGTCTGCCTTCAGGCTTGGATTCTCCGGTCCCGATTTTGGAAACCGTTTTGTTGGCAGACAATGCAAAGCTGACCGGGAGCCCCACTTCCTTGGTAATGGATAACGCCATCTCCTGGGTCCAGCGGAAACATCCGAAAAATTTATCCATCCCGGACAGGTCCAGGTAGAATTCATCGATGCTTGCTTTCTCCATCAACGGAACCTTTTCCCGGATCACGTCAGTTACTGTATGGGAAAGATTGGAATAGAGTTCATAATCGCCTTTGATAATCTTTGCTTCAGGACAAAGTCTCAATGCCATCCGGATGGGCATGGCAGAATGTACGCCGAATTTCCGTGCTTCATAGGAACATGACGCCACAACACCACGGTCTCCGCCTCCTATAATAAGCGGGATTCCCTTGAGAGCGTCATTGTTACGCCGCTCGCAGGCTACGAAGAAGGAGTCAAGATCCATATGTACTATTGCACGGTTCATGGTACAAAACTAGATACTATTTGTATCATTTTTTGTATATTTGCTGATACAAATTGTATCAATGTCTATTTTTTCAGAAAACATCAGGTTTTTAAGGGCTCAGAAAAATATATCCCAGCAGGAACTCGCGGATAAAATTTTACTGAGCAGGGTGCGCTATTCCAAATACGAAGACGGGCGTTCCGAGGCTCCCTATGAGCTTCTGATCAGGATTTCAAAATATTTCAATGTGAGCATCGATCTGCTGCTGACGGTTGATATCCGGAAATATCCTCTGGAAGATATTCTGAAACTTCCGGACAACAGGATCGTGCTGCCCGTTATTGTGGATCAACTCGGGAATAACAGTATTGAAATTGTGCCGCAGAAGGCATCGATGGGTTATTTGTCCGGATACAGCGACCCTGAATATATTGAAAGCTTACAGCGGATTTCATTGCCTTTTCTGGTCAACGGTAAATACAGGGCATTCCCGGCACAGGGTGATTCCATGCCTCCGTTTAAGGACGGATCTTACATCATCGGCAAATATGTTGAGGATATCAATGACCTTAAGGCAGGGAAAAGTTATGTTTTTGTCACCCTGAATGATGGTATTTCCTATAAACGGTTTAAAGCTAAGAAAGGGAAATCCGTTACGGTAGCTGCCGACAACCCGTTTTATAAGCCTTACGATATTCCGTTAGGGGAAATTGTAGAAGTATGGCAATATGCTTCGGGGATATTCCCGGAGGATTTTGAGCCTGACCATTATGAAAATCACAATATCAGAGACATGTTCATGGAGCTGAGGAGAGACATACGTGATCTGGACGATAAGGTTTCAGGGATTAGATAACCGGTATAATTGGAGGAAGACTATAATCAAACTGCATAAGGTTATTTGAGCAGGGTTCTAAGATATGAACAGATTTTATTTTGACTAAATGAAAAAGGAATCCTTATACGACAAACCTTGATGCATTCATATTCAGAAAAAATAAAACCTGTCTAACTATTGGTTACAGCCGGAAAGAAGCACCGACAAAATAATGCTTTTCCGCATCGTGCTGAAGTCCGTAATTGATTCCTGTATCAACCTTAACATCTTTGGCCACTTCCATCTGCACCGCAGCATTAACATAATTGGATAGGTGATGCGCCTTGAAATCATAGGTATAATAGGTTTCGGCAATTCCCTCTATATTTTTCATCAGAGGATGACTGAGGGTAAGGGTCTGCAGGAACTCCGTATGCATGGCCGGCTGGTCTGTATCTTTCAGCATATCTACTTCTACCTGCATCCCGATTTTCCATTCTCCGGGCAGCTTGTACAGCATCGGGACAATCAGCCCTCCTTCCAGGCGGCTTTCGTCGTCATATCCGGAAGTCGGGAGTTTGATATAAGGAAGTACTGCTAATACAAAATTTCCCTGGTCATTTCCTATCAAATTCTGCTTTAACCGGAGGCTGATATCTCCAAAACCACGGGCGGTGGTTGCCGAACTGGTAGCAAGGTCGGTCTCCTTCTGTATCCCGTAGGTTGGGAACCCTATCTGTATGGCAGTAGAGCCGGTAATCCCGATTTTTATGTTGGCATGATTGATCAGCAGTGTACTGGTCTTCTGCAGTTCAGTCCTTTCACGAACCAGGTTAACGATATCGGTTTCATACTGGAAATGGCCGGCATCCACCGTGTAGGGAGATTCGGTGACATCAGGACGGTCGGTTTCCATATCTCTCATCAGTGCTTTCGGAACAGGCTTAAGCAGCGAATAATGCGATTCAGCATTTTGCTGCTGCCCGGCACATAAAGAATGAAGCAATAGGGCAAGGACGGAAGTGAAAAAATATTTATTTTTATTCATGGTTAAGGAGATTGACTGAAATATTATTTGTTATCTGCGTCTTATACCATATAGCGTTTTTTATGATGATTTTTGCCGGTTCAGGATTTTCTACTAACCGATCATCTGCACCCCCCAAAACTTCTATGGCTTAAATGATATAAATTAATTGCTCTACCTCAAAAAAAAAGCCATGGTAATGAGTAAATGTGATATGTGGTATTTTTTTCCTGATTTTTAATCTAATGATGAACTGAATTCATTCTGTATTGAAGAATATGAGAATGTATTTATCCTTAGAATATGTATTGAGAAAACGGCTCCTATATTTATAAAAGCCGTTTCATGGGATTGAAAAAGTATTTCTAAGCCCCTTTTATTTTCAGGAATGTCTGAATTGATAAATTGATCCTGATCACAGAATGGATATCATAAGATTAAAATAATACATTCAGGTACAGTTAATCGCCTTTCTTATGCTTATGAGGCTTCAGTGACGGATCATTTTTAGGCGTTTCTTTGTTATCCCTCTGGCGCTTATCGGTTTCACCGGTAGATGCTGCTGTTTTCTTTGGTCCTGGTTTTATTCCCATAACGATTGGTTTTAAAGATTAGACATCGATGGAGCAGTGTTGAATTTTAAACCACTAGCCTCCTGTATCTGTACCGCAAAAGGTCAGCCAAAAAAAGTCTGGCAAAGATTTTTACAAAAAAAAGCAGGACCGTAGTCCTGCGTGAATATTGATTACAGCTCCGGATGATTATAATCCCAGAGAGATTTTGAAAACAGGTTTAAGATTAACCTTCAGCTCATCAACACTTGATTTCGCTCCTTTTACCTCAAGGATTAACGAATTCTGTTTAGATCTGAGGTAGTCTATCAGTTCGGTATCCACAGTGTTGATCACCAACTGGTTCGGATTGGTATTATTTTCAATGGTTCCGATCAGTACTTCCGGTAAGTTAGGGGCTTTGATATAAATCTTCGCGCTGTTGATGATATCCAGTTTATTTCCCAGATTTGAACTGATGTAGTCTATGGTAAAACCTGTAAGCTTAGCACTTTTAAGGTTGTTAATAGACAGCTTCGGATACTTTTCCTTGATGGTAGCATCAACGTCTAAGTTCAGGGCAATTTCAGGATAGCGCAGATAAGCGTTGGTCTGTACTGTGGCAAAAGGCAGATTCTGCTCAACCGTTACCGGAATGTCAAAAGGTACCGGGATTTCGAGGTCATCACAGCTTGTTAATGAAAAAAAGCTTAAAAAGCATACAGGTAAAATCAGAGTGAGGAATTTTTTAATCATAAAATTTATTTTATTCCCTTCCTGAACCAATTGCATGCCAAATAAACAGATTTTAACGCAGAGACCTGTTGAATATTGTATGCATACCATTGATCTTATTCATGAGAGAACTGAGTTTGATGCTATTTTTCTGCCACTCAGCATATTTAATTTTTTCATGACCTATATTATCTTTAGAAAGTCAGCCGATATGGTCAGGGGACGCTGATCAACACTAAAAAATTTTATTACCTGATACGCCCAGTAAAAATAAAAAGTATAATTATATACTATTTTTTTATTAAACGTGTATTCTGGCACATCTATTGTCATATCCAATTCACATCAAAAAACAAAATTATGAACGACCAACAATCTGAATTAGAACATGTTGAAAAAACAATTGAACTGGTGGAGACCAGTATTGAAAAAGAATCCAAAACCGGTGCTGCACCCAATATCAGCAGCTGGATTAAGATCCTGAAAGACCGTCGTGGCTTTGCTCCGATTCTGCATGATCTTGAAAAACTTAAAGAGGCGATGGCTGATAAGGACAACAAAAAAATCTGCAGCCTTCTTGAAAAGTTAGGCAATGCTACCGTAGAAGCGGCAGAAAAAGCAGAAAATACGAAAGACAGCGCCTCCATTAAAAAGTTAGGAAAAGGACTGCTTAAAATTTCAAAATTAGCAGGGAAGCTCACTACAGAAAAAAGCAAGTAATGAAACCCATGATGAATATTGTATATTAATAAACCATATTAATCATAGCTTAACAGTAAGCCATTCAGATGATCTGAGTGGCTTTTATATTGAACCGACAGGAATTCCGGTCTTCTTATTTGGTCAACAATCATATGTTAAGACCAGTCCGCCAGAAATTTTTCCTGTTGTATGTAAAGACTTTATCGCTGTTCAAAAGATTTCAAAGTACCGTCTTCATTGTATTCAATATCATAGGATGAACGTTCGTTTTGAATACTGCCCGGGTACCAATGGATTTTGCCCTTCCGTTTTCCGGCATATAAGGTATAATCTTCCGATTGGCTTCCTATTTCTTTTCTCTTTTCTTCCAGGACATGATATACATTCACTGCATGCTCAAAAGGGATCTTATCCAGCGGTATAAGTTGCTCTTTAATATTATCATTTTTTGAAAGGACTACAGGTTCCGGCTTTTGCCATACCCCTTCATCATAGGTATATTCATCTACATACTCCGGGTTGTCAGGGTTCTGAAGTTTGGTTATGATCCTGCCGTCACCGTAAAAATGGATGATCTGATAAATGAAAATTGGTTTGCCGGCAAACTGCGGCAGGGCGCGGAGCTTACTTTCCGCTTGCTGAAGCTGATCTTTCTGAGCTGTGAAATAAGCCGGTTTTTCCGGTTTCGCTGATGTACCAGAATGGGCGCCGGATGCAGAATGATAAACACCCGGGTTATCAGCAGCGTCTCCGGTGCCGGATTCTGCAGTTTCGGCAGGGCGGTCTAAGGTATCATCAATGCTCTTTTTAAAATCTTTGCAGCCTATGAGCATCATAGTCGCCATAGCGGCAGGTAAAAAGTTTTTCATTGGAATCTAATTGTTAATTTCATCAAAGAAGCTAAAGTTTTCAGGATGGCCAGGCAGATAGATGACTTCCTTCCGTTTTGTGGAGCTCAACTGTGCGATATCCATCAGGGAAACAATCTGCTTTTTGCCGGCACGTATCAGGGTTCCTTTCTTATCTCTGAATTCAAGGGTATACTGTACCTGAGGCTGGTTATTGATGTAGGTCCCGGTCTGGGTAACTTCCACAATATCGGCAATGGTTACCTCCCCGAGGAATTTCAGCTTTAAACGTTCTGCGGTTGTTTTTTTCCCGATAATGAAAACCCTGATGATGAAATAGAGGATGCCGGCCGCAAAAATGGAAGATGCCGGTATCACGACAAGGGGATGGGAGAGCTCCAGGAACCGCCAGCCCAGGCTGCCGCTTTCAGATGCGTACGCATATCTGTAATACAGAATGACTCCGGTTAATATCATGAACCACGGCAGAAACAGCATGTAGTTCACTTTCGAATGGGATCCTTCCAGTAAAACATAAGGATTTCGGCTGAACGAAGGATCAACCCTAAGGCTGATGGATCTTCCGGGGGTAAACCTGTTCTCTTCCGGCTTGCTGTCAGTAATGGTCATGGTATGGAGGATGCGGTGCCCCGAAAAATTTGTCATTTCCAGAATAAT
The DNA here is from genome assembly GCA_913775525.1 of uncultured Chryseobacterium sp. Taxonomy (GTDB): domain Bacteria; phylum Bacteroidota; class Bacteroidia; order Flavobacteriales; family Weeksellaceae; genus Chryseobacterium. The sequence continues at coordinate 115,651 of CAJYLH010000023.1, forward strand.
TTCACGCAATGCAGGCCCGGAACCATGTTCCCGAAGTACTTTCGATTCCCTGATCAGTCCATCCAGTCTTTTTCCATGCTGTTCAATATAGTTCAGATTCCTTTGGGCTAAAATTCCGTTTTTAAGAATCAGCCGAAAGAGGAATCCCAGTACGACTGACCATAACAGGATGCTCAGCATCAGAAAAACCAGGGCAAGCATCCCGTCGGGAGTATTGTTGCTGGTATGGTAAGAATTATAATACAGGATGCAGGGGTGTACCAGGATAAAATAAGCGATAAACAATCCCCAGAATGCGACAGCTCCGTACTTCATCATATAATTTTCATAAGTTGTCCTAACAAATATAAGCATTATAGGTGGTTTCTTCCAAGACCTGAAGGATGGCTTTACACCATTCGATTCCGGTTTCAGATATTGCAGCAGGACTTTTGGAGCGTTTGAGTGTGCCAGAGGTTTAGAGTACATTAAGGTTGGGGTTAAGCTTATTCTGAGATATAAGAATCATTAATCTAATAGCTTTGAAAGCAGAAGAGCACATCAGTTTTTAAAACCTACGGTTATTACGATGTGTAAAAATCTGCTGATCTGCGAGGCACTTAAATCCACAACAGTTACAAAGCTTTTTGATCTATTAAAATCTTAAGTGTCAGCTTTGAAAATAAGAAAAGCATAAGTTTTGAAATATCAGGTTTTTAATAATAATTTTCTTTCTCATGAAAAAAAAGTTTATTTTCAGAATACCATATTTAACACTACCTCATGAACAGAAAATTGAAAAAAATGCTGATCATATCCTTTACAGTACTGGCATTGATCCATCTAGGTTATTTTATATACGGATACTTTACATTCGAAGGGATTAAGCAGGTTGATCCCTATACGGAATTTTACCGGTTCAAATTCTACGACGATGTTTCCATCTCGCACTTTTTTATTACCGGCCTTTTCCTGTTTGTGTTTCTTATTATCCTCCTCAGAAATCATTCTGGAAACAGGTATATGGGGCCAGCGTTACTGCGTATTGGTGCTGCTTTACTTATGATCTCCTTGTTCTCACTAACGTTCTTTATCAGCTACAGCCTGGGAGGAAATGCCAAAATCAGGACGGAACTTCCTGAGAAGGCTTTTAATGAAGACAAAACACTGCTCAACGTCCTGCAGCCTTTCCTGTATTCCTACACATCCTACAGCTCTGAAAAACTTTTTAATCCTGAAAATGTTTTATTTCCAAAGCCATATCCGGTGATTGCACAAAGGGACACCGTATATAATGATTCCGGTAACAGGGATAATTACTCGACGCAAACGACCTATTACAGCATTGATACCTTAAAGATGCTTCGCGGCGATTTCAAAAATCTAAGCGATCAATCGCGGTCAATACTCACCCTGGCCGGCATCGATGAAAATGAGCTGAAAAAGAGGGTTATCTCACGGAAAGAAAAAGGGGACAGCACCGAAATGCTTTACAAAGGAATTGAAGTCCACCCGGATTATGATGGGGATATCTGCATCTTTCTCGAACACAAAAACCTTTTTATGCCGGTCCGTAATATTCCGGAACCGCATCAGCAATACCGGAATGCAGTAACCCGCTACAGCCTGCTGTACAAATACCCTCAGGATTCCTTGCTGCATTCATTCCGGAAACTTAATGGCCTGCTCAGCAAATACCATATAGAGAACTATATTGTTCCCGAAGAACTTACCCGGGACGTTTTCTATTACCGTGACCATAGGCATGAACCGCTCAATGCAATCCGGAACAATTTTGAGAGAAATGCCCTGAAAGTAAGATGGGCAACGCTTGAACGGCTGTTGTACCATCCGAATTATCTTCATCCGTCTATCAGGCCCATTTTCATAGGGGTGGTATCAGGGGTGTGGATTGCTCTGTTCGGATTATTTCTGATCTGCATCTTCATCAGGAAAAAACGAAATCCGGAAAGTGCAGGAGATTAATGTTCCGTGATTTACAATAACTTTAGTTAAAACGCCATATAAAAAATAACTGCTCAGCTGGTCATTTTTAATGACAGGCTGAGCAGTTAATATACATCGTATGCTGATTAGGCCGGATTGTTTCTGGCTTTTTCCAGTTCCCAAACCCGGTGCTGCGCTACCGCTTTCATAAATAATGCATCGGAATCGTTCTGCTCTGAAATGATGATCGCAGGATCTTCGTGCTTCTTATGTTTGACATTGCTTGCATTGTAAATATCTTCGGTCTCCTTACCGAAATAGATCGCTTTACAGTGCTTATAAGCTTCATTGATGAATAAAAGCGTGCCCGGCTTATTATCCTCATTCATAAGGTTCTGTGTTGATTGTTTACCGCTGCCGATATACAGCGCATCAAAACATACGCTGGCTGTACTGGTCAGGGAATGTTTCGGCTCAAATGCAGTACCGTCATCTGCTTTTACAGCAGCAAGGCTTCCTGAAATGATCTGCACAACAGCACCTTCGTTTTCAAGTTTTGATTTCAGTGTATTGACATCCTGTGCATGTACGCCGTCTTCGATAATAAAACCAATGATCCTGCTCTTAATGGTATCTTTAACCGTATTTTTCATGCTTAAAGCATCAGAACTTTTGGTGGAAGGTTCTTTTTCAGGACTTTGAAGGGATTTCGGGTCAGCATCTGCAGGAATGCTTCCGTTAGGCTGTTCCAGTACGGTAACATGTACACCTACCTTTTTAGCCACTGCTGCCGCTAAATCTTTATTGATGAAATTCAGCTGTCCAACCACTCTTTCACGGATGGCAGGAATGGTTACCTTAGACAATTCAAAGATCAGTGCGTTCTGAAGGTGGGTTTTTTCAGGTCCCGACTGGCTGTTGTAAAATAATTTGGCCTGAGAATAATGATCCACGAAGCTCTGGCTTCTTGCCCTGATCTTCTTGCCGTCTACACGTTCCTCCTGAGATGCAAATCCGCCGTCTTTCATCATGGCCTGGAATGGGCATCCTCCTCCCATCGAATTGGGTTCATAGCTTACTTTGCCCTTCATGATCTGCTGGCGCATATGCCCGTCACGCTGGTTGTTATGAACGGTGTTGATCGATTTATTGATCGGGATTTCATGGAAGTTCGGTGATCCTAATCTTGACAGCTGTGTGTCGGTATAAGAGAACAATCTGCCCTGAAGCAACGGATCGTTGGTGAAATCTATTCCGGGAACCAGGTGCCCCGGGTGGAAGGCGATCTGTTCCGTTTCTGCAAAGAAATTATCAGGATTCCTGTTCAGTGTCAGGGTTCCTACCAGTTCTACCGGTACTTCTTCTTCCGGAACCAGTTTGGTAGGATCCAGCAAGTCGAAATCGAATTTGTGTTCATCTTCTTCAGGGATGATCTGTACCCCAAAATCCCATTCCGGAAAAGCGCCGTTTTCAATAGCTTCCCAGAGATCCCTTCTGTGGAAATCCGAATCTTTTCCTGAAATTTTAGTGGCCTCATCCCAGGCTACTGAATGCACGCCCAATTTTGGCTTAAAGTGGAATTTCACAAAATGCATTTTCCCTCCTTCATTAATGAATTTAAAGGTATGGACGCCGAAACCTTCCATCATCCTGTAGCTTCTCGGAATGGCCCGGTCACTCATGGCCCACATAATCATGTGCATGCTTTCCGGCATCAGGGAAATGAAATCCCAGAATGTATCATGGGCAGAAGCGGCCTGGGGTATGGCATTATCAGGCTCAGGCTTTACGGCATGTACTAAATCCGGAAATTTAATGGCATCCTGGATGAAAAATACCGGGATGTTGTTTCCTACCAGGTCATAATTGCCTTCTTCCGTATAAAATTTAACGGCAAAACCCCTTACATCCCTCGCCAGGTCAGTGCTTCCCGCACTTCCTGCAACCGTAGAGAAACGCACAAATACAGGGGTCTCTTTTCCTTCCTCAGCCAGGAATTTTGCTTTGGTGTATTTTGAAAGGCTTTTGTTGATTTTAAAAATACCATGTGCTCCGGACCCTCTTGCGTGTACGATCCTTTCAGGGATTCTTTCATGATCGAAGTGGGTGATCTTCTCTCTCAGGATAAAATCTTCCAGTAAACTTGGCCCTCTTTCACCGGCTTTCAGGGAATCCTGGTCGTTATTGATTTTCAGGCCCTGGTTGGTGGTTAAAGCCTGATCTGTATTATCGGTTGTTGAATGATCCAGCTGTACTGATTTCGGATTAGTAGTTTCTTTCATAAATAGTGATGTGGTTTTTAATTAATGCATTGACAATTGCTCAATAATTAAGCCAAAATATTTTATTATTTTAAACATATCATTTTTGTATTAGTATAATTTTAATTACAGTGTGTGATAATTATTAAATTAATAAGATAGTATTAAATCGCATGCTTTTCTGATCATGGAGTTGATGTGAATCCATATGAAATCAATTTGATGATAAAAAAATACAGCAGTATTTGTCTTTACCATTTCGTTGGTGTTTATTTCACTGCTATAATGAGTTGATATTCCTTTTGGTATTTCACGTACCAATGTTCAGGGGCGTCAACGTACTTTTTCCTATATTTGCTGAATTTATGATTACCCTAGAAACATTGTCCGATAACAACTTCAGCCTGGATCTGATCATTCAGGCATTGGCTTCCTCTCCGGCACCAACCTCTATTTATTCAGGGGAAGATATGATTATCCGTTTTGCGAACGAAGGCATGCTGGCGCTTTGGGGCAAAGATGCTTCCGTTATCGGTAAGCCACTCATGCAAGCTATCCCTGAACTGGAGGGACAGCCCTTTCTGGAGCTCCTGCGGGGAGTATGGCATTCCGGTACCACCTATTCGGTATCCGATGCCCCGGCAAAACTGATCAAAAACGGAAAAGAGACGCTTGGTTATTTTGATTACGAATATAAGGCTATTACGGATCAGCATAAAAAAACGTGGTGCATACTCAATACCGCGCTGGACGTAACCTCACGGAAGGAATTCCTGCAAAGGATACAGGAGAAAGAGGAGAGGGAGCAGGCTCTTAATGAGGAAATGGCTGCCACTCTTGAAGAGCTGACTTCAACCAACGAAGAACTCAATGAATCTGTCAAGCTGCTTGCCAACAGCAGGGAACACGTCCGGGCCATCATCGAGCAGGCACCTGTTGGAATTGCCATGCTGCAGGGGCCGGAGCATATCATTGAAATTGCCAATCCGGCCATCCTTAAGATCTGGGGACGCGCAGAGGAGGAAGTCATCGGCCATCCGCATGAAGATGCCCGGCCGGAATTACGCGATCAGCCGGTAAACGGATGGCTCAGAGAAGTCTACCAAAGCGGAAAACCGAGGATCAACAATGAATTCCTGGTAAAACTTCGGCATCAAGACGGTTTAAGAGAGGCCATTGTCAATTCCATATACCAGCCTATATTTTCTGAAGACGGCGAGATCAGCGGAGTCCTGATTATCCTTGAAGAGATCACCCAGCAGGTACTGGACAGGAGAAAGAATGAAAATGACCAGCAGATGCTGGCGATGGCCATAGATGCAGGCGAACTCGCTACATTCTATTACCAGCCTTCTACCAACCTTTTCTCAGGAAACAATCTGCTTAAATCCTGGTTCGGCCTATCTTCCGACCAAAATGTAGACCTGTCCCTGGCATTAGCAGTCATAGTGCCGGAAGACCGGGATCGGGTTATTGAAGCGATTACCAATGTCCTAAGTCAAGATTCTGATGGCTGCTACTTTATAGAATACCGTATCCAGAATAATACCGATAAAAAGATCAGGCTGTTACAGGCCAATGGAAGGGTTTTCTATGATCAGAAGGGGGATCCGGTAAGCCTTAACGGGACCCTTAGGGATATTACCGAACAGAAAAAAGAGGAAGAGCGGAAAGATGATTTTATGGGCATGGTAAGCCATGAACTGAAAACACCGCTTACATCACTCAAGGCTTATCTGCAGGTTTTGCAGAGAATGGCTGTAAAGGCAGAGAACCTTTTGGAGCAGAATACGCTTGAAAAGTCTTTAAAGCAGGTGGATAGCATGAACAGCATGATCAATGGTTTCCTAAATGTTTCAAGACTGGATTCAGGGCAGATGCACATTCAGAAAACAGCCTTTGATTTCCAGGCATTATTTTCTGAAATTGAGGATGAAGTCCGTTCTACGATCCATACGCATGATTTTGATTTTAAGACCTCCGGTCCGCAATCTGTACTGGCAGACCGAGAAAAGATTTCCCAGGTAGTCAATAATCTGATCGGAAATGCGGTGAAGTATTCCCCTGCGGGAATATCTATTAGGGCAGAATACCATGTTGTAGCTGATAATAATTTGGAAGTCAGTGTTCATGATCAGGGTAAAGGAATATCTCCTGAAGATCAGCAGAGGATATTTGAACGTTATTACCGCGTAAAGGATATCAAAAATGCATCCGTGGCAGGATTCGGCATAGGGCTTTACCTCTGTAAAGAAATCATAAGGCTTCATGGCGGTACCATTAAGGTCCGCAGTTCCGAAAACGAAGGAACTACCTTTTCATTTATCATACCGATAGATGGACGGATATCAATCAATTGAAAGCAGAAATCAGTTTTAAATCGGTTGGTTTCAGGTAATAACAGTTCTTGTGAATTTTCATGAGAACTGTTATTAAGATCTACTGTGCATTTTTTACGCGTATCATGCCTTTGTTTTCATGATACATCACACAGATGACCTTTCCCTCATTTTCTTTACATTCCTTTGCATCAACATAGGTAAGTGAAACTTTTTCTCCGGCTTTTTTAGAAACAAGCATCTGCGCATTGCGTTCAGATCTACTGATCCTGTGTTCAAAAACACTTATATTCTTTAACAGTCAATGCTGATTTTAATAATCTCATAACCATATGCATATCCATATCATTAACCATATTGTAGTAGAAATAAAGATCATATATGACACATCCTGCAGCACGCGTTATTGTTGGTTTTATAAAAAATATCGAATACAGGAAGATGATGAATGCAATATAATCTAATCGACAGCTTAGCTGCAACAAAGAAAATAGGATGTACCCATTAAAATAAGCCCGGAAAATGTTGTGTGCTCGTTCGTTCTTTTCATGGTGCAAAGCGTATTATTCGGGCAGAAAGTTCCTGAATCAGTTCAACGAGTAAAAAATACAATAGATCATCCCGAGATTAAATGCAGCATGGCAGATGATCGCCTCCCATAAAGAACCTGTTTTTGTACGGCAAAGGTCAAATACCATACTTACGGCAAACATGCCGGAAACCCAGATGAGTGCGGGCAGAGGTAAAAAGTTCCATTTTCCGTTGATAAAAATCAGCCCGAAATGGGAAAGATGGGTTAAAGCAAAGGCTTAGCTGTCAATCAGGGAAGCTGTAAAATTCCCTACTGATTTTGCAAAACTGGAATGGACGATACCCCTGAAAAATAATTCTTCGCCTACAGGACTGAATACCATGCCCGTAACGGACATAATCACAAACATGACCAGCTTGTCATTTCCCGCGATTCCATTCGGATATTGCATGATTTTCCGATGTAAATATACTAGTTTTCAATGGAATGGCCATACAGCAATACTCCTGCTGCATAAAGCATTGCGCTTAAAATAAGTCCCAGAATAAAGGCAAAACATAACCAGGACTTGCCCGCAGGTTTTTTCAGCCCTATGGTTTTTCTTCCGGTCCTGCTGAGGAAGATAAACGGAGCCACAGCCGAAACAAGCATGATCAGACCGATATACCGGTAATTGGCCGTTTCGTTGGCGTTTAAAACCAGTAAAAATCTGGGGATACAGACTGCAAGGATCAGGAAGAGACCGAATTTCCAGTTAAATACAAAAAATTTTCTCCAGAAAGGTTTTAGTTCATTTTCCATTTTCTTATACATACAGAAGGTAATATAAAAATCTATTTCTGCTTAGTTAGTCTTTTGAAGAGGATTTGTTACAGCATGGCGAAATACTGCTTACAATAATGAAAAACAAGTTACATTTTGAAAGTTTTGGACGAAAAAAATGCTGTTTCATAATCTTCAGACAGCGATAAACAAAAAAAGCCTGTTAAGGCTTTTACTGAAAAAATATAGGAGTAAGTACAATTATTCTACATTGCCTTTATATTGTTCCACGCCATTAAGGTATAAGACAGATTTGACGGGATCATATTGATACTGGGCATTTTGATACATGCCTTTATCAGACTTATTCAGGATAACAGTATGGTGATCGGTCTGCTCCGGTAGAAAAAGTTCCAGCCTGCTTTGGTCTTCACTCATTAAGACAAATGCACTGGTTACGGCTGCGTCTTTCGGAGGGGTTACAGGATTCAGCCGGAATCCTTCGTTAAAAACCTGGATGCAATTTTGCTTTAGTTCGCTCCAGGTCTGTCCGGCCGAAGCTTTACATCCATGGTCGTCCTGGTCAGCACCTACTGCTTTCTGTTCATTCTTAATGGTATTCTCATTTGTTTGAGGTTTGTTACAGGCTGACAGGACAGCAAAACCTACTGCTGTTAAAATCAGTTTTTTCATTGGAGTTAAATTTTTATATACCAATGACCTACAATACAGGTGCCATTACGGGAAAAATATCGGATGTGTGGTTGCCAATGGGTATTAAGCATATGAATGCAGTGAAAACCAGTATTTATACTGATCGTTTTTACATAGGGATTGCTGATTTTTGCGCACAGGAAAATATAAAGAAGAGTTGATGTAAAGTCGGAGCCTGAAATCCGGAATATGTTGTCATCGCACACTGGAATGAAGCGGTTTTTCAAAGGAAAATCATATGTAAGCGGAGTCGTGTGCAGTTATTGAAACAGATTCCTTACAGCTCCAACCTTTACTTTCAGTACAATTAGGATGAATAATATTACTGACAGAGGATCAGTCACTGCCTGCATGATCCATGTGAAAAGCTAGAGATTGTTCAAGGTGAAGCCTATACTATTCGATATTGTATTCCTAAACTTGGAATAATCTATAACTAAAATAAAACGGATGAAAAATCTATTTTTTGCCCTTGCATTAGCAATGGAAATCGGTGCAAAATCTCAGTGCCCTAATTTTATCAAATCACAAAGCAACCCTTATTACTTACTGTTTAGCAACAGTTCTGCTATTCCGGACAGCGGGAATAACAAAACTATCAATAACCTGTCGTTCGTTAATGCCGGCTATTGGAACCAGTCCAATATCTTTTATGCTTCCTGGACGAATACTTCTGGCCAGCCCTTAGATATCAACAATTTCATCATACAGTTTGGTAACCAGGCCTGTACGTATAACTCTGCGACCTTATCTTCCCTGGAAGTCATCAAAGATCTTAAATCGATTCCGGAAAATAAGGCATACAAGGTATTTTCGGTGGATGGAAAACTTCTGAAATCTGGAATAACGTCAAAAAATCTGTACCGGGAATTGCCTACGGATCAGGTGATCCTGCTCAATGTAGAACAATATGCTGTATTAAGGATGAAGATTAACCAAAAGTAAAAAAGCATAACTTCATTTGCATCAATAACATATTTGAAAGAGGGCTGATTCCGGGTCTGGCTATCATGATCTTTACAATTGTCTTAACCTGTCAATCAGTTTCTCTTTTTCTCTGCTTCCTGTTGTTGAAAACCTCATGAGCGGGATTTGTCAGTTTCCATTAATAACAATTTTATCTCAGGCTGTTCTGATAAGATAATATACATCATTATATTTCGTTGATCCTAACCGATATTCTACTTGATTATCAGATTAAACGGCGTTCTGTAAATAACCAAATTCCCGGCTCAAAACCGGGAATTTTATGTTAAAGATGTTGATGTGATAGATTGACCAATGATGCTTCTCAATGTTAAGGATGGCTGAGAAAAGTCTGGTGATCAGTATATCACTCGTCGTTCTTCTTTTTTGAGGATATGACGGTTACTGTGACAGCCGTTACTGCGGCTGCGACCACAATTTTCAAAAGGAAATTCTTTCTATTGTACTTCTATTCGGCTCCCCAGCCGCGTTCTGCAAAGATATTGGGTAGATGACCGTTTTTTAAGTCATCAATAATCCCTTCAACGGTACCTATGCGGTCTGCCAGTACTAGCGGCAGTCATCTGCTGTAACTGGATTCACTATAGCGGAAAGCAAACTTTCTGATGGCTCCGTTAATTCCTTCCGGCGGCGATGCCGTACCAAAAGCAGCGGTTAAATTCGGCCGCTCTACGGACTGCAGGATTTCAATCTCTTCAGGCTGATGTTGCGGCCGTTCCCATGCATAACCCTAATGTTCTTCGTTGGTACGTTTTTTCATGGGATATACGGGATCGTTTTCAGGATATGCATCTATTCCCCAACCTTTGATCTGGCTATGATCTGCCTGTTCACTTCTTTTGAAATCTGATGGCTTTGTTCTGTCTGTAAGCATGTCGTAATTTTTTGAATTAAAACTTATTAAGCAGTGGGCGGAATAAGCACGGTCTTTATGCAACCGTCCAGTTTGCGCGAAAATATATGGTAAGCGTCGGCTACTTCTTCCAGCGGAACACGGTGGGTAATGATCTGTTTAGGGTCAAGAATGCCGTTTTTCACATGCTCAATGAGCTTAGGCAGGTGGCGTTTTACCGCTGCCTGGTTGGCGCGGATGGTAATCCCTTTGTTCACAACATTTCCTATGGGTACCAGGGCATCTGTAGGCCCATAAACACCTACCACAGAAACGATACCGCCAGTAGAACGATAAGCATCTCACCAATTCGATTTTAAAAAGTTCTTCCCAAGGAGGAACATTTAATTTAGAAGGAGGAGCTTTTAAGCAAATATGCGGAAATCCTATTATCTTTTCAGAATACATCAGGCCGTTCATACAAGATAAGACACCGTATGGCTCTGATTCAATGCTTCATCATACGAGCACTTCACTATATGATACAAAATATAAAAACATATGCGAATACAATCCCTGTTTATTCTGAGTTTTTTGCTTTCCTGTGCAAAGCAGCCTGAAAAGAAACCAGATCATGACCCCTGGGAAAAATTACAGGTAATCACTGTCTTTCAGAAAATTACCATTGAACGATCTTCTGACAGTGCAGAAGTTGAAAACATAGTCTGGAATAAAGAGATTTATAATATTCCGCCAAAATATATTTTGGAGGACACTGTAAAAACAAAAATATATCTGAGCAAAACTGAAAAAGACAGCTTAAAAACCTGGATTAAATCTTCTATTGTTAAACCCAGATTTACAGATTTAAATGCTTCAGATTATGTAGGAAATGTAGAGTTGAAATATATGGACAGAAATACCACATTGACCTGTCAGTATTCTTCTGTGGGAGATTGGAACAATGGGTCAGAAAATACAGCAAAAATTTACAATTTATTGAGCAGCAAAACGGAACTATCCAAACAGTGAACAGTTGTGGGTACAAGTGGCAGAAAAACAGCGACTGCGCTTACATTCAGATTTCTTCCTGAAGGCCATTGTAGAGTATGAAAGACAAGTAAATTTCAAAAAAATATTCAAATCAGGAATGCCCTGCATTTCGACTCCTCATGTAAATCATATGTACGAATACGAGTTTGCTCAGGAGGGAGTTTTTCATTAGCAGTACGGGATATCTATTCTGTCCTGGATGGGAATATTATTCGGTGTTTTAGCCTAATATATTGTATTCTGGCATGCTTCTTTAGATCATTTACATCAAAAATAAAGTATTTTGAGGTATCTCATGGCCATTTTTAAATTTAATTTGTTACTCAGTATAAAATGACCTACTTTTAATCCCTGATCCTTAAACTGCTATTTAATGCCGAAAAAAATTATAAGAAATCTTCAGATAGGTGTATTAATTTCTTTAATATTGTTGATTGCTAGTTCTTTAGCATCTTACATAAGCATACAAAAGCAGATGGAGAACAGGGAAAGCTTTTTAAAAAGTAAGGAATCTATCAGTTTAGTAAAAGATCTTTTAAATACCCTGTTAGATGCTGAGACCGGCAATCGTGGGTACCAGATTACCGGCAGGAACAATTTTCTTGAACCTTTCGATGAAGGCAGGAATGAATATCCGCTGCTTGTTTCTAACATCAACAGACTTAACCTCAGCGATCAACATCAGGCTAAGATCCTGCATGAACTGCTGCGTACTTCAGAAACGATGATGAAAGGATATGTCCTGCTGATCGAGAACCGTAAAAGGGGAATATTGATGACCCCGGATAAACTTGTTCAGGATAAAGCAGCTATGGACAGATGCCGAATACTGGTTCAGAAATTTGTAAAATACGAGGAGGCTGAGCTTGCCATAAAAAACAAATACCTGAACAGGTCTTCCAATTGTACTGTTTTATTCATCATCTTTTCTGCCTTGGCTGCCATTGGAGCCACCGTTTTTGTGTATATACAACTAAAATCCGACCTTATCCGGCGTGATAAGCTTGAAAAAGATCTGTCCTATACTAAGGAAATGCTTGAGGAAACAAGCTCAGTAGCCCAGGTGGGAGGTTGGGAAGCCAATATGGAGACCGGAAAGCTGTTCTGGTCTCAATGTACAAGAGAAATTCATAAAGTAAAAAAGGATTTCCAGCCTACCTTTGAAAATACCCTTGAATTTTACCAGGGAAAAAGCGGGGAAAGGATCAAAGATCTCTTTACCGGTGCAATACAGCAGGGGATTGCTTTTGATGAGGAACTTCAGCTTTTGCGTAATGACGGTGCTGAGATCTGGGTAAGGATTAAAGGGATTCCCGAATTTGAAGAGGGTACCTGCAAGAGGGTTTTCGGAACCATTCAGGATATTGATGCTCTAAAAAAAATGTTTCTGGAGGTGACCCGGAAGGAAGCTATCATGCAGTCTTTTGCCACTGATGTTCCTGTTCCTCTGGCCATGTTTGATAAAGACCTGAATTATGTTGCTGTAAGCAGCAGGTGGAGAAAGGAATTCAATATGGATGATGTAGAGCTTATCGGCCATCATCTTTTCACCATATCCCCTGATGTTCCCGAAGAAAGAAAAGAGATCTATAACAATGCGCTGCTGGGAAAAACGTACATCAACGCTGACTTTCCGCTAAAGGTCCAGGGAAAAGAAGAAATTCAGCATTACGACCTTAAAGTCGGACCCTGGTACCTTACAAAAGATGAAGTAGGGGGGATCATTATTTCCGTACAGAATATTACCCATGCCGTAAAGATTAATGAAGAACTGAAAAATGCCAAGGAAACGGCAGATATAGCCAGCAGAGCAAAATCCGAATTTCTGGCCAATATGAGCCATGAGATCAGGACGCCTTTAAATGGGGTTATTGGCTTTTCAGACCTTCTCCTCAGGACACCGCTGAATGAAATACAGATTCAATACCTGAATTACATCAATGAATCAGGGGAAAATCTGCTCGGCATCATCAATGATATTCTTGATTTCTCTAAGATAGAATCCGGCAAACTGGAGCTCCTGATAGAACCTTACGATGTGTACGACATGGTAAGCCAGGTAATCAATGTGATTCTTTACCAGTCTCAGAAAAAAGATATTGAGCTGCTCCTCAATATTGAGCCCGGACTTCCGAAAACTTTATTTTTAGACGGTGGCAGGCTGAAGCAGATCCTGATCAATCTTCTCGGCAATGCCGTTAAATTCACAAAAGAAGGTGAAATTGAACTGAAGGTTGAAAAGTTGGCCATGGACGATGAGAACATCAAATTACGTTTTTCAGTAAGAGATACAGGAATTGGGATCCCGCAGGATAAACAAAAGTATATCTTTAATGCCTTTACACAGGAAAACAGTTCGATCAGCAAGCAATATGGCGGAACGGGCCTCGGACTTACCATATCAAACAATATTCTGGGGTATATGCACAGCAACCTTTCCCTGGTTAGCGCTCCGGAACAAGGGTCGGTATTTTTCTTTGATATAGAGGTTCCGTACGAGACGTCCGAAATAAAAGAAGAAGATCATCTCCTTTCGATAAAACGGGTGCTGATCGTGGACGATAATGAAGCAAACAGAATTATCCTGAAACACATGCTTGCCTATAAAAATGTAGAATCAGTGCTTGCCGCTAATGGTATGGATGCACTGCAAATGCTATTGAATGGTGAACGTTTTGATGTGATCCTGATGGATTGCCATATGCCGGTGATATCCGGACTGGATACTATTGATAAAATTAAAGAGCTATTTAGCCAGCGCAACGAGGTTTCACCTCTGATCATTCTCCATACTTCTTCCGAGGAGCACGATGTCATCAATTCCTTCCGGAAAGAAGATCACTCTTACTTCCTGATGAAACCTATTAAATCCGAAGAACTCTACAAAACGCTCAATCGTGTGGAGAAGAACAGTTTTAAAGATGAATCTGCTGTAAAAAATACAGGGACAGACAATGCACCTGCTGTTTTTCAGGAAATGGATGTATTGCTGGTGGATGATAACCCTGTCAATATGGTTCTGAACAACAGAATGATGAAAGCCATTTCGTCCCGTTTTGATCTTACAGAAGCGGTGAACGGACTGGAGGCCCTGGAACAATGCAGAAGAAAACAATTTTCTGTCATCCTTATGGATGTGCAGATGCCGGTAATGGACGGTATGGAAGCAACCAAACAAATCCGCCAGTTGCCAGGATACGGAACGGTTCCGATTATAGGCGTTACGGCCGGAAATGTACTGGGTGAAAAAGAAAAATGCCTGGAAAGCGGGATGGATGATTTCCTCCCGAAACCTTTAAAACAGAATGATCTGGAAGCAATGCTGAAAAAATACCTTTCTGTTATTGGTCAATCCGGTGGTACTGCCGGTTCATATACTCCGGATCAGTATATTGACATGGATATGCTCAACGGACAAATAGGCGATGATGAAAAATTTCGAAGCCTGTTTCTCAACCTCGTTGTCCAGCAGCTGGATCAGGCCATGAAAGATATTAAAGTTGCGCAGGATACTGACCATAGAGCAGATATGAAGGTCATTCTTCATAAGCTGAAGGGGACAGCGGGAACGGCAGGACTTTTCAGGCTCTCGGAATGTGTCCGGGAATGGGAAATAAAATTGAACGGCAATACGGATTTTGGATCGCTTTACCAGGAAATAAGTGAAGAGATCAAAATAGGATCAGAAATAATTAAAGGTTTAATACAATAATATTTGCATAAGCATGCTGATTGGGTGGCAGGATGGTGATTTAACGCTCCTGTTCTGCCCGTACAAAATTATTTCACGGAATACACTTGCCAAAAACACTGAGGTTAAGAATTTATGATCATATAATGCGCCTTCGGTTTCCCTGGCGACAAAACTGGAAATAATACCGTCTTTAATGGTTATACATCCTGAGAACTTCTACCAATTCGGGGACGGATCGTATTTTCAGCTTTTCAAACAGCCTGTTTTTATAGGTGCTGATCGTTGATGAATGGAGATTGAGCTGATTGGAAATTTCTTTAAGGGGAAGACCTTCTGCAAGCTTGTTGGCAATCTGCAGTTCGCGGTCTGATAGTGTTTCAAAGGGAGAACTCTTTGCCGAGCCGGTTAAAGATTCCGAAAGGATGGCTTCTTTTACATGCTCACTGAGATACCTGCCTTTGCTGAGCATTGCCGTTAAAGCTGCCTCCACCGCTTCACTGGAGCTTTGCTTGCTCAGATAGCCGCCAGCGCCCATTTTCAGGTAGCGCATCGCATACAATTCTTCATCCTGTGAAGAAAATATCAGGATTTTTAAGTCAGGCTGGTGAATTTTTATGTAATCTATGGCTTCCTGAACCGTACCGTTTGGCATATTGACGTCCAGAATGGCCAGATGCAGTTCTTCGTTAAGAATCAGTTTGTACAGCGATTTGTAATCCTCTACTTCTGAAATTAGGGCATCGGGCATCAGTCGCCTGATCGTTTGGATCAAACCCATACGGACAATACCATGATCATCTGCTACAACAATACGAACATTTAATTTCAAATCCTTCATTCACTAAAGTTAGGTAAAAATAGAGAAACGGTTGTCCCGTCAGTTTCAGACGATACGATATCGATGCTTCCCTGCATCAGGGAGATAAAATTTTTGACAATCTTCAGACTTAATCCGACCCCTTTCTCGCCGGCTGTTCCCAGGAATATGGGATTATCATAAGTGTAGATCCCGGAAATGTACTTTTCATCCATTCCCGTCCCGGAATCAGTTATGGAAAGGATAACCTGATCACCTTCTGTAACGCTGTTTAAATAAATATCTTGTCCCGGCAGGGAGTATTTTACCGCATTATCAAATATTTTCTCCAATACATACTTGAGCAATAACAGATCAGTGATAAGAAATGCGTTGTGATCCCCTTTATAGTGAAATGTAATATTTTTTTCTTTTAATTGAGCCGCATATTTCTCCTCTAACCGGTGAAAAAGGTCTATCACCATGATCTTAACCGGTTTAATCTTAAATTCCCCGTATTGTGTTTTTAGCCAGGCGGTGCTGTCCTGAACCGTCTGCATATTCTTCCGGGCATCACTTTTGATCTGCGGCAACAACTTAAAAAAGTCTTCCTCATTGATCGTCTTTTGTTCCAGTGCTTCTATAAGCCAAAGAAAATTTCCAAACAGTTCTTTTGGATCATGAGACAATATCGAGATCAATCCGTTCTTAAAATTGATTTCGTTTTCCAGTCTTTCGATTTTTAATTGTAGGTCGTTCATACAATCATTCATGAATTCAATATAAAAAGCTAAAAATATGCTATATTTTTTAAATAACAGTTGATTATTTGGCTTTTTTCTGGTTTGTATGCTCAAGTATTTCTAGTGATATCAAACGGTGTACGGATATGTTTTAATAAAGCCCTGATTAAAAGGTCTGACATTCCGGCTTGCAGGTACTTTTCTTCACCGGGAAGATGAAATGGCAGTTGTGCAAAAATAAGAATTTAGATATTTTTTCCAAGGCTTTTCTTTTTTTTGAGTTGATTTAATTCAACACATTGAGATGGGCCATCTGAATATCCAGTTTTTTATTTCCGTATTCTTTAAAGTGGATAAAAAAAAGCTACACAGGTCTCATCCGAATCGGGATCGGTAAGCCTGTCTTCTGTTTCCAATTCGTCATAGGCATTCTGCCCATTGGTCTGTACAAGACAAAAATCGACGCTACACAGTAGCCTCGACATATTGTTTTCATTTTTTAAAATGGTTTTAATCCCCATTCATAAGGTCATATGATCATCTCTGACGGTCCCATCAATTCTGACTTGTCCATAATCAAAAGCAAAGCTTTAATGCTGTTGTCTGCCATGACTCCGCAATTGTTTAAATTGCCGTAAAGCTGTAATATACGTTGACCGAGTAGGTGGTATTTTCCTTTCCGACCAGACTTTGGGCACCCGCAGGAGGGATGGTGTATCGTATATTCAGTCCCCGGTCCAAAACCGGTGTTCCGTTAAAGAGTATCTTTTGAGGCGTTTTGGATAAGGGAACATTGACAGAACTTCCATCCACGCCAATTTGTAATAGGTTGGAATTGATGTCGGTCTGCAGGCCGCCTTTCTTGAAATAATTTTCATCCGATTTTACATAGAGCTCAAAACTTTCATTATTGGACAGGATAATTTGGTTGGGGATAACTTGTGACTGGCCATTGTTGTACTGGGCAGCGGTATTAAAATTGAAGTTTACATTTCTCCCGGAACCGGGTATGGTGATCTCCGACAGAGGAAGCACTTTGAGCTGGACAGCCGTATTTTGCAGATTGTTGATAGCGTTGTCTGTACTCCTGGCATTGAAGTTCAATTCAAACGTATAGGTTCCGGCTTCAAAAAAAAGATTCTTAAAATCTTCCGCAGACACATACAGCTCCGGACTGAAGTTGTTTCTGTTTCCTCCTGCCACACTGAAATTAGCCGCGGAAAAATTCTGAAAATCGGCAGATAAGGCTTTAGTCGTGAGTGCGGATCCGCTGCTGCCTAATTTGATAGCTCCTATATTTCTGGTTCCCGGAACCCCTTTTGAAGAAGTGAACTGAATATTGGTGGCCGCAGCTTTCGCCCATAAACTGAAATCAACGGTATTCGCGATTTCCGAATTATCCAAGCTGAATACCCGATTGCCGGAGATCCGGTAATCATTCAAAGAAGATATTTCTATGTATTTTGTCAGCGATGTGGTCATCCATCGGATGGATGAAGGAATGACTAAAATAGTTTTAAAATTACGGGGCGTGAAATCATAATAATTCTGACTGATATCCATGGAGTAGTTCCCGGCCCGGTAGGTATTGGCTGCAAACTGGGCAGCCGGTATTTTGAAGGTGAAATTGATATTTCCCCGGTTGAACCCTCCGCCGAAAATAACGGACCCGGGCGGTTCAAACCATCTCATAGCGCTTGTACTGAACGACTGAAAACCGGGTAAGTACCCGGAATATCCGGTAGCCGGCAGCTGCCCGCCCATACTTTCCAGCTGCCACAGAAGAGTGGAGGCGGGCAAGGTAGCTGAGGAAGAAGTGTGCGTAAACGATGGTCCGGACACAGACGTAAATGTAGGAGCTATGGGTGAAAATCCAAAAAAGGTATAATCCCAGTTTGTTCTGTTGGCGTTCGTCATTACCCTTGTAGGTACTGAGGTAAATTCAATCCTGTTAAAAATGTTATTTTCAGGAATCGACAGGTACACATCCTGCGCTTTCGTGGCTGTAGATCCACAGAGCAAAATAAAAATTCCTATTAGAAAAGCCCTCATCGTTTTCATACTTTTAAATTTAAAACTTTTTCACCTTTATTACGGTGTCTTTCTTCTTATATTCGAAAACCACGGTTGTTGAATATCCTTCTTTGGTCACCTTAATCGTTTGGGCAGGTTGTATATAGCTGTATTTGTCATTTTCAATATAGAGGTTGTATATTCCGTCTTTCAGGAAAAACTCGAACTCATTTTTCTGGTTCACCACAGCGGTATAGATTTTACCATCCTCACCTTTGGCATATACTACGATGCCGGTTACATCCGTTTCCAGATCATCGTAGGCCTGCTTAACCTCTGTTAATTTCCCGCTCACCCGGATGTTTTTCACAAGGCCTATTTTCCGGTTGATATTGCTGTTGACCATCATTACAGGATCCATCATCAATCGGGCACCCGCACTTTCGTTCACCTTCAGGGTATACATGCCTTCAGGCACATTCTGGAAAACTACTTTTCCGTTCTTATCGGTTAAGGCAACAAAATTATCCAGTTTCACGATTTCATTGGCAAGGACCGGTTCACCGGTATCCAGGAGTCCGTTGGAATTTTTATCTTCAAACAACTGGAACGTCACTTTATGATTTCCAGAAGCCGTAGCATTGGCAAAATATTTTTTAATTCCCACTCTGAACTGGTAATAATTGCCGCTGCTTGCATACTCAGCCGTAGATTTATAACCGGAAAAATTAAAATACCCTGTGGTTGACCAGGAAGGTGAAATCTTATATTCCAGGTTCCCACTCACATTGCTGTTCAAGTTCTTATAAAGTTCCGAATAGGAAGTTCCGGCGGAAAGAGATCCGGTCAGATGAGTGTTCATCATCTGGAAATTATACGAGGCATATACATTGTAGTTGGCGAAATTACGGTCTGTATTGTAATAAGAAGTCAGGTCATAGACATTGGTGGCGTTCCATTGGGCGGTTCCGTTAAGGGAGAAAGATTTATACCGGTAAGATAGGGTTGTTTTCAGGCTGTTGAACCAGTCCGGGTTACTATCCGCTTTGGAATATGAATATTCTGCTGTCAGGTTCAATGAGTGAGCTCCCAATATAGCGCTGATATTGGTCTCCAGACGGTATGAAAAAAGTTCATGCGAGGTATAAAAACTGGCTGTTTTTTGTCTTTCAATCTTAGGAGACATCAGGAAATTCCAATTCTTTACAGAAAACTGGTACCCTGAAGCCAAAGCTTCCGTACTGTTGAAATAATACCGCAGGTTAGCCGTATTCCCAGCCTGGATGGGCACATTCTGGAAGCTCAGGAACTCGGGATCTACCTGCGAATTCTGGTATTGTATGAAAGCCCGCTGTGAATCCGAAAACTGGCGGCCGATCCGCTGATTGGAAATCAGAGATCCCCTTTTGATCCCTGCATAGCTTTTGGTGGCAAAGGAATTAACGGATTGTATTTCCCATTTTCCTATTTTTCCCTCGTAATGGGCTCCCATTAAAGCGCCTTCGTTCTCATCTTGGTTCGAAAGGCCTTTCTCATGGCTCAGGCCCACTTCTGCCCGGACGGTGTTTTTATCGTTAATTACAAATGATGATACTGCATTGGCCACTTGGGTATCTATGTTAAAGCGCGGGTCATGGTCGAACAGGTAAGATACTTTCCCATTGAAAGATGTGCCATTCCCAAAACCATATTTGGCTCCTGCCATGGTAGATCCTTTGATCTGCTGGAAATAGGTACCGTACAGGTTATAATTATTTTCCAAAGCAAGAACTTCAATCTGATTATTTTTACCCAATTGGGTCGCAACTTTCCCGCCTCTCCCGAAAACCGGGTAGTCGTAATCGTTACTGTTTACATTGCCTACGCGTAACAGCGTATTTTTTCTCTGTAGTTCCAGCCAGGTATCATATATGTTATAACGGCCATCAAGATAGTAATCCGCACCTATATTGAAGCGTGATTTCAGATTGTCAGTGATCCGGAATGCTGTATTCCCTCTCAATTGGACATAATCAAAGCCCGAGCTGTTTTCATTATAGCTCATTTCCGCAAAATTACTTCCGTTCATCGCCTCGTTTCCCCGCGCAACCTGTCTGTTGTGAGATAGAATGACTAAGTAGAGGGTGTTGCTGCCCACGATGGTATTGTCAAGCAGGTCTGTGGCAGTTGCATTGATATTAAATTCCGGATAAAGCGTATTCTGTTTTCTGACCCTGATTTTGATCTCTACCGTTTGTTTTTCCAAACCTTCCAGAGAGACGGTTGGCTGGTTGGGCATCATTTCCAAACCATCGGGAATGGACTGCAAATCAATCCTGACGGTCCGTTTGCTGTAGCCCTGGTTTTCTACCATCAGCATGATGGAGGATTCAGTTACCGCAGGATTAATGAAATTTTCATAGGTCGCCGTATAAATGGCGATGTTTTTATTCTCTTCTTTGTTGACGAAGAATGAGGCACTTTCACTTCCGTTGACCGTCGGACTGGTATACGAAACCTGGAATCTGATCTCATTGGATCTCAGTTTCATGAAATCTACGTTAGCGATCAGTTTCACAGGAAGATTTTTAGACTGACCTGCTCCTAACGTAAAGCTGTTTTGGGGATAGAAAAGCAATCCGGGGTATTTTTCCCCAGGGATGATATTCTGAATGGTAATTTCTTCCGGACTTTTATTCTCAATAACCAGGAAATTAGCAAAAGTAGACCCCTTCTCAACAGCCACACTGTCATTTTCAAAATGGATCCGGATATCCTTATTTCCCTGGGCAAAAGCCAGTGAAGAGTGCAGGAGAACAAATGCAAAACATAAGATTGTTCTCCTCAGGACTGATATCGATATGCCATTTTGTGGTTTCAAGACTTAATTTTTAAAATTTAAAGTTTTTTTCGCCTACGCGTACATCATTGGATTCTGCCATTTTGATAATCGCCACCCCAAGGAAGTTCCCTGAAATATTTTCCGGTAAAGAAAACTGAACGGTCTGATTGGTATCCGGAAGCATGGAGATGGAAATGGCAGGTAATTTAACTTCCTTACCGCTGTCTGTGTCGGTAAGTTCAAACGCAACGCTGGCATCATTGATGGTGTTCCCGTCATTATGGATGCTTACCGCGACTTTTCTGTTCGCTGTATTCCCACTGCTTACCTCGGCAATATTGGTAATGTCCAGGCTTTTTACACGGTTCCCCGGCGGAGTATAAAAGATATGGAGCCCCACCTCAAATAAGGTGATGATACCAATCCCGTTCTGAATACGTGCCTGGTCTGCCTGTTGAGGAAGCTGGGTGAAAAACAGCATGCTGTTGGTAACGGCAGATTGGGATGCATTGGCCGGGATCTGCATGGTTACTGCAATCTCCTTTGTACTTCTCGCAGGAACTGTTACCGTGTTTTCTAAGGTGGATATCCAGGAAGCATTGGACGTTTTCGAACTGCCTGCATCAAGGTAAACCTTATTGCCGTCTTCTTCTCTGGCCCAGTCTTTATAGTTGAGGTTAAAAACATAATCCTTATCCGAGCTGTTTTGAAGCGTAACGGTCTGTGTTACTTTTTCTCCCGGGTTACCGGTAAAGAACAGGCGGGTAGGCGACATAGAGATACTTTGTGCCAGAACTGAGGATGATCCTGCAAGGATAAAGAAAATGAAAAGGTGAATAAAGGTGCGCATGGTGTAAATTTTTAATAAAGATTTGCAAAACTACTGAAAAACACAATAATAGAATCTTTATTGACTAAAAAATATTATAAAGCTGTAGCGGTATACGTTACGGTTTGCGTATACGTTCCTGCCGGTTTCCCTAAAATATCAGAAGATGATGATTTTGCGGCTGGAATGGTGTAGTCCAGGTTCAGGGTTAAAGCACTTCCCAGCGGAGCGTTGGAGACTAAAGTCTGATCCGTTGCAGATAAAACCACAGCGCTTTTTGTTCCGCCCATAGTTCCTGAAGCAGCAGCGGCTTTGATGGTCAGGACATTGACAGGGATCAGGTTGGTTCCACTGACGAAACTTGCCCCTCCTGCCTTTACTTTTACATTAAAGTTCTTCGTTGAAGTCACTTTTAACGAGTTGGCTTTGGTAATGGTCTGGTCAGAGTTGTAGTCTGCTGCGGTAGCATAGTTGAAGTCAACCGTATTTCCGATGGCTGTACTTCCTGCATCGATAGAGATGACATCGTTCAGGGTAATGTTTACCGTTGTGGTTGCAGTCGTATTCTGAGCCTGGGCATTATTCGTTCCTAAGATGAAAGCTGTGATCGTTAAGGCTGCTATGGCGATTTGTTTTGTCATGATCGTATTATTTTATTTTTTATTATTGATTAATTGTCCTCTTTTGAACAATACAAATCTACGGCGGCGGTAAAAGTTTCTCTGTAGTGGAACATGGAAGTTGGTGTAGTAAAATAACTACAGGATGAACCGTTGGATTTACATGCGCCCTCAACACTTCAAAGTGTTGAGGGCGTCCATATAATTGCTGTGTTTTTATTATAAAGCTGTAGCGGTATACGTTACGGTTTGCGTATACGTTCCGGCCGGTTTTCCTAAGATATCAGAAGATGATGATTTCGCTGCGGGGATCGTGTAGTCCAGGTTCAGGGTCAATGCGCTTCCCAGCGGAGCGTTGGAGACTAAAGTCTGATCCGTTGCTGATAAAACCACAGCGCTTTTTGTTCCGCCCATGGTTCCGGCAGCTGTAGCAGCCTTGATGGTCAGGACATTGACAGGGATCAGGTTGCTTCCGTTAACGAAGCTTGCTCCTCCTGCTTTTACTTTCACATTAAAGTTCTTTGTAGAAGTCACTTTTAACGAGTTGGCTTTGGTAACCGTCTGATCAGAGTTATAATCTGCAGCGGTAGCATAGTTGAAGGCAACGGTATTCCCAATGGCTGTACTTCCTGCATCGATAGAGATGACATCATTCAGGGTAATATTTACAGTTGTGGTAGCAGTCGTATTCTGAGCCTGGGCATTATTGGTTCCTGATATGAAGGCTCCGATAGTTAAGGCTGCAATGGCGATTTGTCTAGTCATAATCGTAATAGTTGATTTTTATTTTTTTTGAATTGCCCTCTTTTGAACAAGTTCATGTAGTACAATAACTGTAGTATATTCGTTTGGGTTCAATAGAAAAGCCCTCAATATGTATAAAGCTTGAAGGCTTATATAAATTTGATGTGTTTTTATTATAAAGCTGTTGCAGTATAGGTTACGGTTTGTGTATACGTTCCGGCCGGTTTCCCTAAAATATCAGAGGATGATGATTTCGCTGCAGGAATCGTGTAGTCCAGGTTCAGGGTTAAAGCACTTCCCAGCGGAGCATTGGAGACTAAAGTCTGGTCCGTTGCAGATAAAACCACTGCGCTTTTTGTTCCGCCCATGGTTCCGGCAGCGGCAGCGGCTTTGATAGTTAGAACATTGACAGGGATCAGGTTGGTACCGTTAACGAAGCTTGCTCCTCCTGCCTTTACTTTTACATTAAAGTTCTTGGTTGAAGTCACTTTCAGAGAGTTGGCTTTGGTAATGGTCTGGTCAGAGTTATAGTCTGCTGCGGTAGCATAGTTGAAGTCTACCGTATTTCCGATGGCTGTACTTCCCGCATCAATAGAAATAACATCGTTCAAGGTGATGTTTACCGTGGTGGTTGCGGTAGTATTCTGAGCCTGGGCATTATTCGTTCCTAAGATGAAAGCTGTGATCGTTAAAGCTGCGATGGCGATTTGTTTTGTCATGATCGTATTATTTTATTTTTTATTCTTGATTAATTGTCCTCTTTTGAACAATACAAATCTACGGCGGTGGTAAAATGTTCTTTGTAGTGAAACATGGAAGTTGATGTAGTAAAATAACTACACGTATTCGTTAATAGAAAAGCCTCCAACACTTTGAATGTTGAGGACGTGTGTAAATTGCTGTTTTTTATTATTGGATAGATTCTACCTTACACCTGACAGATCCTTATCCCCGGATTTTGAATGTTCTCTCTATCGGTGAACACATACAAAAATCGAAGGCTTCCCACAGGAAGCCTTCGACACACCAAATCACAAAATATTAATATGAAAAAAAATTATTTATAAAGCTGTTGCAGTATACGTCACGGTTTGCGTATACGTTCCGGCCGGTTTCCCTAAGATGTCAGAGGATGATGATTTTGCGGCTGGAATCGTGTAGTCCAGGTTCAGGGTTAAAGCACTTCCCAGCGGAGCATTGGATACCAAAGTCTGGTCCGTTGCAGATAAAACTACCGCACTTTTTGTTCCGCCCATAGTTCCTGAAGCGGCAGCCGCTTTGATGGTCAAAACATTGACAGGAATCAGGTTGGTTCCGTTAACGAAGCTTGCCCCTCCTGCTTTTACTTTTACATTAAAGTTCTTGGTTGAAGTCACTTTCAGAGAGTTGGCTTTGGTAATGGTCTGGTCAGAGTTGTAGTCTGCTGCGGTAGCATAGTTGAAGTCAACCGTATTCCCGATGGCCGTACTTCCTGCATCAATAGAAATAACATCGTTCAGGGTAATGTTTACCGTAGTGGTTGCGGTAGTATTCTGAGCCTGTGCATTATTGGTTCCTAATATGAAAGCTGTGATCGTTAAAGCTGCGATGGCGATTTGTTTTGTCATGATAATATGTATTTAATTTTATTCTTAATTAATTGTCCTCTTTTGAACAATACAAATCTACAGCGGCGGTAAAATGTTCTCTGTAGTGGAACATGGAAGTTGATGTAGTAAAATCACTACATGGATGATTCATTAGGTATACACAAAAAAAGCCCTCAACACTTCTTAGTGTTGAGGGCGATATAAAGTTGGTCTTTATTTACAATGCTGTTGCCGTATACGTTATTTTTTGCATGTACGTTCCCTTAGGTTTTCCGAGGAGTACTTTGGATGCTTTTTCTGCCGGAATAGAATAGGCGATGTTTAAAGATTGTTTTGCCCCTGGACTTGCGTTGCTGACCAGCACCTGATCGGCTGCAGATAAGGTCACCTCATTCAGGGTTCCTGTTAAACTTCCGCCCGCTATGGCTTTTACCTGTAATACATCTACCGGAATGACGTTAGCACCGTTGATAAAGTTTGCGCCTTCAGATTTTACTTTTACATCAAAATTTTTGGAAGAAATGATGACCAAACTATTGGGCACCGTCACACTTTTTGAAGAATTATAGTCGGTTGTATTCGCATAATTAAAATCTACGGTGCCTCCTGAAGCAACAGATCCTACATCCATTGAAATGACATCTGCTAAATTAATGTTGACGGAGGTAGTAGCCTGGCTTTGTGCCAGAACCTGGTGATTTCCTAAAACGATGGCTCCCAGAAACGACGCAGCGATAATGATTTGGTTTTTCATGATGTGATCAATTTAAAGGTGTTGCATAATGTCAATAAAAAATTAAACTACATTTATTGATATCATTTAAATCAAATCTAAGACTATTATCTGATATATCAATAAACTTTATGGATATTTGTTAACTAATATTAGTAATCGGTTTCAGTGACTATACTACTGAAACCGGAGCATGAAAATCAATAACCGGACCAACCGTACAATCCGGAACAGATGCATGAGATCATCCGGGAGCAGGTGGCATCTTAGGACAGGATCAGAGATCTGTGTATCTATAATACTTTGATGTAGTAATGAATTATCAATTCTCCTGGGATAGAAGCAGCCTTGGAATCCGGAATCTGTTTGATCCGTATTATCAGACCATGTGGAGCAGACATTTGCAGGTACCGACTCGTTTTGCAGTATTCCGGACTTATTCAATGATAGAGGGAGAGAAAGGTTATTTAATGTATTTTATATTTCTATTTTTTTGCTGAAAAAATGCACGAGCGTGACGCTCGCGCAAGCGGGGGCAGATGATGATATAAATTATTAGAAGAATGGAGAAAATAGAATGACTCTTTCTAGATTTTTAGAAACTACAGGAAGAGATGCCATTGCAAAAGAAAATATAATCACAACTATTGAAGCTTTATCTATAGTGGCAACTACCGGTAAAGCTGGTAATGGTGGAAGATCAGTTTCAGGTAAATTCACAGAACCTATTCTTCCAAATAAAACAATAGTAAGTGAAATGGTGTCACTGTTGAACATTATTATAAGTCTGGTGACCATACTCCTACAAATATGCATGTTGAAGAAAGAGGACCTAGTACCAAGATAGGAGCTAATGGTAAACCTATTAAAGGAAGTGCTGAATTAAGTAAAATTCAACAGCCAGTAATTTAAAATATTAAGTAGCTATAAGAAGAGCAGGACAAAAAATAAATAATTATCAAAAATTTCAAAATTATAGAAAGATCAGTAATGAGTAATGAAATATATGTTTTTATAGGAGAAGGATCCAATTTTCCAGCGGGCATTTTCACAACACTAGAAAATGCAAAAGAATGGATAGAGAAATATTCATTAAATGGAATATTAAATAAATATCCTATGGATATAGGTATTTACGATTGGGCAATAAAAGAAGATTTTTTTACAGTTAAAAATGAAAACCAAAAAACATCTAAATTTATTCAAAGATTTACATGTGCATCAATGGAACATTTCCATTTTGAAAATGGTAAATTAGCATAACCTACTCTATAAAATCTCAATTGAAATAAATAATATAACCCAATACACCTACACAGGTATTAGCGTCTCGCTTGTTATTTTGAAGATAAAACCTTGCATTTTGCGAGGTTTTAATTTTATGGACTACTACCAAAAATTTTAAGTTAAAAATACAGAGTGATTATCAATATTATACTTATTAGATTTCACGTCTTGAATAGTAATGGTTTATTCAATTAATAACATATTACAAAATCCGAAAATTTACATTCTTGTAATAAATTGAATTTGCTATTGTAACTTATTTGAACTCTTTATATCTTTTCTTCAGAAAAATAAAACTTTAAATAAGTTCTATAAATAATTAGATAAACGATCAAATCATAAACCATTTCATGTTATGGTAAAGTATTTAAAAATAATAGCCGTCATGTCTTTTTCTCTCTTATCTTGTCAATCAATTTCCAAGGTAAGTGATAGGCTATCAAAAAAAGTAGAAAATTTTAGCTCATCAGATTTTCCTGTTATAAAATTCAATAGATTATATATGATGGATGGGATGTATCGTACGAACGAAAATTTTGAATTAATTCAACCCAAATTAGAAATACATAGAGGTTCCGATAATGAACATTCTAGCGATTATTTAATTATTAATGATAATGGTACCGTAGATGAATTTTATGCAAAAGATATCAGTTCAGCCAACCTATTAATGAATAAAAAATCTTCATCTGTTTATTCAGGTGTTATTTATAAAGAAAAAGATAAGATCATAGTTGAAGTTATGCAAGCTTTTAAAATGGGAGGAGGTTATGGTACATATAAAAAATTTTTAAAGATTGTTGGAGATAAAATATATATTCAGGATGGAAAAAACTGTTCAGTTTATACTTTAGTGGAGTAAATAGGAACTTGATAATTAAAAGCTGAAAAATCAACTGTGAGCATGTATCTAACGAAACTTAAATTTAAACTCTAGCGACTACAAAAGGATGTATAGAAAATGTCTTATTTTAGAAAAGAAGATAAGCTATCAATAGATGCTTTTTATCATGAAAATGAAGTTTCAAAGTTATAGTAAGGGTTCCTCAGATATGACCTCTAAAAAAATATCAATAATATAATTAATCTCAAAAAAACGATATAATATTAATAATAGGAAGACTGTAAATTATTTAAAAATTTTTGTCGCGCTATCACTAGAAATTTGACTTCATTACGTTAGGATTTCTTATTCAAAATATTGTTTTGGAAATCTTGGATTTGTCCATCTGTTATTTGGGAGTATTGTTCACTAAAGTCAATCATAGTAAATCCCATTGATTCAACAATAAGAACAACTGTAGTCATTGCTGACCTTTTTTTTCCACTAAATGCTGCATTTACAGTAGCCTTGGTAAGGTCTGAACTAGAGTTATTGGATATTTTTTCGTAACTGTTTATAATATTCTCATTTTCGCTAAGAGTTTGCGGGAAATTTTTATTACGATCAAGCAATAAACGTAAAGTGATGGCAACTTTAACAATGATAATTTTTTCAGCACTCTTAATCATAAATGCAATTAACTACTTAATAAAAAATATTTCGGTATAGAATTGTATACCGAAATATTTTTGTTACTTTTATAGGGTAAGCTAGATATATTGTAGCTTAGCGAATCTTCAACGATTATTATTAGAAGCTATTCGCTTAGAATCTCGATACAGAAAACTGCCAATTTTCAAATATCAACGAGATGATAAGCAGAAGACTCACTAGTCCATAAGAATTATATCAGTAATGCTTTAAAGGAAAAAACTCTGACTGATAAGTCAGGATTTTTTATATGTTAGATGGGTTTTATTCGCTAAACGTTACTAATTTATTTTAGGTATGATCTTGTAAGTACAATTTTACTTCCTCCTCCGAAATAGCATCAAATTCTTTACTAAAGTCAGTCATAGTAAAACCCATACCTTCTACGATACTAATTAAAGTTACAGCCTTGGGCATTGTGTTTCCATTTAAAGTGTCATTGACTGTCGCTTTTCTTAAGAGCGCATTAGAAGCAACTCCATGGTAGCTGTACACTATTTTATGATCCTTAAATTCCTTTTGTAAGTTTTTACCTTTCTCCAAAAGCTTTTTTAAGGACAGAATTATTTTAATCTTGTAAATATTTTCTTCAGTATTCACAACTGCAATTAACAACTTCAAAAAAAATATATCGTTACGTTACACCGTACCGATAATTGTTGTATATTTGGAATTATTGTTAACAATATAAAAACTTGTTAACTTTGCGATACTTCAACGAATATTAGAAGCTATTGCTTAGAATCTTGATTTGAAAACTGGTAATTTTTAAGAGACAAGAGGATAAGTAATGAAGCTCACGACCTAGGCGTGGGCTCTCTTATCTGTCTCATGGTATACCAGTGCCTCAAATCGGATATTGTAGAGTTCCATGCCGTTTTATTTCCATGCTGTCCGCATTTTCTACAAAACAATCTAAGCCCGCTTTATTCCATAGAGTATCTGACATCATTCAATAGGACGGTACATCCTATTGCAGCTGGCCTACACAGAACCAGGCAACGAGGACCATTTTTTAACCGCTATTCCAGCCACAGGATTGTAGATTTCCTCTGGCCAGGACAGTCATTATTCAAAAAAAACACCTATGAAAAAGCACAGAACAGAATTAAAATCTCCATCAGGTCACCATCAGAAACATTCCGCCATCAGCATGCTGGATCACTTCTTTCAGCTCCATGATCCGGCCTCCGCAAAAGCAATACTCAGCACCGTAATGCAGAATGCCGTCGAAAAAGGCTCCTGGATGCCAACCGACTTCTCCGTCATCGTCCATTTTCAGCAGTCAATGCGCTCATTCATCCGCGCAGCCTACCTTCTCCGCCTGAACCACCGCGCATGGATGTGCGGCAGCTTACCGGAAACCGGCTCTCCATGGGTACAGGTTTTCCTTTCAGAAGAAGAATACCGCCAGCCGGTATTGGTATTCAAACAGGCGTTTAAAGCCTACACCATCCAGGAATATGATTATTTCATCTCCGGCATCATGTATTTCCCCCTGGTCCATTACCGCTACGGCCCGGAAAGCAACCTGGTCAGCCCGTTCATTCACATGGTTAAAATGCTGGATGCGGCGTGGGTGGTGATAGAGCGGGTTGAGTTGGAGCGTGGGAGGGTTTGAGGGAGATAGAGTGGGAGAGTAGGAGAGTGGGAGAGTAGGAGGGTTTGAGGTAGGGTTAAACAATAACAGTTACAAAAAACCGATTTAAAAGAAAAAAAATCATGAGAAAGTTTAAAGAGATTTAATGTAATAATCTCAGAAAATCATCAACAATGGGTATTTTCGTCAATTTTTACTTTCTGATTGCCTGGGGGATACCAAAGGTAACGATATGGTATCGCCTGCGATTCATGAGGTCCATCTTTAGCAGGATTTTTCTAAAGATAAATGCTTCAGCATAAATCCGGAACGATAGCTGTTAGCAGAATAGTGACCTGTTTTTTTTCCCTGCATCGGTCTGGCCCTATGAGGTTGAAAGAGATGGTCATAATCCCTTTCAACATACCCTTACAGCGTGAATTACAGATATTTAAATTAAGATTCAGGCAAGATGTTTTCAAAGAATTTCACAATATTTTTTTTCAGTTTCCCGAAAATTGAGGAAGTTCCAAATTCTTTATTATCATACCCGATAGGAAATCCCTGTTCAACATACTGGTTGTTTTTTGCCAGTGTCAGGTTTTGGAAGTAGCTATTAACGATTCCTTTTTCATCCGTGTGGATATCCAGGTATTTTACCGTGGCATTTTTAGAAAAATCCAACTTGCTGATATCGATGGTCTTTACCTCTTTTTTAAGATCGGATCTGAAGTACAGGCTCATGTTCTTCGTATCAATAACGGTCTGCCATTCACCGGGGTATATGGAATTTAAAATATTCCAGGCATAATCCACGGGTTTTTGATCATACGTGTAATTCTTCAGCATGTAATAGGC
The DNA here is from genome assembly GCA_913775525.1 of uncultured Chryseobacterium sp. GTDB lineage: Bacteria > Bacteroidota > Bacteroidia > Flavobacteriales > Weeksellaceae > Chryseobacterium. The sequence goes on from CAJYLH010000023.1 coordinate 146,897, forward strand.
CCGGTTATAACGGTCTTCCCAGTTTTTGTTCTGATCCGGATCAAACTTTATATTTCCGCCCAGGAAATCAAACTTTTTGGCAGCAGCCAGATCCTTTTGGTATTGATTATTGCACAGCAAAGGCATGGGCATTTCCTTATGGGTAAGTACGGTATATTTCCCGTTCAATAAGGCAATCGTTGCAGCATTTCCTTGTGCATCGGTCAGGAAAAAATGGCTTCCGGCTGCATTAGGCCACCAGTCTATATTGGGTCCGTCATTCAGATGGTCCACCACTTCTTTTACCGTTTTATATTGATCCAGCTGATACTGGATCCACTGTGCCCAGAACATATCGGGCTGCTTTGGATGGTAAACTTTGGTTGTTTCTTCCAAGTATAATTCGACCAGAAAGAGGCCTTTTTCATTGACGCCATAGCACGGAAAATCATATCCTAAAAGATTAAACGTAACGGAACCGAATTTTGAGGTCCATTGTTTATTGGCTTGTGTCTGATCAGTGGTCAGATTCTGCCAGCTGATATTCCTTTTCAGGACATCGCGTTTGTTGATCACGATCATTCCCGGCATTGTTTTCCAGTTTTCATTGAAACCAACAACATTGTACTCTTTTCCGGTCAGTAAAAAAGCGGAACAGGCTTTACTCTGGACTGAACAGGCGATAGAGAAAATTACGGCAAGGCGAAAAAAGTGAAATTTCATAAAGAATGATTTTATAGATTGATGATGAACAAACGCAGCAGGGAATTCACCTACACTTCATTTTGTGATTGAATGACATGATTTGATGTTTTCCAGAAAAGAAAATTGGTGTAGAGAAATGTAATTCCCAAAATGAAATAAGTGATTATGGCAATGCCTTTTGAGACAGGATCTGTTTTTGGACCAGCATAGCAAAGGACGAGAAGGCTTATGATATAGATGATGCCGGCATTGATCCACAATTTTGATACCTTGGGTGCATATTTTTTACTGGGTACATCACGCTCAGAATATAGTGCTGCTATTCGGTTCTTATCCCAGTACAGTAAAACAAGACCTGCAAACATCATCAGGCTTGTAATGATCCAGGTCCCTTTGAAAGGCAGGGAAATGGTAATCATCCAGATATTGGCGGTAATCGCTAAAAACAGGAAAGTCCCTATCAAAGCAAATCGCTGAGTCATCAGAAGTACCGCTGTAATGATCTGGGCCAGCCCCAAAAAATTGTAGTACGCACCAGATTGATAAATAGCTTCAAAAAACTGGCCTACCGCTTCAGATTTTGGCAGTTGGGTAAATCTTTCGCCGATCACTTTCGTAAATCCGGACGGTACAAATGCCAGTGCAATGAGGTATCTGATGTGGATAATCACCCATTGAACCAATTTATATTGTTGGAGTGTATAGAACATAAGTTGAAGATTCTTAAGTTGTGAACATCAGTTGAGTAAGAAAAAGTCTTCTGATTCTGGTCAGTTTTATGATGTCATTTTTGAGTCATACAAACATTCTGAAGATCAATCTCCTGATATCTGAAGCAAATGTACAGCAATCAGACAGGTAAAGTCAATGGTTATTTTTAACCAAAAAGTAAAAACTATATGAGCAATTATACAGCAGCCTCTCCTGATGCAGGATATCACAAGGGTCAGGATCAGGATTGTAAATAAAATGTACAGGATGCTTTTTTAAATGTATATATATCTAATTTTATCGGTACGATTAATCATTGACCTAATTCTTAGATGATGATTTCATTCTTGCAATAATGCGCTTCCGATGGATAAATCCCCAATCCGCTATTACATTTGTCAAATCCTTAAGTGATTTTCCATAGTCAGTTATTGTATACTCTACGGCAACAGGTGCTGTGCTTAGCACGTTACGGGTAATCAATTCGTTTACTTCCAAATCCTTCAGTTCTCTGCTCAGCATTTTGCCGGAAATACCCTTAACCTCTTTCAGCAATTCGGAATACCGCATTGGTTTGTAACACAAACATGCAATGATGGACATCTTCCATTTTCCGTTTAAAATTTCCATGGTATCGCTAATGGCCAAAATTTTTTGGCTGCAATCTTTTACTAAATCAAATTCCTGTTCCATATCATTCACCTGGTTACCCGATTGTCACTATATCTTTTTGTCACTTAGTTACAAATATACACATCCAAACGATAACTTTGCCAATCTAATTTTAAATCATAAAAAATGAATCTAATCAAAAATTTACAATGGCGTTATGCGGTTAAAAAATATTCAGACGAATTAGTCAGCGAGGATAAAATTGACCAGATCATTGAAGCCATAAATCTAACTGCCTCTTCCTGCGGTATACAGCCTTACCGTCTGTTCGTGATAACCAACGCTGAAATAAGGCAAAAATTAGGGGAAGGATCTTTCAACTCACAAATTTACGCTTCTTCACACTTACTAGTTTTTGCCGGATTCAATACAATAACCAATGATTACATCAGTACGTATGTAGAGATGACGGAGCGGCAGCGAAATTTGGAAGTAGGAGCGCTTGACATTCTAAAAAATACTCTAATAAGCCATTTTTCTATGCAAACCCCTGAGCAAAATGCAACCTGGTCGAGTAAACAGGCATATATCGGTCTGGGAACAGCGTTGATTGCTGCTGCAGAACTCAAAGTGGATGCTACTCCTATGGAAGGATTTAATCCGGAATTGTTTGATGACGTTTTAGGCCTGTCTGAAAAAGGTCTTCATGCATCAGTCATTATGTCGTTAGGTTATAGGGATGAAGAAAATGATTATCTGGCATCGGTTCCAAAAGCTCGTTTACCCATCAATGAATTTTCGATGAAAATCCATTAACTTAAGAATCTTAAGTCTTAAAAACAGAAGAGGCTGTCTCACTTTTGAGACAGCCTCTGTCGAAAATTTAAAGGATTTCTGACGGGGTGGTTTATTGATCATGGATAAATGATTATAACAGGCCGCAAAGTTTTTAACACCTATAATCATGAAGAGAACAGTTTTGAAAACAAAAGAACATATGAGTTTTTAAAAATCTACGATTTTAAAAATGCGTAAAAAGAATCTGCGTAATCTGCGAAAGATTTTAAACCACAACAGTCACAAAAGCCTTTTGACACTTAAGAATTTTGAAGATGAAAGCTATGAAAACAGAAGAACACCTAAGTTTTAAAAACCTGCGGTTTTTAAATGTGTGAAAAAATCTGCGTAATCTGCTGATCTGCGAGCGTATATTCCTAAAGTAAGATGCTGCATTCTTTTTTAACGCAAAGGTTTTATTTTTTCACGTATAATTGAAGATAGCAAAGATAGGATCAGCACGCTGATCTGATGAAGCGCATGCATAAAACGCATGCTTTATCAGCGGCTTTGCCGCTTTACTTTGCTCCCTTAAAAATAAGCAGAACGCTCATTATACTTTGCGTTAATTTATACATTTTTAATGTTTACATTCAGCTGAATTATAATCTCTCACACATTTGGGTGATTGCGAAGATCTGGATAAAAAATCTGCTGAATCTGCTGATCTCGAGAGATTTTAAACCACAACAGTCACAACAATTTTTGACACTTAAGAATTTTTAAGATGATAGCTATGAAAACAATAAGAACACCTAAGTTTTAAAAACCTGCGGTTTTTAAATGCGTGAAAAAATGCATGACTTGCGCGAGTATAAAAACCACAACAGTCACAAAAGCTTTTGATACTTAAGGATTTTAAAGAGAACTCTTTTGAAAACAGAAGATCACAAAGTTTTAAAAATCTACGATTTTAAGAAGCGTTAAGATGATCTGAAAACTCCGTTAAATTTATAAGGGGGTTGTTATTTATTTTGCTGAATAGTTATATATTTAGATGATAAAATATTTTTCATCTCATCATCCAGACATATGCCGGTACCATTTCATTCTTTCTTACATCTGCTGTTCATAGGAATCATCGCACTTTTTCCGGTGGTTAACCCTATTGGTTCTGCTCTCATCATCAGTCCGTACCTTTCCAGGCTTTCGGAGAGCCAGAAGAAAAATGCAGTCCGGAAGATTACAGTATATGCCTTTTTTATCTGCATCATTTCTTTATTTGGAGGCCACTGGATCCTGGAGCTTTTCGGGATTTCGATTCCTGTCATCCAGGTAGCCGGCGGAATCCTGATCTGCAAGATGGGATGGGTCTCTCTTTCTTCCGACCAGCCGCAGAACAGCGATAAAGAAGTGAAAGATGAAACAGAAATCCATACAGCTGATATCTCAGACCAACTTTTTTACCCGCTAACGTTTCCCATCACTACAGGCGCCGGCACCATTTCCGTATTGTTTACCCTGAGTGCGCACAGTGCCGACAAAAACTGGGAAACATACCTGATCAACACTTCCGCTATTATCCTGGCCATCATCATCACGTGTGCCCTGGTGTTTTTCTTTTACAGCCATACCAAGACCATCATACAGAAACTGGGAGCCAACGGCCAGAATATCGCCAACAGGATTTTTGCCTTCCTGATTTTCTGTGTAGGCCTGGAAATTGCCGTTACGGGCGTGAAAGCTATTTTTCATTGATGTTCAGGAATAAAGAATCCTTTAGTGAATATAAAAGCAAAGATATTTTCGAATTCATATCTGGAAAGTTATCAATTCGTTGAATACATCTGATCATATCAGATATACCAGTAGAGTCTTTTGTCTTCTTTGCACTTAGCCTACAGCTTGTCGCCTACAGCCTTGGCGGCCAATCCCAAAGAGTTCCGGCAGGGGTTAATGTCATCACCGGATAATGGATCTAATGATTTTTTAATATTTACTTTGCCTCTAAAGATCCGATCAAATCCCTCCACTGCTGTGCAATTTTATCTTCGCTGTAAGATGCCATGGATGTACGGGCGCTGATCCCCATTTCCAGCCTTAAGATTTCACTGGCCATGAGCTCTTCCAGATGCTGTAGCATTTCGTTTTCATCCTGACAAAGAAAGCCGGTAATTCCGTCTTTAATCAGCTGGTTCACTCCGGAACAGTCAGTAAAGCCCAAAGATGGCAATCCTGAAGCCATTGCTTCGGTTAAAGCCAACGGAAATCCTTCGTACCGGCTAGGGAAAATAAATATATCCGCATGGCCAAGTTCTTCCAGCGGACGGCTTGTGAATCCCCGCAAAAAAATCCTGTCATTGAGGTTGTGATCATCAATCCGTTGCTGCAGCAGGTCATAATCTGCACCAAGCCCGAATAGATGCAGGTCCCATCGGTCATATTGTGCTGAGAGCCTGCTGAACAGGCCTATGGCGGTGCTCTGCTTTTTACAGTCATCCACCAGGGAACCGATATGAATGATCCGGCACCGCTCTTTTTTCTGACGGGTCATCTGGTGCTCCGGACTGATCGCAGGAACCGGATTAGGGATGACAACGGTCCTCCCCTGAAAGGTCTCCGGCAGGAAAGCTGCATAACTGTCAAACAGAACCTGAATGACGTCCAGTTTTTTAAATGATTCTTTCAGGAGAGCCATTTCTATTTCCCTTCTGGGCCATAATACATCTGTATAATCATAATCCGGCCTGCCGTTAACAGAGTTGATGACCGGAATATCATACGTATTCCGGTAGGTTATTTCCAGCAGGGATCCAATGGACATGGTAATAATGACATCCGGATTGATCTCATCAATCCGCGACTTCCAGTGTTTTGACCTGCATGACAGATTATACCGGTAAAGCCCGTCCAGGCCACCCTTACCCTGAATCAAACGTTGATTACGGAGCTTATTTTTTTTCTTCTCTATTTTACGGAGCAACCACAGGAACGGGTTTTTGCCTTTATAGTTGTATAGAGGGAATAAATGGATCTGACCAATATCCGGATTGAAGATGTTGGTCACCGTTACCTTATTTTCAAGGGGATATACCGGTTTCCCTGCCACATCCTGGCTGGTAGCAATGGTAACCTGATGTCCCGCTAATGACAATATATTAGCCAGAAAGCTGCATATTTTTTCAGTTCCCCCGGCTCCGTTAATGAAATGTTCATGCTGTATCAGTAATACTTTCATCGCTCAAATTTTTCTCTCATTGCTTTTCTCATATCCTTCCTGAGACGTTTTAAAGGAATGCATTTGATGAGGAAAAAATACAGCCTCATTTTCATTTTTTCCTTTTTCACATAACGCTCATAGTAGACTTGGAAATCTGAGCTGTCCTCTATGCTGACAAAATGCAGGAATGGTCTGCTGATAAGCTTTTTCTGGTCTTCGCCGATGTAGGGCATAAGTTCAGCTACATAAGATTTTATTATCTGGTGCAATTGGCTCTTTTGCTGATCTGTTAAATCCATAGATAGGTATCGCAGTCCGAACGGTTCATGCTCCATGAACAGGATTAAGTGCAGCGCATGGGTGCCCAATAAATCATAATGCCTGTAGAAATTACGCAAAATGGCTATCCAGGCAGGGACCTGCTTCATAACGCCTTCGGTATTACTATTGATGATGCGGTGGTTCTGAGATTCATGCTGCCTATAGAAATAAATTCCGTCAGGATTCGTGCCAACAGCAGAGGTCAATGCCAGTAACTGATGGGAAAACAATCCGTCTTCACAAGGCTGAATATTCTCAGGAAACCTGATATCCGGATGTTTCTCCAGAAATTCCCGTTTCAGGAACTGGGCACATGTGGGCACTGCCGCCAAACCGGAAAGCCGTTTAGAGTGATAGGGCCCGACAATAAGAATATCGCTGTTTTGGTTTTCCGCAGCGTCGAAAGAGGTCTGCAAAAAATTTTTATCAAGGCTGTCATCAGAATCCAGGAAATAAACATACTTTCCCCCGGCACGGGACAATCCTACATTTCTTGCAGCGGAAACCCCTGAATTATTCTGGTAATAATAGGTAATCCTGGGGTCAGAGCTAACATATCCAAGGCATATGGAAGCACTGTCATCATTGCTCCCGTCATCAATCAGCAAAATCTCAAAATTGCGGAAGCTTTGTCGCAGCACACTGTCTATTGCTTGGGAAAGGAACTTACCCATGTTATAAATCGGAATGATTACCGATATGCCGATAGCAGAGTGATGTTCAGATTGACCCGGACTCAGTTCACCAGACATGCTTCTAACTTTAGCTTATTCAATTGAAAGGTCCGGTATTTGAAAACACCCGATTTTAATCCGACAATTGCCCCGAAATCTATAGTCTGGCTATCGGTATGCATCGGGAAGATACAGGATCGGTAAGCATTAGATTCTACCAATGGGTTAGGGAATACCTTAAAGTTGTATCCGTCTTTTGAAACCGCCACATACAGGGATTCTGAAGTATATTTTTTCACCTCACCCACGGCAATGCATAAGAAATAATAACCATCCACATACGTTGCCTGGATATGCCAGGGTGCATATTCAGTATTGACACTGGTCCATGGTTTATTCACGAAATTAACCACTTTACTTTGCTTAAAGTTTGAAAAGTTCAGCCCGTCAGTAGATTTCCGGCTGATGACATACGAGGGATCATTCCCCGGGAAATTCGGGCTGATATTGTTCTCTACTTCATAACTGATGTAACTGCTGCCATTAAAAACAACACTTGGAGAGATGATATGGTTATTCTTCGGCGAAAAAGGGAAATTGCTGGTATATACGGCTTCCATCGGTGACCATGTTATGCCATCTGCCGAGGTCTGCCTCACAATGGTACGCTGTGCATCGGAGGTAAGCTTCATGAAATTGTTCTTATTTTTGGCCCCTCTTTTTTTAATCGCTGCTGCTTTGATGAAGCTTCCTCTGTAATACAGGAAGAATTTTCCGTTCTCATAGATCCAGTCCACATCAGACCAGAAACCCTGTTTGGGTTCATTCTTTTTTTCCGCGAAGCTTTCCTTCAGCGACGGCACTTTCTGTAAAGGCCCGGACTGCCCGTTAGGCCCGGCCCAGTTTAATCCGTCATTGGAAACAACAATAGTAGGGTTTTCATATCGTTTTGAAGAGTCGTTCGTTCCTACACTGCCAAAATACGGGGTAAACACCATCCAGTATTTATACCCATGGAAACCATTGGGAAAATACTGCACATCCGGATGGCAATATCCGAAATTGGGGCTGTTGATATTTTTAATAAAGGTAGGATTATTCTCTCCGGCATAATTTCCGTTAGCCATCGTGTTGATGCTTACCGTACCCAGATCAGTAGAATAGTTCAGCAGACCAGCATATTCCGACTGGTTTTTTATGTTTTCCGGAACATTTTCCGCAAAGAAATCTTCACTCTCCTTTGTACATGAATGACTGATCAAAGATAGGGTTAATAAGAATATAGAAGCCCCCACTCTATATCCCCTCGATATTGTACTGCCCATTATTGCATTTGTTATGAATCTGCAAATTTATATGAATTATCCATACGATGCATTGAATTTAGTGTTTATTATATTAAAAAATGCTTAATAAAAGTAATTATTATGTATTGTATAAAAAATTGATGAAAAATTTAAATCCAGAATTAGAATATGATAGTAAATAAATCCTGTAAACAATGGATTTGCAGCGGTATTATATTGGTCATTAGCTTCACCAATATCGGTGAAGATACGAATCAAATGAAACTAAAGAAATAAAATCAATATATTTGAGTACACGAGAGCTGCTTCATACCGTTTCCTTTGAAAACAGAATACAGATGCAAGAAGAACATAAAAATAATACCACTAACCACCTGGCGAATGAGAGAACATTCCTGGCCTGGGTCCGGACTGCCATTGCCATGATGGGATTTGGATTTATCCTGGTTAAATTTTCCCTGTTCCTTAAACAGCTATCGCTTGTGGCGGGAGATCAGGTGATTGTTCCCAGCCAGAAAGGCTATTCCGGACTGACTGGCATTCTGCTGGTAACAGCCGGCGTGCTGACACTTCTAATGTCGTATATCAATTATCTCAGAACAAAAAAACAGATCAATACTGATATTTACAATGGAAACAGCAATATGCTGCTGATATTAACGGTATTGCTGATTGCTTTAAGTATTTTCCTGGTCTACTATCTGATTACCGGCCTCTAATAAACTTTAATCAAAATGCAATAAGTTTTAACCATTTTTAATCATCTGTATAAACTATTCCCGAGAGATAAACGCCTTAGTCTGGATCCGGAATATTAAGTTTATCCAACAAATTACGGTTTTCCGGTTTTCCGGGCTTTTTAATAACACTAACACTGGCGTTCGGCTCGATCACAACAGCCAGAACATCCTCAAACTTTGCAATGCCCTCCTGACGGATAACGGCCGAAATCTCTTCTTCAGTAATGGCTTCCTTCTTCATATTGTCTTTAAGATACTGTCCTTTGTAAAACAAAAGCCTTGGTGAAGCGTTGAGTACCTGGTCCATCGTGTCCGATGCCCGCGAAAGCCTTGCAAAAAGGTATTGCAGGCCAATGATCAGTAATAATACCACGAGTCCTTCAGTAAAAGTGATCTTCGCCAGCATCATAAAAGCCAGTACGGAACCCAATGCTACGGTAACGATAAAATCGAAGGCATTGAATTTGGCCAGCGTCCTTTTACCAGAAATCCTGATCAGTATAAAAAGGGCCATAAAAGATATGACGGTCATCAGGGCCATATGCCAGACATGAGTCCAATTTTCAAAAAATACATATCTCATCCGTTCATTTTTTATCGTATTAAAAAGCTATTGATTTTAAAATCAACCGACACCACAAAAACAGCATGATCAGAAAGTTCCTGATTTTTAATGAAAAGGCCAGCTGTTCCACGCAGCCGGCCCTGAAGTTCTGTGATCATTTCAAATCTAGTAAAAAGCCGGCAGCATCTATATGACTCCAATCACATTAGGAAACACCCGGGACTTTTACATCCACCCGATGAAGCAGAAGCTTGTTAACAGCGAGATACCACAGATGTCATGTACATTGAAGCGCTCGCAGACTGTACTAATGGCACAGATCTTTTTTCACACATCCTAAAAATCACAGGTTTTTAAAGACTCAGATATTCTTTTGTTTTCAAAGCTGTTCTCTTCAAAATCTTAAGTGTCAAAAGCTTTTGTGACTGTTGTGGTTTTTATCCTCTCGCAAATCAGCAGATCGCGCAGGTGTTTTCACGCTTTAAAAATCGTAGATTTTTAAAAACTCATGTGCTCTTCTGTTTTCAAAGCTTTCATCTTAAAATTCTTACGTGTCAAAAACTTTTGTGACTTTTGTGGTTTTTATCCTCTTGCAGATCAGCAGATTCAGCAGATTTTTTATCCGGATCTTCGCAATCACCCAAATGTGTGAGAGATTATAATTCAGCTGAATGTAAACATTAAAAATGTATAAATTAACGCAAAGTATAATGAGCGTTCTGCTTATTTTTAAGGGAGCAAAGTAAAGCGG
>CAJYLH010000024.1 GCA_913775525.1 uncultured Chryseobacterium sp.
ACGATTTCTAATTCTATTGTATCTTTGCTCAGTACTTTGTACAAGGGATGGGATTTTTTTTGGTTTAGCGACACAAATTTCCTAATCCCTTTTTTTATTTCAAAATGTCAACAGCTTTTTATCAAAAGTCAAGACGACTTCAATAATAAAACATTTATAATAAAAATTTCTGAGAGTTCACAACGCTCAATGCTATAACCTAAAAATTAAGAACGGCAAACATTCCCCTCTTTTGGAGGGGTGGCGAAAATTCAAAGAATTTTTGACGGGGTGGTTTCAGTTGTCTCCTTGATTTAGCCTATATTATTGCTTAACAACCACCCCATCTCCGGCCTTTGGCCGGAATCCACCCCTCCGACGAGGAGAATTGCGGTTAAGAACAGGAAAGTGTGAGAGTAAGAATATTTCATATGTTTCTGGAGTAAATTTTATTTTGGATTAATTAACTTTATAATGTAAAACTATAAAATCCTCCAGGTCTTTCATCACTACACTAATGTTATTCCTCACATTAAAATCTGCGATCCTGAAAACCTTCAGGCCCAAAGATTCAAGATACTTTTGCCTCAATCCATCAGCAACCTGATTATTGTCATGGCTCCAGCCATCAATTTCAATGACCAGCCCAAGAGTCCTTACATAAAAATCAACAATGTAATTTCCAATGATCTTTTGTCGATCAAAATCGATCTTGTGAAATTCTCTGGCAAGTACCTGTTTCCAGAACAATACCTCACCCAAAAAACCAGCCTTTCGTTTATCTGAAGTAAACTGTTTTAGTTTTGGATTGTATGGTAGGTTTTTTATGTAATTTATTCGGATGGGAATTCCATGGATATAGGTTAAAATACTTTTCATCATCTACTGTTTTGTGTTTTTTCAAAAATAAAAAATTTCTAAATAAATTCACTAATCCAATCGGATTAAAAAATATTAGTAATACAAATATTCCCCTCCTCTAGAGAGGTGACGATTTCAAAGAATTTTTGACAGGTTGGTTCCGGGATGTTCCCTTGATTTAACCTATTCTTACTTAATAACCACCCCGTCTCCGGCCTTTGGCCGGATCCACCCCTCCGAAGAGGGGAATTGCGGTTAAGAACAGGAAGAATTGTGAGAATTAGGAAATTTCATATGTTTCTGAAGTAAATTTTTATTTTGGATTAATCAACTTTATAATGCAAATTTAATTTTAAGCTATTAAATTCATTACATAGAAATAATGAACATTTATAATAAAAATTTCTGGGGATTCACAAAGCTCAATGGGATAAACTAAAAATTAAGAACGGCAAACATTCCTCTCCGACAAGGAGGGGTGCCGAAAATTCAAAGAATTTTTGACGGGTTTGGTTTAGAGAATAAATTTGTTTAAATAGATTTTACAATTGAGCTTAAACAAACTTTTCAATTAAACAGGGAAATTCGATAACTTTAATCTATTGATTTTTTGACAAAAATGAAGCAAAATACAGAAAACAAAATTCAAATCCTCAAAGATGCAATTCAGAAGGGAATCGACAGCGGGATCGCGAAAGATTTTGAAGCTGAAAAACACCTTCAGTCTTTAAAAGACAAAGCGAAAAAGAGCAATTAATTAGGGCCAAAAACAAAACGGGTTAAATTAAATTTATTTATCGTCCTTTAAAAGCATTATGTTATGATACACTCAACAAAAAATCAGTTGGAGTACACCTCGCTGAAACCTGATGGCGTACTGAAAGACCTCGTGGAAAGCATCTGGATGATGAAGTATCATACGGATGAAACAGAAGGAAGCATGATTGTGCCGGACGGAAAAATAGATGTAGCATTCTTAGCCATGGAGGACGGAAGTTTTGAGATATTCATATCCGGCATCTTTAACGGTCCGGTGATCAAGCCGCCGTTTCCGAAATCGACCATGGGGGTAATGAGCTTTCACCCGATAGCCGCTGAATATATTTTTCAACGGTCCTTTGCAGATTTAAAAAACAACAGGCAAAAACTTCCCGGCGATTACTGGGGATTCCGTGCAGAAGATCTTTCGGATTTTAAACACTTTTACAAAAAAGCCTGCGACCGTATTGAATTGCAATTGACAAAAGAAGTGGATCCCCGCAAACTCAAACTGTTTGAACTGATTTATTCCTTAAAAGGAGCCGTTACGGTAAAAGAACTCGCACAACAGACCGGATGGAGCAGCCGGCAGATCAACCGGTATTTCAATCATTGGCTGGGGGTTTCCTTAAAATCATACCTCAACATGATCCGTTTTTCAAATTCCATGAAACAACTCAAAAACGGTAATTTCTATCCGGAACTGAACTATGGTGATCAGTCGCATTTTATCCGGGAGGTAAAGAAATTCTCAGGTGTAAAGCCTACCTTTTTAAATAAAAACGAAAACGACCGATTTATCCAATTGAGCATGATGCCTGAAGGCTAATTTTGTCTTGTTAATCAAACAAAAGAAATCATGAATCTAAATCATATCAATCTGGTCGTGAAAGAGGTAGATCAGGCCGTGCATCTGTTTACCCACGGTTTAGGATTCAGCTTAATAGTGAACCGCAGCAGCAAAATGGCCATACTGGAAAACGACCATAACTTCGCCCTGGTTATTTGGGGACAGGTCCTGAACAAGAAAGAAGAAGTGCCGGAATATCCGGAGAATTTCCATATCGGATTTTATCAGCCGGATAAAGAAGCGGTTTGGGAACTGTACAACAAACTCAAAGAGGAAGAAAGTCTGAAACTGGAAGCCGAACCCAGGAAAATCAGGAATACATTCGGGTTTTATTTCTACTTTGAACAATTGATGATTGAAATAAGCGTCGATCCGTTTCAGGAAAAGACCGCTTAGAATTAAGCTGTAACTTCCATTTCAGCAGATCTTAAATTTAACTAAAACGAGCTTCCATTAAAGTCATTTGATGGAAGTTTTTTTGATGATTGCTTGTCATTAAGTGAATAAGAAAACCCCGGACGGATAATCCCGCTTAATGCTCATCCTGCACATCCATTCTTAATCCGACAAAGTATCTCGAGTCTTGCCCGATTTATGGTAGCAGACCCTGTTTTTGGTTAATTTTTTTTCATTAAAATAAGACTTTTGGTGGTGAAAATGGCCTATAATGTGGTTTCAAAAGCAGAATGTATGAAATTTAAATCATTATATTTATGATATTTATAATTTTGATTTTCAGATATATACATTTTACTCTTAACAGGTTCAATATCAGTTTGTAAAGGTTTTAAAAAATAAAGTGTAATTTATACATTTATTTAAAATAGAATGTTATATTTGTCTGTAACGGAATATGAAATTTTGTTCATAAGGAAATATTATTTCAGATTTATTGAATTTTTTGGGTAAGAATGTGTTTTTTCACAGATGATTTAAAATCATAGTGAGCATCCAATAATGAAGGGCTGCATTCGATAATCATTTCCGGGAGTAAATAATAATAAAATAGGCCGATACAACCCCAATCTATAAAATAATATGAATACATAGTTCCGCTTTGCCTTTTGTATTGAAATGGTTTCAACAAATTATAAGAATACGAAAGGAACATTTCCAACAAATTTGTGTACCGATTTTAGCCTGACTATCCAACAGCCAAGAAGGTTTCTCAGTGACAAAACCGATCATTCTGAAACAGATATAAATACGCTTCAGCGGCTTGCTGGAGCTTAACCTAAAACAACAAGACTATGAAAAAACTTGCTCAGCGCATTGCCCTTGCTGCCGTCTGTATCCTTACAGGCATCAGCATTTCCGGGCAGCTTACCACAGTAAGAATCAACAAAAACACGACCTATCAGAAAATTACCGGATTCGGCGGATTCGTCTGCAGTCCGCAGTTCGGGTACAACCACATGACGACTTCGGAAATCCAGACCCTTTGGGGAGCCGGCAGCCAGGGAGGATACAACATCATGAGGCTGTACATCCCGGAAGACAGCAACAACTGGAGTTCCGTACTGGCTACGGCACAGTTGGCCAAATCCATGGGACTCACCATCTTCGCCAGTCCGTGGACAATGCCTGCCGCCTGGAAAACAAATAACAGTGTGAATGCAGTCTATACCGATGCCAACGGCGTACAGCAGATCGGTTACCTGAAAACCGCCAATTACCAGGATTATGCTCTGTATCTGAACAGTTTCGTAACGTATCTGCAAAATAACGGGGTAACGCTGGATTATATTTCCATTCAGAACGAGCCCGATGAAATGGCGCAGTACCAGGGATGCATCTGGACACCTACCCAGATTGCCAATTTTGTACGCGATTACGGTCAGCTGATCAACTGCAAAGTGATTGCTCCTGAAAGCGTAGGCCTTACCGATAATTTCGCCAGTGCCATGCTGAATCAGGCCACCATGGACAATTTTGAAGTCTACGGAGGTCACCAGTACGGACTCATGCAGTCCACTTACAAACAGTTTCAGAATTACAACAAAGAAATCTGGCAGACGGAATACCTGATCAACTGGAACCCTTCTACCGGGACGCCGCGCGATTTCAGCTGGAACCTGGATGCCTTTAATTTTGCTTCCAGCATCAACAATGCCATGCTTGGAAATGTGAATGCCTGGATCCATTATTCAGCCAAAAGATATTATGCGCTGATGGGCGACGGAACCAACGGAACAACCACCGGGGTGATGACCAAAAGAGGTTATATTCTTTCGCATTATGCCAAATATACGACCGGGAAAACCCGTATCGCCGCGACCTGGGGCGACACGACCGGAATGCTTCAGGGGTCTTCCTACATTTCCCTGGATGGAAATCAGGTAGTACTGATGGTGATCAATCCTTCGGCAAATGCCTATAACCTGAAGGTGGATCTTCCGTTTTATTCCACATCAGGAACCAAAGTGCTGACCGATGCACAGAACAACATGGCCACTATGCCGATCACGATGGCTCAGACCTTCCGTCCGGGCGTGACGATCAACGCATCAAGCGTAATGACTTTCGTATTCAATAAGAGTGCGGACCGCCCGGTGTCAACGATGACCGGAAGCGACATCCGTTACAACAAGATTGAAACCATGACACCAACCAATTCCGCTTTCGGAACAGGGTTTAACATCAGCAATACAACGGCAACATTCTCCAATGCCAGTCCGTTGATCAGCACCAATACCACTGCGGCCAACGGCTATTTACAGCTGAATGACCGCTATAATAAAATGGTGCTTCATGTAAACAGCTTTACCACAGCAGGACAAAGCTATTCGGACAATACCACATTGTACTACATCAACAGCCAGGGTGTAACGAAATCTTATAATTATGGTAAGATCACTTTCCCGACGGGCGGTAATTTTGATATTACCCTGGATATTTCAAGACAGGTGTTAACGGACGGATGCAAAGGCATTTTAGGACTGCGAAACTCCAATTACGGCTCGATACTTACCCTGAATTTAGGCGATGTGTACTTTAACATCGGCAATGAAGTCGCTTCCAAATTCGCCGGAACATATTCTGATGGTGACAGTAACCTGATGGATGCCCTGGAAAACGGCTATTATACTTCCGTAGATTTTAGGAATACGACCGGGACAAGCTCTGCGAACAACTGGCAGCCCGTGAGTGCCAATTCCAATAGCATTTATTATGTGCCGGCTTCGGTAACTTCCTCCAACAACAATGTGATTTCCGGAACCAGTGCTGCTAATCTTGTCCTTTCAGACCAGGGGAAAGATTTTCAGGTTCCGTTTACCTTCAGTGCATCAGCTGCATCGTATTCCCGTACGTTCAACGGATTTGAAATGCTGCTTTTGCCTTTCACGGCAAATATTCCTTCCGGGGTAAGTGTGTATCAGTTGACACCGGGTGCTACCGGAATCAGCTGTACAGCCATTACCAACGGAACCGTTCCGGCCAATATACCGGTACTGGTAAATGCCACAGGAACCGTTACCTTCCAGGGAACCGGAAATGTTTCCACGCCGAAAGCCATCACCGTCAACCAGATGAACGGCGTCTACAACACCATCAAAGTACCGGCCAACAGCTATGTTTTACAGACCGTTAACGGAACTCCGCAATTCTCTAAAGTGGTTACAGGAAGCGAACCAATGATTAATCCTTTCAGAGCGTATCTTTCCGAGGAAAATACCTACACGGCATCAGTCCTTCCGTTAAGCTTTACGACACTGGCTACCGAAAATCTTCTTGCCGATAAGAATGAACCTGGCCTTTATCCAAGTCCGGCAAAAAATGAAATTTTCATCGACCTGAAAACTTTGGGCACGGCTTCCATATTCGATGCCAAAGGTAGTCTGGTAATCAGAGAAACGACGTTACGTTCCGGTAAAAACCGTATCGACATCGGCCATCTTCCTGCAGGAATGTATCTGGTGGAAATTTCCCAATCCGGAAATAAATCCGTTCAGAAAAAGTTTATTAAACAGTAAATTTAAACCAGGATTATTTTTTATACTTCAAAGCCACCATAACCGGTGGCTTTGTTTTTTGAAGTTTAACCCTCACAGGTTTTGAAAACCTGTGAGGGTTTTTTAGCGCTGTCAAGCGTTATAGTTCATTAATAAGGTTGAATGTAAGTCCGATTTACCAGGTGCTGATTTATTTTTTCTGATCAATCAGTTCCAGTGCTTTTAAAAGAAGAAGATCTTCCTTGTTACGGGTGCTCTGGATCGTGGGACGTACTACGACATCCGGTTTTATACCGATACGCTGGGTTTCCCCTCCGTCCGGATAATAAATACCCAGTCCAGAAAAAATGATCTTATTGCCGTCAGTCAGTTTTATAGATGTTTTATTGCCGTCGGCTCCTGCGGTCTGGCTGCCTACAAAAATAACATTGGGAACTTTCTTGAAAACCATAGCCCACATTTCCTCCGCACTTACGGTATGTTCATTGATAAGGACGACCACCTGTCCCTTGTACGGATCAGGATTCTCTTTTCCTGCAAACTTATACTCTTTATTCACGATATTGTCTACAAAACAAAATCTACCCGGTTGAGTGAAATTGGGCTGGGTTTTTATTCCGTATACAACGGGCTTGCTGAGTAAATAATCAAACACTTTAAGCAGGGAACCATTGTCATTGTAGCCGCGCAGGTCAAAAACCATCCCTTTGGTATTTTTGTATTGTTCCATCAGGGCAGGGATTTCTGCTCCCTTCAATGATGCAAATTCGAAATACACCTTATCATCTATGGGAAAACTTGGGTTTAGACGGCTTTCTTTTTCATTGTACGTTAAATAATTGTAGGTTTTTCCCTTGTATACAAGGTGAAGATCCGGGATTCCGTCTTTATCCCATTCGTCATCGAAAATACGCTTTGTCCGTTCTACGGTGGTCCGGAACTTTTCCCCGTTCTTATGAATTCCTTCCACTGCAAAGGTTTGCTCATCCCCGCTGAAAAGATAGCTGTACGCTTCCCGCAGTTCAACAGATTTGTTGGAAAAGGCAAAATACTTTGATCTTTTTGGTATGTTTTTAAGAATAGATTGGCCGTTAATTTTAGTAATCAGGTCGCCTACTTCAAGACTGGCTTTTTTCATCTTAGCCTCATCCTTTATTCCTGTGATAAGCACCTTATTTTCAACGATCTGAAAAGTAAAAGGAGAAGAAAGCTTCCCGACTACGTTGTACTGGTAAGTCTTTTTAATTCCGACATGGGTATCCTGAAGCTCAGCAGCAAGCTGCATCACTGCAGATTCGTAATCTTTTTCGTTATTGATTTTTCTGAATAGGGTAATGTATTTTTTCAGAACCTCATCCCATTGATGGTCAAGCAGGTACTTATAAGGATAAAAATACTCAACGGCATTCCAGATCCTGAACAGGTCGAGCATTTTAACCTCTTTTGAAAAGGTATCGTAAACTTTTTCATTGGCACTGCTGAAGTAGATACCGCTTTTAGCCGTATTGGAATAAAATGAACCGACATCGGCCGGTTGATTTACCAGTTTGGTGAGGCGGGTTTTATTTTCAGACGAAATTTTTAATTTGTCAATCCACGAAACATCAAAATTCCGGAGGGTAATGCTGTCACATTCATTATCTTTTTCGGCGATCTTATCAAACTTTTGTTGGTCTACCTTGCTCAGCCAATTTTTGACAAGTCCGTCGACTCCTTCTTTTGGGCCGGAACGGAAACTTTCCAGCAGAACACCGTCCCAATCGGTTTTTCCCTGCGATACGGCGGGGTGATAATATTTCATCAATCCCCAGACTTTTCCCATTTGGTACAATTCGCGGTCGGAAAATTTACTCAGCTGGGCAGATAGGGTAGAGGCCATAAAAAATGAGATAAGAACAATCGATTTCATATTCGGATTTGGATTTTGTTATTAGTAAATAAATATTACAATTTTCAAGGCCTTAATTTACTGTATTTTGTGAAATCAGAACCATTTATTATTGAAATAAAATTAGGAAGCAGTACAGGTTAAAAATATTCCCTCAAATGACACGAATTTTCACCAATTATTTTGTATAACTGCTTCTTTATTCAGTTTGCGCAAGTTTAGTTATTTGGATTGAATAATTAGATGAATAGAACGCCCGCTTCATCAGATCAGCTGGCTGATCAAATCTTTGCTCCCTAAACTATGCGTAAGGAGAATAAGATCTTTGCGTTAAAGAAATTCTCTTGACTCAACTTTACTGAATCATTTCAAGTTTTTATGTTTTAATTTCTATGTCAAAAGTTTTTATCAGTGAAAACTAACGTTTGAACTTAGCCCATCGGCAATATTCTCAAAAATTAAGTGTTAATTACACATTTATTTAAAAGAGAATCCTATATTTGTGCTTCTTACAAAGATTACCACAAACCCTTGATGAATTTTAAATGATGAAAAGCTTACACAACGTTTGACCATTGACATTCATATATGAAAAAGATCACTTTAGGCATCAGCCTCCTCATCAGCACTGCATCGGCAGTATCGGCACAGACCGCTAAAACGGAACCGTTCCGGAATACCAAACTTCCGGTAGACCAGCGAATTGAAAACCTCCTTGGACTGCTGACGGTAGATGAAAAAATAGGAATGATGATGGATAATTCCAAAGCTGTTCCCCGGTTGGGTATCCCCGCGTACGGATGGTGGAACGAGGTCCTGCACGGCGTGGCCAGGGCCGGAACCGCTACGGTTTTTCCACAGGCGATCGGACTGGCGGCAAGCTGGGATGTTCCGGAACACCTGAAAACCTTTGAAATGATTTCCGATGAAGCCAGGGCCAAATACAATAGGTCTTTCGATGAAGCCGGCAAAACCGGACGCTACGAAGGACTCACGTTCTGGACACCCAACATCAATATCTTCCGTGATCCGCGATGGGGAAGAGGCCAGGAAACTTACGGAGAAGACCCGTTCCTGACGGCAAGCCTAGGTGTAGCAGCGGTAAAAGGATTACAGGGAAATGACCCCGACTATTTCAAAACCCATGCCTGCGCCAAACACTTCGCCGTCCACAGCGGCCCGGAATGGAACCGCCATTCCTACAACGCCGAGATTTCGCACCGCGACCTTTACGAAACCTATCTTCCGGCTTTTAAGGCTTTGGTGATCGAAGGAAATGTAAGGGAAGTGATGTGTGCTTACAATGCTTTCGACGGACAACCCTGTTGCGCCAATGATTTCCTGGTGAGCGACATCCTTCGCGGAAAATGGAAATACGACGGCATGGTCGTGTCCGACTGTTGGGCACTCGCCGATTTCTACCAGAAAAAATACCACGGTACCCATCCGGACGAAAAATCCACGGCAGCCGACGCACTGAAACATTCTACCGACCTCGAATGCGGGGATACTTATAATAATCTTAATAAATCCCTTTCAAGCGGATTGATCACTGAGAAAGATATCGATGCTTCCATGCGCAGAATCCTGAAAGGCTGGTTTGAATTAGGTATGCTCGACCCGAAATCTTCCGTTCACTGGAACAGCATCCCGTACACAGTAGTCGATTCCGAAGAACATAAGCAGCAGGCCCTTAAAATGGCTCAAAAATCAATCGTTCTCATGAAAAACGATAAGAATGTTCTGCCATTAAACAAAAACATCAAAAAAATCGCCGTCGTAGGGCCAAATGCGGATGACGGATTGATGCAGCTCGGGAATTACAATGGAACGCCTTCTTCGATCGTGACCATTTTGGAAGGGATCAGAACCAAATTCCCAAATGCGGAGATCATTTACGAAAAAGGAAGTGAGGTGACCGATCCGTCTTCAAGAACATCATTGTACCGGAACTTTTTAAGTCAGAAAAACGGTGAAAAAGGTATGAAGGTGGAGTTTTTCAACAACAATGAATTCAAAGGATCACCGGCCAATATTTCCGTTAATAAAACCGGGATCAGCTACAACAGTTTCGGCGGTACCCAGCTTGCCCCGAACGTCGGCAGGGAAAATACCTCCGCAAAAATTTCAGGAATTTTTAAAAGTACCTATACCGGTGAAGTAATCTTTTCCGCATCCACTTCGGATGTTTATACACTCTTTGTAAATGGGAAAGAAGTGGCTACCCGAAAAGGTCCTGATGCAAGGCATCCTTCGGAATTCCCTGTGAAAATGGAAAAAGGAAAAGAATATAAAATCGAACTTCAACATAGGCAGATCGGCAAATATGTGAGCATCACATTTGATGTGTACAGAAAAGATCCTGTGAATTTCGCTGTCGTAAAGGAAAAAGTGAAAGATGCGGAAGTCATCATTTTTGCCGGCGGACTTTCCCCAAGCCTGGAAGGAGAGGAAATGATGGTGAATGCAGAAGGTTTCAAAGGCGGTGACAAAACCAATATCGAGCTTCCGAAAGTGCAGCGCGAACTGTTGGCAGAATTAAGAAAAACCGGAAAGCCTGTTGTTTTCGTGTTGTGTACAGGAAGCGCCCTTGGATTGGAGCAGGATGAAAAAAATTATGATGCCCTGTTGAACGCCTGGTACGGCGGACAGTCCAGTGGAACAGCCGTAGCAGATGTCCTGTCCGGTGATTACAATCCGTCCGGAAAACTGCCTGTTACCTTCTATAAAAGTATTGAGCAACTGGATAACGGGCTGTCTAAAACCAGCAAACATAAGGGATTTGAAAACTACGATATGCAGGGAAGGACCTACCGGTATATGAAAGAAACGCCGTTATATCCATTCGGTCACGGATTAAGTTATTCCAATTTCTCTTACGGGAATGCGACACTCAGCAAAAACAGCATCAATGCTAATGAAAATGTAACCGTTTCTGTTCCTGTTACCAATACTTCAGGAAAAAACGGGGAGGAGGTAATTGAAGTATACATCAAACGCAACAATGATCCGCTGGCTCCTGTAAAAACACTCAGGGCATTCCAAAGGGTAGCCCTTCCGTCCAAAACCACTAAAACCGTTGAGCTGACCCTGTCTCCGGATTCATTCAGGTTCTATGACGAAAAAGCGGATGACCTGGTCTCCAAACCCGGCGATTATACAATTCTCTACGGCGGAACTTCGGCTGATTCGGGATTAAAAAGCCTTTCTTTGAAAGTAAAATAATAATTAAACTTAAACCTCACAAAACCTCATAGGTTTCTAAAACCTATGAGGTTTAAATGAGGTCTATCTAATTGATAAAAAGACTTTAATGAAAACAAAAAATATCATCTCAACTGCCGCGATCTTCCTGACGGTTACTTTCTTTTCTGCTCAGTCTCAGAAGTCAAGCTATGTGCTGGATCTGAACGGAGTTTCCACCGGTATTAAAATCCAGCCCACGATGTACGGGATTTTCTTTGAGGATATCAACTTTGCGGCCGACGGCGGATTGTATGCCGAACTGATCAAAAACCGCAGCTTCGAGTTTGACGAACCGCTGACAGGATGGAAGCAGCCCAACACGAAAACATTATCTCCAAACCTGGATTCGGGATTTTTGACCATCATCACCGATAAGTCTAAACCTAATAAGAATTATGCAAGAATCACCGTCTTGAATGATAAAAACTATTCGCTGGAAAATGAAGGTTTCCGGGGAATCGGTCTTCATCAGGGGGAGAAGTACGATTTTAATTTCAATCTGGAAAATGTTTCAGGAAATATTTCGGCCGCCAATATCAGTCTTGTCGACGAAAACGGAACGGTGGTTTCTTCAGTTTCCAACATCATAAAAGGTAGTGGCTGGCAAAAATACAATGCGGTTTTCACTCCTTCCAAAACGATTGAAAAAGCAAAGCTCCAAATCACATTTACCGGAAATGGAGTCGTGAATATGGATATGATCTCCCTGTTTCCCCAGGATACCTGGAAAGGGAGAAAAGGAGGCTTACGAAAAGATTTGGTGCAGAAGTTATATGATCTACAGCCGGGATTTTTACGTTTTCCGGGGGGCTGTATCGTAGAAGGAAGGACATTGGCAGAACGGTACCAGTGGAAAAAAACAATTGGTAAAGTGGAAGACAGGGAAAACCTGATCAATAAATGGAACAATGGATTTGCGCATCGCCTTACCCCTGATTACTGGCAGTCTTTCGGTCTTGGCTTTTTTGAATATTTCCAGCTGGCAGAGGACCTGGGTGCCGAACCGCTTCCGATTTTAAGCTGTGGGATGGCGTGCCAGTTCAATACTGCCGAACTTGTAAAAATGGAAGATCTGGATCCTTATGTTCAAGACGCTTTGGATCTGATTGAATTTGCCAATGGCAGCGCCGGGACAAAATGGGGTAAAGTACGGGCTGAAATGGGACATCCGGAACCTTTTAACATGAAATTCATCGGTGTAGGAAACGAGCAGTGGGGAGCAGATTATATCGAACGCTATAAAGTTTTTGAAAAGGCCATCCACACCAAATATCCGGATATTAAGATCGTTTCCGGAAGCGGGCCTTCTCCCGACGGCGAATTCTTTGATTACGGCTGGAAAGAGCTGAAAAAGCTCAATGCCCAAATCGTCGACGAACATTACTACAACTCTCCGGAATGGTTTATGAAAAATGCCGGGCGATACGACAAATACGATCGTTCCGGACCCAAAGTTTTCGCCGGGGAATACGCCGCGCAATCGGTTGGCGTTGTAAAGCCTGACAATAAGAACAGTTGGCTTACCGCTCTTTCCGAAGCGGCATTCATGACCGGCCTTGAAAGAAATGCCGATGTGGTGACCATGACGTCGTACGCACCGCTTTTCGCCCATGCCGAAGGATGGCAATGGACACCGGACCTGATCTGGTTCAATAACCTGAAGTCTTACGCAACACCGAATTATTATGTTCAGAAACTTTTTTCCAACAACAAAGGAACGGAAGTCCTGAAAATCACTGATCATCGTAAACCCGTAACCGGTCAGGATCAGCTGTATGCTACGGCCGTAAAAGATGCAAAGACTAAAGAAACCATTATCAAGATCGTGAATACGGATGCTAAAAATAAATCCGTAACCATTAATCCGGAAAACATCAGTCTGGGCAAAAAACTCACCAAAATTACGTTGACCGCACCGGAGCTTTCTACGGAAAATAGTTTTGAAAATGAGCCCATTCAGCCGAAAGAAGAAACGTCAACCGTCAAAAAAGGGAAAATGATGGTGGAGATTCCTGCCAAATCATTGGTTGTTTTAAAGATAAAGTGATTTTAAACAGGTGATAATCAGTATTAAATAAAAATTAAGTGTATTTATTACATTTAATTAAAAAGAGTCTTATATTTGTTTGAATCTCTGTAATGGAAATAGAATAGCATACGGTCAAGAAATGAAGACGTTAAATAACCTTCAACTTCATCGGAATAATGTTAAAACTAAAGATTCAGACTGGCTTTAAACAGATTATTAAAATCAAGCATTCACGTTAATGAAAAAATATGTTATAGGATTAGATTACGGGACCGATTCCGTTCGGGCAGTACTCATCGATACCGAAAACGGAGCGGAGCTGGCTTCCTCCGTAAGCTACTACCAACGTTGGAAAGAAGGCCTTTTCTGCAGTCCTGAAAAGAACAGGTTCAGGCAGCATCCTTCAGACCATATCGAAGGGTTGGAAAAAACCATCACCGAAGTGGTTCAGCAAAGCGGTGTACACCCGGAAGAGATCGTCAGCATCTGCATCGACACCACCGGATCTTCTCCGTTGCCTGTAACTCAGGAGGGAATAGCTCTTTCCCTGACACCCGGTTTTGAAGAAAACCCGAATGCCATGATGGTATTGTGGAAAGACCATACTTCCATTCGTGAAGCGGAAGAAATCAATACCCTTGCCAAAACCTGGGGCGGCGAAGATTATACCCGTTTTGAAGGCGGTATCTACTCCTCCGAATGGTTCTGGGCTAAAATTTTGCACATCAACAGGGTAGATGAAAACGTAAAAAATGCAGCGTACAGCTGGATGGAACACTGCGATTATATCACCTTCCTGTTGTCGGACCATAAAGATCTCAAAACATTCAAGAGGAGCCGTTGCGCGGCTGGTCACAAAGCCATGTGGCACGAAAGCTGGGGCGGACTTCCTTCCGAGGATTTCCTCAACAGGCTCGACCCTTCTTTGGGAGAACTGAGGGACCGGTTATATGATAAGACCTATACCTCCGACGAAATCGCCGGTCATCTTAATGAAGACTGGGCGCAGCGGTTGGGCTTAACGACGTCCACCGTAATTGCCGTCGGAACTTTCGATGCCCATTCCGGTGCGGTAGGTGCCAAAGTGGAGGAGAATACCCTGATCCGGATCATGGGGACTTCTACCTGCGATATCATGGTAGCCCCGAACGAAATCATCGGCGACAAAACCGTAAAAGGAATCTGTGGCCAGGTAGACGGCTCTGTGATCCCGGGAATGGCCGGGCTGGAAGCAGGACAATCTGCTTTCGGAGACGTACTGGCCTGGTTCCGCGACATTCTGATGTGGCCGGTAAACAACATGCTGCAGCATTCAGAAATGATTTCACCGGAACAGAAAGCACAGCTTAAAGAAGAATTTGAAAATAACCTGATCAAAAATTTAACCCTGGAAGCGGAAAAAATTCCGGCCGGTGAAGCTTTACCAGTAGCCCTGGACTGGGTGAACGGAAGAAGGACGCCGGATGCCAATCAGGAACTGAAAGCGGCCATCAGCCATCTTTCCCTGGGAACCAAAGCCCCGCATATTTTCAAAGCTTTGGTAAATGCCATCTGCTTCGGATCGAAAAAAATCGTCGACCGTTTTGAGGAAGAAGGTGTAAAAATCGAAAAAGTGATCGGAATCGGAGGCGTTGCCAGAAAATCGCCGTTCATTATGCAGACGTTGGCCAATGTACTGGATATGCCGATCATTGTTGCGGCTTCAGACCAGGCTCCGGCGTTGGGTGCAGCCATTTATGCTGCCGTAGCTGCCGGCGTTTATCCTGGTGTTCAGGAAGCCAGCCGTCACATGGGTTCCGATTTCGAAGCGGAATACCATCCGCAGCCGGAACTGGTTCAGCAATACGCCCGATTGATGCAGCAATACCAGCAGCTTGCCGATTTTACGGAAAGCGTAATTAAGAGCCCTGTTAAGGTTCTCAACCTTAACAGGGCTTAAACCACCAAAAAAACAAACAACATGAATAAATATAAAGAACTTCAACGGGAATGCTACGAAGCCAATATGCAGCTCGATGCATTGAAGTTGGTGGTGTATACCTTTGGAAACGTAAGCGCTGTTGACCGCAACGAAGGCATTTTCGCCATCAAACCAAGCGGCGTTCCCTATGCCGATTTAAAGCCGAAAGACATGGTCATCCTGGATTACAATGCCAATGTGATTGAAGGAAAACTGAGACCGTCTTCCGACACCAAAACCCATGCATACCTTTACAAAAACTGGGAAAACATCGGCGGAATTTCCCATACCCACGCTATTTATTCTGTAGCATGGGCACAGGCGCAGATGGACATTCCGATTTTCGGGACAACCCATGCGGATCACCTGACGTCAGATATTCCGTGTGCGCCTCCGATGGACGACAGCCTGATCGAAGGCAACTACGAATACAACACCGGCATCCAGATTCTCGACTGTTTCAGGGAGAAAAATCTTTCGCCGCAGGAAGTGGAAATGGTCCTGATCGGAAACCACGGCCCCTTCACCTGGGGGAAAAATGCAGAAAAAGCGGTGTACAACAGCAAAGTCCTGGAAACCATTGCGGAAATGGCTTACCTCACAAGACAGATCAATCCGAATGCGCTCCGGTTAAAAGATTCTTTAATTAAAAAACATTACGAAAGGAAGCACGGCAAAGATGCTTACTACGGACAGTAACAGGCGGCTGGCGATTGACTTATAGCTTCTGTATAAACCTCATAGGTTTTTAAAACCTATGAGGTTTGATAAGAGGATATCAACAGCCGTATGGAACCTATGGAAAAATATCAGGCATAATCAAATCAACCTAACGGGTTTTTAAAGCCCGCTAGGTTTTAATAAAAAACAATATCAATAATCAATTATCAATCATCATTTATAAACTATGTTAACACCTCTCAATACGAAAGAAATCTGGTTCATTACCGGAAGCCAGCATTTATACGGCCCTGAAACACTGGCGCAGGTTGCCGAACACTCGGCGAAAATCGTGGAAGCGTTCAATGCTTCGTCACAGATTCCTGTAAAAGTGGTTTTAAAGCCTACCGTGAAAACAACGGAAGAAATTTTCGAAACCCTGGTAGCTGCTAATCACACCACGGACTGTATCGGGGTGGTGACCTGGATGCATACTTTTTCACCGGCTAAAATGTGGATCCGTGGACTGACGGCTTTGCAGAAACCTTTATTGCACCTTCATACCCAGTTCAACCAGGATATTCCATGGTCGACGATGGATATGGATTTCATGAACCTAAACCAGGCAGCGCATGGTGACCGCGAATTCGGATTTATGGTGAGCCGCCTTCGCAAAAACAGGAAAGTGGTGGTAGGACACTGGACGGAAGAAAGGGTACAGAAACAGATCGGTGACTGGAGCCGCGTGGCTGCAGGCTGGGACGACTGGCAGGGTGCCAAGTTTGCGCGTTTCGGTGACAATATGCGTTATGTTGCCGTAACCGATGGTGATAAAGTAGAGGCGGAAACAAAATTCGGTTTTTCGGTAAATACCTGGGGAATCGGGGATCTGGTAAGCGTGATCAACGGCATCGGGGAAGGTGAAGTGAAAACTTTGATCGAAGAATATGAAGCATCCTACAGAATGGCAGAATCCCTGCTTTCCGGTGGTGCCAACAGAAAATCCCTGGAAACCGCTGCCAGAATTGAGCTTGGACTTGAAAAATTCCTGAAAGACGGAAATTTCAAAGGATTTTCCGATACTTTCGAAGACCTTCACGGGATGGAACAACTTCCCGGAATCGCCGTACAAAGGCTGATGGAAAAAGGATGCGGTTTTGCCGGCGAAGGCGACTGGAAAACAGCAGCCCTGGTAAGAGCCATGAAAACGATGGGACAGGGGTTGCACGGCGGAAACGCATTTATGGAAGATTATACCTACCATTTGAATCCATCCAATCCTTCGGTGTTAGGTTCTCACATGCTGGAAGTGGATCCTGTTTTGGCAGCCGATAAACCGTCTTGTGAGATTCATCCGCTGGGAATCGGTGGTAAAGCAGATCCGGTTCGTCTGGTATTCAATTCCCGGGGAAATATTGATTCCCTGAACGCTGCTTTAATGGATTTCGGAAATCATTTCAGATTATTAATCAACAAAACCAAAGCGTTGGAGATCACTGAAGAACTACCAAAACTTCCGGTGGCAAGAGTACTCTGGAAGCCACTTCCGGATCTTTACACCGCTGCCGAAGCATGGATCCTGGCCGGTGGTGCGCACCATACCTGCTACAGTGAAAACCTGACGGTGGATCAGCTGGAAGTTTTCGCAGAAATGGCAGGAATCGAATCGCTGGTGATCGATGAAGACACGAAAATCCGTGATTTTAAGAACACCCTTCGCTGGAATGAAATCTATTACCGTTAATTCTTCAACAAATATCATATATTATGAAAAAAATAGGAGGCAGTTTATTCATTTTATTGGCAGTTTTATGTATTTTCGGCTGCAATAAAAAGGAAAACAACAATAAAACGAACTCAGATACCATGGGAAATGTACAGGTTTCAGATTACGGAGTTACCGCAAAGGGAGATTCCATCAAAAAATATACGTTAAGCAACAGGAACGGGATGAAAATGGAGGTCATCAATTATGGTGGGATCATCACTTCGCTTACCGCTCCCGATAAGGACGGGAAATACCAGGACGTGGTTTTGGGATTCACCAAACCTGAAGATTATTTCAACGGAAATCCATACTATTTCGGTGCATTGATCGGAAGATATGGAAACCGGATTGCCAACGCCAAGTTCACCCTGGAAGGCAAAACGTATGATATTGATAAAAACGACGGACCGAACAGCCTTCACGGAGGAAAAGAAGGATTCCATACTAAAATCTGGACGGTAGAACCGGTGAAGGATGCCAAATTACCAACCTTAAAATTAACCTATGTAAGTGTTGACGGTGAAGAAGGATATCCTGGAAAGTTAACAACTACAGTTCTTTATACCCTTACCGACGACAATGCGCTGGAGATTTCTTATGAAGCAGAAACCGATAAAGCCACTGTGGTAAACCTGACGCAACACTCGTACTTCAATCTTTCCGGGAACTTTTCCAACCTGATTACCGATCACGAATTGCAGATCAATGCCGATAAATTTTTACCGGTGAACAAAACGCTTATCCCTGTAGGACAGCAGAAAGAGGTGAAAGGAACTCCTTTTGATTTCACCGCTGCCAAAGCTATCGGAAAAGACATCAATGCGGAAGACGAGCAGCTTAAGCTGGGCGGCGGTTACGACCACAACTGGATCCTGAACGGAAACGGAATGAGAACCATTGCAACCGTATACCATCCGGCCAGCGGAAGGGTGATGGAAGTAATGACCGATCAGCCGGGTGTTCAGTTCTATTCAGGAAACTTCCTGGACGGAAAATTTGATACCAAAACCGGCGGGAAATACGAGAAAAGAAGCGGCTTCTGCCTGGAAACACAACACTATCCTGATTCTCCGAACCAGCCTGCTTTCCCTTCTACAGAACTGAAGCCGGAACAAAAGTATCAGACCAAAACCATTTATAAATTTTCTGTTAAAAAATAAGTATGGGAAAACTAGCAACCATTGATATCATCATCTTTCTTATTTATTTTGTGGTGGTAGCCTCTTACGGGATCTGGATTTACAGAAAGAAAAAA
The DNA here is from genome assembly GCA_913775525.1 of uncultured Chryseobacterium sp. GTDB lineage: Bacteria > Bacteroidota > Bacteroidia > Flavobacteriales > Weeksellaceae > Chryseobacterium. The sequence continues at coordinate 19,209 of CAJYLH010000024.1, forward strand.
TCCGAATCCACAGGAAGTAAAGATTATTTCCTTGCCGAAGGTTCACTGACCTGGTGGGCCATCGGAGCCAGCTTAATTGCGTCCAACATTTCGGCGGAACAGTTTATCGGAATGAGCGGCGAAGGGTTCTTCGTTGGGGTAGCGGTTGCCGCCTACGAATGGATCGCTGCTGTAGCCCTGATTATTATTGCCGTATGGTTTATTCCGATCTATCTTAAAAACAAGATCTATACAATGCCGCAGTTTCTGGAAACCCGTTACAACAAATCGGTTTCCCTGATCATGGCGGTATTCTGGCTGTTTTTATATGTCATCGTAAACCTGACGTCTATTCTGTATCTTGGTGCATTGGCCATCGATACGTTGTTGGGAGGTGAGCATCTTCACATCATTATGATCGTCCTTTTGCTGATGGCTTTGCTGATCGGGTTGGGAGGAATGAAAGTAATCGGATACACCGATGTGATCCAGGTAGCCGTATTGATTATCGGAGGTTTTGCCACCGTATACATGGCATTGCAGATTGTTGACCAAAGGATCAACGGTGCTGCGGTTGGAAATGCTTTTGCAGGATTCAATACTTTGATGAACGAAGCCCCGGGCCACTTTAAGTTGATGCTTGATAAACCTACAACGACAACCACTAATTTAGGAATGCCTCAGAATCTGGAAGTCCAGAAATATGTGGTATTGCCGGGACTGGCGATGTATTTTGCCGGACAATGGATCGTAAACCTGAACTATTGGGGCTGCAACCAGTACATTACCCAGCGTGCCCTCGGAGCAGATCTGAAAACTGCCAGAACTGGGATCCTGTTTGCCGGATTTTTAAAGCTTTTCATGCCGATCATTGTAATGCTTCCCGGAATTGCAGCTTACGTATTGTATACCAAAGGACAGCTTCCGGGATTCAGCGGGGTGAAAGACGGTGCGTATTCAGCAATCTTAGGATTTTTACCTGAAGGTCTGAAAGGACTTGCCGTTGCAGCTTTAACCGCAGCGATCGTAGCTTCCCTGGCCGGAAAAGTAAACAGTATTTCCACGATTTTTACGTTGGATATCTATAAAAAATACCTGAAAACAGATGCTACTGAAATCCAGATGGTAAGAACCGGAAGATGGGTGATTATTTCAGCCATGGCCATTGCCCTGCTTTTTACGTGGACGGACGTCTTAGGCATCGGAGGAGAAGGAGGGTTTACCTTCATCCAGAAATACACCGGATTTATCAGCCCGGGAGTCTTTGCGATGTTCTTACTGGGAATGTTCTGGAAGAGAACAACAGGAACGGCTGCTTTGGTAGGAGTAATCTTAGGTTTCGTATTAGCGATCTTCTTCAACAGCTTTGCCATCGGCATCTTTGGAAAAGAAACCTTGCTGTATACGGCATTCACGTATGAAAAACTGGAAAACGGTGTGGTACACACCATCACCGAAATCCCGTTCCTCATCAACATGGGATGGTCGTTTTTCATCACCATCGTCGTAATGGTGCTGATCAGCCTTGCCGGACCGAAAGTCAACCCGAAAGCTTTTGCCATCGACAGCAAAATGTTCAAGGTAGATCCAAGAACGATGATACTGATTGTAGTTACTTTATTACTGCTTACGGCTATTTATGTAAGATTCTGGTAATATTTAATGATATGATCAACAAAAAACAGGATGCCATCGGTGTCCTGTTTTTTTTGTATAAAGCGTTTTTTCGTATATTCACTTCATGAAACAAAGGCAGGGAATAGGTCTTGAATTTGAAATTGATAAGCTTACAAATTCGATTCAGAATATGATTACCGGTGACAGCTTTACAACAGAAGTAATTCTGGTGAATTCTATTTCTGAATTAAAGATTGTTTTGAAAAAGAACGGTTGGCAATTTAATTGGAAAAACGAATTCAAGCAACCGCAAAGAGAAGTTTATAAACTTTCAATAATAAATAATCAGAATATAATTCAGGGTCTGATTAGCTTAGAAGTAAAATCGGATCATGTCTATATGCATCTAATCGAAAATGCGCCATTTAACAAAGGAAAAGAAAAGGTGTACGCTGGTGTTCCCGGAAATCTGGTTGCTTTCGCTTGTAAATTATCTTTTCAAAGAGGCCATGACGGTAATGTTTCATTTGTTGCCAAAAGCCAGCTAATCAAACATTACGAGCAATCTTTGGAAGCAACTCATATAGGCGGCAGAATTATGATCATCGGTAGAATTGCTGCTTTAAAATTAACGAATAAATATTTTCCTAATGAAAAATAAATCAAAAGAACTGGATGTAGACTTCATTGGTGATGGAAAGCCCTTAACAAAACAGGAAGAACAAAGAATAAGCGATTTTATCAGGAACCATAAGAGGGACAGTCCTGCCAAATCTGCTGAGAAATTAAATAAGAAGACTGAAAAGATGAATTAATTATTTAATTGAATATAGCTTCCTAAAGTGACCGACTTTACCACACTGATCCAGCAACATTTCGGGCCACTCAGCGCCAACGACCTCAATACCATCTGCATGTATTTCCGGGAGGAAAAGCTTGGTAAAAATGAATTCTTCACCCAGACAGGCCAGCGATGCAACCGGTTGAGCATCGTGAAATCCGGCATATTGCGCATTTATGCTCTTTCAGAGGGGAAGGAAATCACTCAATGGCTTTCTGTTCCTGATTCATTTATTACGGAAGTGGTGGGTTTCTTTTTCCATCACCCTAACCGGTGGACCATACAGGCATTTACCGAAGTGGAATTGCTGACCATTTCCAAAACCGATTATCAAAAACTCTGTAAAGAATTTCCAAAATGGAATGAAATCGAAAAGCAGTTCATCATCAAATGCTTCATGATGATGGAGGACCGGATTTTTTCTCACCTGTCAATGACAGCAGAAGAGCGGTATAACAGGTATTTTGACCATCAAAAAGAGCTTTTTACCCAGGTCCCTTTCCAATATATTGCCTCCGTATTGGGAATGACGCCTGAAACGTTCAGCAGGATCAGGAAACGGCAGACAGAAAAATCTTGACTTTTGTCAAGCGAAAAAATTTCAGGGCGACGGATATTTGTATCATTCAAAAACAACATATCACAAATCCAATGAAAAATCTCCTGATACTTGAAGAAATTGCACAATTATGTTTATCAGTCTTTCTGTTCAGTCAGCTGGAATTTTCCTGGTGGCTTTTTCCCCTTTGCATCCTGCTCCCCGACTTTTCCATGATTGGCTATCTGTTCAATCCTAAATCCGGAGCATGGCTGTATAATATTTTCCATCATAAAATGACAGCGGTCATTGTTCTGATTGTCGGGTTTATTCTTCATTTTCCGATTGTAGAATTGGTAGGAATTATCCTGTTGGGGCATTCTTCCATGGATCGGTTTTTCGGCTACGGACTGAAGTTCACTGATGATTTCAGGCATACGCACCTGGGATGGATCGGTAAAAGAAACTAATGGTACCCTCTAATGAATCAGTTTAATTTGTTAATTTTTTGAAATCATCATCAGCTCATCAAAAATGTTTTCCGCCTATGATCATAACAAGCATTTTAGGCTTACATAAAGGCTTTTATTTTATATTTGTGCAAAACATTAAAGATTTATGATGAAACTCTACATACTGCTTACCCTGGTTGTTTTTCAGCTGTCCTGTGCCCAGACTCAGGTTGACAGCATCCTGGAAAAAGGATTTTCAGACCATCAGTGCAATCATCCTGAAATAGCGATATCTGATGCCAGAAAAATTATTGCGAACCCGGAAGCCACTGCCCGGCAGAAAATGAGGGCATATCAGCTGATGAGCGGATCTTATTCTGTCATGGGCAAAAACAGATTATCGCTCCATTCCTCTTTTAAAGCAAAAGAAATTGCAGACCAGCTTAATGATCCTTATATTTCAGCAGTATCCCTATGCTGGGTAGCGGAATGCTACAGGCGGCTGGATCTTAACCATGAATCCCTGGAGAACTATAAGAATGCGCTGGTACTACTTGACCAGATTCCGGCAACCGATAAAAGCCTCCATACAAAAGCCATTGTTTTTTATGAGATCGGGAATACACAATATAATGAAAACCAGTACCGTTCGGCAGCCGGTAACTACACGAAATCCCTTGCGATCCTGAAAAACCTGAAGAAGGATGCCAAAAGGGCTACGGCAGAGACCCAGGATTATTTATTGCTGGGAGGATGCTATCTGTTTATGAAAAAGTATGATTCTGCTGAGATATGCTTTAAAAAGACAAAAGATATTGCTGCCGCCAATAAAAATACATTCATCATGCCTTATCTGATGGAAAGCTATGCTAAGCTTTATGACAAACAGGAAAACTACAGGAAGGCCGTTGATTATGCTGAAAAAGGCGTCCAGCTGATGGATTTTCAGGATACCAAGCTCAAACGCTCACTGCATGAATTACTGGCTAAATGCTATGGGGAATTGGGGGACGTTCAAAACGCCAGAAAAAATTATAGCACCTATATAAAGCTCAATGATGATTACACTACTGAAAAAAACAATGCGGTATCTCTTGCATTCAAACAGGCTAAAACGGGACTGAAAAAAGAGATTGCAGAACAGAAAAACGACAAAATGCTTTTGGGATACGTATTGATATTCTTAATAATTGCCTCCGCAATTATTATTTTTCTATACAGGCAGAAAGCCCGTAAAAACAGGTTGCTCTACACTCAGACAGTAGACCGGCTGGTCCACCAATCCCTTGAAAATACAATTCCTGCCAGGGAAACGTCTGCTCCAGCTGTCTTACTTTCGGAAGAAAAAGAACAGGAGATCCTGCAAAAACTCGAAGAATTTGAGAAGTCAGAGAGGGTTACGCATAAGAAACTGACGATTGCATCTCTCGCTGCGTCGCTGGGAACCAATGTTACTTATCTGTCCAATGTGATCAGCAGGCATAAGGCTGCCAATTTCAATCACTACATCAATAACCTGAAAATTACTTACATCGTCAATAAACTGTACACCGAACCCAATTACCGCAATTACAAAATTACCTATCTGGCAGAGGAGTGCGGGTTGCCGTACAGCTCATTTACCTCTGTTTTTAAGAGCATAACAGGCATGTCGCCCTCTGCATTCATTAAACAGATGAATGAAGATAAAGATATGACTGTTAAGTATTTATAAGTATGATTTTTTATTTTAGCTATGAAATAACGTATTTCAGAGCTATGATTTTTTTTTTGCTGATCCGGTAAGTCGTTATTTGCTGTAAAATAGAATTATGATCAAAAATTTAACACTTACAGCCGGAGTTCTGTTCAGTTCCATGCTCCTTTCACAGGTGGGTATTAATACAGATTCCCCAAAAGCAACATTAGATGTACGGTCTGTACCGGCAGACCTTACCAAAACAGACGGTATTATAGCCCCAAAGCTGAAAGGTACAGAACTTAAAGCTAAGGATCAGCTGTATGCAACCGATCAGACGGGAGCGGTAGTTTATATTACAGAAGCTCTTGATGCTTCCAATGCTACAAGCTCTACAGCCGATGATGTTACCGCAAAGACAGCAGAGGTCACCACTATTGGATACTATTACTTTGATGGCGCCCTATGGAAAAAAATAGGAGGAGCAGGTCCCTGGAATATTTCAGGAACCAATCTGCCTGCCGCTTTGAATACACAGAATATTTACCAGAAAGGAAAGATCGGGATAGGACTTGATCCAGGAGCTAATCCCAACACCAGCCTCTATGTTAATGAAAATAACACTTCAGGCGGAACCGGGAGTTCTTTCGGAATTCAGAACAAGATTATTTCAAATAAAGAGGGAGCCAAAACAGGGATGTATAACTACCTGCTGGATAATTCTGAATCAGGAACAGGAGGTGTAGTCGGGCTGGATAATACAGCTGTCGACGTATCAAAAGTCGCAAGGGGAGGGCAAAGTGCCACTTTCTCCTATTATCTTACCGGACAGAAAGACAATTCATCCAAATCAGTATCCGGAATTGCTTCACTCGTTTCCGTAGCAGCTGTGGGAGGAGAACTGAAATCGGGTACGGTATCAGGAAATACCTCCACTACTCTGGTGAGTGCCAATACGGGAAATTTAAGCTTAACAGGTGACCAGTACGGGTACAGTGGTTACAGTACCCTCACGGCTCTGCCGGGATATATTCTGAATGCCTTAGGAAATGCTTCGGGCGGTAAGTCTGTAGCTCAGGCAGATGTTAGGGGTGGGACGGTAAATACCGTTAATATGACAGGGACAACCTCTGGTATGGAAGTGACTGGGACTTCCGGAACTGTCAATGTATCAGATTATGCAGCACCGTTAAGATCCTACATCAATTTCGCGTCTACCAATAATATTACAGCCAATATCAATGCTTTGTACGGATTATTAATTGACGGAACGAGCGGACAGTCACAGAATACCATCGGGAAATCATATGGGATTTACATAAAACCGTTCCGGTTTACCGGGGATACGGAAGCCAATGCCTTTAACCTGTACTCGGAAGGTGAAAACACAAAAAATTATTTCCAGGGCAGGGTAGGCTTGGGAACCAATGCACCGGCAGCTAAACTGCATGTGGTAAAAAGTTCCTCAGATCTTACCCCGGCCATTATTTCAGGCTGCAATGAGTATGCGGATAATGCTGCGGCGTCGGCAGCCGGATTGCCTGCAGGAGCATTGTACCGTACAGGAGACATCCTGAAAGTGGTCCACTAAAGCTCCCGTATGTCCCGGTAACTTTTCTTTTTCTTTTGATTTAAGAAGGCTGCTTAACAAATGTTAAGCAGCTTTTCCAAATGATCATCGCTAAAAAAATAATGTGCAGCTTTCTGCCTGTTCACTAACACCAATTGGTATGATCATAGCCAGTCAGAGAAAAAATGAACCTGAAATCAACGAAAGATGTATTTTAAGGATTTAGCTGGGCGGCAAACTGTATTTTAATACTTACATTTGTACTTAAACATTTCCTGTGAACCCTTACCTCTTATTTATCGATACAGAAACCACTGCCGTTCCCAAACGCTGGGATCTGCCGTATTCAGACACCGGAAACTGGCCCTCAGCGGTTCAGGTTTCCTGGATCATCTGTTCGGAAAACGGAACAGAGATAAAAAAGGAAGACCGGTACATCTTTGAAGAAGACCTCGTGATCAGTGAAGGATCATTCAGGGTGCATGGCATCACAGAAGAATTCCTGAGATCGAGAGGAAAGAGCAGAAATGAAGCGTTAAATGATCTTGCCGGAGATATTATAAAATACAATCCTTTAATGGTAGGCCATTTCCTGGAATTCGACCTGCACATCCTTTCAGCTGATTACCTTAGAGCGCAATTGCCAAATCCTTTCGGAAACAGCCGGTTCTACTGTACCATGCTGAAAAGCCGTGAATATACGTCCGGCACTGCAAAAGCAGGTCTGCGGTTACCGGAACTCTGCGGTTACCTTTTGAAAGAAACGGCGGAACCCTCCCACAACGCCATTGTGGATGCCGGAATGACGGCCCGCTGTTTTTTTGAAATGCGCCGCCAGAATCAGATCGCCGAAAAAGACCTTGAAGAAAAACATCAACTGATCTCAGAAAAATTACATCTTCCCGTTTTAAATTCCCGATAAATGTATGGAACATCTGATCCCGCTTTTAAAAAGAACAACGCCTTTCAGCCTTTTGCCTGAAAGCGTACTCCAGGAAGTCTCCGAAAGCATGCAGAAAAGAACTTTTCCTAAAGAAACACTGGCCTACCGCCAGGAAGTTACGGAAATGCAGGGTGTGGATGTAATTATGGAAGGTGAGTACGAAACCTTTTTCTTTGATGCTTCCCAAAATAAAAGATGCATCGAAGTTCATCATTCGCCGTATTGTTTCGGAGGGATCTCCGTAGTGCTGAACAGGGTCCGGGCCTTGAAATCAGTAATGGCGAAGAAAGGAACTGTTGTATATACACTTCCTAAAAAGGAATTCACAGAGCTTTGTAATGCCTATGAAGACTTCTTCCACTATTTCACTTCGGATTTCGGGAAGAAAATGCTGGATGAAGAATTTGCGCACTTCGTGAAAACCCCGGCTTCTTTTGAGGAAAGTTATTTTGCAGCGGACCAGCTGTATTCAAGGAAAATAGAAAGCATTGCTTTTAAAGATATCGTTTCATGTACCGAAAGCACGCCGATTTTCGAAGCGGCCCGGATTATGTCGAAAAACAAAGTAAGCTGTTTATTTATCCGTCGGGAAACCGATCATCAAATCATCGGTTATGTTACGGATATTACGTTGCGGGACAATGTGATTGCCGAATGCATTGATCCTCAAAAAGCTGTACAAGAAGTAATGGATAATCCCATTGTTTTCATTTCCAGCGAGGCTTATCTCTATGAAGCGGTGCTGATGATGTTCAAAACCAAAACCCGCTACCTGTTGGTAGAGAAAGATGGTGAAATGGCAGGATTCCTCAGCAGAAATAGGCTGCTGAGCGAGCAGGCACAGTCGCCGTTGGTTTTTATACAGTCGGTTAAACAGGCCGCAACTCCGGCGGAGCTCCGGAAAAAATGGCTTCAGGTCCCGGATATGATCAACCAGCTGCTGGGCCGCGGCGTTCATGGGCAAATTGCCAGCCAGATCATTACCACCATTGCAGATACCATCACCATAAAAGTGATTGAAAATGTCATCCGCCAGATCGGGAAACCGCCGGCAAAATTTGTATTCATGGTCACCGGAAGCGAGGGGCGGAAGGAGCAGACGCTGAGCACCGATCAGGACAACGGCATCATTTACGAAGACAAGGCCAATGAACAGCGCGAAATGGTCCGTGAATACTTTCTCGATTTTGCCAAAAGGGTTTCGGATGACTTAAGTACCATTGGTTTTGTGTATTGCAAAGGCGAATTCATGGCCAGCAATCCGAAATGGACGCATTCGCTATCCCACTGGAAACGGAACTATGAAGAATGGATTAATGAAACCGTTCCTGAAAATGCCTTGAAATTTTCCACCCTTTTCGACTGCCGGTATATCTATGGAGAAGAAGCAATCATCAACGAACTGAAAGATTTTATTCAGGACCAGCTTCAGGTTCCGAACGAAAGGTTTTTCACCTTTATTGCCAAAAATGCCCTCCAATACGAAGCGCCATTGACATTTTTTAAAAGGATCAAGACCCAGACGATCGGTAAAGCGGAAGTCTTCGACATTAAGACGGCCATGAGCCCGATTGTTGACCTGCTCAGGGTATATGCTTTAAAGAATGGGATCAATAATGAAAATACCGGAGAACGGATGAAAAAGCTCCAGGCAGCCGGCGTCTTCAGCAAAGAACAGTACCAGGAACTGCATCATTCGTATTATTACCTGATGGCGTTGCGCCTGAAAAACCAAGTCTACCAGATCAACATCGAAAAGAAAATGCCGGACAATTATATCGAGATCAGCCGTCTCACAAAAATTGAACGCGTAACGCTGACTGAAATTTTTAAAACCATTAGCAACTTCCAGCAGGGCATCCGGATGAAATTTACCGGAAGTTTGTCTTAATTTTCGTTCTTTAACGGTTGACTTTATTCTGCTGGTTATTAATATAAAAATATAAATCGAAATACAGCATAAAGTCCTGAAAGGAAGACTTATATCAGTATCGGGTACAGCCCCATAATAGTAATGGTCGTAATCAGAAAAACCATGAAAGGGCGGCATAAATCAGCATCGGGTACAGCTGATGACAAAAATAGTTGTAATCAGATAAGCCTTGAAGGGGCGACATTGCGCTGCTGCATTGATTTAAACACTATTTTACTTTGCAGAATATTACGATCAATTTTCATTAAAATTAGTGCAGTATTAAATTTCACCTCCTGTAACAATTCAGCAGTATTTATTCACTAATTATTAAAAATAAGCCAATGAAATTGTTACAACTTCTTTCCGTATTGCTGTTTTTGCAGCCGGTCTTTTCAAACGCCCAACAAACGGTTCAGACCCCCAAAAAAAACCAGGTAGACGGTTCATTGATCAAAAATGAAGTGTACTCAATGATTTGGTATGCACTGAAAGATACCGCAAAAGTGGAAATCGGAAAAGTAGAAACTCAGATCCTGAAATCAGGTAAGAATATTACAGTCAGTTCGACGGTTAAAATGAAAAATATGCCGGACTGGAAAGACGAAACTGTAGCGGAATTCTCCAACTTTTCTCCGGTAAAACATACCTCTTTCAATGTGCAGCGGGATATACTGCTGGATTTCGGAAAGGAAAATACAGTGACAGGATATTACCTCGATAAGACAAAAAATAACCGGACCGAAATCAATGAAACAACCGAAGGAAAATTCTTCGACAGCAATCTGTATACCCAGCTCATCCGCTGGCTTCCCCTGAAAGAAGGCTATACCACCGAAATGGCCATCTTCGATTACAATCCTGCTTCCGGAAAAGGCATTATGAAAGCCTATATCACCGGAACGAAAAAAGGAACCTATAAAAACAAGCCGGTCTGGATGGTTTCCGTAACGGATGATATCTCTCAGCAAAAAGCGGTAAGCACCTATTATATCGACAGCAAAACCCGTGAACTCCTGAAACAGGAAATAGACATGGGGCCGAGAAAAATGGTGATGGAAAGATTGTAGTTTATCATCACTCATACAAAACCTTTTCAGCATTCAAAACACTGAAAGGGTTTTATATGGTAAGCTTTTTAAATAAATCTGAATGAAGTTTGAAAAAACCTAAAAGCTTTTAATTAAGCAATTTAAAAATCAGAGATTGTACAGACTTCTATGTTCTGGTTTGATTCTGGTATTTATATTTGTTTTGCAGGATTACAACCTTTTGTGGCTTCGACCACGCGCTGACTCCAAAAGGATTATGGCTAAATTAGGAAGTGAAAAATCAAAGATTTGCCTCTTTATCTATATTATTAAAAGAATTCGCGAACCTCTTCGAGGTTTTTAAGAACTTTTGCGGACTTTTTTCAGCATTCCTGTATTCAACTTTACTATTCAGCATAAAGATCTTTTGTTTCTTTTGTGGTTAAAAAATTACATTTTAAACATAAACCCCTGTGAAATCTTCTTGTTGTATTTCTTTTCATCGAAACGGTACAGGAAAGACCCTTTTTTGGAAGACGTCATATCTTTTTCATCCGTTTTTACCAAAATATCCATGCCGTTAATTTTGCTGGTGAAATTCCGTTTGTCGAAAGTTTCGCTGAAAATGGCTTCATATAAATTCTGAAGGTCTTTCATCGTGAACTTTTCCGGCAATAGCTCGAATCCGATCGGCCGTGTAGAAGCCCGCCTTCTTAATCTGAGGACGGCATCTTTTACCATTTCATTATGATCGAAGATCAGGTTGGGCGCGTTCTGAAGATCAAACCACTGGGCATTGTAATTTTCATTGATCCGGAGGTCCTTTTCAATGTGGATCAGGGCGTAATAGGAAATTGAAATAATCCGTGCCGTCGGCTCTCTCTGGATTTCGGTATAGGAATTCAGCTGTTCCAGGTAAATGTTTTCAAGGCCGGTAAGGGTATGGAGGACCCGTTGGGCTGCGTCATCCGCAGTTTCTTCGTTCCCGACAAACCCGCCCATCAGCGACCATTCTCCCAGCTGGGGTTCAAAATTCCTTTTAACCAGCAAAATTTTGAGATGTTCGCCGTCGAACCCGAATATAATACAGTCTACAGCGACCAGATGTCTGGGATATTGGGAATAATCTTGTTCCATCATATTATTTTATACAAAGATAAAGCTTTTGTTAGTTAAGATTTTATATAAATGTATTTTTCACACTTGTCAATAAAAATTTACAATCGGTTAAAACAGGTTTTACGGAGTGTTTTTGGGAATTTATTTGTTGACTGCACCTGCTGAAATTACCAGTAAAAACATTAAATCAGTATGAACTTAATGTTAAAATTATGTTAAAGTTTAAAGTTTGAATATTTTAAAAATGATCACAATAGTTTTGAAGCCTTAATCTTAAAAATACGATAAGTAATTCAGGAATTTTTTAAATATTTGAAAACAATCTTCCGTATTTATTTTATATACAGTCAATTTTAGGTCATTACCATAATTCCATCATTGTTTTCTAATCTTATTTTTTATGATAAGATGGAGCTGGAAAAATACTGTTAAGACGTTTTTATGAACCTTTAAGGCAATCTGTAATTAACAGATATGAGTGTATTGTTTTGTATGTAGATTCTTTCTGCTATTTTTAGAAATGTTGAAATAACATTTATTTATGAATAAAAAAGCACTGATTGTATTCCTTGGTTACGCTACATTTTCATTCGGTCAGACAGACCGTCAAGTCAGTTATTTTCCACTGAATACCGTGCAATTGACAGAAAGTGTCTTCAACAAAGCGATGCAGGCGGACAAGGGATACATCATGGCGATGGAGCCGGACCGGCTGCTGGCACCTTACCTGAAAGAGGCCGGCCTTTCCGCTAAAGCGGTGAATTATCCCAACTGGGAAAATACGGGACTGGACGGACATATCGGTGGGCATTATCTTTCAGCCCTCGCATTGATGTATGCTTCCACGGGCGATGCCAAAGTGAAACAGCGTCTCGATTATATGATTGATGAACTGGAACGCTGCCAGAAAGCTTCCGGCAACGGCTATGTTTCCGGGGTTCCGAACGGTAAAAAAATCTGGAATGAAATTGCACAGGGAAACATCCGGGCTTCCGGTTTCGGACTGAATGACCGTTGGGTACCTTTATATAATATCCATAAAACCTATTCCGGACTGCGTGACGCCTACTGGTATGCAGGAAGTGAAAAGGCAAAAGAAATGCTGATCCGGTTAACGGACTGGATGGCAAACGAAGTATCCGGACTTTCCGATGAACAGATCCAGGATATGCTCCGAAGCGAGCACGGCGGGCTGAATGAAGTCTTCGCTGACGTTTACAATATTACAAAAAATAAAAAATACCTTCAGCTGGCACACCGGTTTTCGCATCAGGCGATCCTGAACCCGCTGTTGAACGGTGAAGATAAACTCACGGGAATCCACGCCAATACGCAGATCCCGAAAGTCATCGGCTACAAAAAAATTGCCGATCTTGAACATAATGCTTCCTGGAATGCCGCCACCGATTTTTTCTGGCACAATGTGACTGAGAAAAGGTCTTCCGCCATCGGTGGAAACAGCGTAAGCGAACATTTCAATCCGGTCAATGATTTCAGCAGCATGATCAAAAGTATTGAAGGCCCTGAAACCTGCAATACCTATAATATGCTGAAGCTTACGAAACAGCTTTTCGCCACTTTGCCCAAATCCTATTATATGGATTATTACGAGCGGGCATTGTACAATCATATCCTTTCCACAGAGAATCATGAAAAAGGCGGTTTCGTCTATTTCACACCGATGCGTCCCGGTCATTACCGGGTATATTCTCAGCCGCAGACCAGCTTCTGGTGCTGCGTAGGATCGGGAATGGAAAACCATGCCAAATACGGCGAAATGATCTATGCACATACGGACAACGACCTGTATGTAAACCTGTTTATTCCATCCGTTCTGAAATGGGCGGAGAAAAAAATGGTGCTGAAGCAGGAAAACAACTTCCCGCAGGATCCTTCCACCAAACTGATTTTTGAAGTCGCTCCGAAATCCGAAATCAACCTTAAACTGAGGGCACCGGAATGGACAAACACTTCACAAATAGTCGTCTCCGTTAATTCAAAAAATATAATTGTATCTGTCGATTCCGACGGCTATCTCAACATCAAAAGGAAATGGAAAAAAGGCGATGCCGTGGAAATGAAAATGCCGATGCACCTTACCGCAGAACAGCTACCGGATCAGTCGGATTATTATGCCTTTAAATACGGCCCTGTAGTGTTGGCCGCTCCTTACGGAAAGGAAAACCAGCAGGGTCTTCTGGCTGATGATAGCCGCGGCGGTCATATTGCCCACGGTCCGCAGATTCCTTTAAATGAAATTCCTGTAATTGAAGGATATGCTTCTGAAGTCCTGAACCATGTGCAGCCGGTAAACGGCAAAGACCTTTCGTTCAATATCAACGGATTATATCCTTCCGATAAGTTCGGCAAAGGGCTTCAGTTGGTTCCGTTTTATACCATTCAGGAAGAACGGTACATCCTGTACTGGCCGCAGGCAGACCGGGATAAGATACAGGCCGTACAGAAACAAAGGGCGCAGGAAGAAGCCGAAACCAGAAAGCTTGACCTTATTACCGCGGATAAAATCCAGCTGGGAGAACAGCAGCCGGAATCCGATCATTTCTTCGAAAGCAAGGACTCTAATACGGGATATATGGAAGACCGACATTTCCGGGATGCCAAAGGCTGGTTCAGCTACCGCATGAAGAACCCAGGAAAAAATGCATCCTTGCTGTATATTCTTTATTTCGATAACAACGCCGGACGTACGCTGAATGCAGAAATCAATGGTAAAAAGATCGTCGCTAAAAAATTAGAAGGCAAAGCCGGCAATTCGCCGCAGTACCTGCTGTTACCGGTGCCGGATTCCGAGAAAAACAAAGAAAACCTTACGGTAAAATTCTCTGCAGAGGATCAGGCTGTGACCTCAAGGATTATTGAAGTCCGCCTTCTTACCCAAAGCTATGAAAAACCCATCAAGTAATTTAAATAACAGTTCATTCTATGAATATTTATAAGTCCAAAACAGCCTCTTTTCTGATCGTCAGCATTTTCAGTCTCTCCATGATGGAAGCCAAAGTAAAGCTTCCTGCCCTGGTTTCGGACGGGATGATCCTGCAGCGGAATATGCCGCTGAAAATATGGGGTTCTGCCAACGCAGGTGAAAAGGTGAACGTGAAATTTTTAAATAAAACCTATACGACCAGCGCCGATAAAAGCGGGAACTGGAACATCATGCTTCCCGAACTGAAAGCCGGCGGACCGTATGTAATGACCATTAATGAAATCACGCTGAAAGACATCCTGATCGGTGATGTATGGGTGGCATCCGGGCAATCCAATATGGAACTTCCTATGCGGAGGCTGACCCCTTTGTATGGTGAAGAAATAAAGAAAGCCAACAATAAAAACATCAGGTTCTTTACGGTACCGCAAAAATACAATTTCAAAACGCCGCAGACGGAACTTGAAGGCGGTAAATGGCAATCCACCGATCCGCAGACTATTCTTGATTTTTCAGGGGTAGCGTATTTTTTTGCCAAAGAAATCAATGCCGAAGACAAAGTTCCCGTGGGAATTATTCATACCAGCCTCGGAGGATCTCCGGTTCAGGCCTGGATGGACACCAATTCCCTGAAAAAATATCCTGAATACCTGGAAGAAGCTAAAAAATGGCAGAATGATGACCTGATTAAATCCACCGAATCCGGCGAGCAGGCGGCCAGCAGAGCCTGGTATACCGAGCTTGATCAGAATGATCCCGGATTGTCACAGCATTGGGAAAAAGCAGACGTTGATGACTCCGGATGGAAAACTATGAAGGTTCCGGGATCCTGGGAAGACCAGGAAGGATCTTTTGACGGAACGGTCTGGCTGAGAAGAGAGATCAATGTACCGGCCGGATCATCCGGTAAACCAGCATTTTTAAATTTAGGAAGAATAAAGGATGCCGATGTTACATACATTAACGGCGTGAAAGTCGGAAATGTAACCTATGAATATCCGCCACGCTGGTACGACATTCCGGCAGGTGTACTGAAGGACGGAAAGAACATCATTACGGTCCGCATCACCAACGGAAGCGGGAGAGGTCAGTTCATTGCCGATAAGCCGTATTACCTGGAAGTCGGAGGCCATAAAATAGACCTTACCGGAGACTGGAAATATAAAGTCGGCGCAAAAATGCCGAGAGTGGCTCCCGGACAGACTTTTATCCGCTGGAAACCGACTGGATTGTACAATTCAATGATCAATCCACTCACCAATTATAAAGTAAAAGGATTCCTCTGGTACCAGGGCGAAAGCAATACTGGAAAACCTAAAGAATACGGCGACCTGCTGACGACCATGATCACCGACTGGCGCAACAAATGGAATGAGCAAAACGCACCGTTCCTGATTGTGCAGCTGGCCAACTTCATGGAAACCAAAAGCCAGCCAATCGAAAGCAACTGGGCAGAACTGAGGGATCAGCAGCGCTTAGT
The DNA here is from genome assembly GCA_913775525.1 of uncultured Chryseobacterium sp. Lineage (GTDB taxonomy): Bacteria > Bacteroidota > Bacteroidia > Flavobacteriales > Weeksellaceae > Chryseobacterium. Next base: position 35,313 of record CAJYLH010000024.1, read on the forward strand.
TTCCCAGACCGTTCCGAATACCGGACTGGCTGTAACCATCGATGTAGGAGAGTGGAATGACATCCACCCGCTGAATAAAAAAGCAGTCGGTGACCGCCTGGCTTTCCAGGCTCTGAAAATAGCGGATAAAAAGAATATCGTGGCAGACGGACCGGTCTATCAATCGATGAAAACGGAAGGGAATAAAATCATACTTTCTTTCAAAACCGGGACAGACGATCTTGCACGGATTACCGAATTGAAAGGCTTTGCCATCAAGAATCCAGACGGAAGCTGGACCTGGGCGAAAGCCAAAACCGAAGGTAATAAAGTCGTGGTCTGGAACGATGGCATTAAAAATCCGGTAGCCGTACGCTACGACTGGGCCGATAATCCTGACGGCAATCTCAAAAACACAGCCGGGCTTCCCGCCTCACCGTTTACAACAGAAAAAAATTAATTTAATCTTCATATTTAAAAAATGAATAATCATCCACAGAAAATATCAGTATCCGAAAAGATAGGCTACAGCTTAGGGGACCTTGCAGCCAACCTTGTTTTTCAGACCCTGGTGACGTACCTCGCTTATTTTTATACCGATATTTACGGACTAAAGCCGGAAGATGCTTCTATTATTACCCTGATTGTAGGCCTCATCGCAGGATTCGGATTCAACCCGGTGATCGGTGCTTTGGCAGACCGTACCAAAACCAAGTGGGGAAAATTCCGTCCGTGGATTTTATTTACAGCTGTCCCACTTGGAATCGCAGCTTTACTTGCATTTAGCACACCCGGTTTTTCATATAAAGGAAAAATGATCTATGCAGCGGTTACTTATTCCCTGCTTTTATTGCTGTATGCAGCCAACAATCTGCCGTACGCCGCGCTGAGCGGGGTCATTACCGGTGATATGGGAGAACGCAACAGCATTTCTTCTTACCGTTTCGTGGCCGTGATGTTTGCCCAGTTCTTTGTTCAGGTATTTATGTTGCCGATTATCCTTTCTGCCGGACATGGAGATAAGGCTGCCGGTATTGAAACGGTGATGACCTGGCTGGCCATCATCGGCTCGGTGATGTTGCTGATAACTTTTTTCACCACGAAAGAAAGGATCATCCCGACTTCCGATCAGAAATCGAGCCTGAAAGAAGACCTGAAAGACCTTTCCAAAAATAAGCCGTGGATCATCATGCTTACTGTAACAGCACTGATCTTCATTACCCTGGCGATGAAAGGAGGTTCTTACGTGTATTATTTCAATAATTATGTGGATGAACCGGCCTTAGCCTCTTTCATTTCACCGATCACGAACTTTTTTAATTCCATCGGGATGAATTTCTTCGGTGAGGACCCGAGATCGGCAGGATTCGGTTTATTCAACGCCGGCGGGATCATCATGATGATTGTCGGAATTACGTTCTCCAAAAGATTTGCCGATAAATACGGAAAAAGGGATGCTTTCATCGCTTCCCTGTTTATTTCGACTTTATTTATTGTCGCTTTTATCTTCTATCCGCCGAAGTCGGTAGGATTGATGTTCCTGTCACAGATTCTTCACGGATTCTTTTACGGGATCAGCACCCCGCTTCTTTGGGCCATGATTGCCGATGTAGCCGACTATTCCGAATGGAAAAACAACAGACGCGCCACAGCAATTATTTTCTCAGCCATGATGGTGGGATTAAAAGTAGGATTGAGCATCGGAAGCTCATTGGTTTCTTCCATCATCGGGCATTACGGCTATATCTCTTCGGAAGGAGCCCAGAATGTGGTGCAGCCGGAAACCGTAGCCGCGGGAGCAAAAATGCTGGTGAGTATTTTCCCGTCTATTCCGTTCTTCCTGTCCTGCGGTCTGCTTATGTTCTATAAAATCAATAAGGAAATGGAGGTTCAGATCGAGCGTGACCTTAAAGAAAGAAGGAGAAAGGAGAATTGATATTGATATCATGCTTTAAGCTCCTTAGGATCGGCCTGTTAATAGCCGTTACAGGATACCATCAATTAAGCCTCTTAGAGGCGACCTGTTAATAGATAACAGCATTGCAGAAAAGGTAAGAGCTCCGTAGGAGCGACCTGTTAATAGATAAATTATAAAAAATAAGTATGAAGAAAGCCATTGCAGTATTAGGAATTTTAGCCCTCACGGTTTCGTGTAAAACGGCACAGACCGCATCTTCCGGCGATTCCCTGAAAGATGCCTTTAAAAATAAATTTTATATCGGAACTGCGATGAGCCTTCCGCAGATTGATGGGACCGACGTAAAATCGGATGACATCATCAGGAAGCAGTTCAGTTCCATCGTTGCGGAGAACTGTATGAAATCCATGTTCATCCAGCCGCAGGAAGGGAAATTTTTCTTTGATGATGCCGATAAGTTTGTAGCCTTCGGAGAGAAAAATAAAATGTTCATCATCGGTCATACCCTGATCTGGCATTCCCAGCTGCCGAAATGGTTTTTCGTAGGAAAGGACGGGAAAGATGTTTCACCGGAAGTCCTGAAACAGCGGATGAAAAGCCATATTTCCACTTTGGTGGGCCGGTACAAAGGCCGGGTAAAAGGCTGGGATGTGGTGAACGAAGCCATTATGGAAGACGGAACCTACCGGAAGTCCAAGTTCTACGAAATCCTGGGGGAGGAATTCATTCCGCTGGCTTTTCAGTATGCTCAGGAAGCTGACCCAAATGCCGAACTGTACTATAACGATTACAACGAATGGTTCCCGGAAAAAGTAAAAACCGTTACCAGAATCGTTAAGGATTTAAGATCAAGAGGAATCCGGATTGATGGAGTAGGCATGCAGACCCACGTGGGATTGGACAATCCGAAACTGGAAGAATACGAGAAAGCCTTAACGGATTATGCCGCGGCCGGCGTAAAAGTAAATGTTACCGAAATGGAAATCAGTGCGCTTCCTTCACCTTGGGGAACATCGGCCAATGTTTCCGATAAGGTGGAATACGAAGCGAAAATGAACCCTTACACCAAAGGGCTACCTGAAAATGTTCAGAAAGAATGGGAAACCCGTTATCTGGATTTTTTCAGAATGTTCCTGAAGCATAAAAATGAAATCCGGAGGGTGACCTTATGGGGCGTTACCGACAACCAGTCCTGGAAAAATGATTTCCCGGTGAAAGGCAGAACCGATTATCCGCTTCTTTTCGACCGTAATGACCAGGCAAAACCGGTGGTGGAGAAAATCATTGAACTAGCGAAGGAAAAATAATCTTTGGCAATCAAACCTCATAGGTTTCCAAAACCTATGAGGTTTAGAAAACGCACAATAAACCTTGAAGTTTTACAATTAAAATCAATTATCTAAAAGTTTAAACTATAAAAAATGAACAAAGCAAAATACCTTTTCCCGAAAGACTATATGGCTGACCCTTCCGTACACGTTTTTGAAGGCAAACTGTATATCTATCCGTCCCACGACCGTGAAAGCGGCATCGAAGAAAATGACAACGGCGATCATTTCGATATGAATGATTACCACGTTTTTTCCCTTGATAATGTGGAAAACGGTGACATTACAGACCACGGCGTAGTGCTTTCGGTAGAGGATATTCCATGGTCGGGAAGACAGTTGTGGGATTGCGATGTAGCCCATAAAGACGGTAAATATTATATGTATTTTCCGCTAAAGGACAAAAACGACATTTTCAGAATCGGGGTGGCGGTGAGCGACAAACCATACGGGCCGTTTGTTCCGGAAAAGCATCCGATGATGGGCAGTTACAGCATCGATCCCTGCCTTTTTGAAGACAACGGAAAGCATTATATGTACTTCGGAGGCATCTGGGGCGGACAGTTGCAGCGTTACCGCGATAACAAAGCTTTGGAATCTGCCGTGATCCCGAATGATAACGAGCCGGCAATCCCATCAAAAGTAGTAATGCTGAGCGACGATATGCTGGAATTCGGGGAAGAACCTAAAGATGTCCTTATTCTCAATGAAAGCGGAAATCCTTTGCTTCACGGTGATAAGCACAGGTTTTTTGAAGCTTCATGGATGCACAAATACAATGGAAAATATTACTTTTCCTATTCTACGGGAGATAGCCACCTGATCTGCTATGCAACCGGGGATAATCCGTACGGGCCGTTTACATTCCAGGGAGAAATCCTGACACCGGTTGTCGGCTGGACCACCCACCACAGCATCGTTGAATTTGAAGGGAAATGGTACCTCTTCTTCCACGATTCCGTTCCGAGCGGCGGAAGAACTTGGCTGAGAAGCATGAAAGTCGTGGAAATCGAGTACGATAATGATGGTAAGATAAAAACTATCGAAGGACTGGAAGAAAATCAGTAAACCTGATCAGCCTTCCGGCAATCAACCTTGTCAAGGTTCTGAACCTTGACAAGGTTGAAAAATATCCATTAAAAGAAACCGAAGGGTTCAGTAGAAATAGCCGTAGGTGGAACCTATGGAAAAAATATCCGACCGTAAAGGTTCAGAAAGGTGAAAACCTATCAAACACAACAACAGATTAAGTCTGTTCAAATCAAAATTAAAACAAATCCGATGCAGCATTTCCGAATTTACCTAATGCTATTCCTGATGGTTCCAATGATGATTTTCGCCGAAGACGGAAGTCAGCTCTGGCTCCGGTTTCCGGCAAAAAACGGAATATCCTCTGAAAAGATCATGGCTAGAGGCAACAGCCCGATGCTGAATATTGCCCGAAAAGAACTGACCGGTCATTGGCAGGGGCAAACAGTTGAACTCAGACTGGAGAAATCGTTAAAAAACCTGAAAGACGGTTACCGGATAACTTCCTCGCCTGAAAAAATCGTTGTATCAGCTCCTAAAGAATCAGGATTACTGTATGGGGTGTACCATATGCTCAGGCTGCAGCAGACCAACGCCAATCTCAGCAATCTTAATATTACCGAAAAGCCGTCTTACGATGTACGGATACTGAACCACTGGGATAACCTGGACGGAAGCATCGAGCGAGGATATGCGGGCCACTCGTTATGGAAATGGGAAGACCTTCCTAATACCGTTTCGCCAAGATACGAAGAATATGCAAGAGCAAATGCTTCGGTTGGAATCAATGCGACCGTATTGAATAATGTGAACGCTTCTCCGAATATGCTCCGTGAAGATTACCTGAAAAAAGTCAAAGTACTGGCGGATATTTTCAGGCCTTACGGGATTAAAGTATACCTGTCGGTAAATTTTTCTTCCCCGAAAGTCTTGGGTGGATTGGAAAATTCGGATCCGCTGAATAAAGACGTTCAGAAGTGGTGGAAAGAAAAAGCAGCTGAAATTTACAAGCTGATTCCTGACTTCGGCGGATTCCTGGTGAAAGCCAATTCCGAAGGACAGCCGGGGCCGCAGGATTACGGAAGAACCCATGCCGACGGCGCCAACATGATGGCCGATGTCCTGAAACCTTACGGCGGAATCGTGATGTGGAGAGCGTTTGTGTACAGTCCGAGCAAAGAAGACCGTGCTAAGCAGGCCTACCTTGAATTTGTTCCGCTGGACGGGAAATTCAGAGACAATGTGATTATCCAGATCAAGAACGGTCCGGTAGATTTTCAGCCGAGGGAAGCTTTCAACCCGCTTTTCGGAGCCTTGAGAAAAACGCCGGAAATGGTGGAATTCCAAATTACCCAGGAATATCTGGGACAGGCCAATCACCTGGCTTATCTGGCCCCGCTGTTTAAAGAAACGCTGGAAAGCGATACCTATGCCAACGGAAAAGGATCAACCATTGCCAAAATTACCGACGGCACATTAAGGCCCGGAAAAGTAACCGCCATTTCAGCGGTTGCCAATATCGGCGAAGATACCAACTGGACCGGACATCAATTTGCCCAGGCCAACTGGTACGCGTTCGGAAGGCTGGCCTGGAATCATGAACTGACTTCCGAGCAGATTGCCGACGAATGGATTAAAATGACCTTTACCGACAAGCCGGAGTTTGTCAATCCGGTGAAACAGATGATGCTGACTTCCCGTGAAACGGTGGTGGATTACATGATGCCTCTGGGCCTTCACCACATCTTTGCCGGAAACCACCACTATGGCCCGGAACCGTGGGGCGATTACAAAGGCGGAAGACCCGACTGGTCGCCGGTGTATTACCACCAGGCAGACGCTAACGGAATCGGCTTCGACCGCACCAAAACCGGAAGCAATGCCGTCTCCCAGTATTTCCCGCCGTTGAACGAGATCTACGGAAACATCAAAACCTGCCCTGAAAATTTAATCCTGTGGTTCCATCATGTGCCTTGGGATTACAAAATGAAAGATGGCAAAACACTTTGGGACGAGCTGTGTTATAAATATGATTCAGGGGTTCATCAGGTAAGGGAATACCAGAAAACCTGGGACCGGATCCAGCCTTACATCGATGAGCAGCGTTTTTCTGAAGTTCAGTCCAAGCTGAAAATCCAGGCTAAAGATGCCGTTTGGTGGAAGGATGCCTGCCTGCTGTATTTCCAGACTTTCTCTAAAAGACCGATTCCGTATGACATAGAACGTCCGGTGAATGAACTGGAAGACCTCAAGAAAATCAAGCTGAATATGAGACACCATAATTAATAAAAAATGAGGCAACTCTTTCTCCGTGATTAAAAGAAGAGTTGCCTCAAAACTTGACTGTACGTAAAATTTTGTCCTGTTGTATCAGGAACGATTGTATATAATAATAGTTATGGACTATCTGAATGAAATAATTTTATTGAATACATTTCCGTTTTCCTCCACCCGGATGGTATAGGTTTCTGCAAACTGTGGATTTAAATCGAAAGTTAAGTCAACGGATCCGTCTTCAGCAACTTTGCTTCCACTGTAGTGGATGTTGTTGGATGAATCGGAAACTGAAACATTGACAGGATACTTTGGTCCATCCATATGCAGCTTGACCATATGCCCGGAAATGGTAAATTCCGGTTTGGTAATACTGCTTACCGGTGTTTTATCCATGTTAATGCTATTGGTTTTACTGATGGTAAATTTGTATTTTTCAACTTTGGATTCAGATTCAGCCACCAGGTAATAGGTGCCCGGAGCCAGAGCCTGGAGATCATATGATTTGGCAACCTGGCCTTCATCACTGAGGTTCTCAGCATATAACTCCCCTTCGGAATCATTATAAATGAACAGGGACAGATTTTTTGCATTCGATACTTCAAAGTGCAGTGTCTTGGCTTCTGCCTTTTTTACGGACAGGGAAAAATCTCTGTCTTTACTCATTAATCCTGCTGACATCAGAGAGAAAGCAAGAAGAAAACCGGATTTTAAAACTGCATTCATGATATTATTTTTATATCAGTTAATTATGGTACAAATCTACAGCAGTAATATGAGGGATTCTACCATACAATTTTCACATATATGCTTTATATTAACCATGCATGTGTGTTAATTAAATATTAATTGTTAATTTTGTGCATTATTTGATCAATATACCATAATTGTAAAGGCTATGAAACATTCACATCCTTCATTTGAAGCCATCAAACCCAATATCGGAAGCAGTTTTACTAGCCTGAAATTCCTGACCAATGAAAACATCAAATCCCATGTATGGCACTACCATCCGGAAGTTGAACTTATTTATGTCTGCAAAGGCTCCGGGAAAAGACAGATCGGGAGTAATATTTCCTATTTCTCTGACGGAGACCTGGTGCTCATTGGCAGCAATCTGCCGCATTGCGGGCTTACCAACGAAAATACCAACAATGAATATGAAATGGTCATCCAGTTCAAGCCCGACTTCTTAGGTGAGGCCATCTGGGAAACTCCTGAAATGCAGCGGATTGTAAGCCTGCTGGAAAAATCAAAAGCGGGAATCGTATTCGGGGATGATATAAAGAAGGAAGTCGGGAAAAAAATCCTTGAGATGCACGAGTCATCATCGCTGGACAGGCTGATCCGGTTCCTGGGAATCCTTGATGAGCTTGCATTTACTCAGGACTGCCGCATCCTGAATGCCGGGAAGTACTATCTTCAGACGCAGGTGGAGGACAATGACAGGATTAATGTGATTTTCAATTATGTGAAAGACCATTTCCGGGAGCAGATGACCCTGGAGGAAATTGCCGATCTTGCCAATATGAAAGTGCCTTCTTTCTGCCGTTATTTTAAGAAGATCACCAATAAAACTTTTACCCAGTTTGTGAATGAGTACAGGATTACCCATTCTTTAAAGCTCCTGGCAGAACAGCCGTTAAGCATTACGGAAGTATGCTTTGAAAGCGGATTCAATAATTTCAGTTACTTCAATAAGACGTTTAAAGAGTACGTTAAGAAAAGTCCGTCGCAATACCGGAAAGAGTTTAATTATTTTATTGAATAAGATAGCCTTTCACTGATCCGTATAGTACTACTGTAAAGCATTTGTGTGTTTTCCTATCGGTCGATATAGGTTTCCCGTCTGTCACAAGGGTCTACAGCGATTTCTGAAAGAATACAGAATTTTATTCTCATTAATTATGTTCAGGAATTTCATTCAATAGAACAATAGTGTACATCCCGGAATTTAGCTGTATTTTTAACATTTAAAATGAAAGATTAAACACATCAGTGTATGCAGAAAAAGTTAATTGAGAATACCAAAGCAGCATTCCGGAAAGCATTTCAGACTGAAGCGGAATATCTGTTTCTGGCTCCCGGAAGGATCAATATCATCGGTGAACATGTGGATTACAATGATGGTTTTGTACTTCCTGCCGCTATTGATAAATACATTTGTTTTGCAGTTAAAAAAAAGGCAGGCTCAGATACCTGTACATTTTTTGCTGCAGACCTTGATCAGTCTTTCAGCTTCAATACCAAGGAAAAACAGGTTCCGGTTGAAAAACAGTGGACAAATTACCTGCTGGGCGTTTTCAATGCCGTCCAGGAAAGCGGCAGAACTACCGGTGGCCTGCAGATTGCTTTCAGCAGCACTATTCCTATGGGTTCCGGACTGTCCTCATCGGCTGCACTGGAGTGTGGGTTGGCATATATCCTGAATTCCCTGTTTGATCTCGGACTTTCAAAAAGTGATATGGCCCTGATCGGTCAGAAATCAGAACATACTTTTGTCGGGGTGAACTGCGGAATCATGGATCAGTTTGCATCGGTATTCGGAAAAGAAAATAAAGTAATCATGCTCGACTGCAATTCGCTGGATCACCACTATTACGATGCGAAACTGGAGGGGTACACCTGGGTGCTGTTCGACAGCTGTGTCAAGCATACCCACCTGACTTCGGGATATAATGACCGAAGAAACGATGTAGACAAAGGAAAAGAAGTCCTTCATAAAAAATTTCCGCAGGTAGAGAAGTTCCGGGACTTTACTTTGGCAATGCTGGAAGAATGCAGGGAGGAAATGGGAGTTGTACCGTACATCCGGTGCCGGTATCTCTTAAAAGAAATCGGAAGGGTAGAACAGGCAGTCCAGGCGCTTTCTGAAAACCGTCCTGAAGAACTCGGCCGGCTGATGAACGAAACGCATGACGGACTTTCCCGTGAATACGAAGTCAGCTGTGAAGAAATTGATTTCCTCGTTGAAGAAACCCTGAAGGAAGAGGGCGTACTGGGAGCAAGAATGATGGGGGGTGGTTTCGGAGGCTGCAGCATCAATCTTATCAGAGAGGATAGGGTGGAAGAGATAACCGGCAAGATCAGTGAGAAGTACAAAAATCAATTCAATATCCCAATGAAAATATACCCGGTTAAAATTTCAGACGGAATCCAAGAATACACCAGTGATGAATACATTCAATCCTAAAAAAAATCCGCACAGACGCTACAATCCGCTTCTGGATGAATGGATCCTGGTATCTCCGCAACGTTCCGAAAGGCCGTGGCAGGGGCAGACTGAAGATTCTGCTCCTGAGCAGCAGCCTTCCTATGATCCGGGTTGTTACCTTTGTCCCGGTAATCTAAGGATCAGCGGTGAAAAAAATCCTGATTATACGGGTGTTTATGTTTTCGATAATGATTTCGGATCATTGATGAAGGAAGAAGTGGAACAATCTGAAGAGACCACAGACTTTTTTGCCATGAAGCCGGAACGTGGGATCAACAGGGTGATCTGTTTTTCTGACGATCACAGCCTTACCTTACCTGAAATGGAGGTAAATGATATCCGGAATGTTGTGGACCTCTGGCAGCAGCAGTATAGGGAACTGGGTGCGATGGACTTCATCAACCATGTCCAGATTTTTGAGAACAAGGGACGCATCATGGGATGCAGTAATCCGCATCCGCACGGGCAGATCTGGGCGCAGTCATCAATCCCGACGCTGGTCCAGAGAACACAGAATAATCTTAAGAAGTATTTTAATACCTATGGAAAATCCCTGCTGGAGGATTACCTGAGAAAGGAGATCGAAACTGATGAACGAATCATTCTCAATAATGAACATTTTGTGGCATTGGTTCCGTTCTGGGCATCGTGGCCTTACGAAACCATGGTGGTCAGTAAGCGGAAAATTTCTGATATCAGCGGGTTCTCAGAACCGGAAAAAACAGCACTGGCTGAAATCCTGAAGGGTCTTACCATAAAATACGACAATGTATTCCAGACCTCGTTTCCGTATTCGGCAGGAATTCATCAGGCACCTACAGACGGAAAAGATCATTCGGAATGGCATTTCCATATGCATTTTTATCCGCCGCTTCTGCGAAGTGCAGAAATCAAAAAGTTTATGGTGGGATATGAAATGCTCGCAGAGCCGCAGCGTGACCTCACACCGGAGCAGAGTGCTGCTGTCCTGAAAAACCTTCCGCTAGTGCATTATAAGAACAAAGATTGATAGGGACCGGGATTTGGCAAGGTTTTAGAATCTCTGTAAATCGTCCCGGCCTCGGGTGAATAAAAATTAATTTATGAGAGACATCAGACTTATAGTAACCGATATGGATGGGACCTTCCTGAATTCCAATTATGAAATCAGCCCTGAATTTCCGGCTATCTACAGCGAACTGAAAAAGAAGAATATTTTATTTGTGCCTGCAAGCGGAAGGCAGATGCCGGGCATTACACAATACTTCGGCGATATTGAAAATGAAATAGGATTCATCGCAGAAAACGGAGGCTATGTCATTTATAAGAACGAGGAGCTTTTTGCCGACCGGCTGGAACATAAGCATATTGTGGACATCATCAAGACTGTGCGTGAAATTCCTAAAGCCAAAGCCGTGTTATCTGCAAAGAAAACAGCTTATTATGAAACGGATGATGAAGAATTTGTAGATTTCTTTTCAAAATACTACACCAGGAACCAGAAAAAAGATGACCTTACAGAAGAGGTCAATGACAGTGCCTTTAAAATAGCGGTTTATCATCCAGACGGTGCAGAAGAACACCTGTATCCTCATGTGAAAAAGTTCGAGCAGTATGACCTCGAAATTGTTATTTCCGGAAAACATTGGCTGGATATTATGAACAAAGATATCAATAAGGGTAATGCCCTGGAAAAACTGCAGCAGGCACTTGATATTTCTCCGGAACAGACCATGGCTTTCGGTGATTATATGAATGATATAGAGATGCTGAAAAACGCACAATATTCTTACGCGATGAAGAATGCGCACCCTTCAGTTAAAGAAGCGGCAAGCTTTGAAGCATGTTCCAATGATAATTTTGGGGTATTGGAAACCATTAAAAACCTTCTGAATCAGTAAATTCCTCAATTACCTACCACAAAAACAACCATGTTATTTTGCAGATATCGTAATTTTACTACCTGAAATGTAGAAAAAATTCTACATTTTTACTTGAGGGTTATAAATATTTGTATTTTTTCGTGAATTTATCGTTAATTCTTATATTATTTTTTGCATGTCTGTGAAAAATAATTACCTTTGCACCGAATTTATTAACCCGTTTGTTCTAATTTAAAAACCAAATATGGAAATGAGAATTTACCGTATTGCGGCATTTTTTCTATGCAGCATTGCCAATGCCCAAGTAGGGAATGTTGGCATCAATACAACCACCCCAAGAGTAAAACTTGATGTTAACGGAACGTATAAATCTCAGGAAATTATCTCAGGAAACATCTCCAATGTAGGAGTTACTGAAAAAAACCGTTATTTACTCCTGGGTCAAAGCAACATTGATAACAGTGTCAGAAGAATAGATCCCAGCCAGGGAAATGCTCCGGGTATTGCAAGTATCATTACGTATAAGCTGGCTAATGCCAATCTGGACTGGGTGGAAAGCTTCAATACGAAAATTAACTCAACCGATTATTCTTTGATGGTACTGTCTGCCTATTTTGACCGGGATGTTGTCGGTAATGTAACGGCAATTCCTTCGTACGGAGTGAAAAGCGTGAATAATGAATGGATAATATACGCAGATTATTCCCAGCTTGCCTCCACAACTAACGGGACCTGGACCGTGGTGTGTGCTGTATATCCTAAGACCTACGTTAAAATCTATTCTGAGAAAGGTCCCTTCAATCTGAACGGCACTTCAACAGGAACAGACTCTTCTCCAATCCTCCAATAAGTAAGAACATGAAAAAAGGCATCATTTTAATGGCTATTCTGGGACTTTCATCTCAGGTACAGGCCCAAATTGGAATCGGAACCACAACTCCTGCACAAAAGCTTGATGTGGTAGGAAGCACAGCGGTGAAATCTTCTGTATTTCTTGATCCGGTAGACTATGTAAACAATCCTTCCGGATTTACAATTTTAGGTACAGACCCGCAATCCAGCGTGGTAAACGGAAAGGTTCTTGCCGTAGAAAACCTCTACACTCCACTGACCATCCAGCCGTATTCCGTTACCAACATCTACAGAGATGATCTTACTGATCTTAACCTGAATATTTCTACCGATAACTTTTTTATTACCGTAGCTAATTTTGAGGCTATCCCAAGTAGCGGTAACAACGGTATTTATACAGATACATCAGCGAATCCTGTTAATAAAGGACATTTTGTATTCAATATCTTTGAATCCGGAGGAACATGGCATATCAACATATCTTATCCTACACTGAATACGCAGAATACTACTGACAGGTACACATACAATTTTGATGTCGTGATGTATTCAAAAAGATTTTATAAAAACCTGGGTACGGTTACATATGATCTTGGAGGGAGTAATAATGGTAGTGCACCAGCTGCACCTAGTGGAATCTAATACTTTAAACACATGAAAAATACTATAAGTTTAGCTCTGTTGTTATTTACTTTCTTGATCAGCAATGCACAGACCACGGGAGTAGGAATAGGAACAAATACCCCTACCCATACGCTTGAAGTAAATGGAAATATGAAGCTTAGCGGCGATCTTTACCTGGAAAATCCAGGGAAACATACCGGTAATTCTGCCGATTCTTACCTGTTGGTGAGAGACAATAGTGACAAGGTCCTGAAGAGATACGTTCCCGCTACGGCACGCTACAGTGCAATCAACAGTACGGTATACTTCATTACCAATATCAATCCTCAGGGACTCTCCAATTTTGATACAGGAATTTCTGCGGCCAATTACTATCTGATAATCGGTGGATTCATCATCAGGGGAGTGAATAACAATTCAAATATTAACCTGACACAGCCAGGAAATACCAATCAGTATATACCCCAGTATTCGTGCCGCGCATTTGTACAGAATGGAACATGGCGTATTGAATTTATGCCTAATAATGGGCGTGTATTCGATCAGAATCCTGAAATCAGGCTCAGTGTAAGTGTGTACAGGAGAGATATGCTGACCACTGTCAACAATACAATTACGGTAGATATGGGTGCGAATACGGCAGGCACAGGTTCTGCACCGGCACCGGTATTACCATAAAATATACAATGGTATCACGTAAAAAAAACCTGAATAAGCAATCTTATTCAGGTTTTTTTATGGGTTTTCCGAAGTATGACGCCATATCTTTTTTTCTGAAACCGATTTATTTACTGTTCATGATCCGAAAGGCCCAACTGTTTAATGGCAGCCGAATTCAGGTAAATCCTGTCAAAATACAGCAGAGACTCCACATCTTTAAAAGTTTGGGACAGCATATCCGATTTATTGAATGACAACTCAATAGATTCATCATATGAAGCTGTAATCCTCACCACAGAATAGCCGTTATAGGCAATGGTAAAGCCATAAAAGAAACACCTTCGTTCTGCTTCCTGGTAAATCCGGTATTCCCGGAATGCGGTAGTTTCAGGTTCCGCAATAGCAGGAGCCTGATTGTGTTCAAGGGTTTTCCATGAGGAATAATTCTTGGGCTCCTTGAGAATATTGCCCTGGGCATCTACCGGAACAAACATGCTGAGCAGCAAAGGCCTTTTAAGGAATACAGCATAGTTATTCATCAGGTTCAGGGTCTGAAGATCGGCATAGCCTTCATTGGCGTAATATTCAATGACGAAATCGGTCATAGGGATCAGCTTGTGCAGGGAATCGTCTTGCATACGAAGGTTATTGGTTTGATATCAATTATGAAAGGGACAAATATACGGATTTCCGGTTTTTGAGAAATACTGTGCCAGTGTAAAATTTCAGCGCAGCATTACGTTTTTCGTGAATCATCTTTTTACATCATAAGCAGTATTCCGGGCTGAGTATCCGGCCCAGAGCCATATACATAACAATCCGGCGATAAGTTGTGCCGGAAGGAATGTGGCTCGGACTAAATCGCTGAAATTATTGGAGGTCTTGTAAATGTATGGTACGAAGTGAACCTTCGGTTCGCTGTACCAGTACAGGTAATAATCCAGGAAAGCCCGGCCGGCAGTGATGAGTGTTACCAGGATAATGACGGTTGCAGGCTTTTTATTTTCTGCATTCAAAAGCATTACGAATCCAAGGGTGAGTGCTGCATAGACGATCAGTTCAACAATGAAAAAAGCCACATGCACAATATCATAGGTAGGATGGGTTCCCGGATCGGGCGTGTGCAGCATGGACAGGAAATCAATGCATTCTATAAGGAGGAATACGGCATACAACCCATATAGATACGCACAGAGCTTAATAGCGTTGTTTTCAGATCCGTAGAGGTTATAGAGAAATGTCGTTAAATTTTTCATAATCTGCTTTAGGTAAACGGTATTGTTTTAGTCTAAATTACAAAAAATGGGCAGATTATGGAGGATGGAGCTGTTTTCAGCTGTTATTTTTTTTATCGGTATGATGGAGATTTAAAATTTAATGATTTAAAGATTTAAAGATTGGTGTAAACTAGGGATTTTGGTTTGATAGGGTGGATTGTATATGACATGGGTTATTTATTTCTGACACGGAATGTTTTAGGAGAGATCTTCATCTTCTTTTTAAAGAATTTCCCGAAAAAAGACTGGTCACTGAAATTGAGTTCTTCAGAGATCTGAGCAACCGAAAGGCTGGAATTGAGCAGCAGGTCCCTGGCTTCCATAATGACGGAATTGGTAATGATCTCACGTGTAGAATCTCCCGATGCTTCCTTAATCACCCGTGTCAGGTAGCTTGGGGTTACAGACAGCTGTTCTGCATAGAATTCTACGGTACGTTCTTTTCTAGAATGTTTGGAAAGCAGGTCCAGGAACTGATACACAATTTCCTTTCTCCGGGAAGTCGTAGGATCAATCATTTTCTTTTCCGTGCAGCGGTAAATCGTCATGATTTCGAGGACGATCGAATTGAAATAATGATTGATCAGGTCTTTTGAATAATAATCATCACGGTCATCCGCTTCATCAATCTGGCGGATCAAAAATTTGAAAGTCTCCCGGTCTCTGTCTGTGGGGTGCAGGACGGGAGTGTTTTTTTCTGAAAAAAATATAATCTCGTTGATGTAATTCATATACCGGATGTTTTTCTGAACGAAAACATCACTGAATACAATGCCGGTTATTTTAACATTTTCTTTATTATCGCTGGGATAGATAGTCGCATTGGCCGGAATAATCAGCATATCATTCGGTTTCAGAGCAAGGGTTTCGAAATTGATCTGTAATTCAGAATTTCCTTCCATAATCAGGATAATGGCAGAATTATCCGTTCTGAAGGGATACGGATACGGCGTAGTACAGAAATCTGAGGTTTCATCAATGATGAAAAAGTCATTTTTTATACGCTTCTGATCTGTATTTTTATTCAGCGTCTTCAGCAGGTCGTTAATGTTATGAAAAGCAACAGGACTGGTCATCATAGCTGTTTTTGGATAAATGGATAATAAAGTTAAAAAATAAAACGGGATAAAATGATGTTCATCAGGCCATCATATTTCTGCGGGTTTAAGGAGCAGCCTGAGGATTCTTTTTACATCCGGTTCCGTTTGGTTTTCCGCTGTAAGAAATTCCTGCCTTTTTCTGAGGAAATCCATAGAAATATAGTATCCATTGACGATTGAAAGCAGATGGGCCAGAAAATCTGCCGGTCCTGCATACTCAGTATTATTGTTCCTGATCCAGATCATGATCTCCGGAATCAGCTCCCCGAATGGGTTCAATATTTTTTCTGTATGATCCTTCAGCTCATACTGAGTGATAAGGTAGACATCCAGATAGGGGTATTTTTTATATTTTGCCGCATAATAAGCAATATACCGTTCCAGTTTTGCTTCAAAGGCGAGACCTTCCATATAACCGGGCAGAAGCGGAGAAAATTCCTGCGTAACTTCTCTGATTACCGTGTCGATCAGGTTTTTCTTGGAATGGAAGTAATAATGGATGGCCGTCCGCTCAATTCCGGCATACTCAGAAAGCTGTTGCGTGGTTACCGTAAACAGGCCTTGCCTGAACAGCAGCTGTTTGGTAACATCTTTGATCCTATCTTCTGTTTTCAAGGTGGTCAGCTTTTGAGTTGTCAATGACTGTAGTGGAAAACCGGCAGTCCTGTTTTTTCCGTTTGGGCAGGAATCTTATTCAGAATAGAAAATTCAGTCTTATAGAGTTCGAAGACCGGTCGGAGTTCATTAACAGAAAACAACGTTTCTGATGATACGTTCAGGCACCTGAAATCATTGTCCATATACTCGCATTCGCAGTTCGGGATCAGTTCCAGGATGTCTTCCCTGAGCCAGAAAGCGTCCATGATCTCTTTGAATTTCAGCTTAAAAAGAATTGTTTTTTTCATGTATGGTTTATTGTATTTTTATACGTTGGGCGTGATGCATGATCAATGAAAGGTCTTCAGGAGTGTCGTCCAGGATTTTGTGCATAACCGCAATCCTCCAGAACCAGGAAAGCATTCCTGTTATAGAGGTGGATATGGTCAGCTTCAGGCCTCCTTCCGTTTCTTCCAGGATAAATTTCCGGTCCATGGCAGCCAGAAGAAATCTGATCCTGAATGCAAATGACCGGTAACGGTCCAGTTCCGTTATCATTGCTCTGGTTTCTATGAAATCACGGTGCTTAACGGAAAACAGGGCTCCGGGAACCAGTTTCCTTTGCAATAGGGAAGAACGCAGGATATTGAAATCCCAACGGTTCCAGTGATTGAGATCCGTGATCAGTGTCCAGGCCTGTTTCCTGTTGACTTCACTGCTTATGCTGGAAAAAGACAAAGTTCGCATCATGGCCTGTAAATATTGGTTCACCAGGCAAATTTCAACAGTATACATTCAGATTCAAAGGTCTGTTTTGTGCTGAAATTGGTCTGTATCGTACCTGATCTGGCATATTGCCTGAATGCTACTGAACCTTATCGTATGAGGGCAAGCACTGCGGCGCCGTCAGTTCGAGTTTTTTTCGCAGCAAAGCGGAGAAAAATGTATCGAGAACCTGTGATTAATAAACAAAAGTGGGATCCTTTTCAACAAGTTCTCGATATACTCCACTTCGTTTCGAACCCGAACAGACGGCGACGGAAATTAACTGGTGACCAACACTGCGGCCCCGTCAGTTCGAGTTTTTTTCGCAGCATCGCGGAGAAAAATGTATCGAGAACCGGTGATTAACAAACAAAAGAGTGCTGCTTTTCAAAAAAATTCTCGATACGCTCCACTTCGTTTCGCATCCGAACAGCCGACAACGGAAACCTATCCCTGACAAACACTACGTCCCCGTCAGTTCGAGTTTTTTTCGCAGCGAAGCGGAGAAAAATGTATCGAGGACCGATGAGTAATATAAAAAAACAATTCTTTCAACAATCTGCGATACGTTCCATGGAATTCTGCACTTCAACCGACATACGATATGATCTGCTCAAAAAACAAGGCTGGAAAAGACCAATTCAGACTGGGTTTAAACCTTTTATATGATAAAGATGTTGATGAAATTTGTTGTGCAAATAATAGCGTTAGCAAACAATAGTGTAGGATTGTTTTTTTTCATTAATTTGGGAATCGGTCACATGGATAGATGTGGCCGATTCATATATCCCGATATTTCAAATCACTCTTTTACAAAATGATACATCGCCTGATGGATCATCCGCTTGCAGAGAAATCATATCCTGAAACCGTGTGTCTTTCCGGCATAACTCAATGTCATCCGCTGCTTGTCAGTGATCCGTTATCATGTGCAGCTAAGGCAGTATTCTTTTTATATTCTGTGCAGAAAACCTCTTTCCATCTTCATACCTGTTATGAAATTCCTATGGCAGATCTTGCAAAAAGCACAAGTATGTATGCCTTTCAGGTCATTTGTATCATTTTAGACCATTTTAAGACGAAAACAGACCTTTGAACCGGACTGTTCTTAGTCCAAATTTGCACTCACAAACAATAAGTACTCCATAGGGAAATCCCTACAACTTCAAATGGTAGATTTATGAAGAGAATAAAAAAGAGCTCTATTCTTTTATTAGGAACTGTAGTCCTGCTTGCATCATGCGGAGGCAAAGACAAGCAGGAAACGGCTGTAAAAACCGATCCGGTAAAGGTCTCGGTACAAAAGACAGAACTTTCCTCCGGACCGGAAATATTAACCTACAGCGGCAGCATTGAAGCTGATAACAGCGTAAACATCGGTTTCGGAGTTTCAGGACGGGTGACTGCGGTCTCCGTCCAGGAAGGGCAGAAGGTTTCGAAAGGACAGTTGCTGGCATCCATTGAAACCGGCACCTATCAGAACGCTCTTGCCGTCGCAGGTGCGGGCCAGGAACAGGCACAGGACAACTTCAACCGGCTTAACCAGCTGTACCTTAAAAACAGCCTGCCGGAACGAGATTACATTGCAGCGAAGGTAGCGCTGGCACAATCCAAAGCCAACCGCGAAATAGCCGCGAAAAATCTCCGGGATACCAGGCTGTATGCCTCATTTTCCGGGATTGTTTCCCAGAAGCTCACGGAAGCCGGGGCAACTGCGGCACCTGGCGTTCCCGCATTTACCATTGTGAAGACAGATCAGGTGTATGCGGTAGCTTCCATTACGGAAAATGAGATCAGCTCACTAAAGATCGGGGATGCCGCCGATATTTCGGTACCCAGCCTGAACCAGACCATCCATGGACGCGTGACCATCATCAATCCGCAGGCGGATAACAATTCCAAAACTTATACAGTGAAAATAAGGCTGAACAATTCGGGCGGACAGATGCTTCCGGGCATGATTGCGGACATCAGCATCAATACCGGAAAAAGCCGCAGTGCACTGACTGTGCCTGCCCAGGCAGTCCTCAAAGATCCTTCAGGCACCAGTTATGTCTATATCCTGAAGTCTGAAAAAGGAAAAACCACCGCTTTTAAAAAACGGGTGGAAATGGAAAGCATGGCCGGGGCAAGCAATGTAGTCATCAAAAGCGGCCTGAACCCGGATGATAAGGTCATCATTTCCGGGCAGACCAGGCTGGAAGACGGAAAAGCCGTTACGCTGTAATTTAAAAATGAATAAAGAAATGACGAATAAAAAAGTGCATTTTCTGGAAGCAGCAATGAAGCATAAGCAGGTGGTGATTGTACTGGTCGTTTTGCTGATGATCATGGGGATCAATTCCCTGATGAACATGCCGCGAAGTGAAAACCCGCGGATCGATATGCCTGTAGCAGCTGTTTTTGCGCTCTATCCGGGTGCCGACGAACATCAGGTAGAGGAGGAAGTAGCCAAAAAAATAGAACAGTACCTTTTCTCCTTTGAAGAAATCAAAAAGAAAAAAGTAAAAGCCGAAGTTAAGGAAGGGCAGGTATTTTTTACCGTTGAAATGAATGCCGATGTCAAAGACCGTAAAAAATTCTGGCATACCCTTCAGCTCGATATGGATGCCAACCTTCGCCCGAAGCTTCCGGCAGGTGTGGTAGGACCGTTCATCAACAGCAACTTTGCGAATGTGACCGCTATGATTATCTCCGTATCCTCAAAAGACAGGTCATATGCCGAGATTGAGAATTATGTGGATAAGCTGGAAGACGGACTTAAGGTAATTCCCACCGTTTCCAAGATCAACCGTTCCGGCGGTCAGAGGCAGCAGATTTACATCAAAATCAATGACCGGAAGCTGCAGCAGTACGGGTTCGATATCAGTACGCTGGTGGCGGCTATCCAACAGCAGAATATTACCGGGTACAACGGTGAGATTTCCGGAGGCTCCAATGCGATCATCCCCATTTATACCAACAGCCGTTACAGGACTATGGCAGATATCGGTGAGCAGATTGTCTATACAACGCCCGCGGGCAACGTAGTCCGACTGAAGGATGTGGCAGAACTGGAACGGCGTTCTGAAGAACCGGCCTCCTATGTTAAAGTAGGGAATGAGAAAGCCATGGTTCTTACAGTGGATATGCAGCCCGGGAACAATATTGTAGCGTTCGGGAAGGAAGTGGAACAGAAAATTCATGAGATACAGAAAAATTTCCCTTCCGATATCCATATGAAGACCATTGTAAACCAGCCTGAAGCCGTTGGAGAGAGCATCAGCCATTTTATGCTGGAATTTGCCATGGCAATTGGTTCGGTGGTATTGGTCGTGATGCTGCTGTTGCCTGTACGGGTAGCGGGGGTAGCTTCGGCGGCGGCGCCTATTTCCATTATCATCACATTCGGGATTATGCAGATGGTAGGCCTGGAACTTCATCAGGTAACCCTGGCGGCTCTGATCATCGTTCTCGGGATGGTGGTGGACAATGCCATTGTGGTCGTCGATAATTATATTGAAAAGCTGGATGAAGGCTTAACGCCATGGACAGCCGCCTGGCAGGCTGCACAGCAGCTTTTTGTACCGATTTTCACGGCCACTATGGCGATTATTTTTGCCTTTGCTCCGTTAGCGTTATTTATGGAAGGCATCGCCAAGGACTTTATGGTATCACTGCCGATAACCGTCGCCATTGCCCTGATTACTTCCATGCTGGTTGCGCTTTTCCTGACGCCTTACACCTGTTATGTCTTTATTAAAAAAGGACTGAAGCATAAGGTGTCTGACCGGCCTGTAAAGAAAAATATGCTGGACCATCTTCAGACCGTATTCGATAACGGCGTGGGGCAGGCATTCAAATGGCCTAAAATGACCATGCTGATAGGGCTGCTGTCAGTTATTTCAGCCATTTTCATCGCGACCAAAGTAGACCCGGAATTTTTCCCGCTCAGCGAAAGGAACCAGTTCAATATGGAAATCTGGATGCCTAACGGCACTTCACTGGAAAAGACCGGGGAAAAAGTAAAAGAGCTGGAAAACATCCTTAAGAAAGATAACAGGGTAGTGGATATTACCAGTTTTGTAGGCATGAGCTCCCCGCGGTTCCATACGACCTATGCGCCTGAGTCCCCCAAAAAATATTTTGCCCAGGTTTTCATCACGACCGTTAGCAACGATGCGACGAATGAAATGGCTAAAGAATACCTAGTAAAGCTGAAAAACTTCCTGCCTGACGGATACGTCAAAGTTAAGCAGCTCAGTTTCCAGGAAGGTTCACCGATTGATATCCGGGTAGTCAGCGATAATGAATCTGACCAGAGAAAGATCGCTTTAGAGGTAAAAAAGATCCTGGAAAATACACCCGGAACCAATAATGTCCGGCTGAACAGCGAATACGATTACATGGCCGTAAAACTGAATGTGGATGATGTAAAAGCCAACCGCCTCGGCGTTACCGGGCAGGCCATTACCCAAACCCTCGGCGCCGGCCTGAAAGGATATTCCGTTTCCACTTTATGGGAAGCAGATAAGCCGGTAGATATATTCGTGAGGTATGACTCCGTAAGCCGGAAGGATATGAGTGCCCTGGAAAACCTTCACATCCAGTCGCGTTTCGGGGGCAAGGTCCCGCTTAAGGAAGTCGCTACGTTACAGCCGGAATGGCATACAGGTGTGATTTCCAGGAAAAACGGGATCAAATATACCAGTGTGCTTGCAGAAGCCCAGCTTGGCCCTAAACCATCCAGGATCCTTAAAGAAGCCCAACCGAAGATTGACGCACTTGCTCTACCTGCGGGAACCACCATCCAGTACGGAGGTGATGCGGAGGCTACACTGGAAAACACGCCGGGGATGTTGCTTTCACTTTCCGTGAGCCTGATCCTGATCTTCCTGACCCTGCTGTTCCAGTTCAAGAGCCTGGGAAAAGCCCTGATCATCCTGTGCACCTTCCTGTTAAGCCTTTTCGGAGCCTTCTTTGGATTGTTTATCACTGGAAATCCATTGGGAATGACCGGTTTTATGGGAATTATCAGCTTAATCGGTATTGTAGTGAGGAACGGGATCATCCTGGTGGATTATGCGGATGAGCTGATCCGGGAACATGGATACACCCATAAAGCAGCAGCTATGGCAGCGGCAAAAAGAAGGATGCGCCCGATTTTCCTGACTTCAGCAGCGGCTGCCGTTGGAGTGGTGCCTATGATCTTAGGCAAATCCCCGATGTGGGCTCCGTTGGGAAGTGTACTTGCATTCGGGTTGATCTTCTCTATGATCTTCACGCTCTTCATTGTTCCGGTCATGTACTACAAGCTGCTCAAAGACCCTGTTGCTAAAGATGAAACGCCTGAAAACCAGGCTGATGATGAAGTGATTTTGTACAAGCCCAAGCCTCATCATTAAAATTTTCCATAATCAATTTTTTAATCGATTGTCCTGTATGCATCCCCGTTCAATAGAGTTTATAGTTATCACTGACCGCTGCAGGACAATTTTTATACAGAAAAAATGAAGATCATATACGATACGATATCCAAGATAGTTCTGGTGCTGGTATTGTCCGCCGGAGTTCACTTCCGGGCACAGGAAACAGTGGTTTCCGTTGACCAAGCCAAAAAACTCGCCCTGGAAAACAATAAAAAGATCAAAAGGGCACAGCAGAATATAGAAGCGGCAAAAGCCGCACAGGCAGCGGCTGAAGCTGGCGGGAAACCTACGCTGGACGGAAGTGTGGGAGGATATTATTTTTCCAAACCGTTGTCTGCACTGCTTCCTGAGGTATTGGGCAGTGCCAGCCTGACTGCCACGCAGGTGCTGTATGCCGGCGGCAAAGTGGAAACCGGTAAAAAGCTTTCGGCTGCAGCACTGGATCTACAGTTTGCACAGAAAGACCTTACCGGCGAAGAAGTAAAGCTTGCCGCGGAAACCGCCTATTGGCAGATTGTGAATGCGAAGGAAAAAACGGCTTTGGCCAAAGAATACATCCGTCTGCTGGATGAACTCCATACGAATGTGAAAAATGCGTTTGATGCCGGGCTCACCTATAAAAATGACCTGCTCAAAATAGAAGTCCAGCAGAACGAAGCGCAGCTCAATCTTAAAAGGGCAGAAGACGGACTGGCCATGGCCAAGTTAAACCTGGCACAGATCACCGGTATCACCGGATCCGGTTTTGATGTGCAGGACTCCGTGGACGGGAATTTTACCGATGTCCTTTCAGACAACACGCTGAGACCCATGCACCGCCCGGAGCTTTCTATTCTGGCAAAAGCGGTGGAGATCAACGAGCTTCAGGAAAAGCTGCTGGACGGTGACCGGAAGCCAACCGTAGCCCTTTCCGGCATTGGGTTCTCCAGTTTCGGGAAACATGTCAATCCGGTCAACAGGAAGAATGAAATGCTGGGATTCGTAGGTATGCTGTCGGTTAATATCCCAATCTATGACTGGGGTGCCAGAAAAGAAAAAGTGAAGGAACAGCGCTACAAGACGGCTGCCCAGAAGCTGGAAATGGAAGAAACCAATGAACTGCTGGTGCTGGAACTCCAGAATGCGGCCATGCAGCTCAACCAGTCCCTGAAACGCATCGAGCTCTCTGAAAAATCGCTGGTGCAGGCCACCGAAAACCTCCGGCTGAACCAGGACCGGTACGATGCCGGCACCGTGGTCGCAGAAGAAGTGCTGAAAGCACAGGTCTTATGGCAGCAGGCAAAATCCGAGATTCTGGATGCCAAAGCGGAATATAAAATCAATGAAGCGAAATATAAAAAAGCGGCAGGCAACAACACAGATGTTTAATTCACGGGAACGGATTTCCCAACCGGACCGGCTTTTAAAGCCGGTCTTTTTCATCATTCAATACAGATCCCGGTTTGGGTTACGGACCGTATATGCGCCGGTAATTTCTGAATTTTTCCCTTCCGGATCTGTGTATAGTTCAGATCATCAGAAAATAATCTGTCTTGAAATCAATTTGTAAGCATAAAATTTAAGGCAGCACCGGTAAGGTATTGGCATTTTTCAATTAAAATTAATATCTTTGAGCTCTCAAAAAGGGGCCTCATAGTTCAACGGATAGAATAGAAGTTTCCTAAACTTTAGATCCAGGTTCGATTCCTGGTGAGGCTACACCACAGGAGAAGTGATTCATATCGCTTCTCCTGTTTCTATTTTGGAGTAGGGCCGACAGAAAAGACGAAGAATTCAGGACTCATTCTCCTCACAGAAAAAGCAGCCTGTAATGAGGCTGCTCCCATTTAATTCAGACAAAAAATAAAAAAAGTTAACGTTCAATGAAATTATGATCCTTCCTGTACATGCTGATGATCTGATCTCCAGTTCTGAAATATCATTACCGCGTTGGTGTGGTGCAAAGGACAAAGCAGACATCAGTACCAAACAGGATGGTGAAATAGAAGTTCATATACCGGCTGCGCGGAAAGCAGCGATTGCTCATCGTTTGTTCATCGTTGTTGTGTTTATTATTATAAAGTAAATATAAAAATTAATTTGATTGAAATCAATTTTTAACACTAATTTATTGGCTTACTTTGCTGACAGCCAGATAGAAATAGGTAACTGAAAGAAAAGTTACCTAACCTAAAATAAGGTTTCACACCGGTAAAAATATCTTGCCACATATCCCAATTTCCTTCACTCTGAGCCGGTTTTGACCTGTATCGCCTGTGAAAATATAGCTAGAGATTTGAATAGAGCTGCCCGGAACCGCCCCCGGAATAGCAAAGCATCATTAAAAACATCAATATTTAGATCGACATGATACGGTTTTTACCGGATATTTTTTACCTTTACGGTTTAGCTTACAACCTAATAATTAACCTTAATTGATACTCATGGAACAGAACATACATCAGGGAAGAAATGTAAAACGCTTCAGGGAAATGCTCGGCATCAAGCAGGAAGCCCTGGCCCTCGATTTGGGCGACGAGTGGAACCAGAAAAAAGTATCCATGCTGGAACAGAAAGACGTAATCGAAGATCACCTGCTTAAAAAGATCTCAGGAGTGCTGAACATCCCCGTTGATGCTTTCAAGAATTTTGATGAGGAGCATGCGGTGAATTTAATTTCATGTACATTTTCAGATAACGCCATCTTTAATAATAGGGTTGACGTTCAAAATATTAATTCTATTGATAAATTTATCCAGTTGCACGAAGATAAGATTGCTTTGTATGAAAGGATGCTGAAGGAGAAGGATGATATGATGGATAGATTGGAGGGGTTGATTAAGAATAAAAAGGAGTGATTTTAAAAGATTGCTATTTATAGATACGGCTCAACTGTTTTGGTTGAGCCGTTACTATATGCAGCTGAATTGATTCCTTTACAAAATATAATCACTTTCAGTGAACTAATTTTTTATTGCTTCTAATGTTATATAATAGATTCGTATAGAATTATTTTAGAAAGTACTAAGCATCAATAGCAACTCTTACAATAACTTTTATCTACATATACCTTTTTGCTTCCTGAATAATAATAGCACCCTCCTTTCTCACCTGTATGCAAACTATGACCATTATAGGAACAATAATCTGAACTTCCAGATCCTTCACATGAACAAACTGTCATTGTCAGCACAAATAGTAAAAGTAATTTTTTCATAATTCAATAAAATAATAAGTTTAACTTTTTGTAAAAGTAGAGGATGATGGCTGTTAAAAAATACGGATTCCCGTAGTCTGAAAATTTATAATAAATCTTCAATAACCACAATATCTGAGAATATACAATAGAGTTTGGTGGCAATTTAGATATAGAAGAAGTTTAGTGTTAGATAATTAACATCCATCCATAAAAGAATCCGCCCTTTAGAGGCGGATCCAGTAGATAAAAACATCTCATTTTTTTAATTAGACAACAATAAAAAAGCATAGCCGACAATGCTATGCTTAAATTTTTATAAATTTAATTGCAATTTCAGGAATGAAAAAGGCAACATATATTTTCACTTCAGTGGTATTACATAGTAAATGTAGACAATAATTTTCAAATTTCATATAAACGGAATGTTAAAATTCACACGTAATCCACAAAATAAAGTGGGTAACCGCATCAAAATCAGCAGAGCACCTGGAAGGTGCTCTGTGCTTTTACTGTTCCAGCTTTTCTTTGATGTAGAAAGCGGTATGGGATTTCTTGTTTTTCGCAAGCTCTTCCGGGGTTCCGGTAAAGACCACTTCGCCGCCGTGTTTCCCGGCTTCCGGACCGATATCGATGATGTAGTCTGCACATTTGATGATGTCCGGCTGATGCTCGATCACAATCACCGAATGCCCAAGGTCAATCAATGCCTGAAGCGATTTGAGGAGCTTCTGGATGTCATGGAAATGCAGCCCTGTAGAAGGCTCATCAAAGACAAACAGCGTCTTGTCCGTTGTCACGCCTTTCACGAGGAAAGAAGCCAGCTTTACCCGCTGTGCTTCACCGCCGGAAAGGGTAGAGGAGCTCTGTCCGAGCTGAAGGTAGCCCAATCCGACTTCCTGCAACGGCCTCAGCTTGGTCACGATCTTGTCTTCCTTGTTGTCCCCGAAAAATTCCAGCGCTTCATCCACCGTCATGTGGAGGATATCCGAAATATTTTTCTCGTCGTATTTGATTTCCAGGATCTCGTTCTTGAAGCGGGTGCCTTTGCACACCTCGCATTCCAGCTCGATGTCCGCCATGAACTGCATGGATACGTTGATCACGCCTTCGCCTTTACACTCGTCGCACCTTCCGCCGTCTACGTTGAAGGAGAAGTGCTTCGGCTTGTAGCCCATCATCTTGGCGGTTTTCTGCTTGGCAAACAGGTCGCGGATGTCGTCATAGGCTTTCAGGTAGGTCACCGGATTGGAACGAGAGGATTTCCCGATCGGGTTCTGGTCGATCAGTTCGATATTCTTGACCAGCTTTTTAGGGAATTCCACGGAATCATAATCACCTTTCTTACCGCCGAGTCCGAGCTGGATCATAATGTCATTCGTCAGGATCTCCTTCATCAGCGTTGATTTTCCGCTTCCGGAAACCCCTGAGATCACCACCAGGCTTTCCAGCGGAATATCTACATCAACATTTTTAAGGTTGTTCTGCCGGGCCCCTTTGATGTGGATCCATTCTTTGGCCTTTCTCCTTTTTTCAGGGACTTTGATTTCCAGCCGGCCGGTGAGGTATTTTGAAGTCAGCGTATCGGCATCTTTCAGTTCTTTATAATCTCCGGCAAAAACCAGTTCACCGCCAAGGTAACCGGCTTCCGGTCCGATGTCGATAATGTAGTCGGCCGCCCGCATTACGTCTTCATCATGTTCCACTACGATCACGGTATTGCCCAGATCGCGGAGGTTCTTCAGCACTTCAATTAAATTCTCTGTGTCCCTGGAATGCAGGCCGATAGAAGGTTCATCTAAAATATAGATAGAACCTACCAGCGAGCTTCCAAGGCTGGTCGCAAGGTTGATCCTCTGGCTTTCCCCGCCGGACAATGTATTGGAAGTACGGTTCAGCGTCAGGTAGCCTAAGCCGACTTTCAGCAGGAATTCAATCCGGGTCGTGATTTCGTACAGCAGCCTTTTGGCAATTTCCTGGTCGTGGTCGGAAAGCTTTAATCCGGTAATCAGCGGGAAGAGCTCATCCAGCGGAAGGTCGATCATCGACTGGATGTTGTGCCCGTCTATTTTTACCCAGCTGGTTTCCTCACGCAGCCTCATGCCTTCGCAGGTTGGGCAGAGCGTTTTGCCGCGGTACCGGGAAAGCATCACGCGGTACTGTATTTTGTAGAGGTTCTCTTCAAGCATCTTGAAGAAATTATTGATGGACGGGAAGTTCCTGCTTCCGTCTCCTTTCCAGAGGAAGTTCCTCTGTTCTTTGGTTAACTGATGGTATGGTTTGTGCACCGGAAAGCCTTTTGCTTCCTTAATGAAGGATTTCTTCCACTCGCTCATGC
The DNA here is from genome assembly GCA_913775525.1 of uncultured Chryseobacterium sp. Lineage (GTDB taxonomy): Bacteria > Bacteroidota > Bacteroidia > Flavobacteriales > Weeksellaceae > Chryseobacterium. The sequence goes on from CAJYLH010000024.1 coordinate 63,713, forward strand.
TTTCGCCGCGCCAGGAGACTACCGCATCTTCATAGATGGAAAGGGTTTTATTCGGTACTACAAGGTCCTCATCGATCCCGATGACCTTTCCGTATCCTTCGCAGGTCGGACAGGCTCCGTAAGGATTATTGAAGCTGAAAAAATGGACATTCGGTTCCAGGAACTCAATGCCGTCCAGCTCGAACTTATTGGAGAATTCCTTCACCTTTCCGGTTTCGGTATTTTTAAGGGAGCAGTATCCTCTTCCTTCGTAAAATGCCATCTGGATGGAATCGGCGAGCCTTTGGAGGAAACTTTCATCCTCTTCGTAGGAAAAACGGTCGATGACCAGGTTGATAGCCATGCCCTTTTCAGGGGTAAACCCGAAGCTTTCCAGATCTTCGATCCCTGCGACATTGCCGTTGATCTCCAGCCGGGTAAAACCGGCCAGTTTCAGCACGTTCAGCGTTTCATTGAATGCTTCGGAATCATAGTCCAGCGGAGCGGTCAGCAAAAAGGAAACCTCCTGATCAGAAGCCTTGATGAAATCCACGACATCAGATACCGAATCTTTTTTCACTTCTTCACCGGAAACCGGGGAGTAGGTTTTGCCGATCCTGGCGAACAGCAGTTTCAGGTAATCGTAGATCTCGGTGGAAGTCCCTACCGTAGACCTCGGATTGGAAGAAATTACCTTCTGCTGGATGGCAATGGAAGGCGCAAGGCCCTTGATGTCGTCCACTTTGGGCTTTTCCAGCTTACCGAGGAACTGACGGGCATAAGAGCTTAAACTCTCCACATACCTTCTCTGGCCTTCCGCATAAATGGTATCGAAAGCCAGGGAAGATTTCCCGCTTCCGGACACTCCGGTAATGACGATCAGCTTGTTTTTCGGGATGAGTACATCGATGTGTTTGAGGTTGTTAAGGTGTGCGTTTTTAACGAAAACCTGCTTTTTTATATCTATATCTTTAATTGAAGCCATAGTAAAATTGAGACTAACAAAGTTACGAAATTTTAGCGTAAAAGATGCATATGTACAATTCATGGACCATGGAATAAAACAGTGCTGGACAAGATTAAAATCTCAAATTGAGATAAAAGATATATTTCAGGTTAGTACTTTGTTAATCATGGTTTTATAGGATTGGTAATTATCACCCCGGAAAGATAAATTTATGATATTTAACAGTTTTTGGCTGTGTGGTATTGTTTGATGTCATAATTTTTAATAAAATTGTAACAGTAGATAAGTAATTAAGCCATGGTAAAATTATTCAGAGATTTAATTACACATCTGATGAGGAAAAGATAAAATTTTCCTGTTCCCATAGAAGATGCAGCCGCTGCATCTTTTTTTATGACATCTGTCATGGATTCATCCTGGTTTACTTCTTACATTTGCGCCTGCAAAAGATTAAGAACAACCGGAATATGATCAAAAAAATACTTCCTGTATTTTTCCTTGGAGCCACCCTGTATGCAGGAGCCCAGGAGAAATCCGCTGATATTGAAAGCATAGAAGTTCAGGGGAAACTGATTTCTACCCCTTTCAAAAATGCCAACCAGAACATAACATTGATAACCCGCGAAGATATCGCCCATTCTCCGGCCCAGAGCATTGACGAAGTGCTTCAGCAGATCCCTGGAATGGATATCAGGAGAAGGGGAGCCAACGGCGTGCAGAGTGACCTGGGATTCAGGGGAAGTTCTTTTGAACAGGTATTGCTTCTGCTGAACGGCATCCGGATGAATGATTCGCAGACCGGGCACAATACCATGAATATTCCGGTAGACTTGGACGATGTGGAAAGGATTGAAGTGATCAAAGGCCCTGCAGCCAGAAGATTCGGGCAGAATGCCTATGCAGCGGTCATCAATATCATTACTAAAGTCAGCCTGGGAAAGAAAGTAAAGATCAGTGCGGAAGGCGGCGATTTCAGTACATACGGACTGGGCATGAATGCGCATGCCGGTAATGAAAAGTTTTCCAATTCCCTCCAGGCCAATACGTCCGGTTCGGAAGGGTATATGCATAATACGGATTATAAGATCAGCAATGTATTCTATCAGGGCAGGCTGGCCATCCGTAACGGGGATCTGAGGCTTCAGGCAGGATTTTCGGAGAAAAAATTCGGGGCTAACGGATTCTATTCTTCCCCGAAAGCTACCGAACAGTATGAGGAAACCCAGGCTTCCGTGGTGAGTGTGGCACACCACCAGACATTCGGAAGATTCAAGATCAATTCAGACGTGTATTGGAGAAGAGGGCAGGATATGTACCTTTTTAACCGCGAAAAGCCGGAGATCTACCGGAATATGCATATCGGGAATAACGTAGGCGGTGAGGTCAATTCGAGCTACCAGTGGGCACTGGGAACCACCGCACTGGGCGTGGAACTGAGGAAGGAATTCCTGGCCAGCAACAATCTCGGGGGCAGGGAGCGTTTTGTATCGCAGCTGTTCTTCGAACATCATTTTTCTCTTTTGAACAACAAGCTGAATATTGCCCCGGGTATTTCATGGGCCAATTATTCCACGCAGGGCAATTTCTTCTATCCCGGACTGGATGTAGGGTATCATTTCAATGCTTCCAATAAAGTGTACGGAAATATTGCCAAAGTGTACCGGGTGCCTACTTTCACGGAACTGTATTATTCCAGCAAAACCGAGCAGGGAAATGCCAGCCTGCAGCCTGAAGAAGCCGTTTCAGCCGAGATCGGGTACCAGTTCCAGAATTCCGTGGTCCTGGCTAAAATCAGCGGTTTCATCCGGAATTCAGACCAGCCTATCGACTGGATCAAGAATACCCTGAACGATCCGATCTGGTATGCGCGCAATGTCAATCAGATCAATACCCGCGGGATTGAAGTGGAAGCCACGCATCAAGTAACGCCATGGTTTAAATATTCCTTAGGGTATACCTATCTGGATACGACATTCAGGGAATCTGACGAGCTGGTTTCCAGGTATGTGCTGGATAACCTGAAGCATCAGGTGATTGCAGGCGCGAATGTTACGTTCCTGCGGAATTTTAATGCCCAGGTCATATACCGGTATAATGAACGGTTGAATCTCGGAAGCTATAACCTGCTGGATTCAAGGTTAAATTTTGTTCAGAAAGACTTTACGGCATATATTGCTGTTAACAACATCACCAATACCCGGTATTCTGAAACCTTTGGCGTTCAGATGCCTGGAAGATGGTTCCGGGTAGGGGTTTCCTACAATATTAATGTTAAGTAAACTTAATATTACGGAATTGTTAAAAAATATATTTTTGCAAAAATTTTTTATGAAACGTTTCCTAGGTCTGTGCCTTCTGGCCGGCATGAGTTTTTTCAAAGCACAGGATCATATTTCCAGCTTTAATGCCGTAACGCTTACCTACAAGTTTCATCCCAAATTTTTCCTCTATGCCGAAGGACAGCTCCGCGGCAATGAAGATTATTCCTACCCGGACTATTACGAAATCAAAGGAGGGGTAGGATATAACCTTACCAAAAACCATAAACCTTTTATCGGTGCCGGAAGGTATGTCAATTATAAAAACCACGACCTGAGCAGAGAAGAACTGAGGGTATGGCTCCAGGACGTTATCGATGTCAAAAAAGGGATCGTAAAGTTTGAGAACCGTTTCCGGGCGGAGAAAAGCTGGTTCTATGAACCGAATACGGATAAAACGTTCCAGAGGATGCGGTACCGCTATCGGCTGAATATTACGGTTCCCCTGAATTCCAAAACAGTTAAAAAAGGAACGGTATTCACCAATGCTTATGATGAAGTTTTCTTTGTCAGCCCAATGAAGCCTACATTTGCAAGGAACAGGATCTATGGCGGATTCGGATACCAGATCGATGATTATTTCGGGATCCTGACCGGCTATTTATGGCAGAGGGAATTTGAAGCCACCGGAAACCGGAACCTCCATTTTATCTATCTTGCGCTGAATGTGAATATTGACGGGACCAACCATCACGTCAAGACATTTGATTTCCCGGGAGCGGATTAAGGTTTTTTAATTCTTAAAAAAAATCAAGGGTAATTCGATTCAGATCTTTGTCTGGCCGATTCATAATTTGCTGCACTGGTATTTTACCGGTTATAACCATTATTTAAGTACATATGCAGCATTGGCCAGGTGTGATCATCAGTATTTTTCGATCAGGTACCGGTAGGCCTTTAAATATTTATTGAACCTCTTGATATCTTTCGGGGTCAGTTCGCGGTTGACCCTTCGCAGGTCCATATTGTCACGCAGGTCATTCAGCTTTACAGCTACGGCCAGCGGTGAACGCTCTGTCCTGCGTATGAATTCTTCATAATCTTCTTCAGGATCAAGCTTGGTGAGGCAGTTCACGGCAAACAGGATGTATTCTGGAAAGCCTTCACTCCGCAGGTATTCTATGCTGAATTCTTCGGGATGGTCTTCCACTACATCATGCAATACACCTACAATTTTTTCATCCAGGGTTTTGCCATACTCCATAACACGCATAACGTGGGCAATGTACGGCGCGTGGTATTTGTCGGTCTGGCCTTTATGGGCTTTGTCAGCAATTTTGATGGCTTTATTCAGCAGCTCTTCTTTTGTCATTCAGATGGAAATAGAGATACAAAAATAAAAAAATGACTCCAAAGAAGGCATGTTCCGGGTCATTTTATTACAGAAATTCAGGATTGTTTCAGGGTGTCAGGATCTATTCATGACCTGCCGTTTTTACCTGGGCTTTTTAGGCTCCGTTTTTGGTTCGGGTTTTACCTGCTTTTTTGGTTGCATACCGTTCAGGATGCGGTATTGCTTTTCATTCTTCACCGGGGCATTCAATCCGGAATATACGGAAGTATCCGGCTTGGCAACAGGCATGCCGTCCATAGATCGGTTTTCCTTTTTACTTTGGGTAGTATCTTTCGGACTGAACAGCCTGATGCTGTCATTCTTCTTTTTCTGTCCCGGATTCTTTTGCGCAGAAACCAGGGCAGTACTGAGGCTTAGGATTAATACCAGTATCTTCATTTGTTATATTTTTCATCAAATATAGAAATATTCTCATAAAAAAGCGCCCCTAATGGGGCGCCGGAATGAAATATCCCTTATATAAAAGACTAATAATTTCCTTTTCCAATGTAGTGGGCTGCGATTTTTTCAGTCAGTGCCACAACATTCGGATGGTTGGTATATTTGGTAAACCTTCTTAAACCGGAAAGCATCATTCTCTGCTCGTCGCCTTCTGCAAAGGATACAATACCTTCTTTCGCTGCTGAGATGATTTTTTCTACGGCCTTATACAGGTTGAGCTGCGCCATTGCCGCCTCCACGGAATCCGGTGAGAAATGCTTCTCAGCTCTCAGTACGGCAGATTCTGCCATATAGATCTGGTTCAGGATTTCAGAAGCGTTCAATAACAGATGCTGTTGTTTTTCAATTTCCATCATGTATTTCTGAAGCGCTGCCCCGGAAACCATTAAAAATACTTTCTTAAGGTTGGCAATCAATGCCTTTTCCTCACTCATGAATGCGGAATAATCTGGCACGTCAAAAGAAGGAATGCCCATCAGCTCTTTGCTGATTGCCATTGCCGGCGATAATAAGTCAAGTTCACCTTTCATCGCTCTCTTAATCAGCATTCCAACCGATAACAGCCTGTTGATTTCATTCGTTCCTTCATAGATCCTGGAAATCCTGGAGTCTCTCCATGCAGATTCCATCGGGGTGTCTTCAGAGAATCCCATTCCGCCGTATACCTGGATTCCTTCATCAGCGGTATGCTGGGCAAGATCCGATACGAATACTTTCAGGATCGAACATTCCACGGCAAATTCCTCCACACCTTTCAGCTCTGCTGCCTGGTGGTCCAGTCCGCCGGCTACCAGTTCGTCAATCTTATCCTGGATATCTTTGGCCGCCCTGTATGATCCGGCTTCACTTACGAAAGTGCCGGTCGCCATTTCAGCAATTTTTTTCCTGATGGCTCCGAAAGTTGAAATGGATACCCCAAACTGCTTCCTTTCATTGGAATACTGGATGGAATGGTTCAAAATCCTTCTCTGTGCATCCAGGCATGCTGCCGCAAGCTTGATACGGCCTACGTTCAGGGCATTCAGTGCAATTTTAAAACCGTTGTTCCGTTCTCCCAGCAGGTTTTCAGCAGGGATTTTCATGTCATTGAAGAATACCTGTCGGGTAGAAGAGGCACGGATGCCCAGCTTATGTTCTTCCTCTCCGAACGTCAGGCTTTCCGGGTTTTCCAGTTCAGACCTGTTGATCACAAATCCGGTAATGTTCTTGTCATCATCAATTTTCGCAAATAAAGTAAACGTATCTGCAAATCCGGCATTGGAGATCCACATCTTTTGTCCGTTGATGATATAATGTTTTCCGTCTTCCGAAAGCTTCGCTCTCGTCTTCCCGGAATTGGCATCAGACCCGGCATCAGGTTCCGTCAGGCAATAGGCCCCGAATTTGATCCCGCCGGCTAAATCCGGAAGGTATTTTTTCTTTTGTTCTTCAGTACCATACAGTACGATCGGCAGCGTCCCGATTCCGGTATGTGCTCCGTAAGCCGTAGCCAGTGAACCTGTAGCTCCGGACAGGTAGTCACACGCCAGCATCGTCGTTACAAATCCCATTCCCAGGCCTCCGTACTCTTCCGGAACGGCAATGCCCAGCATGCCCATTTCTCCCAGTTTACGCATGACCTCTTCCGTCAATGCGTAGTCTTTCTTTTCGAAACGTTCTTTTTGCGGGACCACTTCCCGGTCAATAAACTCCTTGGCAGAATCCCGGAGCATTTTCTGTTCTTCGTTCAGTTCTTCAAGACTGAAAATTTCGTTTGCAGGAACTTCCTTGATGAGGAATTCACCGCCCTTTACTATGTTGCTCATTTTTAGCTATTTTAAATTTTAGATTATAAATTTTAAATTATTGATTGCCGTTATAAATTTTCCGATGAAGTCTTAATAATTTTAGTCAGTATATTGATAATGCTTTCTATCTCCTTCAAATGTGGTTTTGTTTCGATTTCAATCAGGTTGGATGACTGATAGAGCCTTAACCAATATTTTGTTTCTCTTGCCTCTTTATTGGCAATTGAAAGTTTTGAAACAAAATCTTTTTTGGATTGAGCAGCAATAGCTTCTTCTACATTGGCCCCGATTGATGTTCCGCAACGAAGAATTTGTTTTGATAAGATGAATTCATTCTTGGATTTACATTGAGCATAAAACTGAATGATATTTAGAGCAAAATCGAATGTCTTTATCTGAATTAAATTATCTTCTTTAAAATTCTTCATCTAAAATTTATAATTTAAAATCTATAATTTTTTTATAGGAGTTCAAAAACACTCGCTGCGCCTTGTCCTGTTCCTACGCACATGGTGACCATGCCGTATTTGCTGCCGCGTTTTTTCATTTCGTCGAGCAGCTGTACGGTGAGTTTTGTACCGGTGCAGCCCAGCGGGTGGCCGAGGGCGATGGCACCTCCGTTGACGTTCAGGATGTCAGGATTCAGGTTCAGTTCTTTTTTGATGGCGACGGATTGGGAAGCGAACGCTTCGTTCATTTCAATCAGGTCGATGTCTTTCAGTTCCAGCCCGGCCTGCTTCAAGGCTTTCGGGATGGCGTATAGAGGTCCCATACCCATGATCCTCGGTTCCAGTCCGGCAGCGGCGTACGAAACCAGTCGGGCCTGCGGTTCCAGTCCGAGTTCCTTTACCATTTCTTCGCTCATGACAATAACGAAAGCAGCTCCGTCGCTCATCTGGGAAGAATTCCCTGCGGTTACACTTCCGCCATTGGCAAAAACAGGCTTCAGCCTGGCCAGGCCTTCTAAGGACGTATCTGCCCTTGGGCCCTCATCAACGGAGAAATCAAACTTTTTGGTCTGCATTTTCTGGTTTTCGTCCAGGAAATTATATTCTACCGGGATCGGAACAATCTGGTCGGCAAAACGGCCTTCAGCATTGGCTTTCAGGGCTTTCATATGCGATTCAAAGGCAAACTGGTCCTGCTCTTCGCGGGTGATCTTATATTGCTTGGCAACTTCTTCCGCGGTATAACCCATCCCCCAATAGTAATCCGGATTGGTTTTGGCAATATCCGTTTCCGGAACCGGCTTATAACCGCCCATAGGAATGAATGACATGGATTCAGTCCCTCCTGCAATGATGCAGTCGGCCATTCCGGCCTGGATTTTCGCGGATGCAATGGCTATGGCTTCGCTTCCTGACGCACAGTACCGGTTCACGGTTACACCGGGAACTTTATCGGTGTTCAGTCCCATCAGGGAAATCAGACGGGCTACATTCAGTCCCTGTTCTGCTTCGGGCATGGCGTTTCCTACGATAAGGTCGTCAATCCTGTTCTTATCCAGTTGCGGTACATCAGCCATCAGCTTCTCAATAACCGTTGCCGCCATAACGTCCGGACGGGTAAATCGGAGCGATCCTTTAGGTGCTTTACCTACCGCTGTTCTGTATCCTTTTATGATGTATGCTGTTTTCATTTTTTTTATTTAATTACAATTTGTTTTTGAGAATTTTAGCCCCATAGGGGCAAACTGTTAATAGCTTTTTATATTTGCAGTTCCGGAGCTCCGTAGGAGCGACCTGTTAATTATTAATCCATTCAAATAAATACTTTGGATCATAGTGAATGTCAAATTTTTGCAATAATTCTAAATATTCTTCTTTGAACGTTTTCCTTTTATGATGTTATTCCTGGTTTAAAATATATTTTACAACAGAATCTACGTGGCTTTTAGAGTAGGAAAATGCTCCATAACCTTCCTGCCAATTGAATTTTCCATGGGTGCATCCTTTTTCATTGATAAATTTTGAAGAGCCTGCTTTGATATCTCTTACCAATTCAGAAATCAAAATTGTTGGACTTATACTTACCAGCATATGAATATGGTCAGGCATTGCAAATACTGCAAATAATTTTTGATCTCTGTTCTTAACAATTCCAGCTATAAATCTGTGCAATTCCTCCCGATATGCTTTCATAATCAGACTCTGTCTTCCCTTTACGGTAAAAACAATCTGAATATAAATTTGAGTGTACGTATTTGCCATGAAATAAACAGGTCGCCCCTACGGGGCTTGCTAAAATCAATGATTTGTAACTATTAACAGGCCGCTTCTACGAAGCTTTCACTAATTTCTCAACGGTTTCCCTTTCTGCAACATATACTGAATCCTTTCCAGCGTCTTGCGCTCTCCGCAGAGGGACAGGAAGGTTTCGCGTTCAAGGTTCAGGAGGTATTGCTCGGTTACGACGGTTTCTTCAGACAGGTTTCCTCCGACCATCACATAAGCCAGTTTATCGGCGATCTTTTTGTCGTGTTCGGAGATGTAGTTTCCGGTGAGCATCTGATCGGTTCCTACGTAGAACATTCCGAGGGCATCCTTTCCTAGCACACGTACCTTTTGTTCGATTGGCTGGGTATAGCCGTGTTCGGCAAGGCTCTTGGCCAGCATTTTTGCGGTCATGATCTGGGTTCTTTTGTCTACGGCAACAATGTCTTTGCCTTTTTCCAGGATCCCCATGTCATAGGCTTCATAGGCTGAAGTGGCTACTTTACCCATGGCGATGTTCATGAAGGCTTCACGGAGCCTGTTATTTTTAACATCGTCTTTATGGAATTCCCTGGATGTTCTGAGGGTAAGTTCTTTGGTCCCTCCGCCGCCTGGAATAACGCCGACTCCGGTTTCCACCAGTCCGATATAGGTTTCAGCGGCTGCTACAACGCGGTCTGCGTGCATGGTCATTTCACATCCGCCCCCAAGTGTCATGCCGTGTGGAGCAACGACTACCGGAACAGAGGAATAGCGTACCCTCATCATTGATTTCTGGAAATAGGCGATGGCCATATTCAGGTCATCCCAGTCCTGCTCGATGGCCATCATAAGGATCATCGCGAGATTGGCACCAACAGAGAAATTGGTTCCCTGGTTGCCGATGACCAGTCCGTCATATTCTTTTTCGGCAAGATCGATAGCCCTGTTCAGTCCGTCCAGGACTTCGCCGCCTAAAGAATTCATTTTGGAACGGATCTCAAAGTTGATGATGCCGTCACCCAGGTCTTCAATAGCGGAGCCTGAATTGCTCCAGAGTGTTTTGTTTTTTCTGATGTTGTCGAGGATAATGAAAGAATCCTGTCCGGGAATGGTATTGTAATCTCCGGAATCTTTGCTGTAGTAAATGCTTTGCCCTTCATCATTCACTTTATAGAAGGTTCCGCCTTGTTCTGCCAGTTTCTTTGCCCAGTCTGAAACTTCATAACCCGCATCTTTGGCCAGCTCAACCCCTTGGGCTGCACCTACGGCGTCCCAGATTTCAAACGGGCCGTTTTCCCATCCGAATCCTGCTTTCATCGCATCATCGATCTTGTAGATGTCATTGGAAATTTCCGGTACTTTATGGGAAATATAAGCAAACAGGGAACCCAGGGATTTCCTGTAGAGCTCGGCAGCTTTATCTTTACCGCCAATCAGTACTTTGAAGCGGTCGATAGGCTTGTCAATATTTTTGGTCAGTTCCAGGGTAGGGAAGGCTGACTTGCCCTGAAGTTCATATTCCAGAGTATCCAGGTTTAGTCCCTGGATTTCGGATTTACCTTCAGCATTCTTTACTTTTTTATAGAATCCCTGTTCTGTTTTGGAGCCCAGCCATTTATTGTTCACCATGGTCTGGATATAATCCGGAAGCTCGAATACATTATAGAAATCATTCTTTTCCACACCGCTTTCACGAACGCCGTTGGCTACCATAACCAGAGTGTCAAGGCCCACCACATCGGCAGTCCTGAACGTAGCCGATTTCGGACGGCCAATAACCGGACCGGTAAGTTTATCGACATCCGAAACATTCAGCCCCAGTTTCTTGACATTATGAAGAAGGTCCATGATCGAGAATACGCCGATCCTGTTGGCGATGAATGCCGGGGTGTCTTTGGCTTCTACAGTTGTTTTCCCAAGGAATTTAGCGCCGTAGGACATGTAGAAATCGACCACTTCAGGTAAGGTATCATTCGTTGGAATGATCTCAAGAAGCGGCAGGTATCGTACCGGATTGAAAAAATGGGTTCCGGCAAAATATTTTTTGAAGTCTTCGCTTCTTCCTTCGGTCAGAAAATGAATCGGGATCCCTGACGTATTGGAAGAGATAAGGGTACCCGGTTTCCTGAACTGTTCGATTTTTTCATATACCGATTTCTTGATATCGAGTTTTTCAACAACGACTTCAATAATCCAGTCTGTATCCTTTATTTTAGGAAGGTCATCATCAAAGTTCCCTGTTTTGATCCGGTCTGCAAACTTCGGCGAATAAAGCAGCGCAGGGCTTGCTTTTTTCAGTTTCTCAAAGTTCTCCGCTGCGATACGGTTTCTTAACGCCTTGTCGTCTTTGGTCAAACCTTTCTTCTGTTCTGCTTCCGTAAGTTCAAAAGGGACGATATCCAGCAGCGACACCTGAACGCCGATGTTGGCGAAATGCGCAGCGATACCACTTCCCATGATTCCTGAACCGAGAACCGTAACATGTTTGATTCTTCTTTTCATTGATAATAATTTATTGATTTAATTTTCTAAGTATAATGTTTTGTGACCGCCGGTTATTTCCTGTTGAGGTCTCCGGCAATTTTCATGATTTCATGCATGACTTCCTTAAAGGTATCCAGTTTCTCAGGCGAGATCTTTTCCATGACCTTCTTATTGAAGTTTACGACTACTTCTTTGGAAAGATTCCTTGAGTTAAGCCCCTTATCGGTAAGCTTGATGATCACTTCACGCTTATCGGTTGTGGTCTTTTCCTTATAGATATATCCGTTATCTTCCAGAAGCTTGATAATCCGGGTAAGGGAAGTAGGTTCTATCGCCATCTTAGGACCTAAATTCGTACTTCTGGTTCCTTCTTTCGGGTCGATCTTCAAGAGTGTAAGTGCCTGTACGGCGGTAGAATCATGTTCCTGTGCCATTTCAGTATACATCTTAGAAACCGCTAACCAGGTCTGCTTCAGTATCAGGTCTACATTTTCTATTTTGTCTTTGTGATCCATGAGTATTCTTTTGTTCAATGGTTTATTTCAAATGTAGCAAATATTATGCATGCATAGCATTTATTTCCGTTAAATTTTGTTAACGGATTGATAATAAAACGATTAAATTATATGATAAGCATAATACTATGCATGCATAGTATATAGATAAGGTAAAAAATAAAAGATTTTAATGCAATGTTTTAACCAAAACCAGGATTTCTTCAAAAGATCCGCATTGGTAACCGTTTCCTTTTGCATCTATATGCCATCGGTTATCCATGAATTCAAAGCTCAGATGGGACAGATCAGCGGTGCTGTTTTTCTGAAGCAGGGAATAAAGCATTTCCTTATAAAGCGTCGGAGCTATGATATGAGGTGCTTTAAAATGCTCATTGACATTGAACAGGGAAGGATCAGTAAGCTCATGGTGCCGGATCAGGACATCTTCCACCATTCCGGCATGCAGTGTACGGTCCTTAATGTACCAGATCTTATCTGCAAATTCTTTGGCCAGCCTCCAGTCATGGGAAGAAAACAGGATCAGTTTATGATGCTCACGGGCTAATTTCCTCAGGGTTTTAAGGATGATGATCTTATTTTTTTCGTCGAGGTGGGTTGTCGGCTCATCCAGGATGATCACAGGTGAGTTCTGGGTCAGGGCCCGTCCGATAAACGCTTTCTGAAGATTGCCATCCGACAGGTTCTTAAGCGGTGTAGCATCATATTGTTGAAGCCCCAGGTTTTCGATGGTTTCCCGCACTTCTTTTTGGTCTTCTTTGCTAAGCTCAAAATAAAAAGGGTAGTGGATGTACTTCCCCAGCGATACCAGGTCATTGACGGTATAATTCTGTGGGATTGCTGATTTAGACAAGACTACAGCTATGTACTCGGCAATTTCTTTAACGGAAAGCTCCTGTATATTCTTATCACCGAGTGTGATCGTCCCACGTAAAAGAGGGATCTGATGCAGGACAGAACGGATGAGCGTGGTCTTGCCTACACCGTTATTGCCGATTAGCAGGCATACTTCTCCTGACTGAAGCTGCGCATCTGCTCCGGAGATCAGGATTTCTTTATAGCCTATATCTGCCTGGCTTATTTTTAACTGCATCGGATGAAAGGCATTCGTGGTAATTTTGTTCATACAATATACAGTTTTATCCCTGGAAGGATGTATTTCTCTGTTTCAGTACCATAAAGAGGATAACCGGAATCCCGAAAACCGAGCTGATCACATTCAGAGGAATCTGGGTAATCTCACCGGTTACCGAAAAAAGCATCATCATCAGCATTCCCAGGAGCATATTTAAAATCCACTGCTGCCAGAGCTTTGCCGGGTTATAGATCATCCTGCAGAAATGCGGAACAATAATCCCGATGAACAGGATAGGACCCAGAAAAGCTGTTACAGAAGCGGACAGGAGTGACGAAGCTACGATGATCAGTAATTTCAGGTGTTTAAGGTTAACCCCGAAGCTCTGTGCATAGGAAGTTCCCAAAGCATTTCCGATCAGAGGTTTGATGGCTTTAAAGCAGATGACCAGCCCTAGGGCTACCAGTACAGCAAGCACGCAGATCTGGTTTCTCGTTACCATATTATTGGCCCCGAAGGACCAGAGGACATAATTTTTCAGGCTCTGGTTTTCCGCGTACAGCTGGAGCAGGGAAACTACCGCACCTGCCAGTGCAGATACCAGGAATCCGAAAATAATGAGATAAGACTTGTCCTGGAATTTCCCCGAAACGGATAACAGGACCAGCATCAGGAGTAAGCTTCCGGCAATGGCCGATAGGCTCAGGAAACCGTTCTGGAGAAAGTCGGGCAGGATAACATCATGGGAGAAGAAAATATAAAAAGCTACGGAAAGGCTTGCGACCGAAGTGATGCCCAGTATGTCCGGGCCGGCAAGCGGATTCTGGAAATATTCCTGCATCAGGAATCCGGAGCTTGGAATGGAAACACCGGCCAACAGCATAACCAGGACCCTGTTGATGCGTATTTCGGCAATCTGGCTGTTTTGTGAATCCGAAAAAAAATCTTCTACAGTAAGCGGTAAAAATCCTGTGTTCAGGTTGATGATGGCAGTAATAGCCACAGCCACCAAAAATACCGAACACAGGATTCTAAAATGTTTTGACATTCCGGGAAAGCCTGGATTTATTTGGTCAGCATAGTATTGATTTTAGAGGTCAATTCATCCTCCGACATATTTCCCAGGTATTCGTCTGTTTTATCGCCTTTCCTCATATAAGTAAACGGAATAGATCCGCCGTCCCATTTCTGGAAGTTATTGGGAAAGAAATTCTTGTTCAGCTTTTTGCCGTCCAGCAATATAATATGGTCGGTAAGACCGTTTTCTTCACCGAATTTTTTTACCGCACCGTTCCATTCGGAAGAGTCATCCATATCTACAAAGGTAAATTTCACGGGCTGTCCTTTCAGCTCTTCTATTTTCTTTTTGAAATGTGGAATCTCCTTCATGCACGGTCCGCACCAGGTAGCGAAAAAGTTGGTGACATATAAGGTGTCATTCTTCTGCGCCAGGTATTGTCCCATATTTTCAGGGGCTACTTCTTTAGACGCATAGGATGCTGCCCGTTCTGTATTGTTTTCTACAGCCATTGAATCTGCCGCCGGAGCTGCAGGATCCGCCTCTGCCGTTTTGGTTTCTTTTTTGCAACCGGAAAGGGCAACCAGGATAGCCGTGGATAAAATTATCTTTTTCATAAGTGATATTTTGTCTATTTTTGAATTGCAGTATGAAACAACAAATCTATAAAGGTAAACTTACACATTTTTACCGGTTAAAAATAGCGAAAAAGCAACAACTGACCAAAAATACTTTTTCCCTGGAGCTGGAAGTTCCCGGTGATTTGCAGAAGAATTTTGAATTTGAGGCAGGGCAGTATGTGAGCATACAGTTCCGGCATCACGGAGAAGAAATCATCCATGATTATTCCATTACTTCTGCTCCGTATGAAAAGAAAATCTGCCTGGGCATCAAAGCCGTTTCTCCGGACGGAGGCACAGCCTATTTTTGCAGTCATTATAACGAAGGGGATGAACTGTGGGTAAGTGAGCCCGCCGGAAGGTTCACCCTGGTGTCCAAACCCAGTGAATTCCGGACTATTGTGGCATTTGCGGCCGGCATCGGGATTACCCCTATATTAAGTCATTTTAAAAATATCCTGCACCACGAACGCAGGACCAGGCTTTTCCTGTTTTTCGGCAATAAAAGCACGGAAGAACTGGCGTACCGCGAGCTCCTGGATAACCTGGCACGCACGCACGGAGACCGGCTGCAGATTTTTTATTTCTTTTCTCAGGAAAAGCCCGCTGACCGCTTTTTTTACGGAAGGCTGGATGAAAAAAAACTCAGCCTGATCATCAACCAGATCCTTCACCTGGATGATACGGATGAAGAATCCACCATCTGGGATGCTGTGGACGAAGTGCTGATCTGTGGCAAAGGCGAAATGATCAAAGGACTGGCCAATGCATGCTACCATCACGGAATTCCCAAAAAGAACATCCACTTTGAGCTTTTTGAAGAATTTAATGATGATATCTACCCGGTAGAAAAAGAGTTTGCGCTGGTAGAAAATATCGAGCTCGAATTTAAAAGCCTCGGGAAAACATACACGGCTGAACTGCCTGATAACCGGGACAAAATCCTTCAGCAGCTGCTTATAGCCGGTTATCCCGTACCATATTCCTGTAAATCCGGAATATGCGGAAGCTGTGAATGTATCCTGGAAGAGGGCGATGTGGAGCTGCTGGAAAATGAATACCTTACCGAAAAAGAAGAAGCAAAAAATCATATTTTAGCCTGCATGTCGATTGCCAAAAGCCCGAAAATAAAGCTTAACTTTGATCTGAGTTGAGAATTCTTAGAAACATATTCAATCTTGTTTTTATATCGGCAGAAATCGGGGTATTGCTGATATGTCTTGCCAATGCCTGGGTGTTTGCCCTTACGGATGGCAGGACGTATACCAAGATTTCCAAGATCCCGCCGCGTGAAGTGGCCCTGGTATTGGGAACTTCGCCCAGGATGAGATCCGGAATGTCCAATCCGTATTTTACCAAAAGGATGGATGCGGCAGCATTGCTGTACCACCATGGAAAAATCAGGAAAATTTTGGTGAGCGGAGAGAAGAGCAGGGGCTATGATGAACCCGCCGCCATGAAGAATTACCTGATTTACCAGGAAGGTGTGCCTGAAGATATCATCATCGAAGATCCGAAAGGATTTAATACCTATAAAAGCATTCTGCGCTGCAAAGATGTCTACAAAAAAGACAATGTCATTATCGTTTCACAGGGTTTCCACAATCTGCGGGCGTTGCTTTTTGCAAGAAATAATAATATGAACGCTCTGGGTTTCGATGCCCAGGATGTTACCAAGCCTGAAAGCTATTACCGCAACCAGTTCAGGGAAATACTCGCAAGAACGGTTGCAGTAGTCTATTTTGCACTGGGAATTTCCCCGGATTAGAACGGATATCCGAAAGCGATATTAAGCGTCGGTTTGAAAGGCTGGAAATTGCTGAACCTCCATTTTTCGCCATCAGGTTTATTCGGATCATAGATTTTGTAAGCAAGATCAAGCCTTAACGTAATGTAAGCTACATTAACCCTTAGCCCTACACCGCTGCCGACCCCCATCTGCCTAATGAACCGGTTGAACTTAAACTGGTCATCCACATATTTTTCTTTATTCCCTCGCAGGCTCCATGTATTTCCGATATCGGTAAAGATTGCCCCTTCATACATATCGTTAAAAGGAATTCTGTACTCAATGTTTGTGGTCAGCTTCATGTTATCGGTCATGTAGGTTCTCACCCGTTCATCAACCTGGGAATCTGCCGGTCCAAGGCCACCGAAGGCCACCCACGCACGGATGTCATTGGATCCTCCGTTGAAATAGGACCGGATTACAGGCATATCCGAAGAATTTCCGTATGGAATACCCAATCCTACAAACTGTCTCAATACCAGGGTCTGGTTATTGAATATCCTGAAGTATTTCCTGACATCAAAATCAAACTTTACAAACTGCGCATAAGGAACACCGAAGATCGTCCTTTGCGGGCTTGCAATGATTCCTCCGCCGTTATTGCTGCGCTGATTGAATGCGCTCAGGATATTCCCGGCAAGTTCTACCTTACCGTTGAAATAGAAGGCATTCGGATAATCCTTTTTCCCGATTTCATTATAAATGAAATTGTAGATCATGGATGAAATAAGGACATCCTGGGTCTGGCGGTCTTTATTCACTAAAGTTCCCACAAATGCGGAATAGCGGCCGAATCCTTCGGGGTTCAGGTTCTGTTGATAGGCAAGATCCTGGGTAATGCGCTGCGAAACCTCATCGGAAGTCAGTTGTCCAGCTTCGTACTGTTGCCCGATACTGGTGTGAGACTGGAAATAATCATTAAACACCTCATCCCGGATCCTCCCGTCGTTCACAAAGAAATCATAATAGGCTTCTTTATTTTTCGTTAAACTCAGCTGGGTATTGAACAGGGTTAAGCGGTGCGAAACCTTATCGTTTACCGTGGCAAAATAGTTCAATCCCGTTGTAAAGTTTGTCCTTCCCAATCCGATATTATTCTGAACACCTGCTCCCAATATGATGGATGAAGTAGGGCTGTACCTTTTCGGGATCAGCTTATAATAATCGAATGGCAATAATAGCCTTGGGAAATTCAATGATACCTGGGCTGATATTTCATAAGCGAGCACCCTTTTATTGATATCTCTCGTACTTCTGATGGATCCGAAAGTACCGGAAACGCTGGTAGAAAGGTTTTCCGCTCCGTTAAAGACATTCCTGGTGATCAGGTCAACGGAAGGGGAAACCCCGAGGTTCAGCAGCTGAGAATAGTTGATGTCCGTTCCTATTTTAAGGTCATATTTGGGAAGCGGTTTCAACAGGTACAGGACATCGATAATACTGTCGTTTGGAGCAGCATCACCGCCTCTTCTTAAGGAATCCCTCGCTTTCAGGATGCTGAAATTGTTCATGGCAATAAGGTTCCTTTTCGTCAGGTCAAGCTTTTTCTGGTCGTAAACCTGTTTGTTGGCCACAATTACAGCCCTCCATAATGCACGTGTTTTGTATTGGTCGTCAACTTTATGGAATCTGATGCCCCTCAGGCTGTCTTTCTTTGTATTTTTAGGATAATCACCGGCCCGGTCTACGATGGCAACGTCAATATTCCCGATGGTGGCAACTTTATACGGAGAATCAATCGAGTCTTTATGGATTTCCAGGGTCAGAGGAACCTGTTTCCTGCTTTTAAGGGAATCGGCTACAAAGTAGATTTCATCATTCAGGTTATTGAACCGGTAATATCCGTAATCCCTCATGATGTCGTTAAGCCGGGTCACTTCTTTTTCCAGAACAGTCTGGTCTAAAACCTGGCCGGACCGGATCAACGTTGCATTGATTTTTTGCTGGTAAATATTTTTAATGCGCTCATCAGGAATATTGTAGTAATAATCCTTGATGTACGTAGGATCTTTATGGGTGATAAAATAGTCTACCGATGCCTTTTTGGATGCAGAATCCAATTTATGGCTGAATTTTACTTCCCCGTCCCAGAATCCTCTGTAGACCAGTCTCTTTTTAATGGATTCTGCACTTTTTTCCGTTCTGGCCTGATCCAGGATGACCGGCGGGGATCCCCAGCTGTGGAACAGCCTGTCCATAAAAAGGCTTTTGCCCACGCTGCTTTTCATATTGTACTTAATGAATAAAGAATCCCTGAGTTTCTGGTTCCTCATTTCATTAGGATACGTCATGTATTCATTAAGAATTGTGTCATATTTAGGATTGGCTGCATTGTAAAATAACAGACCCAAAGGTAAGAAGAACAACTGTTTCTTATTGGGCTTTTGCTGTACATAGCTTTTAAGTTCACCATCAAAAGGTTCTTTCTGATCTTCGAATTTAAAGTTGTTGGCCGTCAGCAGATATTCTCCATCCGGAACTTTTTTGGTTGTACTGCATGCATAAAGAAGACCGACAAATGTTGCAAATGAGATAATTTTATAATATTTTTGAGGAGAATTCTTATAATGCTTACAGCTCATACAATAAAAGTTTTACAGTCTTTGGATAAAAAAAAGTTCAGACAAAAATACAATTTGTTTTTGGTTGAAGGTAATAAAATTATCGCTGAACTTCTTGATTCTGAATTTAAAATTAAGGAAATATTCTCAACGGATCCCCAAAAAACAGGCCGTACAGATGTTCCGGTAACCCATATCTCTGAAAATGAGCTTAAAAAAATAAGCTTCCTGAAAACCCCGAAAGACAGCGTAGCCGTATGCTACCTGAATCCTGAAAAGCAGGAAGAAGATAAAGATGTACAGCTGGTCCTGGACGGCATACAGGATCCGGGGAACCTCGGAACCATCATCCGGCTGGCGGACTGGTTCGGGATCGAGCAGATCATCTGCAGTGAAGATACGGTGGATTTCTATAATCCAAAGGTGATCCAGGCAAGTATGGGTTCTTTTACCCGTGTTAATATGGTATATACGGACCTTGCAAGCTACCTTTCTGAAACAAAAAATTCCAATATCGGGACCGATATGGAAGGGGAGAGCATCTATACTTTTGAGAAGCCCGGTAAACTGAATCTCATTCTGGGAAATGAGGGAAATGGCATGCGCCCGGAAACGGAAAAGCTGCTTGATAAAAGCATCAGTATCCCGCGTTTCGGAACATCGCAGTCTACGGAAAGCCTTAATGTTTCTATGGCGGCAGGAATTATTCTGGGCCAGCTGTATTCGAAATAAACTATTACTTTACGGATTCAGGATCCAGCAATACCGCTTGTATAAGAAAATACGGTACTGCTAAATCCTGCTTTCCGGAATTCATATGAGTTGTTCCATACTCGAAACACTTTTGTTTTTCTGGTAGTTTTCCAGTCTTTTCCTCACCAGCTTCAGAGCCACCGGAGCCAGATAAACCAAGGCAATACCGAGTACTTTTTTCTTCCAGTTGGAGCTTTTGATGTTTTTCTTCACTACATTTCCTACGATAGCTGTTACAGCCAGCTTCAGAAGGGCGTCCACTGCATTTCCTTTAAGTGCGGACCCGGCAATACCCATAGCGGTGTTTTTGCTGATCAGCAAATCTTTCACTTCAGAAGTTACCTGCTTGGCAATGACATCCTTTCGGATCACTACCTTTTCGTCTCCGTTTTCATCTACTTTTTCCTGAAGGTACTGGTCTGTTAGCCCATTGGTAAATGCACTTAAGCTTTCTTTTGTATTCTTGAAGGTCAGAAGCTCTTCAAGACTGCTGATCTCACTCTTTAAAAGGTTCTTTTTCCTTCTTAATTCTTCCAGACTGTCGTATTTTCTTCCCATAGCTTAATGATTTAAAAAATTAATGACCTGATCCGCCACAAAATTGACAATTTTCTTTTTGAATACAGCTACAAGAGCCATAATCAGAAAATAAAACCCTGCTACGATCAGAAATCCGTAAGAGGTATTGTTGAGCGCCTTACCGATCAGGTAAGCCAGTCCGAAATTGAACAGGACAATAAAGAACGTGAAGGAGACCAATATCAAGATAAAATACGTAATCAAGCCTGCTGACAGAGAAGACTTTTCGGTAGCTTCAATCTTCAGAAGATCAATTCTTTTGGAAGCATATTCTTTAATAGTTTCTATCATTGTTTTTCCTTTGAAGTTACAAAAAAAGGAACTTTAGTACGCAAAGTTCCTTTATTATTTACTTTATAGAGCGGTCTTATTTAAGATCGTTCAATTCAGATTCTACATTTTTAACCATATCTGTTGTTTTAGAAACAATCTGGTCTTTGTATTTGTCATATCCGTCTTTTACGGTAGAGGCTACATTTTCAGCCGTTTCCTTAAATGTGGAAGAGATGTTTCCGTACTGGTCTTTTACTTTTTCAGAAACTTCATCATACTTAGACTTAGCCTGATCTTTGAAATCGTTGGCTTTCGTCTTGATTTTTTTTCTTGTTTCCTTACCTTCTTCAGGAGCATAAAGCATTCCTAAGATTACACCCGCAGCGGCACCTGCCAAAAGACCTGCTAATACGCCTGCTGTATTGTTTGATTTTCTAGACATTTCTTGATTTTTTAATAGTTAATAAACACTAGTTTTTACACTATACAAGGCTACAATTAACATACCAAAAAGTTAAACAACACGTAAAAAAAAGGTCATTTTTTATTCAGATAGGACAAAATTTCATCAATAGTTTCCTTTTTATTTAGGAAAGTATTGTCTATAACGATGGCATCTTCAGCCTGTTTCAATGGGGCAATTTCACGTTGGCTGTCAATCTTGTCGCGTTCGATCAGGTTTTCTTTTACCTGCTGTTCATCTGCTTCTATTCCAAGGCTGAGAAGTTCCATATACCTCCTTTTGGTACGTTCATCTATACTGGCGGTAAGGAAGAATTTATAGTCAGCGTCCGGAAGTACGACTGTCCCGATATCGCGTCCGTCCATAATGATTCCGCCTTTTTCAGCCAGGGAACGCTGGGACTGCAAGAGGAAATCCCGAACTTCTTTCTGTTTGGCCACCAGGCTCACATGGTCTGAAACCGCATTGGTCCGGATTTCCTTTGAAATATTTTTATCATTAAGGTACAGGATCAGTTCACCATCCTCATTTTTGAATTCGAGATTGATTTGAGAAAGAGCGGAAAAAAGCCTGCTGAGATCAATAGTATGGTCTCCACCGGTACAGTTCTGGAGGGCAAACCAGGTAATCCCACGATATAGGGCACCGGTATCCAGGTGGATGATGCCGAGTTTCTGGGCAATAACCTTGGAGATTGAACTTTTTCCGGTAGACGAGTAGCCATCTATAGCTATTACAGGTTTTTTCATGCCGCAAATTTCAAGAAATTTTCTCAAAAATCAAGCAATCTGTCTTAAAAATTATGGTAAAATGGAACGGGAAAGGAATTATTATTCCCCCCGGTGACCGCTCAGGTCAACAGAGATACCGATCTGGTTGACATTGGAAGCGTTATGGTAGCGTACATGGGCATAATCCAGTCGGAATTTTGATATCTTGATTCCGAAGCCTCCTGAAATTCCTGAGAAATTCCTCTGGTCGGCGACGGCCATTTCATTTCCTCTCCTTACATTATAACCCAGGCGGATGTTGAACCCTTTGTCCGGGAACAGCTCGGCTCCCAAAGAAAAATGATCAGCGATCTTTCTCCCTACATTCACTTCCTGTCCGTTGACATTATACTGAGAGGAAATATCAAACTGCTGGAGGTCGTGTGCGGTGATGGTTATAGCCAGTGGTATCGCAGTCAGTGTCCGTGTATATCCGAGATCGATCCTGAACGGAAGATTTTCACGAGTTCCGTTGAAGGATTTGAACTGATATCCGAAGTTACGGAATACCACCGATGCAACTTCTCTGTTCTTTTTATTATGATAGGTAACCCCAGCAGTTCCCGAAATGGCTGATGAGGAGAAATTATCAATTTTCGAAGTGATGAAATTAATGCCTCCCCCAATGGTCCAGTCTTCTTCAAACTGGTAGGCATATCCGGCACCTACTGCCACATCGGATGCAGAGAATGATCCGTTTTCAAAACCGCTTTCATCGGTTCTGGGAATGTTGCCGTAGTTCATGTACCGGGCATTTATCGTAGCCATATGCCCATTTTCAAAATCCTTCGCAAAAGCAATCGTCCCGTACTTGGAATCTGCAAGATACGATGCTGCATTCACGGAAAGCTGCTTGTCCGAATCCCGGTTCAACAGGGCCGGGTTGGCAATGGCAAATGAAACGTCATAATCCCGGATGGTAATAGCGTCGCCGCCAAGAGCTGCCTGCCGTGCAGAGACAGGAATATTTAAGAAAGGATAAACATTTGTTCCTGTTTGTGCATAAGAAACAATTCCTGACAGAAATAATGAAAAAAAGATAATTTTCTTCAACGCAATTTATAATTAATGCAAAAATAATCCTTTTTCGTACTTTTCAAAATATTTCTCCTATTATTTCTGCTCAAATATTTTCTTTAACCATTATTTTTAATGATTATATTTGCAAAATCAAATTTCAGGAAACTTAAGCCCTGATTAAAAAAGTTATTACATATAAAAGATGAAATACAAAAGAATCCTTCTGAAACTGAGTGGTGAAGCCTTAATGGGAAACCGACAGTACGGTATCGACAATGACAGGCTACAGGAATATGCGGCGGAAATAAAAAAAGTAGTGGACAAAGGCTGTGAGATAGCCATCGTAATCGGAGGAGGAAATATATTCCGCGGTGTAGCAGGAGCTGCCAAGGGAATGGACAGGGTACAGGGAGATTATATGGGCATGCTGGCTACGGTGATTAACGGAATGGCATTGCAGGGAGCCCTGGAAGACGCCGGAATCAAAACCCGCTTACAGTCTGCCATCGAAATGGATAAAGTAGCTGAACCGTTCATCAAAAGACGTGCGGTAAGGCATCTGGAAAAAGGCAGGGTAGTGATTTTCGGAGCCGGTACCGGAAACCCGTATTTTACTACCGATACAGCAGCAACACTACGTGCTATCGAGATTGATGCCAATGTCATCCTTAAAGGAACCCGTGTGGACGGAATCTATGACAGCGATCCTGAAAAGAATGAAAACGCCATAAAATACAATTCTCTTTCTTTTGACGAAGTATTCGAGAAAAACCTTAAAGTAATGGATATGACCGCCTTTACTTTAAGCCACGAAAATAAGCTTCCGATCATTGTATTTGATATGAATAAGGCAGGCAATCTTGAAAAAATTGTAGAAGGAGAGAATGTTGGTACTTTAGTTGACCTATAAATCATGAGCCAAGTATAAAGTCAAAAAAAGCCAGGGTATACAATTGCAGGCCAATTTACTTTTAACTTGAATCTTTAATACATGTGTAACCTATCAAATTTTTATTATATAATGGAAGAATTAGATCTTATATTAGAATCTGTAAAACAGGATATGGAAGCTGCTGTAAAGCACCTTGACCACGCTTTTCAGCGCATCAGAGCCGGAAGGGCATCTACAAATATGGTCCAGGATGTAATGGTTGAGTATTACGGTGCCATGACACCCATTAACCAGGTAGCCAACGTTTCCGTTCCGGATGCTATGACGATTTCCATTCAGCCTTGGGACAGAAGTGCGATCAATGCGATCGAAAAAGCCATCATCAATTCCAATTTAGGCTTTGCTCCTTCCAATAACGGAGAAAATATCATCCTGAACGTGCCGCCTTTAACGGAGGAAAGAAGAAGGGATCTGGCAAAACAGGCCAAAGGAGAAGTGGAACAGACCAAAGTGACCATCAGAAATGCGAGACAGGACGGTCTTAAAGAACTGAAAAGGCTGGAAGGTGTTTCTGAAGATGTGGTTAAAGGAGTGGAGGCAGATATCCAGGAACTGACTGACAAATACGTGAAGCTTTGCGACGAGCATCTTAAAACGAAGGAAGCTGAAATTATGAAGGTGTAACTTTCATTTCAGACCATACCATAAAGACGGCGGCTTCATACGAAGCCGCCGTTAATTTTTTAAAGGCACCCGATTTCTTTCTTTTCTTTTTCATGGCGCCTGATAGACCCGTACGTTGACATCAGGTCCTTAATGTCGCAAGGGACTTCTTTATTGGATACCGAATTGGGATCCGGATTGCGTGAGCCTTCAGATCTTATTGAATATTGCTTTTCAAGGCATACAAGAGGCGTATTCCCGTTCATGTATATTCTCTTTTCTGTAATATCATCTTTAGTAATGGGATGTTCAGGCGTTCCCCCATCAAAATTCCAGGAAACATCCTGCTTAAAAATAAAAAAGACCTGGTTATTACGGATAAAATACTGCTCCGAAGAAGAGAAGTGGCTGTGCTCGGCATAAAAATGCTTTACGGACCTCAGCGCTCCTTTTTCATAATAAAAAACCACATCCCCGGTGATCTCATCATTGCAATTATAGCTGAACCCTGAAGAATCAAGTTTTCTGAATTCCAGGAGTTTATTCAACCGGGCATATTCCTGCTTAATATCTTCTACATCTGACAGGCTTTTTAAAACAGCAGCTGAATCATTTCTGATCTGGCTCTGCGGATGGCCATTTTCTACAGGTATGTTTTTATTTTGTTGATGTTCGTTTTTATGGCAGGAAAACACCAGTGCAAGGCTTAATAGAGGAAGGATGTTTTTCATTGGGAATCATGATTTCGAAGTTTCATGCAAATAGTGTGCAGACAAAAAAAGCGGACCCCTGAATGATCCGCCCATGTATATAATGGTATTGATTATTTACAGTTCTGGTTATAATCGTAAATTACTTCATTGACAATCGAAAGGTTATCAGACATTGCATTGTCAATTTCATTTTTGATGAATTTTCCTAATGCGGATCTTTTTTTCGTATCGTTCTTTAACGAACCGTAATCACCGGCAGCAATTTTTCCTTTTATTACAGGACAGTCTGCAACAATCATCTTTGCTTTGGCAATAGTAAGTTCCTCCGGTTTACCATTCTTTTTAGAATAGATATAAGACGGACTGTTTCTCAGCCTCTGTGTTTCTTCTTCGGCAACGGCTACCTGGCTTCCGGCTGAAAAAGTAGTCGGATAACCGTACAATTTGTAGATCTTGATTTTCCCATCCGTTACCACCTCTGCAAACTGGTCGCTTTTCGTCAGATTGTTGAATGCTTTTATCCCTCCGCTCAGTCCGGTAGTTGCCGTATTGAATCCTTCTTTTGCATTGGTATATTTGATAGATTCAAAAACCCTTTCCGTATTATCGTCTACGGCCATATATCCTTTAAGGTCATCGGCATCATACGTTTTGAATTTCTGCCTCTTTTTTGACTTGTCAATATCCGTTGCTGCAATAAATTTCACCTTTTTCTGATTCTGCCAAGGACTCATTTCAGAGCCGTTCAGCCTTACAATGCCTTCTGTCTTTTTACCGTTTTTCTCAATAATATATCCGTATTTTTCACCGGATCTGATTTCATAATCCGTATTGTCTTCCTGTGCATAAGACAATACAGAAATGCCTGATAAGGCAATGAGTAGTAATTTCTTCATATATTGAATTTAAAATTTTCGTAAAGATAATTTTTTTAAGGTAACACTTATTAAATATTCCCCGTAAATGTGATTTTTTTAAATAATCTTTAGTCTGCTCCTGAATGATTACCTAAAACTTATTTAGTTGAAGTGTATAAAATATAACAAACAAAAAAGTCCGGGAATTTCCGGACTTTAATGTATTTTATGGATCAATCTTACTGATACCTCTGATGTTCTCTATTCTTGGAGAACCTTTTTGTAATCGGCTTGAATAATGCTTTGTACTTTTCGGCATCGAAGAGCTGCGAATCCGTAAGGGCTTTATACGTCATCCATACTCCGAACGGGAACAGAATCATATTAGGGATCCAGGCTGCAAGATAAGGATTGATTTTTCCTGCCCAGGCAACATTTTCTATCCCAACATTAATCACGTAAAATATAATGAAGATAACGATGGCAATAATCACCGGAAGGCCCATTCCTCCTTTCCTGATGATGGATCCAAGACTTGCACCGATCAGGAAGAATATGATGCAGGTGAAGGAATAGGTAACGATCCTTTGTTGGTAAATGATGACCTTACTGAAGTATTTTACATTCGGTGCAATATCATTAACTTTATTATCCGCCGTTGATCTAAGGTTATCTAGTCGGTTATAGGCATTATAAAGAATTTCCAGCTTTTTTTCGCTCTTTACGGTATCCAGTTTCAGCTGGGCTTTGGGAGCGGCTTTGGATTTGTTCTTATCCATATAGGTAATCACCGAATTGGTCTGGTTCAGCACATCACCCGTTACGTTATCAATGAACTTTACATTTTCTTTTTTGGTTTTGGCAATGGTATTATTAAGTTCGCTGTAGCTCTGGAAACGGTAGTCGTCCGTGATCTGTTCCTGCTCAATCGCCCTGCTGATGATTTCACTGATGTCAAAATGCGAGGTAAGCGTATCAAATTTAATGGCCTGATCAGGCTGCTTCAGTCTTGCGTTTTCTCCTTTACCGGCAAAATCGTCTTCAAACACGTATCCGTTGTATAAAACCAGCTTCAGGAACTGTTTGTTGGCGGCGGGAACAAATTTTCCTTTTTCGGCCAGGATGGTCTGCTGGTTTTCATAGGTGCTTGCCTTCCTGTGTACGAATACGCCTTCGATATTCTCCGCATTTTCCCCGTAAAGCTTGTCGAACTTCACCATATATCCGGGAATCTGGTCGATAAACTGTCCCGGGGTAAAATTAAGGGCAGGCTTTGTCTGTGCGATATTGAAGAGCATATTCCTGGCTTTCCGCTGGAAGTCCGGGATAATATTATTCGAGAAAAAGTACAGCATGACTGAAAGGATGACGGTTACGCCCAGCAAGGGCATCATCACCCTGGTCAGGGAAATTCCTGCCGCTTTCATCGCCGCCAGCTCATACCGCTCCCCGAATTCACCGAAAGACATGATGCTCGCCAGAAGGATGGTGAGCGGAAGCACCATACTGATAACGCTGACCCCTAAATAAAACAGAAGCTTGATGATCTGCCAGTAGCTTAACCCTTTTCCCATAAACTGCCCAAGCTGCACCCAGATGATGTTTACGATAAAGATGAAAAACAGTACACTGAATATAAAGAAAAACGGTCCAAAGAAAGTTTTTATGATATATCGGTCTAGTATTTTTAACATGCGCCAAAATTAATCAAAAAAGCCACAAAGTGTACTTTGTGACTTTAATTTTATTATATTTTTATCAGTTTCAGCCGCACAGATGCATCAATGCATTTGCAGACTGTCCGTTGATTAAAGTTCTGTGACAATATAGTTTTTGTATTTGCTTTTATCAAAAGTGAACATGCCGGCATCAAGGTTTTGGTTTTCCTTGTAGTCCTTGATGGCAATTACCGCAACGTCATTGTTGCTGCCATGTTGCTCCAGCTTGACCATCTGCTTCTTCACCGGGTCTACAAAAAGGTATACATATTTAATCCCGTTAGATTTTACCGGGGTCAGCTTGATAAAATCTGTATTAACGCCGTTAACGGATTTTTTGCCGTTATAGGTAACGTTATAATCATTTCTGTAGGTAGAAAGATAGTTGATAGGGGAGAACATAGTGCTGCTTCCGTTCGGTTTGGCTACCGTTACTTCCATATCATCTGCATTGATATTGTAGATCTTATTCCCGTCGAAGATCTGTTCCGTATCCATGATCTTCAGCTTATATTTATCTCCGGAGGCATAGTAGATTCCAGGTTCCGTTTTGGTTACCTGGCCGTTGACACCGTTTCCGAAAGAAAATTTGAAGTAGGTATTTTTCTTGGCCTTGTAATTGGCAGTTACCTCATCCAGTATTTTTTTGGCTTTGGCATCAATCTTCTGGGCATTAACGAGGGTAAGTGCACCTAAGGCAAAACTTCCGAATATGATTTTTGAAATAAAATGTTTCATTGCTTTTTAATGTTTGATACTAATTAGAGAACCGGCGGATTGAAAAGTTAAATATGCTTTTTTATCTGCGCAGGTCTTCCAAAAACTGTTCCAAAGAATTAAGGTCGCTGATGATCACTTCCCTTGCTTTAGCACCGTTGAAACCGCCGACAATACCGCTGGCTTCAAGCTGGTCCATAATTCTTCCTGCTCTGTTATACCCCAGCTTAAGCTGTCTCTGAAGCATGGATGTGGAACCCTGCTGTGTAGAAACGATAATTCTTGCAGCTTCCTCAAACAGGGCATCTTTTTCGTTAGGGTCAAAGGCACCTACAGAACTTGAAGAATCCTCGGAAACATATTCAGGGAGCATAAATGCTGAAGCATATCCTTTCTGCTCACCGATATATTCTGCAACCCTTTCTACTTCCGGGGTATCTACGAAGGCACACTGCAGCCTCAAAATTTCATTTCCGTTGAAATACAGCATGTCACCCTTACCAATCAGCTGGTCTGCTCCGGGAGAATCGAGGATCGTCCTTGAATCCACACTTGAAATCACCCTGAATGCCGCTCTCGCAGGGAAGTTCGCTTTGATCATACCCGTAATTACATTTACGGACGGTCTCTGGGTAGCTACAATCAGGTGGATACCTACCGCCCGTGCGAGCTGTGCCAGTCGGGCAATCGGAAGTTCCACTTCCTTTCCGGCGGTCATAATCAGGTCTGCAAACTCGTCCACGACCAGAACAATATATGGCAGGTAGCGGTGGCCGTTTTCAGGATTCAGTTTTCTTTCTGTAAATTTTTTATTGTATTCTTTCAGGTTCTTGCAGAACGCGTTTTTAAGAAGATCATACCTGGTATCCATCTCAATACACAGGGAGTTCAGGGTATTGATTACTTTATTGGTGTCGGTGATGATCGCTTCGTCCACATCCGGAAGCTTGGCCAGATAATGCCTTTCGATCTTGGAATATAACGAAAGTTCTACTTTTTTAGGGTCTACCATAACGAATTTCAGTTCGCTCGGATGCTTTTTGTATAACAGGGAAGTAAGGATGGCATTGATCCCGACTGATTTTCCCTGACCGGTAGCTCCTGCCATCAGAAGATGGGGCATTTTGGCCAGGTCAGCCATGAAAATTTCGTTGGAGATCGTCTTCCCGAAAACTACAGGAAGGTCCATATCCGAATTCTGGAATTTCTGCGATGAAATCACCGAACGCATGGATACCATGGTCGGATTTTTTCTCGGTACTTCGATCCCGATAGTCCCTTTTCCCGGCATCGGTGCAATAATCCTGATGCCTAACGCAGAAAGGTTCAATGCAATGTCATCCTGCAGCTTTTTAATTGCTGCCACACGGATTCCCGCTTCAGGAACAATTTCGTATAAGGTAACAGTAGGCCCGATCGTTGCCTTGATCTCGGAGATCCCAACATTGAAATTCTTCAGGAGCCCAACGATCTTATTTTTATTTTCCTCGAGTTCTTCTTTGTTGATATGAATTTCCTCACTGCCGTAATCTTTCAGCAGTTCAACCGTAGGCATCTGGAAGCCGGCCAGGTCCAGCTTATGGTCGTAAAGACCATGCTTTTCCACCAGTTCCTGGGACTTTTTATCCGTATCGTCCAGGATGTCGATTACGGGAGCGACTTCTATATTGAATTTGATTTCTTCTTTTTCAGGAGACTTTGCCGGAATATCCATATCAAAGGCTTCAGCAGGCGTTGACATAGGAACGGCAGGCTTTGAGCTGAGTTTCATGTCTACATTCAGCGGCTGCGAAAATGCATCATTCTCCGGTTCGAATGACGTATTATTAGGTGTTTCAATAGGCGCAAGGGTAGGCGCTACCGGAACTTCAGGGAAGCCTTTAGGCAGTTCCACGGGCTCCTGGATTTTTTCCGGTTTAGGAATATCGGTGACAGTTACATTTGGTGCGGCTTCCTCCGCTTCTTCAATCAGCTCATCATCAGCTTCAAAATTCTCCTCGGATTTGGGAAGCATGGATTTTACCTTGCCGATCGTATTTTCATTGATATCATCCAGCCTGGATTTGATGGAGCTCGGACGCAAGTTGAATTCAAGGATGAAATACAGCAGGATGCTTGCCGCAAGGACCAGCCACAGCCCTACAATACCGATCAGTGAATTCAGTGTATCCATGATCTGGTAACCATATACGCCGCCCAAAACCCCTTGCCCTTTGGTGATGGCCCCGAAAAAGACAGGAAGCCAGCAGATAAAAAACAGGGAATGGCCTACGGTTTTCCATGGCTTGAACATTTTTTTCTTCAGGATAATCAGTCCTACAACCAGCAACAGGAATGCAATAATGAAAGAGGCGACGCCGATGCTTTCAAAAATAAAGATGTTCCCAAGCCAGTCCCCGACTTTCCCGAAGACATTAGAGGACTGTATGGTTTTGTCCAGCATGGTCCCGGCCTGGCTCTGGTCTGCCTTCCAGTTCATCAGGTAGGAGACAAAAGAGAACGTCAGGACAATCGAAAAAAGAATGAACATAAGCCCGAAAAAAATTCGGGGTTTGGATAAAATTCTGCCCTTTTCAGGTGCTATGGTCTGTTTAGGTTGTGTCTTCTTATTCATAATATGGGTGTAGGCAAATTTAGCGTTTTTTGAATATTGACGCCATCTTTTTTCATGCAAAAAATAAGAGAAAAAAGCAGGCTGGCGGGAGCTGTCAGACAATGTCTCAGCCCATGTTTAACCAGATTGCCAAAATTGACAGGTCAATGCACGCTGAAGTACTGTAAACCATGGAGTAAGCATGATTGTTTTTTTGCTGCCGGAGAACCTGAAATTATTTACTGGCATTATGAAAAGCTGTTTTTAAGCAATAAACAGCGGTAAGATCAGAAACACAATGGAAGGAGAACTGATCCGGGTGCTACAGGAAAGCCTGTCTGTGCCCGAATAAAAGCCATAGAGCTGGTGGCGGCCGGCACTACAGTGATGGTAAAAAAAAACGAAGCATGGATTTCACAGGAGATCCGGCAGATTATCTGGCATTGATTATTCAGGGCGCCACGTGGTTTTATCTGAAAAGGAGATGAGATTAACCTCTTGCTAGATCCGTCAGCTTTTTGTTGAGTTAAGCTTGATTTCAAATAGGCAAACCGTAGCATTACTGTAATGAGCAGGAAGGGCTTCTGTATTCTTCAGTGTTGAAAGCCCGAGAAATTCGAATCCGCATTTTTCATAGTAGCTGATCAGTCCTTTATTTTCCCCTACGAGATCCATCCTAATGAATACCTTGTTGTTGTGGGTAGCATACTCTTTGGTCCAGCGTACGATTTCCGTCACCAGATTTTGTCCGCGAAAATCCGGATCGGTAGCTATCCGGTGAATATACAGGGCAGGATCTTCATTCCTTTCCTCCCAGATCTGCGGATCACTGAACGTTGTAGCCCAGACACAGGCTGTTTTTCCGTCTATTTCGATCTCCCACTGACGGTTTTCGAGAATTTCATTCCGATCATCTGCCGGTCGAATTCCGGCCAGTGTACTGCTGCTTTTGCCTTCTGGAAATCTGTGGCTATGCGGTAAAGCCTGAAGATCTCATCAAGATCATCTGATGGCTGTTTTGTATTGCAGTTGTCATAGTATAATCTGTGTTTTTTATTTAAAGAGTATATTTTTGAAATTCATTGATATCATGATAACCGAAAACTTCAATCTCCGGATGCAGTGCAATCAGTGTACGGATCTTATTCAGGGTATGCCTGCGTAAATCGTTGTCATCAGCTCGTGCTTCCGCTAATGCAGTAACCGGATGGTTAGAATCGTTCAGCTCTTCCCGGAGGTAATATGCATCGGCTGTATAGAGAATCCACTGTCCGTTGATCTTCAATGCAACACCGCAGTGGCCCAGGGTATGGCCAAACATAGGGATGAGAAATATCTCTGTATTGATAGCAGTGGGTACTTTTCTCGCTTCAAAACCGAACCATTGGGTTTTGGATGTTGCATATGTTTTAATGACAGGATTATGGGATAAAGGTGTTTTCAGATAGCGGGGATTCCCGGATGCATAATTGTCATACTCCTCCTGGCCTACATGTACAATGGCATTGGGGAAATCTGCCAGTCCGCCAGTATGATCATTATCCAGATGGGAAATAATACAGTCGCTGACCTCATCAGGATGAAAGCCCAAACGTTCGATCTGTCTTACAGCCGTCTGGTTTTCATCAAACCGGTAGCCAACTATATCAATCAGTTCCTTACCCATCCTTTCTTCAGGGTGTCGGATATCCTGAATTCCTATGCCGGTATCAATTAAGACAAGCCGTTCATGCTCACGGATCAGCAGGCAGTGCCCACATACATTTTCGTTGTAGGGAGAGACAATCCTTACACAATTCAAGTGAAATAATTCTGTCATTATGTGTTTAAATAATACAGATAAAAATAAGTGTTTTTCCCTGATGCGAAAAGAAATCAGGCTGTTTTTTCTGTGAAAATTTCAGACAGCCACCGATTCCTGTTTTTATATCCTGACCTTGTTTAAGACAAAGATAAAATATATTATTAAGAATGATTCAAAATAAGGAGTTAGGCTCTCTGAAGTGATAAATAACAGGTTTTTTTATCCCCCCATTGATTTATCATCCTTATTTTTGCATGTCAAGTAAAATAATTCATGAAAAAACTTCAGGATATTCTAATTTCTACCAGGACAATGGCAGTATTGTTGCTGGTGTACGCATTTTCAATGGCCTATGCCACCTTCCTAGAAAACGATTACGGAACCCCAACGGCAAAAGCCCTTATCTACGAAGCCAAATGGTTTGAACTGATCATGTTCCTACTGATTCTCAACTTTGTAGGCAACATCGCACGGTACAGACTGTGGAAAAGGGAAAAATGGCCGGTACTGGTATTTCACCTTGCTTTTATTCTTATTTTCATCGGGGGTGCCATTACACGATATATCAGCTTCGAGGGAACGATGCACATCCGTGAAGGCGAAACCTCTAATGAGATCGTTACTGACAAAAACTTCTTTAAAATTAAAATCGAAGAAAACGGTGAAGCCCTGGATTATAAGGATATTCCTTACCTGATGTCTCCGCTGCACAAAGATTTCAATGCGGTCTATGATTACCACGGGAAAAAGATCACGGTAGCTGCCAAAGAGTACATCCAGCGTAAAAAAGACAGCCTTGTGGCAGATCCTAACGGTTCAGAATACCTGCACCTGGTTTCTACAGGACAGACGGGAAGGCAGAATATCTACATTAAACCGGGCGAAGCAAAATCCATCAACGGGACATTGGTTACGTTCAACAGAGCCATAGACGGAGCCGTTGAGTTCCGCAATGATAACAGGAAACTGTTTATTAAAACCCCTGTGGACGCCAGTTACATGACCATGGCAACACAGGCTACCGGAAACACCATCAAAGACGAATTCCAGCCACTGGCCCTGAGGAGCCTGTACAGCATCAACGAGCTTAAACTTGTCGTTCCGGAAGGACTGAAAAAAGGAAAACTCCTAGCTTATGAAGGAGACCGCAAAAAGGATATGAGTGTTCCGGATATGCTTACGATTGAGATTCAGGGACCTAAAACCAAACAACTGGTAGATCTTTCCGTAGAAAAAGGCAATCCTAACGCTTATAAGCAGGTTGCCATAGACGGGCTGAATATTATGGTAGGATTCGGGCCTAAGATTTACAATACCCCTTTTGCCCTGAAACTGGATGATTTCATTATGGAAACTTACCCGGGAAGTTCTTCGCCCAGCGCTTATGAAAGCCATGTAGAGATTATTGATGAAGGGAAACAGACTCCTTATAAAATTTATATGAACCACGTCTTAAACCATAAAGGATACCGTTTTTTCCAGTCGAGCTTCGACCAGGACAGGATGGGAACCGTTCTTTCCGTTAACCATGATTTCTGGGGAACATTGATTTCCTATATCGGGTATGCATTTTTATTCATCGGAATGTTCGTGATTTTCTTCTGGAAAGGAACGCATTTCTGGAAACTGAATAAAATTCTTTCTGATGTCAATAAGAAAAAAACCGCATTGATGGTGCTTCTTCTGTTGAGCTTCGGGCTGAATGCACAGAAAATTGAAACCCACGGAACTACAGACGGAAGCCGTGAGCATATCCATGTGGAAGGAAACGGACATCAGCACGCTACAGCATCTGATGCTGATATGGCCCAGACGCAGGCACCGAAACAGAATTCCCTGGCGGCCCCTCTTACGAAAATGAGGTCCATTTCACCGGATGAAATTATTGCACGAAACAAAATCAGCAAAGAGCACGCAGACAAATTCGGCTATCTTCTGGTACAGAATTACGAAGGAAGGATCGTACCGATCAATACCGAAGCCCTGGACGTTTTAAGAAAGCTGTACAAAAAAGATGAATTCAAAGGGACGGACGGGAAATACCTGACGGCCAATCAATGGTTCCTTTCTGTGAATACCGATACCCCGAGCTGGACGATGGTTCCTATCATTAAAGTGGGGACGAAAGGCGGGGACGAATTAAAAAACAAAACCAAGGCTGATGAAGACGGCTATACTTCGCTGATGAACCTTTTTCCGGCTGATGCCAACGGAAATATGACCTATATCCTGGAACATGATTATAATATTGCATTCCGTAAGAAGCCGGCTGAACAGACCAATTATGATAAAGAAGTCATTGCCGTCAACGAAAGGGTTCAGATCTTCAACGAATTTTTCAGCGGACAGTTCATGAGGATCGTACCGGTAAAAAATGATGCGAACCATACATGGCATTCATGGCTTGACCAGAAATTCGAACCGGATATGGAATCCCAGAAAGTGATGGGCCCCTATTTTGCAGAGGTACTTGCAGCACAGCAAACCGGAAACTGGAGCAAAGCAGACAAAGAGCTGGAGAAACTTTCAGAATACCAGCAGAAGTGGGGTAAAAGTGTCGTTCCTTCCAAATCGAAAGTAGACCTCGAGGTGTTCATGAACACCCTGAATATCAACTTCAAGCTTCTGATTTTCTACACCCTCATTGGCAGCTTATTATTGATCATCGGCTTTGTTGAATTGTTTAAGCCTAAAAAAGTTTTACATAAAATCATTAAGGTGGTGATCGCCCTGGGAATCGTAGGATATCTTTGTCATTTCCTTGGCCTGGTAGCCAGATGGTATATTTCCGGGCACGCTCCATGGAGTAATGGATATGAGGCAATCATCTTCATTTCATGGGTAGGAATTACTGCCGGATTGCTGCTCTACAGGAATTCCAATGCACTGATCCCGGCAGCCGGATTTATGGTGGCTGTCATTATGATGGGGTTTGCGCACGGAGGTTCTGCCCTCGATCCGCAGATCACGCCGCTGGTGCCTGTACTGAAGTCTTACTGGCTGATCGTTCACGTAGCAATTATTACATCAAGTTACGGTTTCTTTGCCCTCTCTATGATTATTGCCGTCATCAGTCTGGTATTTTTCATTATCTCCAATAAGCAGACGTACGACCTGCATCACGATACGACGCTGAAAGAACTGGCCATTGTTTCGGAAATGTCCCTTACCATAGGCCTGTTTGCCTTAACTGTAGGAAACTTCCTGGGTGGGATCTGGGCCAATGAATCATGGGGAAGGTACTGGAGCTGGGACCCGAAAGAGACCTGGGCATTCATTTCCATCATGGTCTATGCTTTCGTGCTCCATATGAGGCTGGTTCCGGGCTTAAGGAGCAGATGGGCCTTCCATGTAGCGACTATGTTTGCATTCTGTTCCATGGTTATGACGTATTTCGGGGTGAATTATTACCTGAGCGGGCTTCACTCTTATGCTGCGGGGGATCCGGTTCCGGTTCCGGCATGGGTATACATCGGTCTGGCAACAATGCTTCTTCTATCTGCTGCATCGTACTTTAAATTTAAAGTACTGACCAAAAAATAAGATCCGATCAATCTATATATGCAATCCCGGGAAATTTGTTTCCCGGGATTTTTATTGTGTTAAACAATACTGCCGGGTCACTTCATAACTCATGACTCTTAATCCATAACTAAAAATGTTTGCATATTAAAAAATTGCTTATCTTTATGATATCAAAATAATATCATTTTAAAAATTACATCTATGGAAAAATTATTAAAGCCTATGTCAGGATACCTTACTCTGGTGATCTGTCTTGTGCTCTTTGCAGCTTCGCTGTATCTTTTTATCATGAGTACTGAAGGAAGCATTATTTCAGCTGTCATAGCAATGCTGTGTTTCTTACTGTCCTGTTTTTTCCTGAAAGGACTTATGATTATTCAGCCCAACCATTCCAGGATCCTGAACTTTTTCGGGAAATATGTCGGGACTGTTAAGGAAAACGGCCTCTTCTTTATCAACCCGTTATATTCATCACAGAAAATGAGCCTGCGTTCTGAAAATATGCAGGGACAGACGTTGAAGGTGAATGATAAAATGGGGAACCCGATTGAAATAGCCGCCGTTATCGTCTGGAAAGTTGGAAATACTTACAAGGCAGCCTATGAAGTGGAACGCTATACCGATTATGTGCGAATGCAGAGTGAAGCAGCCGTACGGCACCTGGCGGTAAGTTTTCCTTATGATAACCTGGAGGATGAGCATGCCAGCATCACACTGAGAGACGGCGGCGATCAGGTGAATAAAATCCTGGAACAGGAGCTTACAGACCGTCTGGCTCCGGCAGGTATCATCATTCAGGAAGCACGGATTACACATCTTGCTTACGCTTCCGAAATTGCAGGCGCCATGCTCCAGAGGCAGCAGGCGACAGCTATCGTGGCGGCAAGGACCAAAATTGTGGAAGGTGCCGTGGGAATGGTGGACCTTGCGCTGAAAAAACTATCCGAGGAAAATATCGTTGAGCTGGATGATGAGCGCAAAGCTGCTATGGTGAGCAACCTGATGGTTGTGCTGTGCGGCGAAAAAGCAGCAACACCTATCCTGAATGCCGGAACTTTATATAATTAAAATACCGACTGT
Organism: uncultured Chryseobacterium sp.; assembly: GCA_913775525.1. Taxonomy (GTDB): domain Bacteria; phylum Bacteroidota; class Bacteroidia; order Flavobacteriales; family Weeksellaceae; genus Chryseobacterium. The sequence continues at coordinate 101,236 of CAJYLH010000024.1, forward strand.
TATTTACCATTAAAATTGTCCGATGAAATCTGATTCCCCTAAAAACTCCTCAGGAAGCAAAGACAAAAAATCCTTCGTGATCAGAATTGATGAATCCACCTACAAACTTCTGGAAAAGTGGGCCGGTGATGAATTCAGGAGTGTCAACGGACAGATTGAATACCTGCTGAACCAGAGCCTGCTCCAGTCCGGAAGGAAAAAGAAAGACTAAGCTTCACTGCAAAAGCAAGAGCTACCATTTACGATATAACAATCCCTTCAGCCGTAAAGTCTGAAGGGATTGTTTTGTGCCGTTGCGGCTGAAAATAATTAAAGCAGGATTTCCCTGCTTTAATGTACTATATCAATATATTTAATCAAAAATGGTCGTAAAATAATTGCTGATCACCGTCCAGAAATTTTTTCCCAGAAAGTAGATGAGCGTGGAGGTGATAATCCCCTTTACGGTAAAAAAAATGATGCCGCCAATCCCGAAACGCTTGACCCACTGTTTCCATCGGGAGCTTTTCTCTTCTGCAGGCTCATTCAAAGGCTGTTGATTTTCCATTGCTGAAATTCGGATGATTACTATACAAAGATAAACATGTTTATAATTAGTCCAAATAAAAAAGATGTTAAAAAAATTAAATTTTGCGGTTCGCATAATATTTTTAACTTTAGGGGCAAACGAAAAGTAATAGTGTATGTCTAAAAATGTCAAAGATTTCGGAATTGAAAAAACGCTAAGGAATTTAGGGATAAAAGATGAAAATAAAGGAACATCCGTAGGAGGCGAATATTTTGCTTCCGGGAAAACAATAGAAAGTTTTTCTCCGGTAGACGGGGAACTGATTTCGAAAGTGGAAACCTCTGCTAAGGATGATTATGACCGGGTCATTGAGACGGCTCAGAATGCATTCAGAGAATTCAGGCTGATCCCTGCTCCCAAAAGGGGGGAACTGGTACGCCAGCTTGGACAGAAACTCAGACAGTATAAGGACGACCTCGGAAAACTGGTTTCCTACGAAATGGGAAAATCCCTTCAGGAAGGGCTGGGAGAAGTTCAGGAAATGATAGACATCTGCGATTTTGCCGTAGGCCTTTCCAGGCAGCTTCACGGCTTTACCATGCATTCGGAAAGACCCGGGCACAGGATGTATGAGCAGTACCATCCGCTTGGGATTGTAGGGATTATTACCGCCTTCAACTTCCCGGTAGCAGTATGGTCATGGAATACCGCGCTGGCCTGGATCTGCGGAAATGTAACCATCTGGAAACCGTCTGAGAAAACGCCGTTGTGCGCCATCGCCTGCCAGAACATCATGATTGAAGTACTGAAGGAAAATAATCTTCCGGAAGGCATTTCCAGTGTATTGGTGGCAGATCATGAGATCGGCCAGAAGCTGGTGGATGATAAAAGTGTTTCCCTGATTTCCTTCACCGGATCCACCAGAGTAGGAAGAATGGTTTCTTCCAAAGTAGCTGAAAGGTTCGGGAAATCCATCCTGGAACTGGGTGGTAATAATGCCATCATCATTTCCAAAGATGCCGATCTCAATATGTCAATCATCTGTGCCGTATTCGGTGCGGTAGGAACGGCCGGTCAGAGATGCACCAGCACCAGAAGGCTGATTATCCACGAGAGCGTGTATGACGAAGTTAAAAGCAGGCTGGTAAAAGCATATGGTCAGCTGAAAATAGGCAATCCTCTGGACGAAAACAACCATGTAGGGCCACTGATAGACCGTGATGCTGTAGAACAGTACACAAAATCCATCGAAAAATGTACGCAGGAAGGCGGAAACTTCGTTGTGGAAGGAGCTGTCCTGGAAGGAGAGGAGTATGCATCGGGATGTTATGTAAAACCATGTATTGCGGAAGTAAAAAATTCTTATGAAATCGTGCAGCATGAGACATTTGCCCCGATTTTATACCTGATCAGATACAGCACGCTGGAAGAAGCGATTGCCATCCAGAATGATGTCCCTCAGGGATTATCTTCAGCAATCATGACCCAGAACCTGAGAGAAGCTGAACTCTTTCTTTCCCATGCAGGTTCCGACTGTGGAATTGCCAATGTAAATATCGGTACATCCGGTGCTGAGATCGGAGGCGCGTTCGGAGGCGAAAAAGAAACCGGCGGCGGAAGGGAATCCGGTTCGGATGTCTGGAAATATTACATGAGAAGGCAGACCAACACCATCAACTACACCGCTCAGCTTCCTTTAGCACAGGGAATAAAATTCGATTTATAGTTTTTAAAATACGATTACCGCAGCAGATCCTATATGCCCTGCTGCGGTAATTTCGGAATCATGAATTTCTTAATCATTTAAAATCACCAAAAAAATGCAACAGATCATTGATATACATCCTGATAAAGTAAAAGAAACCGTAGGAAGGCACGTACTGGCAGACGGCTTTGATTTTGTTATGGATATTGAAAAATCCCACGGATCATGGCTGTACGATAAGCTTACCGGCCGTGAATACCTGGACATGTTTTCCATGTTTGCCTCCGCGTCCATAGGGTATAACCATCCTTACCTGATGGAAAAATCAGCATGGCTCGGGAGAATGGCTATTAACAAGCCTACACTGGCCGATGTCTACTCAGAGGAATATGCCAAGTTCCTGGAAGTTTTTGAACGGGTAGCTATTCCTAAAGAACTGCAGTATGCGTTCTTCATTGAAGGGGGAACCATGGCTGTGGAAAATGCGATGAAAGCATGTTTCGACTGGAAGACCAGAAAGAACTTTGCTAAAGGCCTCCAGACCGAAGCCGGCATATGCATCCATTTCAGGCAGGCATTCCACGGAAGGAGCGGATATACGCTAAGCCTTACGAATACGGCCGACCCGAGGAAATACCAATATTTTCCGATGTTCGACTGGCCAAGGATCCTGAATCCGAAGCTTACATTCCCGATTACAGAAGAAAACCTGGACGAAACCATCAGAAATGAACGAATGGCGTTGCTTCATATTGGCGAAGCCATCCTTTCCAATCCGGATAAGGTAGCCTGTGTGATCATTGAGCCGATCCAGGCTGAAGGCGGCGACAACCATTTCAGGGATGAATTCTTTACTGAATTGAGAAAGCTGTGTGACGAAAATGAAATTTTGCTGATTTTTGATGAAGTGCAGACCGGAATCGGTATGACCGGCAAGATGTGGGCTTTCGAACATTTTACGGCCAGACCGGATATTATTTCTTTCGGAAAGAAAACACAGGTATGCGGCATCCTGGCCAACCGTGAAAAGTTTGATGAAGTTCCGGATAATGTGTTCAGGGAAAGTTCAAGGATCAACTCCACATTTGGCGGTAACTTTGTCGATATGCTCAGGTTCCAGCTGGTGATGGAAGTCATTGAAAAAGAAAACCTGGTAGACAATGCCCGTACCGTAGGAGAGTACCTTCTGGAAAGGCTGCATGAACTGGCACAGAAACATCCCGGTAAAATTTCTAATGTCCGCGGAAGAGGACTGATGTGTGCCATTGACCTGTCTACCCACGAGGAAAGGAATACCCTGCGGGATGAGCTGTTTAAGGACGGAATGATCATTTTAGGATGTGGCGAGCAATCCCTCCGTTTCAGGCCGCACCTGAATGTTTCCCCTGCAGAAATTGATCTTGCCATCGATATGATAGATCGTAATATGAACAAAATTTAAAACCGCGATTTGTAATTTTAAAAAAAATATTGTATTTTTAGATACTCAAAAAGGAAAGAAATATGGAAAGAAGTACAAGAGTATCAGTTTTTGAAAGTGATAAGCCGGCAGAAATTCAGCTGATAAAGTCGAAACTGGACGATGCACAAATCGAAAACAGCGTTGAAAACAATTACCTGACTTTCACTACAACCCCTACTGCCACTTCACTGAAAGTGATGGTAGACCTGGAAGACGAGAAAAAAGCTTTTGAGGTCATCGACGCTTATCTTCAACAAAACGAAAATTAATAAAAACAATTTCATAATTTTAAATTTTACTACTTCGAACCGAAAATTAATCAAATTAATTTTCGGTTTTTAATGTTTCAGGGTATCTAACAATACAGAAAGCAGTATTGATACGGAGATCAGATGATTCAGCAGAATCTTATTACTGAAACATATTTTCTAAAAACCAACTTTATTCTATTCATATGCAGACGGAAATAATACTAAGAAAAGCACAGCAGGAAGATAAAGACATCATCTGGAGCATTTTGCAGCAGGCCATTGCCCGGCGTAAAAAAGACGGCAGCAGCCAATGGCAGCAAGGATACCCTAATGAAGATACCGTAGAAACTGATATTACCAACGGTTTCGGATATGTAATGACGGTAGATGGAGTGATTGCAGTTTATACGGCACTGATCCTTAATGATGAACCCGCTTACAGCACCATTGATGGTGCCTGGCTCAGTGAAGGTGAATTTGTGGTCGTGCACAGGGTCGCTGTTGATGAGCGGTTTGCAGGACAGGGAATGGTAAAGAAACTTTTTGACCATATTGAAGATTTTACCCGCTTCCATGGAATACCGAGCATTAAGGTGGATACCAATTTTGATAATATAGCCATGCTGAAAATACTGGAAAGCAAAGGCTATTCTTATTGTGGGGAAGTCTACCTTGCCGGAGGCATCCGTAAAGCTTATGAAAAGCTGATCCTGTAATTCTTAAGAAAGTTACAGACATATAGCAATTGAGTTTATAAAACGCTATCTATTCATAAACTCTATCAGTTTTGTTCGTTTTGTTCCGAACTAATTTATAATTTTGGCAAAATTTTATACATGGATAAAAGGATAAAAATTGATCAGAAGATTTTCCAGGATGCTGTGAAATTCTATGGCATCATTTTTAATATACCACCGTTGGCATCAAAGATTTACGCCTATCTTCTTTTTGATTTTGATAAGGAAGGTGTAACTTTTGATGAGTTTGTCGACATATTATCTGCAAGCAAGAGTTCGGTTTCCACCAACATTTCGCTGCTGCTGAACGCTGAACTTATCATAGATCACAATAAAATGGATGAAAGGAAACGGTATTTCTTCATCAATGATCAGTACAAAAAGATAAGGTTTGAAAAAATTGTCAAAAGGATGCATGACGAACTGGAATTGTTTGATGAACTGGACAGGTTCAAAGAACATCAGGGCTATCCGAAGCAGTGCGACGAAAAAATTGAAGAATACAGAAAACTTCTCAATAAAAATATAAAGAATATTCAGGAATCTCTTAATAAACTATAAAATGAATAACAAGTTACTCATACTTTCTGTTGCAGCTTTGTCATTGACAGCTTGTAAGAAAGAAGCCCCAAAGCAGGATGGTCCCAAGCCTTTTCCTGTTGTTTCCGTAGAGACTAAAAATGTTGTGGGTTACCAGACTTTCCCTGCTACCATTCAGGGCAGGGTAAACAATGATGTACGGGCAAAAATCCAGGGGTATATTACCCAGGTACTGGTAGATGAAGGCCAGTACGTGACGAAAGGTCAGCCTTTATTCCGCCTGGAAACCAATATACTTAACGAAAACGCCGCTGCAGCGAAAGCAGGAATCGGCGCGGCTCAGTCCAGTATAGCTGCGGCTCAGGCTGCTGTCAATGCTTCCCAGGTAGAAGTGAATAAGTTGAAGCCGCTGGTGGCTAAAAATATCATCAGCAATGTCCAGCTCCAGACGGCACAGGCCAACCTGTCCCGTGCACAGGCAGAGCTACAGCAGGCGATTGCCGCGAAACAGCAGGCTACCGCGACGTATAAAGGAGTTGAAGCCAATATTGAATACTCCATCATCCGTGCGCCTATTTCAGGTGTTGTAGGGAAACTTCCGCTTAAAGTAGGAAGCCTTGTAGGTCCTTCGGATCAGACTCCGATTACCACTATTTCGGATACATCAGGAATTTTCGCTTACTTTTCTATGAATGAAAAGGAATATTTCGATTTCCTTGAGAAAGCGCCGGGAGCCAGCATGAAAGAAAAAATAAAAAACCTTCCGATGGTTGAACTGCAGCTTGCCAATGGAAGCCTCTATCCTGAAAAAGGAAGGATTGAAGCCATTACCGGGCAGATAGACCCTGCCACCGGAACCATCCAGTTCAGGGTAGCATTCACCAATGCACAGAAGCTGTTGAGCAACGGAAACAGCGGGACTATCCGCTTCCCTCAGCGTTATGATAATGTGCTGGTAATCCCGGAAAGCGCCACTTATGAGCAGCAGGGTATTGTGTATGCCTATAAAGTGGATAAGGGAGATACTGCCAGAAATGTTGTTATAAATGTGATTGAAAGAATAGACAATCTGGCCCTGATCCAGTCAGGACTTAACAAAGGCGAAACCGTAGTGGCTGCCGGTATCGGCGGACTGAAACCCGGAACTGCCATTAAAAAGCAGCCAGTGAAGATGGATAGCCTTGTTCAATCAATTAAACCGAAATTTTAAGATGATTAAGAATTTTATTAACAGACCGGTCCTGTCTACCGTAATATCCATCCTTATTGTGATACTCGGTGTTTTAGGATTAGTCTCGCTGCCGGTTACGCAGTACCCGGATATTGCACCGCCTACCGTAAGTGTAACGGCAAACTACACCGGAGCCAATGCGGAAACGGTCATGAAAAGTGTGGTAGTGCCACTGGAAGAACAGATCAATGGGGTAGAAGGGATGGATTATATTACTTCCTCAGCGGGTAACGACGGATCTGCCAACATCCAGATTTTCTTTAAACAGGGAATCGACCCGGATATTGCCGCCGTAAACGTACAGAACCGGGTATCCAGGGCGACTCCTTTGCTTCCCAGTGAGGTAACACGTTCCGGAGTAGTAACCCAGAAGCAGCAGACCAGTGCTCTGATGTATATGTCATTTTACTCCGAGAATAAAGACCTTGATGACGTATACCTACAGAACTTCCTGAATATTAATGTAATACCGAACCTGAAAAGGATCAACGGAGTAGGTGATGCCAACGTTTTCGGGGGTAAAAACTATTCCATGAGGGTCTGGCTGGATCCTGCAAAAATGGCAGCTTATGGAGTGACACCCACTGACGTGACCAACGCCATCAATGAGCAGAGCCGTGAAGCAGCGGCAGGTTCTATAGGGCAGAACAGCGGAAGTTCTTTTGAATACATCATTAAGTATGTCGGTAAATTCAACGAGAAGGAGCAATATGACAACATTATCATCAAATCTCTGGCTGACGGACAAAACCTGATGCTGAAAGATGTAGCCAAGGTAGAACTGGCAGGTCTTTCATATACCGGGATCGGGGAAAACGGGAATTATCCTTCCATCAGTATGGGGATTTTCCAGACCCCGGGATCCAACGCCCAGGAGATTATTAAAAATATCAAATCCTATCTGAAGTCTGCGGAAAGCACCTTCCCGAAAGGAATTAAATATACCTATAACTTCGATACCAACGAGTTCCTGGACGCCTCCATTGAAAAGGTAGTGCATACCCTGATCGAGGCATTCATCCTGGTGTTCATCGTGGTGTATATTTTCCTACAGGATTTCAGGTCAACGCTGATTCCTGCGATTGCCGTTCCGGTATCCATTGTAGGAGCATTTTTCTTCCTGAACCTCTTTGGCTACTCCCTGAACCTCCTGACGCTTTTTGCTTTGGTTCTTGCCATTGGTATTGTGGTGGATGACGCGATCGTCGTCGTCGAGGCCGTCCATGCCAAGATGGAGCACGGGATTGCCGATGCCAAAAAAGCAACGGTTGAAGCGATGAATGAAATTACCGGAGCTATTATCTCCATTACCCTTGTGATGGCCTCCGTATTTATTCCGGTAACCTTCATTACAGGACCTACCGGGGTATTTTACCAGCAGTTCGGGGTAACCCTGATTGTGGCTATTTTCATTTCTGCCGTAAACGCATTAACGCTGAGCCCGGTATTATGTTCCCTGTTCCTGAAACCGAATGAGCACCATCATGCAGAATACAGGAACATGAATTTACTTCAGAAGTTTTTCTATAAGTTCAATCTTGCATTCAAAACAACGACCGAACGGTACGGAAGGGGATTTGTTTTCCTTCTAAGACATAAATGGGTAACCCTGATCATCTTTGCCGTTACCGGAGGAATCCTGTACTGGGCAGGTTCCACCATGAAAAAAGGATTTGTGCCTACTGAAGACCGCGGGATTATCTTTACGGATGTCCAGCTTCCGCCGGGGGCTTCCATGGAAAGAACATATAATGCATTGAAGACCCTTCAGAAAAATGCCATGCAGATTCCGGGGGTACAGAACGTTACCATTTCCACCGGTAGAGGATTCCTATCCGGAAACGGGAGCAATAACGGTCTGGCTTTTATTAAGCTGAAACCTTTTGAAGACCGTAAAAAAGACGGGCTGAATTCCGAAGATATTACCAAGAAGCTCTTCGGGATTTCCGGAAAGGTACCGGATGCGAAAATCGTATTCTTCCAGCCACCGAGTGTACCTGGATTCGGGAGCAGTGCCGGTTTTGAAATGGTGCTTCTGGATAAATCCGGAGGTGAATATACTGATCTGGATAATAAGACCAATGAATTCATCGGAAAACTGATGCAAAGGCCGGAAATCGAGTTTGCACAGACTTCATTCAATACCAAATATCCTCAGTACCAGATGGAAATCAATGTTCCGCTGGCGAAGCAACTGGGTGTTTCCGTAAGTGATATCCTAAGCACCATGCAGGGATACATCGGAGGGATCTACAGTGCCGACTTTACCAAATACGGGAAGCAGTTCAGGGTAATGGTGCAGGCACTTCCTGAAAACAGAAAGAGCATTGAAAACCTTAATGAACTGTATGTAAGGACAGGATCAGGCGTGATGTCGCCGATCTCACAGTTTGTAACCCTGACCAAAGCCTACGGGCCGCAATCGGTAAGCCGCTACAACCTGTTTACGTCAGTAAAAATTACAGGAGCCAATTCTGCGGGCTACAGTTCAGGGGATGCCATCGCTGCGGTACAGCAGGTAGCCAGCGAGTCGCTGAACCAGAACTACGGAGTAGAATTTACCGGCTTATCCAGAGAGGAATTAGCATCCGGTTCCCAGACGGCACTGATTTTTGCGCTCAGTCTGATCTTCGTGTATTTCATCCTATCTGCGCAGTATGAAAGTTATATTCTTCCGCTGGTCGTTGTGATCTCACTTCCGCTGGGGGTAATGGGTGCTTACTTCGGTCAGAAAATTATGGGGCTGGAAAACAATATTTATTTCCAGATCGCACTGATCATGCTTGTAGGTTTATTGGCTAAAAATGCCATCCTGATTGTTGAATTTGCCATCCAGAGAAGGCATCACGGTGAAAGTATCGTCATGGCAGCCATCAACGCGGCCAAGGCAAGGTTAAGACCGATCCTGATGACTTCATTTGCCTTCATCTTCGGATTATTGCCGCTGGTGCTAGCGAGCGGGATCGGAGCGGTTGGAAACAGGTCTATTGCAACGGGAGCAGCGATCGGATTGCTGATCGGAACCATTTTAGGGCTGTTCGTGATCCCGGTACTCTTTGTGATCTTCCAGGCCCTTCAGGAAACGATAAAGCCGATCAAAAAAGAAGAGATCAGTTTAGCAGAATAAAAATTAACCCGGGAACTGCAGCCGTTGTGTTCATCCTGCAGTTTCCGTTTTCACAACGTGTAATTTTTTATCATGAAAAGTGTATTAAACATTATAAAAGGAATAACTTTTTCAGCCATCATCCTGGGAACCGTAGCATCCTGCATGGCAAGACGGGAGTATGAGAGACCTAAAAATGTGGTTGATGAGAAGCTGTACCGCACCGATATGCTGTCATCAGACAGTACCAATATCGCCAATATTCCTTGGAAGGATATCTTTACAGATCCTATCCTTCAGGGCCACATCTCCAAAGCCCTGGAAAATAACTTGGATATCAGGATTGCCCTGCAGAATATCGCTTCTGCCGAATCTTACCTTAAACAGAGCAAAGCTGCATATCAGCCGACACTCTCCGTGGGACCTAACTATACTTTCCAGACCCAGTCTATCAACACGCAGTTCGGACAGATCATCGGGGAAAGAAGATATGTCAACCAATTTGACATCACAGCCAGCATTGGCTGGGAAGCGGATATCTGGGGCAGGCTGAAGGCACAGGAAAAAGCACAGCTGGCTTCCTATCTGGGAACGGTAGCTGCCCACAAAGCAGTGAAAAGTGACCTGGTAGCCTCCATTGCCACCTCATACTATCAGTTGTTAACGTATGACTCCCAAAAAAGGATCATCACCGAAACCATTGCGCTTCGGGAGAAAAACCTGGAAACCACAAAAGCGCTTAAAGCTGCCGGAACACTTACAGAAGTTGCCGTACAGCAGAGCGAAGCTCTTGTTTTCAATGCTAAATCTTTACTGATTGATATTGATACGCAGATACAGTTGCTGGAAAACACCATGAGCCTGCTGATGGGCGAGCCTTCTCAATCCATAGCAAGATCCACGCTGGAAAGCCAGAGATTACCGATTAACCTTAAACTCGGATATCCGGCTCAGCTCCTGGCCAACCGTCCGGATGTTATGAGAGCCGAATATAACCTGATGAATGCTTTTGAACTGACCAATTCCGCCAAGGCCCAGTTTTATCCTACCTTAAGGATTACCGGAAGTGGTGGATTACAGTCGGTGGATATCGATCACCTGTTCAGTGTCAACTCACTGTTTGCAAACATCGTTTCAGGACTCGCCCAGCCGATCCTGAACAGGAGACAGATCAAAACCAATTATGAAGTGAGCCTTGCCAACCAGGAAAGTGCTTACCTGAATTTCAGAAAATCTGTTCTTACGGCAGGTAAAGAAGTTTCGGATGCTATAAGGGTATTCTCCGTGCAGGATTCTTATATTGAACTGAAGCAGCAGGAGCTGAATGCATACAAAAATTCGGTGGAGTACTCCCAGGAATTGGTTAACTACGGTATGGCCAACTATCTGGAGGTACTGAACGCAAGCGTTAACTCCCTGAATGCAGAGCTGAATATTGCCAATGCGGAATACAGCAAAATGAGAGCTGCCGTTGAGCTGTATCAGGCTCTTGGCGGAGGATGGAAATAAAAATTAAACCATAAAATAATAACGTATGTCAGAAATGGCATACGTTTTTTGTTGTTGAAGACTGTGTATACTGTGTTAAATTTTTTATAAAATGCAAAAAACACTTTGTATATATGTAGTAAACTACGTAGCTTTGATCATAAATAAACACGCATATGAAAATGGACATACAACAGTTAGATAACACTTATTCTGAAGAACTAATCAACTTAATTCTTACCATACAGCAAAAAGAATTTAATGTACCCATCACGATAGAAGATCAACCGGATCTTAAAGAAATTGAGATTTTTATATAGAATCAGGAGGAAATTTCTGGGGAGCTTTTATAGATGGTGAACTTGTAGGTTCAATAGCTTTGGTTAAATTTGATGCAAGAGCAGGAGCAGTGAGAAAAATGTTCGTAAAAAAGGAATTCAGGGGAAAAGAGCTTAATATTGCACAGGAGCTTCTAGAAGTTTTAATTTCTTTTTGTCGAAATAATGGTATAGAAAAGATATATTTAGGAACCGTTAATATATTAAAGGCAGCCATGCGTTTTTATGAACGCAATTATTTTGTAGAGATTAAAAAGGAAGATCTGCCGCCCCGATTTCCATTGATGAATGCAGATAATGTTTTTTATTATTTAGATGTAAACCAATAGTATGAATATAATAGATGAATCCGGCATTCTGGCTATATCTACAAGGCTGCAGCGCCTTAGTGAGCAATTGAGAAAAGATGGGGCTATGATCTATCAGTCTTTTGATATCGATTTTGAACCGAAGTGGTTCCCTGTGATTTTTACGCTCCATCATAAAAATATAATGAGTGTTGTGGAAATTGCCAATGAAATAGGGTATACCCATCCATCTACCATCAGCTTACTGAAAGAACTTGAAAAACAAAAGTTTATTCAATCCAGAAAAGACAAACAGGATGAGCGTAAAAGATTGATTGTGCTGGCTCCAAAAGGCGTCCAGCTGATTGAAAAGATGCGACCGGTCTGGGAACTGATGTCAAAAGTACTTGGTGAAATTGCAGATAATAAAAACAATCTTCTGCAAGCGATTATTGAAGCAGAAGAAAAAATTGCTGAACAGTCTTTTTACCAGAGAGCATTGAAAATAAAAAAAGAAACGTAACTGATTTGATTGCTAGTGGTTTATTGAATATGGATTTCACACTTTTATGCAAAACACTTTAATACAGCATTACCGTAATAAAATAGTTTTAAAAAAAACTGATAAAAAAATGAAAAAAATATTTGAAAATGCAGTTTAAATCCTTACTTTTGTACCACTTTAAAAAAAGGGGAATTAGCTCATCTGGCTAGAGCGTTAGACTGGCAGTCTAAAGGTGACGGGTTCGATCCCCGTATTCTCCACATTGATTATAAAGAGTTGCATGATTTGAATCTGCAACTCTTTTTTTATGTAAAACCTATATGGATCCGGTTTGATCGGATCAGTCTCAAAAGTTGGGGGGATATTTTTAGTTGGTGTATCTTTGTTTTTATGGTAAGCGATCACGAACTACTTAAATTATTACTTCCTGAATTTTTAGTGGAACACTTTAATATTCTCAAAGCTCAAACCCATGATGCTGAACTTCATATTTATTTTGAAGAAAAGAATGTTAT
>CAJYLH010000025.1 GCA_913775525.1 uncultured Chryseobacterium sp.
TCAAACCCTATTTCTACATACGCGTAATCTGAGACCGGGTTTGGGTAGATCCTGATGTCCTGCTTCTCGATCAGCTGATCAATCTGGCTGTCGCCAAGCTTTACGATCTTCCAGTTTTCTTTACCCAATTCCTCTGCACTGGTTCCTGCAAGGATAATAGAGCCGTCACGGTTCAGCTTAATATCCGATAGCCGTTCTTCCTTTTTGCTGGATTCTCCTTTCACATGCTTTCTCCACTGCTCATTGCCATTCTGGTCCAGATACAGCATCCAGAACTTCTCATCATCAGATTCTATCCGTCCTTCTGCCTGCGTGTAACCACCTAATAAAATACCTTTAGTAGTATCCTGCCCATCTTGATTCCTGGCTCCTGACTCCTGGCTCTTATTCACCACACTCATTCCCATCAGGACATCCCGGTTCTTAAAGCTGTAGGATTTTTGCCACTCCTGCTCTCCTGTCGAGTTTAATGCGATAAGCCATAAATCTGTTCCTTCTTCTATACCTACCGTCTTATTGCCTGATCTTTCTGATCTGGATTCACCACCGATGATGTAGCCAGTAGAAGTCAGAGCAAGAGTTCTCAAATGATCGTCTGCTTTACCTCCGAAATTCTTTTCCCACTCGACCTTGTTGTCTTTTGACAGCTTGACAATCCAGTAATCTCCTTCGCCATAGTTTTCAGTCGACTTAGCATAATTGATAAGTGATGATTGATGATTGATTTTATCATTCATAGAAACGCTTCCGCTCCTGGAATACATCCCTAATAAGGCACCGCCGTCTTTCGTCGGGATCATTTTTTCCACTTCATCTAATCCTTTGCCGCCTAGGATCAATTGGGAGATCTCCTTGCCGTTTTTATCCAGCCTGATGATCCAGGCATCTTTGGAACCGTAGCCTTTCTCGGAGTTCTGGATGTTTCCTGCCACAAAGAATCCTAAATCCGTGGTCTGGATCACAGACCTGGCTTCTTCATCCGAAGCAGTGCCTAAAGTCTTCTGCCATAGCTCGTCTCCATTTTCGCTGACCCTAACCAACCAAAGATCTGATCCTCCTTTGGAATCATCCTTCTTATCTAAGCCTTTGCCAGAAAAACTCGTCCCTGCAATAAGATATCCTCCTTCCTGGGTATTCACCGTAGCCGAAAGAAAATCATGGTTTTGCCCTGAAAAGTATTTTTCCCAAACCTGTTCTCCTGATTGGTTAAATTTTATCAGGTGATAATCGTAGCCCAGGTTTTGGCTGCCTTCAGCAGAAAGCTTTCTGGACTGGATCGAGCTTCCGGTAATTAAATACTGCTGGTCAATGGTTGTGGTTACCTGAGACAGGAAATCCTGTGAGGAAGACTCAATGTCTTTCTGCCAGAGGACATGCTGGGCAGATACACCCAGAACTGCGCATAAGAAATAAGCGCCAGTATAGAATTTCTTCATATCTGTGTTTGTATTAAGGTTATTGTTCTTATTTTAATAAAAATTTCGCGTCTAAAATACTCCTTTTACTTTAGCTGTAAAAGAGTTAAAATGATAATTTATATGATGCTTATCATTATTTAATCATCCTGTAACAAAGATACACGGGCAAAGCGACAAAACTTGTCGCATTAAAATAAAGGTCACAATAATTATAAAATAAACCGTTATTACGATTTTGATCTTAATGTTTAACTCAAGAGATGTGAACACAGAAAATAATATTAGAGATCACTAATCCTGATGGATCCGGACATGTAAGAGTATGAATTTCATATGAACTCAATGGATGGATTCTTAAGCAAGAAATAATTTTCGTGAAATGCTATGGCAAAGAAAACCGGTACACATTCCCTCCTGTCTTTTTATTTTTCTCATCCGCCATAAGCAGCGTATGGTCATTGAAGAATACAACAGCTTCCTTCTGGGAATTATGGTGCAGCGGAAGTTTACGAATCTGTGCCTGTGAAAAGTCATCCGGAGAAAATCCGGAAAGGATATGGATGTTTTTATGAGTCAGCAATACGACCTTATCATGCGTAGCTGGGACCGCAGCAGAAGTAATGGCGGCATCATCGTATTTCCCCTGAATCTGTAATCTTCCGATGAGCTTGGCTTCAAAATTCCCTGCTTTATTGGGAATACGGAAAACGAGGAATATCCCGTCAAATCCTTTGCTCCTGTTTTTGGTAAAGAGATAGAAATAGCCTTTCATGGCCACAAAAGCTTCACAATCATAAAGCAGCCCGGATTTTTTGGGCGGAAATTCCTTCTGGCCCTCATAATGGAATTGCGTGGTCTGAACAACTCTAGTTGACTTCTGCCCGGTATTTTTAAGATCGATCTTTAAGATAGAAAGATTTTGCCTGTCGTTGTCGTTGTTCCCGAAATCACCAATGTACAGGTCTCCGTGCTCATCGGCTGTAATATCTTCCCAGTCGTTGTTCTCAGCGTTTTCAACCAGGACATCCGCTAAAAGGTTTCCCTCCGCATCAAGTCCGTACACGACATTCTTATTGCCCTGGTCTTCAATGGCCCAGATGGTCTTTTTATCCGGGGACAAGGCGATACCGGAAACTTCCTTCAGCTTTCTAGGCAGGGAAAACTGCACTTCCAGCTCCTCATTTACTTTGGAATCCTGGGCTTTCTGGTTGCAGGCGGCAAGAAGGAAAACAGATAAGAACAATACGCGCATCATCGTTATTTTTTTAATTTTTTAAAGTGAAAATAAGAATACCGGACCTGTTTTTCCAGCCGGTTGATAATCTGCTGATGGTGCAGAAAATAACCGGCAGCCAATCCGATCAGGCTTCCGATCACCGTATCCAGGAGCCGGGCTTCGATCAGGTCCCCTACCGGATGCGGAACACTGCTTCCCGTTTCAACAAGCAGGATCGTGAGCGGCGTAATGAATGCCACAGCCAATCCGTAATTCCGCATAATAAGCAGTTCAATAACAAACTGCAATACGGTAATCATCACAATCATCATCAGCTTATCAGGATGCAGTAAAAGAATAAGCCATGCAAAACCTATTCCGATAAATGTGCCCAGGATCCTGTGCATATTACGCTGGCGGACATGCTCAAAATTCCGGCCCTGGATGATGGCTACTGCTGCAATGGAGATCCAGTAGGTATTCCTGAACTGCAGCAGATGTCCCGTAATCAAGGTAAGCATCATAAAAAAACCGATGACGGCACTCTCCACAAATTTCGTATACCGCTTTTTGTTGAATACCCTTCTCGGTACTGTTGTAACTTTGCTTTTTTCAATAAAAACAGAATAGAAGAAAGCCAGGGAACACGACAGCATTGCGCCCATGGCAACCAGGCCTACCCTCGCAGGAATCAGTTCCGGATCAAAAGGATAGGTACTTGCCATAGCAGCTACCATGATGAAAAAGAAGTTTCCCGGCGGTGAGATCCTGAAATAAGACGTTATAAAATGGGCCAGGAAAGCAATAATTCCTAATGAACAACCGGCCACATACGCATTAAAGCTGAAAAAAAGGCTCACCGAAAATGAGAAGACGATTCCCAGGGCACAAACCGCAAGATGCACCATGCGCTGGGTAATGGGTGCGGAAGTAAAATACAGAATGGTGAGGGCACCCAGGCTGGAAAGACTGCCGTAATTGGGTTTTCCGGAAAGGTATCCGATGAACAGGCAGCTCCCGACACACAGGGCTGCCAGGAAAGGAAAATGCCATTTCCTTTCGGTCTGCTTAAACTCCAGCAGGTAATGAAAACGTTGCGGTACAGGATTCCGGACTTTCATACTACAGCTGGCGTTTGGCTTTTTCCCAGAGTACATCCATTTCTTCGAGAGAAAGATCGGCCAGCTTCAGCCCGCCTTCCCGGGCAAGCTGTTCCATCTTCTGGAATCTTGAAATAAATTTGATATTGGTCCTTTCCAGCGCAGAATCGGGATTGAGGCCGGAAATCCTGGCATAATTGATGAGCGAGAAAAATACATCGCCCAGCTCTTCCTCCTTTTTAATAGGATCCGTCTCATCGTGGAATTCCTTAATTTCTTCATCCACTTTTTTCCAGGCATCTTCCGCATCATGAAATTCAAAACCGATGCCTTTAACCTTGTCCTGAATCCTGTAGGCCTTGACCAGGCTCGGAAGGCTTTTCGGGACTCCTCCAAGAATGGATTTGTTGCCTTCTTTAAGCTTAAGCTTTTCCCAGTTCTGCTTTACCTCTTCCTCATCCTTCACTTCAGTGTCACCGTAAATATGGGGATGGCGGAAAATGAGCTTCTCATTAAGGGAATTGATCACATCCGCAATATCGAAACTCTTCTTTTCAGAACCTATCTTGGCATAAAAAACCAGGTGGAGCAGGACATCACCCAGCTCTTTTTTAATTTCATGAAGGTCGTTCTGCAGGATGGCATCAGACAGTTCATAGGTTTCTTCCAGCGTCAGGTGGCGCAGTGATTCCAGCGTCTGTTTCTGGTCCCACGGGCATTTTTCGCGCAGGTCATCCATAATATCCAGCAATCTTCCGAAAGCGTCCAGTTTTTCCTGTTTGGTATTCATAATCTGAGAATTCAAAGTGCTGCAAATTTACGGAATATATAAGTTCCATTTTTACTTTACCTACAGGGAATATCATTCCGGGCATTAAAGAATACAGATCACAGGAATACTTGCTCCATTCAAATAAAAAGCCTTGCCGGGAAATTCCCGGCAAGGCTTATATCTTAATTCAGATCACTGAATTATCCTTTTTTGGTATGGGTGCTTTTCGGAGCAGATTTCGCTGCTGAAGTCGCCTTTACTTTTGGAGTTGCCGGCTTTTCCGCTTTAGGAGCAGCTGACTTTTTAGGCGCTTCGTTATCTGTGCCTGCTGTTTCCTGTGCAGGATCAAGCGTTTCAGGCTCTGCTTTTACAAAGCTTTCAGGGGTGATGTATCCGGCCTTGTGCAGGATATTATACCACTGAGCCAGTTTTTTGATGTCTGAAGCATATACTCTTTCCGTATCATAGTTAGGAAGAGAAGCTGTCATGAATTCTTTCAGTTCCGCATCTCCTGATTTGTGGGAAATGGTCTCCTTATACTCACTATTTTTAGCGATATTCTCAAAAACTTCGAATAAAGGAACTTCCTTATCAAAGGTAAACATCGCAATATTGTCCAGAAGGCTTACCTGGCTGGAGTTCCCGATGCTCACTTTCTTTTTGGTGGTTACGTCTTCAATGATGAATCCGTTTCTTAATTGGGAAACTAATTTGTACAGTCCTGGCTTTCCGGAAATTGAAATTATTTTTTCTAACAGCATAATTTTATTTTTTATTACATCCTGCAAAGGCCTTCAGGCTTTGCGTTAATTTATTTCTATTTTAATACGTCTATTATTTAGGGAACCTCATTTTGTAGTTGATGCTCACATCGCCTTGGGAAATTTTGGACAGCTTGCCTTTGACCAGCTTTTTCTTAAGCGCACTCAGGTGATCGGTAAACAGGATCCCCTCAATGTGGTCATATTCATGCTGGATCACGCGCGCCCTGATATCGGATAAAGTATCCGTATGGAGGACGAAGTTTTCATCATAATATTCAATAACGATGGTTTCTTTCCTCTTCACATCTTCCCGTACATCCGGGATGGAAAGGCAGCCTTCATTAAACTTCCATTCTTCTCCGGATTCTTCCAGGATCCTGGCATTGATGAATACCTTTTTAAATTCGGCCAGCTCATCCTTGATATCCTCATAATCTTCATCATCCGCCAGCGGAGATACATCAATAACGAACAGACGGATGTCCAGTCCTACCTGCGGAGCAGCCAGCCCGATGCCGTTGGCACTGTACATCGTTTCAAACATATTATCTATCAGTACCTGTAAATCCGGATAATCCTGGTCTATATCCTTGGCTACTTTCCGTAATACAGGGTCCCCAAAAGCTCTTATCGGTAAAATCATCTTGTTCTTTGTTCTAAAAAATTCTGCAATATTATCGTTGCACTTACTTTATCAATCAATCCTTTTTCCTGTCTCTGTTTTTTATTCTTTCCGCTCTGGGAAATAAAAAACGAAGCCATTTTGGATGTAAACCTTTCATCGAAGCGGTGAACCGGAATAGCCGGGAACAGGGTTCTGAATTCTTCTATGAATTTCAGGATATCTGTTTCCACTTCTGAAATATTTCCTCTCAGATCTACGGGCAAACCTACCACAATACCTTCTACAGAATGGGCATTGAAGTACCTGCTGAGAAATTCAGTTAAAAACCTGGTTTCCACCGTCTCCAGCCCACTGGCAATAATCTGCATGTCGTCTGTTGCTGCAATGCCGCAACGTGCCTTTCCATAGTCTATAGCAAGGATCTGTCCCATAGGTCTGCAAATTTAATAAATTTTAATCATTTTATTCCTAACACAGTTTTTTTTATCAATCATGTTTTATTCCGTGATTTTTTTATAAATTTATTTTTCCAAAAACGAATTATGAAGAAACTCATCCTTGTACGACATGCGAAAAGCGACTGGCCTGAAGAAACCGAAGACTTCGACAGGCCTCTGGCAGACAAAGGTTTGGAAGAAGCATCCAGCATTTCCCGGTTTATGAAAAACAACGAAATTGCCATTGACAGCTTTGTATCCAGCCCGGCGGTCCGTGCCCTCAATACCTGTAAGATTTTCAATCAGGCATACCAGCTTTCCATCCAAACAGATGAAAAATTATACAACCCTTCCGAAAATAATTTCCATTCGGTTATCTACAGCCTGGATGACAGCCATGATTCGGTAGCCTTTTTTTCCCATAACAACGGAATTTCCAATTTTGCCAATTCCATCTCGGAAAATATTTTCCATTTTCCCACCTGTGGCGTAGCCGGCTTTGAGATCGACTGCGATTCGTGGTCTGAATTTGACGGCGCCGCCAAGAAACTCCTGTTTTTCTATGAGCCCGGGAAAATCTAATTATCCATGATACGGTTCCCTGGCAAACAACCATAAAAAAAACGGGACAAGCCCGTTATATATTGTTTGTGATACAGAAGTATTTATTTTCGCTTCAGATCAAGATCTTCAAAATCAAAACTGAAATCCGTTACGTCTGAAATCGGCTTTAATTTTGCCGACTGTGCTTTCCCCTGTTCATCGTAGCTGAAAATAATATAGGCATCTGCATCGTAGCTCCGGTCATCCCACCTGATCATAAAAGAATTATTGGAATACGGGAGCAATTCCCCTTTCAGCCTTGGAGAACGGGCACATTCGATCCTGTAGGCATTTCCCTGCCGGGTAATATCCACATCGCCGAACCATGCATCCTGGTATTTGCCGGTAAACTGTTCTGCTTTAGGCTGGAGATCTTTATTTTTCCTGAATGCTTCTGAGGCTGAGTATGCTTCTTTTTTCTGTCTGCTGTACTCCGCTTCCACTTTCTGCATCCTTGCACTGTAGGTCTGCAGCCAGTTGCGGTCGGCTATTCCCAGGTAAGCATCCTTTACAGTATTGGTGATGGTGTTGAAAGCGGCTCCCGACTGCTGGTTAGTAAGTACTACAATACCGAGTTTCAGATCCGGAATAAGGGTAAACTGGGTTACGGTTCCGATCAGGCCGCCGGTATGCTGTACCTGTTTGTGTCCTTTGACATCACTGAGGAACCAGCCCATTCCATATCCGTAAAAGCTGGTATCATAAGGGTTTTTAGGCGCCACACCGCCTGGAATCTGCAGGCTCCACAGCTGCTGGATCTGCTTATCGGAAACCAGTTTCTTTCCATCTTTCGTTGTAAAATTATTAAGCAGGAAGTCTGCCCATACCAGCATATCTTTACTATTGCTCAGGATTCCGCCTGCAGCATTTGCGGTTTCGCTCCAGTCATGCGGTACAGCAACAGCTTTACCGTCTACAGGAGCATGCGCATCAATTTTATTGGTCGCCGCCCTGGCTCTGCTGTAGCTTCCGAAGCTGGCATTCATACCGACCGGCTTCATGATCCTCTGTTCGATAAATTCTGCCCAGCTCATTCCTGAAACCCGGTGGATCACCTCCCCGGCCACGATAAACATGATGTTGTTGTAATCGAGTGTGGTCCTGAAAGGATTTTCAGGCTTCAGATAGCGTACGTTGTGCACAATATCATTAACGGTAAGGTTCCCGCCTTCCGGAAAAAACATCAGATCTCCCTGGCCAAGGCCCAGACCGGCTCTGTGGGTCACCAGATCCCTCACAGTTACATTCTGGGATACATAGGGATCGTACATCTGGAATTCCGGGATGTATCTGGATACTTTTTCATCCCAGCCTATCTTTCCTTCATCAGCCAGTATCGCAAGCGCCGTACAGGTAAAACCCTTGGAATTTGAAGCAATTCCCACTAGGGTCTGGTCATCCATCGGCTGCTTTGATGTCAGGGAACGCACTCCGAATCCCTTCGAATAGACAATTTTACCATCTTTTACAATTCCAACGGAGATTCCAGGTACGTCGAAGGTTTTCAGCGTATTTCTGACCAATTCATCCAGTTTTTTTTCGTCCACCTGCCCGAAAGCCATCAGGCAGCAGAGAAGAAAAAATAAAGAGAGCTTCTGCTTCATTGTTTTAAAATTTTTTCAAAGGTAAACAATTCAGTATTATTAAGTAAATTTGGGCTTTCAAAGAAAATCAGGTTCATTTATGACGAAAATCCTCCTGCTATCAGACACCCATTCCTATATGGATGAAAGAATCATATCATACGCACAACAGGCAGATGAGATCTGGCACGGCGGTGATTTCGGGAGCATGCACGTGATTGAGCAGCTGGAAAAAATTAAACCTTTAAAAGGCGTTTACGGCAACATCGATGACGCGAAGATCCGGTCTGAATTTCCTGAGGTAAACCGGTTCACCTGTGAAGATGTAGAAGTTTTGATGGTGCATATCGGAGGATATCCAGGAAAATATACACCGGTAGCTAAAGCAGCCATCGCTGAAAGAGCACCGAAGCTATTTATTTCAGGGCATTCGCACATCCTGAAGGTGATGTTTGATGAGAAGAACAGCCTGCTGCATCTGAATCCGGGCGCATGCGGGAAACAGGGATGGCACAGAACGCGAACCATGATGCGTTTCATCATCGACGGTGCAGAAATCAAAGACCTTGAGGTGATTGAATTAGGACCGAAATAAAAATCAGTTAAAAAGAACAATCAGATGAAGATCGGTGACAAAGTTTCCGTAGTAGACGAAGACCTGAGCGGTGTAGTAACCTCAACCCGGGGAAATATGGTGGTATTCAGGGATGAATACGGATTTAACCATCAATATCCCGTGAACAAGCTGGTCCCGAAAGATGACGGCATATATGAAAACATCAGGATCATCAGGAAGGCCGAACCAAAGAAGGTCATTTCCAAAAAACATCAGAAGGCCCCTATGGTACTGGATCTCCATTTTCATAACCTGGTCAGGAATCCCGGCGATTATGACAGTTTTGAAAGGTTATTCATGCAGAAGGAAAAACTGATAGATACGTTACAGTTCTGCCGCAAGAACCATCTGAAAAGGCTGGAGATCGTTCATGGCATCGGTGACGGCACACTGCAGAGAATGGTTTGGGATGTATTGGAAAGCCAGGCAGGTATCGAATATTATAATAAGGAAATACTTCACCATCAATCCGGTGCGGTAATGGTAGAATTTCACTAAATTTGCATCTATTAGAATATGAACGTACTCAATTTACTTTTTACCAAAGACGGACTGATCTCCCAGATTGCCAGGAACAAAAGCATTCTGGAAGAGAAATCGTATTTCGTTGATGAGGATTCCCCGGAAGACTTTATTGCCGGAAAGCTGGATGAGGTGCTGACCAAACAGAGGTTTGACGAAATCCATGTGGTTTCGGCCCTGAATCATTTTACGCTCATGCCGGAAGGGTTTTCGGATCATGAAAGCGGCTTTGACCTGATTGCGTACAATGCTCCGGCAGACAGCGGACAGGAAGAACTGATGCTCTCCATCAACAGGAAGTTCAAGGTACAGTTCTATTATACATTCCCGAAGAACTTCTATAAAAAGATCAAGGATGTTGGTACTCCCGTGCACTTCAATTTTTCCGGAGAAAAATTTCTGAATTCCGTGAATAATAAAAACGGCAAGGAAATCCACATCAACCTGTATCACAACCAGTGCGAATTTTTCGCGGTCGACCGCAAGCAGGTGATCCTCTATAACAACCTGGATGTAAGCTCGGAGGTTGATTTTCTTTATTTCATCATGTTTACGCTCAGCAAATTAGGTTTCGGCATCAATGAGACCAGCTTTTATGCCTACGGGGAAACCACCGAAAACGAAACCTTTATTTCAGAACTTCAGAAGTTTGTGAAGAACCTTAAAATTGTTTTTGACAATCTTCCGAACAAAAATTTCATCTTAAACTAAGCGGCAGCAGGCATTAAAAAAACAGTGCCCCTGCATCTGCTGTTACCCCATACATTATGTACAGAATTATATCAGGCCGATGGAAGGCCAAAAAAATAGCAGCCCCGAAAAATTTTGATGTAAGGCCCACCACGGACTTTGCCAAAGAAGCTTTATTCAGCATTCTGGAAAATACATACGACATGCAGTCGGTATCCGTTCTTGACCTTTTTGCAGGAATAGGGTCCATTACCCTGGAGTTTGCCTCCAGAGGTACTCAGGATGTAACCTCAGTAGAGATGAACCCTAAACATACCGCCTTCATCAACTCTACGGCTGCAGAGCTAGATATGTCGCTGCAGGTAAATGTTCAGCGTGGCGATGTCTTTGACTGGCTGAAGAAATTCAGGAATAAAAAATCTTTTGAGATTGTATTTTCCGATGCTCCGTTTGAAATGGAAGAAAAAAAGTACCAGGATATTATTTCCCTGGTCCTGAACAATAAGTTCTTAAAGGAAAACGGCGTCCTGATCATTGAACATCAGAGCCGCATGAAATTCAGCCACCCGAACCTTACAGACACCAGGAAATACGGCAATGTAAGTTTCAGTTTTTTCAGGCCGAATACAGCAGACCATGCAGCGCTGGAAATAACAGAATAATCAGGAAGTTTTCCTGATTATTTTTTTTGATGTTTTAGCCGCTTCTATGCCCCATCGGTTGATCTCATGCAGCACCGGAAGCAGGGTTTCCCCAAAGTCTGTCAGCGTATATTCCACCATCAGCGGTGGTTTTTCTGTATATACCGTCCTGTTGATTACGTAATCCTCCTCAAGCTGCTTCAGCTGAAGGCTCAGGGTACGTTCGGTAATGGTGGGAATCAGTTTCCTGAGCTCATTATACCGCTTGGCTCCGTCTTTTAGATGTACCAGGATCACCGCTTTCCATTTCCCTCCGATGAACTTCATCGTTACACTGGTACTGCAGGGGTATGTTTTATTATCTATGGTATACATTTTATACTATCATTTTTTACCGTTATTGCAAATGTATAAAACTTACAATAGTTTTGCAACTATCAAAAATATAGTTTAAAAATTATGAACTTTTTAGAACAAATGAAATCGAGGTATACCGTAAAAAAGTATGATCCGAAAGGGAACCTCAGCGGAGAAACCATCCGGCAGCTGAAAGACATCCTGCACCTGAGCCCATCATCCATCAACAGCCAGCCGTGGAATTTTGTCTTTGTAAACGACGAAGAGACCAAGAGAAAGCTGGCTGAAGCGTCCTATTTCAACAAAGAAAAAATCCTGAACAGCAGTCAGCTGATCGTATTCCAGGTGATCAAAACCCCAGAAGACTTTGAGAAGCAAATCGCGGAAAACCTTCCGGAAGGTTCTGTAAATTACTACAGGAATTTTGTGCAGCCCAAAGGTGCCGCAGGTATCAGAGCCTGGATGGAGCACCAGGTATACCTTTCATTAGGCGTTCTTTTGTCCGCCTGCGCGGCCATGGAAATTGATTCTACTCCGATGGAGGGTATAGAAGCTGATCAGTATGATGCTATCCTCAACAATACAGGTTATGAAACCCTGTTTGCCGTTACCCTGGGAGAACGGGACGACAATGACATCAACCATCCGAGCCTTACGCCAAAAAGAAGGCTGGACATTGAGCAAGTTGTTATCGAACGCTGATCAATTATATGAGCACCCTAAATATAAAAGCTGCTTTTTTCACAAGCAGCTTTTTGTCTTTTATAATACTTTCAATTCCAGATCAATGGTTTTCCCGAAAAATTTCTTCGAGATTTTTTCGAAGTTTTTCGTCAGGTCCGAAAGATAAAAGTGATAGGTCGGATTAGGATTTTGGGTATTCAGGAGATTGTACTTATCCAGAATGATGTTCAGATGGTTTGCCACAATATTCGGTGAATCAATGACCCGGACGCGATTGCCGTAGTACTGCTTGATTTCGTCGATCAGCAGCGGATAATGCGTACATCCTAAAATCAGGGTTTCAATATTTTTGAGGCGGCTGTTGCTCAGGTAATTGTAGATGATGGCATGGGTGATCGGATGGTTTTTAAATCCTTCTTCAATAGCGGGAACCAGTAAAGGAGTGGCCAGCTCATCCACACGGATGAATTTGTTGTGCTTCCGGATGCTTTTCTTGTACAGTCCTGAATTGACGGTGGCTTTCGTCGCAATAACTCCCACATTGTTATGAATTTCATACGCCACCTTCTCCGCTACCGGGTTGATCACATCAATGACCGGAACCTTTCCTGCCACCGATTCCATAACTTCTTTCAACGCATTGGCCGTGGCAGTATTACAGGCGATCACAATAGCCTTGCAGTTCTGCTGCAGCAGGAAATTGGTAATTTTCGTAGAATACTCAATAATCGCCTCCCTTGATTTCTCTCCGTACGGAAGATGCTTGGTATCCCCGAAATAAATCAGGTCCTCATGAGGGAGGAGCCTTTTGATTTCCTTAGCGACGGTTAAACCACCCACACCACTATCGAAAATGCCGATCGGCTGCTTCGGTGAAAGGTGTGAATAATCCTGTTTCTTTGTTTTCAAATGGACTGAATTTTATGCAAAAATAATGAATCGAACTGTAAAATTAGTTAAGATTACCGATGGAATAATCTTTCGGATATCTTACCTTATAACTTATCCTGAATTTCTTTGTTTCTCCTGAAGCCATTTTTATTTTCCACGTAAGAAAGCCTTTCTCCTCATCTACCTTTGCATTGCTGGATTCAAGCAATTCTATTTTTACCGCTTCATCTTTACTGAGAGGAACCTGATCCATAATTTCAATGTTGATACCTTCCTTCTTATTATTGCGTACACTGATATCGTAAGTAAAAGTCTTCTCCTGATAAGAAGAGAACAGCTTAACATTCGACTTATCCTTTATCATTTCCCTGTAGACACTTATCCGTTTATCATCACCCAGAGTTACATCCAGTTCGTCTTTAATCTGGTTAGGCCTAATAAAAGTTTCACCCACATACATGTTTTCAAAAATAATATTTGCAGGTGCTTCAATGAGGTTATATTTAATATAATCTTTAATCTTCGCAATCAGGAATACATCTTTTCCATATTTCGGAACACTTGTATACTGGTATTCGGCAGGAATTTCCATCTGTTTAAGATTGACAATATGATCTTCACTATTAGAAAGAATATCATAAGGAATATTGACATCAAAACTGGTATTAAACTGGTTTTCTTTACTCGTAAATCCTACCACTACAACTTCTTCTATATTACGTTCTTGTGAAATGGTATCAGACTTTGTCCCATAAACCTGTCCTGCAGGTCTTTCATCTGGTTTGTACGAATTGAGGAACCATGGATTAAGTACAGGTGCCGTGTTTTTTCTTGAAGGCCTACCATTAATCAGAGATAATTTAACCCCTTTCCAGTCTATTCCCGTATCTTGATTAATCCTTGCCTTGATGACCACATCCAAAGGTTCAGTGAGTTTATTACCTCTTATTTCATAAAAAGGATTCCATGAAACTTCTTCAGCGATATAACTGATATCCATTTTTGTATTTACAGTACCGTTACTGAGTAATTTCAGAATAATGACGCCATCAGATGAAGACTCTTCTTTACTTGGTCCTGTAGTAAGATTTTTCTTTAAGCGTGCCAGTTTAGTTTTAAGCTGTTCTGTCTTTTTACGGATGCTTGCCAGGGTATTGTTTAATTTAGTACGCTTGCTTTTATAATAATCGGTTAGCTGAATCAATTGTGCAACGCTTGGTGCATTGCTCCCAACCAAAACCGTCTGATTTTTATCCAGTAACTCAATGGTCTTCATACTGGTATCCTGTTCTATATCTGCTTTCGCAATAAGTTCTTCTACAATATTTATACTGTCCGTCACTTTTTTTACAGCAGGATTGGTTTTATCTGCAATATATTCCGAAATATAATCAGTTGTATATTGTGCAGAAAGAACAGATATATTTTTATTATTAGGATTGATTTGTATGGTACGTTCATCTATCTGATCTGATACATTAGTGATAATGATCTCAGACACCCCGGAAGGTATTGACAGGTTTACTGAATGTTGTAGTTCTCCTGATGTTCTGTAAACATTGACAGCATTTATTTTTGCTTTTGTAATAATAGGTTTCTGCGCATTGCATAGTATTGACAGGAATACGAAGAACAAAAATATTTTTTCTCTCATACTTATAGTTTTATAGGTTGTTTTTTATACCATAAACAGGTCCGCGGCAATCCCGTCTGCCATAAACCAGTGCTTTTCAGGAATCTTCAGGTGGTTATTATCCGTAATCAGGATACCATCCCGCATCTTCTGGCGGATGCCTGCATTGAAATCCTCCAGGATGGCCTCAGAAAACTTTGTTTTCAGCTGATCAAGCTCTACTCCCCAGACTGTCCTGAGCCCGATCATGATCATTTCATTGAACTGATCCTTTTCAGAAAGGATTTCCTCTTCCTTCGCCAGGATTCCCGAGCTGAGTTTTTGAATGTACTGCTGGTTATGGGCTATATTCCAGCTTCTTTTATCAAGACCGTTGTAAGAATGGGCGGAAGGCCCTATTCCCAGGTATTCATTATATTTCCAGTACGCAGAATTATGCCGGGAGTAAAAGCCGGGTTTTGCAAAATTGGAAATTTCGTAATGGTCAAAACCATGGTCTTTCAGGAACGATGACAAATAGTAAAACTCGCTGTTCTGCTCTTCCTCCCTGGGATTGCTCACTTTTCCTTTTTTAATCCAGTTTTCAAGGGCTGTTTTTGGCTCTACCGTTAGCGCATAAGAAGAAATATGCGGCACTTCAAGGGCGATGGTTTTATGCAAGTTTTCCTTCCAGGTTTCCAGACCGGAAGTAGGCGAACCGTAAATTAAATCGATACTCAGGTTCTCAAAACCGAAATCCTGTGCCCTTTTAATGGAGTCTTCCGCTTCATGGGCCGTATGCGCACGGTTCATGAGTTTGAGATCGGCTTCAAAAAAGCTCTGGGTTCCAATGGATAGGCGGTTCACCGGAGAATCGGACAGGCCCTTCAGGAAATTTTTATCCAGGTCATCCGGATTCGCTTCTAAAGTGACTTCAATATCCTGTTCAAAACTGTAGTATTTCAGCACCTCATCAATCAGAGATTTTAGTTCATCCGGAGAAAGAATAGACGGCGTCCCACCGCCGAAATAAAGAGATTTTAAGTTTTTGTGCTGCAGCTCATCTTTCCTCAGAAAGATTTCCTTCTTCATGGCAGCCAGCATTTCTTCCTTACCACGCAGGGAGGTTGAGAAATGGAAATTGCAGTAGCTGCATTTCTGCTTGCAGAACGGTATGTGAATATAAATCATAAAAAAAGCCCTGAAAATTCAGAGCTCAAATGTATTTAAATTAAATCAATTAATATCTATAACCTCTGTGGTTAATGAAGTTATCAAAGTTATATCCTAATCCGATCATAAAGCTGTTACCGCCATACTGCTGGATATCAGACAACCCGATGTTGTAGGTTGCTCCCACCATAAATTTGTTGAATCTTACCTTAACTACCGGTGCTACCTGTAGCTGCTGGCTGTCAAATCTGTTCTGAACAGATCTGTAGTTCACTCCGAAAGAGAATGAGTTGATGTCATTAAAGAACGTAGCCATTAAGTTATAGTCAATCGTTCTCGTAGAATTCGTATTCAGGTTGATCAATGCAGACGGAGTAACGTACATATTGTCTGCGAAGTGCCAGTCATATCCTAAATTTAAGAAAAATTTGATCGGCGAAGGCTCACGTCCGTTGATGATCGATTCGTCATTGGTAAGGGCGATATCATTCACGGAAACCCCGGCAAAGATATTCCTGTAAGTTGCCGCCACCCCGAAGTTGGCATAAGCCATGAAAATATTGCTTTCGCTTCCCTGCAATAAAGGATCGGAAGCATCTTCAGTATTAATTTTGGAGTAATCAAAATTCATGTTGTAAAAGCTAACGCTCGTACCGAAAGAGAACTGGTCTTTTCTGTCTCCTTCGCTGCTAAGAGGAATAAAATATGAAGCACCCGCTGTAATACCTCCCGCAGAAATAGGCCCGTTGCTGTCTCTGAACACAGAAATACCGGCTCCAACCCTATCAAAAATATTCGCATTGATCCCTACTGACTGTACATTAGGAGATTCGCTGAACTTGGTAAATTGCTGCTGATAGTTGAGGTTGAGCTGAACGTAATCTGTTTTTCCGTATTGTGCCGGGTTGAACAGAAACTCACCATCCAAAAGATATTGTTGATAGTATGGTAATGTTTCTTGTGCTTTGTATGCATTTGACAAAAGAGCTAAACATACGATAGCATATAGTTTTCTCATAACAAATCTTGATTTCAATTCAACAAATATAAAAAAATTCTCAATATATTTTTAGTTTTCCAAATAATTTCTCCATTTTTTTACAGCATCCGCCATATCTTGCGGCATTGGACTCTCGAAATATAATTCCTTTTTTGTGGTAGGATGAATAAACCCTAAAGTATGGGCATGAAGCGCATGCCTGGGCAGGATTTCAAATACATTTTTAATGAACTGCCTGTACTTTGGGAGATTAACGCCCCGCAGCGGCGTATGGCCTTCATACCGTTCATCATTGAACAACGTATGGCCGATGTGCCTGAAGTGCGCCCTGATCTGGTGGGTACGCCCCGTTTCCAGCTTACATTCCACCCAGGTCATGTAACGGAAACGCTCCAGTACTTTATAATGGGTAACGGCATGTTTTCCCTGGCTGCCGTCCTCATAAACGGACATCTGCATCCTGTTTTTAGGGTGCCGCCCGATGTGTCCCCGGATCGTTCCTTCATCTTCCTGCATATTTCCCCACACAAAAGCCCAGTACAGCCTCTTGGTCGTACGGTTGAAGAATTGCTTGGCCAGAAAGCTCAGCGCATATTCAGTTTTGGCAATGACCAGCAGGCCGGAAGTATCTTTATCAATCCTGTGGACAAGTCCTACCCTGTCCAGGTCAGATTTCTCATTGTTCTTTTCAAAATGGTATGCCAATGCATTCACCAGGGTCCCGTCCCAGTTCCCGAATCCCGGATGCACAACCATCCCGGCTTCTTTATCCACCACCACAAGGTCGTCATCTTCATAGATGATATTGATGGGAATATCCTGAGGGATGATCACATTTTCCCGCGGAGGATGTGCCAGCAGCACAGAGATCTGATCTCCGGGTTTCACGCGGTAATTCTGCTTTACGGCGTTGCCGTTCACCACCACGTTGCCCGCGCGGCAGGTCTGTGAGATTTTATTCCTGGATGAATTCTGGCGGTAGATCAGCAGGAACTTATCAATCCGCAATGGTTCCTGGTTTTTGTCTACACTGATATTAAGATGTTCATACAGGCCTTTGTTTTCTTCATCAAGATCTATATATCCGGGATCTGATAATTCCTCTTCTAAAAAATCTTCGTTATCTTCAGTCATTTTACTGGTATTTTACACAAAAGGCCTCAACAGAATGCAGTTGAAGCCTTTGATTAAATTTAGCCGGCAGCGTTTTTATTCTACAACTACTTTTTTAGGCTTTTGCTTTTGTGAAGGCTGCTGTGATGAAGAAGCCGTTTTCACTGCTGATGTATTGTTCCCGGAATTCCCTCCGGTATTCGCCGTGGTCTTCGGTTTATTATTCTCTGATGTTCCGGCCGGCCTGGAAGTTCCTGTTTTAGGCGTTTCCGTCCTTACGGCAGGTTCAGCTGTTTTCGGGACTTCTCTCCTCGGAGCCGGAGCCGGGGTCACAGGCTCATAGGTGGGTTCCTGATGGGCAGGAATTTCCTGGTACTGGATTGGCGGCAGTCCGGTATCCACCTTCATTCGGTATGTAGCGTTCAGCTGTTCTATTTTGTCCCTCAGCTCAGCCGGGGTTTTCTTACTGGCCCAAAGATCGATCTGCATTCCCTGGTCCCTCATATCTCCTGACGCCGGATCCTGGTAATAGATGATATCTGATTCATCCCTTCCTCCGTCTTCGTGATCTACGAGCCCCACCTCAAAAAGGCTTCTGGCGATAACGGACCTTGCTTCTTTCACGGTAAGCCCTACCACATTCGGAATGGAAATATTCCTCATCGGCCCGGAACCTAACACAACATCCACCATAGAGAACCTGGGTACAAGAGATCCCGGCTTGATGGGATTTCCTTTGTAAAGGATCCTGAGCACCGCATCTTTCTGGATGCTCGGCTCAAAGATGGTATCGCCGATTTTCAGTCCTACCTGGTCCAGCCTCTGGAAGGCAAGTCCTGAATATTTGTTTACCACATCCGGAATCGCTACCGGAGCCCAAGTTTTCGGATTAACCATTACTTGTATCAATGCATCTGGTTTAACACGGGAATATGGTAAAGGATATACTTTTAAAACTTGATAAGGTTTATACTTAGGATCATAGTTAAAACTATCAATTTTATATTTTAAACTAGCGTCATCTAAAACTTTTACCGCTTCTTGTGCCGTCATATTCATTACATTGGGAACAGGAATTTCCTGACCATGATCGGTATAATATTCCAGCCAGCGGAACGTAAGCCATATCAGCCCCACAAAAACTCCGATCGCCACTAATAAGTTCAGTAAAACTTTCCAGTTGAAAAGTGATTTAAGCATACTTAAAATACTTTAATTATAGCAGCAAAGATAACCAATAATTTTATATTGCAGTTTTTCTTTGCCACATTTCATTTTTCGTCCCAAAATTTACCTGCGTGCTCTATTGCATTAGGTAAAATCATTAAATTTGCTCATTGATATGACAGTATTATGAGCAAAAAAAGCGTTGCCGTAGTAATGGGAGGCCATTCTGACGAATATGTGGTTTCTCTTAAAAGCGGACAGTTGATCTACGATTCTTTAGACAGAAATCTTTACGATGTTTACAAAGTGGTTATTCTTAGAGATGATTGGTATTTCCTGGATGAACAAGGTCAGAAACTCCCGATTAACAAAGGAGATTTTTCAGTTACACTCAGTTCGGGACAGCATCTGAAGTTTGATGTCTGCTTCAATATCATCCACGGGGCACCCGGAGAAAACGGAGTTTTGCAGGCCTATTGGGATGCCATCAGCCAGGTATATACCGGTTGTGATTTTTACCAGAGTGCGCTGACCTTCAATAAAAAAGACACTCTTGCCGTACTGTCGAAATATGGCATTCCTTCTGCAAAAAGCGTTTACCTCAGAAAAGGGGAAACCATCAATGCAGAAGAAATCATCCTTGAACTTGGGCTTCCGGTATTCGTTAAGCCGAACCAGTCCGGTTCTTCGCTGGGTATTTCAAAAGTAAAAGAGCTTTCTGAACTATTACCGGCGACTGAAGTGGCCTTTAAAGAAGACCATGAAATCCTGATTGAAAGTTTTCTGGATGGGATGGAAGTCTCTGTAGGCGTAGTCGACTTTAAAGATGAAACCGTTGTGCTCGGCATCACAGAAATCGTTCCACAAAACGAATTCTTCGATTATGAAGCAAAATATGAAGGCGCTTCCGAAGAAATTACTCCAGCCAGGATTGACGAGGAAACGAGAAAAAGAGTGGAAAACATCGCAAAAAAAGCCTATGATTCCCTAGGCATGAGCGGTTTTTCCCGAAGTGAATTCATCTTAATGGATGACATTCCATACATGCTGGAAATGAATACCAATCCCGGATTCTCCCCTGCCAGCATCCTGCCGCAGCAGGCACGGCATTATGGAATTTCCATTGCTGACCTGTGCGGAAATGAAGTTGAAAAAGCATTAAACAAGAATAAAAAATAACGTATTTAAAAAGTAAGCACAGATCATCTGTTAAATACTATCGCTGACAGACGGATTTTTTCCCTCATTATTCATAACTTGTAATTTATAAATACTGCGCATGAAAATTGCTGTTTTTCCGGGATCGTTTGATCCTATTACTTTAGGACATTACGATATCATAGAACGGGCAGCCCCGCTTTTCGATAAGCTGATTATAGCGATCGGGCAGAATTCCCAGAAAAAATACATGTTCCCGCTGGAAAAAAGAATGGAATTCATCCAAAATTCCGTTGCCGAATTCCCTAATGTGGAAGTGGATTATTTCGAGGGCCTTACGGTCGATTACTGTTTTGAGAAGGATGCACAATATATTATCCGCGGCCTGAGGAATCCGGCAGATTTTGAATTTGAAAAAGCCATTGCCCATACCAACAGGACCTTGGCCCATAAAAAACTGGAAACAGTTTTCCTGCTGACCTCCTCCGGAAAATCGTTCATCAGCAGCAGCATCGTCCGGGAAATCCTCAACCACGGCGGAGAATATGAGCTGCTGGTCCCGGATTCGGTGAGAGTTGAAAAATGAGTAATGAGCAATAAATAATGAGTAATTTTTACCCATATGGATTTTAATCAGATATTTAGAGACCGGACTAAGAATTTTTCTCTTTCAGTTATTAAATCCATATCATCATTACCATATTCAGATGCTCTTTCAGTAATCAGAAAACAAATTATAAGATCGTCGACTTCCGTTGCTGCCAATTACTGAGCGCTCTCAAGAGCCAGATCAGAAAAAGAAAGGTTTGCTAAAGCCTGTATTGTTGTTGAAGAAATAGACGAAACTCAATTTTGGTTAGAAATTATTGAGGAACTAAATTATTTAGACCCTGAAATAATTTCTTATTTAAAACAGGAATGTGAAGAATTAGTAAAAGTAATGACCTCTTATAAATTCAAATTATCTCAAAATATAAAACCATTATAACCCATTATTATTACTCATTACCCATCACTCATTACCCATAAAAAATGCACGAACAGTTCAATTTTGCCATAGAAGTCCTTGGAACCATTTCCTTTTCCATGTCGGGGAGTTTTGCCGCCATGCAGAAACGGCTGGATCCTTTCGGGGTGCTGATCATTGCCTTCGTGACTTCCGTGGGAGGCGGAACCGTACGGGACCTGCTGCTGGACATTCCTGTATTCTGGATGCATGACCTGTTTACCTGCGCCATTATCCTGGCGACGAGCATTTTCACCATGATTTTTAAATCCCTGGAAAAAAATTTCCAGGTTACGCTGTTTATTTTTGACAGTTTCGGGTTGGGATTATTCACCATCATTGGTGTCCAAAAGGGCCTGCATGCAGATATCCATCCTCTGATCTGCATAGGGCTGGGAACCATCACCGGCTGTTTCGGGGGTATTATCCGGGATATCCTGCTCAACAGGATTCCGCTGATCTTCAGGAAAGAGATTTATGCTACGGCCTGTATTGTGGGCGGATCCGCTTTTTTGCTGATGACTAAATTCAGTCCCTTTACCTATACGTTCATTCAGATTTTCACCATCCTCCTGATTGTGGCCATACGAACACTGGCCGTAAAATACCACTGGCAGATCCCCAAATTCTACGGGTACGACCATAATGCTGAAATGTAGATTACCATTACAGAAAAAGCATCTGAAAAGATCAGATGCTTTTGTATTTTATGGTGAATTCTTATTAGAATTTCCCTCTGTTCCTCATATTGGGATTGTGCATATGCTTCTGCATGGTCGGCATCTTCATCTGGTCTTTCATCATTTTGATCTGGTCGGTCATCATGCCTGCGCTGTCAAGCCTTTTAGCCTCATCAAGCAGTTTCTGCCCCTCCTGCCTTCTTCCTTTGGAAATAGCCGCCGCCGCGAGGTTTAAGGTAGCCATAGCCCTGTCGTGCTTCATATTCAGTCCATATTCAAGGGCTTTTCTCATCAGGGGTTCAACTTTTGTAGGATGTTCCTGTGCCAAGGTCAGGCCTTGCAGGTAATGAAAATATCCATACTGAGACTGATGGAGCTGCGCCTTATAGTTGGTGATTCCTTTCAGCCATTCCGCTGCTTTCTCCATATTCTGCTTTCTGAGCTGCCAGAAGGCAAGCAGGATGTATTCGTTTTTGAAGAAAAGCAGGATCGGCACTGCAGCCAGCAGGAACACTACGATTCCCCAGCCCAGGTTTCTGGTAAAGATCATCATAGAAAGTCCCGTCAGGATTAGAACTGCGGCAATGACGATTTTTATGTACTTGTTCATTATTAAAATTTAGAATTGCAAAGATAAATAATTTAGTCCTTAGAAGCTAGTGCTTACCGGCCGGAATTCTGGAGTTCTTCGGTTTTGATTTTTTCAAAAGTCTGAAAACAGAAGCTGTAGGCATGCTTCTCGTCTGCCTCAAAACAGGACTCATCAGTTTTCAGCCACGTCTTCCCGTCAATATCGGGGAAAAATGTATCTGCCTCGAAGCTGCCGTTCACCCTAGTTACTTCAATCCTGTCTGCAACCTGCATCGTCTGCTCATAGATTTTCCCGCCTCCGATAATGAATACCTCTTCATCGATCTTTTTAGCAAATTTCACGGCTTCTTTAATGCTGCCTACAATCAGAACCCCTTCTTCAAACCAGTCCTTTTTTCCGGAAACAATAATATTGGTGCGGTTCGGGAGCGGTTTACCGATGCTTTCATAGGTTTTCCTGCCCATGATCACCGGATGGCCGGAGGTTATTTCTTTAAAATGTTTCAAATCTTTGGGAAGATGCCACAGCAGCTGGTTTTTGAATCCAATTTCATTGCTGTCTCCCATTGCGACCACCATTGTTACCATTAAAATAATTTTCTGCAAAATTAGCACATAATTTGTATATTTGGTTGACACAAGGTTTTTAAAAAATATAAACTATGAAAAATAAAGGCTGCCTGAGTGCAGGAACTATCGGAATTGCACTGGTTGTAATTGTTGTGATTCTTTTCTTCTGGGGTAAAAGTGGCTACAATAATTTTGTAACCCAGGAACAGAATGTGAATACCAAATGGTCTAACGTGGAAACGGTGTACCAGAAAAGAGCCAACCTCATCCCGAATCTTGAAAGAACAGTAAAATCATACTCGAAATTTGAGCAGGAAACCCTTACAAAAGTTGTGGAGGCCCGTTCAAAAGCGACTTCCATCAATATTGACCCTACGAATATGACGCAGCAGGACCTTGCGAAATTCCAGGCAGCGCAGGGGGAATTGTCAGGAGCACTGAGCAGGTTGATGGCTGTGGTGGAATCCTATCCTAACCTGAAAGCAGATCAGCAGTACATCAACTTCCAGAGGGAGTATACCGCTATTGAGAACAGCATCAGGACCGAAACGGTATATTACAATGCAGCAGCACAGGAATACAATACGACGATTAAAAAATTCCCGAATAATATCCTGGCTAACTTTACCAATTTTAAAGAGAAACCATACTTCAAAGCAGATGCAGGTGCTGAAAAGGCCCCTGAAGTTTTCTCAGAATAATGAAAAGTTTTTTAACCCATCAGCAGATAGCTTCCCTTGTGGAAGCTATTCAGTCGGCAGAAGAACATTCCACGGGCGAAATCCGGGTGCATATTGACTCCAATACCGAAGCACGTGATGCTGAGACAGCATTCGAAGTATTTAGGAGGCTGTGCATGAATAATACTGCCGACAGAAATGCGGTTCTTTTCCATGTCAATTTTGAAAAGAAGTACCTCACCATCATCGGTGATATCGGCATCCATGAGAAGGTAAAACAATCCTATTGGAATCAGCTGCACGACTACATTACCGGAGAGTTTGCCAAAGGAAATTATTACAAAGCACTGGAAAGTGCCATCCTGAAAACCGGACTTGAACTAAAGAGACATTTTCCGGTTACAGGAGAAAATCCCAACCAATTATCTAATGAGATTACATTCTCTTAAAATAATATTTTCATTCTTCTTTTTTTTCCTGTACCTCTGGGTACCGGCGCAATACACCATTCCGAAAAAACCGGCGGTGCTGTATCCGGTATTTGATGAAGCCAATCTGCTCAGCCAGCAGGAAAAAGATGCCCTGAACAATAAGCTGATCAAATTTGCAGATTCCACTTCTACCGAGATTGAAGTAATTATTATTCCTTCAACCAAAGGTGAAGATGTGAATTTCCTGGCTACGATGTTCGGGGAAAAATGGGGCATCGGACAGAAAAATGTGGATAACGGGGTTGTTTTCCTGATCGCTACGGAAGATCATACTATGGCTATCCAGCAGGGAAGGGCTGTTGAGCAGTACCTGACCGCATCAGTTGCCGGACAGATCCTGGACTATATCGTAACCCCTAATTTCAAGCAGGGCAAATGGTATGACGGGATCGACCGCGGGACGACATCCATTATGGAAGCTGTCCAGGGAAAATTTAAACCGATTGCCAAGACACCTTCAGGCGGAAAACGAGATTCGGTGAGCCTCATCATCATTGCCATCATCATTTTTATCATCATTTCGATTATCTTCAGGAACCGTGGAGGCGGCGGAGGCGGAAATGGCGACGACGATGATGTGATCATCTCCAGGAGAGGCCGCAGAAATTATCCGGGTGGATTCTTCCCTTTCCCGGGAAGCTTCGGAGGTGGTGGTTTTGGCGGAGGCAGTTCCGGAGGCGGCGGATTCGGGGGCTTTGGCGGAGGCGGAAGCTTCGGAGGCGGAGGTGCTTCGGGAGGATGGTAATAAAACAGCATATAATCGGTCTTTACGGGCCGATTTTTTGTTGGGCCATTACAAATTATTGTCAACCCCAAAAACTGATTTGCTGTTCTATTGCCAATACCAGATTGTTAGCTATCCACTTAAATATTCATTTCAGAAACGTATCAGAATATTTTTCATTGTATCTCATTAGAGAAAGCTGAATAGTAATATAAACAAAAACATCTTTTCATAAACCATTCAATTTTGGTTAGGAAAACGGTATTTTTTTTGATTAGCATAAGCATATAATGGTCATTTTTAGGTTAAAAAATCAATAAATCACACTAAAAATTCTATTTAATTCAATTTTTTTTCGTTATTTTTACTTAAAACAGGTTTATGAAGAAGACATTGGTAGTTTTTGCGCATCCTTATCTTGAGCATTCCAATTCGAATGTAGAGCTCATTAATTTTTATGTCCGTCATCAGCATTTCACGCTTCGTGACCTGTACGAAGAATATCCTAATTTCCATATTGCAGCTTTCAGGGAACGCAAGCGCCTGAAGAATTATGACCGGTTTATCTTCCAGTTTCCTATTATTTGGTTTGGCATTCCTCCCCTTTTAAAACTGTGGATTGATGAAGTCTTTGACCGGGACTGGCTGAAAGAAGGTGCTGAAAACCCGCTGGAAGGTAAGGAAGTGCATATCCTGGTGACTACCGGAGGAAAAGAAAGGTCGTTCAGCAGGAACGGTACCTATAAATACAGTGTGGAAGAGGTCATCAGCGGACTGATCATCTGCCTGAATGTTTTTAAAGCTGATATCAAAAATATTAAAGTGGTATACGAGGCTAATAAACTCAGTAAAAAAGAAATCATCCTGCATAAAAGAGAATTTGAAGAACTTCTAAATCAATAAAAACCAATGGAACAGACATTAGCTATGAACACCCTACTCTTTCTGGGCGTAGCCATTATCATGGTTCCGCTGGCCAGGAAGTTCGGGCTCAGCTCCGTAATAGGATATATTGCAGGAGGAATCATCATTGGGCCTTATGTCCTTAAGCTTACCGGGAAAGATGTAAACGACATTATGCATGCGAGCGAATTTGGCGTAATCATGCTGCTCTTTCTGGTCGGCCTGGAGCTGGAACCCAGAAAATTCTGGGAAATGCGGAAAAAGATCATGGGACTCGGGCTTACCCAGACGCTGCTTACCATATCCCTGCTGTTTCTTGTCTTCATATGTGTAGGCTGGAGCATGGATAAGGCGGTTACTGTTGCGATGTGTTTCGCCTTATCTTCAACGGCTATCGTATTGCAGACCTTACAGGAAAAAAACAACCTGAACAGCACCGCCGGCGAAGCTTCGTTTTCCACCCTGCTTTTCCAGGATATTGCAGTGATCCCTATCCTGGCTATCCTGCCTGTCATTGCCCATCATAAAGCAAGGCACCATGACAATGAGATCCAGGTGATGATCCAGAACCTTCCTGAATGGATGCAGGCAGGAACCGTTATTTTAGGTGTTGTGCTTTTAATCCTGCTGGGCCGTTATGTCTTCGTTCCTTTCCTTCGCTACGTTTCAAAAGCCGGAATGACCGAACTTCTTACGGCATCTTCCCTTTTCCTGGTTATAGGAGTCTCGGAACTGATGACCGTCATCGGCCTTTCTCCTGCATTGGGAGCCTTCCTCGCGGGGGTAATGCTGGCCAACAGTGAGTTCAGGCATGAACTGGAAGCACAGATAGATCCGTTCAAAGGGTTGCTTCTCGCTGTGTTTTTCGTAAGCGTAGGTTCTACCATCAATTTCAATATTATTGCGGGAGATCCTTTATTTATTTTCAGTACCGTATTTGCTGTACTGACCGTAAAATTCATTGTCCTGTATGCGATCGGAAAATTTTTCAGGATCGATACCCCGCAGAGCCTGTTCTATGCATTTGCGCTTTCTCAGGTTGGGGAGTTTGCATTTGTACTGATCAATTATGCTTCAGGATTATACATCCTTAGTCCTGAACTGAATGCACAGATGATGGCTGTAACGGCTATCACCATGTGTATTACCCCTTTCCTGCTCATTATCAACGATACATTCATCACCCCTAAATTTATTAAGGAGGAACCGGAAACCGGACAGGACTTTAATATTCTGGATGGACAGGTCAGCCAGAAAAAGATCATTATTGTAGGTTTCGGGCATTTCGGAAGTACCGTAGGAAGGCTGCTCAGGGCGAATAAAATTTCAGCTACCGTACTGGATCGGGATTCCGACCGGGTCAAACTATTAAGAAGCTATGGTTTTAAAGTATATTACGGCGATGCAACCAGGATTCCCATCCTCAGGGCCGCCGGTATAGAAGATGCCGAAATCCTGGTGCTCTGCCTGGATGACCCGGCTGACAATAAATTTGTAGCAGATTTGGTGCGGGAACATTATCCGGATATCAAAATATTCGTGAGAGCCAAAAACAGGATTGATGCGTATGATTATATTAACAATGGTATTGATAAGATTTACCGGGAAACCTTAGGTACGGCAGTAGACATGGCTGTAGACATCCTGCATGAAACCGGCATGAGAAAATATGCTGCCAGACGGCTTGGACAGCGCTTCATGGCGATTGATAAAGACTCCGTGCGCAAACTGGCCAGAATAAAAGAGGAAGATGATGACGACCTCGCATTGTTCACCACCAAAGAAATCCTCCAGCGTGAGGAGGATTTACTGGCGTATGATAATCTGAATTTTGATAAAAATGACTGGCAGGATTCTTCTTCAGAAGATGAAGAAGATTAATTCGTCAGTATATTACTGGATATTAACGCTTCCCCCGCTGCTCTGAGACTGGTTAATGGTTTTCAGGTTGCCTTTTTTATACACATTGACACTACCGCCGGAAGAAGCTTCCGCATCGAGTTCTGAAACGGCACTGATATCAATGCTTCCACCACTCGAAGCTTCTGCTTTTACGCGGTCTGCAACGATATCCCGTGCTGAAATACTGCTGCCGGAAGAGGAACTCAGTTCTGCCCGTTTTGATTTTCCTGAAATATCAATGCTGGAACCCGAAGAAGCATCAATATCAAGGTCAACCGCCCAGATCTTACCGCTGAAGCTGCTGCTGCTGCCTGCGGAAATATCAAATTTATTCGCTTCCAAGTTACCGGAAACAGATCCTGAGCTCGACAGGTCGATTTTTGTCTTTTCCTGCGTGAATGAATCTTTTATCCTGATTTCAGCGGCTGAGTTGGCCGTCAGTTTTTCAAAATCCTTGGTATAAATCTTGGCTGTTACCCGGTTGTTCGTCACCCTCACTCCGGATTTATAATGGATATGCAGTTTGCCGTTTTTGTTTTCTACCAGCACTTCGTCAATAAGGTCCTGAGGAGCCGAGACCACGACTCTTTCTGCATCAGCTTTAATGATATCCGCTTCTATGGCCTGTGAGACTTCTATCTCATCAAATTCTCCCCTGAATTCCCTTTCCTGAAGGGATCCGTTTTCTTTGGAAACCGTAGTTTCCACCCAGCTGTCTTTTTTTGCTCCTCTTCTGTCGTCCTTATTACAGGCACCTAACATGACCAGGGCTGAAAAAATAAAAATAGTTTTTGAATTCATATGGATCTGTTGTATTGATTAATCAGGCTATAATTATAACAACTAATATATTAAAAATATTACTGCTTTAGCTGATATTTATTTACAGCTGCATAAAGGGCAATATATGCACTCTATTTTTATTGATAATTCATGCATAAAAATCAATAATTAAATTAAAATTATACTATATAATGGTATAATAATTGAACAAAATAAACAACACCACCAAATATTAAGAGTATGATTCCATCAAAAGTCCACGCCGTATTAGATTACCTGATGGGCGTTATCCTGATTGCTGCCCCCTGGCTGTTAGGATTTGCCGATAATACTGCAACTACCATCCTGCCTGTCGTTTTGGGAGCATCAACGCTGGTATACAGCCTGTTTACAGATTATGAGTATTGCATTGTCCGGATGATCCCGTTCAAAGCTCACCTGACCCTCGACTTTGCCTCCGGAGTACTGCTTTTGGTTTCTCCATGGTTATTCGGATTCAGTGACAGAATGTACCTGCCGCATGTTATCCTGGGAGCAACAGAGATCGGTGCCGTATTGATGACAAAGCCCAAGCCTGTTACCGAGGCAGAAAAGGTATAGGCACCCATCTGAACACACCACTTTAAAATAGAAGCTTTTCCGGTTTTCCGGAGAAGCTTTTTGATGCCCCATCAGCAGAATCTTTCCTTTTAACTTCTGTTTAATGTAATAGTTTTAATATCTTTATGCTTTAATAACAATGCGTTTATGAAGAATATTTCATCGGTATTATTAATTTCCGCTCTGGCATTTAATTATTCCTGTACAACAATGAAGACAACCGAAACCCACCATGAAGTTCCTGTACCGGCTTCCCTTGCATCCAATCCTTTTATGAAGAAAAGTACGCTGCAGTATGAAGCCCCGGAATTTGATAAAATCAAAGATGAACATTTTAAGCCGGCCTTCGATTTCGGGCTGAAACAGCATGATGCTGAAATTATAAAAATCGCTGATAACCCGGCTGCGCCTACTTTTGAGAATACGATTGTAGCGCTTGAAAGAAGCGGTGAAGTGCTGAAACGTGCGATGATTGTATTTTCCAATCTCACGAGTGCGAATACCAATCCTACCCTTCAGGCACTGGATGAGGAATACGCACCGGTTTTTGCTGCCCATTCGGATAAAATGTACCTTAATGAAAACCTGTATAAAAGGATACAGG
This sequence comes from uncultured Chryseobacterium sp., assembly GCA_913775525.1. Classification (GTDB taxonomy): domain Bacteria; phylum Bacteroidota; class Bacteroidia; order Flavobacteriales; family Weeksellaceae; genus Chryseobacterium. The sequence continues at coordinate 29,677 of CAJYLH010000025.1, forward strand.
CTATCACAGATACAGGCCTTGATGCCGAAAGCAAAAGGCTGCTTCAGTTTTACAAACAGAATTTTGAAATTGCAGGAGCCAACCTGTCTTCTGCGGATAAAGAAAAACTGAAACAGATCAACCAGGAGCTCGCCTCTCTTTCCACCCAGTATTCCAATAAGTTGCTGGAAGCCAGAAAACAGGGTGGTGTATTTTTCAGTGATGCGAAGGAACTGGACGGACTTTCAGCAGACGAAATTGCCGCTGCCGCCGCAGATGCTAAAAATGCCGGCAAAGAAGGCCAATACCTGCTGGCTTTACAGAATACCACTCAGCAGCCTCTTTTACAGAACCTGAAAAACAGGGCTACCAGGGAAAAACTGTTTAAAGCTTCATGGACCAGGGCTGAAAAAGGAGATTCCAATGATACCCGGGAAACCATTGAAAAACTGGCCGCACTGAGGCTGAAAAAAGCTCAGGTACTGGGTAAGAAAAGCTTTGCGGAATGGAAACTCCAGGACCAGATGGCAAAAACCCCGGAAGCAGCAACAAAACTGATGAACCAGATTGCCACGCCTGCAGTGGAAACGGCAAGACGCGAAGCCAAGGACATCCAGGACCTTATCGACCAGCAGAAAGGCGGCTTCAAAGTAGAGCCTTGGGACTGGAATTTCTATGCCGAGCAGGTAAGAAAAGCGAAATTCGACCTGGATGAAAATCAGATCAAACCTTACTTTGAGATCACGACCGTTCTGGAAAAAGGCGTTTTCTTCGCGGCAGAAAAATTTTATGGGCTTACCTTCAAGAAAAGAACAGACCTTCCGGTGTACCATCCTGATGTAGTGACTTATGAAGTTTTCGATCACGACGGAAAATCCATTGCCATTTATTACCTGGATTTTTATACCCGGGATTCTAAAAACGGAGGTGCATGGATGAGCAATTTCGTGGAACAGTCTTACCTGCTTGGGACCAAACCTGTCATTGTCAACTGCTACAACTATCAGAAACCGGCTCCGGGAAAACCGTCACTCATCAGCTTTGATGACGTATCAACGATTTTCCATGAATTCGGACATTCAATCCACGGCATGTTTGCCAGCCAGAAATACCCTTCCCTTTCAGGAACCAATGTGCCGAGGGATTTTGTGGAATTCCCTTCCCAGATCAACGAACACTGGGCGCTGGACCCTGTCGTATTAAAGAATTACGCGATTCACTATGAAACCAAGCAGCCGATTCCGCAGGCTTTGGTGGATAAGATTAAAAAAGCAGCGACATTCAACCAGGGATACATGACGACAGAACTGGTGTCGGCAGCAGAACTGGATATGGACTGGCATACCGTAACCAACGACAGCCAGCTGATCCCTGTACTGGATTTTGAAAAGCAGTCTCTGGCAAAACACGGATTTACACTGGCCACGGTACCTCCAAGATACCATACACCTTATTTCGCCCACATCTGGGGCGGCGGGTATTCAGCAGGATATTATGCTTACCTGTGGTCTGAAACCCTGGATAATGATGCCTGGGAATGGATCATGAGCCATGGTGGGCTGACCAGGGAAAACGGTGACCGTTTCAGGAAATACATCCTGTCAGTAGGAAATTCCGTAGACCTCAGCCAGGCCTTCAGGGATTTTACAGGACACGATCCGGATATCAAACCTTTATTGAGAAACAGAGGATTTATCAAATAAAATAAATAAAGCATTCAGTTTTCTGGATGCTTTTTAAATTCAAACATAACATATCCTGTTGTATTATTTTAAACCAACCTAATGTAATTATGAACTCCCTAACCATCTTAAGCCTTTCATGGCAACATGTACTCATTCTTTTACTGTTCATTCCTATTTACTTTATCCCGACATTTATTGCCCTCAATAGAAAAAAATCAAATGCAGCTGCCATTTTTGCATTAAATCTATTCTTAGGCTGGGCATTAATTGGCTGGGTAGGAGCGCTAATATGGGCCCTATCGAAAGACAAAACCGATCAGTATTTAACCGTTGAAAATAATAATTCCAATATTAATCAGCTGACTCAATTAAAAAAACTTCATGATCAGGGAGTCATTACAGATCAGGAATTTGAAACTCAGAAGAACAAGCTGCTTCAATAGAAAGTATATTTTTGATTTGAATTTTAAATTCCCAGGAAATTTTAAGACTTTTGTAGCTTAAATAAAATTATGAACTGTCCCTGCTGTTCCGGAAAATCGTATGAAAATTGCTGCAAGCTGTACCATACCAGAGAAAAGGATCCCCCGACTGCCGAAGCGCTGATGCGTTCAAGGTTTTCCGCTTTTGCTATTCCGAATGCAGATTACCTCTGGGAAACCACACTTCCAAGCAAAAGAAAATACCATAATAAAAAAGATTTGCAGGATTGGGGAGCCCGCAATACCTGGACAAAGCTGGAAATTGTAGATAAGCCCGCTGCCGATACAGTGGAATTCAAAGCTTTTTATACGGATGAAAGCGGTCATCCGGAAATCCATCATGAATTATCAACCTTCAGAATGGTTCAGGACCGCTGGTTTTATGTGAGCGGCATATTTATTCAATCATAAAGCACGGGGAATCTTTGATTTTACGGAGCTGTTTCCGGCTATCCACTCTTACTCCTCGCGCAGCCGCTGATCCTTTGCGTGCTGCGGGGTAACCGTTCCTATCCGGGCTAGGTCTGGGACGGTAATACTTATATATGAGAATAAAATAATGTCCGGCACTATAAACAATCTGTCTGAATTTTCACTGAGAAATATATTGGATCCTGAAACTTTCAGCATAAAAAAATGTCCGGTAAAACCGGACATTATATAGATTAGTGAGCTTCGTTTCCGTCGATACCATGCGCATGTCCATGAGACAACTCCTCTTCTGTGGCAGGGCGTGTATTTAAAATTTCCACCTGGAAATCCAGTACTTTTCCGGCCATAGGATGATTAAGGTCTGCTACGACAGCTTCCGGCGTAACTTCTACCACAAAAGCCTGAAAATTATTCCCCTGATTGTCAGACAAAGGCAGGATAGCTCCTACTGGAGGAATCCCTGATTCCTGGAACATATCCAGTGGCAGCTGAGCAATAGCATCAGCCTGTCTTTCACCGTACGCTTCTTCCGGCTGAATGGTAAAGGCAGCGGTATCACCCGCCTGAAGTCCAAGGATATTTTGTTCAAATTTAGGGATCATCATTCCTACACCATATAAAAATGTAAGCGGATTTTCTGCTGTGGTCTCTTCTACAAGGATTTTGCTTCCATCTTCCTCGATGGTGTGAAGGATGTAACGTACTGCTACAACGTGATTGTTTTCGATTGTCATATTTTTTCTTTTTTCGTGATTTTTCACGATTAACCTTACAAAGGTACTGTTTTTGAAATCATTGACCGAAATTATACCGAGAAAGAAACGCTTTGCATAACAATCCTTTTATGCCTTGTCTTTGTTTTCACTGCGCTTTTTTTCGCGCAGTACAAAGAGGTACAGGCTTTCGACTTTCGCCCTTGCCCAATCGGTTTTCCTCAAAAATTTCAGGGATGAGCTGATGCTCGGGTTATCGGTAAAACATCTGATATTGATCTGTTCACCCAGCTTTTCAAACCCGTCGTAGTATTCCACAAGTTCTTCAAGAATGGTGTCCAGGCGTTTTCCGTGCAGCGGATCTTTGGATGGCTGTTCCATGACTTTTCTGTAAAAATAAGGATTATTTGTGGGTTAGCAGGTTTTTCCTCTCTATTATGCTCGCCGACTGATGGAAACTGGGAAGCAATTTCTGACAAACATTGTAGCGCCGTACGTCCTGAGTATTTTTCACAACAACGCGGAGAGAAATGTATCGAGAACCGGTGATTAACAAACAAAAGTGTAATCCTTTTTCAACAAGTTCTCGATATGCTCCACTGCGTTGCGCACTTGAACTGACGGAGACGGAAATAGATCCCTGACAATGCGGCCCCGTCAGTTCGAGTTTTTTTCGCAGCAAAGCGGAGAAAAATGTATCGAGAACCGGTGACTAGCAGACAAAAGTATCATTCTTTTCAACAAGTTCTCGATACACTCCACTGCGTTGCGCACTCAAACAGACAAAGACAGAAATAGATCCCTGACAAACACTGCGGCCCCGTCAGTTCGAGTTTTTTTCGCAGCAACGCGGAGAAAAATGTATCGAGAACCGGTGAATAGCAAACAGATCAGCACTTCTTTTCAATAAGTTCTCGATACACTCCACTCCGTTGCGTACTCAAACAGACGGCAACGGAAATCAACTGGTGACAAACATTGCGGCCCCCGTCAGTTCGAGTTTTTTTCGCAGCGAAGCGAAGAAAAATGTATCGAGAACCGGTGAGTAGCAGACAAAAGTGATTCTTTTCAACAAGTTCTCGATACACTCCACTTCGTTTCGCACTCGAACGGACGGAACCGGAAATTAATCTCTGACAAACACTGCGGCATTTTCCGTCCGAGTTTTTTTACAGAGAAGTAGAGAAAAAAAATCCCTTTGCAGACTTGCTCTGCAAAGGGATGTATTCATATCGACAGATTGCTCCATCATTTCTGATCTTACAGGTCTTTCACCACCGGTTTTACTTCTTTACCGAACAATTCGATTGATTTCATCATGATCTCATGTGCCGGGTCACCGACATCCATATGTCCGATGAATCTCGTAATCCCGAAGATCTCCTTCAGATAGGTGATTTTATCCGCTACTTCTTTAGCACTGCCGATGAACAGAGCCCCCTCTTTGCTTCTTCCGCCCTCGTACTGCATTTTCGTATAGGGTGCCCAGCCCCGGGAAGAACCGATCCTGTCCATCTGGGATTTGTAATTGTGGAAATAGCCATCAATCACTGCCGGATTATCGCTGACGAAAGTATGCGAATGAACGGCAATCTGCATTTCGGCCACATCATGACCTGCCCTTTTATATTCCTGCTTGTAAAACTCGATCAGGTTCCTGAACTGTACAGGCATGCCTCCGATAATGGCTACGACTAATGGCATTCCAAGTTCAGCAGCACTCTGCACAGATTGAGGCGTACCGCCTACAGCCCGCCAGATCGGAAGTTTTCCACCATTTTTAGCTCTCGGGTAGACAGTCTGGTTTTTCATTGGGGCACGCAACCGTCCTGACCAGGTAATATTTTCTTCAGAGTTTATTTTCAGCAGTAAACCTAACTTTTCCTCGAAGAGTTCCTCATAATCATTCAGGGAATATCCATATAACGGGAAAGACTCGATGAAGCTTCCGCGTCCCACATAAATTTCGGCACGGCCATCGGAAATCAGGTCCAGCGTCGCGAAATCTTCATATACTTTTACCGGCTCGGAAGAGCTTAAAACAGTAACACCGCTCGCCAGCTTTATATTTTTGGTGATGCTGGCCGCAGCAGCCAGAACTATTTCCGGGGAAGAAACGGCATAATCCGGACGGTGGTGCTCTCCAATGGCAAAAACATCAATTCCCACCTCATCCATATATTTTACCTGTTCCAGGATTTCACGGATTTTCACGCCCGGATCCCGGTATTTCCCGGTAGCCTGGTCCAACGCCAGATCCCCGAACATTCCTATTCCTAATTCCATATTTTAGATTTTAGATTTTAGATTTTAGATTTTAGATTAGCCAAAATTACAACTCACTGCCATCAAATCCATTGATCTTTGATAAGAACGGTTCAACAGCGTGATCTACGAATAAATGATTAACCCAATAATACATTCTTCTATCCATGGGGAATAAAAAATCCGGACTTGTCACCCGGATCGTGTTATTTATTTTTTAAGGTACAGATCAAAATAATCTGTGACTTTCTGCATCAGATGTACGCGGTCTTTACCGATGACATTATGCGGATGTCCAGGATAGACAAAATAGTCCAGCTGAACCCCATTATCCACTGCCGATTTGATGAACTTGATAGAATGCTGCCAAACCACCACATCATCCTGCGCACCATGGATCATTAATAACTTTCCTTTCAGGTTCTGCACCTTGTCCAGCAGGTTGGCTGTTGCATAGCCCTGCGGGTTTTCCTGAGGCGTGTCCATATACCTTTCGCCATACATGATCTCATACATGCTCCAGTCGATCACCGGGCCGCCGGCAACGCCTACTTTGAAAACCTCAGGATGGCGAAGCATAAAGCTCGTTGTCATGAATCCACCGAAACTCCATCCGTGGATCCCCATTCGCTCTCCGTCTACATAAGGAAGCGACTTCAGATAGTTTACCCCTTTCATCTGGTCGTTCATTTCCGTGGTTCCCAGATTCCTGAAAACAGCCTGCTCAAATTTCAGTCCGCGGTTCGAGGAACCTCTTCCGTCCATAGTAAAAATAATGTATCCGTTCTGGGCCATATATTCATACCAAAGGTTCCCGGAAGCCGGGAAAGTATTCGTCACCAGCTGCAGGTGCGGACCATTATACAGGTATACGATTACCGGATATTTTTTATTCGGGTCAAAATGGGTCGGAAGGATGATCTTACCATACAGAGGCGTCCCATCGTCAGCTTTTAATTCTACATTTTTAATTTCCGGGCGCTGATAGTTTTTCAACGGATTTTCAGCGGTCAGGATGTTATCGGTTTTCAGTGTTCCGGTATTGATAATATTGACTGTTCTCGGTGTGGTGGCGTTGCTGTAGGTATCGTACAGGTAATTGCCGTCACTGCTCAGAATTCCTGTGTGCACACCCGGGGCATTGTCAAGACGCTGCATCTTGAAATTCGTCCAATTGATTCTATACAGGTGCTTTTCCAGCGGCGTTTCTTTAGTGGAAGCAAAATAAATTTCCTTTTTCTTCTCATTGAAACCCAGAATATCGGTTACCAGCCAGTCTCCTTTTGTAATCTGGGCAACCAGGCCTTTTTCCAGGCTGTAGTGGAACAGATGATTGTATCCTGTCCTCTGGCTCTGCCAGATGAAGTCTGTATTCGAGTTCGGGAAGAAGGTAAGAGGATGCTGAGGTTCCACGTATTTATCATTGGTTTCCTCAAACAGTGTTTTTACAAGGTTTCCTGTTGCTGCATCATACTGGTTCATTTTCAGATGGTTCTGCCCTCTGTTCAGCACGCCTACAAAAATATATTTTGAATCCGGGCTCCAGGTTACGGCTGTAAGATACTGGTCTTTTTCACCTTCTGTTTTCAGAAATACCGTTGACTGGGTTTTAATATTGAAAACGCCAAGGGTAACCTGATGGGAAGTCTGTCCCGCCATCGGATATTTGATATTATGATTTACGGCAGGCGTTACCGACCAGTCGATAATCGGGTAATCGGCTACCATGGTCTGATCCATGCGGTAGAACGCGACCAGCTCAGCATTGGGTGCCGGAAAAATTCCCGTATCGATCCCGAATTCATTCCTGTGGACATTGGCCGCACCGTTGAGGATATTTTCATTGGTATCATGGGTTACTGCAATGGTTTTTCCGTTTTTATAAACAAACAGATTGTTCTTTACCGTAAAAGCAATGGTCTGCTGATCCCCAAACACCTTCTGGTTTGAAGCATCTTTATCCATCGCAACCGTATTTTTTACTTTCCAGTCATTGCCCGATTTTTCCACCCATATCATCTGGTCCCCGGAACTGAAATATCCTTTGGCAGTACCGGTAAACCTGATGGGCGGAACAGCCTTTAATTTATCGGTAAGGTTTTTATTGAGCTGGGTAAGGGACACCAGCGTATCTCTCCGGTTGGTTTTCAGGTCAGTGACCAGGTAGCCGCCTTTAACCGCCTGAATATAGGATTTTCCATCTTCCGACCATGAAAACTGGGAAATATTTTTCACGGCAAGGTTGGTTCTTAAACCGTTTACGGCTTCTGCCATTGTAAATTTCTGGGTCTGAGCCATTGCAGGACTGCCCAAAGCCAGCATCAGTAAAGAAAACGTATATAATTTCATTGCATAAGATTGAATCCGTCAAAAATAAGAAATAAAACCCATCCGTTAAGAAATGTTAAAATAAAAGATGCTGCGTGTGGTACATGTCTTGTAATGATTAGTACTATAGTGTATCCGACAATGGAGGCTAAGCCTTGATGAGTAATGAGTAATTGGTAATGGATAATGGGGAGTAAATGATTGAGTAGTCATGAATGAGTATTTCTTATCTTAAATCAATGGATGGTAGTGACCGGATACGATACCTTTGTATCATTATTAACAACATAAAAATATAAAAACATGGCAACACAATGGAATTTAGACCCAACGCATAGTGAAATTACTTTTAAAGTAAAGCACATGATGATTTCTAATGTTAAAGGAAGCTTCACCGATTTCAGCGCACAGATTGAAGCGGAAGACGATACTTTTAAAAATGCTAAAACAACAGCCACCATCAAGACAGATTCTGTCTTTACCAATAATACGGATCGTGATAACCACCTGAAGTCTGCGGAATTCTTCAATGCTGAACAATATCCTACGATTACTTTTGAATCCCAGGCTTTGAGCGATGAAGTTACCGGAAACCTTACCATCAACGGGATTACAAAACCGGTGACCTTAGATGTAGATTTCGGAGGGGTAAATGTTGACCCATGGGGAAATACCAAGGCAGGATTTTCCTTTGAAGGAAAAATCAGCAGAAAAGATTTCGGCCTGAACTGGAATGCCACCCTGGAAGCAGGAGGTGTTCTGGTAAGTGACGATGTGAAGATCGCAGGTGAACTTCAGTTTGTAAAACAGGCATAATTTTTTCCAACCATAATAATAAAAGGTCCGGGAATTAGCCAATTCCCGGACCTTTTCCATCTGATATGAACCTTAATGATATTCAAAACCTCAACAGCGGCTTCCATACAACACAGAGAATGCCCGTCCTTTTCCTGGGACACGGATCTCCAATGAATGTCATTGAAGAAAATCAATTTGTACAGGGCTTCCGTAAAGCAGCCTCTGAAATACCGAAGCCGAATGCCATCCTGTGTATTTCAGCCCACTGGTATACCGCAGGAACGAAGGTAACGGCTATGGATCTTCCGCAGACCATCCATGATTTCGGGGGATTTCCACAGGCATTGTTCGATGTACAGTATCCCGCTCCGGGAAATCCCGGACTGGCTAAAGAAACTGCGGATCTTTTAGCTCCTGTCATGGTGGAAGAAGACCATCAGTGGGGGCTTGATCACGGAGCGTGGTCCGTAATCCGGCATATGTACCCGGATGCGGATATCCCGGTCATTCAGATGAGCATCGATTATACAAAACCGCCCCAGTATCATTTTGATCTGGCTAAAAGGCTGGAAAAGCTTCGTGAGAAGGGAGTCCTTATTATCGGAAGCGGAAATATCATCCACAACCTGAGGCTGATCGACTGGCGTAACATCAATACGGTTGGCGCCGGATGGGACTGGGCCATAGAAGCCAGGGAGAAAACCAATCAATGGCTGCTGGAAGGAAATTTCAATGCGATCGTCAACTACCATCAGCAGGGAACTTCTTTGCAGTATGCAGTTCCAAGTCCGGACCATTATCTTCCGCTGCTCTACAGCCTGGGCCTGAAACAGCCTTCAGAAGATCTGTCTTTATTTAATGATGAACTGATTGGCGGCTCACTGAGCATGACAAGTGTAAAAATCGGATAAATCAAGATAAAAAAATAACCGGAAGTGATCTTCCGGTTATTATACATCAATGTATTGTTATTAGATTCTGGTAATACCCACTACGTGAGGCTGGCCATTGATCGGCTTATAAATCTCGACCACAGCTTGCCAGATTACCATTGCAGGAGGCATGGATGCCTCACATTTGAAACGGTAATTGGTTCCGTTAACCAATTGTGTGGATACTTCCTGCGGAGTGTATTTTACTCCTACGAATCCTTGCATGGCTTCGTCAAATACTTTTTGATCTTCTGCTGTAAGGGGGTGGAATTTAGTCCATCCTCCTACTAATTGTTCTGTTTCTGACATGGTTGTTATGTTTTTCTTCCTACTCATATGGCTTTTCGGAATACGCCCCGTTTTAATGGTTTCTGGTCTCCACGGTTACTAGCTGAATACTTTTAAGCCAGCTTATACAGCTGCTGTATGACTGTGCTCAAATGTATGGTTGTGATCACATAGCAAAGCTAGTGCATATGGACGGTTTTCCGTAGCGTAGATATACTTAATTTATATCATGGGTATAATTACCGTCCGGCAGAAAAGATTATGATTCGATGTAAAAACCAGATGCAACGGAGAACTGCTGAGCCTATTTTCGGTACAGCTAAAAAAGGCGAAACACAATGTCCCGCTTTATTATATATCTGCTGATTTGCAGTTCAAATTCAGTGATTGATTCTATCTTTATATAATTACTGCACAGCCTGCAGCACATTGATGTTCCCGTATCCGTAATCTGAATTGGGATTTGGGTAATAGGTTGAAGACTGCCTCATCTTAGTAAGGACCTGATCCCTTGTCCAGGAAGGGTTTTTCGCCCATACCAAAGCAGCAATCCCTGCTGTAGAGGCTGTCGCAACGGAAGACCCGCCCACATAATCGGTCTGCCCGTTATAATAGCTCAGTACCGGGATGTTGCTCCCCGAAGCCCGTTCCATCTGATAGGTAAAGTCGATTTCCGAACCAGAATGACAGATATCACATTTCTGATTGGAAGTATTCTCTTTTACGCCTGTTATCGCCTGCGTTTCAGGCATCCAGGCGGGGAAGATCACACCGGCAAAATTGGTAAAGCTGGTAGAAGTCCCGCCGGCACAGAAGATCAGTTTGCCTTTTGAATAGGCATATTTTACACCGTCTTCAATTTTACCTACAGAAAAGATGTGGCCCATAGACATGGAGATGATTTTTACCTTGGTATTATTACCGAGTTCTGTAAAGGCAATCTTAACCCCGTTCTGTTCGTGGTAACCGTCCAGTACTACGTTGGAAGCAGCCCGGTAGGTAACTAAGCTTGCATTATATGCCACGCCTACCGGCTGCCCCTGGTTGTTCCTCGGCGCAGCGGCGGCTGAAGCCATGCTGGTCCCGTGACCGCATTTATCAGCAGATCCGTCATAACCGGTGCTCCAAGGCCAGGCAGAATCTACATAGACGCCGTTTTTGGTAATCGTTCTTCCGGATGAAAGCCCGTTATTGAAGCTGTTTCCCAGAAGCGTCTGTTCGGAAGACACGCCGCTGTCTATAATCCCGATGGTGACACCGGCTCCGGTACTGTAATTCCATGCGCCGGTAATATTATGCCGGGCAAATGACCAGGGCGCCTTTGCATTAGGGGAAACCGTGGTATAATCTGAAGCATTTAAAGCCATTGATTCAAGTCCGCAGCCGGACGATGAACTGCCTGATTTAGCTGCACCGCCGCCGAACTTCTGTTCGTTTTCAAAATACCGGTAATCTGCCGGTTCCAGGTAACGGATGCCTGCCATCCTGCGAAGGGCCATTACCGTTTCCTGTTTTTCTATGACCACATCCATCTGGTTCAGGTAAGGATCAGAAGATAAAACAATTCTGTCGGTTTTTCCTTCGTACTGCTGAATAACCTTCAGGATTTCCTCTTCCACAGCTTTACTGTCAGCCGTGAGGCTTCTGTCGAAAGAAGACCCAAAACCGATGGATGCAATTTTGTTGCCCTGAAACACAGCACTCCAGACCAAATGGTCCGAGGATTCTTTCCAGGAAAATCTTCCTTTGGTACGGATGGTCTCGTTGATTTTTTCATTGATCTGCTTCGAGGTTAACGGATCTTTCTGTACCACCTCGATATTGGCTGCTGAGTTTTGCAGATCGTCTCTGTTACATGCTGCAACTGCTGAACACAGCATGAATAAATAAAAAAGGTTTTTCTTCATAATAAAATTTGGATTATTGGTCTAATATATCATTTTACTATGAACTACAGCATGTTAAGATGAAAATTATTTTTAATTTAATAATGTACCTTCTATAATGTTTGCAGACATCTGCTAAAGCACCTTCTCATAACAGACACTTTTATCGACCCCTATATACTGACCATAGTTGGGAATTCTCCGGTATCCGCTTTTTTCATATACGGAAATGGCTTCATTCTGCTGTAGGGAGGTTTCCAGAATCGCTGATGTATAATTCAGCTCCTTTGCCCAGATTTCAAGCTCTCTTACGATAACAGTTGCCAGACCTCTTTTCCGGAAGTCGGGATGGGTGTACATTCTTTTAATTTCTGCCGTACTGTCATCCCATTTCTTAAAAGCACCACAGGCTGCAGGAATATTTTCTACATAGATGACTACGCAGTTCCGGATCATATCAATTTTATTGAACTGGCTGAAAAAAGCATGGTCGTCACCGTTTCGGACAGCCAGATCAGCATCCAGAAGCCGGACCAGGTCTTTGAAGTCTGAATCGGCAGAATCTGTTCTTAGAATTTTCATCTTCTCTAATTTAATTTAAAAAGCAAAGCTCCCGTTGTAAGGAGCTCTGAAATATTATTTGTTTTTTTGCTGCATGGGCGGTGGCGGACCTTCTGACCTCACAGGCGGCGGTGACTGCAGGTATCCCATTTTTTCCAGATCACTGTTAATGGTTTCCGTTACCTTCATGGCCCAATCTGCTGAAGCCTTTTGAATTTCACTGATCATTTCGGGCGAATTCCTGATCACTTTTCTTCCCAGGTCCGACTTATAAAAGATCAGCAAATCATCAATCTCGTTCTCGCTGAATCTCTTTTCATAAAATATCAATGACCTGGTTAATAAGAGGGTCGATATTGACTTTTTTCTCAATAGGAGCCCAGGCGGATTCAGGAACATGGCCATACTTTTTCTTGTAGTTCGAAATCACCTGTTTTTCCACTTCTTTGGAAAGCGGAAACGTCCCGTTTAAGGCAATGAGCTCTTTCACCTGATCATGTTTGGTCTGCGAATAGATCAATGTACCTAAAGAAAGCATGACAAGCAGAATAATCTTTTTCATCTTTATCATACAGATTAATTAACGATGAATTTCTTTTCATTAATTAATTCCGCGATCGCCAGCATGTCTTCACCAATTAACCGGTCGTCTTCAAGTTTGGCCACTTTTGAACGCAGGATGGTAAAGTTCTCTTCAATAATTTTTGAACATTTGGCAGGCCTCCTGAATTCAAGCCCCTGAGCGGCAAACATCAGCTCAACCGCTAGAATATTGACGAGGTTACCCAGAACCTGGTTGAATTTCCTACCGGAAATGCTGCCCATGGAAACGTGGTCCTCCTGTCCTAAACTTGTCGGAATCGAGTCTGCCGAAGCGGGGAAGCATAACGTTTTGTTTTCCGTTACCAAAGCTGCAGATGTATACTGAGGAATCATGAATCCGGAATTCAGTCCTGAGCTTTCCGTTAATAATCTTGGTAAACCGTATTTGCCTTCCAGCAACAGATAACTTCTCCGGTCTGAAATATTTCCCAATTCCGCTGCGGCAAGGGTAGCATAGTCCAGCGGCAGGGCCATCAGCTGCCCGTGGAAATTCCCTCCGGAAATAGATTCTTCTGCACTTAAAACAATCGGATTATCCGTTACCGAATTCAGCTCGGTTTCTGCCATCATTTTCAGGTGCTCAAAAGCATTCCGGCTTGCTCCGTGTACCTGCGGCACACATCTCATGGAATAGGGATCCTGCACCCTGTCGCAATATTCATGGGACTTCAGGTTATCGGAATTTTTCAGGAATTTCAGCATCCTTGCAGCCACTTTCCTGCTGCCGTCAAAGGGGCGTATTTCATGAAGTTCTTTTTTGAACGGACTGGCAGAGCCACGGTACGCCTCAAGGCTCATAGCAGCCGTCATATCGGCAAGGTCCAGCAGGTATTCAAACTTTTCCAGCCCTTTGATGGCATGGGCCAGGATAAACTGTGTCCCGTTGATCAATCCCAGTCCTTCTTTAGGACCTAAAGTCAAAGGCGCAAGATCATGCTGTTCAAGAATTTCAGCCGTTTCAAAAATCTCCTGGCCTACCCAGACTTTCCCGAGGCCCAGAAGCGGCAACACCAGATGAGCCAGCGGAGCCAGGTCACCGGAAGCCCCTACAGACCCCTGTTCCGGAACTACGGGAATAATATCTTTTTCCAGCATCAGGATCAGCCTTTCAATCACTTCCAGGGAAACGCCTGAAAAGCCTTTTGACAGGGCATGAACTTTAGCAATCATCATGATCTTTGAAAATTCTTTGTCAATCGGCTTTCCTACGCCCACGGCATGGGAAATGATCAGGTTATACTGTAACAGTGCAGTCTCATCAGCTGAAATCTTGGTATCGCAAAGCGGTCCGAATCCGGTATTGATCCCGTATACACAGCGGTCTGACTCAACAATCTGCCGGACATTTTTCTGGGATTTTAAAATCTGTTCTTTTGCTGTCTTATTCAGCTTCGCTTTATTGGGCATTTTGCAGATCTCCAGCACATCGTGGAAACTTAAAACATCTACACCGTATATCATTCTCAAAATTTTGTCTTAAAATTACACATTTAGGGCTAACTGGGAAAACGAATTTCAGATACCCTACATTTTTTGATCATAAGAAGAATAATTTGTTATTTTTACCGCAGATTTTCAGATCAAATTAATACACTATGAAACTTAAGACATTTATCCTGGCCCTGTTGCTGGCCACAACATCTGCTTTCGCACAGAAAGTAAAATACCAGAAAGAGGACATCAAGAAAATGGAGCAGTACCTTTTCAATGAAGGATTCAATATTCCATCGCCTAAAAAAACATCAACGGTAATCCTGAAGGATGGAAGTATCCATAAAGGATTCTGTAATAAGATCGATACTAAGAAGGGACAGATCTTTGAGGTATCCCTCAAGGACAGCATTACGAAAAAGCCTGAACTGTACAGCGCCGACCAGATCGCTGAAATGTACGTGTATCCGGGCAATGCTGAGAAAATTGCAAAGGTGGCCCGTTATATGGGCAACATCCGCAACTACGGCACCAAAAAATTATCCAAAAGAACCAACAATGACAGGATCTATTTTGTCAACCAGACGGTATCCCTGAAAAACAAAAAGGATGATCAGGAATTCCTGATGCAGGTAATCAATCCGGAATTTGATGATATCATTTCAGTGTACCATGATCCCAGAGCAAAAGAGACCGGTGGTATCTCAGTAGGCGGCAGCCCTCAGCTTGGCGGAGGCGTCATCAAATCCTATTATGTAAAAAAAGGCAATAAGGTAATGTGGTTGCATAAGGATGATTTTGAAGATGAATATGATTTCCTGTTCGGAGACAATCCGGAGTTTATGAAAAAGTACCCTAAGAATTCTGTAGAATGGGATTATTTCAGTTTCTTGGTTCAGGAATATACGGAAATGAGCCACGGATAAGGTATAATTTTAACATAATATTGTGCGGCCATAGAATTTCTATGGCTTTTTTCTTGCTTTTAAATTACGTAATTTTGTTATATGAATCCTTTCTTAGAATTACAGCTGAAAACTTTACCTTCCGAACCCGGCGTTTATCGTTATTACGATAAGAATGACCAGCTTTTATATGTGGGGAAAGCGAAGAATCTTAAAAAAAGGGTTCTGTCTTATTTCAATAAAAACCTTCCCGGATACAGGACCAGAATTATGGTCAGCAAAATCCAGCGTCTGGAAACCACAATTGTGAACAGCGAGTACGATGCGCTTTTACTGGAGAACAACCTTATCAAGGAGCATCAGCCTTTCTACAATGTCATGCTGAAGGATGACAAAACCTATCCCTGGATCTGTATTAAAAATGAGAATTTTCCCAGAATTTTCCTGACCAGGACCAAGATCCGTGACGGGTCGGAATATTATGGGCCGTATGCCAAAGTGCGCCCCGCAAGAATTTTATTGGATACGATTAAGCACATCTATAAACTCAGGACCTGCAACCTGAACCTGGCGCCGTCTAAAATAGAAGAAGGCAAATACAAAGTATGCCTGGAATATCATATCAAGAATTGCAGCGGGCCCTGTGAAGCCCTGGAAAGCAAGGAGGAATACGATGAAAAAATCGATGCGATCCGCGGGATGATCAAAGGGGATTTCCGGAAAGCAAAAGAATATCTGACAGACAGAATGATTAAATACGCCTCTAACCTGCAGTTTGAAGATGCACAGATCATTAAGGAAAGACTGGATGTCCTGGAAGACTATCAGGCTAAGAACACGGTTGTGAATCCGAACATCGATGATGTGGACGTTTTCGGAATGACGAGTGATGAAACGGCAGCCTATGTGAATTTCTTCAAGATCAGGAACGGGAATATCATCCAGAGTTTTACAACGGAAATCAAGAAGATCCTGGAGGAGACTGACGAAGAGATTATGGAAGAAGCCCTGATTGAGATCCGCCAGAAGTTTGATTCCCATTCCAAAGAAGTGTTGCTCCCATTCCATTTACCGATCGAAATCCCGAATGTGAAGCTGATTGTACCGAAAGTAGGGGACAAAAAACGTATCGTGGAGCTTTCGGAAAAAAATGCGAAAGAATACCGTGTAGAAAAATTGAAACAGGTACAGATCATCGATCCTGAAAGGCATACCAACAGGATTATGGCAGAAATGCAGAAGCTGTTGAGAATGCCTGTAGAACCCAGGCATATTGAGGGATTCGATAATTCCAACATCCAGGGAACCAATCCCGTTTCAGCCTGTGTGGTTTTTAAGAACGGTAAGCCAAGCAAGGCAGACTACAGGATCTTCCATCCCAGGACTGTGGAAGGACCCAATGACTTTGCCACTATGGAAGAAGTGATTTACCGGCGTTACAGAAGGATGCTGGATGATGGTGACACCCTGCCGCAGCTGATCCTAATTGACGGTGGAAAAGGCCAGCTTTCTTCAGCCGTTAAAAGTTTGCGCCTGTTAGGGTTATATGGGAAAATTACTATTGTAGGGATCGCCAAAAGGCTGGAAGAAATTTTCTTCCCTGAGGATCCTATCCCGTTGTATTTAGATAAAAAATCGGAGACACTGAAGATTCTTCAGCAGGTGCGGGACGAAGCCCACCGTTTTGGGGTTCGGCACCACAGGACGCGGAGAAAGAATTCAACCATAAAATCTGAACTGGAAGAAATTCCGGGCGTGGGCAGTAAGACCATAGAGTTGCTCCTTTCCAAGCTGAAATCTGTCAAGAGGATCAAGGAATCCAACCTGGAAACCCTGGAGGAAATTTTAGGAAAAAGCAAAGCTAAAGTCGTCTGGGAGTTCTTCAACAATAATTAAAATAAAAGCCGGAAAATTTCCTAGTCATGGTCGGAAGAAAAATTCTTCCGACTTTTTTATATTGTAGTATTGAAAAAAAAGCAGATATAATACATTGATTATCAGTTTATTATTTGTTTTTATTATAGGATTTTTGTATATTTATAGCTGATAATCAATTATTTATGTCAGTTTTTAAAGATCACAAAATATCTCTTAAAGATGTTTTAA
>CAJYLH010000026.1 GCA_913775525.1 uncultured Chryseobacterium sp.
AAAGCGGATTAATTGCTGAGAAAACTTTTTGAAAAAAAAGTTGCGGGAGTTAAAAAGTTTTGTATCTTTGCAATCCCAAACAACGGGAGCGCAGGAGTAGATGACCTAAGGGTTTAGAGAGGGTTAAGGTTAAGAAAAAAAACTTTAAAATTTCTTTCAGAAACATTTGGTCAAATCAAAATAAAGTTTTACTTTTGCACTCGCAAATACGAAGCGAAACACTGACAGAGAGAAAGTAGTTTTGTAGGAAGCGAAAGAAAAAAGATCATTGACATACAATATAACAACCAAGTAAGGAAAAAACTAAAGCGTTAAAAAACTTTGAGTGAGTCAAGACAAACATACAATGGAGAGTTTGATCCTGGCTCAGGATGAACGCTAGCGGGAGGCCTAACACATGCAAGCTGAGCGGTAGAGATCTTTCGGGATCTTGAGAGCGGCGTACGGGTGCGGAACACGTGTGCAACCTGCCTTTATCAGGGGGATAGCCTTTCGAAAGGAAGATTAATACCCCATAATATATTAAGTGGCATCATTTGATATTGAAAACTCCGGTGGATAGAGATGGGCACGCGCAAGATTAGATAGTTGGTGAGGTAACGGCTCACCAAGTCGATGATCTTTAGGGGGCCTGAGAGGGTGATCCCCCACACTGGTACTGAGACACGGACCAGACTCCTACGGGAGGCAGCAGTGAGGAATATTGGACAATGGGTTAGCGCCTGATCCAGCCATCCCGCGTGAAGGACGACGGCCCTATGGGTTGTAAACTTCTTTTGTACAGGGATAAACCTTTCTACGAGTAGAAAGCTGAAGGTACTGTACGAATAAGCACCGGCTAACTCCGTGCCAGCAGCCGCGGTAATACGGAGGGTGCAAGCGTTATCCGGATTTATTGGGTTTAAAGGGTCCGTAGGCGGATGTGTAAGTCAGTGGTGAAATCTCACAGCTTAACTGTGAAACTGCCATTGATACTGCATGTCTTGAGTAAGGTAGAAGTGGCTGGAATAAGTAGTGTAGCGGTGAAATGCATAGATATTACTTAGAACACCAATTGCGAAGGCAGGTCACTATGTCTTAACTGACGCTGATGGACGAAAGCGTGGGGAGCGAACAGGATTAGATACCCTGGTAGTCCACGCCGTAAACGATGCTAACTCGTTTTTGGGTTTTCGGATTCAGAGACTAAGCGAAAGTGATAAGTTAGCCACCTGGGGAGTACGTTCGCAAGAATGAAACTCAAAGGAATTGACGGGGGCCCGCACAAGCGGTGGATTATGTGGTTTAATTCGATGATACGCGAGGAACCTTACCAAGGCTTAAATGGGAATTGATCGGTTTAGAAATAGACCTTCCTTCGGGCAATTTTCAAGGTGCTGCATGGTTGTCGTCAGCTCGTGCCGTGAGGTGTTAGGTTAAGTCCTGCAACGAGCGCAACCCCTGTTACTAGTTGCTACCATTAAGTTGAGGACTCTAGTAAGACTGCCTACGCAAGTAGAGAGGAAGGTGGGGATGACGTCAAATCATCACGGCCCTTACGCCTTGGGCCACACACGTAATACAATGGCAGGTACAGAGGGCAGCTACACAGCGATGTGATGCGAATCTCGAAAGCCTGTCTCAGTTCGGATTGGAGTCTGCAACTCGACTCTATGAAGCTGGAATCGCTAGTAATCGCGCATCAGCCATGGCGCGGTGAATACGTTCCCGGGCCTTGTACACACCGCCCGTCAAGCCATGGAAGTCTGGGGTACCTGAAGTCGGTGACCGTAAAAGGAGCTGCCTAGGGTAAAACAGGTAACTAGGGCTAAGTCGTAACAAGGTAGCCGTACCGGAAGGTGCGGCTGGAACATCTCATTTTAGAGCGTCTTAGGACGATAAAAAATAAGGACACTATGTGTCCAAGTACTTACTTAAAGTAAAGCTTTAGTTTTTTTATTGGTTGCTTATATTACAAATACAAACCCACTAGAAATTAGTAAAAGGGAAGAAGAGATTTTAGATTATAAATGATAGATTTTAGATTTGAAAATTAATTTAAAATTCAAAATTTAAAATTTAAAATTAAATGAAGTCTCGTAGCTCAGCTGGTTAGAGCGCTACACTGATAATGTAGAGGTCGGCAGTTCGAGCCTGCCCGAGACTACTAATTAAAGCGGTAAGCAATAAGCTTCAGGCAGCAGGCATTACGCCTAACGCTTACAGCCTATAGCCTACAGCACCTAGAGGGGGAATTAGCTCAGCTGGCTAGAGCGCCTGCCTTGCACGCAGGAGGTCAAGGGTTCGACTCCCTTATTCTCCACAGATTGTACGAGGTACTTAGGTACTGAAGTATGATGTATGAGGGTAATAAAAGGATATGTGTATTCTACATAATGACGGAGCCGTCATTAATACATATTACTTGGTTACTTAAATACAAGCACATAAGATCATTGACATTAACGGTAAAGACATCACAAAGAGAAAACCGAGCACTTATAAGTGCTTGAGTAACCTAAAAATAGGAAAGAAATCGTTAAGGGCGTATGGCGGATGCCTAGGCTTTCAGAGGCGAAGAAGGACGTGGTAAGCTGCGAAAAGCTCGGGGGATTGGCACACACGAATTGATCCCGAGATGTCCGAATGGGGCAACCCGGCATGTTGAAGACATGTCACTCTAATTTATTAGAGAGCAAACCCGGAGAACTGAAACATCTAAGTACCCGGAGGAAAAGAAATCGAAGAGATTCCGTAAGTAGTGGCGAGCGAAAGCGGATTAGCCCAAAAGTCTTTATATATTTAGAAGAACGTACTGGAAAGTGCGGCCATAGACGGTGATAGCCCGGTAATCGAAAGGTATATAGAGATGATAAATGAGTATGGCGGGACACGTGAAATCCTGTCTGAATATGGGGGGACCATCCTCCAAGGCTAAATACTCCTGAAAGACCGATAGTGAACAAGTACTGTGAAGGAAAGGTGAAAAGCACTTCGAATAGAAGGGTGAAATAGAACCTGAAACCGTACGCCTACAAGCGGTCGGAGCACTAATATGGTGTGACGGCGTGCCTTTTGCATAATGAGCCTACGAGTTAATTTTACTAGCGAGGTTAAGGACTTAAGGTCCGGAGCCGGAGCGAAAGCGAGTCTGAATAGGGCGCATAGTTAGTAGGATTAGACGCGAAACCTTGTGATCTACCCATGGGCAGGTTGAAGCTCTGGTAACACAGAGTGGAGGACCGAACCGGTTGACGTTGAAAAGTCTTCGGATGACCTGTGGGTAGGGGTGAAAGGCCAATCAAACTGGGAGATAGCTCGTACTCTCCGAAATGCATTTAGGTGCAGCGTCGATATATAGTTTATTAGAGGTAGAGCTACTGATTGGATGCGGGGGTTTCATCGCCTACCAATTCCTGACAAACTCCGAATGCTAATAAATGATGGTCGGCAGTGAGGGCATGGGTGCTAAGGTCCATGTCCGAAAGGGAAAGAACCCAGACCAACAGCTAAGGTCCCTAAATATATGCTAAGTTGAAACAACGCGGTTGGACTGCATTGACAGCTAGGATGTTGGCTTGGAAGCAGCCATTCATTTAAAGAGTGCGTAACAGCTCACTAGTCGAGCGGTCCGGCATGGATAATAATCGGGCATAAGCATATTACCGAAGCTATGGGATTAATTAAATTAATCGGTAGGAGAGCATTCTATCGGCGTAGAAGCTGAGTCGTGAGGCTTGGTGGAGCTTATAGAAAAGAAAATGTAGGCATAAGTAACGATAAAGGGGGCGAGAAACCCCCTCACCGAAAGACTAAGGTTTCCTCAGCCATGCTAATCAGCTGAGGGTTAGTCGGGACCTAACGCGAACCCGAAAGGGGTAGTGGATGGACAATGGGTTAATATTCCCATACTTGCTCACACTAAAAAGGGGACGGTTCAATGTAGCTACTGGAGACTGACGGAATAGTCAAGGCCTAGCCTTCGGGCGAAGCTGCTGTAGTGAACTTGGATCCAAGAAAAGCCGAAGTGAAGCAACCCGTACCAAAACCGACACAGGTGGTCGAGGAGAGAATCCTAAGGTGCTCGAGTGAGTCGTGGCTAAGGAACTAGGCAAAATAGTCTCGTAACTTCGGAAGAAGAGACGCCATCAGCAATGGTGGCCGCAGTGAAGAGGCCCAGGCGACTGTTTATCAAAAACACAGGACTCTGCTAAATCGAAAGATGCTGTATAGGGTCTGACACCTGCCCGGTGCTGGAAGGTTAAGGAAGGGCGTTAGCGTAAGCGAAGCGTTTGACTGAAGCCCCAGTAAACGGCGGCCGTAACTATAACGGTCCTAAGGTAGCGAAATTCCTTGTCGGGTAAGTTCCGACCTGCACGAATGGTGTAACGATCTGGGCACTGTCTCAGCCACGAGCTCGGTGAAATTGTAGTATCGGTGAAGATGCCGATTACCCGCAATGGGACGAAAAGACCCTGTGAACCTTTACTATAACTTCGTATTGACTTTGAGTAAGTAATGTGTAGGATAGGTGGGAGGCTTTGAAGCTGGCACGCTAGTGTCGGTGGAGCCAACGTTGAAATACCACCCTTTACTTACTTGGAGCCTAACTTCTTTTAGAAGGACATTGCGTGGTGGGTAGTTTGACTGGGGTGGTCGCCTCCAAAAGAGTAACGGAGGCTTTCAAAGGTACCCTCAGCACGCTTGGTAACCGTGCGTAGAGTGTAATGGCATAAGGGTGCTTGACTGTGAGACCTACAAGTCGATCAGGTGCGAAAGCAGGACATAGTGATCCGGTGGTTCCGTATGGAAGGGCCATCGCTCATAGGATAAAAGGTACTCCGGGGATAACAGGCTAGTCTCCCCCAAGAGCTCACATCGACGGGGAGGTTCGGCACCTCGATGTCGGCTCGTCACATCCTGGGGCTGGAGAAGGTCCCAAGGGTTGGGCTGTTCGCCCATTAAAGTGGCACGCGAGCTGGGTTCAGAACGTCGTGAGACAGTTCGGTCTCTATCTATTGCGGGCGTTAGATGTTTGAGAGGGCTTGATTCTAGTACGAGAGGACCGAATTGAACAAACCTCTGGTGTATCAGTTGTACCGCCAGGTGCACCGCTGAGTAGCTACGTTTGGAAGAGATAAACACTGAAAGCATATAAGTGTGAAACTCGCCTCAAGATGAGACATCTTTTAAGGGTCGTGGGAGATGACCACGTTGATAGGCTACAGGTGTAAAGTTGGTAACAGCATAGCCGAGTAGTACTAATTACCCGTAGATTTATAGCCTATTCATAAGTAATGAGTAATAGGTAATGAGCAATCATGCTTATCATAACTTAGCTTAAGTATTTATAAGTGCGCTACTGGTTTTGCCTTTGTGATGATATTTACCGATAAAAAGCAGTATGCTTTACGCTGTAAGCCTCAAGCTTATAGCCTACTGCCTACAGCTATATACAACCTTTAGGGTGGTTTTAGCGGTGGGGCTCACCTGTTCCCATTCCGAACACAGAAGTTAAGCCCACCAGCGCCGATGGTACTGCGACAAGCGGGAGAGTAGGTCGCCGCCAGTTTTTATTTTAAACCTCATACAGCAATGTGTGAGGTTTTTTTGTGCCCTACAGTCAGGGAAGAATCAAGAGCCAGGAATCAAGAATCAAGAGCCAAGAGACCGAGGATCAGGTACAAAAGTTGGGGACTACTCAGACACTACTCAGACACTACTCAGACATCATGATAACCACCAATTGATATTATCACATCTCCCAAATAATATCCCCAGTACCAAACTCATCACTCATCACTTATAACTCATAACCCTAAAACTCTCCAACTCTAAAATCCTCAGACTCTCAAACTCTAAAGCGCTCCAATAGTAAAAACCACTCTGCTCTGATATACCGCAGCAGGTATAGTGACAGATACGCCGGTTAGCTCAAGCTGTATGGGAATGTTGGAATAAGCGGCAAGTGCAACAACTGCCTGAACTCTGAATAATTCTGCGCTGGTAAGGGTAATGTTCTGATAGACTGTACCGCCAGAAATGGTACACAAAACACATGTTGTGGTACCATTTCCTGTCCTGCGTGTACGAAGGATAAGAGCGTTATTCCAGGTGGGATTAGGCTCATACTGCACAGATATCCTTCCGCTGCCTAATGCAAGCGGAATGCTTACGGAAAGTAAGATTTGGTTGGTAGGACTTGCATACGCTCCGGTATAGTTATTTCCAGCTTCTGTAATAATTGTTACAGAAGGCGTCCAGTTGTTACCACTGACGGTTAAACTCATCTGTTGCGCACGGAAAACAGTCATTCCCAAAAATAACAAGGACATTGAAAAGTAGCGGATATTCAAATTCTTAATCTTCATAAGCATTATTTATTCCGTGATGGTATACGTGATGGTAACAGGAACGGCAGTAATGGCTGAAAGATTGGCGTAATTATTCGTAACCAGGGAAATGCTCAGAAGATGACCATTATTGGTTCCGTTTCCTGTAAATGCTCCTCCAATTCCACTGATAATCGTGACAGGCGCAGTACTCAGCGTTAGCTGAGCTGAAGGTGTTCCCAATACGCCTCCACCTGCTCCGATAGCAGCGGCAGCCTGCAACCTGATGTTTATGCCCGGAATCGTCTGGTTTACGGAAGCCGTTACCCGTCTGCTTACCCCTCCGGCAACAATAGCAGAAGTATAATTGATCCATTTAGTTGTATTGACTACCGGGGCAACTACAGGTCTGCCGGCTTCTGCCGGAGCTGTAAAGATCAAATTAATATTTCCTGCGGGTTCAACGTCCAGTAAGGTAACGACAGGAAGGGTTACACCAACTGTCCTGTTTCCCGTGGATTGCGAATATCCTTCTTTATAAAAGAGAAAAAAGAGCAATAGCAAGAATGGTATCCTATTCTTCATACGCTGTTCTTGGTTTAATTATATCCTACTTTAATGCTTTCCTGTTGGTACTTTACTTCGGAAGGCTGCCTGAAAACGTCGATCCTGAGATCTTTTATTTCCGATGATTTCAGGTTCAGTTTAAATTCTTCAGACACTATTTTATAGCGCTTATCCAAACCGTTTCGGTATACTCTGACGTTCCAGTCACCGGGCCGGAGATACGTGAAATCAAAATTTTCTCCTAGCATGGCCACCTTTCTGTATACCTGCTCTCCATTCGATGCTTCCAGGATAATGCTTCCTGTTTTCTTTGTGTCTGGACTCTTAAGCTGTACCTGAGTAAAGCTGACCTGTTGCTCTCTAAAAACAATTTTACCCCGGATGCCTGCTGCTGATACAAGCCCGAAGTTGTAAATATTTTCTTTATTGATGAGATGAAGCAATGCCGGAAAGCTCACATCAGGGATATCATGTAGCCCGGCTGTAGCCCGGTCAATCGATAAAAAGTAATCTCCCGGAACTACATTCCTGAATATAAAGTCTCCGTTTTTATCGGTTATGGTTAAATACCTTCCCAGCAGCAACCGTATGCCATCCACTTTCTGTACTCCCAGATTCCGGATGTTGCCCTGAAGTGTTACATATTCAGCAGTCCTGCTGACCGGAACATTCATCCGTAACGTATATCGTGCGGATACAATAAAGTCTTTATGACCCAGTTCGCCGCGTTGCAGGGTATACCTTCCGGAAATATCCATATCATGTCCTGGAAGGATCTGCTGATGGAAAAGAACTTCAAATAAGTTCCGGTCCCTGAAATATTCTTCAGGCAGGTAATTATTCTGGTAGAATACGCTGAAATAGGTCTTTTCAGAAAACCGGCTTATCATCCGTATTCCGTAATTGAACTGTTCCTGATTCCGGTACTGGTACCTCGACGTCAATGAATAACTGCCGTACAGATTAAAGGCAGTCCTCAACTTTTCAAAGCTGACATTGAACGTATAAAAACTGGAATTTCCGGTAAATCCTGTCAGGAAGTTTTTTGTCCTGCCGAACTGGGCTTCTGTGCTGATCTGAAAGATCCCTAGCCGCTGGTCGATTCCGGCTCGCAGAAACCGTTCAGAATAATCGAATTCTTTAGGTTCGAGACGGTCTTCATATCGCTGTAAGCCGTGCATAAATCGTAAGGATCCGCTTTTCAGATAATGATACTGAATACCATACTGCATAAATTTCCTGTACGGTGCAGACAGGAATAATGTATCCCTTTGAAAATTTCTTGCATCCTGCACATAATTGGCGAATATATTCAGCTTCTTCGAAAGTTTATACTGCAGATTACCATTGAATGTACTCGTATTGGTAAAATATCCGGCAAACCGGGGGCTTGCCTTCATATACAATGCGCTTCCGGTAAGTCGGGTCAAATTTGCCTGGATCTGTAACAGATATGCCGTGCCTTCCGTATGGCCGCTGCTGCTGTAAGCAAGTTCATTGGAAAATGTAAACTGAGGGGAAATTTTAAATTTTCCAGCTACATAAGGTAGATGGGCTTCGGATTTCAGGACAACGTTATTCATGCTGATGACATCGGGATTTTTCCTGGGAATTTTATAAAGATAGCCCGCTGAAACCTCAGATTCTTTGCCAATGCGAACCTTAGAATACATATTAAACTCTTCTTTGATATCCCTGAAAAATCTCGGATGGTTGTAAAAGCCTCCTAAACTCACTTTATTAAAATCAAACCTCATTTCTGCACCACGGCCATACCGGGCAAATTCAGTAAGATAAGAAGCGGAATAGGTTTTATCGCCCAGATGAATCCAGAGATGATCCTGCTTATAACTGATGAAATATTCTTCATAAGGAGTGAAGGAATTAAACGCAACAGGATTTTTCGTAATTCCCCGGAACTCAAGAACATCTTTCCCGTTTTTATCAAGGCTGCCTTTACCATAGATCTCACCCTGAAAACCACGGTCCGTTTTTCCTCTGTTTTTCATGCTGACAAATGCACCGGATACAGAAACCGGGAAACGATGGTAAATATCCTCCTTCTCAGGCTGCGTGGCAATCAATTGCGTCGTGGCATATAAAGTCTGTACCTGCTGGGGATTTCCTATCGGATAAACAGCAAGATGCAGGTTCTGAAACTCATTTTTTTTAAGGTTAGCCTGCGTCTGCTTACTAATATGTATGATTTTTGAATCTCCCGGTGCAAGAATCAATGAGGACTCTGTATCCGCTACTGCATTTTTACTTTCAATGAAAATATGCTCTTCCACATTACCGGTGTTTTTAAGCATAAAAGATGCCCGGATCATTTCACCGGCTTTCGTAAACTCCGGAACATTGAGAAGGGTAAAGGACAAATTCCTCTTTCCTGAAATAATAATATTCCTCTTTTTAACAAAAGTTTCGGCATTCCCGTTATGGAAACCCTCTATAATAATGCTGTGTATTCCTTGTGGGGCTTCTCCGGTAATGCGTAAAGGGACAAGGTATACAGTGCTGCTGTTGGGGGAAATGGTAATATGGTTTTCCTGTAGGATAGGAATGATATATGGATGAGAAGACTGTACTTTTATAAGGAAGTTCTTTTTAACATCGCTTTTGTTTTCTATCATGAACGAGACAGAAGTAGAGCTTCCGGGTACCAAACTGTCTTTTGAAGCAAAAGTCTTTTCTGATGACTGAGAAAAAGAAAGTACCGGAACAAAGAGCATGATATATGGGATCCAGTATTTAATCATTCTTTATATCCAGTTCCACATTCAGCGCAAATGCATTGTCGTTTTCATCCGTGGTCAGCAGTACGGCACTGTACCGGTCCGGAGGTACTTTACCCGCATCAATGTAAAACAATTTTGAAGTCTGCGGAAGCAATCCCATAGGTAAAGTAGAAAACTGTCCTGCCCTTTCACCATTTTTTTTATGATACATTTCAATCGATACAATGGGTTTGCAATACAGGTTACCATTATTGGCAATCGCAACCATGATAATGGAATTCCCGTTTTCTTTTTCGATTTTAACCCCTTCAAACTTCAGTTCAGGTTTAGCATTTTCAGTCCGGTAATCCGTAATGATCTGTATGGCATATCGGACGACAGACGAAATACTGATTCCTGTTGTGTTCTGGCCTGGTACAGGATCTTCTACCGGTTCAACCATAATCACACTCCAGTAACTTCCATTGCCACCTGCAGAAGCAGGAACGGTAATTTCATAATACACTTCAGCTTTCTCCTTGCCTTTCAGAGTTACATAATTGGTATTCAGCTGGATCCAGGAAGCATTGGTCCTTTGGGAGCTGTTTGGCGCAGTATAGCTGGTTGTACCGTCTGCAGAGTAGGTAAAATCCTGAAGAAACAGCTTGAGATGCTGGGATTTTGCAGAAGTATTTTCAACAGCAATCTTACCCTTGTAAACCTGCCCTTTTTCAACAGTATAATGGTGGGTTAGTCCATTAAGGATAACAATATTGGCTTTGGAAAAAAACATGGGTAGCATGAGGGCAGCCCAAAACAATACAGGCTTCATCATTTTCATAAAAAAGTCATTAGTATTAATAAGGTCAATAAGGTGTGAGAAAGAAAACAGATGCCTTCTTCCCGATAATGCATGGTATTTTTACAGAATTCAGTTATCTGAAATCGTATACGTAACGGTAGCTACTGCGCTTGTAGTAGCCTGAAGATCTGCATAGGAAGCTACCGTACCTGTTCCGCTTCCGGAAGCTAAGGCATAGGTAAGGTTATGCCCGTTATTGGCACCATCGCCGGTATAAGCACTTCCGATCCCGGAAATAATAGTCTGATCTGCGGCACTCAGGGTAATCTGTCCGGCAGATGTCCCTAATGTTCCGCCTCCGGCTCCAGTAGCTGCAGCAGCCGTTACCAGAATGTCAATCCCCGGAATAAGGGCATCAAGGCGTACTGAGACATTTCGTGTAGCATCCGTAGACGATTTGATGGAGGAATAGTTGAGCCATAGTGTACTGTCACTTCCGGTAGCGGTGATCGGTAATCCAGCTTCAGTAGGAGCGGTAAAACCCAGAGTAATGTTTTTGGTGGCAGCAGGCTCAATATCTACTAGGGCAACTTCAGGAATAGTGATTCCAACAGTGTGTGTGTCCGTATTGGTATCCTGTGCATTTGCAAGTGAGGCTGCCACAAATAGTAAAGGCAGTCCCAAAGAAAATTTTGTGATTCTCATAGAGTTGGTGATTAATTCACGATAAAGTTAATAAAAAAATGCTAATTAAAAATATTTTGATAAAAATAATTTTAAGTTATTTTTATTTTTTTTAAAGAACGATTGATATCCGCAGGCAGATCATTGATATTTAAATTTATGAGATAGGATAGATCTCTGAATGTGCTTTGTAAGGGTTTATTGTACGATATAGTAGATTTTTATATTACAGTTACGCATACGTACATCAATGTTCAATTTTTTTTGCTTTTGTATATTTTTAATTGAATTTAATTTTTAAATTAATTTTATTTTTGTGTATAAAGGTTTGTTAATTAAAATAATTCACCAAAATAGTACGTACGATAATAGAATCAAATATAAAATTTGATTGGCAGCGAAATGAAAAAATCACGCCGGGTGTGCAGGATGTAAAAAATATGTTGCAGATGATATTACAGCCAGTGAGGATCCGAAACCGATGGTTTTCCGGTTTCAAGGCGTCCTGCAAAATGCCAGATATTGCTTCCGGAACTGATCCTCAGATCATACCAACCTTTGGTTTTATGAAGGTTGAATGCGATGCTTTCTTCCTCTTTCTGTAGAGGAATGGTGCGTCTGCTTTTTTCGTAAAGATCGTCTATGACAATTTCCCGAATAGCTTCATCCTCCTTGTTTATCACGAACTGCACTTTATTTTCAGAAGGATGATCAATCAGCGAGGCATTAATCTCCGGTTTGCTTTCCCCTTTAAACAGCCTGTAGAAACCATTTGGACCAAATACTTCATAATCATATTTCCCAGCTTCGACGGAATGTACTAATTCCTGTCCGGCATACAGGGCATAGGAAAAATAAAAATCATCAGCCTCAAAGCGTTTCCTGTTGTAGATGATCAGGGGAACTGCCCGTTCTTTTAAATTGGTCATTTTGATGGCTCCGTCCTCCAGGTTGACAAGATAATTATAAGGAAGGGCATGGGAAGGCTTCATGCCTCGCTCCTGAATGTCCAGCAGGGAATCGTTTAATTCGTGCTCATGATGCCATTTCAGATCCGGGACAGGTTTATTGCGGGCAGAGTTGATGGT
The DNA here is from genome assembly GCA_913775525.1 of uncultured Chryseobacterium sp. Taxonomy (GTDB): domain Bacteria; phylum Bacteroidota; class Bacteroidia; order Flavobacteriales; family Weeksellaceae; genus Chryseobacterium. The sequence goes on from CAJYLH010000026.1 coordinate 12,170, forward strand.
TTGCGCATAGGCTTTCTGATCCAGGTATTTCATTGGCGGAACCTTTATGTCAGAAGGGTTGAAAGCAGAAGTAAGATCCCCGCATATAGCCCGCCTCCAGTCACTGATATGATCTGCACTTACCTTTTTATTGAATTTTTTCTGAATAAAGTTCTCAAGGAACTTAAGTACGGAAGTATGATCAGAAACTTCAGAATTTACAAATCCGCCTTTTGTCCAGGGTGAAGCAATGATCATCGGAACCCTGTAGCCTAATCCGACTGTGCCGTCTATTTTTTCATGATCTGTTAAATTGGAAGCCGATCTGTATTCCTGTGTCCCGTTTACATATTCCACGCCTTCCGCGCCGTTCATATCAACAGGCTGGCTGGGATTTACCGGAGGTGCAAAAGGCAGTACATGATCAAAATATCCGTCATTCTCATCATAATTGATCACGAAGATCGTTTTTTTCCAGGTTTCAGGATCCTGAGTAAGGATGTTCAGTACTTCAGAAATATACCAGGCTCCGTACCAGGGCGAACCGGGATGGTCAGAAAAATGCTCGGGCGCAATAAGCCATGAAACCAGAGGAAGCTGCTTATTTTCAACATCCTTCCGGAACTGGTATAGCACGTCTCCTTTGGGAACAACCAGCGGGTTTCCATCCTTATCCTTTTCTTTTTCCAGGTTCCGGTAATCCGGATCGCCGGAATTAGTGGTAAAAGCTCTTTCATGAAGATTTCTTTCAGCCTGTGAAAGTCCGGCGTAGCGGTCGGGATGGTACTCAACCTTATCTTCTTCCAGTTCTCTGATCATTGCATTGAACTTTTCCTTCTGTTCAGGGTTGTTTTCAGCCTCTTTAGTCAGGGAGGCGATGATATTCGGAATATTCTCGTAATAGCCTTTGGAGAACTTTACATTGAACCTCGAAAACCATTCAAGGGGATTATCCGTAAAATTCCCCAGCCAAGCTTCCTGTTCACCGGACATCCCTTTCGGAAGGCTGATCTCGTTCTGGTAAATTTTCCACGGAATCTCCTGTTCCTCTAAAATTTCCGGGAAACTTTTCCATTTGGCCTGGTGATCTTTATCGTAATCGATATTTTCATTGTATATATTAGGCTTTACTTTACCGTTCCTCTGTTCGCGCAATGTTCCGGACCAATGGAAAAGCCGGTTCGGCGTAGTGCCTGTCAGGGAAGAACAGAAATATTGGTCAAAAATTGTAAAGGCATCTGCCAGCTGGTAATAAAACGGAAGATCTTCCCGGTTATAGTATCCTAATGTTAACGGGATATCCTGGTATTCTTGATTTCCTGATGCTTTTGCCTGAAGCCACTGATCGTATTTCCCTTTATTAAAAGCTTGCTGCTGATTATTCCAGGAATGCGGAAGTGAGCTCATCCAGGTAGATTTTGTATCCCTCAAATTCAGACGGGCGGGAGCAGCATACTTTCCGGTATCGGCTCTCTGAAAGAAAACGGAATGTCCGTCCTGCTTTTTAAACGCTCTACGGTCCAGAAATCCCCGTACCCCTTTCAGGGTGCCGAAAGCATGGTCAAAAGAACGGTTTTCCTGCATAAGGATCACAATATGCTCTGCATCATAGAATGTTGACCGGGCGGCAGGCTCAATGGTAATTGCCTTAAGTATGGCAGGGTGCAAGATGCCCGAACTTCCCAGTCCGGCCATCAAAATACCTGATTTTTCTAAAAATTCTCTTCTGTCCATTCTTGAGTATTCGTCGAAAGAAATTGCAAGTTAGCAGGTTTTCTGCTTTTTTATTTTATGCTAATGTTAAAAATAATCTGATCCGTACAAGATGTTGCTGCTGCAGAAGATATATTTGAGATGAACACAATAAAGCAATCTAAAACCGGCTCAATATTCCCCAGTGAATTTTGATGTCATTGAATTTAAAAGGATTCCCGAATTCATTACCGTTGGAAAGCTGAAAGCTCATCAGCCCGATCGGGATAAAGAAATTGAATCCCAGCCCTACACTGTAAAGCTTAGGCTTAAGGTTCAGGGATTTATTATTAAGCTGCCCGTATTGGCCGAAGAAGTCAAAAAATGCCTGGTTGCCTATCAGGTACCGGTATTCCAGTCCGCCGTAATAATAGAAATCGGCTGCAAGGGAATTCTCATTGAAACCCCGCATGGAATTCCAGCCCCCGAAACGGTACAATTCATTGGTGGAGAATTCTATCTTGGAATCCATCATGGCACCTTCCGCTTTTATATTGAGGTAATGGTTCCCGGAAATATGGTAATTATGCTCCCCGAAAAAGTAAAACTGGTTCTGGTGGGCATTGATGTTATCTTTGGTGTAGGTAGTGGTGAGATAATCATATCCGCCGTTCAGCCGCGTCTTATACAGGAAGAGGTCAACATCGGACGGCTCGGTCATTTCAAACCAGATCCCGATCCCCCGTTTATTATAATCTTTGCCCTGGACGTATAGCGTATCGATAATACTGGATGTCTCAAAAGTCCCTCTGAGACCGATCCTGTTGCGGTTGTTGATATGATAATACAGTGCAGGCAACGCTTTTACATTGGCAAATGTGGAATCCTGCCTGAAAATATTCACTTTCATATTCAGCCCCACATTTGATTTGAATAGGTAAGGAATATCCGTCTGCAGATCAAAAGTCTGTCCTTTATCCGGGTTTCGCTGCCAGTACAGGTTAATGGTTTCAAAGCCATTGAACATATTCCTGAAATTTACGTTCAGCGTACCGTTCAGCGTAAATTTTTCAGTTTTATCATTCCCGAACCCGATTACCCCGTCAAACGTATTTGTCTTTTTTTTCTCCATAAAGAGGTAAATCTGGGTGGAATCTTTTGTAAATAGAGTTTGCGGAGGCCTTTCCAGCGAAACAAAAGGATGGTTCTGGAAATTTTTATTGATGGAGACCAGGTTTTTATCATCGTAAGTTCTTCCTTTAAAATCCTTTTCAAGATTTTTGATAAACCTTTTCGGTACCCTTTCGTAGCCTTTCACGACAAAACCGTCAATCGTCCGTTTATTGTTCTTGCTGATATCCAGTTCCACAAGGGGATACCCGTTTTTCTGGCCTTTGTATTTAGATTTTATCCTGCTGAAAGCGAATCCGTCATCAATGTATTTTTTATTGAGGCTCTTTTTGGTGGAATCCAGGTTTTTGGTGAAAAACTCTTTAGCCGAAGGAAACTTCTGAACAATAGAATCCGAAAGGTGTACATAGGTTTCATTGAAATTTTTCCCTTTATCATAAATGATCTCCGTACTGTCGCCCTTTATTTTCACTTCTTTCAGCTGCGTAAAAAAATAGCTGTTCTGGGAAAGTGAATCCAGGAATTTCACCGCCGCCGCAGAATCCTTTACCTTCTTTTTTACATGGGTCTCGCCGTCCGTAAGCCAGTACTGTTTCTTTTGCGCCTGTACAAAGACACATATAATGATACACAATATGTTCAGGAAAAATTTCAAGCCTGTATGAACTACATTATAGGTTAAAGATCTTAAAACGGATGCTGATTAGCCGTATGCTGATGTAAGAGATATTTTTTTACATCAGTATTGGACTGATGTAATAACTGAAACTAATCCAGTTTATTATATTTCTTCATCAGATTTTCATAAGTCCCCTGCGGAAGGATCCATTTCAGTGGGACACCAATCTTCTGTCCGAATTTTCCGAAGTAATAATGGGCTTTCCATCTGTCCTTGCTCAAAAGCCTGTCAATGTATTCTGCTACTTCAAGCGGCTCTGTGCCGTCGCCGACATGGGAGTTCATTAAAGCATATACCTTATCAAAAACAGATTGATAAGGTTCGGACACTTGCGTCCGCACACGGTTTTCTGCAATATTGGTTTTGATGTCTCCCAGATGCAGCGAACAAACATGGATGTTCCATGGATATACCTCATAGCGCATGGCCTCCGTAACTTTGTCCAGGGCTGATTTTGAAGCTGAATAGAATCCCCGGAACGGCAGTCCCATTTCACTTCCAATGCTGGAAACATTGATGATCTTTCCGGATTTGTGCGTTCTCATATTCGGCATCACTGCGCTCATCATCTGTACTGCCCCTACCAAGTTAAGGTTGAATAGCCTCAGAATATCTTCTTTGACAGAATCTTCCACGGAGCCTACCATTCCCATGCCTGCATTATTGATCAGAACATCGATCTTTGTTTCGGTTTTCAGGACTTCTGCAATAGCATTTTGCACCGCATCAGGATCTGTAACATCCGTCGGGATAGAGCTGAAATAATTGCTTTCAGTATGCTTTCTGCTCAGGCCATATACTTTATGGCCTTTCTTACCGAAATATTCTGCTAAAGCGAAACCGATCCCTGAAGAGGTTCCTGTAATGATGATGGTCATGGAATAGTTGAAATTTTAATTGTTTTCCGTTTTTTCCGGGCAGATTCATACCGTTGTATTCCCCGGAAAATGATTTCAGCAAATGTAAAAAAAGAAAATGAACTCTCTCATGTATTCATTCTTAAAAAAACGGCATTGAAAATGAGATTATATCTCCCATCTTATTTAGTCTATTTTCCCGGTTGGGTAATAAATTTAAAATAAATTTAAACTTAGAAACAGATCAGGTATAGACAGAATACTTATCTTGATATCTACATTGCTGATGCAAAGTATCTTAATTCTGCAACCTATACAATACTAATTTTATAGAGATAAAATTTCTTAACAAAAGCACAATAAAACCGTAATGATCCGGTGGTAAGGCTGGTCTAATTTTGCATCAAGTTAAATCAAGGATTTTATGAATGTATTTAAGATCCCGGTCTCGGTAGGTTATCTTACGGGACGGGTATTGCTCATTGGTGCTCTGTCTGCTTCACCGTTATTCCTCGCTCAGAAAAAAGACAGCTTAAAAGAGAAGTCTCTGGATGAGGTGGTTGTTGTAGGATACGGAACCCAGAAAAAGGCCAAGGTTTCAGGAGCCGTAACTGAAGCTTCACTGGATAAAATTACTTCCAGGTCGTTATCCGGAGTGGGCGAAGCCCTGCAAGGAAAAGCTGCCGGTGTTACCGTGGTGAATGAAGGCGGAGACCCTAACGGAACCCCTAAGGTAAATATCCGGGGTTTGGGAGGAATTAACGGGGAAACCCCGTTGTATGTAGTGGACGGTGTCGTCTTTAACGGTACGCCATCCATTAACCCGAATGATATCCAGTATATATCAGTCCTTAAAGATGCTTCTGCTGCCATTTACGGCGCAAGATCATCCGGAGGGGTCATCCTCATCACCACCAAGAAAGGCAGGAAAGGAAACCTTACAGTAGACTTTGATGTTAAATACGGCCTCAACCAGGCCTGGAAAATAAAAGAAACCCTTAATGCAGCCGAATTCCAGGATGTGATGTACAAGGCGTATGAAAATGCCGGCAAGCTGAACAATCTTCCCATAGCTTTTAATCCAAACCTGTATCCGGACGGAAGAATTACCCGGACCGACTGGATGAAAGAAATCTTCAGGACAGGAACCATCCAGGAGTACAATATGAACTTAAGCGGAGGCAACGAAAAATCGAGGTATTTCGTTGGGATGAATCACCGGAGCCTGGAAGGGATCTTATTGAATACACAGTCCAAAAGATATAACTTCAGGGTCAATTCCGAGCACAAAGTAAAAGACTGGCTGACCATCGGGGAAAATATGTATTATAATTATTCCGACGGAAATACAGCCGATACCAGAAACGGATATACCGGCGCCATTGTAGCGGCCATGTATTATCCTCCGAATGTTCCTGTATATACGTCTTCAGGAGCCTTTTCGGGATTGCCGGTTGATGTAGCCGGAGGTTATGGGGATGTCATCAATCCGGTTGCCTACCTTAAAAGAATCAGTATCAGGAACCCTACCCACGAAATCCTGATTAATCCTTATGCAGAAATCACTCTGGCAAAGGATCTAAAGTACAGGTCCAACTTCTCTCAGACCTTTAAAATCGGAGATATGAAGACCTTTACAGCCAGAGTTCCGGAAGTAGGGAAGATATTTGATATGAACAGCCTGGAATACCAGTCCAACAATTCTTCTACGGCATTGGCAGAGCAGCTCCTGACCTACAAATTTTCTCCGGGAAGACATAATTTCGATTTCCTGGCCGGATTTACCTTCCAAGAAACCATTGATGACGGTTTCATAGCCAAAGCATACGACTTCAGAAGTGAAGCAGAAACATTCCAGTACCTGCAGAATGCCGCAGATACCAACAGGGAGGTATCCAGCTATAGATTCAGGCAGGCATTGGTATCTTATCTTGCAAGGGTTAACTATGATTATGCCGGTAAATATATCGTCAGCGTATTAGGCAGAAGGGACGGTTCTTCCCTGGTGGCACCACAGAACAGGTTTGCCAACTATTATGCAGTTTCAGGAGCATGGGTGCCTTCTAAAGAGAACTTTATGAAAGATATAGCCTGGCTTTCCAACCTGAAGTTCAGGGGAAGCTATGGTATTCTGGGGAACCTTGGAGGGATTTCGCCTCAGGCGGTCAATCCGCTGATGACCAGGTACAACAATGTGATTTTCGGACAGGATCCTTCCCAGAATATCGCTTATTACGCTACAACACGTCCTAATCCGGACCTGAAATGGGGTAAATCTGAGCAGACCGACTTTGGAATAGATGCGTCATTTTTCCATAACAGCCTTTCCCTGCAGTTTGATTATTTCGTTAAAAATTCCAAAGACCAGATCTTTAATGTAAGCCTACCAAGTACAGCTACATACAGTAATCAGTACATTAATGCCGGGCTTTTCCAGGATAAGGGATACGAGCTGGGAATCAATTACAACAGTAAAAACACTGGTGATTTTACCTATTCCATCGGGGTTGTATTCAGCCAACTAAAAAATACGGTGAAGCAGTTAGCCGGAGTGGATGAGATTTTCATCAATGATAATGGAGTCAGGGGTGTTCTTAAGCCAACGCGTGTAAAAGTCGGGGATCCTCTGTATTCGTTTTATGGTTACAGAACGGGCGGGATTTTCCAGTCCCAGGAGGAGATCAATAATTACAAAGATGCAAACGGGAACCTCATCCAGCCCAATGCCAAACCGGGGGATATCAAATTCCTTAAGAAAGAAGGGAATACGGGAACGCTGAACAACAGTGATTTCGTGAATCTCGGAAGTCCGTACCCGAAATTCTCTTACGGATTGTCATACAATATGACCTGGAAGAATTTTGACCTCAACCTTTTTGTACAGGGTGTGTACGGAAATAAAATCTTCAACGGGCTTAAATTTATTTCCCTGAATCCGGGCGGTACAGGACAGAATTATAATATGGACAGGGATATCCTGAATGCATGGACCCCACAGAACACCGATACCAATATCCCGAGGCTGGTACAGGGAGATCCGAGCGGCAACTATTCCAAAGTATCTGATTTCTATGTGGAAGACGGATCGTATCTGAGGCTGAAAAACCTTACCATTGGGTATTCATTGCCGAAAGAACTGTACCGTAAGCTGGATGTCAGTAAACTGAGGATTTATGTGACTACAAACAACCTGCTGACCATTACCAAATATACAGGCTTTGATCCTGAAGTGGGCATGAATTCTTACGGAGTGGATACCGGCAGATACCCGCAGGCACGTGCCTTCATCTTCGGACTGGAGGTCGGATTATAATTTTAATCATTAAAAATCAAAAACAATGAAACTTTTCAACAAAATATGTTTAGTGTCCGGAATCTCTGTCATGCTGTTGTCATGTACAGGAGAATTGGATGTTCAGCCGGAGGGAACGCCTACCGAAGCCAGTTTCTGGAAAACTGAGAATGACCTGATAACGGGAGCCAATGCTATGTACAGGCCGCTTGCCGACAGCGAATTTTACGGAAGAGGGCTTTTCTGGTTCATTAATGCCAGCGATGACATGGTAACGGGAAGAGCCAAGAGCGAACCGGATAATGCCAAAAACTTCAGCAGCAATTACATCGCGGCCGGTGACCTGGAAACCCAGTGGAATAAAAGGTATACCGTAATTGGTGTGGCCAACCGCGTCATCAGGAATGTGGATAACATCCAGGCATCATCAGCAGTAAAAAACAAGTACCTCGGTGAAGCACTGTTCATGAGCAGCCGGATGTATTTTGAGCTGGCCTACAATTACGGGAATGACAAGGCCGGTGTACCCATTATAGACCGGACCAAGGACCCGGATCCTAACCCGATCCCAAGAGCTGCCAATGTAATGGAAAATTACAACTACATTGTTCAGGACTTGAAAAAAGCTGCAGAACTTTTGCCTTTCCAGGAGCAGCTTCCTGCGAAGGATTACGGAAGGCCGCATAAAGTGGCCGCATGGGCATTATTAGCGAAGGTGTATTTGTTTATGAAAGACTGGCAGAATGCATCGTATTGGGCCAATGAGGTCATTACTAAAGGAAACAGGAATCTCCTTACGAATTATACCGACGTTTTCAAAGCAGAAAACAATTACAGCTCAGAATACATATGGTCTGTACCGAGTACGCCTAAATTCAATTCCATAGGAAGTATCCTTCCCGGTGTAATGCTTGAAAATAAAGGTTGGGGACAATACAATGGCTGGGGATATTTTCAGCCTACCAAAGAGTTGTATGACGAATATGAAACGGGAGATGTAAGAAGAAGCGCTACCATCCTGAAAATCGGGGATAAGTTTACATTTAACGGGACTGAAAGGACTTATGCTTCCAGCAACTCCTTTACCGGTTACCAGTTCAACAAATATATGGATGCCTTTAAATATCCTCTGAACAGCGGTCACGTAAGTGCCAACGGGGATTATCCTTGTACAGACCTTGCCGTTCCGATCATGCGATATGCTGAGGTAATCCTGATTAAAGCGGAAGCTATGCTGATGATGGGCCAGAATGCCGATCAGGAGATCAACAGAATCAGGGTACGTGCAGGTTTAGCCTCGAAAACAGGATGTACATTAGCTGACCTTAAGCATGAAAGGCGCTGTGAGCTTGCCGGAGAATGGGCAGACCGTCACAGGGACCTGGTGCGTTGGGGAGATGCACAGGCCAATTATGCAAAGCCTCTGCATGGCATCAACGGGCAGGTTGTATGGGCAGCCAGGAATTTCAATCCTTCGGTACATAATGTATGGGCGGTTCCACAGGTGGAAATCGTCAACAGCAAGGGGGTGATCAAACAAAATGAAGGCTGGTAAATAATAGAAATATAATCCACATCATCACAGGATTCTGCGATGATGTGTTTTTTAAAGAGGTATAATGAAGATATTGAAAATTTGGGCAGCAGTAGCTGTCGCACTTTGCGCTCCCGTCCAGGCGCAGAATTATTTAAACTATAGCGTGGCCAATGCGCATTCGCACAATGATTATATGCAGGATATCCCGTTCTGGGAAGCTTATTATGCCCATTTCGGTTCCATAGAAGCTGATGTTTTCCTGGTAAAAAACCAATTGTTGGTGGCTCATACGGAGAAAGATTTTAACCCAGACAGGACCCTGGAAAAACTTTATTTAGATAACATTTCAAAGCAGATTAAGCTGAACAACGGAAATATTTATCCGGACGGACAGAAAAAGCTTCAGCTCCTGATTGATATCAAGCAGGATTATGAGGCAAGCCTTGCAGCGCTGGTCAGCATCTTGAAAAAGTATCCGGAAATTACCGGGAATCCGGAAATTAAAATGGTCATTACCGGGGACCGGCCAAAGCCGGAGGACTTTAAAAACTACCCGGAATACCTGTATTTTGACGGAGACCTCAATCAGGCCTATACTTCAGACCAGCTGAAAAGGGTGGGGATGTTCAGTGCTTCGTTTACAGATCTGGTGAAATGGAGCGGTAAAGGCATTCCGAGGGATGAAGAAAAAGACCGGATTACACAAGCGGTTGAAAAAGCACATGCTTCACAAAAGCCGGTCCGTTTTTACGGAGCTCCTGATTTTACCAATGCATGGGTAAACCTGATTGATATAGGGGTGGACTATATCAATACGGACCGTATCCCTGACCTTAAGAAATTCATGAATTCAATTCCGAAGAATTTCTACAAAAACACAAAAGACTATATACCGTACACACCTACGTATGCCACAGACGGAATCCGGAAGAAAGTAAAGAATGTTATCCTCCTGATCCCGGACGGGACCTCTTTACCGCAGTACTACGCCGCCTTTACAGCTAATAAAGGGAAGCTCAATGTCTTCAATATGAAGGCCACCGGACTGTCCAAAACCAATTCCTACAATGCGTATATCACCGATTCGGCTCCCGGTTCCACAGCGTTTGCTACCGGCATAAAGACAAAAAACACATTTGTAGGGGTGGATGCTTCAGGAAAAGCATTAGCCCAGATCCCGGATATTATTGCCGGTAAAGGAATGGTTTCAGGATTGATTTCTACCGGCGACGTGACTGATGCCACCCCGGCAGATTTCTATGCTCATTCCGATAACAGGAACAGTTCAGCATCCATCCTGAAAGATTTTATTGCTTCCAAAACAAAAATCCTGATCGGGGGACCGACCAGCGGACTGATGCCGGAAACCGAGCAGAAATTCAAAGAAGCAAAGATTGATGTGTACCGCGACCTGAAATCAGCGGGAAAACTCAGCAACCGTACCGTTATTATGGATCCGATGGCGTCCCAGAGGATAACCAACGGAAGAGGAAACTGGCTGTCGGGTGCTTTTGACCTTACTTTAAACAATCTGAAATCCAACGATAAAGGGTTTTTTATGATGGTGGAAGCTTCCCAGACTGATGGAGGCGGTCACAGCAATAACATAGAACAGCTGGTTACAGAGCTTCTGGACTTTGATAGCGTAGTTGGGAAAGCCATGAAATTTGCGGATGAGAATAAGGAAACCCTGGTGATTGTCTTGGGGGATCATGAAACCGGCGGACTTACCCTTCTGGACGGAAGCCTGCAAGAAGGCTGGGTTCTCGGGAATTTCAGCACGAATGACCACACCGCAATTCCAGCAAGCGTATTTGCCTATGGACCGAATTCACGTGAATTTACAGGACTCTTTGAAAACACGGAGATCTTTAACAAGATACTGTCCGCATACGGAATTCAGAAATAAAAGATCATACGTTTTAGGTCTAATACCAAAGGCTACCCTTATCCGGTAGCCTTTATATGATTAGCTTACGTGACAAATCATTCCGTCAGAAGGCTGTTGAGGTCTGTCCAGAATGCCGGGTATGATTTTTCCACGACTTCTTCGTCTTCGATGTTCAATTCCTGCACCAGGCAGAATGGGGCAAAGCTCATGGCCATCCTGTGATCCTGGTAGGTCCTGATGGAAATATCCTCCTGAGGTTCATTGAAGCCCAGGGATGCGATGGTCGAATCTGTAATTTCAGTTTCGGCGCCCAGTTTTTTCAGCTCATTATACAGTGCTAAAAGGCGATCGGTTTCTTTGACCCTTAGTGTACCAAGCCCTGAAATCTCAAACGGGATTTGCAGCGCTGCTGCGGTTACACAAAGCGTCTGGGCGATGTCCGGACAATTGTTCATGTCCAGAACGATCTTTTCCGGGAATGTAAAATCCAGTACAGGCTCGAGCGTGATCTTATGTTCCTCTTCCGTGAATGTGGTGTTGATTCCGAAAAATTCTTTATAAATTGCTGCAATTGCCGAGTCTCCCTGGGTAGATTCCCGGTAAAAACTTTTCAGGTGAACGGTTTTTCTTCCTAAAGCGGCAAAGGAATAGAAATAAGAAGCAGAGCTCCAGTCACTTTCCACTTCATAGGCTATTGCAGACCGATCCCCGGTGAATGGCTCTACTTTAATCGTGTTTCCGGTAAAACTGTTCTGAATGCCGGCTTTGGTCAGGATATCCAGGGTCATTTCAATGTATGACCTTGAGGTTATCTCACCTGTAAGGTGTATTTCCAGTCCGTTGTCCAGTTTTCCTGCGATCAGCAGAAGAGACGTAATGAATTGGCTTGAAATATGGGCAGGAACCTCCACGGATGTTTTAAAAATCTTTTTGCCGGTAATTTTTAAAGGAGGAAAACCTTCGTTTTCAAGGTATTCTATTTCCGCACCCAGGTCCCTCAATGCATTCACCAGGTATCCGATGGGCCTTTCCTTCATGCGCTTTGATCCCGTAAGCACGGTGGTTTTTCCATCCATAATCGAATAATACGACGTCAGGAAGCGCATGGCGGTCCCTGCATGATGGATGTCTACTGTTTCTGTGTTGTCAGACAATGCTTTTTTGAGCAATTGGGTGTCCTGGGAATTGGAAAGGTTTCCAATCCGGATGTTGCTGAACAGGCTTTCCAGAATCAATAAACGATTCGAAATACTCTTCGAACCGCTGATCTGTATTGCCGTGTTTTCTTTCAGTTCTGATTTTCCTAACTTCATTATTGTTTTTTTTAAAAGACTCATAGATGGCAAATGTCAGATGTCAGACGTCTCCGTACACTTCCAGTGATTAATCACCATCTATTATCTATTATCTGATGTCTGATATGATATCCTTAGAAGAATTATAGATGTCAAATTTCAGACCTCAGACGTCTCCGTACACTTACAGCGATTAACCACCATCCATTATCTGATGTCTAATGTCTGATATCTGAAATCTTTAAAAGATTTATAGATGTCAGATGTCAGACGTCTCCATACACTTCCAGTGATTAACCACCGTCAATTATCTATTATCTGATGTCTATTATCTGAAATCTGATGTCTTATATCTGACATCTATCTCAACTTCTCATTATTCTGATGCCGATCCTTATCGCGATCGGTTTTTACCTTCATTTTCCTATCGAATGCCTCCTGGAGATTGACCCCGGTCTGGTTCGCCAGGCACAGCGTCACAAACAGGACATCGGCCAGCTCTTCGCCCAGATCTTTGTTTTTATCACTTTCCTTTTCGCTTTGTTCGCCATATCTCCGGGCAATAATCCGGGCCACTTCGCCTACCTCTTCAGTAAGCATGGCCATATTGGTCAGCTCATTGAAATACCGTACGCCAATGGTTTTGATCCATTCGTCTACCTGTTGCTGCAGATGGGTAATTTCCATTATTGGTACGCTCCGAGCGTCGGGTTTGATGTTCTGGATGCATTCACGATATCAAGAGGGACGGTTGCGGCTACAGAAACATTTCCTTTTCCGCGTGCAGGCGAATTCTGCCGTACCCGCAGGTTCTGATGGGCAATAAAATAGTTCACGAACAGCGGATCCTGGTTTTTAAGGCTCTGTACAACATTCGGATTGGTGTCAAAGGTAAAGCCGGCTTCCGATGTGCCTGAATATTTCAGGAGGGAATTCTGGATCAGAAAGTTGAATTGCTGTCCCATGGTCGGTTCGAAATTCACCGCATTGTCACGGTCGGAATAAACGATGCAGTTTCTGATATTCAATTGCTGCAAAGCGCCCTGCTCCGTTTGTCCGGCATCATTTTTCCACTCGTTGCCGGCAAAAATGCCGTTCCTGTTGCGTGACCCCATAGTTCCGGAATAATTGGCAATAGTGGCGTGGGTATAATTATGATTTCCGCCTTTGAAGATGCCGATGCAGGATTCTCCGCAGTTGTTCATCACCAGATTTCTTGCATTCACAGTAGAGGCAACGGCATACAACCCGTAATCCTGAAACGTGTGAATAAAGGAATTGCTGATATTGGCATTCGCCTGTCTCATGTCAATACCGTTGGTTCCTCCGAAAAGCCTCACAAAATTCATGTTGAGGTTGGAATTGGCCTGCATCCGGATCGAATTCCAGTTTTTAGGAATGGTATCATAATAGGTATCATTGCGGTCGCCGCGGAGGATTACCTCGTTATTCAGGGCACCGTTAATATTTAGGGTGGCCCCTGAGGCGACTTTCATTCCGCTGTTTTTATGGAAGTATACTTTAGTTCCGGCCTGGATATCTAATGTTACGTTTGGAGCTATGGTCAGGTCACCATAGATGATTTTCGCTTTATTATTGGTCCAGGTTGTATTTCCGCTGATGGTATTTGAATTATTGGGCGTCTGGATGAAAAATTCTGCATCCTGGACTACCGAGAACAATGTTATATGCTGTTGTCCGCCCGGACTGTCAAATAAAATTCTGTCATCAGCAATTGCCTGCGGGCCTGAAGCTTCAGGAGCAATTTCAACAAAAATATACAGGCTGTCTTTTTTTCTTAACGGAACGTTTTTGAAATCATATCCGGATTTTCCGTCCACATTAATCTTGTAAAGGGAGGAAGCTCCTTTTTCCAGGTTGATTCTCGGGATCAGCACATCTTTGTCTTCATTATTATAGACCTTTACGGCATATGTTTCAGAACGTACTTGGTGATAGACTGTATCGCAGAATACCGTATCCCTGGAAAATCTGAGCGCCTGAGAGGGAGTATCAAAATTAATGTCATCCTTATTACAGGATACCGCCATAACAAGCATCCAGAAAGAAAAAGCCAGTAATAGTTTGAATTTCATTGAAATTATGTTTAAACAGATTTCAAATGTAACGAAAATACTTTGAATTTCTTATTAAGAAAAAATTATTGAATAGTCCGTTTGGATATTAAAAAAAATGTTGTACTTTTGCAACCTAAAATTAGCAGAGAAATATCCATTACTATTTCGAAAGCAAAATTTAATTTTTTCAAAGATTTTAAAAATTGTATTATGAAAAACGGAATTCACCCAGAAAATTATAGACTTGTTGTTTTCAAAGATATGAGTAACGACGAGATGTTTCTTTGCAAATCCACTGCAGAAACAAAAGATACCATTGAATATGAAGGACAGGAGTACCCATTGATCAAAATGGAAATCTCTTCTACTTCTCACCCATTCTACACTGGAAAAGTGAAGTTGGTAGATACCGCAGGTAGAGTAGACAAGTTCATGAACAAATACAAAAAATTCGCTAAGTAATTTTTTGATGTTACCATATAAAAAGTCTTCCGGATTCCGGGAGACTTTTTTGTTTCCGGATAAAATGGCTATCCCGGCAGGAAATTAACGATAGGATTCGTATTTTTGTGTCAGCCGTAAAGCAGGAAGAACAGCAGCCAGCACAGATGGTCAAGTTTCATCTTCCTTTATGGCCTAAAACATGTACGATTAACTTCTAATTTTGATACTATGCAATTGGTATTTTCAGATGCTCAATACTGGGAAGACTTTCTTCCGCTGACTTTCACCCGTCCTGTAGCAGCCATGCGCTGCGGGATCCTCACATTTGCCGAAAGATGGCAGAAAATCCTTGACAATACAGAGGTATCTTATTTTACGGAGGCTTACCTTCAGAAGAAATTCCCTGAACCGGAGAAAAAGGAAAGCCTTTTCCTGGTCACCAATTTTTTGCCGACGGAAACGGTGATCCGCCAGATCAAAGACCTGAAGCAGGGAGAAGCTCTGGTCTACGAAGATGAACTGATTGCCGCAAAAATCAATATGGAAGGTTTTTCACTGCATCAGATTGAAAAGATGACGGATATTAAAGAGGACCTCATCTTCTTCAAAAAACCTTCGGACCTTTTCACCTACAACAAACAGGCGATTGATTTTGATTTCGAGCTGCTGACCAACGGCCGGACTTCACAGGAACTGTCATCAACCAATGGATTTTTAGGCGATAAGAAAGACCTGTTCATTGAAGAAGGTGCCGAAATCGAGTTTTCAACCCTGAATACAAAAACAGGCAAAATCTATATCGGAAAAAATGCAGAAGTAATGGAAGGCTGCCATCTCCGCGGCCCGATTTCCCTGGGTGAAGAATCCAAGTTCAACCTGGGGGCTAAGATTTATGGCGCCACCACCATTGGCCCGCATTGCAAAGTAGGCGGTGAGGTGAGCAACATCATTATTTTCGGATATACCAGCAAAGGCCACGACGGATTCATCGGGAATTCCGTGATCGGGGAGTGGTGCAACTTCGGCGCCGATACCAATTCCTCCAACCTGAAAAACAACTACAGCCACGTAAGGCTCTGGAATTACCGTACCAAAGCATTTGAAGATACAGGACTGCAGTTTGCCGGCCTGATCATGGGCGACCATTCCAAAACGGCCATCAATACTCAGCTGAATACCGGAACCGTAGTTGGCGTAGCCTCCAATATCTTCCGGGAAGGCTTCCCGCCGAACCTGGTAGAAAACTTTTCCTGGGGCGGAAGGAAGGAAGATGAGCGCTTCAAGCTGGATAAAGCCTATGAAGTGGCGGAACGTGCCATGGCCAGGAGAAAGGTTGCTTTAATAGAAGAAGACAAAGCGATTTTTAAGCATATTTTTGATGCATACTGATCCGTCTAAAAAGGACAGGCCTCTGTTTTCAGAGGCCTGCCTAATTTATTGATTCAGGAAATTAACCAATTTTATTAAGTCTTCTTCTTTACTGAATTTTATTTTGTTTGATTTAACAAAACTCTCTATAGCACTTTTTTTATCCGCAAGCTGATCTGTTATATCACTCACGTTCTTAGGTTTTTTAATAAAGCCTTTTTCAGTTTTAATATAATATACAGGTTCCTGTGTCCTGAAATTAGCAGGTTTCTCTGTAGTAAATGAGTTGGCTGCAGGAACAACATCAACAAATTTGGTTTTTACTTTTTTATAGAGTGAATTTTTTCCATTGACAAGTTCAAAAAAATACCCCTCCAGATCATCGTGAGTTTCTAATAAGACCAGCGTCTGTTTAGGAGAAAAAATTTCTATTCTTGAAAGTTGAGCTTCCTTCGGGAGAACCAGGGTTTTGCCATCTTTCTGAAATTCTATATCATCCCTGTAACTGTTATAGCGTACAGGTGTTTTCTCATAATTATCCCCAACTTTTGCTAAGCTGAAATCCTTCGTCAGATAAGGGCTGCCGGAAATTTCATCATAGTTCAGTTGTCTTCCTGCTCCTTTGGAATTTATCTTGTAATAAATGTCGTTGTTGGCCTCATTTACACGTATAACATTCTGGCAATACAATAAGCTGAAAGAAATAAGTGATAGGATGGTGAAAAATGTTTTTCTCATGTTTATATTTTTTTTACCAGTCAAATGTAATAATATTATTTATAATAGTTTGATATTTCTTACATCTTTGACTTATTTATTTAAAAATAACAATTGCAGGATTCCCAAATCACTTTTTTTTGCTACAATCTCAGTTTCTTTATCCTCAAAAATAAAAAGCATCTGCATTCGGAATCGGTTACTGGGTTTCTCCGAAAATTAACCTGCCTGAAATTTTCGTCATATGGGATGATACTGTTTCTGTAAGAATTTCGGGCTTACTTTTAGTCTGGGCTTGTACCAGACCAGGCTTAGATGAGTTACAAGAATTATTCCTGCCGTCATAATAGGTAGGGGCTTTGTATAGATCCTGCCGCATGTTTCTTTTCCCTCAGTTTCTCGTATAATCTTCTTTACCTGCTCATCAGCTTTATCTGTAAAATCAATCATGCATTTTTCGCAGAATTTTCCATCAGGAGAATCCTGCATCTGGTCCCAGTTTTCAGTGCAGGGAGTTTGAATTTTAAACTTTTATTCATTGAATGTAAAAAATAAGAGATTCAGCTTCACTTTGAAAATAGTAACTGTACAGTTTCAAGATAATTCTTTCCTGCTATTACTTCAGCCTCTTTACCATTGAAAATGAAAAACTGATAATCCGGATTTCCTTTTTTAAACTTTTCAAACCTGTTTTCGCTAATGCTTTTCCCATCAAAATAATAGTAATCTGGTGGCCTTTCTGCCATAACAGCAATGCCTCCTACATAGGCATGCTGTGAATCTATCTGAAATTCCCTTTCTTTAATTTGTTCCTTTTTAGTAAAAATAACAGATGTATTTTCATAAATATCACCATTCATCAGACTGGAAGGTGCTCTGTCTAAATTTTTATAGGTTTCATCATTTAATTGGTTAAAACTAAAGTACAAAACATTTTTTCTCCTGATCAAATCATTTGGAATGTTTAAAACGAAATTTCCGTCTTTATCCGTTTTTGTTTTAATGTATTTCGATTTACAGATAAAGAATACCTCAGCATCCGCTATCTCCTTTTTAGTCCTTTTAAAAGTAAGCTTACCAGAAACTTTTGTAATACGATCTATCTTTTGTTCAGTATTAACTCCGGGATTACTTTTAGTTTGAGCCTGTACGAATGTAAGATTGGTAATAAGAACAATTCCTGCTGCCGCCGCAGATAATGAACGCATGGAAATTCTGCCGCATATTTCTCTTCCTCCAGCATCTCCTATAATCCTCTCTACCTGCTCATCTGTTTTGTCTGTAAAATCAATTATACATCTGGAGCATTTTTCGCAGAATTTTCCATCAGGAGTATACTGCATATGGTCCCAGTTTTCAGGGCAGGGAGTTTGAATTCTGATTTGTTTTTTCATCACATCTGTATTTGTATTTGTATTATACAAAATTATTGCACTAAAGATAATATTAAATTAAGCTCCTGAAATAGGTTTCACATTATTGTTTAGTTAAAATAATTTCTTTAGGCAACGGCTGTGGAAATGGATTGGCATCATAATATTGACATGAAGAATCAGTAACATCGGTTGTATCTGAAAACTTCCAGTCTAATTGTGTTGACGTATTATTTAAAAACTTTATTAATATATCACCAGTAGAATTACAAATATCAGGATCCAAATAAAATAAAGAATATCTCCTATATGGTATAGAAAAAAAACGAGTTCCTTCGATCTTAGCATCATTATCAGACAGATTAGTGTTATCAAATAGTACCTGGCCATTGGAATTTATAACTTTGAATTTTCCAATTAAAATATCTTTGTAATAAGGATTGTTTTCCTTATGATTCATATGTTTTTTTATTTTTTTGAAATAAATAAAAATTGTTTTATTATCCCATGTACCTTTCCAGGTTCCTTCATACGGAATAAGTTCGTTATTAAGATCCTTAATATAAGCATTTTCAGGAATATCTGTAAATGTTCTCAATGGATAAACTTGCGCTGTACAAGAGATTGCAATAACAAATAATATAAATAAAAATATACTTTTCATAATCAGATAAAGCCCCATTTCAGGGGCTTTACATTATTGTTTAGTTAAAATAATTTCTTTAGGCAACGGCTTGGGAAATGGATTGGCGTTATAATATTGACATGAAGAATCCATAATATCCGTTGTGTCTGTAAATTTCCAGTTGAGTTTTGTTTTTGCAGCATCATTAAAGGTTATATAAACCCATCCAGTCATTCCGCAAATATCAGGATCATTATAACTAAGAAGATATTTTAAACTGTTTTTAATAAATCCACCACCCTCAATCTTAGCATCATTATCGGATAGATTAGTGTTATCAAATAAAACCTGGCCATTGAAATTTATAACTTTGAATTTTCCAATTAATATATCTTTGTAATAAGGATTGTTTTCCCTATGATCCATATATTTATTTATTTTTTTGAAATAAATAAAAATGGTCTTATTATCCCATGTTCCTTTCCAAGTCCCTTCGTACGGGATAAGTTCGTTATTAAGATCCTTAATATAAGGATCGGTTGGTATATCAGTGTTGGTGTTCAAAGGGTACACTTGAGCACAACTTAAGAGTATCAAGTGAATTGATATGATTATAAGTATTTTTTTCATAATAATTTTTTTACTTTTAGGGACATGGAATAGATACTACAGTATTGTCATTATTCAAATTCAATTTTTGAGCCTGGCCTGTCGTTTTTGCTACTTGATACAATTCTATACCATCTATTTTTACTTTTTCTTTTAAAAATCTTAAAAATACTTTTTCTACATTTGGTTGCGTATAAATATCCTCTAATATTAATTTTCCAAATTCTCTGTCATACCAAGCTTTCCAAAATTTAATAGTATTAGTGCCAATACCAAAGCCAGAAGAACTACCAGTGTACTGTAACATATAATTTCCTTCAGAAGTAACCACCATTGCAAAAGCGTCTCCAATACTTCCATGTGCATCTGCGTTAGCGACACAACTGGTTAAAAAAGTAGCTAAGTCGGCAGGGGAAAAGATCTTTACCGGAGTTCCTCCGTTACTTTCGTTATTATGTGTATGCATAAATCCAAAATATTGATTGCCATCTGGTAATGAGACAGAATGTGATCATATTGTATTTTCCATAGGAGGATATTGTGTCCCGGTAACGCCTGTGTTAGCAGGTGGATATCCCGCAGCATACCCCATTTCATGATCATAATTTAATACTTCATCCTTATCCAATGCGGCGACCTTATTTTTAAAAGTCTGGTTCTGGTTCTGGGCTTTCATTTTCTCACAGGGGTCTTCCGGTTCCGGCTGCGGATCTTCGCCTCCTCCTCCGGGATAAGGATAGCCCGGATCATTCCCGCCTCCTCCCAGGCATGTCCCGTCAGGAAGCACTTCACCGACACAGCTCTCCAGCTGCTGGCTCTTGCATTCTGTCACATGGTGCGATTCCCAATGCCCGCTGCTTCTATCACTTTAATTATCCAGAATCTATAAGTAGAACTCTCATCAGAGCGTTATATAATCAGGGTGATTCCATAAAAGAACTGTTATAATATCATAATATTCAATACTTTAAAGTAAAACTTCCGGAGCAGATTCCGGAAGCTTGACTTTACTGTTTAGTTAATGTCATTTTATCTTTAGGTAATAATGGTACATATGTAGCTAAATTAGGACATTTTTCAGGCTTAAAAATGATACTTTGATCTCTATCAAAATACAATGTCATTTTATTTGAATTTGCCTTGGTTATTTCTATAAAAACTTCACCACTATCATTACAGTATGAATTTGCTACAAAAGTCAAAATGTAAACTCTGCTTTGGAAATTGGCCCCTCGAAGAATTCCAGCTTCATCCAGAGGGATATTCATTGAGCTAAAAATAGTATTCCCACTTGCATCTTTAATAATCATTCTTCCCAGAATTTTATCCCATTTTCTATTATTATCTCCATATTGCAATTTCTTTTCAAATTGTATTTCGTATTGTTTTCCATTAGCTGAACCTTTCCACGTTCCAACAAATTGGTCAAGCCTGTTATTGGTATCTTTCACATAGGTAATATCCTCCAGATCAGGACAGCCAAGCTCATCCCGGTTTGGTCTTTTGCTACATTCTTCAAACTGCTCCAAAGTTCCTATTACCTGAGCTTTACATAAGAATATAGCGAGGAAAAAAGTAAACATATATATCTTGCTTTTCATTTTATATTTTTTAAATTATTGAGGACAATCGTTTGAATCTACTTTATTATTTGAATTTAATGTTTTTTTCTGAATAGTTCCGTTATCTTTTATTTTATACAGCTCTACGCCCTGAAGATCCATTTTATCTTTTAGAAAAGTTAAAAACAATCGTTCAAATGACCAATCTGAATATTCTTTTCTATAATCTATATATGCATCCCTCCATTTTTTAGTATCAAATCCTGTTTTAATATCTTCGGCAGTACCAGTAAATTTAATGGTGTAATTTCCGTAACTGGATATCATGGTTCCATAAAGTTCACTATAATCACCATTAGTCACAAATCCTGCCATTGTCATTAGGCCCTCAACATCTGCTGGAGAAAACATTTTGATGGTTTGCCTTATTTCAGGATCTCCGTTATCATTGTAATTGCCTGTAGGGTAATCATTTTGATGAGTATGAATGTATCCTTTAGTACTTGGTGATATAGATAGTATCATGGCATCTGAGGCATCTGTAGAAGCGGCATTTGATAATTCTGTAAATGTCCCATTTTTATTCTCAGAATATCCTGTTTCATTTCTTAATTTTAGTATTGCAGGCTTATCTAATTCTTTTATTTTAGCCTTATAATTGGCATTTGTGTTTTGTGCTTTCATCTTCTCACAAGGATCATAAGGTTCTGGCTGCGGATCTTCGCCTCCTCCTCCGGGGTAGGGATAGCCCGGATCATTCCCGCCTCCTCCAAGGCATGTCCCGTCAGGAAGCACTTCACCGACACAGCTCTCCAGCTGCTGGCTCTTGCATTCTGTCACATGATGCGATTCCCAATGCCCGCTGCTTCTATCACTTTAATTATCCAGAATCTATAAGTAGAACTCTCATCAGAGCGTCATATAATCAGGGCGAGATTCCATAAAAGAACTGTTATAATATTATAATATTCAATACTTTAAAGCAAAATTTCTGGAGCAGATTCCGGAAGCTTGACTTTATTGTTTAATTAAGACAATTTCTTTTGGTAAAGGATTGGGGATCCCAGTATTATAATAAGGGCAATCGGATGAAATAAAATTGCTATGACGAATATATTTCCACGCCAGTTTTGTTTTGGTCGAGTCTGTAAAATTTATATATATACTGCCAGAAGTGTTGCATAGATCTTCATCATTGTAAATCAAGGAATATTTATCGTCTTCTTTTCTGAATTTCCCTCCCCATACTTTAGTATTTTCGTCAGTTAAGGTTGTGTTATTGAAAAGTATATTACCATTAGGATCTAAGACTTTAAATTTTGCTATTAAATAGTCTTTATAATATTTTAAGTTTTCATTATATTTATTAGTAATTCTTTTGAATGTTATGTAGATAGTTTTGTTATCCCAAGTTCCTTTCCAAGTTCCTTCATAAGCAATAAGTTCATTATTTGTATCTTTTAGATAGGCATTCTCAGGAATTTTCGTAAATGTTCTTAAAGGATAAATTTGAGCTTTACAGGAAATGGCAATAACAAATAATATAAATAAAAATAATTTTCATCATCAGCTAAAGCCCCATTTCAGGGGCTTCACATTATTGTTTAGTTAAAATAATTTCTTTAGGTAGCGGCTGCGGGATGCTTGTATTGTAATAAGGGCAATCCGATGTTATGATCTCATTACGATAAAAATATTTCCAGTCCAATTTTGTTTTGGTAGAATCTGTAAAGTTAATAGTAATAGTACCGGAGGTATTACATAAACTTGAATCATTATATACGAGAGAGTACTTATCATCTACTTTTTTAAACCCTCCACCCCATATTTTTGCTTTATCATCTGTTAAGTTTGTATTATCAAATAATACATTTCCATTAGAGTCTAAGACTTTGAATTTTGCAATCAGATAATCTCTATAATATTTAAATACATTATCATATTGGTTAGTCAACTTTTTAAAATAAATAAAGATGGTCTTATTATCCCAAGTTCCTTTCCAGGTTCCTTCATAGGGTAAAAGTTCATTATCAATATCTTTTTGATAAGAGTCTTTTGGGAATTCTATACCATGCGTTCTTAATGGATAAATTTGCGCTGTGCAAGAGATTACAATAGTGGATAGTATGATTAAAATATATTTTTCATCATCAGATAAAGCCCCATTTCAGGAGCTTCACATTATTGTTTAGTTAAAATAATTTCTTTAGGCAACGGCTGTGGTATACTTGTATTGTAATAAGGGCAATCTGATGTTATGATCTCGTTGCGATAAAAATATTTCCAGTCCAATTTTGTTTTGGTAGAATCTGTAAAGTTTATTTGAATTCTACCAGAAGTATTACATAGATCAGAATCAATATAGTAAAGAGAATATTTATCTTCATCTTTTATAAAATTACTCCCATTTATTTTTGCATTATCGTCTGCTAGATTTGTATTGTTAAATAATACATTGCCATTTGCATCTATTACTTTAAATTTTCCTATTAAAATATCTGCATAATATGCTCTATATCCTAAAACTGATTTATAATATTTTATTCTTTTAAATGTTATATAGATAGTCTTATTATCCCATATCCCTTTCCATGTGCCTTCATAAGGTAAAAGTTCATTATTAATATCTTTCTGGTAAGAATCCTTTGGAAATTCTATACCATATGTTCTAAGGGGATAAGTTTGTGCTAAACAAGAAATTGCAACAGTGGATAGTATCAATAAAAATATATTTTTCATAATAAGTTTTTTTAGGTGATTATTGAGGACAAGGAATTGACTGAACAGGATTATCAGCACCATTATATTGTAATTTGCTCGTGCTGCCTGTAGCTTTATCTGCCTGATACACTTCGAGACCATTTATATTAACTACTTCCTGTAAAAATTGTGTAAATAGCTTTTCAATATTAGGCTGAGTAAATAGTTTTTCATCTAAAAGTTTATTATACTCAATTTCATACCAACTTTTCCAATTTTTAAGTTGCCCTACCGTTACAGCAAAATTACCATCTCCCGAATATTTCAGGATATAATTTCCTTCTGAAGTGATCACCATGGCATAGGCATCGGTCATATTGCCTTTCAGCTTTGCATTTGCGACACAGCTGGTTAAGAACGTGGCCACATCATACGGCGAAAATATCTTTACGACTCCCTCCATATTAAGATGGGTATGCATATACCCGAAATATTTATTTCCTTCTGGGAACATTACATTTCCGTTACTGCTGTTGGCTAAAGATTCGTACGGTACTGTGCCGTAGGCTGCGGCATATCCTCTTTCCTTATCTTCCTTAAAAACTTCATCCTTATCCAATGCGGCGACCTTATTTTTAAAAGCCTGGTTCTGGGTTTGGCTCTTCAGTTTATCGCAGGGATCTTCCGGTTCCGGCTGCGGATCTTCGCCTCCTCCTCCGGGGTAGGGATAGCCCGGATCATTCCCGCCTCCTCCCAGGCATGTCCCGTCAGGAAGCACTTCACCGACACAGCTCTCCAGCTGCTGGCTCTTGCATTCCGTCACATGATGCGACTCCCAGTGTCCATCACTGCTATAACTCTCATTATCCGGTATCCATACGGAAACGGTCTTGGTTGTACAGACTAACTTTCCCGTTGTGTTATCCATAAGAGTCGTCTCTGCCCTTTTGAGCCTGGAGGACATCAGGTTCTGGAAAAATTCCATATCATTCTGTACCTGGGTATAGGTAAAATAAACCTTCTGTCCTTTCCTCGGCACATTC
>CAJYLH010000027.1 GCA_913775525.1 uncultured Chryseobacterium sp.
CTGCTGAATCCTTTAATGCCAAAATCAAAAACTTCAGATTGCAGCTCCGCGGAGTGAAAGACCGAACTTTCTTCTTATTCAGATTGACTAAACTTTTTGCCTAGTCCCCAACTTTTGTACCTGATCCTTAAAAAGTTGTTGTAACCAGATCCATCTATCATAATATAAAAAAGACAGCCTTTTGGACTGTCTAAAAACACAAATTACTCCCGAATATATTTTGAAACATTTATAATTTTCATCAAACATGTATGAGAAGGCGAAGCAGATTCATGTGCAAATCTCGCTGCATTAAGCTTTTCTTCAAAATGGGTAATATTAAAGTGTTCTACCAAATATTCAAGTAACAGTAATTTTAATAATTCTGTATCAGCTGACATTACATGAAATCATAAATATAAATTAATCTTCCTAATTTTGGATGCTAATCCCTGATCTCCTATTTAATCCTTCACTTTTACGAAACTAATCTTTTGTAAAAAACCAGATCAGATCGTCACAAAAAAAGAGAGTTACATTGCTGTAACTCTCTTTGCTCCTCCTGCTGGGCTCGAACCAGCGACCCTCTGATTAACAGTCAGATGCTCTAACCAACTGAGCTAAGGAGGAATGTCCTTATGTTTTTAAGTGGTGCAAATATAGGACGAATATTTATACCAGCCAAATTTTTATAATAATTTTTTTGCAATTATAATTTCCCGGTAAATATCTTGAAAATATCACTGCCGAAAATCAACAGCATCAGCCCAAGAAGGAATACCACTCCAATCATTTGTGCGTTCTCAAGCACTTTCTGCGGTACTGGTTTTCCTACAATCATCTCATACAGTGTAAAGATAACATGGCCTCCATCCAGTCCCGGGATCGGAATAAGATTCAGGAAGGCCAGCCAGATGGAAAACATGGCCGTGAAGCTCCAGAATGCTGCCCAATTGATGGCGAAACCGCCATTGGCATCCCTGTCTACCGGCATGGACTTTACAATAGCAATAGGTCCGCCTACATTTTTATAACCCTGGATTTTTGAGTTGAACATAATTTTAAACTGCTTTACCTGCATGGTAAGGGCTTCAATGGTTCTGGTCAGTCCTCTCGGAATTGCTTCCCCGAAAGAATATTTTTTATCCGTGATCACATTGGCAATGCTTTTCTGATCCAATCCTACGCCCAGTTTACCGTTTTTATCAACAGCAGCGGATAGGGTTTCGGGGGTTCCGTTCCTCAGTACTTCAATAGATACGGTTTTGCCTTTATTCTGATTCAAAACAGTGGTAACCTCATCAAAATAAGAAGTCGGAGTACCATTGATGGATACAACTTTATCGCCTTTTGCCAGTCCTGATGCTTTTGCTGAAGGGCTTGCAAGAGAGTCAATTACCATCGGGAACCTTGGAGTAATGTACAGTTTGGCCTCTCTTTGTTTGATCACATCAGCCACGCCGTCTTCATTTACTTTAAAAGTAACCTCCTTACCGCCTCTTAAAACAGTAACATCATCGCTGAAAAGGATATTGATAGAGGTGTTTTCAAGCCTTTCTGCCGGCTTTCCGTCAACACTGATGATTTTATCTCCATTCTGGAATCCCATTTTGCGACCGGCTTCAGTAACCCCGATACCTTCTTTGAATTTCGTAAGGTCAGTATACATTTCCCCATTGAAAAAAGACAGGCAGCTGTAGATCAGCCACGCCAGGAAAAAATTCACGGTCACTCCACCCATCATAATGATCAGCCTTTGCCACGCCGGTTTTGCCCTGAATTCCCATGGCTGGGCCGGTTGTTTCAGCTGTTCAGTATCCATGCTTTCGTCTACCATTCCGGCAATTTTTACATACCCTCCGAACGGAAGCCAGCCGATCCCGTATTCGGTTTCGCCGATTTTTTTCTTTACAACGGAAAACCACGGATCAAAGAACAGATAGAATTTTTCAACTTTGGTTTTGAATAGTTTAGCGGGGATAAAGTGCCCGAGCTCGTGAAGAATGACTAAGATTGAAATGCTTAATATGAACTGGAAAATCTTAATTGCTAATTCCATTAATAAATTTTAGGTTTAATTGACAAAGGTAACAATTATCAATACTATGCCAAATAAAAAAGCTTCTCTAAATGAGAAGCTTTGTCATATATTTCATGCTGGTCTATAAATTAAAGGATACGCCCAGGCTGCCATTATTGCCCACTTCTGCAAATACCCCGATCCTGTCGTTAAAGAAGTACCGTGCTCCGATGTGTGCCCCGATCCCGAAGTCTTTTCCCAGGACGCCCAGGTCAACTCCCGGATAGATGTCCCATTTTTCAGGAAGGTCAAGAGCTTCCTGCAGGTGGAAGTTCAGCCGGCCGAAAACAAATACACGGTTGTCCTTATCATTATCCTTGTATCCGTCGAAATAAGCATTCAGCCCGGCACCTACTGAAATCAGTTTATTAAGTCCGTAATCATATGTTCCGGTTACTCCGGTTCCGTAGCCCCATGCATTGAGCCCAAGCTGGATTTTCTGATCTCCTTTCCCTGTCCATGCCTGTGCGCTGGCTGTAACTCCCGTGAATACAACCATTAAAATTAAAACCAATTTCTTCATATACTTGATCCGTTAAAAGTTAGTACTGGAAATTATCCGCAGCAAAAATAAAACCGAAATCATTTAAAAACCCTATTTTTATAGAAGTTTTAGAGATGCTTATGAAAATTACAGGAATCAATCTGGATATCATCTGGAAAAATAAAGAAGCGAATTTCCGGAATATAGAACAGGCGTTTGAAGGCCGAGAAGCGGATATTTTCGTCCTGCCTGAAATGTTCTCCACAGGATTCTGCATGGATGCTGCTGAAGTGGCAGACAGCCATGAAGAGTCCTTATCATTTCTGAGAAAAATGGCCAGAGAAAAAAATGCTGCTTTTTGCGGAAGTGCGCCGGTGCAACAGGATGGGAACTATTATAACCGCATGTATTTTGTGCACCCAGACGGGAAAACAGATTTTTACGATAAGAGGCACCTGTTTTCTTTTTCAGGGGAAGATCAGGTTTATACCCCCGGGAAAGAACGGGTCGTGGTCCAGTATAAAGGATTCCGGATCTTACTTCAGGTATGCTATGACCTCAGGTTCCCGGTGTTTGCCAGGAATAATGGTGATTATGACATGATTATTTATGTAGCCAACTGGCCTGAAAAAAGGGCAGAGGCATGGGAACATCTGCTTAAAGCCCGGGCTATCGAAAACCTGAGCTTTGTTTTCGGCCTGAACAGGATCGGGACAGACGGGAATGATTTATTGTACAGGGAAAGTTCGCATTGTTTTTTTGCTGATGGCAAAGAAATCTCCGTTAAAGAAGGAAATATTATTTCTGCTGACCCGGACCTCCACGAACTCAGGGATTTCAGGAACCATTTCAGGTTCCTGGATGACAGGGACCGGTTTAGCATAGAATCATAAAAAAACGGCTGGACTTAGAAATAAGTTCAGCCGCTCTGTATTTAGGCATATTGCTGGAGAAGGCTGGTGAGTGTATTCACATCGTGCACACCGCTTTCTTTCCAGAGCAGCTCTCCTTTCTTAAAAATGGCCAGTGTAGGAACTCCGCGCACTCCGTATTGTGAAGCAATAGCAGGATACTGGTCTACATCTACTTTTATAATTCTGGCTCCATCACCAATATTTTCTTTGACCGTAGTTAAGACTGATGACTGCACTTTGCAGGGCTGACACCAGGTGGCAAAAAAATCGATCAGAACAGGACGCTCGGAATCAATGATTTCCTGAAATTTTTGTGACATAGTGTATACTTTAATGGTTTTTGGTATTATTGAGATGCTGTATGGCCTGTACATTCTTCCACGTTGTGCCGTCATAGGCTTCAATCCTGTTTTTCTCCAGAATCTGCATGGCCTGGTCAGCCTGTATTCCTTTATTACAAAAGACTACAACTTTCTTTCCTTTAAGCTCGCTTAGCCGGTTGGGAAGCTCTTTCAACGGGATATTTACAGCGTTGTATGCCGTTCCTTCCCAGTATTGCTCGGGAACCCTCACATCTATCAAAACAACATCTGTACTATTGACAACGTCAGTTATGCTGTTTTCCGGCTGTTTTGCGATAGCGATACTCTTGCATGCACTCAGCATGATACCTATGCATACAGCAGTTATGATAGTCTTGAATGCCATGGTTAAGACAATGTTTTTGACTGGCATACAAAGCTGGTGGTAGGTATTTTTTCGGTTTTTTTAATTCCGTTATAGCCACCTTCTATTTCTGTGAAGTTCCTGATTCCGCGTGCATTCAGGATGCTTGCGGCAATCATGCTGCGGTAGCCTCCTGCACAGTGGATAAAGAAGTGTTCCGAACTGTCTATCGTTCCTGCCCAGTCGCTGATGCTGTCTAAAGGTTTGTTATAGGCGTTTTCAACATGTTCTGCCGAATATTCCGTCAGTTTCCTGACATCAATAACTTTGGCATCTGTGCTGAACTGCTCGGCAAATTCAGAAGGGGAAATTCTTCTGATCTCATCAACCTCGTTGCCGGTATTTTTCCAGGCTTCGAAACCACCCTGCAGATATCCCAGGACGTTATCGAAACCTACGCGGCTAAGCCGGGTGATGGCTTCCTGCTCACTGCCCTGTTCAACAACCAGGATAATCGGATGTTTTACATCTACAATCATATTTCCGACCCAGGGAGCAAAGTCTCCTTTTAAACCAATGTTAATAGAATTAGGAATAAATCCTTTATGAAATTCTCCCGGGCTTCTTGTATCCAGGATTAGCGCTCCGGTATCTTCAGCCATGGCTTCCAGGTCAGCCGGATCTATTGGGTTCAGACCTTTACTCATCACATGATCAATGCTTTCATAGCCGCTTTTGTTCAGGGCAACATTCATCCCGAAATATTTCGGCGGAGCTGTAAGGCCATCCAGCACTTCTCTCACAAAAGATTCCTTATCGGGCTGGTTGAGGGCATAATTGGTTTTTTTCTGGTTGCCCAGAGTATCCACCGTTTCTTTCTGCATATTCTTTCCGCATGCCGAACCCGCTCCATGAGCAGGATAAACGGTGATGCTGTCATCCAGCGGCATAATTTTATCCTGGAGGCTTTCGTAAAGGATGCCTGCCAGATCTTCCTGGGTAAGATTCGTTGCCTTCTGCGCCAGGTCCGGCCTGCCGACATCACCCAGAAATAGAGTGTCGCCGGTGAAAATGGCCGTTTCAGTACCGTTTTCATCAGTCAGGAGAAAGGTAGAGCTTTCCATCGTATGGCCTGGTGTATGCAACACCTTGATGGTAACTTCCCCGAT
Source organism: uncultured Chryseobacterium sp. (assembly GCA_913775525.1). Taxonomy (GTDB): domain Bacteria; phylum Bacteroidota; class Bacteroidia; order Flavobacteriales; family Weeksellaceae; genus Chryseobacterium. The sequence continues at coordinate 5,293 of CAJYLH010000027.1, forward strand.
ATTGAAAACCTGGTTATCTTCCGCGATAATTGCTTCAAAATCAGGTTCCGCGGTTGGTCCGTAAACGATAGCAGCCCCCGTTTTTTTACTCAGGTCAAGATGTCCTGAGACAAAATCCGCATGAAAGTGGGTCTCAAAAATATACTTCAGCGTGACACCGTCTTTTTCCAGGCGTTCCAGGTAAGGTGTTACTTCCCGCAGGGGGTCTATGATGGCTGCTTCATTTCCGGATACGATGTAATAGGCACCCTGAGCCAGGCATCCTGTATATATTTGTTCAACTTTCATTATGGTTGTAGCGGTTGTTTGTTAATGGTACAAAAATCGTGTTTATTTTTTTTAAATGAAGACAAAATAGAAAATCACTATTAATAGACGAAATCTATAAAGTCGATCCTTGTTAAATAATTGCCCTAATTTAGCCAAAAGATGGATGATCTGCAACAGCAGCCTAAAATATCTGATGCCTTAGCAGCAAGGGTTTTATAAAAAATTTTATATTTAGAAATTAAAAAAAGAATCATGGCATCTAAAACACAATTCATTGAAGAACTAAATGCACGGTATACTCCCAAAGGAGAACATATTATATTAGGAAAAGGCATGCTGGATGGCGAAGTCGTTCCGGAAGTTAATGTAACCATACCTTTAAAGACTATTAACCGTCACGGCCTCATTGCAGGGGCAACCGGAACAGGAAAAACAAAGACCTTACAGGTATTTGCGGAACAGCTGTCACACGCCGGAATTCCTTCACTGGTGCTGGATATTAAAGGGGACTTTTCGGGAATCGCAGAGGCCGGGACAATGAATCCTGCCATCGAAGAACGGTATGCACGTACCCAGCTGCCGTACCGGCCGCAGGCTTTCCCGGCAGAGCTGATGACGATTTCCGGCGAAAGGGGAGTTAAACTGCGCGCGACCGTTACGGAATTCGGGCCGGTACTGCTCAGCAAGATCCTGCAGCTGAATGATACCCAGCAAAGCATTATGTCAATCGTTTTCAAATACTGCGATGATAAAGGCCTGCCGCTCATCGATCTCGATGATCTTAAAAAGGTATTGCAGTATGTGACGGACAATGCACAGGGAAAAGCAGAACTCGCAGCCAATTATGGCTCTATCGCTTCATCGTCCCTGGGAGCAATCCTGAGGTCTATCGTTGCGCTGGAACAACAGGGAGCGACAAAATTTTTCGGTGAGCTGAGCTTTGACGTTCATGATCTTTTGCAGACAAGGGATGGTAAGGGAGTCGTGAATATACTCAGGGTAGCCGATATCCAGAATAAGCCGCAGCTTTTTTCTACTTTCATGCTCTCGCTTTTTGCTGAGATCTACATGACTTTTCCTGAAGAAGGGGATAGCGGCAAGCCCAAGCTGGTGCTGTTTATAGACGAGGCCCATCTGATATTCGATGAGTCATCCAAGGCTTTGGTTTCCCAGATTGAAACGATGGTTAAACTTATCCGGTCAAAAGGAGTGGGTATTTATTTCATTACCCAGATTCCCGGTGATGTGCCTGAAGCCATCCTGTCTCAGCTGGGGCTTAAGATACAGCACGCATTACGGGGATTTACCGCGAAAGACAAAAAAGAGATTTCCAAAGCGGTGGAAAATTACCCGACAACAACATTTTATGATGCATCCACATTGATTCAGAACCTTGGGATCGGGGAAGCCTTTGTGACAGCTCTGGATGAAAAAGGGATTCCGACTCCGCTGGTCCATACTTACCTGATCTCTCCTGAATCCAGGATGGATGTGCTCAACGATGCTGAAATCTCGGAGCTGACTTCCAGGTCTGCTTTAGTGGCTAAATATGAGCAGGTGATCAATCGTGAATCCGCATATGAGATCTTGGTGAACAGAATGGAAACGGCCGTGCAGCATGCTGCACCAGACCAGAAAACGAAGCCTGCCAAAGAAGAACCGGGAATGTTTGAGCAGATCCTGCAGAGCAAAGCCGGAAAAACATTCACCAGTACCCTGATGCGGGAAGGGGCCAAAGCAATTTTAGGCATGCTCGGACTGGGCCGCAAGCGAAGGTAAGCGGGCAGGAAGGAGAATTATTGTTTTTATAGTTTATGTGGTATTACAGCTGAAATTTTGGATTAAATTTTGCAGGCTCATGTTACAATATAAGCCGTGTTGGCTTTTTTTAACATAATTTTTTTATTTTAGCAAATTTTCCGCAGTGCTTATAAGGGTCAGACGGATCAAGATAAGCCGCAGTAAAGAGAGAACACAGAATGTATTCGATTATAGACATAGAAAGTAATGGTGCAGGTTACAGGAAAGAATGCATTATTGATATTGCAATCTACCGGTATGACGGACAGAAGATTGTAGACCAGTTTATTTCCCTGGTAAATCCTGAAAGTGATATTACGCCTTTTGTACAAAGGCTCACAGGCATTACGCCTAAAATGGTTAAAACCGCGCCCAAATTCCATGAAATTGCCAAGAGGGTTATTGAAATTACTCAAAATACCACCCTGGTCGGTCATAACATTGAATTTGATTACAGAATGCTGCGCCAGTCTTTCCAAAGTCTGGGTTACAATTTCGAAATCAATACGTTAGATACCATTCCTCTCGCTAAAAAGCTGATTCCTGATGAGGTCAGCTATTCCTTGGGGAAACTGGTCAAATCACTTGGTATTCCCCTGGTCAGCCACCACAGGGCTGATGGTGATGCAAGAGCTACCCTGGAGCTTTTCAGGCTCCTGATTCTCAAGGACACCGAAAATGAGATTATCAGCAAGCAGTACGAGGAAACCAATGCCAAAAGCTATGTCAACAAGATCAAGATACTGACCCAGGACCTGCCAAATGAAAAAGGTTTCGTCTACTTTCAGAGCGGAACCGGAGACATTATATTTTCAGACCACGTACAGAATATCAACAGGTTCTCCAAAAAAATATTCAACTCCAAGTCCAAAAGATGGGAGGAGATACAGTCTCAGGTGCAGCAGATCAATTATGAGGTAACGGGAACGGATATCATCGCCAAACTGATCCTGAATTCGAGGAATATAAAAAAAAGGGAGCATCTTCCCTTCGGGCTTTATTACAGGAATGATGCCTATGTTGTTGAGAAAAACAAGCTCAATAAAACGGAGCGGCCGATTCTGAAGTTCAAATCCTTTACGCAAGGGGCGAAAGCCGTCCAGTTCATCAGTTCACATGAGACGTTAAGGAATGTGGATGCGCTCCGGAACAGGATAGATTTCAGAAAACGCAGCGAATTATGGCTGGGTGCAGGCAGAAGGCTGGGAGAAAAACTTTTTCTGATCATTGAGAACGGCAAAGTAGTTTCTTATGGCTTTTACGATCTTTTTACGCAGATTCAGACTATGAGTAAGCTGTCCAAACTGAAAATAGATCTTCCTCTGCAGACTCCGGAGCTCAACAATGAATTACAGCTTGCACTGCTTCGCGGTGATTTTGAGACACTACCGTTGCCGAAATAGACAGCGATTCCTTACATTTGCACTTCCTTAATAACAAAAAGAAGTTACTTACCCAATTTATGAATGCAACAGATTTGTTACAGATTGCCAATGAATATGGCACACCGGTGTATGTTTATGATGCCGAATCTATTAAAACTCAGTATGAGAAACTTACCTCTTCTTTTTTAAAACACACGAAGTTCTTCTATGCAGCGAAGGCTTTAACCAATATCAATATCCTTAAATACGTCAAGAGCCTGGGAGCATCCCTGGACTGCGTATCCATCAATGAAGTTAAACTCGGGCTGAAAGCAGGTTTTCCGAAGGAAAAAATACTGTTTACCCCCAATTGTGTAGACCTGGCAGAGATTGAAGAGGCGATGCAGCAAGGTGTGCACATCAACATCGATAATATGTCTATCCTCGAGCAGTTCGGGAACAAATATGGAAATACGTATCCTATCTTTGTAAGGATCAATCCGCATATTTTTGCAGGCGGGAACTACAAAATTTCCACCGGGCATATAGACAGTAAGTTCGGGATCTCCATCCACCAGCTGAGGCATATCGAAAGGGTGATGAAGACCACAAACCTGAATGTGGAAGGGCTGCATATGCACACCGGAAGCGAGATCAAGGATCCTGAAGTATTCCTGCAGGCTCTGGACATTATGCTTGAACTTGCGGAAAACTTCCCGAACCTGAAATACCTGGATATGGGAAGCGGATTTAAAATCCCTTATCAGAGCACTGAAGAGGAAACCGATGTGAAGACATTAGGTAAGAAAGTAGAAAAAGTAATTGCAGACTATTCAAAGACGACAGGAAGAAAATTTGAGCTATGGTTTGAGCCGGGTAAATTCCTGGTGGGAAAAAGCGGTTACCTTCTGGTAAAGGCTAATGTGATCAAGCAAACGACAGCCACTGTTTTCGTGGGTGTGAACTCAGGATTCAACCACCTGATCCGTCCTATGTTCTACGATTCTTACCATGTTATTGAAAACCTTTCCAATCCTAAAGGTGCTGAAAGGATTTATACTGTGGTAGGGAACATCTGTGAGACCGATACTTTTGCCTGGGACAGGAAGCTGAACGAAGTAAGGGAAGGCGATATCCTGGCATTCAACAATGCCGGAGCCTATGGTTTTGAAATGAGCTCCAATTTCAATTCAAGGCTGAAGCCCTCAGAAGTTTTATTTCTTGACGGTAAGGCCCACCTGATCCGTAAGCGTGATGAATTTGAAGACTTACTGAAAAATCAGATTGAAGTACTGTAAGATCATCCAGATCAAATTGTATAACGATATGTAAAGGCTCTGCACTAAAGCAGGGCTTTTGTTTTTTAAGAATATTTTATCAGGAACAACAGCTGCGGTTCCTGATTTTTTAGCTAAATTTGGGTTAGGTCACATTTTTTCTGTCCTTCTGTATTCCATCTTCCTTAAAGACAAAGACCAAAAAATAAATAATAACACCAAATAATATTAATTATGGCTAAAAACATAGCTGAGCAGATCGTTGAAATGCTCGAAAATGCCCAGGTAAAAAGAATTTATGCAGTAACCGGCGACAGCCTGAACCATCTGAATATTGCTGTTAAGAAAAGCAGTATCGAATGGATTCATGTGAGACATGAAGAAGCCGGTGCCTATGCTGCCGCTGCTGAAGCAGAACTTGATGGCTTTGCCGTTTGCGCAGGAAGCTGCGGGCCCGGGCATATCCACCTGATCAATGGGGTATATGAGGCACATCGTTCCCATCTTCCCATGTTGGTGATCGCCTCCACCATCCAGAGCGATGAAATGGGAATGGACTACTTCCAGGAAACCAATACCATCAAACTTTTTGATGATTGCAGCTATTACAACCAGATGATTACCAGGCCGGAGCAGGTGGAACGCACGGTGCAGACCGCCATCCAGCACGCCATCTCCAAAAAAGGAGTTGCTGTGATTGGTCTGCCGGGAGACGTTTCCGAGCTGGAAGCCGAGGAATCTATTACTTCTTCCCAGATATTCAGGACGAATCCGGTGATCCGCCCTTCCGACGAAGAGTTGCATCGCCTGGCAGACATGATCAATGAAAATAAGAAAGTAACCCTCTTCTGTGGAATCGGGGCTGAAAATGCTGCGAGTGAAGTCATTCAGCTGTCCAAATACCTGAAGGCACCGGTAGGCTACTCATTCAGAGGGAAAATGGCCATACAGCCGAATAATCCCAATGAAGTGGGATTAACAGGTTTGTTGGGGCTTCCTTCAGCTTATCATGCGATGCATGAAGCGGACCTGGTAGTCTTGCTGGGAACCGATTTCCCGTATAAAAAATTCATGCCGGTTAAAAATAAGATCGTTCAGATTGATGAAAGTGCTGAAAGGCTGGGCCGCAGGGCAAAACTTGAACTCGGGCTCTCCGGAGACATTAAAGAAACTCTGAGGGCTCTGTTACCTCTTTTAAAAGAAAAAACGGATACAAATTTCCTTAACCAGCAATTGGAATTCTATGAAAAAGTAAAGGAAAACCAGATGACCTATGTGAAAGATCCGGGTGCTGAAGATGCTATTCAGCCGGAATATGTAACTTACCTGCTGGACCGGATTGCCGAAAAGGATGCTATATTTACCGTAGATACCGGAATGTGCTGCGTCTGGGGCGCAAGGTTCATCAGCGGAACCGGAGAACGGAAAATGTTAGGTTCATTCAATCATGGTTCTATGGCCAATGCAATGCCGATGGCTATAGGAGCCTCCCTGGCTTATCCCGGCAAACAGGTGATTGCCATGTGCGGGGACGGAGGATTGTCCATGTTATTAGGCGATATGGCCACCATCCTTCAGTACAGGCTGCCGGTAAAACTGATTGTATTCAACAACAGGGCTTTAGGAATGGTAAAGCTGGAAATGGAAGTGGGAGGAATGCCTGATAATGAAACAGATATGATCAACCCTGATTTCGCCATGATTGCTCAGGCCATGGGATATCCCGGTAAAAATGTACGCCACCCTGAAGAAGTAGAGCAGGCCATTAAAGAATGCCTCAATCATACAGGACCTTATCTGCTCAATATATTTACAAACCCGAATGCACTTGCGCTACCGCCGAAAATTGAAATGAACCAGGTATTGGGAATGACGAAATCCATGGCACAGCTGATGCTCGGCGGAAAGATGGATGAGGTGATGGATACGGTGAAGAGCAATTACAAGCACATTAAAGACCTGTTATGATTAGTGATTCCCTGAAGAAGTATTATGTCATTGCCTGGGTTTTCGGGCTTATTTTCTATTTCCTTGATTATGTCATCAGGTCTGCGCCGGCCGTCATGATCCCTGAACTGGTCAGTAACTTCAATACAACGGAGCTGAAACTGATCAGCATGGTGGGTACCTATTATTATACCTATTCCACATGCAGCCTTATTGCAGGGATTGCCCTGGATAAATTCGGCGGTAAACGTTCCGTATTTGCCGGTACCTTCATCCTGGGAATAGGATGCCTGCTGTTTCTGCTGTCCAGTCAGACTGCAGGAATTACAGGCCGGCTCTTACAGGGGGCAGGATGTGCTTTTGCATTTCCCGGCTGTGTGTACCTGGCGAGCAAAGGGTTTTCTTCAAAATCCCTTGCAACGGCTATCGGGGTAACCCAGTGTATCGGAATGCTTGGCGGAACTGCCGGACAGTTTGTCGTTGGGCCCTGGATCAAGGAAGGCATGAACATCAGCACCTTCTGGCTTTGGTCCGGGATTATGACCCTTATCACAGCCATTGTACTGTTTTTTGTTATTCCCCGCGAAACGAAGGAAAACGATCAGGAGGAAAAGGCATTGGGTTTCCTGGAGCCTTATAAGATTGTTTTCAGGAATCCTCAGTCATGGCTGTGCGGAGTCATTTCCGGGCTGCTGTTTGCGCCCACAACTATTTTTGCTATGACCTGGGCAGTCGCGTTTTTCCAGAAAGATAAAGGATTTGAATTTTCCGATGCTGCGATGACGAGTGCCATGGTAGCGTTCGGCTGGGTATTCGGCTGTCCGTTACTGGGCTTTATTACGGATAAAATTGGTCTTCGGAAACCTGTTCTTGCGGGAGGGGCCATCCTGATGATCCTGAGTCTGCTTCAGCTGGTTTACCTGCCGGACCTGTATCCGGCTAAGTTCAGCATGTTTATCCTCGGGATTGGTTCAGGAGCAGCCATGATCCCATATTCTGTCATCAAGGAAGCAAACCCTGATTATGTAAAGGGAAGTGCTACGGGAGCCATTAATTTTATTACTTTCGGTGTAACAACGCTGCTTAATCCTGTATTCAGCAGGTGGTTTGGGAAGAGCCTCGGAATAGAGCCCGGAAATATACATTTTCAGCATTCGGTTCTGTTCTGGATTGCAGGAATCGTGCTGGCAATCTTTATTTCGTTACTGCTCAGAGAGACAGGCAGAAAAGTAAATGTTGCAAAGAACTGAGTGTTGAGCTCAGCATAAAGGAAATTTCATATAATCTGTGGGGTTTTTGTTTTTCCAACCTGAGGAAAGATTTAAATTTGTTACAGATAAAACGATCCTGATTATGAAAATATTAATCTTGTTCATCGGGCTTTTAATGGCAAATCCCTGCTTGGCACAATATGATGTTGAAGACAGGGACGATACCTTTATGAATGAAAGCGGCAACAATAAAAATATTCTGAAGATAGATATTAAAGAGCCATTCCTCCAGGTAGCCATCAGAAACTGCAGCGACTTCAAAGCGGCTGCTATTGAGGGTGGAATCCCGGCATACAAAGAATTGCTGAGAAAGAATATGTATGTGTATCTGAATACGGATTTTTACGTTCTCAACGGAGATTTTACTTTTACGCTGACTATAGATGAAAACGGGAAAGTAGCCGGTATCGAAGGCTCTCCAGAGGTTGCCAACAGCCAGGTTTTCTTTGACGATATGAAATACATTATGTGCAGGATCAAAAAGAACTGGATGCCCGCTAACTGCGAAGGAAAATCTGTAGCTTCTCAAGTGAAAATAAAAATGAACCTCACTTCCATTGCTGCTGATCTGTAATAAATTTTTCAGCAAATTTCTATGAAAGATAATCCTGCCATTCTGTCACAAGATTTTGTATCTTTGCAAACTCAACTGTTTTGCCAGAACCGGAAATGAGCTGAATTTCAGGAAGGCAGAACCTTAAACATACGAACGTGCAGGAAAAATATATAGACGAAACCAAACAGGGAGAAGCGTTTGCCATTGCAGAAAGATCCGGCAACTCCAAGAAACTTTTTCTGGAAAGCTATGGCTGCCAGATGAATTTCTCTGATTCTGAGATTGTAGCCTCTATCCTTAACGAGCAGGGCTATAATACCACCCTGAAAGTGGAGGAGGCAGACCTAATCCTTCTGAATACGTGCTCCATCCGTGAAAAAGCGGAGCAAACTGTAAGGATGAGACTTTCCCAGTTTAAAAACCTTAAAAAAGAGCGGCCGAATATGACGGTAGGCGTTTTAGGGTGCATGGCGGAAAGGCTGAAAACCAAATTCCTTGAAGAGGAACAGCTAGTAGACCTTGTCGTAGGCCCTGATGCTTACCGGGATCTGCCGAACCTTCTGAAAGAAACCGAAGACGGCAGGGATGCCATCAACGTGATCCTTTCCAAAGAGGAAACCTATGCAGACATCAATCCGGTGCGTCTGGGAGGCAATGGCGTTACTGCCTATGTTACCATTACCAGGGGATGCGATAATATGTGCACCTTCTGCGTGGTTCCTTTCACGAGAGGACGCGAAAGAAGCCGCGACCCGCACTCCATCATCGAAGAATGCAAGGGTTTACAGGAAAGCGGCTATAAAGAAATTACCCTTTTGGGGCAGAACGTAGACTCTTATCTATGGTATGGAGGCGGTCCGAAAAAGGACTTCGAGAAAGCTTCGGAAATGCAGAAGCTTACTGCTGTTAATTTTGCCCAGCTGCTGGACATGGTGGCTTTGGCAGTACCGGAAATGAGGATCCGTTTCTCTACCTCAAATCCTCAGGATATGAGCCTTGACGTATTCAGGATGATCGCCAAGCACGAGAATATCTGCAAATATGTGCACCTTCCGGTACAGAGCGGAAGCAACAATATGCTCCTGGCTATGAACCGCCAGCACACGCGTGAAGAATACCTGGAGCTGATCAGAAAAGCAAAGGAAATTGTTCCGGACATCGCATTCTCTCAGGATATGATCGTGGGGTTCTGCAATGAAACCGAAGAAGACCACCAGGATACATTGAGCCTAATGAAGGAAGTGGAATACGATTACGGATATATGTTTGCCTATTCAGAACGTCCCGGGACGCCTGCCCATAAGAAAATGGAAGATAATATCCCTGCAGACATCAAGCAGAGGCGGCTTGCAGAAGTGATTGCTTTGCAGGGCGAACTTTCCAGGAACAGGATGAAATCCTATGTAGGAAAAACACATCAGGTCCTTATTGAAGGAACTTCAAAGAAAAATGAAAACCAGTGGAAAGGAAGGAATTCCCAGAATGCCGTTTGTGTATTCGATAAACTCGAAGGACAGAAGATAGGTGACATTGTGAGCGTTTTTGTCTTTGACAATACACAGGGCACGCTTTTAGGGGAGACCGTTCAGTAACTTGAATTAACTTTGGTCGCAAGACCGGCAATTAAACCTTAATTAAACATGTCAGCAGAACTTCAGAATATAAAAAACCGTTTCGGGATCATCGGGAATTTCCCGGCTCTTAACCGGGCTCTGGAAAAAGCCATCCAGGTAGCGCCTACGGATATTTCCGTTCTGGTTATCGGGGAAAGCGGTGTGGGAAAAGAATTTATCCCTAAAATCATTCATTCAGAATCGAGAAGAAAACATCAGCCGTATATTGTGGTGAACTGCGGGGCAATTCCGGAGGGAACCATTGATTCCGAATTATTCGGGCACGAAAAAGGAGCCTTTACAGGAGCCACGGCTACCCGTAAAGGGTATTTCGAAGTGGCAGATGGCGGAACCATCTTTCTGGATGAGGTAGGAGAGCTGCCTCTACAGACCCAGGTACGCCTCCTGAGGGTGTTGGAAAGCGGGGAATTCATGAAGGTAGGTTCATCACAGGTCCAGAAAACAAATGTCAGGATCGTAGCAGCCACCAATGTGAATATGATGAAAGCCATCCAGGACAGCAGGTTCCGTGAGGACCTGTACTACCGTCTGAATACCGTACAGATCGATATGCCTCCATTACGGGAGAGAAAAGGCGACATTCATCTGCTGTTCAGAAAATTCGCGATAGACTTCGCCGAAAAGTACAGGATGCCCGAACTTGAACTGGAGCCGAGCGGTGTCCATTATATCGAAAGCTACACCTTTCCCGGAAATGTACGCCAGCTGAGAAACCTGGTGGAGCAGATGACTGTGGTGGAGCGGAACCGGAAGGTAACGGCAGAAAAACTGGCGGAATATATTCCTATGGAATCCCACCTGCCCATGGTCGTTAATACACCGAATAATACAAAACAGAATGACTTCGGCAGCGAAAGGGAAATTATGTATAAAATCCTTTTCGATATGCGCAACGATATCAATGACTTGAAGTCTTTGACCTCAGAGCTGATCAAAAATAAAGGAACGGATCTGAGCAGCCATGAGAAAAACCTGATCAACAGGATTTATACGCCTTCGGAAAACCAGCAGCAGTCTGCTTCGTCAAATTCCCTGCTGTATTTTGAAGACCGGGACAATATCCAGACGCCTACAATCATTTCGAATTCTGACAGCAGTTATGAGGACATCGAAGACATTGAGGTAGAAGAAAACAGGCCGGAATCACTTTCATTACAGAATAATGAAAAAGACCTGATTATCAAGGCGCTGGAAAAACATAAAGGACGCAGGAACAAAGCTGCTGACGAACTCGGTATTTCCCAAAGGACATTATACAGAAAAATAAAACAATATAACTTAGAAGACTAAATTATGATGCAACTTAACGTAAAACCGGTTAATTTCGATTTCAGCAAATACCTGAACGGAGGATTTGAATTTTATAAAAACAATTTCGGGAACATCCTGCTGGCTTATTTCTTCTGCTTCATTATGAACATCATCCCTTTCTGCGGGATTTTAGGGATGGGGAATTTATACCGCTACATGCATAAATTAAGGAAAGGAGAACCTGCCGGTCCGGGGGATATTTTCGATTTCAGCGATTTTGTGCCGTATTTTATTTTGCAGCTGATTGTATTTGCCGGAGCAATCCTTATTTATCTCCCTATGATGCTGGTCGGGTTTATTGCCGGGGCTGCGAATGATGAGCCTTCCCCTGTTTTTGCGGCGATCATGATCCCGTATATGCTGATTATTATGGTAGTGTTTGTTATCGTAGCATTGAAGGCATTCTATATGCCGGGACTTATTTCAATTGCCGGAGTGAAAGATGTTAAAACAGCGTGGAAAATGTCTAATACAATGACCAAAAATAATTTGTTATCCATCATATTGCTGGTGATTGTTACCAGTATATTGGGACAGCTTGGTATTCTTCTCTGCGGAATCGGGATATTTTTAACCATTCCTTTTGTATATGCCAGCAATTACATGGCTATTGAAGATGCCCTGCAGCAGATCCAGCACGACGAGATAACAGAAATAGGAATAAAAGATGAATATTAATAAAAAACAGGTTACCCGATACCTCAGGATCTCTTTTCTGCTGGTATTCTGTATGGGAATGCTTCATTCCTGTTACAGCTTTACCGGATCCTCCCTTACGGATGAAAAGACGATCCAGATCAATGAATTTCCCAATAATGCCGCTTTGGTAAACCCAACCTTATCACAGCAGTTTTCAACGGATATTCAGAACCGGTTTTTGCAGAGGACAACGCTGAAAGGAACCAAGGAAAACCCGGACATCCTGGTGGAAGGAGAGATTACGGATTATTCCATTACACCTACAACGATCAGTTCCACCACCACATCAACCAATACCGGAGGGGTCATTAATGAATCCCAGAATAAACTGACCATTACCGTAAAAGTTCATTATGAAAATAAGCTGCATCCGGAACTCAGTTTTGACAGGACCTATTCCGATGAAGCGGTATTCAATAACAACCTATCGCAGAGTGATATAGAAACTTCTCAGGTGAAGCTGGTTACAGAGAGAATTATTAATAAGATATTTAACGATATTGTAGCAAACTGGTAAGATGAATCCTAGAGTTTTAGAATTATTAAAAGAGCCTAAAAATATTCAGCCGGAAGATTTAACCCTTCTGAAAGAAGAAATCAATTCTTTTCCCTATGTTCAGAATATCAGGGCACTGCATCTGTATGGCGTTCACCTGCACGATAAAGACAATTATCAGAAAGAGCTGGCTACCACTGCCGCGTATACTACCGATAAGAAAATCCTTTATCAGCTGATCAACGGGAAAATGCAGCAGAAGCAGAAAGAGCCTGAAGCACAAGAAAAGAAAACGGAGGCTCCGCAGAATTTTAAATACTCATACAATAAAGGCAGCTTCCCGATAAAAAGGGAAGAGAAAGTGGAAGATAATACAGCCGCTGCTGTGATCAACAAGGAAACATCGTATCTCCAGCCTGTACCGAAGCCGGAAATAAAGCATGTGTATGCAAACGGGGAACGCAACAGGATCTTGTTTGAAGGGGAAGAAAATTTCATGGATGACCATGACCATGAAGTCATAGACCTTGAATCTACCCTGGAATCCGGAGTTATTGTCACCCAGAAACCCCAACCTAAACAACCGGAACATCATAATACTCCTTCAGAAATTGAAGAAGTAACAAATAAGCCGGAAGATCAACCTGTTGTAAAACATGATGCTGAACAAACGGTTTCAGCTGACCCGGCAGATCTGGAAGAAAACAGGGCAGCAGAACAGCAGGAAAATCCTGAAGGATCTGTTGCTGCTGAAAGCATGACAGAATTCTCTTCAGATGCAGTGATGAGCCGTGAAGAACAACCGGAAGAGGCTATAAAGGAAACAGTAACCGATCCTTCAGAGGTGAGCTTTAAGGAAACGGAATCTTTACTGCCGGAGACCAGCATCGGTAAGAGTGAAGAAGAAAATAATGATCCGGAACAGCCCGAAGAAACGTTGACCGCTGAAGCAATGACGGAATTTTCTTCAGATGCAGTCATTAATCGGGAAGAAAAGCCGGAAGGTGTTATCAAGGAAACCATAACTGATCCTTCAGAGGTAAGCTTTAAGGAAACAGAAGCTTTCTTGCCGGATACCAGCGTTGAAGGAAATAATGCAGGTAATGGGCAGGCTTCATCCGTTGATACAGAAGCGGATGAAAAAGGCTTGGATTTTACGCATGAAAAAATTATCACCGAAGATAAAATAGATTCTGAAAAGACAGAAGAAAAGGTTGAGGATAAGACCGAATTAAGCTTTCACGGAATGGATTCTTTCATGCCGGATGTTCAGATCAAGGCTGTTCATAAAGATCAGCCGGAACCTGTTTCTGTCCAGCCATCCATCAACAAGCACGAAGAGGAAATGAGGCGCCTGATTGAAGAAGTCGAGAAAAAGATGAAAGCGTCCAGGAGCATCCCGGAAATACAGGCAGAAAAGGAGAATGAAGATTCCGGACATGAAATCAGTTTTGCAGAAACGCAAAGTTTCGTTGTGGCAGATCAAGAAGAAGAGGAAAAGCAGGAGCCTGCCCATATGCCTGAAGCTACAGGTAAAACTGAGCAATCTAAAGAAGAAAATAAAGAAGTCCATACAGAACAATCCTTTTCCGGAACTGAACAGCAAGATGTCCCAAAAGAAGATGCGGTTCAGGAAACGGTGGAAGAATCTCCAGCTGAGCAAACGGCTGCTGCATGGAAACCCATGAGCTTTGAAGCCCATATTCCGGATTCCCTGATCAGTAAGGAGGCAGAAATTCCTCAACAGCAGCAGGAACAACAACAGGAGCCGGCTCCAGAGCCTGAAAGCCGTGATGAACCGGTAGTATCGCCTGCACCAGAGATGCCATCAACGCTGGAAGAAGACCATTCGGAAGATCTGGGAAGCCATGATGAATCTTTAATAGAGGATCCGGAGGCACCTATAGTTAAAGAAAATGATGAACAGGCCCCGGTGATGAATGTCTCATTCTTCAGTTCCGATATTTCCAGCTGGACCGTTGACCAGGGTAAGAAAGAAGAGCAGCGCGAAGAAAAGCCTGCAGATGCATCTCCTAAACCTGTACAAAACCCTGCAGACAGCAATGTTCCGGGATTCATCAATACCTGGCAAAGCTGGCTGAAAATCGACCGGCCTCAGGAGCCTGAAAAAGAAAAAACGGAAATCAAGAATAAAGCAATTGAAGCCTTTATCGAAAACAATCCGAGAATCAGCCAGCTGAAAGAAGAAAGCAGCTTCGTGATCCGAGAAAAGAACGATGATATTTCTCATTTGATGACAGAGACCCTGGCTAACCTGTATTTTGAACAGAAGCTCTATACAAAAGCCATCAAAGCCTTTGAAATTCTGATCAGTAAACATCCTGATAAGAAAGAATATTTTGAAAACAGGATTAAAGAAATCAAAGATTTCCGGACGAAAGGCTGATTATTATATGGCTGTAAAGATTATTCTCTTACTTACGGTATATCTGGTTGCTGGATTTGGACTGTCTTACTTATTTTATCCGGAATGGGGTAAAACTGAAGGATTGTTAAGAGGTTATGGTAGCCTGCTATTCATTGTATGCTATAGTATTTATAATATCGTTTCATCAGATAAAAAGATGAAAAATTAAAACTATACATCAATTATATAATCCGTTAATCATTACTCATAAGGTTATATTTTTTCTACAGTAGTGATTATAACCTTTGTTTTTGCAATAAAACCCTCAATCCTATTGGGGTTTTGCCTTATTTATTACTCATTCTCTTTCCAGTCCTAAGATACTTGGGAATGTTTGATTCAGAATAGTCTAAACGGATAACAAAATAAAAATACGGCGGCGGAAAATTTCCGCCGCCGTATTTCAGTTTACACTGAATCTGCATAGGTAGATGTACACGAATAATTTTATTTGAGGATCAGGGTTTTTTCTGCGATCGGCAAAGGCTGATGAACTGTGCCTCAACATCCTGGAAGTGTGCAGGCAGTTCCGGCGATGCCCAGAACAGCATGGCGATAGACTGCTCTCCGAAAGCTTCCCTGAAAAGCCCTTTATTCAGGCGGTAACACTCCCGCAACAGCCTTTTGATCCTGTTTCTGTGTACCGCTTTCTTAAAAAATTTCTTGGAAACCGATACAGCAAATTTACCCTCTTCTACGGGAGCAGAAGGTTTATTTTTCAGGACTATAATCCTCAGGTTGCCATGCGTTTTCCATCTGCCTTTTTCAAAAAGCAGGGAAATTTCAGTGTTTTTCTTAAGTTTTTCGGCTCTGGGATAGGTAAAATTCGTCATTGCTGGCTGTAAAGATAGTCGTTATTTGGCTCACCGGTTCAGGAAGGGCATAGATGCTCTGCATCTTCCCATCCTGAATTTATTTTTTATCCAGCAGGTAATTGATCACTTCCGAGGCAGCATACAATCCGAAAATGGCCGGCATATAGCTTATCGTACCATAGAATGACCTTTTATAATTGGTGCCGTCCGTCATTTTCAGGCTTTCTTCATCCTGTATGTCGTTGGCAAAGACACATCGAACGCCTTTGTCGATCTTTTCTTTTTTCAGCCTTTTTCTTACCTGTCTTGCCAGGTGGCAGTGTTCCGTTTTGCTGATGTCTCTCACCATCACTTTGCTAGGATCCGTTTTTCCTCCCGCTCCCATAGAGCTTACGATTTTAATCCTTCTCCGCTTGGCTGCGATAATCAGGCACAGCTTGGGCGTTACACTGTCGATACAGTCCAGGACATAATCGAAAGGAGCGGAATCCAGTACTTCATCCATCCTTTCAGGATTCAGGAATTCATTGATTTTTGTCAGTGTAAGGTCCGGATTGATATCCATAAGCCTTTCTGCAACTACTTCTACCTTATGTTTTCCGACGGTGGATCTCAACGCCGGCAATTGTCTGTTGATATTGGTAATATCCACCGTATCACCGTCTACAATCGTCATGCTGCCTACTCCGGCCCTGGCCAGGAACTCTGCGGCAAAAGAACCTACGCCTCCCAGGCCTACCACCAGGATATTCGATTTTATGAGTTTTTCCAGGCCTTCTTCTTTTACCAGAAGCTCTGTTCTTTCCAACCAGTATTTATCCATTTTGTATCTGTGCTAAATTTTCTCTAATCTGTTCACTGAGCTTTTCCACCGGGATGCCCTTTATTGCTGCGGTTTTCTGATACAATTCCCCGATGTCGACATCCGCATCGTCCGTTTCCAGGAAAATCCTGTTCATGGGAATCGTTCTTAAAGTATCCTGCAAAGATAAATTATACAAAACCGCTTTTCCAAAACTCAGGTAAAAATTATTCCTGATCAGGTCATCGGCAATGCCCTGTTTTTTATTGAAACCATGGATCACCATTGCCTGCTCAGCTTTTTTCCTGAAAGCAATCACCTCATAATACTTCCGTACACAGTGGATGATCAGAGGTTTGCGGGTTTCATTGGAAAGAAGGATTTGCTTCAGGAAAATTTCTTCCTGAACATCCTGATCTGCCTCTGCCATAGCATCCAGGCCGCATTCCCCGATAGCTACGCAAAGTTTGTGGGAGGCAAGCTCTTTCAGCTGAATCAGCTGCATTTCCATTCCGCCACTAACAATATCTTTAGGATGGATTCCCGCAGAATATGGGAAATCAGGCACGGGATCATGACAGTCCAGATTATAGATCCCGAACGCACGGTCTTTCTTATGATGGTGAAAATCAAAAAATTCCATCTTCAAAATTAGCCAATAAATTATTGATATTTCATCGCAATTGCTAAACGAACGTTTATTATTTCTGTTAAAAAATTCATAACTTTACGTAAACTGCGCTATATGAGAAAAAAATTTACTGAAAAACAAATCTATATACTGGATATTGCTGAAGAACTTATTGCCAAGCAGGGGTATGAAGGCACGTCCGTTAGAGATATATGTTCCAAAGCCGGCATTAATGTCGCCATGATTTCCTACTATTTCGGGTCGAAGGAAAAAATGATGTCCTACCTCTATCAGTACCGGGTACTGAAGACCCGGGAAAACTTTTCGGAATTTGCAGATACCATTAAGGACGGCAAACCTGAAATGCAGATGAAAGAAATCATTAAATATATCGTAGGGCAACTGTTCAAATACAACTATTTCCATGGTTTCGTTACCCAGGAATTGCGGCATACAGACAGTGTGAAAAATGAATTGCTGGATTTTTACCAGCTCTTTGTGAAAAAACTGGATGATGTGATAAAAAAAGGAGTGGCTTCAGGAGTTTTTACCTTTACCCCAAAACCGGAAGATGTTCTCACCACCATTATCGGTTCTACGTTATTTGTCATCCGGAACCGAAATTTTTATGAGATGTACGTGCCGAATAAAAATGAGGAAACTTACGCCAAGGAAGCGGAAAAAAAGGTAAGAATGAATCTCTTACTCAGTATTTTTGCCATTCTGGGATACGCTGCAGACTAAATTTACGTTAAATAATCATAAAAAAAAATCTATTGGCAAAAAAGTTATATTTTTGCAAATTAATAGATCGGAAGAATCCGAAAACTGTTGAACTTTTTATGAAAAAATATATTTTAGGTCTTTTTGCTGTTGCGGTGGTTTCATCATGTATAAGCCAGCAGGACAAAGCAATGAAGAGTGCTGATAAAAACTACATCCTGAAAGTAGCCAATGAGAATTTTGCCAAAAAGAAATGGAAAAATGCACTGGCTCTGTATGACAGGCTTCCCAACCTGGTGGCAGGTACAGATGATGCACCGAATGTGGTTTTCAATTCTGCGTACGCCAACTACTATGATAAAAACTATCGGTTGGCAGGAAGCCAGTTCAAGAATTTTTCCATCAGTTTCCCGCAGGACAGCAGAAAAGAAGAGGCAGCCTACATGTCTGCCCTTTGCTACTATGAAGGTTCAATGGATTATAATCTGGACCAATCCAGCACGGAACTTGCGATCAACGAACTGCAGGACTTCCTGAACAACTATCCCAATTCCGAAAGGTCTAAAAATATTAATCAGCTGATCGATGAGCTGGCTTATAAACTGGAATTCAAAGCGTATGAAAATGCACGCCAGTATTATAAAATGGCAGAGTACAAGGCTGCCAATGTAGCGTTTGAGAACGTACTGGATGATTTCCCGAGTACCAAACTCCGCCCGAAAATTTATGACTACATCATGAAGTCTAGGTATGAGCTGGCTACAAAATCTGTTTATGATCTTAAAGATGAACGTATTGAAAGTGCCCTTGCTTTTACCAGACAGGTAGAAAAAGAACTTCCGAATACAGAATATGCCAAAACTGCCCAGGACCTGAACGCGAAACTGGAAAAAGAAAAACAGGATTTCGTGGTTGTGAAAAAACAGACTGAAGCCAGAATTGCGGCCCTTACAGCGAAACAGAAAAGAGAGGCAGAGAGGCTTGCAGACAAGGGTAAAACAGAACAGCAGATGAAAGATCAGGTAGATGCAGAGAAAAAAGCAATGCAGATCCAGAGGGATAGTGCGGCCATCCAGACCCCTCCG
This sequence comes from uncultured Chryseobacterium sp., assembly GCA_913775525.1. Taxonomy (GTDB): domain Bacteria; phylum Bacteroidota; class Bacteroidia; order Flavobacteriales; family Weeksellaceae; genus Chryseobacterium. The sequence goes on from CAJYLH010000027.1 coordinate 24,402, forward strand.
CCGGCAGCGACTTTCAAAATTCAAAGATAATTTGTAAATTTGCCATCTTAAAATAAAATAATATTCTCAAAATGAGTGTAAAAGATACCAAAGCAGAAGTCAATACGATTACTTACGATAAAGATAAGATTGAAGAAAAAGTAGGTTCCATCTATGAGGCTATTGTTATCATGGGTAAAAGAGCAGAGCAGATCAATGCGGAAATCCGCACGGAACTGCATAATAAGCTTGACGAATTTGCCGTTCATAATTCTACACTGGAAGAGGTTTTCGAAAACAGAGAGCAGATCGAAATTTCCAAGCATTATGAAAAATTGCCTAAGCCTACCTCTATTGCTGTAGAAGAATGGCTGAACGGAGATATTTACTTCAGAAAAACTGACGATAGAAAATAATCATTTGTGTTTTTTATATATGAAGGTCATAAGGAATCTGTTCTTTATGACCTTTGTCTATTTACCATAAAAGATAAATAAGTAAATTTACCGCTTAAAACCAAACTGAATGAGCAGCCTTTCCGGAAAAAAAATTCTTATTGCAATCTCCGGTGGAATTGCAGCCTATAAAATTCATTTCCTGATCCGCGACTTCATAAAACGAGGCGCGGAAGTGCAGGCCATAATGACGCCTGATGCCGAGCATTTCGTAACCAAGCTCAGCATATCCACATTATCTAAAAATCCGGTATACTCAGATTTTTACAGTGATAACGGAACCTGGAACAGCCATGTGGAAATGGCGCTGTGGGCGGATGTGATGATTGTGGCGCCATGTACAGCGGGAACGCTGGCCAAGATGACCCACGGAATCTGTGATAACCTGGTCATCGCTACCTATATGTCTGCCAAATGTCCGGTATTTATCGCACCTGCTATGGACCTGGATATGTACCAGCATCCTTCCACAAGACAGAACCTCGAAATGGCGGAAGACTTCGGGAATATCATCATTCCTGCTGAGAGCGGTGAATTGGCCAGCGGATTGGTGGGCCAGGGAAGAATGGCGGAGCCGGCAACAATAATCCGTACTATTGAACAGTTTTTCAGTTCGGCGAACTCCAAAAAGACTCTTCAGGGAAAAACGGTGTTGATCACAGCGGGCCCGACTTATGAGTCAATTGATCCGGTAAGGTTCATCGGGAACCACTCTTCCGGAAAGATGGGGTACTCCCTGGCTGAAGCAGCGGCAGAAAGAGGCGCAAAAGTCATCCTGGTTTCCGGACCTTCCGGCCTGGAAGCAAAGCATCCGTCCATTGAACTGTACAGGGTGACCTCAGCAAAAGAAATGATGGCTCAGGTATTCGAATTTTATGATCATGCCGACATCGGGATAGCCAGCGCCGCAGTGGCAGATTATGCCCCGAAAGAAGTGGCAAAAGAAAAAATAAAAAAAAGTGACGGGAATTTAACCATTGAACTCGTTAAGAACCCGGATATCCTCAAAACCATGGGTGAGAGAAAAGCACATCAGTTCCTGGTGGGATTTGCCCTGGAAACCGAAAATGAAGAAGAAAATGCCCAGGGTAAAATGAAGAAGAAAAACCTGGATATGATCGTCCTGAACTCCCTTCGGGATGAGGGTGCAGGCTTCCGGAATGATACCAACAAGATAAAAATCTTCACGCCGGCCGGCGAAAAAGAATTTACACTGAAATCCAAAGATGAAGTGGCCCGGGATATTCTCGACTGTATCGAAGCAGAGATTCTCAAATAAATTTAATAATTTTCCGTTCTCAACTTTTAAAGGAATAATGAAAAAACTTATCAGCTTATTTTTACTGCTTTTCTTATATAACGTTTCGTTTTCACAGGAACTGTTAGCCACTGTGCAGGTAAACTCGCAGCAAGTGGCAGGAAGTAACCAGCAGGCCTTCAAGGTACTTGAGAAAAGCCTCAAGGATTTCATCAACAATACGAGCTGGACAGGAAAAAAGCTTCAGAATTTTGAGAAGATAAAATCCAACTTTGCCATCGTAGTCGCCAGCAGGGAAGGAAACCGTTTCACCGCCAGCATCGTCGTTCAGGCAGTAAGGCCTGTCTACGGGACCACGTACGAGTCTCCGCTCATCAACCTACAGGATACCCGGTTTACATTTGATTATGTTGAAAATGAAAATCTTATTTTCAACGAACGGCAGTTTTCCGGGAAAAACCTTATTGATGTGATCAGCTTTTATGTTTATCTGATCCTGGGATATGATGCAGACAGCTTTCAGTCCATGTCGGGTACCCAATGGTTCCAGAAAGCCCAGCAGATCGCTCAGAACGGGCAATCCCAGAATACCTATGACGGCTGGAAGCAGATCAATGAGCCGAGGAGCCGTTCCATCCTGATCGGTGAGATCCTTAACCCGAATATGGCCCAGCTCCGCTCATCCTTCTATACGTACCACAGAGGAGGGATGGACAACCTCTTCAATCAGGATCAGACCGGTGCCAAAAGAGCTATTTTTGATGCCCTGATGCAGCTTAAGATGTATGAAAACTCTTTTCAGCAGAATTATTTCTTCAACCTGTTCATCACTACTAAAAGCGACGAGATCTACAATATCTTCAATTCCGGCAACAACGGCGGAATTGTGCTCAATGATCTGAAGCAGCTGATGATCCTGTTTGCTCCGAAATTTACGGATGACAAATGGAACAAATGGAAATAATCTCAAAAGCAGCATCCCCACTTGTTGAATCCTGAATTCTAAAGTTCTATATTTGCAGTACCTAAAGTAATCTGCCACGATCACATGCTTTCGAGAATTTACATTAAAAATTTTGCCCTTATTGATACGCTTGAAGTATCATTGAACAACGGTTTACAGGTCATTACCGGAGAAACCGGAGCGGGGAAATCCATTATACTGGGAGCTTTACGGCTTATTTTAGGGGAGCGTGCAGATGTAAAGTCCATTGCCAATACCGGTGAGAAGAGCATTGTGGAAACTGAATTCTCCCTGGACAATCAGTTCAAGAAATTTTTTATAGAAAACGACCTGGATTATGATCTCCAGACCATTATCCGCCGTGAAATTTCTCCTACAGGGAAATCCAGGGCATTCATCAATGATGTTCCCGTTACCCTGGACGTCCTCAGGGAACTGTCTTCAAAGCTGATTGACATCCATTCCCAATTCGAGACCTCCAATCTCTTTACTTCGGAATACCAGTTTAAAATTATCGACGGACTGTCTGACAATAAAAGCAGGATCGAGGAATACCAGAATGAATATTCGGATTTCCAGAGCCTGAAAATCCAGCTTAAAAAATACCAGACCCAGCTTTCAGAGAACACCAAGGAAAGTGATTACAAGCAGTTCCTGCTTTCAGAACTGGAAGATGTGCAGCTGGATGCCATAGATTATGAAGATCTTCAGAACCAGCTTTCCATCCAGGAAAATGCGGAAATGATTTCCGAAAACCTGGCGCAGGTATTATCCAGGTTCCATCAGGAAGAAATCGGCATCCTGTCCTTTTTTAATGAAGCTAAAAATAAACTCTCCAGGATTTCTGAGGTGTCAAACGGCTTCGCTGAACTCGACAGCCGGCTTGAAGCTTCTTTTGTGGAATTAAAGGATATCATCTCCGAACTGGAAGATGAAGCGGAAAATATCGAAGCCAATCCGGACAACTTAGTGCAGCTTTCAGAGCTCAATAACAGGCTCAATACCCTTTTTATCAAGCATAATGCAGCAGACGTCCAGGAACTGAAGGACATCAGGGACCAGCTGGCCGGTGAGCAGAAAGGGGCTTCCGAACTGGAGGCATTGATAACGGAAGTGGAGCAGGGTATTGTAAGCAAGGAGCAAAAGCTTCAGAAGCTGGCTCAGAAACTTTCAGACAACAGGAAGAAAAGCATTCCTGTCTTCATTAAAAAAGCGGAAGGCCTGCTTAAAAAGCTGGGGCTTGAAAAGGCCAGAGTGGGCATTGAGCTGAAAGCGGCGGAAGACTTTAATGCATTCGGTAAAGAAAACATCCAGCTCCTGTTCCAGGCGAATTCCGGGTTTCCTTTAAAACCGATCCAGACTGCGATTTCAGGTGGCGAACGGTCTAGGGTGATGCTCGCCGTGAAAAAAATTATTGCGGAAAGCGACCAGCTTCCCACATTGATCCTGGACGAAATCGATACCGGAGTCTCCGGAAAGGTTGCCGAAGAGATCGGGAACCTGATGCGTGAAATGTCCGCCGATATGCAGCTGATCGTTATTTCGCACCTTGCACAGGTAGCTGCCAAAGGGAACAACAATTATAAAGTGGTGAAGCAGGATGTATCGGGGAAAACCCAGTCTACGATTGTTCCGCTTGATGAAGATGAGAAGCTGAATGAAATTGCACAGCTTTTATCCGGAAGCAGGATTACAGAAGCTGCACTCGCACAGGCCAGGGAACTGATCGGCTAACCCTGAGGAGATTATCGCTTCACAATCTTTGAATTTAATTCTTATTGATCTAATTCTGTAACATATTGCCTGCTTTTTTAACTAATACAGAAAAAGTAGCCTATGTTTTTACAGTTCCTTAAATTAGAGTACAAAAGTTTTTTCCGGGGAAGTTCCGTCGGGGTCAATCTTGCCATGAAGATCCTCAGGTTTTTCGGAATACTTTATTTTATGGGATGCCTGATCGGAGGTGCCTTTATCGCTTTCTTCTATGTAGAGGAAGAGATGCATGCCGATGCGGTAAAGATCATTTCCCGGTTTATGATAGTTGCCTGGGCACTGGATCTGATTATTAAGTATATATGGCAGGAAATGCCTACCCAGAATATCAAGCCTTTTCTCACCCTGAACATTCCGAAGCGTACACTGGTTAACTACATGCTCACCAAAACCTTCCTTTCCGTGTTCAGCTGGATCAATTCCTGTTTCCTGGTTACTTTCTGCATTATTGCCCTGTTCAACGGGTACAGTGCATTAGGTATTATGGCCTGGTTTATCGGGATATCCCTGCTGTTTTACCTCAATACTTTTATCAATATCCTGTTCAACGGCAAAGAAGCCGTTGCCATTGCAATCGGGATCCTGTTCCTTATTGTTGCCGGACTTTCTTATTATAATATCCTGCCTGTATTAGACTATTCTGAACAGTTCTTCCACAGTTTTTATGAGCAGCCTTATCTCGTGATATTTCCTATCGTCATATTTGCAGTCTTATGGTGGATCTGCTACAGGTTCATCCATAAAGAATTCTATCTGGACCAGGGCCTGGAAGCCAAGAAAGAAGTGGGAAAAACAGAAAATATTGCTTTCTTAAATAAATATGGGGTTATAGGAACCTTTATTAATAACGATATCAAAATGCTGAAACGGAACAAGGTGACCAAAGGGATTCTCCTGGGCAGCTTTATGTTCCTGTTCTACGGGTTGCTGATGTTTACATCCCATGTCTACCGTACGCCGATGATGATGATGTTTATGGGGCTTTTCGTGACCGGCGGATTCCAGTTCCTGTTCGGGCAAAGAGTGCCGGCTTTCGACAGCTCCTATTATCCGTTGATGATGACCCAGAATGTTCCTTATAAAGAATACCTGAAAGCAAAATGGTGGCTGATGAATATCGTGACGGCAGTCTCCATCGTAGCCGCTCTGTTTTATGCCTATTGGGGTTGGGAAACCTATATTACCTTTTTTGCAGCCGGCCTCTATAATATCGGTGTGAATTCACAGTTCACCCTGTGGTCCGGTGCTTTCAATAAAACACAGATCGACCTGAATTCCAAAGAAAAAAGGATCGGGCAGAAAAACAGCTTCAATCTGAAAACGATGTTATTGCTGATTCCGAAGATGCTGCTGCCGATGGCTGTATTCGCACTGACCAAATATTTCTTCGGGATCACGGCAGGCGTTGTAAGTATTGCCATCCTTGGGCTGATCGGGTTTTTATTCCGTGAAAAAATATTCAATATCATCGTACGCCATTATAAAGTGGAGAAATACAGCACAATAGACGCATTTAAAAACAAAAGTTAACATGATTACAATCCATAATTTATCCAAAACATACGGGAGAGCTACGGTGCTTAATATAGAGCATCTGGAAATTCCCAAAGGAGAAACCTTCGGTCTCGTAGGGAATAACGGTGCCGGGAAAACCACCCTTTTCAGCCTGATGCTGGATCTCATCCAGCCCACAACAGGTTATGTGAGCATTGATGACATCAAGGTCAATGAATCGGAAGCCTGGAAGAGCAGGGTTGCCGCATTCGTAGATGATTCTTTCCTGATCGGTTACCTTACTCCGGAAGAATACTTCTATTTCATCGGTGAGCTCAGAGGACAGAACAAAGCATCCGTGGACGAATTTTTAAGGCAGTTCCATGATCTTTTCAACGGTGAGATCCTGAATTCAGGAAAATATGTCCGTGACCTTTCCAAGGGAAACCAGAAAAAAGTAGGTATCGTAGGGGCAATTATCGGGAATCCTGAAATCATTATCCTTGATGAGCCTTTTGCGAATCTCGATCCTTCCACCCAGATCAAGCTTAAAAACCTGGTTAAGGAACTTTCCAAGCAGGATGGGGTTACATTTCTGATCTCAAGCCATGACCTTTCCCATACTACGGAAGTCTGCAACAGGATTGTCGTGGTGAATAAAGGACAGCTGGTGAAAGATATCCAGACGCATCCTGAAACCCTGAAGGAACTGGAGCAGTATTTTGCAGACCAGGTCAACCTTTCCGGGGAACTGAAATAGATTTTCATTTATACCTAAACATTATCAGCCTGCAGAATTCGGAATTATGCAGGTTTTTTTATTTGATAAATTGTTTATTTCCAATATTTTATATTTATTTGTCGGGAAAAAAGATTTTTTTTGTAACCATTTCACATTTTTGTTGTCTTTATTATAGAAACAAGATTCCCATGAAGTTTTTATCTGGAAATAAGAAAGAGGATTTGCTCAGCCGCCTGAAAAAACAGGATCCGGCTGCACAGAAAATTTTTTATGATCAGAATGTCAGGAAATTTCTGAGCGTAGCCAGGAGCTATATCAGCGATCTGTACCAGGCTGAAGACTGCGTTATTAAAGCATTTTGTAAGATGTTCAAATCCGTGGAAAGCTTCAGGGGTGAAGGAGCGCTGGAAGGATGGGCAAGAAGGATTGTGGTTAATGAATGCCTTAATTTCATCAAAAGCCATAAAACCATCTTCTATCTGGATGAGGTGAATGCTTCTGTGCTGGAGGAAGTCTATGAAGAGGCGGTGATTTCCGATTTCAATGCGCAGGAGCTTCTGGACCTGCTGCCGGACCCTTACCGGATGGTTTTCAACCTCTATGTAATTGAAGAATATTCACACCAGGAAATAGCCTCTGCGTTGAACATTTCTGTTGAGGCCAGTAAAACACAACTCTTCAGAGCTAAGGAAAAAATGAGAAAAATTTATTTTAAGCAACAAAAAAAAATCCTGAAAAATGAGCTTGTCTAAACATAATTTCGAACAACAGATCAAGAAGCAGATCAATGAAAGGGAAATTAGCCCTTCCCGTGATTTGTGGGCAGAAATTCAGGCACATCAGCCGGTTACACAGTCTTCCGGAAATGCAAAATGGATCTTTGCGGCGGCATGTTGTATACTGGTGGCAGCCATGGGAGCCATATTGTTCATGATGAGGGATGACAATAGCCAAAAGACTCAGCCTGTTGAAAAAGTATACACCGTTCATAAAGAGAAAGAATCTAAAGAGCCAGCAGTGAGTTATGGCACTGCTGAACAGCATAAAATAAGCAGCCGGAAGATCGCTGAGCATATACTTGCTGAAGCACCTGCAGCGCAGCCTTCCAGAACAGAAATCCTGCCTCAGCAGGACCCTGTGCCGTTAACTGCAGTACATTTAGCGCCTGAAGAAAAAATAGAAAGTAAAGTATATGCTGTTGAAATACCGGCTGCTAAAACCTTTGCCGCAGCAGATTCATCTAAACTGCCCGTCTATAAGAAACGGTATACCGATGCGGGAACGCTTCTTTTTTCCGTAGAACATAAAGATGCCATAGAGAAGACAAAAGGGGTCAGCAATGTAGCAAAGTTAGACCTTAACGCCAGATAAGTCAGTTTTAAACAAAAAAAATAATAATGATCAGGAAATTTATCATTACAGGAATGGTATGCCTTGCAACGGCTTCGGCATATGGTCAGAGAAGCTTGAAAATAAGCCTTCAACCTAAAGAAGATACAGAAGTGAGCCCTATTGTAAAAGAAAAGATGGAAGATTATGCTGTGAAAATCAATGACATCATCAAGGAAGAGAAAGAATTGATGGAAGCCGAATTAATCAGGCTCCAGGAGCAAGGGCTCGGTAAAGCCGAATTCGATGAGGAAAAAGCGAAAGTTGCCGAGCGGTATTCCGAAAAGATCGACCAGCGGATTCACGACCTTGGATTTGACCTTGATCAGGTCATCCAGAAGCAGGTAAGGTTCTCACTCCTGAATTCCGATGTTGCTTCCAATGAGGAAATGAAAGCGCAGCTGCTGAAAAAGTTCCGTCCTACCAAAGAAATATCTCCATACATCACTACAGGGATGATGACTCTTACCAATAATCTTCCGGACAATGAGCTGGACATGAATATGAAACGTGGAAGAGACCTGGAACTGGGGATCAGGTTTAATTATCAGTTCGGGAGGACCAGCCCCTGGGGATTGGTAACCGGTCTGGGTTTTTCCTGGAGAACCATCAGGCTGGATAATAATATGCTTTTTGCCAAAAATAGCAATGCTGACGTTTTCCTGGCCAAGAATGACGGTAGCCTGGATAAGAGTAAACTAAGGACCGGATACATTATGATTCCGCTGGGATTCCAGTATAATTTTTCCAAACTGAAAAATGCCGGAATGGATGTCCAGTACAGGCCCTATGCGGAGGGTTTCAGGATTACCGCTAATGCTTATGGAGGCATAAAGATGTCCAGCAATAACATTATTAAAAGTGATATCGGGGAACTGAGAAGCCGGGGAAATTATCAGGTTAATCCATTCGTTTACGGCGCACAGCTGACCTTATCGTATGACGATTTCAGCATCTTCGTGAAGAAAGATTTCAGCAATTTTTTCAAGGATGGATATTTTGAGAATGATAAAGCCCTGGTATTCGGGATAGGGATCGGGTTGTAATTCCCTGATCACTCGCTGTCCGTACAACAAGAATTAATAATCCGACGCCATATTCTCAACATCTCTATAACAAAACACTCCGGAAGATCATTTTCCGGAGTGTTTTAGTATTTACTTCAGGCTTCCTACCATATCTTCAGGCTTTACCCATTCATCAAACTGTTCGGCTGTCAGCAGTCCGAGATTAACGGCTTCTTCTTTTAAGGTTGTCCCATTCTTATGGGCGGTTTTGGCAATCTTAGCGGCATTTTCATAACCGATATGCGTATTGAGGGCAGTAACCAGCATCAATGACTTGTCAACCAGCTCTTTGATTCTTGCTTCATTAGGCTCTATACCAACAGCACAGTGGGCATTGAACGAAATGCATGCATCAGCGATCAGCTGTGCCGACTGCAGGAAGTTGTAGGCCATAACAGGTTTAAATACATTCAGTTCATAATTCCCCTGAGTTCCGGCAAAGGAAATGCTGGTGTCATTCCCCAAAACCTGTGCACAAACCATGGTCATTGCCTCATTCTGGGTTGGGTTTACTTTCCCCGGCATGATGGAAGATCCCGGCTCATTTTCAGGAATGTGGATTTCCCCGATCCCTGATCTCGGCCCTGAAGCCAGCAATCTGATATCCTGGGCAATTTTGAATAATGAAACGGCAAGCTGTTTCAGGGCACCATGCGATTCCACAATGGCATCATGGGCAGCGAGGGCTTCAAATTTATTTTCAGCTGTAATAAAGGGATGCCCTGTGAATTCGGCAATATATTCAGCAACTTTTACGTCATAGCCCTGAGGCGTATTCAGTCCGGTTCCTACGGCAGTACCGCCCAGAGCCAGTTCCGAAAGGTGCGGTAAAGTATTTTTTAATGCCCTGAACCCGAAATTCAGCTGGGCCACATATCCGGAAAACTCCTGCCCCAGCGTAAGTGGTGTGGCATCCATTAAATGTGTCCTTCCGATTTTCACAATATTTCTGAAGGCTTCGGATTTTTCTGCTAAGGTATCTCTGAGCTTTTCAACGGCAGGAATAGTGGTTTCCACCACCTTTTTGTAGGCTGCAATATGCATAGCAGTAGGATAGGTGTCGTTGGAAGACTGTGATTTGTTGACATCGTCATTCGGGTGAACATCAGATTTTTCTCCCAGGGTCCCGCCGTTGTTGACATGGGCACGGTTGGAGATCACTTCATTCACATTCATGTTAGACTGTGTTCCGGATCCGGTCTGCCAGATCACCAGCGGGAACTGGTCGTTCAGTTTCCCTTCCAGGATCTCATCGCAAACCCTGGCGATCATATCCCTTTTCTCTGCCGGAAGCACTCCAAGATCTGTATTGGCAAAAGCGGCTGCCTTTTTCAGGTAAGCAAATGCTTCAATAATTTCATGAGGCATTGATCCCTCCGGCCCGATTTTGAAGTTGTTCCTGGAGCGTTCCGTCTGGGCACCCCAGAATTTATCTGCAGGAACCTGCACTTCTCCCATCGTGTCTTTTTCTATTCTGTAATTCATATGATTGGAATTTCTGATTTGTAGTTTATAAAAATACTCATTACTGAAAAACCTCACAATTTATAATCATTATAAATATCAATCGGGCAGAGTGATTTTCCTCATGTTTTTGGAGGATGTTTTATTTTTGCAGCCAAACAAAAATTCAATGGAATTCAGATATCAGGATCCGTATCCGATTCAGAAAGATGATACGGTGTACAAAAAGCTTACTTCAGACTATGTCAAGGTTGAACAACTGGGAAACAGGGAAATCCTTACCATCGATCCCAAGGGCCTCGAACTGCTGGCTGAAGAAGCGATGGCAGACGTTTCCTTTATGCTCCGGTCTTCCCATCTTGCCAGTCTCAGAAGTATCATCGACGATCCTGAAGCAACGGATAACGACAGGTTCGTAGCCTACAATCTTTTACAGAATGCTGCTGTGGCGGCAGAAGGTGCCCTTCCATCCTGTCAGGATACCGGAACGGCTATTGTCATGGGTAAGAAAGGAGAAAACGTGTATACAGGAGCGGATGACGGAGAATACCTGAGCAAAGGGATTTACAATACCTATCAGAAAAGGAACCTGAGATATTCCCAAGTAGTTCCTTTAACCATGTTTGATGAGAAAAACTCAGGCTCCAACCTTCCTGCGCAGATCGATATCTATGCTAAAAAGGGAAACTCCTATGAATTCCTGTTCCTGACAAAAGGCGGAGGTTCTGCCAATAAAACATTCCTGTACCAGAAAACAAAGTCTTTGCTGAATGAAAAATCACTGGAAGAATTCATCAAGGAAAGAATATCCGATTTAGGGACTGCGGCCTGTCCGCCGTACCATTTAGCCTTGGTAATCGGAGGTACCTCTGCTGAGGCCAACCTGGCAGCTGTGAAAAAAGCTTCTGCAAAATATTATGACCATCTTCCTACAGAAGGCAATGAAGCCGGGCAGGCCTTCAGGGACCTGGAATGGGAAGCTAGGGTGCAGAAGATCTGTCAGGAAAGTTCTATCGGAGCCCAGTTTGGAGGTAAATACCTGACCCATGATGTACGGGTGATCAGGCTTCCGCGCCATGCAGCATCCTGTCCGGTAGGAATGGGCGTGTCCTGTTCTGCAGACCGTAATATCAAAGGGAAAATCACCGAAGAAGGGATCTTCTTAGAGCAGCTTGAGCAGGATCCTAAGCGATTTTTGCCTGAAACACCGCCGCACCTTGAGGAGGCGGTAGAAATCAACCTTAATCAACCGATGCCGGAAATTCTGGCTGAACTGTCAAAATACCCTATCAAAACCAGGCTTAAGCTAAATGGGACTTTGATTGTGGCAAGAGATATCGCCCATGCAAAAATCAAAGAGATTATTGACAGCGGACAGCCGATGCCTGAGTATTTTAAAAACCACCCGATTTATTATGCAGGACCTGCAAAAACCCCGGAAGGAATGGCTTCAGGAAGTTTCGGGCCTACTACGGCAGGAAGGATGGATGTGTATGTGGATGAATTCCAGAGCCATGGAGGAAGCATGGTTATGCTGGCGAAAGGAAACCGGAGTAAAGATGTGACCAATGCCTGCGGAAAATACGGAGGGTTTTACCTTGGCTCGATCGGTGGACCGGCTGCTATCCTGGCAAAAGATAATATCCTTTCCGTCGAGGTGGTAGATTTCCCGGAACTGGGGATGGAAGCAGTAAGAAAAATTGAGGTGAAGGATTTCCCGGCCTTTATCATTACCGATGATAAAGGCAACGATTTTTTTGCCAATCTTGCGCATTAAAAAAAATGTTTTAAGATATATACTACTTTGTATTGCAAGGTATCTTATTAAAAGATATCTTTGCAGTACAAATTGTATATCGATGAAAAATACTGTACTTTCAATTCTGCTGATTCTCTTTTTGTTTCAGCTGTCTTCTGCCCAGCTGAACCAGAAACTGGACAGCATCATACAAACTGAATTTTCTGATCCCAGCGCACCTGGAGGGGTATTCCTCGTTTCGCAAAAAGGAAAAACTCTGTATGAAAAGGCCTTCGGAAAAGCCAATATTGAACTGGACGTCAACATGACTTCCGGTAATGTCTTCCAGATCGGTTCCATGACCAAGCAGTTTACGGCTATTGCAGTGCTGATCCTTGAATCACGGGGAAAATTAAGCGTCAATGATCCTGTCTCCAAATATATTCCCGATTATCCTTCAGGGAATGTTATAACCATCCATCATCTTCTGACCCACACTTCAGGCATTAAGGATTTTACCAGAATGAAATCGCTTTCCGATATTGCCCAGAAAGAAATGACGCCTAAACAGATGGTCGACTTTTTCAAGAATGAAACTCCTGATTTTAAGCCCGGAGAAAAGTTTGAATACAATAATTCCGGCTATGTTCTTCTAGGATATCTCATAGAACTTATTTCAGGGGAGCGCTATGAAGATTTTATCCGGAAGAATATCTTCGAGAAAGCGGATATGAAGAATTCCTGCTATGCCAGTGACCGGAAGATCATAAAGAACAGGGCATATGGGTATCATCAAAAAACGGACGGTTACGTTAATAAAACCATCATAAATTTCAGTGTCCCGTTTTCTTCGGGATCGCTGATGTCAACAGCAGAAGACATGGTTCGCTGGCAGCATGCACTGAATACCGGTCTGATCCTTGATGCCGAACACACCAGGAAAGCCTTCACCCCTTATTCGCTCAACAATGGAGAAAAACTGACTTACGGTTACGGATGGCATTTGAAAGACATCAATGGCATCCCGACCCGGGAACATGGCGGAAGCGTTTTCGGATTCAAGTCTATGGCGGTGTACATTCCGTCACTGGATATCTATGTGGCAGGATTCAGCAATTGCGACTGCCATTCCCCGACGCAGGTGGTGAAAGACATGGCAAAGGAAGTCCTGAATGCGGTTAAAAAGTAAAAAAGGCTTCAGGACCAATTTAAAATCAAAATAAATTAAAAAATAGGGCATGCATCTTTTGTATAAAAAGGAAAAATGTTCTATTTTTGCCTAAAATCTATAAGATAATGATCACGATTTTGTCAGCATTTTGGCCGTTTTATCAGTTCCTTTGGACTGTTTTCTTCATCATCATGTTCCTGGTAGGGTTCTGGTGTATCTTTATGTTCTTCGGTTTCGTTATTCCATTATGGCTGACTGAAGGTCTGAAAGAATATTTCGGAAAAGTAAAGCCTTTTGATCCGGAAGATATCAGAAGAAAAAAGATCTACGAGCAGGAAGGTACTGAGGTGATCTTTAATGAACCTAAAGGTAACGGGCCTTTCATCCATGACCACGGACATCATCATTAATTGATATTGTCATTGCTTTTTCACCTGAATTCTGAAAAGGCAATATCAAAGCAAAACAACATATATAAACCATTCAGTATACTGGATGGTTTTTTTTATTCATTCCTCAGCTTTTCCGGTGAGATGCCAAATTTTTTTTTGAAGGCGCGGGTAAAATTCTGTACATATTCATAGCCACATTCAATGGCAATTTCCTTGATCATCACATTTCTGTCGACAATCATTTTTTTAGCTTTCAGCATCCTCAGCTCCGAAATATAATCGCTTACCGTCATATGGTACCTTGATTTGAATTCCTTTCTTATGGTATTCTGGTTGATGCCGATCAGCCGTGCGATATCCTTCGTTCTCAAATGGGATTGATAATGATCATCAATATATTTTTTGACCATTTCCGGTGTTTCGGAAGACTTTCTTATGTTGTCCTTTTCACTGAACTGCTCAAAAATCAGCATAAGCAGCTTGATGACTTTTGCTTCAATAAAAAGTTTTTGCAGTACCCCCTTTCTTGAGTATCCTAAAATTTCTTTCATGATCATATGCATTTCTACCGTAATCGATGGAGGTGTCTGCTGATGCAGGAAAATGAATCTGTTCCTGATCAGCCGGTCCAGCAGGTCTGCACTTTCACCACCCGGTGCGGGCCGGATGAGATGAAGCATATATTGGTAATCAAGATCAATCTGAAGGTATTCCAGGCTTGCTTGATTTTCCGTCCAGAGTTCCGCTTGTCCGTCTTTTTCCAGAAAATGGAGGATATATTGATTTTTTTTGAACCGGAAAGAGGTTCCGCAGTCAGGGGCTTCAAGGTGGACGGCATCACTCAGCATGAATAAAAGTGTGAAACCTGACCGGCTTTCCAGGGTATCGGATTTGAGATAGCCATCTGCAGACCGGTCACTATATGATTGTATTCTGATAGCTTCAGAACAGAACAGCATCTTTTTTTCATACACCTTTTTCATAAGCATTACATTAAGTAGAGTGGGATATTCATGTTAGATAACTGATAGTTTGCAAATGATAACTCAGTAGGATCATGGAAGATTAATTTTGCACAAAAATAAATATAATTTAGAATAAATAAAAATAATAAGTACTTATGTTCAAAGTTTTATCTCGGGTTCTGTTCAATATCTTTGCTGCGATAGGCTGTTTGGCAGTCACAGCCATCCAGATGAATGCACAGCAGTGGCAAAATGTTGGAAACACACAGCCTGTATCTACCGGAGGAAGCGGTTACAACAATATAATTGTTGATTATGCAGGGAATTATTATATCTCGTATTATGATGTCTCTGTAGGGAAAGGTTCTGTGCAGAAGTTTGATGGAAACTCCTGGTCTTATGCGGGAGGATCCGCAGGTATTACGCCAGGTACCGCAACATACAACGCTTTATCATCAGATCATTCAGGGAATGTATATTACACCAACCAGAAAGGATGGCCCGGGACAGGCATGGAAGTCCGTAAATTCAGTGGTTCATCCTGGAGCCAGCTGCCGGATGCATCGAGTGCTTCTCTCAATTACCATGCTTCAACGGTAGCTCCTTCCGGCGTTTTGTTTTCATTTTCGGGAGAAAATTCTGGGACTGTAAAACGTTTTATAAACGGGGCATGGGAGCAGGTAGGCAATTCAGGGTTTTCCTCGGGAGCATCCTATGCGGAAATGGTTATCGGATCCAACAATAAAGTGTATACCTGCAATGTTTCCGGCGGAGTACAGGTCTATGAAAATTCCATTACAGCCAGTGCCTCCGATACCTGGAGCCTGGTTGGCGGAAGCATTGTGGATGCCTCATCGTCTTCAGAACAATATAATTCGGATATTGCGATCGATGCAGCAAACAACCTGTATGTAGCCTATGTTTCCAATTCCGCAAACGGCCGGAAACTGAATGTGAAAAAGTTCAACGGGACATCGTGGGTACAATTGGGAGCACCTAATTTCTCCAATGGCAAAGTTCAGCATGTAGCAGTTGCCGTCAGTGCTTCGGGACAGCCGTACGTTGTAGCCAGTCGTTGGGAAAATGATAATTATTCCAGGAATACCGTCTATAAATTTGATACAGCAACGCAGGATTGGAATCCCTTGGGTGGGGATTTTATTTCAGACGGGCAGGCAACTTTTAATGACCTTGTCTTCGATAATATTCACAACAATCTGGTTCTGGTGTATTCTGAAAGCGGTGTCAGAGTGAAAAAAATCTCTCAGGGCAATGCTTCCGTAGTGTGTAATAATACCGATCCCGGAAGCAGCCCTGGAAATACAGGCTGTGTAACCTTTACGTACAGAGGCCAGACGGTAACCTATACTACCGTAAGGGGTGCGGACGGAAAGATCTGGCTACAGCAAAACCTGGGAAGCACAAAGGTCGCGGGTGCTGTTTCAGACGCTGATGCATATGGAGACCTCTTTCAGTGGGGAAGATGGGATGACGGCCATCAGCTTAGGAATTCAGCAACGGCTGCTGCACCATCACCCAATTCTCCAGACGGCCTTGGCACAGGCAGTTCATTTATCTTGGGCAGCAGTACTGCATCATGGTGGTCCGGAAACAGTTCTTCGGATCAGTGGTCGGCATCGAATGCCGCTTCTGTAACTTCTGCCAATGGTGCAGATCCCTGCAAGGCAATCGGCCCGGGATGGAAAATGCCGTCACAGGCAGACTGGGCAAACCTTATCGGAACAGAAACTGTTAACAGTCCGGCGGCAGCATATGCGAGCAATTTGAAACTGCCTGCAGGAGGATACAGGAGCAATACCAGCGGAGGGTTTACTTTTGTGGGCCAGAGAGGGTACTTCTGGAGCTCCGATACGGCTAACTCGGGAGGTAAATATTTATACATCGGTACGGCGAGTGCCAATGCTTCTTCAGGAGCGCCGAGAGGACAGGGAGCATCCGTAAGATGTATAAAAGATCTGTCAGGTTTAAACACATCAGATATCACGTTGAATACTACAGCGATCTATCCTAATCCTACCCGTGATATGGTCTTTGTTAAAACAGATTCATCCATAGGAGATGTTTTTTTAACTGCTGTAGCAGGCCAGAAAATACCGGTTCAGTTTTCCGGAAATCAGGTCAATATGCAGGGTGTCCCGGATGGAGTATATATCTTACACATACAGCTGAAAAACGGAAAAACAATTTCCGAAAAGATAATTAAGAAATAATCCGGCACATGTCTGTTATCTGGTTATTCTACACATAAGGTCATTTTTTCAATACAATTCAATTTTTTTTATTTGACTTTGGGCTCATCTTTATTGATGGGCCTTTTTTGGAGCATGCAGACAGGTTGTTTTACAACTTTATCACTGGTGATGCAGCATAAAAAATAAATCACAGGCGTTAACAATAAAAAATTACATTTGCAATACTTCCGTTAGTCACAATTTTGTAATTTCCGGAATGAATGAAATTTTAATCATAAAGAAAGATCAATAGTATGAAAAAACTTTACTCAGGCGTATTGCTGTTCATGATGACCCTTATTTTCGGGCAGATCAGTTACAGCATTACCCCGAACCCGTTCAATGAAACGGATCAGATCACGCTTACGGTTCCCGGGAACCAGATCGACGAATCTGCATGGGGCGTTACCAATAATGCCATTTATATATGGACCTGGTCGCTGGATGCCAATTACCAGAACAGTCAGGACTGTCCTACCAACGGAAGCTGGAATAATTCCAATGACCTCAACAAATTGAATTACAATGCCACAACAGACACCTATTCCTTAACCTTTACCCCAACTGTATTTTACAACAGGACGGGGATCGGACGGATCGGGTTTCTCTTAAAGGATAAAACAGGTGCCCATCAGACATCAGATAATTTTGTAAATGTAGGAGTACTCAGTTTAAGCCTTACCAATCCGGCTGCCAACAGCCTTACATCCGTGCCGTCAGGAAATTCAGTTACGGTTACAGGGACCACGAATGTCGCGGCAACCTTTCAGCTGAAAGCCAATGGCGTGGTGGTGCACAGTACTTCTGCACCATCAACTTCTTATTCGTACACTTATACGGTAACCGGTGATGCCGATATGGAACTGATCGCGACCCAGGGATCTGCCTCTAAATCTGCGGCGTTTATAGTGCAGGTTCCGAGAAATGTGGTTTCACAGGCTATTCCTTCGTGGATCCGGCAGGGTATCAATTATAACCCTACAGACAACACCAAAGTAGGACTGGCTTTATATGCACCTTATAAAAACTTTGTTCATGTGATCGGTAGTTTTAATAACTGGGCGGTCAATGACAATTACCTCATGAAAAGGGATACAACCAATCCTGATCTTTACTGGATTGAACTGAGCGGCCTGACACCTCAGCAGCTCTATACGTTCCAGTACAGGACCAATGACCTTAAGAAAGTGGCAGACCCTTATTCTCCACAGATTCTGTCCTCATATGATGACCAGTGGATTTCCTCAACAACCTATCCGGGATTACCGCCGTTTCCTTCCGGACAGGGTTTTGAAGTCTCCGCATTCAAAACCGGGCAAACCGCTTATAACTGGCAGGTGACCAACTTCCAGCGGCCCTCCAAAGATAACCTGGTTGTGTATGAACTCCTGCTGAGGGATTTTACACAGGAAAAAAACTGGCAGTCATTGATCAACAAGATCACATACCTCAAAAATCTGAATATCAATGCGATTGAACTGATGCCGATTATGGAGTTTGACGGAAATGTATCATGGGGATATAATACGTCCTTCCATTACGCACTGGATAAAGCCTATGGTACGCCGGAGAAGTTCAAGGAATTCGTAGACCTGTGCCATCAGAACGGAATTGCCGTCATCCTGGATGTAGCGTTTAACCATGCCACGGGAAGATCTCCGCTGGTAAGGCTCTGGAATATCGACCCGGATGGTGACGGATATGGAGATGTCGCAGCTAATAACCCATATTTCAATCAGGTAGCGAAACATTCGTACAGCGTCTTTAATGATTTCAATCATACAAGTGCGGCAACGAAATATTATGTGGAGAGGTGCCTGCAGCAATGGCTTACCGAATACCGTATCGACGGTTTCCGTTGGGATCTTACCAAAGGGTTTACCCAGAACTGTACGGCCAACGATGAAAACTGTACCAATGCTTATCAGCAGGACAGGGTAGACATCCTGAAATACTATGCCGATAAGCAATGGGGAATAGATCCGAATTCTTATATGATCTTTGAGCACCTGGGAACAGATGCAGAAGAGCAGCAATGGGCCAATTACCGCATCGCGGAAGGTAAAGGCGTCCTGATGTGGAACAAACAAACCGATCCTTACAACCAGAATACCATGGGGTACAAGGAAAACAGCAACTACAACAGGATGAATCATACCCTTCACGGATTTACCAATATGAGTGCGGTAGGATACGGGGAAAGCCATGATGAAGAAAGGCTGATGTTTAAAAACCTTGCTTACGGTGCTGCCAATGGTTCTTACGATGTTAAAAACCTGAATACGGCTCTGGAAAGAATGAAGACTTTCGGGGCTACGTTCTTTACCATTCCCGGGCCTAAAATGATCTGGCAGTTCGGGGAGCTGGGCTATGAATTCAGCATCAACAGGTGTACGGACGGTACGATCAACAATAACTGCCGTACGGACGAAAAGCCTGTAGCATTCACGCTGGGTTATGATGCCAATGCCAACAGAAAAGCAGTGTACAATACCTGGGCCCAGATCATCAATATCAGGAATTCCCATCCGGTGTTTAAGTCAAAAACCTATACGATTGAATCCAACAACCTTTCCAATGATCCGAATGGCCTCATCACCAGGATTTATGTTTATGACAACCTGCTCACCGCAGGCATAAAAAATATTGTGGTACTGGCCAATTACAATACAACTGTCCAGAATGTGGTGCCTTATTTCCCTTATACCGGAGCATGGCAGAACCTCATGGACAATACGGTTTCCAATATAACTTCCACTACAGCTCCTATCACACTCCAGCCTGGAGAATTCAGGATTTTCGGGAATTATGCGGGATCCCTGTCTACGGATGAAAATACTGCTCACAGGCTTTCCCTACAGGTAGCAGATAATCCTGTGAAGAATGGACAGGCAAAATTCATTTATTATAAAGCTAAAAATGCAGAGATTGTGATCTATGACATGAGCGGTAAAAAAATGGATTCATTTAAACTCAATCAGGAGAACGGAACCCATGAGTTCAAAGCAGCATATCCTGCCGGGACTTATCTGGTCCACCTGAAGGCAGATAACGGGACAGCCATCCAGAAGATGATTATTCCTTAATGCCGATTATATGATGATTTAAAAGAGGTTGCTTTCAAGCAGCCTCTTCTGTTCATAAGGTTTTTACACCAAAAGACTTTATAAATCAGATCCATACCCGGCTTTTAATTTGAATTAATAATTCTTATCTTTGCACCCACAAAATTTCCATCATGTCTAAATCGTTAGTCCCTAAACTAGAAGCAATAAAACAAAGATATAATGAGGTGGCAGACCTTATTATCCAGCCCGATGTGATCTCGGATCAGAAAAGATACTCTGCTCTGAACAAAGAATACAGCGACCTGGGAAAGATCGTAAGGGTTTATGACCAGTATAAATCTGCTTTGGATACGATTGAGGAATCCGATGAAATTATTGCAGACGGATCAGACAGGGATCTTGTAGACCTGGCTAAAATGGAAAAAATGGAAGCCCAGGAAAAGATTCCGGGATTGGAAGAAGAACTTAAAGTGTTGCTGATTCCTAAAGATCCTGCCGATGATAAAAACGTTATTGTGGAATTGCGTGCAGGAACCGGAGGCGATGAAGCCGCTATTTTTGTGGAAGACATTTACCGGATGTATACCATGTATTTCAAATCGAAAGGCTGGAGGCATGAGGTAACCGATACCAATGAAGCGGCGAAAGGGTACAAGGAACTCATCATGAAAGTGGAAGGGGAAGGCGTTTATGGAATCATGAAGTTTGAATCCGGAGTTCACCGGGTGCAGCGTGTGCCTGAAACAGAATCCCAGGGAAGGGTACATACCTCAGCGATTACCATTGCAGTACTTCCGGAGGCAGAAGAAGTGGATGTGGAAATTAATCCGGCCGATATTGAAATGCAGACTTCCCGTTCAGGAGGAGCAGGAGGACAGAACGTAAACAAGGTGGAAACCAAAGTTCAGCTGACCCATAAGCCGTCCGGATTGGTGGTAGTCTGTCAGCAGGCACGTTCTCAGCTGGCGAACCGTGAACTTGCGATGGAAATGCTCCGTGCTAAACTTTATGATATCAAACTTCAGGAAGTTCAGGGAGATATTGCTGCCCAGAGAAAAACCATGGTATCTACCGGAGACCGTTCGGCAAAGATTAAAACATACAACTATCCTCAGGGAAGAGTAACGGACCACAGGATCAACAAATCCATGTATAACCTCGATGCCTACATGAACGGAGACATCTCTGAAATGATAGATGCTGTAATTATGGCAGAAAATGCTGAAAAAATGAAGGGAGAAGAAGAAAATCTATAAAAATATTCTATATTTATACCTTAATGACTCTTGTTGATCAGGAGTCTTTTTTTTGAGTTATAATTAAAGTTAAGCTATGAAAAAGTGTAGAGTATTTTTTATGCTCCTGGTGATGCTGTGTGTTCAGCAGCTACAGGCGCAGGATCCCGTTTTAAAACCTGAAAAGGTATTTCAGTTGTACTTTAATGCCTATGTCAGGTATGATAATCCATCGCTCGATGAGCTCAATGCCTATAACAGCCGGTTTCTGGACACTGAAAGCATCCGGGACCAGACTTTCAGCGATAAGGTGGATCATCTTACTGAAATTTTCCTTTCCACCCTTTCGGGTCAGGTGGCAGAAGCCTGCCGGCCGGATGCCAGAAATTACTTTACCGTATTAATGGATCAACTTAAGAATGCAGACTATCAGATCAAAAGCATATCGGATATTGACGATAAACAGCTTGCAGGAAAGAAAGTAACGGAAATCATGTATCAGGTACATGTTAAAGTACCATCTAAAATGCTGGGCATGAAGGGAAAAGACATCAGTAAACTCAGTATTGCTGAAATGAAGGAGTACCTTAAAAACCTTACCTCGCATTTTAAAAAAGCTGATAAGCAGGTCGAGATTTCCAATACCTTCAGATTGTACCAGAAATATAAAGACGGGGATCTATATTATTGGAATGGCGGACCGGAATCCCTGTCATGGAACCTGGAAGAGGCCTATTTTAAAAATATAAATTAACTGCTGCTTTTGTCTGTAGAAGGGCAGCTTTTTTATGTCCCATACTTTCCTTATTTTTGATGAAATCCTTTCACATGAATTTTAAACCCATATTACTGACAGCCGGAATTCTGTATTCCGCTTCTTTCTATTCTCAGAAAATGAATTATCCTAAAGCATTAAAAGGAAACCAGACCGATACGTATTTCGGAACCGCAGTACAGGATCCGTTCCGGGATCTCGAAAATGATTCCCAGGCCACAAAAAAGTGGGTGGATGAAGAAGTGGCCTACAGCCAGAGCTACCTTTCTAAAATCCCGTTCCGGGAACAGATTAAGGATCAGCTGAGGGATATCTGGAACTATGAAAAAATTTCAGCACCGTTTAAAGAAGGGGATTATACATACTATTATAAAAACAATGGCTTACAGGCGCAATCTGTCCTGTACAGAACCAATAACAAAACCAAGGCAACGGAAATATTCCTGGACCCGAACAAGTTCTCCGATAAAGGCACTACGTCACTGGCTCAGCTTTCATTCAATAAAAAAGGAAACCTTGCAGCCTATTCTATTTCTGAGGGCGGGAGCGACTGGAATAAAATCATCATCCTGAATGCCGTTACCGGAAAACAGATGGATGATACCCTGACTGATGTGAAATTCAGCGGGATTTCCTGGCAGGGCGACGAAGGCTTCTATTATTCAAGCTACGATAAGCCTAAAGAAGGAACTGTACTTTCCGGAATGACGGATAAACATAAGGTTTACTTTCATAAGCTGGGTACAAAACAGTCGGAAGACCAATTGATTTTCGGCGGTGAAAAGACACCGAGGAGATACCTGGGAGCAGGCGTTTCCGAAGACCAGAGGTACCTGATTATTTCTGCTGCTAATGCTACGAATGGCAATGAGCTGTATATTAAAGATTTAAAGAAAGGCGGCGATTTTGTGCAGGTCGTTAAAGGATTTGATATCAATGCCAGTATTGTAGATACCGATGGCGATAATCTGTATATTTTTACAGATAAGGATGCACCCAATATGCGTCTCGTGAAAACCAGCATCAAAAATCCGACTCCGGAAAACTGGAAGGACATAATCCCGGAAACTGAAAATGTTCTGGGCATCTCTACCGGAGGAGGATACTTCTTTGCTACCTATATGGTGGATGCTGTGGATCAGGTAAAGCAGCTGGACAGGAATGGAAAGCTCATCCGGGAAATTACACTTCCGGGAAAAGGGAATGTGGCAGGTTTCGGCGGTAAAAAAGAAGAAAAAGAACTGTATTACTCATTCAGCAATTATATCACGCCCGGAACTACGTATAAATTTAATGCAGATTCAGGAAAATCAGAAGTATATCAAAAGCCGAAGGTAAAATTTAATCCGGATGAATATGTTTCCGAACAGGTATTTTATACTTCCAAAGACGGAACAAAAATCCCGATGATGATCAGCTACAAAAAAGGCATCAAGATGGACGGTAAAAACCCTACGATGCTTTATTCTTACGGCGGGTTCAACATTAGCCTGCAGCCTGCCTTTTCCGTAGTAAACGCTATCTGGATGGAAAACGGGGGTATCTATGCCGTACCGAACATCCGCGGCGGCGGTGAATACGGTAAGAAATGGCATGATGCAGGGACCAAGATGCAGAAGAAAAATGTTTTTGAAGACTTCATTGCAGCCGGAGAATATTTGCAGAGCAAAGGCTATACTTCAAAACAGTATATGGCCCTTTCGGGAAGGTCAAACGGCGGATTACTGGTAGGCGCTACCATGACCATGCGTCCGGACCTTGCCAAAGTGGCTTTCCCGGGAGTAGGCGTTCTTGATATGCTGAGGTACAATAAATTCACAGCCGGTGCAGGATGGTCCTATGATTACGGAACAGCAGAAGACAGCAAAGAAATGTTTGACTACCTCAAATCCTATTCGCCGGTTCATAATGTAAAAGCCGGAACCTGCTATCCGTCCACCATGATCATTACCAGTGATCATGATGACAGGGTAGTACCTGCGCATTCATTCAAATTCGGTGCGGAACTCCAGGAAAAGCAGGCTTGCAGCAACCCGATCCTTTTGCGGATTGAGAAAAACGCCGGTCATGGCGCAGGAAGATCTACGGAACAGGTTATTGGTGAAAATGCGGATCTGATCTCCTTTGCGTTGTATGAGATGGGGATTAAAAAACTTTGATATATTAGTATTAGAATAAAAACAAAAAAATTATGAAAAAATTATTATCATTTTCTTCTTGTGCAGTGTTTATGTTTTTGATCAATTCTTGTAACGGTTCAGATCTCCAAAATGATAGTCATGAGGATTTTCAATCAATACAATCTAAGCATTTAGGCAGTAAGTCAAAAACTACATTGAGTGATGAAAATTACGTTACCCCTGTTATTTTTATTGATCAATCTTCAATAAATAATGATAGCTCACCATGTAATAAGTATAGGCTGTATGCCAGTTCGGATGTTCTATCTGTAAATAACAGACAAGTAAATATTGTAATTATCAGCAATAATACCATTATTGAAGGTAAAACTTTTACCATTCCGGCAGGACAATATGTTTCACAAACATTAGATATTTTTAAGACAGCAAATAAAAGTTATGGAAATATTGAAGTAAAAATAAATACAATTAAAGAGAACGGTACTGTAACAAATGATTATGAACTAAAATCAATTGATACTGATGTTAATAATTGCTATCAAAGTACTCCAGCATTACCTGCACCAGAAAATCCTGATTGTACAGATAATAATCATAATGGCTACCCGGATTGTTATGAATCCCACTAAAGCCACATAGAATTAACCAAATATTAAGCGTCATACTTGACGCTTTTTTTATAGAAATTAATGAAAATGTATTCTCCCGAAAATGTGTAATTTTAGCCAGACAATAAATCTGACATTATGAGAAGAGAAGTTCAGAACAAAACTCCTCAATTTACCATATCTGAAAAAAACAGGAAAATCTATTCCTTTGAAAAAGACGGGCTTCAGCTGAAGTCATCTTATCATGCAGGAGATATCAAAGATCAGTCGCTTACACAGACTGCGCCCGGTATAGCCCCCTACCTTAGGGGACCGTATTCCACCATGTACGTTCAGAAACCGTGGACCATCCGTCAGTATGCCGGATTTTCAACGGCCGAGGAATCCAATGCCTTTTACAGGAGGAATCTTGCTGCCGGGCAGAAGGGGCTTTCCGTAGCATTCGACCTGGCAACGCACAGAGGCTATGATTCCGATCATGCTAGAGTGGTGGGAGATGTGGGGAAAGCAGGTGTAGCAATTGATTCTGTGGAGGATATGAAGATTCTTTTCAATGAAATCCCTTTGGATCAGATTTCCGTATCTATGACCATGAACGGGGCCGTACTTCCGGTTCTGGCTTTCTATATTGTGGCGGCCGAAGAGCAGGGCGTGCAGCAGGATCAGCTTTCGGGGACGATTCAGAATGACATCCTGAAAGAATTCATGGTACGGAATACCTACATCTATCCGCCGGCACCATCCATGAAAATTATTGCCGATATTTTTGAATATACTTCCAGGAACATTCCAAAGTTCAATTCCATCTCCATTTCAGGATACCATATGCAGGAAGCCGGTGCTACTCCAGTTCTGGAAATGGCTTATACTCTGGCAGACGGGCTGGAATATGTAAGGACCGGGATAAAGGCAGGTATGAATGTCGATGATTTTGCCCCCAGACTATCCTTTTTCTGGGCCATCGGGATGAACCACTTTATGGAAATTGCCAAAATGAGGGCTGCCAGATATATCTGGGCGACCTTGCTGAAACAGTTCAATCCCCAGAATCCTAAATCTTTAGCCTTAAGAACCCATTCCCAGACTTCCGGATGGTCACTGACGGAGCAGGAACCGTTCAATAATATCACAAGGACTGCTATCGAGGCCCTTTCTTCAGCTTTGGGCGGAACCCAGTCGTTGCACACCAATGCACTGGACGAAGCTATTGCACTTCCTACAGATTATTCCGCAAAAATTGCCAGGAATACCCAGATTATTCTCCAGCAGGAAAGTGGGATCTGCGATGTCGTAGATCCGATGGGAGGAAGCCATCTTGTGGAAAGCCTTACCCAGCAGATGATTGAGGAAGCTATGAAATACATTGATGAAGTAGAGCAGGAAGGCGGAATGACCAAAGCCATAGAAGCCGGGATCCCGAAGATGAGGATTGAAGAAGCCGCAGCAAGAAAGCAGGCTAAGATAGACAGCGGTGAGGAATTCATCATTGGGGTCAATTCGTTCAGGTCTGCCCTGAAGCAGGGTGAAATAGAAATCCTGGACATTGATAATACGGAAGTCCGCAGGAAGCAGATCGAACGTTTAAATACCATAAAATCAGAAAGAAATACAGATGCTGTCGAAGAAATCCTCCGTGCCATCCGTGAAAGTGCCGGCACAGGAAAAGGAAACCTCCTGGAGCTCTGCATTGAGGCGGCACGCAGGAGAGTGACGCTTGGGGAAATGAGTGATGCAATGGAAGAGAGCTTCGGTAGGTACAAAGCCAACATCAGGACTATTTCAGGAGTATATGCCATGAATGCAGGAAAAAACGAATACTTTGAAAAAGCACTTGCCCTGACCAGGAAATTTGAAGAGGAAGAAGGAAGGCGGCCGAGGCTGATGGTAGCCAAAATGGGGCAGGACGGTCACGATAGGGGAGCCAAAGTAGTGGCAACCGCATTTGCCGACATGGGATTTGACGTCGATGTCGCACCGCTGTTCCAGACCCCGGAAGAGGTGGCGAAGCAGGCGGTGGAAAACGACATCCACATCCTTGGGGTTTCATCACTCGCAGCAGGCCACAAAACGCTGGTTCCGCAGGTAGTGGAAGAGTTGAAAAAGCTTGGGGCAGACGATATCGAAATTGTTGTGGGAGGCGTTATTCCGCAGCAGGATTATGAATTCCTGTATGCGAACGGGGCCGATTTTATCTTCGGGCCGGGAACTAACTTGCCGAAATGTGCCGTGGATATCCTGGAAAAATTCCTGCAACAGAATTCCTGAAACATAAGTTGTACGCTTTTTGTATAGATAATCAAAAATATTAATTATGGCCTATACAGTAGTTTCAATTTTCCCTTCCGGTGCAGATACCGAAGGAATCAAGAATGAATTAAAAAATTATGGATTCAGTGATTCAGATATCATTGTTTCACATTCCACATCAGCCACTGACGTGTCCGGAGAAACCCATCAGAATGACGTAAAGGACAGAGGATTCTGGGATTTTGTGTTTGCGAACGATGTGGAGGCATTGGATGCTTACCGGAATGAGAGTGCAGGAAAAATCAATATTGTTGTCTATACAGACAGTCTGGAAGAGGCGCAGAGAGCTAAGAACGTCCTGAATGAAAGAGGTGCAATCCAGGTACAGCGTAAAGGAGCAGAATCCGAAAGCCATGAAAGTGCGCCGGCAGGCATGTCACAGGAAGTCTATGACGGAATCATCGCCAAAGCAAGGCACAACATCTATTTCCTGGGATCAAACAGGGAAGACAATGAAAATGCTCGAGGGATGGAAGATGAAATGGACAGCCAAGGCTCAAAAGACTAATGCAACACTAGGATATACCCTAAACCTGAATCTTTATTCAGGTTTTTTTGATGCAAAATTTTGCATATTCGGAAAAAGCCATATATTTGCATCTGAAAATCAATACTAACCCTTTAAAAATAACGAAGCAATGTTCAAAGCACAACATTTTTCTACAGTTGGATTACCGCTTATGGTGGTAAGGCTTCGTGGTTGGGTACATTCTTAGAACAACAGTACAAATTATACCGCCCGGAGCCTACAGGTTCCGGGTTTTTTATTGCGCAATATTCAAAATTAAGTTTAACCCGGATCTTTTTTTTCAGGAGCTTTTTCCTGCTTTCCGCTATTACTCCTCGCTCGCCTTTCAGGCTCGCTGCGGGGTAACCGCTGCAATCAGGGCTAAAAAGGCATCCGCTCAGATGCTGACCATTCATCAGATGGCAGCACTGAACTAAACATTTCGTCGGAAATTTGATATCTGAAATCAGTACCTGATGTCAAAGTCTAACATCTGGAATCTGATGTCTAACATCTCGTATCTGAAATCTGGTATCTGACATCCGACCCCTAAAACAAAAACAATGGGAAATTTAAAACTTAAAGGAAAAGACATATTAAAATTAGGCTATCCGAACAACCAGAGTGTAAACATCGCCTTGGAAGTCATGAAACGGAACTTTGCCACTAAAAATATCCATCACGTAAAATCCGTCCTGAAAGATATTCTGCTGAACCCGGAACATTTTGAACAGGACCTCACATTCGGGCAGATTGCTGAAGCCTTGCTCTCATCACGGAAAACTGAAAAAAGAATGCTGAACAGTCAGCGTGCCTCATTTCAGATTTTTGGGAATAATATTTCAGATGAGGCCAAAAACCAGCTGTATACAGCACTAAAATTACCGGTATCGGTACAGGGCGCACTAATGCCTGATGCCCACAGCGGATACGGGCTGCCGATTGGCGGAGTGCTCGCCGTGGAAAATGCCGTCATTCCTTATGGAGTGGGGATGGACATCGGATGCAGGATGAGCCTCAGCATTCTGGATACGCCGGTTTCCTATTTGGACGGTGCCAAAGAAAAGTATGAAAAAGCATTGGCAGAGCATACAAGGTTCGGGATGTATGAAACCCACAAATCACATGTAGACCATGAGATTTTTGAACGCGATACATTCGATCTCATCCCCATATTGCGAAGGCTGAAAGGAAAAGCTGTAAAACAGATGGGCACTTCCGGTGGCGGAAACCACTTCGTAGAATTCGGTGAAGTGGAAATTACCGAAGAGGATGAGCAGATCGGGCTTCCCAAAGGCAGGTACCTGGGCATCCTTTCGCACAGCGGTTCTCGCGGCCTGGGAGCAGAAATCGCACAGTATTATTCCAGGGTGGCGGCAGAACAGTGCCCGCTTCCCAAAGAAGCGCAACAGTTTGCCTGGCTGGACCTGAATACCCATCTGGGACTGGAATACTGGACGGCCATGAACCTCGCAGGAGATTATGCTTCTGCCTGCCATGACGATATCCACAGGAGGCTGGTGAAAGCAGTGGGTGGCCGCGTAAAGGCCAGGATTGAGAACCATCATAATTTTGCCTGGAAAGAAATACATAACGGCAAAGAGGTTATTGTTCACCGCAAAGGTGCAACGCCGGCTCATGCCGGTGAGCTGGGCATGATTCCGGGTTCTATGACGGCAAAAGGATTCATTGTCAGGGGAAAAGGAAATCCCGACGCGCTGAATTCGGCATCCCACGGAGCCGGCAGGGCTTTTTCAAGAGGCGAATGCAGAAGCCGGTTTACCCAGCATGATATCAAACAAGAGCTTAAACTCAAAAAAGTCACTCTGATGGGCGGAAATACGGAGGAAGCACCTATGGCCTACAAAGACATCCATGAAGTGATGAATGCGCAGAGCGAGCTGGTAGATATTTTGGGAACCTTTCAGCCGAGAATGGTGAGAATGGATAAATAATAATGAATCAGCCGGGCAGGTCTTAAACCTGTCTGGCTTAAAGAAAAGGATGAGAGGTATGGATAATGAGTAATGTTTATTTAATATGTTAAAAATTACACGATTATCTCACAATTTACAATCTGCATCAAACAATTAAAATTAAACAACAAATGGGAGCACCACACAACACCAAAAGATACGGAGAACTATGGCCGGAATACAGAATTCAGTACGGCCTGGAAATTTTAAAAAAATTAAAACATAAAGTCATTATATCAGGTGGCTGGGCCTGGCATTTCATGTCTGAAAACGGACATACGGAATACAAGCACGCCCATGACCATAAAGACATCGATATTTTTGTAACCAGGGAGAATGTAGCAGAAGTCGTAATGCTGCTTCATCAGGAAGGATTTTCCAAAGTCTGGACCCGCTATGACCATCTGCCGAGCACAGAAAATTTCAGGCGGTATGAAAAAACCGTAGAAAGGGAAACCGGCAGGCCGTTCAGGATCACGATCGATTTTTTTGAGCGGGACGATCTGGATACTATAGAATCAAACGGTTTTACCGTTCCTGAACCGCAGGTTCTGCTTTCCTTTTACAGGAATATCCATTCAAGCGATAAATGCTGGGCTGTGATGGCGGCGAAAAGGCTGCTGGATAAGAATGTCGATCCCGTCGGCCATCCTGAACTCAGCAAAATACCGGAATAACATGGAAAAATTAGTACAGATCACCTCGGGAAGAGGACCTTTGGAATGCCAGTGGGTGGTTGCCCGGATATTGAAGGCTTTCCTCGGGGAGGCAAAAGACAATACAATAGAGTACGAAATCATTCACCGGGAGAACGGCGATAAAAATCTCACCCTCAAATCCGTTACCCTGCTTCTGAAAGCAAAAGAAGAATGTCTGAACGGTTTTCTGAAAAGCTGGACGGGAAGCATTTGCTGGACGGGGAAAAGTACGTTCCGTAAGCTGCATAAAAGAAGCAACTGGTACATCGGTATTTTTGAACTGGAAGGACTGAATGAAATCACTTTCAGTGAAAAAGAAATCCGGTTTCAGACCACCAGAAGCCAGGGAAGCGGCGGCCAGAATGTGAATAAAGTTAATACCGCAGTGCGGGCCACTCATATTCCCACCGGAATCAGTGTCTTTGCACAGGATTCCCGCTCGCAACTGGAAAATAAGAAACTGGCGGTAATGCGATTACGCGAAAAGATCGTGGAACTTCATATCAGGCAGCTGGAAAAAAGGATGCAGGATACCTGGAACAACCATCTTCAGGTTGAAAGAGGAAATCCGGTACGCACTTTTACCGGCACTGATTTTAAGAATCACCATCAGGACCGGTCGTTCAAGAAGCAGCGGAATGCTTTAAAAACCCAATTAAAAAATGACTACAATGACCTTAGCTAAAAGCAAATATTATTTTGAAGCGCTGGATAACTATCCCTATAACCTTCCGGATTGCGTGGAAGCCCTGAACTATGCGCTTTCTTATGATCCGGAAGATGCAGACAGCCTGTGCCTTATGGGGAGGATTTATGCAGAAACCCTTAAAGATTATGAAACGGCAAAATCGTATTTTGAAATGGCAATGCAGAGTAATGTCAGCAATGTTAATACCCCGAAATACTATATTTCATGCCTCATCGATCATGAAGATTATGATGAAGCAGAAAAGCTGATTGCCTATGCCCTGAAAATAAAAGGGATTGCAAAAGCAGATTTGCTGTACAGAAAGTCTTTTCTGTACGAAAAGAAAGAAGAGTACAAAAAAGCCCTGCACTCCATCAAAGAAGCAAAAAAGTTCAGCTATAATAAATCAATGACAGATTTTCTGAATGAAAGGGAAAAGTTGATCAAAGGCAAAATGCCTAAAACAAAAGCTAAAAAGAATAAAACAAAGGAAAAGGAGGCAAAATAGACCTCCTTTTTCTGAATTTTTACATCTGGATATTGAGCCAGCTCCCTGAGCGGATCACTGTCCTGCAAGATCAGTCACTACGTGTTCTCTGAAAGCTTATTTTTTATTGGCAGTGGCCAGATAATCATACACCATCTGATGCTGCTCATCAGATAATTTGGCTTTAGGGGCCATTCTGCTTAATGTTTTTATCCATCCCTGGTCGTCATGCTTCGCAGGATCCGGAAGCTTATGGCAGCGGTTACAGGAATTTTCGAAAATCGTTTTACCCTCGGCAATCTTTTCGGTGGAAGAGTATTTGGGTCCTGTGACAGCAGTGCTTTTAGGTCCGCATGAAGTAAGGAATGCTGCGGCGGCCATCAGGATCAGAGCTGAATTTTTCATATGGTGGTATTTAGTGAATTAATACGAACTTATTTTTTTCCGGCAGATACAATATAGTCATATACCCATTGGTGCTGTTCATCTGTCAGCCTGGCTTTAGGGGCCATAGAATTCATGATTCCTACCCACTGTACAGAAGTATGGCTGGCTGGGTCCGGGAGCTTGTGGCATCTTCCGCATGAATTTTCAAAAATAGTTTTTCCCTGGGCAATTTGTTCTGCGGTGGAAGTCGCAGGGCCTGTAGCTGCTGTAGGAGTTGAGGTCTTAGGCGTACAGGAAGTCAGTAAAACAGCAGTCAACAATGCTGTAGCAATACATTTTTTCATATCCGATATTTAGGCTTAACAAAACAAATGTAATCAATTCCTTAAGCGGTTGATAAAGCCAGACCTAATTTAGAAACAATAAAATTAAAGGCTGGGAAAGGATTCTCCCGGTTATTTTATATTTTTGACCCAATGAAATTTTCTACAGAAGAGCTTAGCGACGGGATACGGTCAGGAAACAAACGCCTGATTGCAAAAGCCATTACCCTGGTTGAAAGTAAAAAGGCAGAACACCGCCAGCAGGCAGAAGAGTTGCTTAAAAGGATCATGCCTTTCACAGGAAATTCGCTCAGGATAGGCGTTACCGGAGTGCCTGGAGCCGGAAAGTCTACTTTTATAGAAAATTTCGGGAAACTGGCGATAGCCCATGGAAAGAAAGTGGCTGTCCTGGCCATTGATCCCAGTTCTACAGTCAACAAAGGCAGTATTCTAGGAGATAAAACGCGCATGGAAGAACTTTCCAGGGAAGAGAATGCCTTTATCCGCCCTTCTCCCAGCTCAGGTTTTTTAGGAGGGGTAGCTAATACGACTTTTGAAACCATGATGATCTGTGAAGCTGCAGGATATGATTATATCTTGATCGAAACCGTAGGAGTAGGGCAGTCCGAAGTTTTGGTAGCAGATATCAGCGACGTTTTCCTGTTCCTGAAGATCATCGGAGGAGGAGATGAGCTACAGGGCATCAAGCGGGGCATTATGGAAATGGTAGATATTATTTTCATCAACAAAGTGGATGAGGATAACCTTTCCAGGGCCAAAAATACAAGACTGGAACTCAAGCGCGCTCTGGATTTCATGCCTCCGAAGGAAAAAGGATGGAAAGTGCCGGTACTGTTAGGTTCTGCCTTACAGAACCATGGACTGAGTGAAGTATTTGAAAAGATCAATGCATTCACGAGCCTTAAAATAAAATCCGGAAACTTTGCTGAAGTCAGGAGGCAACAGGCAGAAAAAAGATTCGAATACTGGGTGCAGCATTACCTGCTGAATATGATGAAAAAGGATGCCTCTGTAGAAGAAGCCTATGCTGCCCATAAAAAAAATGCTTCGGACAGGATCTCGAATCCCAGTACCGAAGCAAAAATATTTGTTGAAAACGTACTTTTTAAAAAACCTTAAGGTTTCGCTGTCGCTTCATTTTTCGAGATGTACCCTGTGTAGGTGATCGGCTGCCGGTCAGTACTTCGTACGGAAGTAAAAGCCGTTCCGTTTTTATAGACTTCAATCGTAATTTCATCAATATTCTTACCATCATTCCTGTCAGGCTTTATCTTGACCACCCAATTACCCTTTTTACTCTGGGTTTTGTTCACAGTGAAATTTTTTGTGGTGAACCTGAAGCTGTTATCTGTACCGTAGGTAGGGTTGAATACCCTTCCGAAGTAAGGTAAAGTAACATCCAGCATATTGTTTTTTACTACTACTGTATAATTTCCGTTCAGCTGTAAGATATTGGATGATGCGGAATTAGGAATTGAATTCATAACGTTGATCACGTCATAGTTCATGGGATTTGCCCGCTGCGCATAGAACGTAAATTCCTGTGAATTAACCAGGGTGTCTACCGTTTTGGAATCAAGAGATCCCTGGGATGAACAGTTCTGGAAAAAGAATAAAAAACCAAGCAGGGCCAAAAGTGGAATATGTCTTTTCATGATAAGAGAATTAGGTATGGTAAAGAGCAAAATGCATGCAAATATAGCAAGCTTAATTTGTTTGGAATAATAATTGTTAAAGTTGAAATAAATAACACTCGGAATATGAAAATAAAACACTTATTAGGAACCTCCGCAATAGCGCTTTCTGTAATGGCATGTACAACCAATCCTATTACCGGAAGATCTTCGCTGCAGCTGGCTAATAATTCTGAAATAGCAACCATGGCTGCGCAGGAGTACAGGACAACGCTTTCAAAATCCAAAGTTATTACCGGAACTGCAGATGCCAGGAGAGTGGTTAATGTAGGAAGCAGGATAAAAGCTGCTGCCCAGAAATATTATCAGAATATAGGAAGATCTGCGGATCTGGCTAATTATAACTGGGAATTCAACCTGATCCAGAGCAACGAACTGAATGCATGGTGTATGCCCGGCGGTAAAGTAGCGGTATATACAGGTATTTTGCCAATCACTAAAAATGATAACGGACTTGCTGTAGTAATGGGACACGAAGTTTCCCATGCCCTTGCCGGACATGGAAATGAAAGGATCTCCCAGGCAATGGTGGCGCAATATGGCGGGGCCATACTTGGCGGTACAATCTCCAATGCACAATGGGCGAGTGTTTTCCAGCAAGTATATCCGATCGGATCGCAGGTTGCCCTATTGAAATATGGTAGAAATCAGGAATCTGAAGCTGATGAGATGGGGCTTTACCTGATGTCTATGGCAGGTTACGACCCTAGAGAAGCAACATCATTCTGGGGAAGAATGGAAGCGGCATCCAAAGGAAGCCGGCAACCGGAATTCTTATCTACCCACCCGAATCCTGAAACCAGAATCGCAGATATCCAAAAAGACCTGCCGAAAGCTCTGGAGTACTACAGGGCAGCCGGAGGAAAAATATAATCAACAATAACACTTTAATCTATTCATGAAGCAAGCCTTATCCGGATCAGTATCTATGGAATAAGGCTTTCTTTTATTAACCAAAAACAAACACATTATTATGAAAAGCTTATCAATTACAGGGATTGTACTTTTAGCCATATCGGCATTACTTTTTTATCTGACGACAGATTTTACTGTGGAGAGGATTACCCTGTCCCATGTCATGGGCGTTATGGCAGGCATTGGGATCGGCCTCATCATCGGTGGGATGGTAGGATACGTAAGTAAAGGAAGTGCTGTAAAGGAAGAAGAGAAAAGAAGAGAATACAAACGTTTGCAGCAGGAGAAAGAAGAGCTTGAAAAACAGGCCGCTGAACTGGCCAGAAGAGAAGCGGAAATACAGGCAGAAACTTCTTATAAAAACCAAAATCCTCAAATTTAATATTTGAGGATTTAATTTTTTAGCAGTAGAAGGGTAGGTGTTAAAACTTATATCCGAGTCCTACCATAAATAAGTTGGGACGGTTATCATATCTGATTTCTTCACCGGAAACCCTGTTGATGAAATCCCTGGAATCCTTGCTGAAAGATCCTTCATATTTTGCGTTGATAATCAGTTGCTTCAGTTCCACCTGGGCTCCGAACTGGTAACCAACGGTAAAGTTATCCCTTGCATTTTCCCTGAAATCATTGAAGGTGTCTTCTTTACTCAGGTTATAGCTGGCTACCGGACCTACGAAAGCGCTTAATGTATTTCCTAATACATTATATCCTAAAAGAACAGGAAGGTCTACCCTATTGCTCTGGATATCAAATGTGGTATTGGCTGCTGTAAACTCATTCTTAAAATGGGTATAATAAAGCTCCGGCATCACATAGAAAGCCATAGGAATGCCTACTTTCATCGAAAGACCTACATTAAAGCCTGCATTATTCTTTCCTTCTCCTTCAACAGCCGTATTAACCGTCCCTTTGATATTCTTCCAGGAAGGCGATCCTGTAGGAAAAATAAGGTTGGCTTTTCCTGCAAAGGAAATCTGCGCGGAAGCGAATAGGGCTGCATTAACTAATGCTATACTAAGTATCTTTTTCATTATCGTCTAGTTTAGTGATTGTATTATCAATAGTTTTGTTATTCTCCAGTAAATATTCCCTCAGTTCCTTAAATAACTCTGACGAATAAACGAAATCAATCAGGTTTTTATTGCCGGCGGTAATCAGAATATCTTTATTTCCTTCCCATTCTTTAATACCCAATCGTAAGTAAACGATCTTTTCACCAATCGTCATTACGGAATTCATATCGTGGGTGTTGATAATCGTTGTGGTATTATATTCCTGTGTAATTTCCAGCAAAAGGTCATCAATGACATTGGAAGTATAAGGATCCAATCCGGAATTCGGCTCGTCACAGAACAGGTATTTAGGGTTGTTTACAATCGCCCTTGCAATCGCTACCCTTTTCTGCATTCCCCCCGAGATTTCAGAAGGATATTTTCTGTTGGCCTTGTCAAGGTGCACCCTTCCGATGACATCAAAAACCCTCTTCTTTTTTTCCCTGAATGTTAAATTGGTAAACATATCCAGTGGGAACATGATATTTTCTTCTACGGTTAACGAGTCAAAAAGGGCACTTCCCTGGAATACCGTCCCAATTTCAGAACGTAAGTGTTGCTTTTCCTCCCTGGTCATGACATTGATATCTTTGCCATCAAATAGGATTTCTCCTGAAGAAGGCTGGTAGACATTCAGGAGGCTTTTGAGGAAAACCGTTTTTCCGGAACCACTCTGCCCGATAATGAGATTCACCTTTCCTTTATCAAACGTTGTTGAAATTCCCTTAAGCACTTCAACCTGATCAAAACTCTTTTTAAGATCTTTTACCTCAATCATCAGCTTAGTATTAACTGGGTTAAAATTAATTCCGAAATAATAATGAATACCATGGTCCATACTACAGCCTGCGTACTGGCCCTACCTACTTCCAGTGAACCTCCCTTTACGAAATAACCGAAATAAGAGGGAACGGAAGCAATGATAAAGGCAAATACAATGGTTTTGGTAAAGGCGTAGTAAACAAAAAGACTAGGCATATACATCTGGATTCCCGTAATGTAATCATTTTCAGTCCAGTTGCCCGTTAAGATACCGGCAAGATACCCTCCGCCAATACCAAACACAATGCTGATGGCAATAAGCAGGGGATTGAAAATCATACAGGCCATAATCTTCGGAAGTATGAGGAAATTGGGCGAGTTTACCCCCATGATATCCAGGGCATCGATTTGTTCGGAAACCCTCATGGTACCGATGCTGGAAGCAATATAAGAACCTACTTTCCCGGCCAGAATAAGACTGATGATGGTAGGAGAGAACTCCAGTACCAATACCGCTTTGGTAGCATATCCTACAAATGAAGGAGGAATAGGGAATGAGGACGCATCAAAATTATTGAACATCTGAATGGCCACTACCGCTCCTACGAATATGGAAGTGAAGATGACCAGCCCAAAGGAATTGACCCCCAGATCATTGATTTCCCTCATGAACAGCTTCCAGAAAACTCTCATTTTCTGGGGCTTCTGAAGAGATTTGCCCAAAAGGATCATATACTCTCCTATGGCTGTAAAAAACTTTTTTAACATATCGCTAAATTAGACTTTTTTTATTAAAGCTTTATTCATTTTGCATTTTTATCTCCGGTGATAACCAGTACTGCGGTCTTCACAATAATCACCAGATCCATGATGAAACTCCAGTGCCGTACATAAAAAGTATCGGCAAGCACCCGTTTATTCATTTCCACTTCAACATCCCCTGAATCACCCCGTAAACCGTTTACCTGAGCAAGGCCCGTAATGCCCGGGCTTACCATGCTTCTGAGGCTGTACCGCCCTATTTTAGGCTTGTAATACTGGTCAACAGCCAACATGTGGGGACGTGGTCCTACGATGGACATTTCTCCCTTCAGTACATTAATGAACTGAGGCATCTCGTCCAGGCTGGTCTTCCTTAGCAGGCGCCCGAAACGGGTAATCCTGCTGTCATTCTCACAGGTCGTACGCGTTGCCGATTCATCATTCACCACCATAGTCCTGAATTTGATGCAGTTAAAAACCGCTTCATGAAAGCCGTATCGCTTCTGGATGAAGAATACAGGGCCTTTTGAAGTCATTTTAATAATCAGTGCAATAAGCGGAAAAAGCCATGAACTGATAAGTACCAAAATAAGTACCGAAAAAACAATATCAAAGATTCTTTTTAAAAGAAAATTTGAAAAGTAGTCAAGAGGGTACCTGGCCTGGTTGAGGACCGGCTGGGTCTGGATGTAACCCATGTCATACAACAGGAAATCGCTCTGCGCAATACTGGGAACAAGGGAAATGTGCACTTTATTGTTTTCCGCCAGTTTAAAGACCTCTTTCTCCGTATCTTCGCTGAGGGAATTCTCCAGGGGAAGGAACAAAGTATAAATGCCATACTTTTTCCAGAAACTCACCAGCAATTCAGCATTGATGTCCGTTGTGCCGTAATCAAAAATCTTATATCCGTAATCTTTCCGTTCCGTGATAATATTCTTCAGGACGTCCGTAGCAGCATTCTCATCCAGGAACATCACATTCCTATGATTGATCCCCAGGCTCCGCAGGTATTTTATGGCAAAGTAAATGAGCGATTTAACCAGGAAGATAAAACAGAAAAGATATACGGAAAGCCAGTATACGTCCGAATTGAAAAACGTATTATAGCTCACCTTGCTGATCAGCAGGATGCCGAGGATAAACAGCAGGCAATGGATAAGGAGCCGCTCAAGAAACAGCGTATAGGTAAGGTTCCTTGCGATATTGTATATTTTTGTCCTGCCGCTCAGCAGCATCCAGAATAAAAACAGCAGGATCAGGGAAAACATATTCTGATACCAGGTTTCCTGATTGTACTTCAGGTGCTCGTTCCTGCTCACAAAAAAGAATATGAAGACTGATGCAATAACCAGAAGGTCAAGCAAAATAATAATCGATTTCACATATCTAGAATATCGAATTCTCTGCATCTATTTCTTTTAGCGATACAAGGAGCTAATGTACGTAATTTTACGGTATATTCAGATATTTATGCGTCTGGACGGAAGCCTGCCATCTTGGATGGGCCAGAATAAAATCGGTAATTTTAGGATACATTTCGTCACGCTTGCTCCATTCACTTTGAAGGTATAGCTTACAGCTTTCAGAAACCCTGGCGGCCTGTTCTTCAGCAAAAGTAAAATCATGCTGATTAAAAATAATCACCTTCAGCTCATGTGCCTTTTGGTAGATTTCCTCTTTCGGCAGTCCGGTTTTCTTCGGCGACAGGGTAATCCAGTCCAGCTGTCCGCTCATAGGATAAGCTCCTGACGTTTCGATATGAATGGTGCATCCAAGAGCTTTTAGCCTGGAAGTGAGGATGTCCAGATTCCACATCAGAGGTTCACCACCCGTCAGTACAATGGTTTTACAATGGGCTGCTGCCGTTTCTGCAATTTCTTCCGCACTCATCAACGGGTGAAGGTCCGGGTTCCAGCTTTCCTTTACATCGCACCAGTGGCAGCCTACATCGCAGCCGCCCAGCCGGATGAAATAAGCTGCTTTCCCTGTATGCGCCCCTTCTCCCTGCAAAGTGTAAAAATGCTCCATTACGGGGAGCATTTTACCTTCTTGCAATAAAATATTTTTTTCTTCGCTGTTCATGATCAATTTAGTCGTTATAGACTGAGGTCTTATAGGCGAGGATGGTGTTTTTCATCAGCATGGCTCTGGTCATCGGTCCCACTCCTCCCGGAACAGGTGTGATCCAGCTGGCTTTTGCCGCGCAGCTGTCGAAATCCACATCTCCTGCAAGGTAATAGCCTTTCAGAGAATCGTCATCTACTCTGGTAATGCCTACATCCACAATTACGGCTCCTTCTTTAATCATATTTCCTTTCAGGAAATGAGGATCTCCGAGGGCGGTAATCACGATGTCTGCTTTTTTGGTATATTCTTCAATATCTTTCGTGTAAGAGTGCGTAAGGGTAACGGTAGAGTTTCCAGGGAAATCCTTTCTTCCCATCAGGATGCTCATCGGCCTCCCCACAATCTTGCTTCTTCCGATAATCACGCAGTCCTTACCTTTGGTTTCAATGTTGTACCGTTCCAGAAGGGTTAAGATCCCGAATGGGGTAGCAGGCAGGAATGTGTCCATTTCAAGGGCCATTTTACCGAAGTTTTCAGGGTGGAATCCGTCAACATCTTTTCTGGGATCAATAGCCTTGATGATTTTCTCCTGATCGATCTGATCCGGTAGGGGCAGCTGAACGATAAACCCGTCTACTGCTTTGGATTTATTAAGTTCATCGATCTTTTCCAGCAATTCAGCTTCTGAAACGGTGCTCGGGAATTTAACCAGACTGGACTGGAAGCCTACTTCCTCACAGTCTTTTACCTTACTGTTTACATAAGCTTTGC
The DNA here is from genome assembly GCA_913775525.1 of uncultured Chryseobacterium sp. Taxonomy (GTDB): domain Bacteria; phylum Bacteroidota; class Bacteroidia; order Flavobacteriales; family Weeksellaceae; genus Chryseobacterium. Next base: position 64,756 of record CAJYLH010000027.1, read on the forward strand.
TTGCCCCGTTGTTCCCGACAAGAATAGCCACCAGATGCGGTGCCCTTCTCTTATGGTCAAGGATCTTTTCTACCTCTGCCTTAATTTCCGCTTTGATTTCTTTGGATACTTTCAGTCCGTCAAGAATTTCTGCCATTGTACTTTTTATTACTTTTTTTAGATTTTAGGATATTTTTCCGGATTCTGATGGGTACAGAAAACAGAAAGGATGTAAATCATTTTTTCATCTTCATCAACTTCATAGAAAATAATGTAAGGAAAGTTTTTCACAGGAAGAGCCCTGACGGACCTGAACCTTTTCTGAAAATAAGGGTTTCCCAAGATATTGCTTATCGAAATATCTATTTGTTTACTGAAATTTTTAAGTACCTTAAAAGATATATTGGCATAATAATCAGTTGCCTCTTCAATATCCTGTTCAGCAGTTGGCAAGAATCTGAAATCAAAGTCCATATTTGGCCCTGATTCTTTTTAAAGACTCTTTTCCATCCACAGCCTTAGACCTGTCCTGTTTTAATGCTTCATCAATCACTCTTTTCATCTCATCCGTCAGTTCAAAGTCATCCTCATTTTTTTCAAAGCTGATTTTCATCCTTTGCAGCAGATTTTCCATAAAGGTCTCTTCTTCCTTATTTTTCAGATGTATTGTGATGGTACCCATTTCCTTTTATTTTAATCAAAATTAATGAAAATATGTAACACTTACTTATTCGCTTTATAATAGTTAATTAAACCATTGGTGGAAGAATCATGTGAGCTAACGGTCTCACTGCTTTCAAGTTCCGGCAAAATTTTATTGGCCAGTACTTTCCCTAATTCCACTCCGAACTGGTCAAAGCTGAAAATATTCCAGATCACGCCCTGAACGAAAATTTTATGCTCGTACAATGCGATCAGCTGGCCCAGAGAGAATGGGGTTAATTCATTGAATAGTATGGAGTTAGTAGGGGTGTTTCCGTGGAAGACCTTGTAGTTCAGCAAAGCATCGATTTCATCGTCAGATTTCCCGGAACTTCTGAGCTCTGCTTCCACTTCCTCTTCTGTCTTTCCGAAAGCAAGGGCCTCCGTCTGGGCAAAAAAGTTGGCCAGCAATTTATCCTGGTGGTCTGAAACTTTGTTCGGGCTTTTGGCATACGCGATAAAATCTGCCGGGATCAGTTCTGTTCCCTGGTGGATCAGCTGATAAAAGGCGTGCTGCCCGTTTGTTCCCGGTTCACCCCAGATGATCGGTCCCGTTTCATATTCTACAAATTCACCGTTTCTGTCTACACATTTTCCGTTGCTTTCCATGTCTCCCTGCTGAAGGTAAGCGGCGAAACGGTCCAGGTATTGGGAATACGGAAGAATGGCGTAGCTGGTTGCTGCATAAAAATTACGGTACCAGATCCCTAAAACTCCCATCAGTACAGGAATGTTTTCAGAGAAATCCGTATTACGGAAGTGCTGGTCCGTATCAGAAGCCCCTTTCAGGAGCTGCTCGAAGTTTTCATATCCTACTGAAAGCACAATGCTCAGTCCGATGGCACTCCATAAAGAGTATCTTCCGCCGACCCAGTCCCAGAATTCAAAGATATTTTCTTCTGCAATCCCGAATTTTTTAACTTCTTCCACATTGGTGGATAATGCCACAAAATGCTTCGATACATCTTCCTGCTGCCCTTTCTGAAGGAACCATTCCTTGGCAGAATTGGCATTCGTCATCGTTTCCTGTGTGGTAAACGTTTTGGAAGCAATGATGAATAATGTGGTTTCAGGGTTGAGGTTCTTTACCACTTCAGCAATGTGGTTGCCGTCAACATTGGAAACAAAATGAACGTTCAGCCTGGTTTTGAAATGCTTCAGTGCCGAACATACCATCACCGGGCCCAGGTCTGAGCCTCCGATCCCGATATTCACCACATCGGTAATCTCTTTTCCGCTGAAACCTTTATGCTGTCCGGAAATAATGCTTTCGGAGAAGGATTTCATATGGTCCAGGACCCTTCTGATCTGCGGTTTTATATTTTCACCGTCAACCAGGATTTCATTCTCGGAAAAATCCCTTAATGCCGTATGGAGAACAGCCCTTCCTTCCGTTTCATTGATCTTGTCACCGGAAAACATTTTGGAAATGGCATCTTTCAGTTCGCATTCCTCTGCAAGATTGAGCAGTAATTCTTTCGTTCTTGCGTCGATAAGGTTTTTAGAATAATCGAACAGGAAATTGTTTTTCTTAATGGAAAATTCTTCAAAACGGTTTTCATTATCCCGGAAGAGGTTTCTCAGGTCAAAATCATTGTTCTCAAAATGTTCCGTTAGCGCTTTCCAGCTTTCTGTGTGAAGAGGATTTATTTTTGACAGCATAGTAAATTCTGTTTTAAGATTGAGCATTCAACAGATGACGGAATGTCTTCCCGTTGAAATTAAAGTGCAAATTTACGGAAAATTGAACGGATGAAAAATTTTAGCGGATAATTTTAAATGGTTAATTTTAATCCATATTCATCCACAGCAATGCTTAACAGAAGAAATTTCCTTAAAAGATCCGGAATAGGTTTAGGATATGCCTTATTGCCGGGCCCTGTAAAATTTTTATCATCAGAGGATTTTATTTCCCGAAGACCGGAGGTCAGCAAAAGAAAATTCATTTCCGGGGAGGTAGAGAAAACCATACGCTCGGTTAAGAAAGTGATTGCCGATCCGGAACTGGCCTGGATGTTTGAAAATTGCTTTCCGAATACGCTGGATACCACTGTAAGTTTTTACTACAGGGACGGTAAGCCTTATACCTATGTCATTACCGGTGATATTGATGCGATGTGGCTCCGGGATTCCTCGGCGCAGGTATTTCCGTACCTCAATCTTGCCCGTAAAGATGAAAAACTGAAAAACCTCCTAAAAGGTGTCATTAACAAACAGGTTGAATTCGTGCTGCTGGATCCTTATGCCAACGCTTTTTATGATGATCCCGGCAAAGTAAGCGAATGGAAGGATGACCATACCGAGATGAAGCCGGGCGTCCATGAGCGCAAATGGGAAGTGGATTCGCTGTGCTATGTGATGAGGCTTTCCTATCAGTACTGGAAAATAACCGGAGATGCGTCTGTATTTGATGCCAACTGGAAAAGTGCTATGGTATTAATTGTACAGACCTTTAAAGCACAACAGAGGAAAAATTCAAAAGGACCTTACCATTTTCAGAGGGCAGACGGAAATCCTCTGGATACCCAGTTTGCAGGCGGATATGGAAATCCAACCCAAAAGACAGGGCTGATCCATTCTATGTTCCGGCCTTCTGATGATGCTACATTCTACCCGTTTCTTATTTCATCCAATATGTTTGCCGTCGTTTCGCTCAGGCAGACCGCTGAGATTTTCAGAGAGGTTTTTAAGGACGGATCTATGGCGAAGGACTGTACGGATCTCGCAGATGAAATTGATATGGCCATACGAAAATATGCAGTTCTGAAGCATCCTGAAGCAGGTGATATGTACGCTCTGGAAATTGACGGCTTTGGAAATGCCCTGTTCATGGATGATGCCAATGTACCTAACCTGCTTTCAATCCCTTATTTAGGATATGCTGCAAAGGAAGATGAATTGTACCAGAACACGAGAAAGTTTTCCCTGAGCCATGCCAATCCGTGGTTCAGTACTGGGAAATTTGCCAGCGGAATAGGCGGCCCTCACATCGGCGAGCATAAAATCTGGCCTTTAGGCCTGATCATGCAGGCGCTGACCACAGATCATGAGGAAGAGATCATCTACTGCCTGAAAACATTAAAAAACACCCACGCCGGAACAGGGTTTATTCATGAGTCGTTTGATGTGAATAATCCTGAAAATTTCACCCGGTCCTGGTTTGCCTGGGCCAACACACTGTTCGGCGAGCTGATCCTTCATCTGTATAAGACAAAGCCGGGCCTGTTGCGGCTGAAATTCTGAAACAGATGAATAAGCTATAACCTTCAGAAGAAAATCTGAAGGTTATGGGAAACAATATAAGTGATAAGGCTGACCAGAATTTACTCAGAAACCGTTTTCCGTATTTTTCCGTCGGTCCTTCTTCTTTTGATAAAGATAAAAATGAGTAAAGCAATCATCCATAATGGCCAGATGGTTACCAGGAGTACGACGATTTCCTGGATCAGATAGTAGCCTTCCGCAAAAGCATTTTTCATGCTGTAAATGAAACTGATCCTATATTTATTGTCAGTATGGGCTGTATTGGTAACGGAAATTTCCGAAATCCGGAGCTTGGGTTCTTTGATGAAGATATCAACCGTGCTGTACTTGAGCCGGTCTGTAATATCCATATTGGCCAGTTGCCGGATATTATCCTCAGACATATTCTCATCACTGAGCTTCACTTTGTCTTTACTGCTTTTGAGTTCGGAAATATGATCGGCAGTAGTCTTCATCCTTTTTCTTTCAAGAGCGGCATACTGTATTCCCGCGGTAACATCTTCCGCACTGATGCTTCTTGAGTTCAGGAACAGTTTCTTCTGGTTGATCAGCGACAGGAACTCTCCTAAGTTATGGGTCGGGATGCGTACTTTCATTGAATTTTCCGTCTGGTATTTTTTAACGAGCATGGCATCCTTATCGGAAGTGTTGTACGTTTCTTCTGATAATACTGAACTCTGTAAGTTACTGTTGGTCACAAATCCGCCCATCTCCTGTACGGTTTTTTCTATGGAAATCGTCGTCTCGTATACATCCTGTACTTCCATGTTAACATCTGCGGTTTTTACGAACTGCTTATCCTTTACGTTCATGGTTGCCACAGAAGAAATGCTATCTGAAGTAAGTGCAGCGGCAGAATCTGCTGTGGCGGAAGCTTCATAATCTTTGCCTACTGCTTCTCCCTTTTTACAGGAATACAAGCCTAATAACAGAACGGAAGCCAGCGATAGCTGAATGCAAATGGTTTTCATAATATTGATTTTTAAGGGTTGTCTGTTCCAAAGGTCAGCATGAATCGTTTGTAAAGGTTGAAAATCAGACGCAAAAGCTTTGTAAAGAGAAATTCCGGTTCAAAGGTTTGAAAATTAGCAGTTTGTAAAATAAGTTATAAGGTAGGCATTGGTTTTCGGATTAATTTTTGCTACCTTTTAAGTGTCAAACACAATCCATTATTATGTCAAATACCTTTTCCAAAATCAGAAACGCAATAGAATTATTCAGGTCCATAGATTTCGATCAGCTGAGCACCATCTCACAAAAGGTGAATTTACCGAAGCTGATGGAGAATTTCTCCAAGCTTGACGATAAGCAGCTCAGCGGACTTATGAAAATGCTTGATCCCAATAAAAAGAAAAAAGAGCTTCCGCCCATCGATGGTGACTTCTATGATATCTACCATACATTGACGCCGGAGCAGAGGGAAATCCAGCTGAAGGTAAGGGCATTCATGGAAAAGGAAGTGAAGCCTCTGGTGAATCATTACTGGCTCAGGGATGAATTTCCCCACGAGCTGATCCCGAAGTTTCAAAAGTTGGACATTTGTGGCGTAACCTATGAAGGATATGGCTGCCCCGGAATGCCTTTCCTGATGGAAGGAGTGATTGCCATGGAAATGGCCAGAGTGGATGCTTCCATAGCTACTTTCTTTGGGGTGCAGTCCGGCCTGGCGATGGGGTCCATTTATATTTGCGGTTCCGAAGAGCAGAAACAGAAATGGCTGCCGCAGATGCAGAAGTTTGAGAAAATCGGGGCATTCGGGTTAACGGAGCCTGAAGTAGGTTCAGGAGCAGCAGGCGGACTTACCGTTACCTGCAAAAGGACGCCGGAAGGATGGCTGCTCAACGGACAGAAAAAGTGGATCGGGAACGCCACATTTGCAGACCTGGTCATCATCTGGGCAAGGGACCTGGATGACGGTGAGGTGAAAGGATTTATTGTAGAAAAAGATAATCCCGGCTATTCTGTAGAAAAAATCAAAGGTAAAATGGCACTCAGGATCGTCCAGAACGGATTGATCACCCTGAAAGACTGCCTGGTAACAGAGGAAAACCGTTTACAGAATGCCAATTCGTTTAAAGATACCGGAAAGGTACTGCGGATGACTAGGGCAGGAGTGGCCTGGATGGCTACAGGCTGTGCAAGAGGGGCCTATGAAAGCGCTCTCGATTACACCCGGAAAAGGGAACAGTTCGGGAAGCCGATCGCCTCTTTCCAGATGATACAGGGCCATCTCGTGGAAATGCTGTCCAATCTTACTGCCATGCAGACCATGGTTTTCAGGCTTTCTGAGATGCAGGATGAGGGTATTTTAAAAGATGAGCATGCTTCCCTGGCAAAAGTATTCTGTACCCTGAGGACCCGTGATATTGTTTCCAGGGCAAGAGAGGTCCTGGGAGGAAACGGAATCCTGCTGGAATATGATGTGGCAAGATTCGTTGCCGATGCCGAAGCTATTTACTCTTATGAAGGAACCAAGGAGATCAATTCGCTGATTGTAGGCAGGTCGATCACAGGATTCAGTGCATTTGTGTAAAAGCATATGATAAACATATATAGATTTTAATTTCATGATTTATTGATTTCTCAAAGTTATTGTTAATCATATTGTAATTATTCAATCAAATTAATTAATTTTATTTTTTCATATATTTCAACTGTTGTATCATTTGATTTTTTATATTTGTTATGCAACAATTAAAAACAAATATTATGTTGAAAAATCTTAAAAAATTGAACCGTTATGATTTAAAAGAAATTAATGGCGGTAAGGAAATTTGTGATATTGGTCCTGAAGGGTGCCCATGTAAAATTCCACCTGGCCATCCTTGTTTAGAGGGAGGCGGTGGCCCGGGTGACCCTGGAAATCCGGTTGGATATTGTCCGGACAGTCAAGCTTATATACCTTGTGACCAAAATTGTCCAAACGGAACACAGCCACTTTGTGCATGATAAATAAAGAAGCCTTTAATTAACTTGAAGGCTTCTTTATTTATCAAAACATTATACATGATTATTATTAAATATATTTCATATTGACCAGCATAGCGAATCGACCATTCACTTCTAAATCCCTCAATCCATCTCCTTCAAAGTAATATTCTTTGAAATCTTATAGGTCTTTCTCTTCTTATCAGGTTTTTCATCTTCTCCCAGCAATCTTCCCCAGGGCTGCAGGCCTTCAATTTTTTCAAATATTATCTTAAGGATGGCGATAGCCGGAATGCAGAGGAACATTCCAGCAATTCCCCATAAATGTTCGCCGACAAGAATCCCCAGGAATGAGAACAGGGCATTGATTTTTACCTTAGACCCCACCACGAATGGCAGGATGATATTTCCGTCGATGATATGCACCGCAATGTAACCGATAACTACATAAATGCATGTGGATGGGGTACCTGTGGCAAAAGCGATAAAACATGAAATGAACAGCGAAATAAAGATGCCTAAATAAGGGATTACATTGAGCAATCCCGTAAGGACGGCAAGCAAGATAGCATATTGTACACCGATTATGGAAAGTGCAATTCCTGTTAAGGTTGAAACAATAACGATTTGAAGACATAACCCGATGATGTATTTCTTGGTCATGATCCGGATTTCAGTGACAGCTTCCTGTACGCTGGCTTTATGTTTTTCATTGAACACTGTCAAGATGAAATTGTTCAGCACCCTTCTGTAATTCAGGATAAAAATAAAGAACAGGATAAAGAACAGGATGAAGCCGATGCCGGTAGAGAATATCCCGAATGTAAAACCCAGGATAACCCCTGAAGATGAGAGCAGTTTACTCAGCCCCTGGTCAATATAATCCAGCTGTTCCTTGATTTTTACATGGAATGTCTTGGAAACCCAGCGCTGAAGGTCGTTGAATACAGTATTGGACTGCATCCGTAAGCGCGGAAGGTCCTTGCTGAAGCTGGAGAGTTGTGATCCGAAAAAATAGATCAGCCCGGTAAGGATGACCAGCATCAGTAAAACGGCAGTCATGGTAGATAAAGACCGGGGAAACCTCAGCTTTGTTTCCAGAAAGGTTGCCAAAGGCAGGAAAAGCATGGCCATTAGGAAAGCCAGGAAAAAAGGAGCAATGATGCTCTGGCCCAAAGCCAACAGGTAACCGAGACCTATAACAGAGATAACGACAAGCGTAAGCTTGAGGAGAAAAGGGAGTTTAAAATAATTCATATCCGATAGTGATTTTGCTCTATAAAAATACCAAAAACCTCACCATATATAGATGAGGTCTTAAAAAAAATATCGTTAAAATAATAATGCTGCAAAAGAATGAAGCTGTGCAGGGGCTCAAACCCTATCTTATCATTATTTTTATCTTTAAAAAGTGGAGTTTCAGCACTGAAATTATGGTTCAATCGCAATTTCAATCACCTCTTCCATGCGGCTTACATAGTGTACTTTCAGGTTTTTGAGGTAATCTTTTTTAATTTCTTCCACATCTTTCCTGTTGGCGTCACACAGAATAACGTCCTGAATTCCCGCTCTTGTGGCAGCCAGCAGTTTTTCCTTGATCCCGCCTACCGGAAGTACTTTGCCACGGAGGGTAATCTCACCGGTCATGGCCAGGTGTGGTTTTACTTTTTTATTCTTATAGGAAGAAACCATAGATGTCAGCATCGCAATCCCTGCAGAAGGCCCGTCCTTTGGAGTAGCACCTTCGGGAACGTGTACGTGGATGTTTTTCTTATCCAGTTCATCCTGCGGAATACCCAGGTCTTCATGCCTTGCCTTGATATATTCAAGGGCAATGGTAGCGGACTCTTTCATAACGGTTCCCAGGTTTCCGGTCATGGTAAGGTTTCCTTTTCCGTTGCTCAGGATGCTTTCAATATAAAGGATGTCTCCGCCCACACTCGTCCAGGCCAGTCCGGTTACCACACCGGGAACACCCGTAATTTCCGAAAGGCTTTTAGGTCTCGGAACGCCGAGGATTTCATCAATCTTATCAATCGAGATTTTCGGGTTATAATCTTTGAGGAGCGCCGTCTGCAATGCTATCCAGCGGGCCACAGCAGCAATTCTCTTTTCAAGAGTTCTTACGCCACTTTCAGAAGTATGGGCTTCAATAATATGTTTCAGCTCATCATAGCCCAGCTTGAATGATTTAACATCCAGCCCGTTCTCCTGCTGCTGCTTTTTAATAAGGTGCCTTTTGGCAATTTCAATTTTCTCCTCCAGGGTATACCCGGCAATCTGGATGATCTCCATACGGTCCAGAAGCGGGGTCTGAATAGTAGATAATGAATTTGCTGTGGCAATGAACATTACCTTGGAAAGGTCATAACCCATTTCCAGGAAATTGTCATAGAAAGATTTATTCTGTTCAGGATCAAGAACTTCAAGTAATGCGGAACTTGGATCACCGTGGATTCCCTGTCCAACCTTATCAATTTCATCCAGTACAATCACCGGATTGGACGTTCCTGCTTTCTTTATTGACTGCAAAATCCGGCCGGCCATGGCACCGATATAGGTTTTCCTGTGTCCGCGGATCTCACTTTCATCATGAAGGCCACCTAAGGACAGGCGAACATATTTCCTGCCTAACGCATCTGCTACAGATTTTCCCAAAGAGGTCTTTCCTACTCCCGGAGGCCCGGATAACAGCAGGATGGGAGATTTCATATTGTTTTTCAGCTTCAGCACCGCCATGTGCTCAAGGATTCTTTTTTTAATGTCTTCCAGGCCGAAATGAGCTTTATCCAAAACTTTTTCTGCTTTGGCAATATCAAAAAGGTCTTTTGTGTAGGTTTCCCACGGGAGGTCTGTAAAGAAATCCAGGTAATTCCGCTGGACATTATAATCCGGTGAGTTGGGATTCTGGCGTTGCAGGCGGGCAATTTCTTTCTGGAAATGCTCTTCTACTTCCGGAGACCATGTTTTGCTTTCAGCTTTTTTAATCAGTTCCTCTGCATCATTCTCCGGTCCGCCGCCCAGTTCCTCCTGGATGGTTCGGATCTGCTGATTGAGGAAATATTCTCTCTGCTGCTTATCCAGATCTTTAGAAGTTTTCTGATGGATCTGATTCCTGAGCTCCAGTTTCCTGAAGTCTTCATGCATCATTTCATAAGACTTTTTCGCCCTGTCCATCAGGTTCTTCTCTTCCAGCAGTTTCTGCTTTTCAGATGACGGGAAATTGGCATTCGTACAGATGAAATTCAGCAGGTCATCATTGTTGTTGATGTTCTTAATGGCGAAATTGGCCGCATTCGGAATGTTGGGATCCAACTCGATGATCTTCAAAGCAAGATCCTTGATGTTCTCGAGCAGTGCTTCGTACTGTTCCGTATTTTTGGCCTTCGTATCTTTCAGTCGTGTGATTTCAGCTTTGAAATATGGCTGTTTCTCAACCATTTTCCTGATTTTGAAGCGGTAAAAGCCTTTGGTAATGGCGGTAATATTTCCTTCAGGGAGCTTGATGATTTTAATGATTTTTGCCAGTGTGCCTACCTGGAAAATATCTTTTTCATGAGGCTGTTCCACATCCGAATTCTTCTGGCTGACAATACCGATCAGGCTGCCGTTCACCTGTGCCTCTTCCAGCAACTGTATTGAATTTTTTCTCCCGGCAGTAATAGGAATTACCACGTTGGGGAACATCACCATATTCCTTACCGGAAGGATGGGGAATATTTTCTGTTCTGAGTCCTGATCCGTTTCTGAAAAGTCGGAAAGATTGATTTCTTCAGCTACAATATCAAATCCGTCATTGATCATTTCTTCTAAACTTATATCTTCAAATTCTGTCATAGATTATTGAATGACAAATTGTCATTTCCATTTTTAAATCGTTAAGTACGGCAGCAGTAACATCCCTGAAAAACACATCATATGCCGTTGGGGATAAGAATGCACAAGACTTATGCCATTTGTTTTTTCATGGAATTTACGGCCAAAATTTCCTTTTTCGCATTATTTGGATTTTAAAAATTAAAAAAAGGTCTCAGATTTCTGTAATTTCTTAAAAATGTGTATTTTCGCAAACTGATAAAAAACTATAATTTATATAATGGCAATTTTAGGACAGATTAGGAACAGACCTTGGCTTTTGATGGGAGTAATTGCACTGGCGCTTTTAGCGTTCTTAGTGAACCCGGACAGCATCGATAAGGTTTTTGGTAAAAATCCTGATGTTTTAGGAAAAGTAAACGGCGATAAGATCACCCGCGAAGAGTTTAACGATCAGCTTTTCGTGCTTCAGCAGCAGGCAGAACAGCAGGGCCAGCCTAAAAATGGTCTTGAAGAGCAGGCATGGCAGTTGCTGGTACAATCCAAATTGGTAAAGCAGCAGTTTGAAAAAATGGGCTTTGAAATGACGGATGATTATTTCTGGAACCAGATCCAGTACGATCAGATGTTTGCTCAGAACAAGCAGTTGTTTGACGAAAAAGGAAACTTTAAAACCCAGGAGCTTAAAAAACAGATCGAGGATATCAAGGCTACAAATCCTGACGCCTACAACCAGTGGCTGAAAACCAGAAAATCTATTGAATACAGATTGATGGCCAGACAGGTATTTGCAAATGTTTCCACAGGGATCACTACCGGGAAAAAAGAAGCTGAAGAACTGATGAGAGAAAGAGATCAGATGGCGGATATTGATTTTGTAAAAATCGATTACACCTCTTATCTTCAGAAAAACAATATCAAAGTAACCACAGCAGATCTTGCAGATTATATCAAGCAGCATCCTGTGATGTTCAAGACAGAAGCGAGCAGAAACCTCGGGATTGTTTATTTCCCTTCCAAGCCTAGTGCAGCAGATGATGCAGCAGCCCAGAAGGAAATCAACAAACTGTTCTCAGGAGGGACAGATGCAAGCGGTGGTAAAGAGAATTTCCAGAATACTACCAATGATTCTCTTTTCGTAATGGCTAACTCGGATATGCCGTTTACCAACCAGTATTTTAAGCCTGAGCAATTGCCTCAGACGATTCAGGGGCCTATCGCTACGGCGGCTATAGGTCAGACCTTCGGCCCGTACAAAGAGCAGAATTTCTATGTGGTGTCCAAGCTTATCGATAAGAAGACTTCAGATTCCACTTTATCCAGACATATCCTGATCGCTTTCAAAGGAAGCCCTGCAGGGGAAGGAGTAACCAGAACCAAAGAAGAAGCTAAAAAATTAGCGGATTCTATCGGAGCTGTTGTAAAGGCTAATCCGGCTAAGTTTACGGAATTCCTTAAGCTTTCCAATGACCCTAACTCTGCTGCGCAGGGAGGAAGCCTTGGATGGACTACTCCTGAAACGCCTTTCGTACCTGAATTCCTGCACTACCTGGCTAACAACCCTAAAGGAGCAACAGGAGTGGTAGAAACGCAGTTCGGATACCATATCATCAACATCGAAGATAAAAAGCCGGGAGCTATGGCGTATAAAGTAGCTAATCTGGTAAAAGCGGTGAAGCCTTCTGATGCTACAGAAGCGGATACCGATAAGAATGCAAGAAGATTCATCCAGCAGGTACAGGGCAAATCATTCAATGATTTTGTTAATATTGCTAAGAAAGGAAACTACCAGTTCTCCAATCCTAAATCTGCAAAGAGATTTGACGGACAGCTTCAGGGCTTAGGAACAGATAAAGATGCGGATATCCTGGCCTGGGCATTCGATAAGAAAAGATCCAAAGGAGATACCGAGTTCTTTACTGTAGACGGTACCGGAGATAAAATCGTGGTTTACCTGAACGGTATCCAGGAAAAAGGAACGGCTGATCCTGAGTCTGTAAGAGACCAGATCGAAGTCATTGTGAAAAACAAGCTGGCTGCAAAACAGATTGCTGAAAAAATCAATGCCGCTAAAGCTTCCAGCCTGGATCAGGTTGCCAAATTATTCTCTGTAACAAAACAGTCTGCACAGGTAAACCTTCTGAACCCTTCTGTGGCCGGAGCTATGGAACCTAAAGTAGCGGGAGCTGCCTTCGGTGTGGCGAAAGGAAAACTTTCCAATCCGGTTGAAGGAGGAACAGGAGTGTATGTTGTTCTTAAGAAGAATGAGACCGTAAACAAGCAGCCGGGAGACCTGAAACAGTTTACCGAAGGTATTACCCAGAGAAACTCAGGAATGTTCGGACAGGCATGGTTAAAGAGCCTTCAGGATAACGCTGATATCAAAGACTACAGAATCGAAATCTGGAATAAACTGGGTTCTCAGCAACAATAAAAATAAATTTACATACCTATAGAAAAGTGGCAGAATTTTTGCCACTTTTTTTGTGGTTTAACACAGGGCAATACAGAAAGACATTAATTTAAAATGTATTATATTTGCTCATAAGAAAAATTTAGCAAGTGAAGTTCAGTAAAGAATTAAAAGCAGGTCTAATAGCTCTCCTAGCCATTGTAGGCTTCGTGGTATTATTTCAATTTATGAAGGGGAGAAGCCTCTTCACTACCGACAATATATTTTACGCAAAATACGATAATGTAGAAGGGCTGGCGCAGTCTTCGCCGGTGTCAATCAATGGTCTGAAAGTGGGTCAGGTGGATAAGATTATCCCTCAGACTTCCAAGGAAGGTAAAATTGATTTTATCGTTAAAATTACGGTTGATAATAATTTCGAATTTTCAAAAAATTCAACTCTTGAAATCTTTGAGCCGGGACTGATGTCCGGAAAAGAAATGAGGGTAAATCTTGCGTATGGAGGCGCAACGGCAAAAGACGGTGATACCCTGAGAGGTGCCTTCAAACTGGGAACTCTGGGAAGCCTTTCTTCACAGGTAGGCCCGGTAAAAGATCAGCTTCAGACTGTATTGTACCGTGTGGATTCTTTAATGTCCAGCGCCAATCAGGTAGTCAATGCCCAGAACAGGGAAGAGATCAGATTATTGCTGACTAACCTTAACAAAACGGTGGCAGCATTGCAGACCACTGCAGGAAGTGTCAATTCATTGGTAGGGCATAATGATCCTAAACTGCAAAAGGTTCTGGATGATGCAAGCCTCACGATGCAGAGCGGGAAAGTTACTTTGGACAAATATGGTAATTTAGCGGAAAGTATTGACACTCAAAGGCTGAATGCTACCATTGCCAATTTGGATGCTACAGTAGGGAAACTGAATCAGGTGGTTACCGGAATCGATAACGGACAGGGAAGTCTAGGGAAGATCATGAAAGATGATCAGCTGTACAATAACCTGAACGCTGCTTCTACCAATCTTAACCTGTTAATCGAAGACCTGAAGGCAAACCCGAAAAAATATGTCAACTTCTCAGTATTCGGGAAGAACAGTAAAAACTAATTGATAACCATGCAGTATATCGATAATATTCTTTTCCTTATTTTGCTCATAGCCGGCTTTGGGCTGTTTGCCAGGAGTCTGCAGAAAATATACAGAAATATTACATTAGGAAGGTCTATCAACCGCAGCGACAGGAAAGACGAGCGCTGGGCTACCATGGCACGGGTTGCTATGGGACAGAGCAAGATGGTAAAGCGCCCCATTGCGGGTATCCTGCACCTCTTTGTTTATGTAGGCTTTATTATCATTAATTTTGAACTGATTGAAATCGTTGTAGACGGGCTTTTCGGTACCCACCGTTTCCTGGCGTCTGTCATGGGGCATAGTGTATATAATTTCTTTACGGCAACGTTAGAGATCCTGGCGCTCCTGGTTATTATAGGCGTAGTGATCTTTTTTATCCGGAGAAATTTCTACGGAGTGAAAAGGCTTACGATGAAAGAACTTTTCGGATGGCCAAAGCAGGATGCCAACTGGATCCTGATCATTGAATTTGCTTTGATGGTGGCTTTCTTTACTATGAATACTTCAGACTGGGTGCTGCAACAGCGAGGCTTATTGGCAGCGCACGGAAGTTTTCCGGTCAGTGCCAATATTTTTGCACCCCTGTTCAGCAATTTCGGAGACACGACACTGATCTATTCCGAGAGAGCTGCCTGGTGGTTCCATTTTGTAGGGATCCTTTTCTTTATGAATTACCTGTACTATTCCAAACATCTCCATATCATCTTAGCGTTTCCAAGTACATGGTATGCTAATCTGGAGAAAAGAGGAAAATTCAATAATCTGGAGTCCGTAACGAAGGAGATAAAACTGATGATGGATCCTAATGCTGATCCATACGCCGCACCTGCGGAAGGTGATGCGGCAGCAGCGCCATCAAAGTTCGGGGCAGAGGATGTATTTGACCTGAATCAGGTCCAGCTGCTGAATGCTTATTCCTGCACGGAATGCGGAAGATGTACTGCGGTATGTCCGGCCAATATTACCGGAAAGAAATTATCCCCTAGGTTAATCCTCATGAAAACCAGAGACCGTCTGGAAGAAGTAGGAAAAAATATCGACACCAACGGCAAATTTGTAGATGACGGTAAAAAGCTTCTCAATGACTATATTACTAAAGAGGAACTTTGGGCCTGCACAACCTGTAATGCCTGTACGGAAGCCTGTCCTGTATTGCTGGACCCGCTTTCCATTATCTTTGACATGAGGCAGTTCCTGGTTATGGAACAGTCTGCAGCACCACAGGAACTTAACCTGATGATGGCCAATGTGGAAAATAATGCGGCACCGTGGCAGTATAATCAGGCAGACCGTCTGAACTGGGCAAAGGATTAAATAATCAATTACACAATCTGAAAATTTGAAAATGATCAATCGTATTTTCAAATTTCCAAATTCATACATTTTCAAATTAAGAAAAAATGGATTTCAATATAAAAACAATGGCAGAGTATGCTGCCGAAGGGAAATCACCCGAAGTTTTGTTCTGGGTGGGATGTGCAGGAAGTTTTGACGATCGTGCCAAAAAGATTACCCGCGCATTTTGCAAGATCCTGAATAAAATCGGGGTGGAATTCGGAGTACTGGGACAGGAAGAAAGCTGCACGGGAGATCCGGCTAAGCGTGCCGGCAATGAATTTGTATTCCAGATGATGGCCCTTACCAATATTGAGGTACTGAATGCTTACGAAATCAAAAAGATTGTAACAGCCTGTCCGCACTGTTTTAATACCCTTAAAAATGAATACCCGAGCTTAGGGGGCCATTATGAAGTTCTTCACCATACCCAGTTTCTTAAAAATCTGATGGAAGAAGGAAGGCTGAAGATTGAAGGAGGGTCTTTCAAAGGAAAAAAAATAACATTCCATGATCCCTGTTACCTGGGCCGTGCGAACAACGAATATGAAGCTCCGAGGATGCTTCTTGAAAAACTGGATGCCGAACTGGTGGAAATGAAACGTTGCCGAAGCAACGGACTTTGTTGCGGAGCCGGCGGAGCGCAGATGTTCAAGGAACCTGAAAAAGGCAATAAGGATGTGAACATCGAAAGAACGGAAGAAGCATTATCATTCGAGCCAAAAGTCATTGCTACCGGATGCCCGTTCTGCAACACCATGCTTACAGATGGGGTAAAACATTTTAATAAAAACACGGAAGTAGCCGTAAAAGATATTGTAGAACTTCTGGCTGAAGCAGAAGATTTATAAATTTGATTAAATAACGTACAGAATGAATGAGAACCCGGGATTCCCAGGGTTCTTTTTTCTTTTTTTATGAATCAATAATAATTCATAAATTTATACTTTAAAATATCGGAAATGAAAATTGAAGAATCCAACATTGTAGAAACCAACGACTACAGAATCATCATATACCCTGCATCAAGGCCTTTCAGCACCAAAGAAGCCAAAACCATTACTGAAAAACTCTTTGACTTCCTGGCTACCTGGGCTACTCACGGCAAGCCGCTGAGCTCGTCTTTTAAGATAGAAAAGAACCAGTTTATTGTGATCTGTGTAGATGAGGAAAAAGAGCTGGCTTCAGGATGCAGTATCGATGCATTAGGGAAATTGATGAGGGAAATTGATGAAGAGTACCAGCTGGGACTTTTTGACCGCATGAAAGCAAGCTATGTGGAAGACGGAGCGGTAAAAACGCTGAAGCTACAGGAATTTAAATCAAAAATAAGAAGCGGTGAGCTTTCCAAAGATATACAGGTTTTTGATTTCTCAAAAAATACCTATCTGGAATTCCTGAGTAATTTTTTACTGCCTTTTGATAAAAGCTGGGCAGCATCCATACAATAAGTATCATCGTTATAAAATAAGAAAGTGGAAAGAGTTCCACTTTTTTTGTTTTAGTATATTTGCACGGAATCTGACTGCTGAACCTGCTTTGATAAGATAAACCCATGCCCAGAATACTTTTTTTAACAACAGCCCACCGGTACAATGATGACCGGATTTTTTACCATCAGGCAAAAGAGCTGAAAAGCTGCGGGTATGAGGTAAAAATTTGTAGTCTCAGCTC
Source organism: uncultured Chryseobacterium sp. (assembly GCA_913775525.1). Classification (GTDB taxonomy): domain Bacteria; phylum Bacteroidota; class Bacteroidia; order Flavobacteriales; family Weeksellaceae; genus Chryseobacterium. Next base: position 81,991 of record CAJYLH010000027.1, read on the forward strand.
AGAATATCAGGGTACTATCGATGGAATTGCCATTGAATCGTATGCTATACTGGACCAAAGCTCGGACGAAAAAGCCAGGGTATTTCAGGAGGTCTGCAATACTTTCCGTCCGGACTGCATCATCGGGTCAGAACCGCTTGCCATTATTGCTGTTAAGGAGTACCGGAAAAAATATAAAGCCAGCCTTATCTATGATATTACAGAATGGTATCCGTCGATGAGGATGGTCCGTGGATATTCTTTTTTCCTGAAAATAGTTCATGCCCTCAAGTTCCTGATGATTCAGCTGTATGCCGGTTACCTTAGTACGCACTTTATATTCGGGGAAAAGACCAAAAAGTTTCCTTTGGCCTATTGTTTCCCGTTTAAGAAAAGCATCATCCTTCCTTATTTCCCGGATGCTCAATATATTTATACAAGCATCAGGCAGCCTGAAGCCGGTAAAATAAAGCTGTGTTACACGGGGCAGATCTCAGCAGAAAAGGGAATAGGGAACTTTTTTAATGCGGTTGACCGCCTTCGGAAGCTTAGGCCAGGTTTACATATTTCCATACTCATTATCGGAGGAACCCGGACAGAAAAAGACCAGGCCTATTTTGATGCCCTTCTGGAGAAATACCAATGGGAAGACATCAGTATCCGTAAACCAGCCTCTTTCGAGACGTTTACGGAAGCGTATTCTGAGGCAGACATCTGTTTTGATCTCAGGGAAATCAATTTTGAAAACCATCACTGCCTTCCGATTAAGATATTTTATTATGCTGCTTCCGGTAAACCGGTGATCTACAGTGATCTGAAAGCAACCCGGCAGTTTGTGGATATCTCAAGGTTCGGGTTTTTGGTTGATCCCGAAAATGCCGATTTGATAGCTCAAAAAATAATGGCCTATATGGATGATCCTACACTGTATACTGCCCATGCCCATGGAGCAAGAGCGGTATTTGAGGAACAGTACAATTGGGCTGCGATTAAAAATTCATTGACGGAATTTGTCAAAAAATCAATCCTGAAATGAAGCATGCCACCCTCCTGAAAACTTTTGTTTCCCGCTTCCTGATTCTGATATTGAATTTCGGGCTGGTTGTATACTCCACGAATATGTGGGGCAGCGAAGGAAAGGGAGTGATTTCTATTGTCATTGCCGACTTAACGGTAATCAGTTTCTTTGCCAGCATTTTTGCAGGCAGCAGCATCACTTATTTTGCGCCTAAATATAAAACGGAACAGATCCTTCTGTATGCCTATACCTGGTCCTTGCTGGTCGGGATAACCATTCCTTTGCTGTTTGCATGTACAAAAGATACCGGGCATTTAGGCTATCTCATCGGATTGTCTGTTTCATCATCCCTGCTGGCTGCCAATGTCAATCTTTTTGTGGGCCAGAAGAACATCAGGATGTTTAATATCTATACGATCCTGCAACAGGCGGTCCATATTGCTTTCATCGGTATCATGGTCTATGGCATCGGGGCTAGATCCGTTTCCTCTTATTTCTTAGCCCAGATCGCTTGTTACAGTGTGTTGTTCTTCACCAGCCTTTACCAGATTATGAAAGACAGGCCGTTGCCAGAATTTTCTTTTTCCGGGACCATATTGCATTCTCTGTTCAGCTATGGCTGGAAAACGCAGCTGAGTGCCTTTTTTCAGTTCCTGAATAACCGGTTGTCCTTTTATTTCCTGGAATATTTCCGCGGCATGATGAGTGTAGGCGTATTTTCAGTGGGGGTCGCATTCTCGGAAGCCATCTGGACGGTAAGCAGGAGCCTGTCGGTAATTCTATATGCCGATGTGGTCAACAGCAGTAATTCTGATGCAGCGATTCAGAAAGCTAAAATTTCCATGAGGATCAGTTTCCTGATTACTTTACTGTTCATTGCCATCATTCTTTTGGTGCCGTCTCACTGGTATGCCCTCATCTTTGGAAAGGATTTTTCACAGGTTAAGAAAATTACGCTGCTCTTGGCTCCCGGTATCATGGCTATTGCAGTCAGCAACATCATCGGATACTATTTCGCGGGGATCAATAAACTGAGGATTTTAAATATGAAATCCCTGATAGGACTTATTTTTACTCTGGTTTCTTCTTTCATGATCATTCCGCGGTGGGGGATCGCGGGAGCCTGTATTATTACCTCTGTTTCCTACTGTCTTTCCTCTTCATTGCTGTTCTGGAGGTTTTATCAGGGGACTCCTTTTTACTTTAGCGATTTTATCCTTTCCCGCTCGGAAATGCAGATATTAGTAAATAAAATCTTGAAGAAATAAAACTTAAGTTCTATCTTTGTTGGGATGAGAAACGTCTTTTTCGGTACAGCACTGGTTCTTTTCGCACTTCTGAGCTGCAGGAGTGACGAAGATTCTGTTCAGAATATTGATCAGATCCTGAATATCTATATTAAAAACAGTGCAGGGCAGGATTTACTGAATGCCAAGAAAAGCGGTTCTTTTTCAGGCTATAACATGACGGACATATTCGGGACTGTAGATAATGCACCGGTAAACAACACGCTTAAAGTAACTGCTGATTCACTGTATTATATCGAATACATTGCAGGAGCAAGGAGGGTTACGCTGGATTCCGTAAGCCCGGACAACAGGACCTACCGTTCCAGGATCAATGTTTCTTTAAGAAGGACACAGAACAATGTGACCGATACCATCAATGATATCCTTGAGATCCAGTACCGCTGGACACCTTCGGTATTTGAAGTCTCAAAGGTCTACTACAACAACGATCTTAAATTCACCAAGCAGCCGGGATCGCCCAATGTGGTTACTATCATAAAATAAAGTACATTTGCAAATGGTTAGCCCATAAAAAGCTAATTTCTAATATTTAACATCTCAACACAATGTTACAGGTTAATTTTTTGCGCGACAATAAAGAACGCGTTTTAGAAGGTCTAAAAAAAAGGCAATTCAAGAATCTTGAGTTGGTAGATGAAGCGATTGCTACCGACGATGAAAGAAAAAAAATTCAGTTTGAACTGGATTCCCAGCTTGCTGAGATCAACAAAATCTCGAAAGAGATCGGTCTTTTAATGAAAGAAGGGAAAAAAGAAGAAGCTGAATCTGCAAAATCTAAAACAGCACAATACAAAGAGTCGAGTAAAGAATTACAGTCCCAGCTGGATGTAAAAGAACAGACATTATTGAATATCTTATATCAGGTTCCCAATATTCCTTATGAACTGGTGAAAGGTGGCGTATCGGCAGACGATAATGAAATTATTTATCAGTCCCATGATGTGGAAGGACTGGGGGAAGGTGCTGTTCCGCACTGGGAACTGGCTAAGAAATACAACCTTATCGATTTTGAATTGGGGGTAAAAATTGCCGGTGCAGGGTTTCCGGTATACCTTGGAAAGGGAGCGAGGCTGCAAAGGGCTTTAGTTCAGTATTTCCTTGATAAGAATATCGAAAAGGGATATATGGAAGTCAATCCGCCTCACGTAGTGAATGAAGCTTCCGGATATGGGACAGGGCAATTGCCGGATAAGGAAGGACAGATGTACCACATTGGTCAGGATGACCTTTACCTCATTCCTACAGCAGAAGTTCCGGTAACGAATCTTTACCGCGATGTTTTGCTGGATGAAAAGGACCTTCCGATCAAGAATACAGCTTTTTCCCAATGTTACAGGAGGGAAGCGGGAAGCTACGGAGCTCATGTACGCGGCCTGAACCGTCTTCACCAGTTTGAAAAGGTGGAGATCGTAAGGATCGAAAAGCCTGAAAATTCGTATGCTGTCCTGGAAGAAATGGTTGAGCACATCAAAGAAATCCTGACAGACCTTGAGCTGCCGTACAGAGTTTTAAGGCTGTGCGGAGGCGACACCGGATTTGCTGCTGCCATGACCTACGACTTTGAGGTGTGGAGTGCTGCCCAGGAGAAATGGCTCGAAGTAAGCTCTGTGTCTAACTTCGAAACATTCCAGGCCAACCGTCTGAAATGCCGTTATAAAACCGACGGGAAGTCACAGCTCGTGCATACCCTGAACGGCTCAGCGATGGCACTTCCCAGAATTATGGCAGCGCTGCTGGAAAACAACCAGACCGCAGAAGGCATCAGGCTTCCGAAAAAAGTCGCTGAATATGCGAGATTCGATTTAATCAGTTAATGATATAATACCCTTATTAAAAGGGTATTTTTTATGGGAATATTTTTTATTAAGAAATAAGAAGATCATGAAAAAACGCAATTTTATCAGCCTGTCATGTATGGTTTTACTCCTGTCTTTTCTATCGTTGAGTGCAGAACCTCTAAAATGTAAAGCAAGAACGGTTACTGTTGCGGGTCTCATCGTAGATGCCATTACCCGTGCTCCTTTAGCGGATGCAAAAGTATATGGGGAAACGGGAAATTTTATTGCCTCAACAGATTCCAGAGGATATTTTAAAGGAACTGTCAGTAATCTGCGGGGAGGGCCTGTCCGTTTCAGTATAAAAATTGAAAAAGAAGGTTACTCTTCATTTACACAAAAAGAACATTGGGCAGATATGGGTGATGATATTTCTGCCATCTATTATTTCGGATTGGAGAAGAAAGCTGGCGGAAAACGGAATAAGGCATTCTCCGAACTCATTTCCCGCACTAAAGATACCTCATATGCATCCGTTGTATCTGGCTTCAGCAAATTTGAAGAGCAACTGAATTTCAGGGACGGCCTGGAAGCGGCCAAGGAAGGAAATGAAAAGGTTTTTATTACGATAGGTGACCAATACTTTCTGGTCAATGATTCAGGATGGATACTGCTGACCTCACCAAAGGATAAAATATCCGTGGATGGAAAGAGAATAGTAACTGCTTCTGAAATCAATTCCAAACTGAAACGGAAACAGATCAGGAGGATGACTCCATCCGGATCAAAAGATTTTTCCTTTGAAGTGTATACCAGGTAATACCATACAGATCATAAAAACAGACCACCTTCGGGTGGTTTTTGTTTTTCGGGAGTAGCGAGTAATCTGAACTTATATTTTGGACATTTGCAAATAACATTTTTGTTTTTTCTGCTCACTTTGTTGTGATTGAAAATTTTTTATATATTTAAACCACTAAAAACAAAATGCTTATGATGAGAAAATTAATTTCTTGGCTGTCTTTCATGATGGCTTTCTGCCTTGTACTGCTTTCCTGTGTCCATGATGAGATCTATACGGCTTCCGATCCGGCTTCTAAGGAATACCATTCCAAAAGCCTCTGGAGAGAAGATGAGAAGTATATTAAAAATGTCATAAAGGTCTACCTGCAATACCATGAAGAAATAAAAAAGGGAGCCGGTGAACCGATGTGGGACTATGCGATGACTATGGACCGCTTTGATGAAAGCTTCCTGATGGTTCCGGTGGCTGAGCAAGGAAAAGTTGTTGCGGTACTGAATGTGCCGAGGAAAGGACAGAAGGTTTATTTTACCTATACCCAGGTACAGAATGATA
>CAJYLH010000028.1 GCA_913775525.1 uncultured Chryseobacterium sp.
ATAGCTTCAGATCAATACTTAACAGGTTTGACACTTCAATAACAAGCTGGACAGGGTTTAATTATTTAGCGTTCATGGTGATTGCTTTGAGAAAATTTCAAAAAATAAAGTCGAGATGAGTTCAATAGGAAGAACACCTAAGTTTTAAAAACCTACGGTTTTTAAATGCGTGAAAAAAAGCTGCATGATCTGCTGATCTGCGAGAGAATAAAACCACAACAGTCACAATTTTTTTTTGACACATAAGAATCTTAAGAAGCCAGCTTTGAAAACAGGAAGAGCACAGAAGTTTTAAAAACCTACGGTTTTTATGTGCGCGTAACATCTTTTCAGCTTGCGGAACTATCAGCTGTAAAATTCCCCTCCCTCGGAGGGGTGTCGAAAATTCAAAGAATTTTTTATGGGGGGGTGTTAATAAGGATTAAAGTGGTGTGATCCACTTGGAAAATAATCTTCTAATCCATAGAGATTAAGAAACCACAAAAGTCACAAAAATTTTTGACACTTAAGAATTATGAAGAGAACAGCTTTGAAAACATGAAGGACACCTAAGTTTTAAAAACCTATGGTTTTTAAATGTGTGTAAAAAAATCTGCTGATCTGCGAGAGAATAAACCACAAAAGTCACAAAAGTTATTTGACACTTAAGAATCATGAAGAGAACAGCGTTGAAAACAGAAGAACACCTAAGTTTTAAAAACCTACGGTTTCTAAATGCGTGAAAAAAAATCTGCGTGATCTGCTGATCTGCGAGAGAATAAAACCGCAAAAATCATAAAGGTTTTTGAAACATAAGAATCTTAAGAGGCCAGCTTTGAAAACAGGAAGAGCACATCAGTTTTTAAAAATCGTAGATTTTTAAATGAAAATATAAAACTACAACCGTAACAAGAAGTTTTGTAGTACAGTGCCTGGCGTTGGAAGTCACCCAAAGAGTATTACTTGCGGGGGTTGAATACCAAAAGCTTCGGCCGGAACGAAGTTCCGGCCGAAGCTTTTATATGATATATGCATCGATAATTACCCTAAATAAGGATATTTATAATCTTTAGGCGATACAAACGTTTCTTTGATACTTCTTACGGAAGTCCATCTCAGAAGATTCATCTTAGAACCGGCTTTATCATTGGTTCCTGAAGCTCTTCCTCCACCGAAAGGCTGCTGGCCTACTACGGCACCGGTCGGCTTATCGTTGATGTAGAAGTTTCCGGAAGCATTTTCCAATGCTTTGTAGGCTTCACTGATTGCATATCGGTCCTGTGAAAAAACAGATCCGGTAAGGGAGTATGGTGAAGTGGAATCAACCAATTTCAGCGTTTCACTCCACTGTTCATCTTCGTAAACATATACGGAAAGAATAGGGCCGAAAATTTCTTCTACCATGCTTTCATAATGAGGATTGGTTGTTTCAATAACCGTTGGGTGTACAAACCATCCTTTGGAATCGTCGCAAGTTCCCCCGATAGCTACACTGGCATCATTCGCACCATTGGCTCTGTCGATATACCCTTTGCACTTTTCAAAAGAATTTTTGTCGATCACGGCATTAACAAAGTTGGACGGATCTTCAGGAGAACCTACTTTGATGGAACCGATCTGTGTTTCCATTACTTTTTTCACGTCAGCCCAGATAGATTTAGGGATATAGGCTCTTGAAGCCGCAGAACATTTTTGGCCCTGATATTCAAACGCACCTCTTACCAGAGCAGTTGCTACTGCTTCTACATTGGCTGAAGGGTGGGCAATAACAAAATCTTTACCTCCGGTTTCTCCCACGATTCTCGGATAGGTTCGGTACTGATGGATATTGTCACCGATCATCTTCCACATACCCTGGAATACTTTGGTGGAACCGGTGAAGTGAAGTCCGGCAAAATCACGGTGTGCCAATACTTTTTCCGCTGTTTCCTTACCATCTGTGAAGATCATGTTGATGACCCCGGCAGGAAGTCCGGCTTCTGTTAAAACATCCATGATGACTTTGGCGGAATACACCTGCTTATCAGAAGGCTTCCAAACCACTACATTTCCGAGCATCGCCATACATGTAGGAAGGTTTCCGGAAATAGCGGTAAAGTTAAATGGGGTTACTGCAAAACAGAATCCTTCAAGAGGCCTGTACTCTACGCGGTTCCAGATTCCATTATCGGATACCGGCTGTTCAGCATACATTTCTGTCATGAATTCTACATTGAACCGCAGGAAGTCGATGAACTCACAAGCGGCATCAATTTCAGCCTGGTGAACATTTTTAGACTGTCCGATCATCGTCGCTGCATTGATGACATCGCGGTAAGGCCCGGCAAGCAGGTCAGCAGCTTTCAGGAAAATAGCAGCCCTCTGTTCCCATCCCAGTTCGTTCCATTGCTGCTTGGCGGCTAAAGCTGCGTTAATCGCATCATCCACATGCTGCATGGTCCCTTTGTAATAAAACCCGAAATCATGTGCATGGTCCTGAGGAGACTGAAGAGTTACCTTTTCTTCGGTTTTTACTTCTTTTCCGTTGATGATCATGGGGATCTCTGTTTTTTCTGCCCACATTTTCTTATAGGTGGCCAGAAGGCTTTTTACTTCCGGAGAACCCGGTGCGTATGAATTTACCGGCTCATTAACAGCAAGTGGCACTTGCGAAATTGCTTTTGACATATGATGTTGTATTATATTTTAATTTGTGAATGATACAAATTTACAACATTTAATTCGGAGAAAAAATTGATTGCAGTGAATTACAGCTTTTCGGATTCCAGGATTTTAAGAACCAGTTTTTCTTCCTGGGTAAGGTCCGCTTTGCCGTCATTTTTCTCTATGACTTCCAGCTCATCAAGATATTTTTTGATGGTATTGTTTTCATATAAATTGATGACCAAGGGATGTACATAATATTTTTTACATACCGCCACCGTATTCCCAAGGTTAGAAGCTACAATATCTAAAGCTTCTTTCACCTTTTTCTTATACTCCGTATGGGTTTCTGCATAGCCGATTTCCTTGAATGCTATCAGGGCATTGACCGTTCCTGACCAGGTCCTGAAATCTTTCGCCGTGAAATCCTCACCGCTGATTTCCTTGATGTATTCATTCACCATCCCGGAATCAATGCAATGCCGGTTTCCGTCATCATCGTAATATTGAAAGAGTTCTTTTCCCGGGATATCTTTGCATTTCTGTACCAGCCTGGAAAGCCTGCTGCTTTTTAGGTCTATATCATGCATCACACCCTTCTTGCCCTTGAAAGAGAAGGATAATTTCTGGCCTTTTACTTTGACATGTTTGTCTTTCAGGGTAGTGAGGCCGAAAGATCCATACAGCTTTTCATACGCACTGTTGCCGATCCGGATATTAGTCCGCTGCATCAGGCTTACAATTAACGCGAGGACTTTTCTTTTTTCTAAATTTCGTAAGGCAAGATCCTGCTCGATATGCAGCCTTATCTGAGGCAGAGCATAGCCAAACTGGAGCATGCGGTAAAATTTGGTGTGGTTCCTCAAAGCGTTCCATAACGGATGGTAACGGTACTGCTTTCTCTTTTTTGCATCAATTCCTGTTGCCTGAAGGTGGCCGTTATCCAGCGCGCAGATCCATACGTTTTCCCATGCCGGTGGTAGCACAAGTTTATTAATCCTGCTGATTTCATCTTTGTCTTTGATTTTTTCACCGTCTTTATAATAGGAAAATTTCTTTCCCCTTTTTTTCCGGATAATACCGGCGGTTTCCGCATCGGAGGTATAAATAAGATGTACCGCCTTGGCAGAAGCCACCGGATCTTTCATAATTTTGACAATTTTTGAAGGCTTCAGGTGAGAAATAATATCTAAGTCTGAATTTTCCATAAAGTCCGGTTAAGAGTTTCTACCCCTTGAAAACAGCCATAATAAAAATCCTACTACGGCTACTACGAGGATAATTCCCCACCACATTCCGGCCTTAAAAATTGTTTCTACTGCTTCACAACTGGTCAGCATCAGTAAACTTAAAAAAGTAATGCTGTATAAGCTCCATTTTTTCATAATAATTTATTTTATTGGTGATCAATTCTTCTTTACACCCGGTGATGATCCGGTCTCCATTTTTTAATGGATTTTTTGATATCGTTGCCTGAAACAGATTCGTGCAGCGCACGGTACAGAAGTTCCTTAAATTCATCATCGTACGTAAACCTAAGGGCGGCAATCTGATCGAATTTCAGCCTGCTTTCCACTTCATCGGACCGTTGCCCGAATAGTTCAAAGTACCGCTGTTTAAACTCAAGTCTTACCATCCGGTCCTGAAGTTCCAATGCATAATGCTGTCGCACCATAATGGCCAGGTAAAGGATGAGGAAAATGACTACAGAAAACAGGATCCAGGTTAACGCGTTGCTGTCATCACTAAAAGCCTTATAGATTCCGAAGATCTGCAAAACCATTAATGCAGGAAGGTAAACAAAGTGATGGGGAGCGTAGAACTTTTTGTGATTGCTGTAATTCTGTGTTTCCATAGATAGCATGTAGCAATAATCTTTCCAAAGGTGAAAATATCAGTTCAGAGAGCGGGTTTCAAAATCTGAAAATGATCCGTGGTATGATATTCATGCTCTGAATACCTCTTTTTTATATGGGATTAAATCCCTTTCTGAAATCAAATTTTCGTAACTTTCGGTTTTAAAAAATCAAAAAAATGACTTCAAAGGAAAAAGTGGCTGCACTCCGGGAAGAGATGCAGAAAAATAATGTTGACGCATTTATCGTCTATTCTGCTGATCCGCATATGAGTGAATACCTGCCGGAAGAATGGCAGGAAAGATCCTGGCTTTCAGGCTTCCTGGGATCTGCCGGATTTGTGGTGATCACCAAGGACAAAGCAGGGCTTTGGACGGACGGACGGTATTTTACCCAGGCTGCCATTGAGCTTCAGGATTCCGGGATTGACCTGTTCAAAGACGGAATGGAAGGAACCCCTCACTATATCGACTGGATTATTTCTGAAATTCCGGAAAACGGAAGAGTAGCCGTAAATGCCCTGGCCACCTCACATGCCAACTGGGAACTGCTGTACGAGAAGCTTCGTGCCAAAAATATTACCCTGGTAGACCTGCCGCTCCTGAAAGAGCTCTGGAAAGACCGCGGAACCCCTTCCAAGAACCCGATTTACGTACATCCGGTAGAACGGGCCGGAAAGTCGGTAACCGATAAAATTTCTGCCATCCGTAATGCGATGGAGGAACAGGGCGCTACCGTACATATCATCTCCAGCCTTGATGATGTTGCGTGGACCCTGAACCTGAGGGGAAGCGATGTACAGAGCAATCCGGTATTCCTGGGTTACCTGATCATCACCATCAATGATGCCATCCTCTTTACGGACCTTGATAAACTGGATGTGGAGGCCAGGAAGCAGATGAATGAATCATTTGTGAAAATGATGCCGTACGAAGAATTTTTCAGCCACCTGAAAATGTGCAGCGACCAGAAAGTCCTGGTTTCGCCCAACAGCAACCAGTCGATCTTTGAAGCCTTAAAATATGCCAATACATTCATTAAAGGCCCGGTTCCCGGTAACCTGATGAAAGCCCGTAAAAATGATACTGAGCTGGAAGGGTTCAGGACCGTGATGGTGAGAGACGGCGTAGCGATGGTGAAATTCCTGTACTGGCTGACGCATCATGCAGGAAAAGAACCGATGAATGAATATTCCATCGGAGAAAAACTCAGGGATTTCCGTGCACAGGGTGAAAATTTTGTAGGGGAAAGTTTCGGAAGCATCATCGGGTATAAAGACAACGGTGCCATCATGCACTATTCCGCAAAAAGCGAAGGCAGCCATGAGGTGACCAACGATTCAAGCATCCTGGTGGATTCCGGAGGCCAGTATCTGGAAGGAACGACCGACATTACCAGGACCCTGGCTTTAGGAACAGTTTCCGAGGAGTTTAAAAGAAACTCGACTTTAGTATTACAGGGGATGATCCGTCTATCTAGGGTAAAATTCCCTAAAGGAACCAAAGGCGTGCACCTGGATGCCATTGCCAGGCTTCCGCTGTGGATGGAAGGGAAAGATTTCAACCACGGGACCGGGCATGGAGTAGGAAGCTTCATGAACGTGCACGAAGGCCCTCAGAACATCAGGAAAGACATGAATCCACAGGAGCTTCTTCCGGGTATGGTATGTTCCAATGAACCCGGGTTTTATGTAGAAGGACAGTATGGGATCCGCCATGAAAACTTAATTGCCGTTAAGGAAGCGGAAAAAACTGATTTCGGCACTTTCTATGAGTTTGAGACGCTTACGTTATGTCCGTTCTTTAAAGATACCATTGTGAAAGATATTCTTTCGGAGGAAGAGGTTCATTGGCTCAATACTTATCACAGGACATGTGAAGAAAAATTGGCCCCTCATCTGGAAGGTGAAGTGAAAACATGGTTCGAAAAACTGGTAAGTCCTTTATAATCAATCGGTAAAAACGAAAAACAATTGAATCCTGCTTTATGCAGGATTTTTACTGCCTCCGTAAAAACCCGGAGGCAATTTCCGGGATTTCCCTGAGGCGCAGAAAGAAAATGAGCTGTATCTTTGTCATACATCAGAGAAACATCATTTCACTCTTCATATAACTCAGTATTTATTTAAAGCAGTACCAATCGCCCCGGAAACGGGGTGATTTTTTTTGCTGTCTTTTTATCTTCAAAACTGTCTCATTAAGAATTTTAAAAGGGATTACAAAACCTTCGTGACTGTTGTGGGATCAGGTACAAAAGTTGGGGACTATGCAAAAAGTTGAGTCAATCTGAATAAGAAGAAAGTTCGGTCTTTCACTCCGCGGAACTGCAATCTGAAGTTTTTGATTTTGGCATTAAAGGATTCAGCAGCTGCATTGGTACTTCTCTGATCAAAATAGTTTAAAATATCCCTGTAATGATTCGTTATTGTTTTTCTTAGGGTTGAAAAAGATTTAAATCCTGATTCTTCAACTTCATTAAACCAACGTGCAAGTTTGGTCATGGCCAAAGATTTTGGAATATCCTGGTTGTAAATCTTCCTAAGCCCATCGGTCAACCCATATGCTTTCTCCAGATCCGGATATTGGGAAAAAAGGATGGAAGCTCTTTGTCTTTGGGATAAAGTCCATTTTTCACAGCTTTTATAAAGTAAATACCTGCTTCTTGCCAAAAGCTGTTTCCGGGTATCTCCGTTTTCAAAAACTTCTGTCTTTACAAACTGCCCGTCAGATGCCTCTTCAAGAGCCTTATTTTCCATTTCAATGGCCTCCCAGCGATGCCTGATTCTGATTTCCTGAAGAGCTTCTATAGCCAGTTTCTGAACATGGAAACGATCGATCACCTGCACTGCAACAGGAAAACATCTTCTGGCAATACGCTTCATGGAGCCTGCCATATCCAAAGTGATCTCTTTTACACTCATCCGTAACTTTCTTTTGATCTTTAAAAGATGCGTAATGACAAAATCACTCTGGGTGCCT
>CAJYLH010000029.1 GCA_913775525.1 uncultured Chryseobacterium sp.
CAGCGGGAAAGTTAGTCTGTACAACCAAGACCGTTTCCGTATGGATACCGGATAATGAGAGTGATAGCAGCAACGGGCATTGGGAATCGCATCATGTGACGGAATGCAAGAGCCAGCAGCTGGAGAGTTGTGTCGGTGAAGTGCTTCCTGACGGGACATGCCTTGGAGGAGGCGGGAGTGATCCGGGCTATCCTTATCCCGGAGGAGGAGGCGAAGATCCTCAGCCGGAGCCGGAAAATCCTTGTGAGAAAGGAAAAGATTTGTTAAAACCTTCAAAAGGAAATATTAAAACTCTTATTACCAACGGCATGTATTCTTATATTAATAACAGTAGCACTGGAGAAGCCGGAATATATTTAAAGAAAGACAATTTAGGAAATATTACGTCAGAGGTAGCTCCATATACAGCAGGTGCAGCATTACCGATTAAAACCGGAGGTAAATATTTTAGTGCTATACATACTCACCCAACTGATGCATACCCGATGTTCTCATGGACTGATATTTATGCATTATACAAATTAGAAATACAGTCAGCACAATATAATGAAGGATATTCTAGTTTATTATTAGTCTGTCAAGATGATAATGGAGTGAAACAAACTTATGTTATTATGTTTGAAAATATTGGCTTGTATATGGAAGATGTATTTAATAATCCTGATAATATTGGGTGTACCCATGAAGAAATAAAGAAAAGAATGGATGACCAATTAAAATTAGCCTATGATGAGGAGTCACTAAAAGATAATCCGAATTATGAAAGTGTATTTCTACAGATGAATTTTGGAACTAATGTTGGGCTCTATAAAGCAAATAATGATCTCACAGGATTTAGTAAATTGCAAATTGCATCTAATACACCAAATGCTCAAGTACAACCAATTAATTGTAATTAATAAACTTATGAAAAATATATTCTTTTTATTTATTTTAATATTTTCAACTCAGCTAAAGTCTCAGAGTGCTATAATAGACATTACAAAATCTGGTTACAAAGAACCTAGCGGCTACTATAGAAAGGATTTAAATAATATATTAAATCCTTTTGAAGGAACTTATATATATACTAATGGAAATGATATTTTTAAAATAGTATTAAAGAAGATGATAATGCAACCAGTAGGGTCACATTATGAAGACTTGATTATCGGTGAGTATCAATATATTCTAAATGGAACTGAGAAAATAAATACTTTTTCTAATTTGATTATATCTTATTCTGATCAGTTTTTAAAACATGGCATTGCTGGGAATGGTATTTTGGGAAATAATTCCCGTTTATGGAAATGTCCACAATGCAATATAAATGAAAGAAGACTTAGATTAGTCATTACAGATAAATTAACCAGCCGTTATGCTGATTTTCTTATGAGAAGAACATTTGTAAACGGACAACAGGTATTGCAAGTAAAAATAGCTAATACGAATACTGTTACATATAATGTTGAAACTGAAAGTCCTCCGGCAAATTTTTCTTTACCATTAGGTGAGTTCACAATGATAAAGCAATAATACAAACATCCTATGGAGGTTGTCTAATAGCACAGCTATGAAAAAAATAATTACTCTATTCATATTAACAGTTGGCATTTGCAAAATAAATGCTCAGTTAGATACTTTGAATTATTTAAAACAATTCGAACTCAATAAAGCAAATTATATCGGTCAACCATTTTCAAAACTTCTAAATGAAATGACACAAATACAGCCTAAAACGGCATGGGCAGCATCAATGGGGAAAAAAAAACAATATCAGCCGACACAAGGTTTAAATTCGCTGAAAAAGAACTAAGCTTTCGTCGCACCGCAACTACCTATTAATAGAATGGCAAGATCCGATACCAAGAGACCAAACACAATTTTATGAACAAAAAAATGCTTTTTATTTTACTAATGAAGAAAAAGCATTTTATGGAAGCAAAATTGTGAAAGATATAATTGTATATCGATGATTTTAAAACGATAAAATAAAACCATCAAAATTTGATGGTTTTATTTTATTGTCTTGATCAATAAATTTTGTTACGCCGAATTCCTGCTCGCATTAATATTCCCGAAAAGTGACCTGGTCACCAGCTTTTCATAAGCCTCCTTATTGCCTTCGCCTTTCTGGATTTTCATCAGTGCATATTGCTGAATGCTTAACAGTGGTAAAACAATCCGTTCCCTGATTTTCACCGACTTTCTGGATAACGTATCTTCCTGCTGGAGCATATGGAAACCGGTAAGCTCAAGCATAATATCTTTGGAAAGCCTGTATTCATGGAACAGGATATTCCAGAACTCACCGAATTTCGGGTTGTTCCTGATATAATACGTCAGCGGAAAATAGGTTTTGTTCATGCTCATCATGGAATTCAGGACTAATGTTTTGAAAAAGTCGGAGCCTTTGTACAATTCCTTTACCTGTTCAAACCTTCCCTGCTCTTTCATCTGCTGCATGGCATAACCGAACCCGAAAAATCCCGGAACATTCTGCTTCAGCTGGGACCATGATCCTACGAAAGGAATTGCGCGCAGGTCCTCAAACTTAAGTTCATTGCCGTTTCCGCGCTTGGATGGCCGGCTTCCGATATTGGTTTTCCCATAATATTCCAGGGTACTCATCTCCTGGAGGTAAGGCACAAACATCGGATGCGCTTTCAGGTCTGAATATTTCTGATAGCTGATTTCTGCGAGTTCTCTAATCAATGCTCTCTCTTCATCCGTAAGATCTTTCTTGGAATTTTTGAACACATCATTTTCGATCCCTGCGGTCAGCAGCTGTTCAAAATTGAAGGTAGCCTGTTCCTTATTACCGAAAATACTGGTGATGGTCTGCCCCTGGATGGTCAGCTCAATCTTGTGGTTAGCAATAGTTTTTCCCTGGGAAGCGTAGAAATCGTGGGTTTTCCCTCCGCCTCTAGCCGGTGGTCCTCCCCTTCCGTCAAAGAAGACGACCTTGATTCCGTTTTCTTCCGAAAGTTTTGTCAGCACTTCTTTTGCTTTGTAGATCTCCCAGTTGGCCTTAAGGTACCCACCGTCTTTTGTCCCGTCTGAAAATCCGAGCATGATGGTCTGCTGATGGCCTCTTCTCTCAAGATGCTTCTGGTATACCGGATGCTGATACAGGTCACGCATTACTGTTTCGGCATTGGCTAAGCCTTCCATGGTTTCAAAAAGAGGAACGATATCCATTTTGATATCTTCATCCCGGTATCCGCAGACCTTAAAAAAGGCATAGACATTCATAACATCTTTTACTGCATCGGAATTGGAAATGATATACCGGTTCATCCCCCTGATCCCGTTCAGTTTCTGGATTTCAGTAATTTGGGAAACGGTAAGCAAGGTGTCTTTAACGATATCTTCAAAATCATCCGGATTCACCTGCTCATGCTGCCGAATCAGCAGGCTGAATTTTTCTTCAAAGCCGGCTTCCCGTTCGCCATACAGCTTTGTAAAGACTTCATCAATCACTTTCTGATGGATCCTGCTGTCCTGACGGACATCCAGGGTGGCAAAATGCGTCCCGAAAATATTTACCCGGTCCCTGAAGTTGATCAGCAGGTCCAGAAAAAGACCGTTATGCTGGTTGATCAGGATATCTTCTGCTTCAGCTGTTCTTTTCAGGATATCTTCCGCACTGATGTCACCACCGTTGAAGATAGCCGCATACAGCTCATCATTAAGCTTATGCAACACCTCAGAAACTCCCCTGAAACTCAGCCTTCTCCTGATGTATTTCAGATGGCTGTAATAGGATTTCAGGATAGCAGAGTGCAGTTCGCAGGCTACTGTTTTTGTCACTTCAGCCGTTACGAAAGGATTACCGTCACGGTCACCGCCCGGCCAGAATCCCAGCTGGATAATGTCTTCGGGCAAATGGAAATTACCGTTTCCGAACATCTTCCGGATCTTGGTGAATAGTTCGCCGATGGTATCGTAATAAACATATCTGAGGTAAGAAATGATGCTCATTGCCTCGTCTACAGGCGTAGGTTTTTCTTTATTCACAAAAGGGGTTTTCCCGAGTTGCTGCAACAGCATATCGATGTTGGTCACAGAGTCTGATGCAATAGCCCTCCTAAGGTCCTGGATGATCCGCTGTACCGAACTTGGGTAAAACTGGGTTGGATGCGCGGTAAAAACAATCTTTACTGAGAAATCTTCCAGTTTTTCCCTTACCTTATCCAATTTATGGTCCTGTACGGAGCGTTCATACAAATGGGTTATTGTACCGCTGTCACTTTCCGAATGGAGATTCGGAAATGCAGCATCTTCTATACTGTCAAACAGCACGACCTGGCGTTCGATATACTGAATGATCTTGAACAGCAGTTCAAGCTTCTGCTCTTCCGTCTGCAGGTCGGTATGGTTTTTAAAAAATTCTTCAACAATTTCCTCGGGGGTTTTGCCGGCTTCATACCCTGCCTTGCTTTCTTCGCTGAGGAAAGGCAACAGCATCCCGATGTTGGTCATTTTATCATAAGGCAAACTCATGAAGAGTGAGTTATAGATCTGGTATTTATTTTCAACGATCTGCCTGAATTTTTCTGCGCGCTGGTCGTGTATCATATAACAAATGTAGGGGATTTTGAAGTGAATTCAAATCGTGTAATGCTGAAATCCAATTAAATTTTGAACAATTTCTTCGATCATTCGGAATTAATATCTTAGAAAAAAATAATTTTAAAGCTAAGTTTTTAATCATTAATTTTAATTGAACATAAATCAGCGTAAATTATGAAGCAACTCTTACTCTTTCTATTTGTCTCTTTTATGCTCACAGCCTGTGGCGAGACCTGCTACAATGCCCCTCAGCCGATAGCTTTCAAACTGGTGAATGCCAACAATGAAAATCTGATCACCAACGGGATGCTGACGAACTATTCCGTGAAGGAGCAAAACCAGAAGACCAAAACCGGCGAAGACTTGCTGATCCTGGAAAATGTAGGTGCCTATAACGGCACAAAGAACTATGCCTTCACTTCCAATCTCAGGAACTTCACTTTCACCATTCAGTCTTCCGAATTCAAGGGCGGCTGTGACGGTTACCAGATCAACAAACTCACGTTTACGGGAATTGGCATTGATGTAAAAGACGAAAATGGGTATTATAAGATCATATTGGAATAATATATGCTTCTTTATCCCTGCAAAAACGCAATTCCAATGAAATTACTTTTCCCGGCTCTTTTTTTATGTTTTGTTTCAGCATGCGGCCAGAAATCAATTCCCTCCGACTTTAAAAGAATCCCGGAAATCCTTGATACTACGGAAATGCTTTATCCCTTTATTATTCCCGATAAAAAATATGACTACTGGTCTGTCCTCCGCAACAATACGGATCCTGACAAAGCAGTGATTTATGAAAGTCAGATGCCGTCCTATATGACGCTCAATGACCCGGCTCCGGAAAAAGGATTCTTTCAGCAGTGCATCGGAGAAAACTGTTTCTCCTATCTGATGGCCTGCGAGAGCGGAAAGACACAATACTTTTCTACCGAGCGGCAGCTCAGGGATTTCATCGGTTCCATAGATAACCTGCCGGAAGCCATCCTGATCGCCAATACACATGGATTTACTGTTGATATGGCCGAAACTACGGGAAGTTCTTATAGAATGGATGAACAGTCGGTATTTCTTTATCTTTCAAAAATAAAAAAATGCCCTTCTGTCAAAGAATCGTTCTTCATTACCATCAACAGGAAGACCGGCCATTTAAAAAGCAAAAGCAACGGGGTCTATTTTACAGGTGAAGACTGCAAGGATTAGTAACAAGATGTCAGACATTGCTGAACCTTGTCAGGGTTCAGAACCCTGACAAGGTTTAATGGATTTAATAATAGTATATTTTACATTTCCTAATCCATGCAATAGCTTTCATAAAAATCCGTCATATCAATTTTAAAACTTTATTAACTTAGTTTTCGCGGGGCAATCCGTAAATTTGATCTATCATAAATTTAAAACAATGCTTAATTTCGAATTTAAAAATCCAACCAAAATACTCTTCGGCAAAGGTGAAATTGCCAAAATTGAAAAAGAGATTCCTGAGGGAGCTAAAATATTAATGATTTACGGAGGCGGAAGCATCAAAAACAACGGTATCTACGACCAGGTGAGAAAGGCTCTTGCCGATTTTGAATTCTACGAATTCGGCGGTGTACCGGCCAATCCTGAATATGAAGTACTGATCAACGCCCTGAATTTCATCAAAGAAAAGAATATCAACTATTTGTTAGCCGTGGGTGGCGGTTCTGTGATCGATGGAACCAAGTTTTTATCCGCAGCGGCTGAATATGAAGGAGAACCATGGGAAATCCTGAAGAAACCGGTAAGGACCTTTGAAGGCCAGGGAATGCCGTTTGGGACGATCCTCACGTTACCGGCAACAGGTTCGGAAATGAATTCAGGATATGTGATTTCCAGAAGGGAAACCAATGAAAAACTGTCCTCCGGCGGTCCCGGATTATTTCCACAGTTTTCCGTGCTGGATCCTGAAGTTGTGCGGTCAATTCCGAAAAACCAGATTGCTAACGGGATTGCCGATGCTTACACCCATGTTTTGGAACAGTATATGACGGCCCCTTCATCCGCAGACCTGCAGGAAAGGATTGCAGAAAGCATCCTGATCAGCCTGCAGCAGACTGCCCCTAAAGTAATGGCCGAAGATTTTGATTATGATGCAGCTGGGAATTTCATGTGGTGCTGTACCATGGCCCTGAACGGACTGATTCAGAAAGGGGTAATTACCGACTGGGCAGTACATGCCATGGGCCACGAACTGACCGCTTATTACGGTATTGACCATGCAAGAACGCTTGCAATCATTGCTCCTTCGCATTACCGGTATAATTTTGAGACGAAAAAAGAAAAACTGGCCCAATATGCGGAAAGGGTATGGCATGTAACCGAAGGCAGCATGGAAGAAAAAGCAGAGGCCGGAATCAGGAAAATGGAAGCATTTTTCCATAGCCTGAATATCCGGACCCGGCTTTCAGATTATGTAGAGGATTATCTGAATACCGCTGAGCGGGTGCAGAAAGCATTTACAGAAAGAAACTGGCTCGGGCTGGGAGAATATAAGGCTTTAAGTCCGGAAGATGCTTATCAGATTATAGAAATGAGTTATTAAGATATCAGGAATTCAGATCAGGATTGGAAATAAGAAACCTTTATTTTTAAAATTCTGATCTGTATGACCTGAAATCCTCCTCTGTACTTCTTTTATAAATCTTTTATCTGTATACATTCATTTAAAAAAACCGTGATTTCATTACGGATATTTCAAATTTATTTATATTTTAGCATATTCTAAATTTGTAAAAATGAAAAAACAGCTACTTTTATTTGCCTTTTCCGCATTGGCTCTTACTTCATGTAATGATGATGACATTCAGGGATATGAATTAGACATGATGAAAGGAGATTGGAAAGAAGTTAAAAAAGAAGTTATTTCCGGAAAAGATAATAAAACGGTACTGTCAACTTCCACCCCTACCGGGTGTGCTGTAAAAGACACTTATTATTTCAGTATTGATTACTCTACCTCTTATACGTATTATTCAGGAAGCGGAACCAACTGCCAGGTCAACGGGAAAACTGAGGGAACATATACTTATGATACCGATACCAAAAACCTGAACATCAAATACCTGAATGACAGCGAAAGGAAATATAAAGTGGTGATCCTGACCAGTACGGAACTGAAGCTGATGAAACTATTTGATAATATAGACGAAAACGGAGACCAGGTGGTGGATGTCACCTATATCTCTTACAAAAGATAATAAAAACGCTCCCGAGATATCGGGAGTTTTTTATGAAACAAAAGAATTAATGTACTAAAACAGTAAACAATGAAGAAGATGTTATCAGCATTTCTATTGCTGACTTTTGCCCTTTTCTTTTCGCAGGAAAAAAAACCGATGTACTGGCAGGACATCCAGAATTTCAAAAAACTGGATCAGGAAAACCCGCCGCCCAAAGATGCGATCCTCCTGATCGGAAGCTCATCATTTACCAAATGGACTGATGTTGCCAGCTATTTCCCGGATAAGACGATTATCAACAGGGGGTTTGGAGGATCCAGGCTAACAGACCTGAATGATTATGCCGCTGATTTGCTGAATCCTTACCAGCCCAAGCAGATTATTGTCTATTGCGGTGAAAATGATTTTGCAGATAATAAAGATCTGAAAGCCCAGGTGGTGGTTGACCGCTTCAAGACTTTTTATAAAAAGATCCGGGCACGGTTTCCAAAAATTGAAGTCGATTATATTTCCATAAAGTATTCGCCAAGCCGCGAAAACCTATGGCCGCAGATGAAAGAAGCCAACAAAAAAATTGCGGCTTTTATGAAAAAGGAACCGCATGCTGAGTTTATTGATATCACCAAAGTGATGCAGGATGCTTCCGGAAATGTGAGAAAAGATCTTTTTGTGGAAGACATGCTCCACATGACGCCTGAAGGCTACCGCCTCTGGACTTCTGTGATGAAACCTTATATGAAATAGGAATTGCTTGCTTTCGATCAATCCATAATAAAAATTCCCGGAAAACAATTTTCCGGGAATTTTTATTATTTCTTTCTTTTGGATTTCGATTTTGCTTTCTGCTGCGCACGGTTGGCACCGAACTTCTTAGGCGCTTTCCTTTTTGAAGGGCCGCCCCAGTTCTCTTTTTTATTTTTGTCTATCTTATCATGGAATGCACCGCCGCCTTCATTCAGTTTCACCTGTACCGGATTTTTCATGGCCACATGCTCTTCTTCAGCAGCAATCTTTTTAGGATTGATCTTAACGCCTTCAGGGAATTCAAGGTACTTCAATTCCTTATCCATCAGCAATTCGATGTCAAGGACGAGTGTTTCCTCTTTTTTAGTCACCATCGTGATGGCTTTACCATCCTTATCTGCCCTACCGGTCCTACCAATCCGGTGAATATACTGTTCAGGAACATCCGGAACTTCGAAATTGATGACATGGGTAATATCTGAAATATCAAGTCCCCTTGCCATAACATCTGTGGTAATCAGTCCGCGGATTTCTTCCTGTTCAAACCTTTTCATGGCTTTCAGCCTGTAATTTTGAGATTTGTTGGAATGGATCACATCAAACTGTTCCGGAAAAAGTTCTTCTATTTTGTTGAATAAAAGATCTGCGTGCCTTTTATTATTGTTAAAAATCAGCACCTTGGACATTTCCGAATCATTTTTCAACAGATGCTCCAGGAGATTGATCTTGGTATTGAAGTTTTCTACTTTGTAAGCAGACTGGTCTATTTTTTCCAGCGGAGTTCCGGATTTGGCCAGGGAAATTTCTACCGGACTGGCAAAATACTGATCCAGCATTTCATCCACGGCTTCCGTCATGGTAGCGGAGAAAAGAATGTTCTGCCTCTTCTCTTTCATCATTTCAAAAATATGGGTCAGCTGTGGCCTGAATCCTAAATTCAGCATTTCATCAAACTCATCAATAATCAGTTTCTGAACTTCCTTAAGTGAAATGGCATTGTCAATGGATAAATCCATCACCCTTCCCGGTGTTCCCACAAGGATATCACAGCCGTCGTTGAACAGGAGCTTTTGGGTATTGATGTTTTTTCCGCCATAGATACCAATAACCCTTGCCGTAATATTTTCAGTCAGTTTTTCCAGAATTTCCGTTACCTGAACAACCAGTTCTCGTGTAGGAACCAGGATGACAACAGTAGGATTGCCGTTCTTGTTATATTTCCAGGTTTTGAGCACCGGCAACAGGTAAGCCAGTGTTTTTCCGGTTCCGGTCTGGGCAATTCCCATAACATCCCTGCCGGAAAGTATAGGCTTTAAGCTTTTCTCCTGGATAGGTGTAGGCTCAAACAATTCCATATCTGCCAAAACATCAAGGATCTTAACCGGAAGGTCGAAATCTGCAAAAGTGAGTTTTTCCATGGTGCAAAGATAGGTATTAATTATTTGTCATTCACAAAACCCTGGTATACACTGTACACTCAGCCTACATTGTATTTAAACCTGTCCTTCATAATAAAATCTCAATTAGCCAGCACAATTCAAATTACCTCATTACCCATTACCCATTACTCATTTCCTGTTCACCCTAAGCAAAAGCACTAACACCAGAAAAACGGAAAAAATAAACCCTAATATGGCAATCACGGACGTTTCTCCTACTTTCGGTCCTTTTTCAGAAACCATAACCACCGCTGTTGCAATGATATTAGCTCCCAGCACAATGGCTAAAATGATATTGGTGACACTGGATTTGATCAGCTTGCCCATGGCATCCATATTTTTGATTTCGCTGGAAACCGTGAATTTATTTTCATCCAGTTTCTGGAGGACAGACCTGAGTTCTCTTGGGATTTCATCCACACTGTCTGTAAAATCCATCATGCGGTCCATGCCGCTTTTGAGCAAGTTCTTAGGGTTTATTTTCCGGGCAAGGATTTTTTTGGTGTACGGATGCAGGCTTTTCACCACATCAAGGTCCGGATTGATATTCCGTCCTACCCCTTCTATCAGGCTGATGCCTTTGAACAGCAGGTAGAAATAGCCCGGCATATACAGGCGGTTTTCCTGCAGCACATCTTTCATGGTATTGATGATATCCTGCACATCAATGTCCTGCAAGGAAGAACTATGGATATAATTGATGATTTCCTGCACATCTGCCTCAAACTTTCTTTCATCCGGGATTTCATATTTAATCGCCATTTTTTTAAGGGAACGTACGATTTTGCGTGCATTTTTAGCTACAAAACTTACAATAAGCTCTTCAAGAATCTCCTTATCATTCGGCTGAATTTTTCCTACCGCCCCGAAATCGATGAACACGACTCTTCCGTCTTTTCTGACCAGGATATTGCCGGCATGCGGATCGGCATGGAAAAAACCGTAGTCAAGGATCTGGGAAACAAAAAGCCTCAGTCCTACTTCGGAGATTTTCACCGGGTCAAGCCCATGGTTCTGCAATCCTGACAGGTCTGTCACTTTAATCCCGTCAATGAATTCCATACACAGCACATTATTATTGGAAAGCTCCTCATATACTTTGGGGACATAGGTCTCAGGGTCATTTTTAAAATTCCTTGCAAACTGCAGGATGTTTTCTTTCTCGTTGATCAGGGAGATTTCTTCCAGGAGCGATTTTTCAAAGGTAGAAATCGCCTGCTTCAGGTTAAGGCGCTCCCCTATTTCAGAATAGGAAGAAACGAGTTTTTCGAGGTCTTTGATCAGCAGCAGGTCATCTTCAATAACAGCCTGCACATTAGGTTTTTTAATCTTAAGAATAACCGGACTTCCGTCTTTCAGTACAGCACGGTACACCTGTGCAATAGATGCCGTAGCCAGTGGCCTTTCGTTGATTTCAATAAAATGTTCCGCAACGGAAATGTTAAGTTCATTCTCAAGGATTTCCTCTACATTCATGGCTACGGTTTCCACATTATCCTGAAGTTTTTCCAGTTCGCGGATCAGCTCAACCGGCAGCAGATCCTCGCGGTTGCTGAACGACTGTCCAAGCTTAACAAAAGTAGGCCCAAGTTCTTCCAGAACCATCCTGATCCTCTCATACACCGTTCCTTTTGGAGCATACTGATCAACATCGCCGCCCGCATATTCCTGTTTATTGCCGCCGTTCATCCTGGCCAGCAGATCCCTGAATCCGTATTTGCTGAGTACCGAGATCAGCCGCGCTGACCGTTTCAGTTTTCTTTGTTGCTTATCAAACATAAGTGTTTATTAATGGCTGCAATGTACTCCAAAAATTGTTCCCAAGGATTAGATTATATAGGTACTGCATGAAATTGATTTTTTATTTTAATACGACGTGTTTACTATATTTGTTATAGGAAAGTAAAGTGCCACAATACATAGATTCATATTATCTTATTGATACTAGAAAATTGGAAATCGTCTATGATTTTTTTTCAAAATTTTTTCCATCAGGAGTAAAAGAACTAGCTGAAGATTATCCCTTTCCAGAATTATCTGATTATCCAGAAAAAATTTATTATTCTTTAAAAGAGTTATTAGTACACCTTGACGCCGATTGTGATTCCGAATATACAGTTTATCTTGAAAATAAAGATAAATCGTCAGTAGTTAAACAAATCATATTACAATATACTGATGACGGAAAAATAATCTTGGGATTATCAATTATTGGAAAAGATTTATCTTCAACTCAGAATATTGAATTTCTTAAATACATCAAAACTTATTTACATTCTAAAAATGCATGTGCCACAATTGAAGAGCCCCCACCTGTCAATTCATTGGAATTTATTGATTTCTGTAATAAGAGGCACAGAATGTAGTGCCACATTGTATATATTTTTAATCAATAACTCAATACTCTGATTTTTCATTCATTAAACAATAACCGCCGTTATATCAATAATATTATTTAAAGCATTTAGGAATAAAGCCCAATTATTTTCTATCCAACTCAATCATCTCCCAAATTTTATTATATTTACAGGAATTAATCACAAAATATTTGTCTTATGAAAAATTTAAAGAAACTTTCAAGAACTGAACTGAAGGATGTTACGGGAGCAGGAACTGTAGGACCTATTTACACCAACTGTTCAAACAAATGCTGTCCTGATGACGGAAGACCTAGATGCCCGAGACTGATCTGTCCGGCTGTAGTCTGCCCGCAGGCTTTATAAGCTTTGTAAAAAATAAAAAGAAGCCGTCTCACAACTGAGGCGGTTTTTTTGTATATGATGGTAATAATTTGTAAATTTAAATTTGATAGTCAGATATTTGTTTATGAATTTCAAGTATTACAATCAGAACCAGACCGTGTTGTTTCCCTATAGTTTTGATGATTTGATTCCCGAGCATCATCCGGTACGGATTGTGAACGGCATTTTGGAAAGAATAAATATTGCTCCGCTTTTAAAGGCGTACAGCAAAGAAGGCAATCCCAGCTATCATCCCGTCATGATGCTTAAAGTGATGGTTTTTGCCTACATGAATAATGTGTATTCGTCACGGAAAATAGAAAAAGCCCTTCGGGAGAACATCAACTTCATGTGGCTCTCCAATATGAGCATTGTGGATCATAATACCATTAACCGTTTCCGTACCAACAAACTGGAAGCCGCCTTTAAGGATATCTTTTCGCAGGTTGTTTTGCTTTTGGCAGAAGAAGGCCTGGTAAGTATGAGGCAGGTTTTTGTGGACGGGACCAAAATCGAAGCCCAGGCTAACCGCTACACTTTTGTGTGGGCCAATTCCATTAAGACCAATAAGGAGAAAATGCTCCGCCAGTTAGAAGAGCTCTGGAAGTACGCCCAAAGTGTTGCCCGGGAAGAGGATAAAGATCCTGAGCCCCCTGAATTTAAAGAAATCAGTAAAGAAAAAATCCGTCAGACGGTAGAGAATATCAATGCCAAATTAAAAGTAAACGGAAGCAGGACCGACTCTGATAAGAAGGCTAGGGCCAAGCTGAATTACATTAAAAATAATTTTGAGAAAAACCTTGATAAATACCAGGTTCAGGAATCGATTCTGGCAGAGCGGAATTCTTACAGCAAGACCGATCAGGATGCTACCTTTATGCGGATGAAGGACGATCATATGCAGAACGGACAGCTTAAAGCTGCTTATAATGCGCAGATCTCTACGGAGAATCAATTCATTGTAAACTATACGATCCATCAGCAGACCAATGACTTCAATACCCTGGAGAGCCACCTTAAGAATTTTGAAAGCTTATACGGAAAAGAAAAGATGGCTGATCTGAAAGAGCTCACTGCCGATGCAGGCTACGGAAGCGAAGAGAACTATGAACTGTTAGAGCTGAAAAACATTACCCCGTATGTAAAGTACAATACTTTTGATAAAGAGCAGGATGCCCATTATCAGGCAAAACACAAGACTTTCAGCAAAGAGAACCTGCATTACAATGCTGAAGATGACTTTTATATCTGTCCGATGGGACAGAGAATGGAAAAGACCCATGAGAGCATCCGGACAACAAAGACCGGCTATGCTCAGAAACTTTCGCATTACCAGGCCAGGAACTGTAACGGATGTACTATACGGGGTGTTTGTCACGAATCTAAGGAAAACCGCAGTGTGGAGAGAAACCATCATCTGGAGGATTATAAAGAAAAAATACGAAAACTTTTAACCAGCAAGGAAGGAATTAAAAAACGAAAACAGCGATCGGTTGAAGTAGAACCCGTGTTTGCACACCTGAAACATTGTAATGGATTTAAGCGCTTTACCCTGAAAGGACTTAAAAAAGTAGCATTAGAGTTCGGATTACATGCTTTAGCACACAACCTAAGAAAGAAAGTTGCCTGAGAAGACAACTTTTT
>CAJYLH010000030.1 GCA_913775525.1 uncultured Chryseobacterium sp.
GCTTTGAGAATATTAAAGTGTTCCACTAAAAATTCAGGAAGTAATAATTTAAGTAGTTCGTGATCGCTTACCATAACACAAAGATACACCAACTAAAAATATCCCCCCCAACTTTTGAGACTGATCCAAGTTCGGTCTTTCGGATCAGGCAGAATAAAATAACAATTTGTTTATCGGGAGTCAAATAGGCATGTCAAAATCCATTGATTTAAAAACAAAATGGAGAACAATAATGTCCTCCATTTCAAATCCGATATAATAGTCATTAGTGCTTTAAAAATCATAATCTTTTGTAAAATCAGCCCCATTCCCGGATAAGGTTTTATTAGTCTCATTCACTACCACCTCACCGTTCACTTCTGCTTTGAAACTGAACTTTAAATCTGAGTTGAAATTGATCACCTGGATTCCTGAGGTGGCCATCTTAAATGGCGTTACCGATTCTATCACATACGTTGTTGTTCCGCCGGTAAAATCATTGTCGCCAAGAGAAACTCCGGCTTCATTGTTTTTTGTTACTCCGTTTACCTTCCAGAATGTTTTCTGATTGGTGTCATAGCTCGCACCTACAATGACGAAAGAAATATAGTCCGCATCATCGATGGCAGAATTGACGCTGATGGTGAACTTATAGGTTTTATTTCCGTCTGCCGGTGTTGCCTGGTCATCATCGCTGCTGCATGAACTGATGGAAA
The DNA here is from genome assembly GCA_913775525.1 of uncultured Chryseobacterium sp. Classification (GTDB taxonomy): domain Bacteria; phylum Bacteroidota; class Bacteroidia; order Flavobacteriales; family Weeksellaceae; genus Chryseobacterium. Next base: position 696 of record CAJYLH010000030.1, read on the forward strand.
TACATCCAAAGATCAGCAGTAAAACAACGGTGAAGTTTTTAATACCTAGGTAATTTTTCATATGAATTTATTTTAGTGTTGTTGTTATTTCCCTTTATCAATTTCCTCATTTATTACTAAAAATATTTTCAGTTGTTCTGAAAAATTTCCGATGAAGCTGCTGAATTCTTGCTTACTCTTCTCCTTGTAACAGGAAAAAAGATGCTGTACGAATGTTTTCTGTAAGCAACAGAATTTTCAAGCAGGCTATTCACAGGCTAACATCCAACAAAATTATCCTGAAAATAATTGCCGGTCAATCCACAAAAAACAGTGTTTTTTTCTACTGGGAAATAGGTAGATTGTGGTATGGTTTGAAATATTCATCAGCTAAAAATACCTTGTTACATAATTTTTAAAAAAAATAAAATTTAAAGTAATTATTTCACAACCTATTCTCCGAGCCCTTCTTCACTTTTAAGATTAAATTATATATCTTTGGGTAAGCAATACAAATGATACACTAAAGGACCATGAACAGATATTCCTTTCCCGATAATCTTATCCCTTCCAACGACGGATCAAGGCTGTCTAAACTAAAGCAATATGATGTTGTTGATACGCTGTCTGAGCCGGAATTTGATACGATTTCCAGCATGGCCGCAGAAATTTTTCAGGCTCCCGGTGCTTTTGTCAATTTTGTGGATGCGGAAAAGGTTTTTTTTAAGTCTAATCTGAGTACATTTCCTACCAATCAGGTGCATAGAAACGACAGCCTGTGTTCCCTTACCATTCTTGAAGATGATATTACGGTATTTTATGATACCCATGCGTTCAATGAACTCAGTCAAAATCCTTATGTTCATACAGAGGGCGGCATCCGCTTCTATGCCGGGGCTCCTATAAAAACACCGGAAGGACATAATATAGGTACGGTCTGTGTAATCGACGATCAGCCCAGGAACGCCATCACTGAAATTCAGGCTTCCCTGCTCAAGAAGCTGGCTTCCCTGGCTCTTGAAAAACTGGAATCAAGGCGGATGAAAAGGCAGATGTCTCAGATTGTTGACGATCATCTGCACCAGGTTACCCATGACCTGCTGAACCCTCTTACATCGATCATGATCTCTGCCCAGCTGATCCAGAAAAAAGCAGGTGATAATGCAATGCTTCAAAAAGTTGGCAACAGCATTCTGGAAAGGGCCGATTTTATGCAGAAAAGCATCAGCAATCTCCTGAGTGATGCTTCCCTGAATGAAGGAGAAGAGCAGCTGGCCAAAGAATCCGTTAAAATTAAAGATTTGACAGACCATCTGTCCCGCGACTTTAAAATGATCCTGGAACACAAGCAGCAGGTTTTGCATATAAATGGAGTGACCGATACGCTGCTGCATATTGACCGCAAGCGGATCCATAATGTTCTGGCTAATCTTGTGAGCAATGCATCCAAGTATTCACCTTTGGGATCTGTTATTCATCTCCGCTATTCGGAATTGGAAAAAACAGCGCTTTTCGAAATCTGTGATGAAGGAGCAGGGATTGCCCCGGAAGAATTTGACAAGCTGTTCAGGAAATTCTCCCGCCTGTCTTCCAGGCCTACCGGAAACGAACGCTCCCACGGATTCGGTCTGTACACCGTAAAAGTACTTACAGAAATGCATGGCGGAAAAGTATGGGCGGAAAGTGCAGGCGTAGGAAAAGGAACTGCCTTTTTTGTGGAATTGCCCAAGTACTGATTATCAGTAATTTTTACAATATCATTTATTCCAGATATTCTTTTGGAACCGGAATGTTATTCTGCTTCATATAGTCAATCAGGTCATGGTATTTATCCTCGTAATCGCCTACCCCGCACTGATCTGAAATGCTGCAGATATCGGACGGTCTGATCTCAAGTATTTTTGAAATTTTCGTCAGGATCTCCAGGTTGATCTTTACCTTTCCGTTCTCTATATCCGAGTAAGCCTTCTGGGAAATCCCCATTTCAAAAGCCATGTATTCCTGCGTAAAATCCTTACTCCGGCGTACTTTCCTGATATTTTGACTGCATATTTTCATCGCAACTGTTTTAGTAGTTTTCAGTATAGTTTAGAAGAATACCTACTAGACTCCGACAAAGTTATTAAATACCTTTGGCAAAACATTATACACCTACATGATATTTAAATTTCTTTCTCATTTACGGGTTTAAAAATTGAATCGGAAAGGAATATGATCATCTCAGTCAACACATTTGCAATTATGGATACGCAAAAATTTAATTATGACAATGCTATTGTCAGGGCATTCCTGTATGCCACTATTGTATTCGGTCTCATAGGCTTTTTACTGGGACTTACCGCTGCTTTAATGCTGTTTTACCCTGAATTACCTGAGTTTTTATTCGGAACCGATGATGTTACCATCAAAAGCCTTAGGAGCGGCAACATCCAGGGACTGATCAATACACAGGGCGCCATGGGATTCGGTAGGATCAGAATGCTGCATACGAGTGCCGTTATCTTCGCTTTTGTGTGCAACTCATTCTTCTGCGGAGCGTATTATAGCCTACAGAGATTGCTGAAAACCCGAATGTACAGCGATACATTATCCTGGCTGCATTTCTGGTCATGGCAGATCATGATTATCTCCGTAGTCATTACTTTCCTGATGGGAATCAACACGTCTAAAGAATATGCCGAACATGAGTGGCCAATTGATATTTTAATTGCATTTTCATGGATCATTTTCGGGATCAATATGTTCGGAACCATCGCCAAAAGAAGGGTACGACACCTTTATGTAGCCATCTGGTTTTTTATTGCCACCTGGATTGCGGTAGCGATGCTGCATATCTTCAATAACCTGGAAGTTCCGCTTTCTTTCACCAGCTGGAAATCCTATTCGGCTTACGCAGGAGTAAAAGATGCGCTGGTACAGTGGTGGTATGGCCATAATGCAGTGGCTTTCGTACTCACAACCCCGGTTCTAGGCCTGATGTATTACTTCCTTCCTAAAGCAGCGAACCGTCCGGTGTTTTCCTATAAACTTTCCATCATCCACTTCTGGTCCCTTATCTTTGTGTACCTGTGGGCCGGTCCGCACCATCTTCAATATACTGCGCTTCCGGGATGGGCACAGGCACTGGGCACAGGATTCTCCATTATGCTGATCGCTCCGTCTTGGGGAGGAATGCTGAACGGCCTCCTCACTTTGAGAGGAGCATGGGACAAAGTGAGGGAAAATCCAATCCTCAAATTCTTTGTGGTGGCAGTAACCTGCTATGGAATGGCCACCTTCGAAGGACCGCTTCTCGCAACAAAATCACTGAACAAAATCGGGCATTATACCGACTGGGTGATTGGTCACGTACACGTAGGTGCCCTCGGCTGGAACGGTTTTATGGCCTTCGGGATAGTATATTATCTTGTCCCGATCCTGTGGAGAACGCCTCTCTGGTCTAAAAAGCTGGCCAACTGGCATTTCTGGCTGGGAACCTTAGGAATTATTTTCTATGCAGTACCGATGTACATTTCAGGATTCACCCAGGGATTGATGTGGAAACAGTTCAATCCGGATGGAACGTTAGTCTGGAAAAACTGGCTGGATACGGTAACAGCAATCATTCCTTATTTCAAAATGAGGTTTGCAGGCGGAATTTTCTATCTGACCGGTGCCGTACTGATGACCGTTAATGTATTCAAAACCGTACGCGCCGGATCATTCCAAAAAAATGTTCCTGCTGAAGCACCAGCATTAGCCAGGGTGGGAAGTGGAAGAAAAGAAGGTGAAGGCACCCATCTCTGGCTTGAAAGAACACCTACCCTGCTTTCTGTTCTGGCATTTGCCGTCATTGCTATCGGAGGTCTGGTGGAAATTGTACCCACACTGACCGTGAAAAGCAATCTGCCTACTATTTCAGCAGTAAAACCTTATTCACCGCTGGAGCTGGAAGGAAGAGACCTGTACGTCAGAGAAGGATGTAATTCATGCCACTCACAGATGATCCGGCCATTCCGGGATGAAGTACTGCGCTTCAACAGTAAAAACGGGCAGTATTCTAAAGCGGGAGAATTTATCTACGACAGGCCGTTTCTTTGGGGATCCAAAAGAACCGGGCCGGACCTTCAGCGAGAAGGCGGCAGAAATCCTGACTCGTGGCACTTCAAGCATATGTACAACCCAAGGATTACCTCAGCAGGATCTATTATGCCACGATTCCCATGGCTGATCAGCAATGAGCTGGACCGTTCACAGATGACTGATAAGATGAAGCTCATGAAAAATACGTTCGATGTGCCTTATACCAAAGCCCAGATCGATTCATCCAATCAGTGGGCAGACCATCAGGCTCAGGCTATCGTCAAGAGAATTTATGCCGAAGCCAATGATGTGAAAACGCAGATGGAAAAAGAAAAGATCACCAGAGGGACTGCATTTGTACCGCTTGAAAAAAGGGAAATTACCGCAATGATCGCTTACCTGCAACGATTGGGTACCGATATCAAAACCACAGACATCCAAACTGCAAGCATCGAGTAATTAACAAAACCTGAATGACAATGAAACCAAGAACACCCATTTCTGTATATATTGCCGTAACGATCGTACTCAGCATCATGGTCTTCGGTATGTTCAGCCCGGACGGAAGCTATCTGACCTCTGCATTTTTCTGGGGACTGCTGCTCATCGCCACGATCCTGCTGCTCATCATGAATTCTATAGGTGACCTGATTGAGAATGAAAATTTCAGCAGGCTTTCCGAAGAAGAAAAGCAGGCCTATATTGAACAAAAGAAAGTTCCTTATTACCAGAAGTTGTGGAACTCAGCATTCAAAAAGCAATCCCAGTCTGAAGAAAAAGATATTCTCATCGATCACGGATTCGACGGGATTACAGAGCTTGACAATTCGCTTCCAAAATGGTGGACAGGCTTATTCTGGTTCGGTTGTGTATTCTGTGTAGTCTACATGGCAGCATATGCTTTTACAGACTATGCCCATCAGGAAAAGGAATATGACCAGGAAGCCAAAACGATGCTTGCTTCCATTGCAGAATTTGAAAAAACGGCTCCGCCGGTGAATCTGGAAACCGCTAAATACAGCGCTGATAACATTGCAGAAGGTGAACAGCTTTTTAAAACCAACTGTGCAACGTGCCACGGAGAAGGAGGAATCGGAGGGATCGGTCCTAATCTTACGGACACCCACTGGATTAACGTTAAGCAAAAAAGCCTGTTTAAAAATGTCATCTGGATGCTGGAAAACGGCTCCCCTAATAATCCGGCGATGAGGCCTTTTGTTAAAGAGGGAACTATTACCGGCCGGGATGGTGAAAAAATTGCTGCTTATGTTTATCACATCAACCAGGAAAAATCCCCGGTTACTGAAGCTCAGGGCGGCGCTGCCCCTCAGGGTGAAACGGTGGAATGGGAAAACGGCAACGAATAATATTCAAAACTAATAACCAACTGTATATATATCATGTCATGCCCCCTTTTGCTATAACTAACATTTGAATTTTCATTTTTGCTAACCTTTTCACTGTTTATGCCTGAAAGGGGGCTGTTTTTAACTTAAACCCGGTGCCTTGACTGTCTTCATCAACTATTCACTTGACAGCAACTCAACTAAAAATTCCATAACGGACCGTCAAGGCAGGGTTTTTGTATTCCAAACGGGTGCCGCAACAGATAATTTTATTCATCAGGATGATTATCTTTGTTAAAACCCAATCACTTTGAAACTGAAAATTAACAAGAGAAAAATTCTTAAGGGTATTGCGATATTCTTTATTTCATTATTGGTCATCATTACCCTGCTGGTCCTGAGCCTTCGGCTTCCTGCTGTCCAGAATTACGTGAAAGATAAGCTTGTGGTTTATCTTGAAAAGAAAATCAAAACCAAAGTAAGCCTGAAAAGGGTCTACATAGGCTTTCCCAACAGCCTGATCATGGAAGACCTCTACCTTAAAGGCCAGGAAATCGACACCCTGCTGGCTGTAAAAAAGCTCGATGTAGGGCTCCACATGCTTAAACTGATCGATTCCAAAGCAGATATTACTTCAGTGGATATGGAAGGCGTCCGCGCCAATGTAGTGAGGAAACCGGACGGAAAGTTTAATTTCGATTATATCATCAATGCTTTTGCTACCAGCGATAAACAGGAAAGTTCTTCAAAACCTTTTATTATTTCCCTGGATAAAATCAAGCTGAAAGATATCGGTATTACTTTTAATGACCAGCAATCCCGGAATGACATCAAAGTATATTTCAATTCTTTTGACACCCAGGTGAGGACTTTTGACCTGAGTAAAAATAATTATGCGGTTAACGATATCAATTTAGACGGATTAAAGCTTAAGCTGAAACAGGACCTGATAGAAGAAGTTTCTAAAAAAGTGGAGAAAAAAGTAGATTCCCTGGAGCAGAAAAGCCCGATGAAAATTGGTTTAAGAGGAATCAAACTGACCAATTTCAATATTGATTACGGCGATGACAATACCAAGACTTTTGCCACAGTCATTTTTAAGGAATTAAGTACCCGTGTCAACAGCCTTGACCTGGAAAATAATGCTTACAACATAGGCAACCTGTTTTTATCCGGTGCAGACATCAATGCCAATCTTTATCTCCCGGCTCAGGATGCCAATCCGAAGGACACCAAAGAACAGGATAAAAATTCAGCTCCCGCACAGAAAGCCATGCAGCTCCTTCTCGGAAAACTGGTGCTAAACGATGTAAAAGTAGCTTACAATAATACAGCAATAGCTCCTACAAGACAGGGAATGGATTTTAACCACCTGAATTTTTCCAAAATGAATGTGGAAGTCCGCAATTTTAAAATGCAGGACAATACTTTTGCCGGATCGGTAAATTCAGCAGAAATACAGGAAGCAAGAGGACTTAACATCCAGAAATTCAATACCGATTTTGTTTATGGCGAAAAGCAGGCGTACCTGAAGGACCTTTACCTTCAGACGCCTAAAACGCTGTTAAGAGATGAGGTGATCCTGAATTACAACTCTATCCAGCAGCTCAGCTCCAATCCGGGAGCAGTGCAGGTTAATGCCAACATCCGGGATTCAAAAATCGGTTTTTCAGATATCCTGAACCTGGTGCCTACACTCAGGAATACGGCTCCTTTCAACAAATATCCTAATGCTGTTCTTAATGTTAATGTCAACGCCAAAGGCAGTGTGAATGACCTGGCCATTCAGGACCTGAAACTTTCAGGACTGGACCAGTTCAGAGTGGCAGCTTCAGGAAGGATCAGGAATGCCATGAATCCTGAAAACCTGTATTATGACCTTAAAATCGGTGAACTCTCAACCACCGGCAGGACCGTTTTTAACCTGGTGCCTAAAGGAACGATCCCTTCCAATATTTCTCTTCCCTCCCATTTCAGTATTAAAGGAAATGCGAAAGGGACGACCAAGATGGTGAACACGAACCTGAACTTGTACTCTACCCTTGGTAATGCTTCCGTTACCGCTGATGTGGACATGAGAAGGAAGAACAGGGAACTATACGATGTAAAAGCCAATCTGCAAGGCCTTCAGATCGGAAAAATCATTCAGAATAAAGATATCGGAGCCATCAGTGCCCAGATTTATGCGAAAGGTGAAAGCTTTGATTTTAAAAATGCAAGGGCTGACCTTAAAGGTCATGTCGCTTCTGCCGTTTATAAAGGATACCGTTACCAGAATATGGATCTGATCGGAACAATCAACCGTGGGAATTACAATATCATCCTTAATTCCAAGGATCCGAATGCCAATATGCAGTTAACAGCCAGCGGATTGTATAACGATAAAAACCAGACGGTAAAAGTAAACGGGAACATCAATAAACTGGATATCAATAAGCTGGGGTTTTATGCGCAACCGATGATCCTGGCCGGGAAAATAGACGGTGATTTCACAGACCTCAACCCGGATCGCCTTAACGGGTTTTTAAACCTGAAAGATTTTGCATTTTCAGATACCAAAGAAGTATACCCCATTCAGGAGGTTAACCTTAGGGCAAGGTCTACTACAGATTCCACCCAAATCCTGTTCAACTCGCAGATTGCAGATGTAGAACTCACCGGAAAGTATAAATTGACGCAGATTTTCGGAGCATTAAGCCAGACGATCAATCAGTATTATGAATTCCAGAAGCCCGGTAAAACCCAGAAGATTGATGGCGGACAGTTTTTTACGTTCAATGCTAAAATCAAAAATGATGACCTGATCCGTAAATTTGTCCCGGACCTGAAGAATTTTGAGACTATTGCACTGACCGGAAATTACGATGCAGATTCACAAAAAATTGAAGTGGATGGACAGATCCCGCAGTTGTTGTATGGGGAGAATGCTATTACAGATGCATCATTAAGAGTTACCAATGAGAACCAGGCATTGCAGTATGTACTGAATGTCGGCAGTCTGAAAAGCTCAAGCTTTGCGCTGAATAAGGTGAACATCAAAGGCGATGTAGCCAACAATACCATCAATTACAATATCACCACCAAGGATGCTAAAGATGTTACCCAGTTCCTGATTGCCGGTAACGCCAGATCGCTGAATGATGTCACCGAGATCTCTCTGAACCCTGATGGTCTGAAACTGAATTATACAGACTGGACCGTAGCGGAAAATAACAGGATACAGATCAGCAATAAAGGAATACTGGCAGATAATTTCAGGCTTTCCAATGCAGGGAGCGAAATCCTACTGCAGTCTGAAAACAGATCACCGGGAAGCCCGCTGAATGTTTCATTAAAAGATTTTAAAATTGAAACGATCACAGAACTCATTAAGAAAGATACACTTTTAGCACGTGGAACAATCAATGGTACCGCACAGCTAAGGAATCTTATGAAGGATATGACATTTACTTCAGACCTGAATATTTCAGACCTGATCGTCTACGAAAATCCTGTCGGGAACCTTGCCGTAAAAGTCAACAGCACTTCAGCCAAACTGCTGAATGCCGATATTGCCCTTAGTGGCAATAACAATGATGTAAGGATTACGGGAGATTATAATACCTCTGCGAGTTCTTTTGACCTGAATATGGCCATCAACCAGCTTCAGATGCGAAGTGTACAGGGCTTCTCCATGAACGCGATTACGAATACGGAAGGATACCTTTCAGGAAACCTTAAAATAACAGGCAGTACCAGCCAACCGAAGATTTTAGGTACTGTAAAGATGAACAATGTCGGCCTTGAAATTGCCAAAACCGGCAGTGATTTCAGAAACATCAGCGACGAAATCAATTTTACAAACCGCGGAATTGAACTGAATGATTTTAAAATCAATGATAAGGATGGTAACTCACTGGTCATCGATGGACAGGTACTTACCAAGACTTACAGGGATTTTGCCTTCAACCTGGATGTGAACGCCAAAGATTTTAAAGTGGTGAATTCAGAAAAATCCAATGATGCGATGATGTATGGAATCCTGGCCATTGATGCCGGCCTGCATGTACGGGGAAATCTTGACCTGCCTAAAGTAGACGGAAGGCTTGCCGTTGCAGACAATACGGATTTTACCTTTGTACTCCCGCAGTCTACCCCTTCCTTACAGGAGAGAGACGGTATTGTGGAATTCGTTGATCAGGATCAGGTAGCCCTTAATAAAACCATTAAAACGGATTCTATTGATACCCAAAGCAGGATCAAAGGAATGGATGTCAATGTCAATATTGAGGTCAGCAAAGAAGCCAAGGTATCGCTTATCATCGATAAGGCCAATGGTGACTTTGTGAAGCTCCAGGGAGAGGCTGAACTGACCGGAGGCGTTGATCCTTCAGGTAAGACTACCCTGGTTGGTGTCTATGAAGTGGAAAAAGGGAGCTATGAACTTTCGGTAAGTTTACTAAAACGTAAATTCGATATCCAGAAAGGAAGTACGATTACCTGGACCGGGGAACCTACGGCTGCCAATCTAGATATTACCGCGGTCTATAAGACCGAGACAGCACCCCTCGATTTAGTCGAGCAGCAGATCAGCGGACTGGCTCCCGGAGAAATCAATCAGTACAAGCAGAGGATTCCTTTCAATACACTTCTCCAGATGAAAGGCGAACTTTTGAAACCTGTGATCACGTTTGATATTACTACCGATGATAAAAACAATGCAGTATCTTCCTCTGTGGTGGAAACCGTAGAAGCTAAACTGGCTCAGCTGAGAACGGAAGAATCCGAAATGAATAAGCAGGTATTTGCTTTGCTACTCCTGAACCGTTTCATCGGAGAAAATCCGTTTGAGAACAGTGCCGGCCTCAGTACAGAAGCTATGGCAAGGCAGAGTGTGAGCAAAATCCTTTCTCAGCAGCTGAATAATTTAGCTTCCGGACTCATCAAAGGTGTAGACCTGAATTTTGACCTGGAATCTTCTGAGGATTATACAACCGGCCAAAAGAATACCCGTACTGACCTTAATGTAGGCATCAGCAAAAGGTTGCTGAATGACCGCCTGAAAGTTTCGGTAGGAAGTAATTTCGGAGTGGAAGGTGAAGCGCGACAGAATGAAAGCACCACCAATATCGCCGGAGACGTAACAGTGGATTACAGCCTCTCCAGAGATGGCAGGTATATGCTGAGAGCCTACCGTAAAAACGAATACCAGGTAGCACTTCAGGGTCAGATCATCGAAACGGGTGTAGGCTTTGTGATCACCCTGGATTATGACCAGTTCAGGGATATTTTCAAAAAGTCCAGGAACAGAAAGGAGAAAGTAAAAGAGAATAAAAACAACCAAGCCGTAGAATTTAAATAAATGAAAAACAGATTCAATAGATATCTTACCTATGCTTTAGCCTCAGGAATTACGTCTGCTGCAGTCTCGTGCAGCAACACCAAATACCTTAAGGAAGGACAGATGCTGTATACCGGAGCTGAAGTTAAGATAGAAAACGATACGCTCCCGAAAAAAGAAAAGAATGCCTTAAAATCTGAGCTGGAAAGCAACCTGACACCAAAGCCCAATTCATCTTTCCTGGGATTGCGTCCGAGACTGTTTTTCTACAATATTACCAAAGAACCGAAAAAGGAAAAAGGCTTACGGTACTGGCTGAAATACAAGGTTGGCGAAAAACCGGTTCTCCTCAGCGACGTAGACCGGGAGTTCAACCGGGACATCATTGAAAACTATTCAGAGAACCAGGGGTACTTTAATGCGGCAGCTACTTATGATACGGTCTCCAAAAACAGGAAAGCAGAGGTCATTTATACACTGAGACCGGGAGCAAGATACCTAATCAGTAATGTTAAATTCCAGCAGGATTCTACAGTGATCAACCAGGAAATCCAGAAGCTGACGGGCAATACCTTATTAAAAACCGGTAATCCGTTTGACCTGGATGTCATCAAATCTGAACGCCAGAGAATAGACAATGGCTTAAAGGAAAGAGGGTTTTATTATTTCCATCCGGATAATATTATTGTTCAGGCAGACAGTACCGTGAGCAAAAACCATAAAGTAGAGCTGAACGTGAAGCTTAAAGATAATACTCCGGATCTGGCTACACAACAGTTCAGCATTGATAAAGTGATTGTATTCCCTAACTACAATATCCTCGATGTAAAAAACGGGAAATATTCCATTCCGGTGGATAAGGATTCCCTTTCCAAATATGCTTATGAAGATATTTACGTAATTGATCCGCAGCATAAATTCAAACCGAAAATTTTTGACCGGGCTTTATATTTCAAAACCGGGGACTTATACAACCGGACAGATCATAATCTTACGCTTAACAGGCTGATCAGTCTGGGGGTGTTCAAATTTGTGAAGAATGAGTTTGTGGTTTCAGATTCACTCCAGCACCGTTTCGATGCTTACTACCTTCTTACACCTCGTGAACTCCAGTCGCTGCGCCTGGAAGCTCTGGGAAGAACGAATTCGGCCAACTATGCAGGAAGCGAGCTGAACCTCAACTGGACCCACCGTAACTTCTTCCGTGGAGCGGAACAGTTTAAAGCAGCTGTTTACGGAGCTTTTGACGTCCAGGTGGGCGGACCGAAAGATGCCAACAATATTTTCCGTGCCGGTGCGAATGCACAGCTTTCCATCCCGAGGATTGTGGCACCGTTCCGTTTTAATTCTTCCAGTGCCTTCGTGCCGAGAACCAACATTACGTTAGGATATGAATTCCAGAACCGGACACAATTATATACCCTGAATACATTCAATGCCTCTTTTGGCTATGTCTGGAAAGAAAACGCACGAAAGGAACATGACCTGAAGATCATTGATGTGACTTATGTTTCTCCGGCCAATATTACTCCGAAATTCCAGGAGCAGGCCAGCCAGAATCCCTATCTGCAAAGGGTAGTGGATAAACAGCTTATTTTCGGGCCTACCTACAGCTATACCTATACCAATACGATGCTGCCTAAAACCAATACCATTTATTATAAAGGAATGGTAGATTTAGCAGGAAACCTTACCGGACTCCTGAGCGGAGCCAATGCCAAGGAGGGGAAGCAGAAAACAATTTTTGATGTTCCTTTCAGCCAGTATGTGAAAATGGAACATGATTTCAGGTTTTACCATAAGTTTGCAGAGAAAACATCGTTCGCATCAAGAATCATAGCCGGTATTGCTTATCCTTACGGTAATTCTGTGCAGGTTCCGTATTCAAGACAGTTTTTCGTGGGAGGAAGCAACAGTATCCGGGCATTCCGGGCAAGAACACTCGGGCCGGGAAGCTACGATCCGAGAACGCAGAAGGATACATTTTTCTTTGATCAGTCGGGTGATATTAAACTGGAGATGAATGCAGAATACAGAGCAAACCTTTACAAGTTTTTAAATGTCGCAGTCTTTGCCGATGCCGGAAACATCTGGCTGGTTAATGCTGACGAACAAAGGCCGGGAGGCCAATTTTCGAAAGACTTCCTGAGTGAAGTTGCTGTAGGTGCCGGAGTGGGTCTTCGGCTGGACTTCTCTATTTTAGTCCTTAGGCTTGATCTTGCCATGCCGTTAAGAGTTCCCTATTATGAAAAAGGTGACCGCTGGACGTTCAATAGAATCGACTTCGGAAATTCTGACTGGAGAAAAGATAATTTAATTTTAAATATTGCTATCGGATATCCGTTCTAATATGAAAAATAACCTTACATTTTTCTGGGATGTATTAAAAGAGACTTTTAGGGAATGGAACAAATCTTCGGCATCCAAAGATTCAGCAAGCCTGGCTTATTATGCCATTTTTTCTATTCCAGGCCTTTTGATCATCATCATCTGGATTGCCGGAAACTTTTTCGGCGAAGAAGCGATACGCGGTGAAATCAGCAGCCAGATCAGTGGGATTATGGGTGCCGATGTAGCCACGAGCATTCAGGATATGATTGCCGGGGCGCTGATTGACAAAGAAAATATTTTTATGAAAATTGTAGGAATCGGGTCGTTGGTATTTGGTTCCACTACCCTATTTTTCCAATTGCAGCATTCCCTGAATACCCTTTGGGATGTAGAATCTGCACCAAAAAAAGCATTCGTGAAATTCCTGATCGACCGTGCAAACTCATTAGGGATGATCCTGGTTTTAGGGTTCCTGCTGATGACCACCATGATCTTATCTTCCCTGATCAGCCTTCTGAATAACTGGATTACCAGCTATTTCGGATATGAGACCTATATGTTGGTAGAGGTGATTAATTTCGCGGTTGGGCTTGCAGTGGTCATGCTTTTGTTTGCGCTCATGTTTAAGGTACTTCCTGATGTCCGGATCCGATGGAGATCGGTATGGAAAGGGGCATTTCTGACTGCAGTCCTGTTTACCTTGGGAAAATTCCTTCTGAGTCTGTACTTCGGGCAATTTAAACCGACTTCAGCATTTGGTGCTGCCGGTACGATTATCCTGATTATGATGTGGATCAACTATTCCTGTATGCTGATCTTTTTCGGGGCAGAGTTTACCAAGATCTATACCCTGAAAAAAGGCTATCCTATTATACCGTCCAAACATGCGAAGTGGAGTGAAGCGAAGCTGTATGAAGAAAGCATGAAAGATAAGACCCCTCAAGAATAAAAGCAAATCCTCCTGAATTCAGGAGGATTTTTATGTTTTACATTCTGTTTACGGTTTCAATTCCAAGCAGTCGAAGTGCTTTTTTGATCACCTTAGCGGTAAGGTCGGATAGGCTTAACCTGAAGTTTTTTAACTGCTCATCTTCAAGCTTCAGGATGATATTGCTCTGGTAGAATGAATTGTATGCTTTTACCAGTTCATAGACGTAATTAGCGACCTGAGCCGGGCTGAGTGATTCGGCAGCTTTTTCCACTACAGGCTTGTAGTTTGCCAGAAGCATGATCAGTTCTTTCTCAGACTCATTCAATTCCACTTTAGGATGATCCTTAACTGCTGCATATCCTTCATCTGCTTTAGCCAGCAGTGACTGAATACGTGCATACGTATACTGGATAAAAGGACCTGTATTTCCGTTAAATTCAATACTTTCTTCAGGATTGAAAAGCATTTTTTTCTTAGGGTCTACTTTCAGCATAAAATATTTTAATGCTCCTATACCTACTGTTTCATAAGAAGCTTCTCTCGCTTCTTCTGAAAGGCCTTCCAGCTTTCCTAGTTCAATAGCTTTTGCTTTGGCAGTCTCATACATTTCCTGCATCAAGTCATCGGCATCCACTACAGTACCTTCACGGGACTTCATTTTACCGTTCGGAAGCTCCACCATTCCATAAGAAAGGTGATACAGATGATCTGCCCATTCATATCCCAGCTTTTTCAGGATTTTAAATAAAACCTGGAAATGGTAATCCTGCTCGTTTCCTACGGTATAGATCAGTTTCTGGATATTGTTCTGCTTGAAACGCTCTACGGCAGTACCAAGATCCTGCGTCATATAGACTGAAGTTCCGTCTGAACGCAACAGGAGTTTCTGGTCCAGTCCTTCATCAGTCAGGTCACACCATACCGAACCGTCTTCTTTCTGGTACAGCACGCCTTTATCAAGTCCCTGCTGAATAAGGTCTTTTCCAAGGATATAAGTATTGCTTTCATACTGAACCTGGTCAAATTCAACACCGAGTCTTTTGTAGGTTTCATTGAATCCTGCATAGACCCAAGCATTCATTTCTTTCCATAGGTTCCTTACGGTTTCATCTCCGCTTTCCCAGTCCAGTAACATAGCCTGCGCTTCTTTAATAAGCGGTGCTTCCTTTTTTGCCTGTTCTTCCGTCATCCCATCCTGCATCAATCCGGAAATCTGCTGCTTATATTGCTTGTCGAACTCTACATAATAGTTCCCGACAAATTTATCCCCTTTCGTGTGGGTAGCTTCTGGAGTAGATCCGTTCCCAAACTGTTCCCATGCCAGCATCGATTTACAAATATGGATCCCACGGTCATTAATAATCTGCGTTCTGATCACATCATATCCGGCTTCCTTAAGGATCTGAGATACGGAAAAGCCTAATAGGTTATTCCGGATATGCCCTAAGTGAAGCGGCTTGTTGGTATTCGGTGATGAATATTCGATCATTACCGTCGCATTTTTCGGCTCCACAGTATCGATACTTTCCGATACTGATTTTAAATTCCCGATAAAGAACTGATTCCTGATCTTGATATTTAAAAATCCTTTTACCACATTAAAGTTTTCCAGAAGTTCAGTCTGAGTAGTCAGGGCCTCCCCAAGTTCCACCGCGATACTTTCCGGATTTTTTTTCAGCTGCTTTACCAGCGGAAACGTTACAATTGTAAAATCGCCTTCAAATTCGGTCTTATTTTCCTGCACTTCCAGGTTAATGTCCTTCAACTGATACATATTGAGGATCACCTCTGAAAGCTTTTCGCCTACGATATTCTTAATGTTCATTATTGATATGCATTTTAATTCAGGCAGATCCTCCTGAATGGGTATAAATCAGGTACAAATATACGGAAATAAAAAAACCGCCCGGAGGCGGCTAAAAATATATTAAAATGTTGTTTCAATTAGTTTCTGTTCCAGAACGGAGTAAATTGATTTTTTACAAAAACATCCGCTTGAGTTACATTAGGAACATTTGAAGAATTGGTATTATATTCTCTGGCAGGATAGACCAGTCGCCAAGGTTTATTTGGCTGCGTCGCCGTAAGCGCAAGAGGAGTTACAGGATATCCTGTTTTAAGATAATTGATATAAGTCTCCTGTGGTTTAACAAAATGGAGTGCAATCATTCTTTGATACTGGATTGCAGCAATGTGCCCATCAGCTCCATTCCATCCATAAGGCCTTGTAGAAAGATTGTTCGCATAAGCAGTTGCCTGGCTTGCACTTAAACCAAAAAATCTGAAAGATGCTGCAATGGCCTGGTTATAATGCCCCTGAGCATTAGAGAAAATTGCAGGATATAATTCAGCAGCCTCTGCCTGTAATAATTCAGATTCCGCAACAGTCATTATATAGCCGTTAATATTGGAATTTTCCTTTATCGCACCGTTAGCAACTTCATAGAATTTCCAACCTAATCTTGAGAATGAAGCTTCTGTAGCTCCGGGAAGTTGGCCTTCACCTTGTGTTATTCCTCTGAGAGTACCACCTACAGCACGGTACATTGATCCACGACGAGGATCAGTAATTGATGCTGTTTTTGCATTAGTTCCGTTCAGAAGTCCTGCAAAATGGCTTGATAAATCTATTAATCTGTACCCATTGGTATTAACAGCTGACTGGTCAAAAATAAGATAGGAATAATTTCTGATCAATGGGTTTTGTTGTGTAGCATTACTATTGTTATACCCCGGATTAATAGTAGCATCACTATCAATATTTTCACTCAGGAATTGTGCACCCTGCAGAGTCTGTAACTGAGCATCTACGAAAGCCCTAACCTGTGAATCGGTAACTTTAGATTGTCTCAATAACAATCTCAGCTTTATCGTATTAGCCAATTTTTTCCAGTTACCCATCTGTCCACCGTAAATCTCATCCTCTGTACCTACTTCGAACTGAGGGGTTACAGTATCAATAGTTTGTATCGCTTCGTTGATCATCAAGACAAGAGACCTGTAAATATCTTCACCTTTATCGTATTTAGGTGTTAGATTCGCCTCACGCTTAAAAGCTTCGGAGAATGGCGCGTCACCATAAAAATCTACGATGTATTGCATGCTGTTTGCCATTAAAATTTTAGCAATAGCAGCATGATGTGCATACTTATCTGCTTGCGGATGATTGTATATGTTAGCGTACCTTGCCATTGCAGTATATCCGTTATTCCAGAAATTATTTCCTCTTGTAAAAGCAGAAGTAATCTGAAGCTGATATTCTGCACTGTAGGGAGAAGCAAAATAATATATATTTCCTGCCCAGTTATTCATCCATACATTTGACAGTTCAAAAATATCGCCTACTTCTACATTGTAGTTAGATGTCTGTGCAGCACTTAAATAAAGGTTAGGTGTTACCTGCTCTACGCCGGGATCATTTTGCGAAATATTATCATCAAGTTTACATGAAACCAATGATAAAGCCGCGAATGCTATATAAATATATTTTTTCATTGTAATAAATTAAATTAAATATTAAAAAGTAACAGTAAGATTACCACCGAAGGTTCTTAGATTTGGATATTGAACTGCTGAACTGCTTATATATCCTGAGTAAGCACCATTACCTTCAAAACCGGTTTCAGGATCATCATAGTTTCTGTTTTCCTTAGCAAATTTGGTAAATGGATTTCTTGCCTGTACACCAATAGTAAGCTCATTGATTTTTGATTGCCCTAATAATTCTTTACTGAATGTATAAGATAATCCAATCTCCCGTATCTTAAATGCAGTTGCATCCAGAATAAAGTTTTCGCCAACACTATTATATGAAGCTCCTCCGTAATACTCAGATAAGCCATACGTTGGGTTATAATTGCTATTATTCGGATTATTATAGGTGGTTGCATAAATTGGAACACTTGTATTAGCAACGTAAGCTCCATTTTGCATATAGACAGAATTCGGAATAATATAAGGCTGCGTCCTATCAAAAGCTGCAGACTCTTCCAGCTGACCTGAAAATGCCAATGAATTTTTAGTTCCTGAGAAGAATTTATGTCCTGTACGATAATCAGCTGTTGCAGATAATGTAAAGCCTTTTACTCTTAAAGATGTAGTTAATCCTAAAATATATTTAGGAGTAGTTCTTCCTAAAACCTGAAGTTGAGAATTTACCTGCGGAAGACCGGTATTAGCATCTACTACAATTCTGCCTTCTGAGTCCCTTACATAGGTAGTTCCCTTCAGTACCGGAAATCTTTCTCCCTCAACAGCAAATATCCCTGAATATGAATTAGACAATAAAGCGATTTCTTTAGCTCCATCAGCCAAACGGGTAATCATACTGTAGCTGCTTGTAAAGTTGGCACCAATATCCCAGCGCACATTTGAGGTTTTTACAGGAACAAAATTGATATTCATTTCAATTCCTTTCCCCTCCATATCACCTATGTTTTTCCACTGTCCACCTAAGCCAGAAGTAGCACTTGTTTGCTGTAACGTAATCAAATCTTTGGTCTTACTCTGGAAAATTGCTCCATCAAATGTAATCCGATCTTTAAATAAGCCAAAAGATAATCCTATCTCTGCTTTAGTGGTAAATTCAGGATTCAATCTCTGATCTGTATACGTCGTCTGAGGGTTATAACTGATATATCCGCTACCCAGATACGGATAACCTGCACCTACACTTGCAATTGGATCTAATTGATAATTTGATATTGCAGATATCCCTCCTGTCCTCTCAATTGCTCCCGTAATCTTCATATAATTCAATACATTTCCTCCAAAATCAAAGGCTTTAGTAGGAACAAATGAAAGCGATGCTGAGGGGAAAAAGTAAGAAAAGTCATTATTTACTGATAATTCTTTTAAACTTGAATTCATCTCATATCTACCTGCAGCGTTAAAGAAAAGGAACTTTCTGTAAGACAAATCCAAATTACCTATAAATGCATGGATATTAGTATGAAATCTCCTGTTATTTAATGTATTAGGCTGAGCAGGGCTTGATAAATTCGGAATTGTATATAAGCCTGCAATCAGCAATCCTGTCCCTCCAGCCTGGCTATTGGTGGTTCTATAATCCTGATAGTTATGCCCTAATGTTAAATCCAGATTTAAATCTGTGGCAATATCATAATTTGCATTAAATGTTAAATCACCATAATAATTTTGCTGATTGGCGTTAGATTGGAAATAATTAGACTGAACATCACTCACAATACCATCATAGATTGGATCTGCTACATAACCGTCGTTATAGCTGCTGCTTTCAAGGTTAGTATAGTTCATATTCCCACGGTATGTCAAGCTTATATGATCATTAAAAGCATATCCGGCAGAACCAATTACATTGAAATAATTTCTTAAGGAATTTGACCGTACGTGTTTCTGTCTGTAGTATGGACTTGTATAATATATACTCCAAGCATATCCTCTATCAGCGTAATCTTTGAATTTCTCAATAGGTATATCAGAAGAACTCTGCAGCAAATCGTGATAGATTGTCGCGTCTGCCTGAGTAGTTTTATTCCTAATGAAATTAACTTGGCCATCAAACGACCATTTGTTAATTTTTGCTCCTCCTTTAATTAATGCGGAATATCTGCTTAATTTATCCCCAGCAACAACGAATTCTTTTTCTAAACTTCCTAATGTCATACCAAAGTATCCATTACTGTTTCCTGAAGATATAGATAAGGTATTCTGAAGAATTGTACCATTTTGAAAAAAGTCCCTAACATTATCTTTACCATAAGGAGCGAACGGTGACTGTATAGCACCACCTTCATCTCCTGCAGGGACGCTGCTGTCTGGATTTACATTAATAATCCCGTCACCATTGAAATCATACAATGGAATACCATATGGCTGCATTGTACCTGCAAATGCCGGATCATTAAAAGCAGGACCCCAAGCTCCATTTTCTACATGAACTTTGTCACCGAACCATCCTTGACCGTAGGTCCTCTGCCTTTTCGGTAAAAAAGCAATACTTTCGAAATCTATGGAAGAATTTAAAGTAACTCTCAGACCACCACTTGCAGTTCCTCTCTTTGTCGTAACTACAACTACTCCGTTTACTCCTTGGGAACCATAAATAGCAGCACCTCCTGCTCCTTTAATAATATTCACGGATTCAATCATATCAGGTGGCAGCTGTGATAATACTGCCGCTGAGGAAATTACATTATCAATAACAACCAGCGCTTCCTGTGAACCTGAAATCGTAGTTGGCGTCCTTATTACGATACTCTGTGATGAATTTACACTGTTATTGGTCTGATTTACCCTTACCCCTGAAGCTTTACCCGCAATGGCACTTATTGCATTGGGGTTATTTGCTACTTTTAACTGTTGATTACTAATGATCTGCTGGGCAGTAGTTACTTCATCCCTTACTTTTAATCGACCCGTAACAGGCTGAACAAAAACAACTTCTTCAATATTTCCAGTTTTTATCGTGTCATTTCCTCTATTTTGTGCACTTACTAATGCAAAAGAAGAGGATACAACAACCAGTAAAATACTTGCTGTTAATTTCTTCATATCTAAATTGATTATTTTATTTGTGCAAATATGTAAAACTTTCTTAACGTAACCAAACATTATGTTAAAAAATATTAACTAAATAAATATATTTAGTTTAAAAAATAAACATAAATAATGAATAATTGAAATTATTTTTAGAACTAATTCTACAGCAGTAAAATTCACAAACAAATTAAGTTTCAGACACGAATCTATAAAATAGGATAAATTAATTAGCTGTAATTAGATCTTAGGATATACAGACAATAGAACTTTACTTCTGTTATATACACAACTTATAATCAGTAATATCCACAGGGATTATATTAGATCCTCACGGTTATTAATTCTTTACTGAATATATTAAACAGATGATTAATCATAATATGATTTGGGAATAACCAGACAATATCTTATAAATTATTAATAATTAGAATCCTAACACCCCTTATTAATTAAAAAAATTCACAATAACTGCTAATATATTGAAATTTTTAATAAAACAAATCTAAATGACATCTTTTAACAAAAAGAATATTTTACACTATTTAATCACTATAAATGGATATTTTACACCAATTTCATTAAACTACAGATAAACAGCTTTTAAGCTATTTGAAATGTGTATTAAATCTATTTATTACGAACAATGATTCCCTTTTGTATGAAAAGTATAAATTACTATTATAACTTATTTAAAGGATACAAAAAAACCGCCCTAAGGCGGGCGGCTATATAATATAAATGTTAAAAGAGTGTTATTAAAGTTTGTCCCAAAAGATCTTAGTTGTGAGCAGATCTCCACCTATTGCTGAAGCAGCTGCATTAACATTTGCCCCGTTAGTCTGATATTCGCTTGCAGGATAAGTCATACGCACAGGAACACTGGTAATTGTAGCTGCACTTGCAGGTTGAAGAGCCGGATAATCTAACCTTCGCCAGAAATTCCAGGAGGTAAGAGGTTGATTATACATGGCTACCCAGGCCTGCTGACCAACAGACTGCTTCCAGTTTGAAGCATTATAAGGATGAGTTACAATATATGCCGCCGCATCTGCAGTTGCGCCCCAGTCTGTAAAAGATGAAGTAATGGCATTGGCGTAATTTACAGCGGCACTTCCTCCTATACCCCACCGTGCACTTGCTTCTGTAAGGTAAAATGCAACTTCAGTGTAATTCATGATGATTCCTGGTGTAGTAGCTGTATATGCGAAATTACCCGGTGCAGAAAAGTTGGCAAAAGATGCCGGTTGGCCAATTGCCTGACCAATATAGTTCCCTGTATTACCAACCGGTTTAAAATACCGTGATATTCTAGCATCATTATTAGCATTCATATAATCCACTAATGTTTTTCCTCCTACAAAATCATTTCTATTACTCGCTTTTACGTTTTCATAAATTGGATTCCAGTTGGGTGAGCCTGATAAATATTGAATTTTACAATCATTTGCAGATGAAGTCATTACTCCATTACTGATAGCAGTAGCTGAAGTTTGCTGTGCTAATGACGGATTAGAATCCGCAAGTGCAATTCCTAACTTTAGAAGAAGAGAATTACCGAAGGTTTTCCATCCTGATAAACTTCCTGAATAAAATTTGTCTGCAGAAGAGAAATCATCTGAAGCAGAGTTTAATCCTCCGTTCAGATCAATATTTGCTATATCCTGTTGTAACCTTGTTATCAAATTGGCATAAACCCCTGCTCCGTCATCATAGGCAGGCGCAACATTGTTTCCAAGCTGATTAGCCTGCGAATATGGAATATTGCCGAAAGTATCTACTAAAACCTGATAAGTATAGACCTGCATAATGTCAATTATCGCTAATTGATTCTGTTTAATTTTAGGCCAGGTATTTACCTCAGAAGGTACAGGTTGATAAGCATTTATCAATTCCTTGGCTTTTACTAAACTGTTTAAGACATTAACGTAATTATCTACATATATCTGATTAGATACATTTCTGTTAGTAAAATTATAATTACTTTCTTCCACATAGGTTGTTTCCTGCCAATATTGCATGGTCAATCGAAAATTATTCTCATTAACACTGCATGTATTTACATAATCACTTAATTCTTTTTGAGCATTGGTTACTAATGTGGAAGGAATAGTTGTATAGGCCGAGTGTGGATCCAGATTGATATCATCCGATGCACAACTGGTAAATAATGTCAACGTCCCTAACAATATTGGTATTATGATTTTTTTCATTTCTTACTGTTTAAAAATTAACTTTTACATTAAATGAGAAGTTTCTTGTTGTAGGCATAACCCCTGACTGATATCCTTGTAAATTTCCCGACGATAATCCTGCTTCAGGATCAGCATACGGCAAGTTTTTATGGATAATCCAAAGATTACTTCCTATCAGACTAAATGACATTCCCTGAATAAATTTAGAACCTAAAGCTTCTTTTGATAAATTATAGGTAATAGAAGCTTCTCTCAGCTTAATATAACTTGCATCATAGACAAATGCAGCTGCCGGAGGGTCTGTATTTAATACCTGGCTGGACCATGATTTATCTAACCTGACATTATTGGTTATATATTGTCCGGGATTGTTAGGATCTGGGATAACTCCCTGCTGAATAATCCCGCCACCGTTTGCCAAAGTATTTCTGATTGGATTACCTAAATCATTCAAGCCCACTGAATCAGCATATATACCCGTTCCGTAGCCATAAGATTGATCTAAAGAAAACACTTTCCCTCCTTTCTTCATATCAATTAAGAAACTCAGAGAGAGATTTTTATACGTCACTGTATTTCTTAACCCTCCAAACCACTGAGCCTGATAACTGCCCAGATTGTTATTCGTTGTTGTTGTTTTCATGTAAGCACCCGTATTTGGATCAATTACTTTTTGTCCATCCGGAGCATAAATAAAATCAGTTCCATAAATCGTTCCGTATAATCCGCCTAAAGGAGCATTCAATGTAACGCCTCCTTGAGAAGTATTGGTTTGTAAGGCTAAATTATCTACTCCATTTTTAAGTGCTGTAATAGTAGTCTTAGGATTTGACCAGTTGGCTACTAAATTCCAAGAAAAACTTTGAGATTTAACAGGAGTCAATCGTAATGACAGTTCAAATGCCTCGGTTCTCAAGTTACCAATATTCTGTTTCTGCAATGTAGTACCGGAAGCATAAGACACAAGTACATTTGAAATCAGATTTTCTGAATCATTTTTATACCATGTAGCATCAAAACCAATCCTGTTTTTTAAAAATGAAGTTTCGATACCAAATTCCATACTTTTCAATTTCTCAGCTACAAGATCTGGATTTTTTAAAACTCCGTTAAATTGATACACAGGTTGCGACCCAAACGGAGAGCCCGCCAAATAAGTATCTATCAACTGATTAGCATCCGTATCATTTCCTACAACAGCGTAATTGGCGCGAGCTTTGGCAAAACTTAACCATGGCGCCTTGATTAAATTTGAGAATACAACACTACCGGAAACGGACGGGTACCAATACACATTATTGCCCTTTGACAAAGCTGTACTTTGATCCCTTCTTATTGTTCCTTCCAGATAATAGGTATTTTTATACCCTAGGCTAGCCTGGGCAAATAGTCCGATAATCTGTTTACTTACATCTGTGGTTTGATTAAGCGGTCTTTCTTTAGAGTTTGATATGTCAAAATAATTGGGAACACTTAGCCCGCCTACTGTAGAATGAATATCCGAGTATGCAGTATTATAACGGATATTGGTACCAAGTACACCATTCAAGTTTAAATCCTCAGTAAGATCCTTTTTGTACGTTCCAATAAAATCATAATTCCTTTCAGACAATCTGTAATTACCGACCTGATAGCCTGAAGGCTGAGGTGTATTCGGATTAAGACCAAAGATATTTGGAACAGAACCGTTAGCCTTTCTTTCTTCGGTAGTCATACTGTAGCTATCATTACTTAACCGGAGTAAGAAATTCAATTCTTTTGAAACATCATAGCTTAGAGAAACGTTCCCACTGAATCTATCTCTGCTATCATTTTGGTAGTTTTGATAGCGCTGGAAATAAATATTATCCCAGTATTGCGGTGCAAGATCTGTAGGACTGGTGATATTCCATGTATAATTCTGGTGAGAGATATTATAAAACTCTTCTTGTTGCTTAACATCTACATTTGTAGGCCACCATTGTCTGAAACCGGTGAGTATATTACCATTATATCCGGTATCATTCCGACCCTTGGTTTTCTGAGTAATATAGTTGGCATACAAGGATGCTGTTAGCTTTTCTGTAATTTTATAAGATGCATTACCCCCAAAATTATTTTTCACCAATGAGCTATTCGGCATTATATCCGTGGCATCCTGATTGGTGTAATTAATTCTGTAAGTAGCTGTATTATCTCCTCCACTCAGGGATACACTATTCGTAAAGTTGGAACCGTTTTTGAAAAATGAAATAGGCCCGTTCTTAGCCATGGTCCAAGGTGTTGCTTTACCAAAGTTCGGAGAACCTGGTATAAATGCGTCATATTGATACACCAATAAGTTTGGATCATATTTAGGTCCGTAAGAAGCATCGCTTCCAAAGCCTGCTGCCAGGCCACCATTATAACTTCCCCACTCATCTTCTCCTACATATCCCTGACCATATTCCGTCTGATATTTTGGAAATGTTGTCCTGTCAATAGAAGAAATCGTAACTGAACTTGAATATTCAACCCCTATTCCTTTTTGGTTCTTTTTGCCTTTTTTAGTAGTAATGATAATTGCACCATTGGCAGCACGTGAACCATACAAAGCAGCTGCCGCGGCCCCTTTGAGCACATTTATGGTCTCTATATCATTTGGATTAATGTCGGATGCCGCGTTACCGTAATCGATTCCGTAACGACCGGTAGCCTGACTTGATGTATTGATATTATTATTAATGATAGGAACACCATCAACAACAAACAAAGGCTGATTACTTCCTGAAAAAGATTTAAACCCTCTCAGCACGACATTAATAGAACCTCCGAAATTCGTACTTTGCTTAACATCCAGACCAGCAACCTGTCCGGATAAATTGTTTAGAAAATTTGGTGTCGGATTTTTGTTGACATCCTCTCCTTTTACTTCTTGGGTAGCATACCCCAATGATTTCTTTTCTCTTTTAATACCCAATGCGGTAACTACAACCCCTTCGATCTCCTGAGTTCTCACTGTATCAGATCTCTTTTCCTGAGCATTGGACACAGCTAGGGATGAAGATAGTACTAGAGTAAGTATACCTACAGTTATTTTCTTCATATCAGATTAAATTTTGTTAACACAAATTTGTAAAACTTTTCTTAATAAATCACAACAAAAAGCTATTCCTTTCATAGTATTTCAAATATTTATAAATTTGTACTTGAAAAACAGGAGCAAAATTATGGAATTGTTAAAAAAATGGACGGATTGTTATATTGAAGCGGGTTGCGATGAGGTGGGAAGAGGTTGCCTGAGCGGTCCTGTAGTTGCAGCGGCCGTCATTATAGATGATACCTTTGAACAAAATCTCATTAATGATTCTAAAAAATTAAATTTTAAAACCCGGCAGGAGCTAGATATGTATATCAAAGAAAATGTGAAATGCTATGCCATTGCAGAATTGCCTCCTGAATTCATAGATCAGCATAATATATTGAATGCCAGCATACATGCAATGCATAACGCTTTGGATAAGCTAACTATTAAACCAGAATTTATTCTGGTTGACGGAAACCGTTTCCATCCTTATAATTATATTCCCCATCTGTGCATTGTACAGGGAGACTCAAAGATGCTGTCTATTGCCGCGGCTTCTATTCTGGCTAAAAATTACAGGGATAAATTAATGATCAATCTGCATGAAGAACATCCTGAGTACGGATGGGATACCAATTTCGGATATGCAACCAAAAAACATCAGGAAGCCCTGATCAAGCATGGTCCCACGAAATACCACAGACAATCTTTCCGATTGAAGTATGATTAATGATCAGGCAGAGGTAAGCTATACGATTTCAAATATTGGCTATTGAAATTTAGACTGATTCTAAATAAAAAAGAGAAGTAATAATTTACTTCTCTTTTTTTATTTTATAGTGTTTTTATCTCTTCTTTCCTCTTTGCTGTTCAGCAGTTTTCTGTTGCTCTTGGGCCTTTTCCATCATCTCTCTCATCCTTCGCTGGAACTTGCCTTCCGTTTTAGGCTTCTCTTTATTGGCCTGAATCTGTGCATGAATTTTCTTTTCATCAAGAATCCAGTATTTGATCACCAGGATAATCAGGATGTTAATCGCGTTGGATACAAAATAATACCATGAAAGACCTGAAGCGGAAGTATTCAGGAAGAACAGGAATGTTACCGGGAAAATGTACATGAGCACTTTCATGTTCGGCATACCTTCCTGCTGAGGCTGCTGGATGTTACCGGACGTCATAATCGTATAGATTAGAATCACAATAGTACAGGCAATAGCAAAAATACTCAGATGGTCTCCCAGGAACGGAACTTTAAACGGCAACTTAATCAGGTCATCATAAGCCGTAAGATCTTTGGCAAACCAGAATCCTTTCCCTCTCAGATCAATAAAATTCGGGAAGAAACGGAAGAGTGCATAGAAGATCGGGATCTGCACCAGCGCCGGAAGACATCCTGCCATCTGATTCACGCCTGCCTTACGGTACACTTCCATAGTGGCCTGCTGCTTCTTCATCGGGTCTGCATCCTTCAGCTTAGCATTTACCTCATCAATTTCCGGACGGATCACACGCATCATAGCACTTAGTTTATGCTGCTTGTACATGATTGGTGAAAGGATCAGCTTTACTAAAATGGTCAGAACAAAAATCGCCCATCCAGCAGTTAAGCCCCATGATGAGATAAAATTGTAGATCGGAATAAAGAATCCTCTGTTCATCCACCCGATGAAAGACCATCCTAATGGTAAAATCTCATCAAAGTTTTTATCATATGATTTCAGTAGAGGCAAATCAAGCGGCATGAAATACCAGGTAAAATCCTGGTTCAGCTCGCTGCCGGTCATCTGAACAAAACCTTCATAATTCAGTTTTTTCAGGTATTCGCCCTCTTCAATGTTTTCCTGGTTCCCTTTGCTTTGGGTAAATCCGTTTTTGGCTTCAATCACAGAAGCAAAGAATTGTTGCTTCACTCCGATCCAGTTCAGCGTTTCTTTTTCTTCATCCATCGTCGTCCTTCCGTCATAATCATAATCCTTATAATTATTAAAAGCATATGAGAATTCTGAATGCGACTGTTCCTGGGCACGTCCTTTTTCAAGGTTCCTTACACTGTAATCCCAGATAAAATCTGCTTTATTGTCTGAAGTGATTTTAGCCAGCCCCTGAGTTCTTACTTTAAAATCAAGCGTATACTTTTCAAGCAGTGTATAGACAAACTGGATTACTGCACCATTGTAGTTGGCAGTCATCGTTAAGGCATTTCCAGTTACCGAAGGCGTAAAAACCAGGTCTTTGGTATTAATTACCTTTCCTGTTTTATCTTTGAACTGAAAACCGTAGTTGGAGTTATTTTTTGTAATCAGATACAGCGGAAGATCGGCATTATCTGTTTTATGATCATAGGCTTTGTACTTGGCCAGTTCCACTTTAGACACCTGCCCGCCCAAACTTGAAAATTCAATTTTCAGTTCATTATTACCAAGACTGGCAGTCTGGATCGCACCTGGCGTCACATTAGGGTTGATGTTACTGGCCTGAGTCGGTTTTACAGCATTTTTTACCTGCTCGGTTTTCTGTTGCTGAGCCTTTGCCTGTTCCTCCTTCGACTGCTTATTCTGAAAATAAAACATAAATCCGAAGAGTACGACACATAACACCGCAAAACTGATCATTTGACTTTTATCAAGTCCGTTGTTCTGTTGCATTTTATTGTAATTAAAATTTTTAAATGTATTCCTTTTATTTAACCACTCATCACGACACTTAAAGATGTAAAGCTTTTCAGGTTCAATGTGTTCGTTTCTTTTGCGGTTGTAAACTTTCAATTTAAAATGTACATCAAAAGACATACGATTTAGAGTCGACAAAAATACTGTTTTTTTATCAAAACTCTATGCTATAATGCATTACTATATAATAAACTCAGGCTGACAATAATCAGTCTGAGTTTATGGTATGACGTATTGCAGTCTGCAATTACTTTACTTCTTTTCCGCAGGCCTTGATGAAGGCTCTGAACAGAGGATGCGGCGTTGCCACAGTGCTCTTGTATTCCGGATGATACTGTACCCCGATGTAGAAAGGGTGCTCCGACATTTCCAGCGCTTCCACCAGCCCGGTTTCAGGATTGCTTCCGGTTGCATGGAATCCGTTCATCTCAAATTCACCGATATAATCACTGTTGAATTCGTATCTGTGACGGTGTCTTTCCGTAATATTTTTGCTTCCGTAAACATCATGCAGTGCGGAACTGTTTTTCAAAGCACATTTCCAGGCACCTAAACGCATGGTCCCACCTTTATCCACTACATTTTTCTGTTCTTCCATTAATGAAATCACAGGATGTTCGGTAGATGTATCGAACTCCATAGAGTTAGCCTTGGAATATCCCAACACATTTCTGGCGAACTCAATCGTCATAATCTGCATTCCCAGACAGATTCCCAACATTGGAACTTTATGTTCGCGGGCATACTGTGCTGTAAGCACTTTTCCTTCAATACCGCGGTCTCCGAATCCCGGTGCAATCAGGATCCCGTTAACCCCGGCTAATGTATTTTTAATATTTTCTTCAGTAATATCCCCGCTGTACACCCATCTGATCTTCACTTCGGTCTCCAGGTCAGCTCCGGCATGCTTGAATGCTTCTGCAATGGAAATATAAGAATCCTGAAGGGAAACATATTTTCCTACAAGGGCAATTTCAATTGATTTCTTAGGATTCTGGAATTTCTTCAGGAAGCTTTTCCAGTCTTTAAGGTCCGCCTCTTTATCGCTTTTCAGGTCCAGTTCTTTTAAAACCACATCATCAAAGTTCTGCTTCTGCAGGTACATCGGTACTTCATAAATGGTTTCAAGGTCCTTGCATTCTATGACGTTATCCAGAGGAACATTACAGAACTGTGCCAGTTTGGCCCTCTGATCTTTCGGGATCTTATGCTCTGTTCTGCATACCAGGACATCGGCCATAATTCCGCTTTCCATCAGCTGGCGTACAGAGTGCTGGGAAGGTTTTGTCTTCAGCTCACCGCTTGAGGCCAGGTAAGGCAGCAGGGTAAGGTGGATCACCATGGAATTCTTTTCTCCCAGTTCCCATTTCAGCTGGCGTACCGTTTCAATATATGGCAGGGATTCAATATCCCCTACCGTACCACCGATTTCGGTAATGATGATATCGTAGTTTTGTTTGGAAAGGATTTTAATCCTGCGCTTAATTTCGTTGGTGATATGAGGGATGACCTGTACCGTTTTTCCCAGGAAGTCCCCTTTTCTTTCCTTTTCAATAACAGTCTGGTAAATTTTCCCTGTGGTAACGTTGTTGTTTTGAGAAGTAGGAGCGTCCAGATAACGCTCATAATGACCTAAATCCAGATCCGTTTCCGCACCATCTTCGGTTACATAGCATTCTCCGTGTTCATAAGGATTGAGGGTTCCCGGGTCGATATTGATATAAGGATCAAGCTTTTGAATCGTTACGTTGAAACCGCGTGATTTTAGCAGAAGCCCCAGAGAAGCAGAGACGATTCCTTTCCCCAAAGATGAAGTTACACCTCCTGTCACAAAGATGTACTTTGTATTCTTTTTACTCATTAGATTAGGTTTGTGCAAAGTTATGGGAAAAAGAAATACAAAGCAATTTTTTAGATTTATCAATTTGAGAAATAGCAGACAATTTCTGAGATTTCAAGATTTTTTTATTTATATTTGATCTTACCGAAACGCAAAAAACCCAACAGAAATAATGATTTCTGCATATACCTCAAGCCAAAGATTACAACAGCTGACCAGCCTTGTCTGGTATTTTAACAGAAAACAAATTAATGGCCCGTTTATTTACAGTCTGCGCTATTCTATCTGCTGAGTCCTGAAGCCTTTTGAAATTTTTATAAATATGCCCGCTTTAGCGCAGTAAGCAAAAATCATTTAACTGACATAAAATCATTTCCAAGGTGATTGAAGAACAAAAAACAACTGTATTCCCTTCAAAGATAAAACGCATGGTAAAATCAGGATCAGGTATTTCCTGTTCGTTATTAAATATCGTGACGTTAAAAAAGAGAATGACTGAAAAGCAGTTGAAAATACGGCGGCAGGCATATGCATTAACACTCTGTACGGTTGTATTCATGGTGGTTTACAATCTTTGTACGTGGTACGCTTCTTCTTTGGATCATGTACCATCATTTACCTTTGATTTCGAAAAATCAATTCCATTTGTGCCCTGGTCGATTATTCCTTATATGGCAGGAGGGCTTTTTTTCTGCCTTGTATTCTTTTCATGTAAGGATAAACATCAACTAAAGATATTAACATGGAGGATGCTTTTTGTCATTGTTACGGCAGGAATATTTTTCATTATAACTCCTTTACGGTTTTCATTTCCCAAACCTGAAGTGCCCCATGCTATTTTAGGGATGCCTTTCTCGTTTTTAAAAACGTTTGATTCACCTTTTAACCAATCGCCGTCGCTGCACATCGCCTTTGCTTTTATATTCTGGTCGGTATTTAAAGACCTGTCCAAATGGCGGAATTTCTTAATGATCTGGCTGATCCTTCTGGGAATTTCAACACTCACCACTTATCAGCATCATATGATTGATATTTTAACCGGAGCCATTCTTGCACATGTCAGCTTTATCATCATTCCCTATTACAAAAATGATCCCGGACACCGGAACCTCCGCACCGCCAATGTTTATTTCCTGTCGGGTCTGATCGTTAGCTTGGTTGCGTTGTTGTGTAATGAATATGTTGGACCTGGAGGACTAATCCTTTTCTTACCCGCATTGGTGATGATGATTAGGGGTTATTATTATCAGGAAAAAAATAAATCAGGAAACTCCGTAACATTATAAAAAAAGAGGCTGTCTCAAAAGGTAAACTAATGCTCTGAGAATCTTCTAAACGACTAAATTTGTCAGACAGGAGTCCGAGAGAAGGGGTACTTTTGAGACAGCCTCTCTCCTAAACTAAATTGTTTTTATGAAAACTATTGTCTGATTAATTCAAAATAAAGATTAACATCAACATCTTTAGCTACTCCAGCTCCGGTAGGATCATATTTGATATTATAATCCAGACGGTTTACTTTAAATGCAGCCTGGAAACCCATCACCTCTTTTCCCTGCTGGTTTTTGGTGATCCCTCCGAATGTTACCGGAACACTTACTTCCTTCACAACATCTTTAATTTTCAGTTTCCCTTTCAATACGTAAGAATTATTTTTTCCTTTGTTAAGAGAAGTGGATTCAAAAGTCATCTGCGGATATTTTTCGGCATCAAAGAAATCAGCGCTTTTCAGATGCTTATCCCTCATGTCAACATTGGTGTTGATTGAATTCACATCTACCATGAATGACATGGAAGCACCATCAAGGCTGTTTGCTTTAGTCGTAACCTTCCCGTCGAACTTATCAAATCTTCCCTGGACAAAGCTGATGCCCATATGCTTGATATTGAAATTCACTGAAGAATGCATCGGGTCTACCTGCCATGCAGTCTGGGCAAAGCTTACCACGCTCAAAAATGCAAATACAAAAGTTAAAAATACTTTTTTCATTGTACTATTTTTTAAAATTAATTTTAAAGCAAAAGTACCCCGGTTAATGCAACAGGCTGTTGATCTATGATATGATTTTTACTTTTGTGGCATTTAAAGCGCAGTTGTACCATACAGACCGCCGTAAAGCAATAATGTCTGAAAATTAACTAAAATCCGGAACAGAAATTCAAAAAAAATTTTGAACTTCGCAGTATGGCAAAATTAAGAACAGCATATTTCTGTCAGAACTGCGGTGCACAGTACTCCCAGTGGATGGGACAGTGCAAAAGCTGCGGGCAATGGAATACTTTAGTGGAGGAAGTTATTGAAAAACCGTCTAACAGGAGCCTTCCTTCAGCCAGGTCTAAACAGCACGTCATCAACATCATAGAAGTAGAAACCAGCGAGGAACCCCGTATCAAAACCCCTTCCGAAGAGCTTAACAGGGTTCTTGGCGGAGGAATTGTCCTGGGATCGGTGACCCTCATCGGCGGTGAGCCGGGAATCGGAAAGTCTACCCTGCTCCTGCAGCTGGCCCTGAAGATGAAGAAAAAAATCTTTTATGTTTCCGGTGAAGAAAGCGCTTCACAGATTAAGATGAGAGCCGACAGGTTAACTGAAATCCAGAACCCGAACTGTTTTCTGTTTACAGAAACCTCACTGGAGAAGATACTTCAGGAAGCGAAAAAACTGGATCCTGACTTTATCATCATTGATTCCATACAGACATTGCAGTCACAGTTGATCGAAAGCTCACCCGGCACCGTATCGCAGATCAGGGAGTGCTCCAATGAGATTATTAAATATGCCAAAGAAAACAATACGCCGGTATTCCTGGTAGGACATATCACCAAAGACGGACAGATTGCAGGACCGAAAGTATTGGAACATATGGTAGACGTTGTATTGAATTTCGATGGCGACCGTAACCATCTTTTCAGGTTGTTAAGGGCCAATAAAAACCGTTTCGGTTCTACTGCCGAGATCGGGATCTACGAAATGGTTTCCCAGGGACTGAAAGAAATCAAAAATCCTTCTGAGATCCTGATCACCAAAAAATCCGAGGAACTTTCCGGAAATTCGGTGGCTGTAACCCTGGAGGGAAACCGGCCGATGCTGCTCGAAATCCAGGCCTTGGTCAGTACTGCTGTCTATGGAACACCTCAAAGGAGCTCTACCGGCTTCGATTCAAAAAGGCTGAACATGCTTCTGGCTGTCCTGGAAAAAAGAGCAGGGTTCCAGCTGGGAGCCAAAGATGTCTTCCTGAATATTACCGGAGGGATAAAGACGGACGATCCGGCACTGGACCTGGCAGTTGTTGCCTCTATCCTGTCTTCCAATGAGGACATTGCAGTATCTGAGCATTACTGCTTCGCCGGAGAAATCGGACTGAGCGGGGAAATCCGTCCGATTGCACAGGCAGAACAGAGGATTACCGAAGCCGAAAAATTAGGATATGAGAAAATTTTCATTTCCAATCTCAATAAACTGCCAAAGAAGAAATTCGGGATTAAAATTGAGGAGGTGAGCAAAATCGAGGATTTTCATGAGCGGTTATTTTAGGGCTGTGGTGAATTTGCCTTACGGCTAACAGTGCAATTTTAAACAGATATAATTAATCAATAGAATAAGATTGCTGCTCAGCATTTGGTTTAGAATGCATACCTTTAAGTATGAATTATCTTGCGCATTCCTTCCTCACCTTCTCCAACGGGCAGATTGTCGGGCAATTCCTGGCGGATTTCATCCGGAACAAAGACCGGTTTTCCTTTCCGAAAGATATCCGGGATGGCATTACGCTGCACAGGGAAATTGATAACTTTACCGATGCGCACCCGGTGATCCATGAAGCAAAAAAGATTTTCAGTCCGCTGGTTAGATTGTATGCAGGAGCTTTTGTAGATGTGAGCATGGATTATTTTATTGCTAATGACACCACGCTGCACAGCCCTAAAGAATGGAAAAAACATTCTCTGCATGTATATAAGGTGCTGAATGAACATTATCCATGGCTTCCGGAAAACTTCAGACGGATGTTAAGCAGGATGGAACAGGATGACTGGCTCTACCACTACCGTAATGACCAAGGCATCCAGTTCAGCATGCAGAATGTTTTAAACAAAGCCAAGTATTTGGATAAAGATATTCCGGTTTTTGAGCTGTTCCTGAAGCATAAAGCACTTTTGCAGCAATACTACAATGACTTTTTCCCTGATCTTAGAGCTCATGCGGAAGGCGTTAATGCGTTGCTTCAATTGGAAAGCCACTGAAACATCAAAACTGCTGGTAAACATACCGGTTCGGATAGGTCAGTTTTTCACTTTTCCGCTGACCTCCTACGATCATATGCACGATATTGATCTGGTCATCAAATAAATTATACAGGAAACTTACCGCAGCCTCCACTTTCTTAGGATTGGCTACCGCTTCAGATTCCAGATAGATATTAACCGATTCATGGTCTTCTTCATAGCCTACGAAATTGACCTTTAGAAATTTGTTATTGGTTTTCAGTTTAAAGTATTCTGCGCTGTAATTTTTCAGGGCTTCATTCAGCCTGGCTTTATAAGCCGGATCGTTAAAATGGAGTGCATTACCGTATTTTTTGTTCAGCCCGTTCTCCAGGTCATCCAGGAAAAAACGTCCCGTTACCTCAAAAGTCCCTGACTTCTGATTGTAATTGATCTCTACAGAACCTACATGGTAAGGATGCTTTCCGGCAGTGAACGAAAAAAGGAAAAACAGAAAAGAAAATAATACAAGGGCTTTTTTCATGCTAGTAAATCAATAATTTTTTGCGGATCCTGCCTCATGTCAAAAAAGAGAAGGACTCTTATGGTATGGGGATTTTCCATTCTGAAAAACATCCGCACATGTTTTTTACCGATGAGTGCGGAACGGATATCTTTGAAGTGTTTCTGATAAAGTTTGAATTTACCGTCTTTTAGTTTCCCCACTACCTTTTCCGCTTCATCAATAAACATATTGATCTGTTTCTCAGTCCAGGTTTCAGAGAGAAATTCAATAATGTTTTCATAGCTGATATTGGCTACTTCCGAGAATATAATTCGCATGCTTTCTTTCTTGCATTTGAAAAAAACTCTTCTTCAGAAATCATGTCCTTTTCTTCCAGGCGGTCTGCATAATCAGCCAGCCGTTCAATAAACCATTTAGGTGTACCGTCTTCATAAAACTCTTCATCCTCCTGTACAGAAACAGATTTCACGCCCTTCAGTTTTTCCAGAAGCTCTTTGATGAATGGGAAATCTTCTGCATTTTCAAGTTCTATATTCACTGTCATGACGATGTATTTTCAACAAAGTTAAAATAAATTTTGTATCATCGCATTTCCAAAAAATCATTTAACAATGCAGGACTTTTTATTTTACCTGAACCTGGGCTGGGAACATATCATTTCACTGGACGCCCTTGATCATCAGCTTTTTGTATTGGCCTTAATTGCCGTCTATTCTTTTAACGACCTTAAAAAAATCCTGATCCTGGTAACGGCGTTCACCATCGGGCATTCCATTACCCTGGCATTGAGCACATTTGATATTGTAAGGATCAACTCCGCCTGGGTGGAATTTTTAATTCCGCTGACGATTGTGATCACTTCCCTGGACAATATCCTGATGAAGAATAAAAAGCAGACGCTGATGAAAGCTAATTACTATCTGGCGCTGATCTTCGGCCTAATTCACGGTATGGGCTTTGCCAATACAGCGCGGGTGATGATCGCCAAAAGCCAGAGCATTGCCGTTCCGTTGTTAGGTTTTAATATCGGGCTGGAACTGGGACAGATCGCTATTGTTTTCGGCATTCTGATTCTGCTGTTCATCCTGATTAAAATATTTAAGGTCAACCAGAAAGACTGGGTCCTGTTTGTTTCTTCAGGCGTATTTGCCCTGTCCCTGAAAATGGCTTTGGAAAGAATTCCGTTCTAACGCTGAAACATTTCCGATTTTTCAACTACTTATTATTATATTTGAACATCCTTAAACAATTTTGGTCATGAAGTTAAAGATTACCGTACTTTCCGTACTGGTCGGTGCCGGTGTAACCGCTCAGAATATTCAGAATAACCCCGGCAGCAACCATGGAAATAAATTCGAGCAACTGGGAACTATCCTCCCTACGCCGAATATATACCGTACGGCATCCGGAGCACCGGGACACGGCTACTGGCAGAACAGGGCCGACTATGATATCTCCGCCTATCTGGATGAAGACAAAAGGAATTTAAAGGGATCTGAAACGATTACCTATTACAATAATTCTCCGGACGACCTGGATTATATCTGGCTTCAGCTGGATGAAAACCAGCAGTCAACCGTAAAAAAAGCAGATTTCCCCTACCCTTCCACCCTGCCCAAAGCGGCCAATGACCAGCAGCTGAGAGCAACGGAACTTCCGGTGAAAGATAATGGCTATGGTGTAAACCTTGAAAAAGTGACGGATGCATCCGGCAACCCGCTGAAATACACGGTTAACCAGACCATGATGCGCATAGACCTGCCGAAAATCCTTAAAAAAGGAGAAAAACTGGTCTTTAAAATTGATTGGAACTATAATATTCCCAACAGAATAAAAATGGGTGGCCGCGGAGGCTATGAAAACTTTGCCGAAGACGGGAACGACCTGTATACCATGACCCAATGGTACCCGAGGATGTGCGTCTACAGTGACTTCCACGGCTGGCAGAACCACCAGTTCACCGGAAGAGGCGAATTTGCCCTGGTTTTCGGTAACTTCAAGGTTTCCATGAACGTTCCGGCAGACCACGTGGTAGGCGGTACCGGGGAATGTAAAAACTACAGCCAGGTCTTAACGGCCGACCAGCTGGCCAGGTACAATACATCGAAGACCTCTAACGAGCCTGTGGAGATCGTAACACTGGATGAAGCCAAAAAGGCGGAGAAAAACCACTCCAAGCAGAGAAAAACCTGGAGCTTTGAAGCCAATGACGTAAGGGATTTCGCCTGGACATCTTCAAGGAAATTCGTTTGGGACGGAATGGGCGTTACCATTCCTGAAAATAACAACAAAGTAATGGCAATGAGCTTCTATCCTAAGGAAGCATATGCATTGTACAGGAAATTTTCCACCAAGGCAGTAGCCCATACCATCAAAACCTATTCAGAATTTACGATTCCTTATCCTTATCCGGTAGCCCAGTCAGTGGAAGCCGCCAACGGAATGGAATACCCGATGATCTGCTTCAACTACGGAAGGACGGAGAAAGACGGCACCTATTCGGAGGGAATCAAAAACGGAATGCTGGGGGTAGTGATCCATGAAGTAGGACACAACTTCTTCCCGATGATCATCAACTCAGACGAGAGGCAGTGGTCATGGATGGACGAAGGCCTGAATACTTTTGTGGAATACCTTACCGAAGAACGCTGGGACAATAAATTCCCGTCCAAAAGAGGACCGGCATGGACCATTGTGGATTATATGAAGCTTCCTAAAGATCAGCTGGAGCCCATCATGAGCAATTCTGAAAACATCATCCAGTTCGGGCCGAATGCCTATTCAAAACCTGCCACGGGACTGAATATTCTCCGTGAAACCATTATGGGAAGGGAGCTGTTTGATAAAGCATTTAAAACATATTCCAAAAGATGGGCGTTCAGGCATCCTGAACCGGCAGACTTTTTCAGGACCATGGAAGATGCGAGCGGCGAAGACCTCGACTGGTTCTGGAGGGGCTGGTTCTACGGCACGGATCCTGTAGACATCTCCATTGACAAAGTGACGGTTGCCACTCCGGACTTCGACACCCCGCCAAGGGAAAGCAAAGAAGTGAAATATAAAACCGATAAACCCTTGCAGAATGATTTTGAGGACATCTCAAAGATCAGGAACAGACAGGATAAAAACATCACGTTCTATGCAGATACGGATAAGCAGGTACAGGATTTCTACTACCGCTATGACAGAGGACAGGAGAAAGTAGACGCCAGTAAAGAATATGCCCTTAAAATGGATGGCAGCGAAGCCCTGGACAGCAAGGACAAAGAAAAATTCAAAAATATGACGGCGTATCAGGTTGATTTCGTCAACAAAGGCGGGCTAGTGATGCCGATTATCCTTGAATTTACTTTTGAAGACGGGACAAAGCTGTATGACAAATCTTCCGCACAGATCTGGAGGCTGAACGAGCAGAAAACTTCCAAGACCTACTATTTCGAGAAAAAACTGAAATCCATCCAGCTGGACCCGATGAGGGAAACAGCAGATATCGATACCTCCAATAACTTCTGGAGCAATGACGGCACATCCGGTGAAACCACCAAGTTCCAGCTGTTCAAGCAGAAGCAGGAAGGCGGATCCGCCAGGGGCGCTTCCAGCGGGAAAGTAAACCCGATGCAGGCGGCAGGAAAGAAAAACTAAAAAAAACGGCTAATATCAATTAGCCGTTTTTTTGTTTTTATAAGATAGAGAATGTAGCAATGATGGTACTTTTCTCATCCAGTGAATTAGGGTTGGTTACCGTAATCCCGTATTCACCCGGAGGCTTATCCTTTAACGTGATCAGATAGGAGTTCTGTCCGTACTTCTTCCCGGTGAAGTTAAGGTAATGCAGCTTGTTCGTTTTCATGGTTCCGAAGGTATTGACAGAAGCCATTTCCGCCCTCCTGAATTTTTTGTTGGAATCGAATTCAAAGATTTTGATGATGGCCATCGGATCGGTGTTGTTGTCTACCGCACGTACGATGAACTGGATGTCATCACCCTGTCTTACTTTCGTGGAGGAACAGCATCCGTCAATCTGAAGCTTGGATTTTACGCTCCCGAAACCGGTGATCACCATTCCCGCATTCATGGCAGAACGTGTTTGCGTGGTGTGTTTTTCCAGCAATATCGTAGACTGATCCGGTTTCAGCAACAGACATTCGCCAATGAATTCCGGTTCCTGTGCAGTCTGCGAATACATGCTGATGCTGCACAGACTCATTGCAGCCAATAATAGAAATTTTCTCATTTAATTTAGTTTTTTATAATGATTCTGCAAAAATATAATTTAATCCGAAATACAAAACATATTTTACTATAATTATTTCAATTCATGATGTAAAAAATTGTCTGCCAAATTTTCACACCGGTAATAAAAATCCTGCCAAATTTTTCTTTTAGGGAGCTTGGCATATATTTAGAGAAGTACAGGATAGAATAATTAAAAAATTAAATATATTATGTCAGTAAACTTCAAACCATTAGCAGACAGAGTTCTTGTAGAGCCTATCGCTGCAGAAACAAAGACCGCTTCAGGGATTATTATTCCGGACACCGCCAAAGAAAAACCACAAGAGGGTACTGTAGTGGCAGTAGGCCCGGGTAAGAAAGATGAGCCAACAACGGTTCAGGTAGGTGATAAAGTACTTTACGGAAAATACTCCGGTTCTGAATTGAAACTGGACGGGAAAGATTATTTAATTGTAAAGGAATCTGATTTATTAGGAGTGATCGGCTAAAAGCCGTACGCTTGAGGCAGTAGGCAATGAGAGACTACAAAAGATATGATACCTGGAAAATGGCCCATGAGCTGGTCAAAGAAATTTATACCATTTCAGAAAATTTTCCAAAATCAGAACTTTTTGGTTTAACCTCTCAGGTCAGAAGAGCTTCGGTTTCCATTCCCACCAATATTGCGGAAGGTTGTGGAAGATCCACCGATAAAGAATTTGCAAGATTTTTAGAGATCAGCATCGGTTCAACGAACGAAACTGAATATTTGCTTTTCCTCGCTTGTGATCTGGGATTCTGTTCTGAAGACGACTTATTGCACCTCAATCCAAAACTGAATACCGTCAGACAAAAACTTATACAACTTAGAAAAAGATTATTAAATAATAATTAACTGCTTACAGGCAAGAGCATACTGCTTACAGCCTGAAGCTTAAAGCTTAAAACAATGGCAAAAGAAATAAAATTCGATATCGAGTCGAGAGACGCTTTAAAAAG
Organism: uncultured Chryseobacterium sp.; assembly: GCA_913775525.1. Classification (GTDB taxonomy): domain Bacteria; phylum Bacteroidota; class Bacteroidia; order Flavobacteriales; family Weeksellaceae; genus Chryseobacterium. The sequence goes on from CAJYLH010000030.1 coordinate 40,874, forward strand.
AGGGGTTGATGCATTGGCTAATGCAGTGAAAGTAACCTTAGGTCCAAAAGGAAGAAATGTAGTGATCGAAAAATCTTTCGGGGCACCGCACGTAACCAAAGACGGGGTTTCCGTAGCGAAAGAGATCGAACTGGAAGATAAAGTGGAAAACATGGGTGCTCAGATGGTGAAGGAAGTAGCTTCCAAAACCAACGACATCGCAGGAGACGGTACTACTACCGCTACCGTTCTGGCACAGGCCATCGTAAGAGAAGGCCTTAAGAACGTTGCTGCAGGTGCTAACCCAATGGATCTTAAGAGAGGGATCGACAAAGCGGTATCCGTAGTGGTGGAAAATCTTAAGTCGCAGTCTCAGGAAGTGGGAGATTCTACCGATAAAATCAAGCAGGTAGCTTCCGTTTCTGCCAACAACGACGAAACCATCGGTTCCCTGATCGCTGAAGCATTCGGGAAAGTAGGTAAAGAAGGCGTTATCACGGTAGAAGAAGCCAAAGGGATCGATACAACGGTAGACGTTGTAGAAGGAATGCAGTTTGACAGAGGATACCAGTCTCCGTACTTCGTAACCAACCCTGAGAAAATGGTGGCCGAACTGGAAAACCCATACATCCTTTTGGTGGAGAAGAAAATTTCTTCCATGAAAGAATTGCTTCCTGTACTTGAGCCGATCGCTCAGGGAGGTAAATCTTTACTGATCATCTCTGAAGAGGTTGAAGGTGAAGCTTTGGCTACTCTAGTGGTGAACAAATTAAGAGGTTCCCTGAAAATTGCTGCGGTAAAAGCACCTGGATTCGGGGACAGAAGAAAAGCGATGCTGGAAGATATCGCGATCTTAACTGGCGGACAGGTAATTTCCGAAGAGCAGGGCTTCACGATGGAGAACATCTCTTTAGATATGCTGGGAACTGCTGAGAAAGTAACTATTGATAAAGACAATACAACCGTAGTGAACGGTGGCGGTGAAGAGAGCAAGATCAAAGGAAGAGTAAACCAGATCAAAGCTCAGATGGAAACGACCACTTCAGACTACGACAGAGAAAAACTTCAGGAAAGACTGGCTAAATTAGCCGGAGGTGTTGCCGTTCTTTACGTAGGAGCTGCTTCCGAAGTAGAAATGAAGGAGAAAAAAGACAGAGTAGATGATGCCCTTCACGCCACAAGAGCTGCTGTAGAAGAAGGTATCGTAGCCGGTGGTGGTGTTGCTTTGGTAAGAGCCATCTCTTCCCTTGACAACCTTTCCGGAGCCAACGCTGACGAAACTACAGGGATGAAGATCGTAAAAAGAGCGATTGAAGAGCCATTAAGACAAATCGTTGCCAACGCCGGCGGTGAAGGTTCCGTAATCGTTGCGAAAGTAGCAGAAGGACAAGGTGACTTCGGATACAACGCCAAAACTGACGAGTATGTCAACATGCTTGAAGCAGGAATCATCGACCCTACCAAAGTAACAAGAGTTGCCCTTGAAAATGCAGCTTCTGTTTCCGGAATGCTTCTTACCACTGAATGTGTGATCACTGAAGTGAAAAAAGACGAACCAGCTATGCCAATGGGTGGTGGAATGCCAGGAATGATGTAATGACGTGTCGCCAAGACAATTTATATACTAACCGCTCTATTGTATGGGGCGGTTTTTTTGTTTACTCATGGTACCATATAAATAGATATATTTGTAAAAACGATTACAGCAATTATGGAAAACAAATATTTACTTCATGGGAAACTCACCGCAAAAGCAGGGCACCAAAAGGAACTTGCGGATATTTTAATACAGGCATCCCAACTGGTATCAACAGCTAAAGGCTGTACACTATATGCCGTTAGCCACGATCAAGAGGATGAAAATGCTGTTTATGTGACAGAAATCTGGGACAGCAAAGACGACCATGACAATTCTTTGAAAGTTGAAGGCGTCCGAGAACTGATTATGAAAGCCATGCCGATATTGGATGGGCCACCAACGAAAGGACAGGAACTGGAAATTTTAGGAGGTGTGGGAGTATAAAAAATTGGAATACAATGCAAAACTTACAAATATGTAAATATGCTTGAAGCAGGAATCATCGACCCAACTAGAGTAACAAGAGTTGCCCTTGAAAATGCTGCTTCTGTATCCGGAATGCATTTAACCACTGAATGTGTGATCACTGAAGTGAAAAAAGACGAACCAGCTATGCCAATGGGTGGTGGAATACCGGGAATGATGTAACATCGTGTCGCAGAGACAATTTAATATACTAACCGCTCTAATTTTTAGGGCGGTTTTTTTTATTTCAATTATGGTTTTCTGTAAGAAAAATAGTATATTTATATTAGGTTTGATGATTTACAAATAGATAACTAAAACCAGAACAACATTAGCATAGTTGTAAACATTGTAATATTGACTCAATGCCTCAATTTGGATGTTAAGTGCAATTATAACCAAAAGAAATTAAACAAAATTAATGGAAAACATATTACGTCTAAAGGAAAGAGTTGATATAGCAGTTGAAATAAGTGAGAGTTTTTATAGAGAATTTAAAAGTGGATTTGAGGGACCTCCTGATAATAAAACACCAAGAGATATAAAAGAGATAAAATATGATATTGCAAAAACTTTAGTTGCTTTTGCTAATGCTGATGGTGGGGAGCTTTTTGTTGGTATAGAAGATAACAATAAAATAACTGGATTACCTCATTCAGACAAGCAAATAGAAGAAATACTTCATTCATATAAAGATTGTATTTTAAAAGATACACCAATACCTCTGAAACAAGCAACAATAATTGATTACGATGGATTAAGTATAGTATATTTTTCTGTAAGTAAAGGGACAGAGTTTGTTCATCTTACATCTAAAGGTGAATGCTTTCAAAGGAAAGATAGGGAATCAGTTCCTACAGCTTCCGAAAAAATAATTTTCCAAAGGGCTGAAAAAACTTCAAGAGAATATGATAGATTATTTGTAGAAATTGCAAGTGTAACTGATTTAGATCATGATCTTTTGAATTCTATAGGACAAAGGATTTCAAGGTTGATATCTTCAGAAAAACTTTTACAATATCTAGATTTAGCTGAATTTGACGGCACTTCTCTAAAACTTAGAAAGTCAGCTTTATTACTTTTTTCTAAGAAATCTAGTAAATGGCATCCCAGAAGCCAAGTTAGAATTTTTAAAGTTCGAGGAACAGAAGAAAAAACGGGAACAGATTTCAATGTAACTGAGGTGGGTGAAGCTAATGGAAATATTTTCGAGTTGATAGAAAGTAGTTGGGACTTACTTCGTCCACACTTAACAGATACTAAGTTCTCAGATGATGCACTTTTTAAAACACAAATCATGTATCCTGAATTAGCTTGTAAAGAAGCATTAATTAATGCCATTACACATCGAGATTACAGTTCTGAAGGAAGAGGTATTGAAGTTAAAATATTCGATGACCGACTGACGATTGAAAATCCAGGCGAACTTCTATCATCCATTACTCTAAAGGATATTCAATCTCTAGAAGGTGTTCATTTATCTAGGAATACATATATTGCAAGAGTTTTAAGAGAAACAGGATATATTAGAGAACTGGGAGAAGGTATTAGACGAATCTATGATTTACTTAAAAGTAACGATATGATTCCTCCTGAGATTAAATCAGCCAATAAAACGTATTCAATAACATTATTTTATAAACATATTTATTCAAAAGAAGAACAACTATGGCTTGATAATTTTAAGCATTTGGAATTGTCTAGGGAACAAATGACAGTTATTAGACTAGGTGTTGATGGCAGACTTATCTCTGCAAAAGAAATTTTTGAAACGGTTGGAATAGTTGATGAAAAAACTTACAGAGAACTAATTGAATCTTTAAGAGTTTTATCCGTCTTAGAAACAACTTTGGACGGAAATCAAGTTTCTTTCTTAAGGAAAAAATACAACGGCTCAAGAAAGGCTGTGCCTAGGTATACTATAAAGCTTCCCAATGAAACAGTTAACACTAAAAATAATAATGAAATTGATGGGTCAGAATATGCACGAATTTATGTAGGTAATATTCCTTATGATTTACAAGAAGATGAAATAAATGAAGCATTAAGCAAATTTGGAGAAGTTGTAGATGTAACTATTCCAAGACGGTCTAACAAACAAACCAAAGGTTTTTGTTTCGTTGAATTTGACAAAAAATCACATGCAACAAATGCACTAAACAGTTCCTCTGATATATATATTAGAGATAGGAAACTTTATCTAAGAGAGGCGGACAAAATGAAGTGAAACTGCACGTAAAAAGCAGTTTGGTAGAATGGCTCCGGTCATGGCCAATTGAAGTTGTTTACCACCCGCTGGCGCGAGCGTCACGCTTGCACACACTCCCACGAGTCTTTTGTCACAGTAAAAAACTAATAAAGCACGAGCGATACGCTCGCGCTAGTAAAGAAATGAAAGTGTTAATAAAAATCACCAATCCTCCCAGAATAATTTACCCACCCACTCCGCTTCCAATCCGCAAAACTTTTACCTATATTTGTTTTTGTTAAAATAAACAAATATGCAGGACAAGAAAATACATCAGGGCAGGAACATCAAGCGGTTCCGGGAAATGCTGGGCATCAAGCAGGAAGCACTGGCTTTCGATCTCAATTGCAGCCAGCAAAAGATATCTATTCTTGAGCAAAAAGAGACTGTCGAAAAGGATATGCTGGAAAAAATCGCCGGCCTTCTGAATGTTCCGGTAGAAGCCATTGAAAACATGGAGGAAGAGCAAGCCATCAGTATTATTTCCAGTACATTTAACAACAGTTCCCTTACAGGTGTTGTAAATAACACAACCCATCCGGTTGATGCACTTCTTCAGTTACACGAAGAGAAAATTGCCCTGTACGAAAGAATGCTGAAAGAAAAAGACGAAATGATGGCGAAGCTGGAGCAATACCTGCAGAAACCGTGATCCGGATTTTTCTGGCGGTGCTTTCGGGTATTCTTCTGTTGAGCTGTTCCAAAACTGAAAAACAAGAAAGCACTGAACTGAACCGCATTCTGAATGCCGTCCTGAAAAATGAATCGGCCCGCAGGGAATACGCCCATCTTCAATACACCATCAGTAAAGAACTTCAGCCGTTAGCGGTATATGTCCCAACGGCAAAAGAGATATCCGGAGAAGAGCCGGGACCGCCTTCATTTTCCGGCAAAAATATTGTCAGTATTCTTGATTTAAATCACAGTCGCTCAGATGAGAGAAGATCGGATTCTTTACATCTGTTAAAACAAAAACGGTATGTTTTTGATTCCATTCCGCTGGATAAAACCATCAATCCAAACATCAGGCTGGCCGACAAAACAGAAGCGGATCAGCGGAACAGGATTTACCGGTTTTCAAATCCGCTTTATCTTAACGATCATACCGTGTATATCGAATCAATGTTCTTCGATACTTCTTTCGGGATCGGCTTCGGATACCTGTTGGTAAAACAGGAAGATGGAAGCTGGATTGTGAAGAAAATGATCAATACTTTTATTACCTAAAAAATGCAGAATGTATTCTCTACATTCTTCGTTTTACTTTACCGTGATTTTTCTTAGTTTAGCTACCTAAAAATTAATCCTTAAAAATGAAAATCGAATTAAAACCGGAACTCTCTATTGAGCACGACGAATTTCCGAAAATGATCGAAGTCGATATCGATGAAAATTCATCCTCAATCGGAGAACTGATTTCTAAAATTCATGAGCAGACGAATATTCCCGCCAATATAGAACTGAAGTGGGAAGATTTTATCGAAAAAATATCCTGTACCTATTATGTCATTGAAAAAGGCGAATATGATGACTACCTCATGATTACAGACATGGAAGAAAAAATCGGTAATTTTCCCAAACACGGGCAGGAAGGGGCAATGATTATCGTAATCGAAGGAATAACTGGGCGTGTTAATTAATCATCAGTGGGGACAGCATCCAGGTGACGCGGCCATCAAAGAAAGCCTGCAGCAGGGATATCTGCTGGTCATAAAAAATTTTCCTCTGTCCGATGAGGAACTGCAATTATTCATCAGCCGGTTGGGAACCGCATTAAACGAAAGGCGGAATAACAATGGAAAAGCGGTTTTTAATGTGATCATTTCCCGCCACAACAACTTTTTCACCTCCATTGCTAATTCCAATCTGGCTTTTCCACTGCATACAGACTGCGCCGATTTTGATGAAATTCCAAACACCATAGGCCTATTGTGCGTGGAACCGGATGAGGAAGGCCAGGGTACCAATACCTTTATGCTTCTGAGCAGCCTTTTAAGACATCTGCCCGAAGACGAAAAGCAGAAAATGCTCGGTAAAAAATGGAAGTTCGGAAATCAGCAGAGAAGTATTTTATCGTTTGAAGACGGAAACTATGCCTTCTGCTACGACAGGATTACGATGGAATCTTTCTCCAGACTTGAGGCAACAGAAATTGATGAATTAAATAAACTCGATAAGCTTTTTAAAAGTCTTTCCTTCGAGATTAAACTGGAAAAAGGTGACCTTATCTTATTCAGAAACGATTTAATGCTGCACGGACGGGATAAAATGCATATCGATTCAAAAAGATGGATTAAAAGGATCAGGTTTGATATGAAATATTGAAAGCCTCTTGCTAATGAACCGTAACCAAAAGAAATTTGAAGAAATTAAACAGCTCCTCATTGAAAAATTAGGAGACCAGGCTGAATATTCAAAAGATGAAGACGGAACTGAATATGTGACTGTTAAAAATTCAGATTTCTGGGTTTCAACAACTTTTGGGGAATTGGTGGTGGGTTATGGTTTACATCATACGCATTTCAGCCAAGAATTCGAAAATTTAGACGACGGACTCGTTCAAGCCTTTGATTTATTAACCAACAGGATCAAAACAACTCAGTACATTAAAGGAAATACAGTATTTAAAACAACAGTTGAAATTGAATATCCCGATGCAACGCTTGTCAATATCGGAAGTTCAGGCCTGGTCCTGTTTCCTTTCTGGAAAAAGACAAAACTTGAGGTAAAGTATGATGAAAAAATTTTAGAGAAAAAAGAAATTGAGGATCAGGTGAATTTAATCTTAGAAACCTGAATTGATTAATATTTTAAAAATTTAAATGAACCATCGATGATTAAATTCTACACTTTAACAACCGCAATCCTTTTATTTTTCCTCGGCTGTACAAAAAAAGACGACATGAAATACAATGTGGGCCAGGAATGGAAATACAAAACCAGACCGGGGGAAGAAAACTCGACCCTGAAAATTTTAAAGGTTGAAGAATATCCAACTGTTGGAAAAGTGATTCATATTTCGGTAAGCGGATTAAAGATGAAAAATCCTCAGCACCCAACAGGAATTGCCGATAAAATAAGCCATCTTCCGATTACTGAAGAAACATTGGATAAAAGTATCATCAGCATTAAAAATGATACCCGCCAAATGCCCGACTCCACTGAAATGGATGGTTATTCTTACTGGAAAAAAGAGTTTGATAAAGGAAATGCCGGCGTGTTTTCCATTCCCGTTTCCGAGATTGTAAACTCAATGGAAAAATCAATTGTTTCAGGAGACTATACCAAGTAGATTTACCCTAAATTTGCTAAAAACCGTAAGATGAAAAAAGCCTTTGAATTCCTGAAGCAGCTGGAAAGAAACAACAACCGGGAATGGTTTACCGCCCACAAAGCGGAGTATGAGGCGATAGCAAAAGAAAACAAAGCCCTTTTTAATCAGATCCATGCAGAGCTTCAGCAACATGACCAGGTACCGGGAATCCATGTGTACCGGATTTACCGGGATGTCCGGTTTTCTAAGGATCAGACGCCATACAAAACCCATTTCGGAGTCGGGTATTCCCGCCTGAAACCGATGCTGAGAGGAGGCTATTACATCCATCTTGAACCCGGCAACAGTTTCGTGGGCGGCGGGTTCTGGGGACCGGATGCCAAAGACCTGCTCCGCATCCGCAAAGAATTCGAAATCAGCACCGCAGGAATTGAAAAGATTACTTCAGATCAAACCTTCATCAATTATTTTAAAGAAATAAAAGGCGATACCGTGAAAACCGCACCCAGAGAGTTCGATAAAAATCATCCGGCCATCGATCTCATTAGGAAAAAGCAGTATGTTGTTATGCGTCCGCTGACCGATCAGGAAGTTTTTTCTGCCGATTTCCCGAAAGAAGCGGTGCTCACCTTATTGGCCATGCGCCCTTTTTTCGATTACATGAGCGAAGTACTTACGACGGATTTGAACGGAGCGTCTTTAATTGAAACATAAAAGATGATTGATAATTGGCAAGCGTACCCACTCTTGCTACCACTGAAAAGGAAGATAAAAACATTCAAAAATCCACCATTTCCGTATCTTTACTTTCATTCAAACGCAAATCATATACACAAAACCTTACTTATGGAAAACGATCACACCAACTTTTACGAAAAGGACATCAGGGAATTAAAGGAAGGATTAACCCCTTTTCCTGAAAATATATTTGTGGCAGACCAAGCCTGGCTAAGCAATTATGTATTGCCTTTGATATCGGTGGATTTGGGGATACTATGGCCGGATTTAAAAGGAACCGTGATACACCTTCTCAATCCTACTGAACCTAACGAGGGAGTAATTGGTGAAAAAACCACCGATTTCTACACTGAATTCTGTACAGAAAACTGGTTGGCCTTCCGGCTTACGGAAGATAACCAATATGCTTTCTTAGGGAAGGAAGAATATTTCCTGTCTGCTCCGAAACATCAGGATGCCATTGATGCTGACTTTACAGAACACATCAAGACCATCCGGGACAATTACCAGAGGACGAAGGCCAGATTTAAAATGACAGGCCAGCTGTTACCCTGGCAGGAAGACAACCCGCAAAGTTTCCTGGACACGTTAGGCGGAGAACTGTGGGAAGGCAACTGGACATTCATGGCGCCTGTTCCGCCCGCCTTTGAAATGAATGTTGATGACTCCGGTGAAGACCTGCCTAATGATGGGATTTCAATGACCTATCAGGGTAAAGAATTCCGGTATGTGGGTGAAGTATCCGGATACAATTACTGCGGAGAGGGAGCCGATGCTATCCTGCTGTTCTATGAACCGGAAAGCCGTATGGTGTTATTTACTTACGACTGGACGTAAAACCAATGCCTTAACATGGCGAATACAAAATCAGACCATTTTCAGCAGGCAGACTGAAGAACAATAACAACAACAGTCTTTTAACCGAGCATTATTAATTAGAAAAATAAAAAAACAAAATACAATGAGAAAAATAATCTATTACGTGGCAAGCTCACTGGACGGCTTTATTTCAGGCCTGAATGACGACATCAGCGGTTTCGTGGGAACAGGAAACGGCGTGGACCAATACCTTGCAGATCTGGCCCGGTTCGATACGGTTATCATGGGAAGGAATACCTATGAATTTGGCTATAAATACGGCATGGAGCCCGGGCAGCCGGCCTATCCGCATATGAAGCATTATATTTTTTCAGACACCCTGGAACTTGAAAATCCGCATCCTCAGGTACAGGTAAAAAAGCTGGACCTTTCCGAAATAGACCAGCTGCAAAGAGAAGAAGGAACAGACATTTATCTTTGCGGCGGCGGGCAGTTGGCAGGCTGGCTTCTGGACCATCAGAAAATCAGCACGGTGAAGGTCAAACTGAATCCTCTGATATTGGGAGAAGGGGTCACGCTGTTCGGGGATTCTACTTCAAGCTATAAACTGGAGCTGGTAGACAGTTCAATATATGAGGGCGGATTACAATTGATGACATTCAACATTATGTATTAGTGATGAATATGGAAAACAAAATTTAATCAGAATGAAAATCGAAACCTACCCTATTAACAACCTTAAGATTGCGGAAATTATAACAGATGAGGTTGTTTTAAGTACTCCAGAAGAAGGATTGGACTTTTTAGGGAACCTGTATTATCAGGGCTTTGATGGTATAATGATCCATAAAGAAAATATCACTTCAGATTTTTTTGATTTAAAAACTAAAATCGCAGGAGAAATCCTTCAGAAATTCGTACAATACCAGATGCCGCTGATTATTATTGGTGATTTTTCTCAAGTCAGCAGCAAGAGCTTACAGGACTTCATATACGAAAGCAATACAGGCAGGCAGGTCAATTTCCTTTCTTCCCGATCGGAAGCCATACAAGCCTTTTCCCGGATATGAAGGCGAAGAATTTGAGTTGATCAAGTGTCACTAAAACTGCCTAATATACTAACCGTCCTGTTTACAGGCCGGTTTTTTGTTATCTTTATATTTGAATCACATCAACCCCATTAAAAAATTATAATCTATGAAAATAACAGATAACAGCTTTATATTTAAGCAGCTGGACAAGAAAGATGAATTGCCTTATGAACTGCTGCTGCTTGCAGACCCGTCCAAGAAGATGATTGATCAGTACATCCGGAAATCGGATGTGTTTACCGCCCTATACCAGGAAGAAACCATAGGCGTGGTCGCATTGTTCCCGCTCACGAAAAATACCGCTGAAATTAAAAATGTTGCGGTAAAAACTGAATTTCAAAGACATGGGATCGGGACTTTCCTCATTGAAAATGCGATCCAGGCAGCCCAAAGCAACGGCATGAAAAGCGTTGTTATCGGAACAGCCAATTCCAGCATCGGGCAGCTCTTCCTCTACCAGAAATTAGGTTTTGAAATGACGGAGGTGAAAAAAGATTTCTTCCTGGAAAATTATGCCGAAACTATTTTTGAGAACGGCCTCCAGGCGAAACATATGGTAGTGATGGAGAGAGCGCTGAAGTGCTAGACAGCCAGTAATGCCAGTGAGACAATTTATTATTTTAAAGAAATATGCAGCAGCCTTGCGCAGTCCTCCGAATATCTCCTGCAAATTGCGTGAAATCTTCGGAGGGTTACGCTGATTTCAAACAGACTGCAGGAATCCTCAGCAGCCCTTATTTGTTTTCAACCAAACCGGTTAAGATCATCGTAGGCTTCCATGTATGATAAACAATGGTGTTTGCAGTCTTCGCAGCCATTCTTCAACCGATCCCTCCGGGTTTAATATTGGTTTTCAAAAATAAAGTATATTTACTCATGCATTGTATGAGTCTGACCGATTCCCAATGACAGCATAATGCCAACTATAAAAACACTTAAAAAATATAGCATGAAAAAAAACCATTCAACAAATTATTTCGACACTTTTATTGAAGTGGCAGAAGATACTAAACGGGACAGCGGCACCAAACCACCGGCAAAAGAAAGGAAAACCGTCGCCGAAATGCAGTACGATTATATTGCCGCACATCCTTACCTATATACCTCAGACGATGTTCTGTTCCGCGTATTTGCAGACAGGAAAGACCTGACCAAAGCAGAGGAGGAAGAGGCCAGGAAAGAGTTCTTTTCCAAAGGCCAGCCCTGCTTTAGGGCTTCCCCACTCACCAAAATGTATGGTTTCGGGATCCACTGCAACAGCGAAGGTAAGATCGCCCTGTACGGAATGGAAACGGAAGCCTATCAGAAATTCATGACTGATCCTAAGGTCAAAAAGGTCCAGGCTATGAAATCTGGGAAGTAACCATTAGAGTAACCTCACAACATCTGAACCGTGTTCAAAGCTTTAAGGGTAATTATCATATATAATCCGTTTTATTATGGACTTTTAGTCCGTTAACCATGTACAATCCTTTATCAACCTATAAAAGGATGGTATATCGCAATAAAAACGTACATAAGGGATCAATATTTTACATAGATAATGAAATTATTCATCACTGTTCTGCTTCTTGTATTAGGTATACATTCAGGCGGACAAATACAATCAAACACCATGCAATCAGAAAGATATAAAAAAGGCTGGGAGAAACTCAGAGAAATTGAAGGAAAAACAGAAGAAAAGGCTGTTGAAAGCTTACAGGACATTTCTCCGGATTTAAGAATATTCATTGTTGAATATGCTTATGGTGATATCTATACCAGAAACGGTCTGGATCTGAAATCCAGAGAGATCGCTGTTGTGGCAGCATTAACGGCTATGGGAAATGCTGAACCACAGCTGAAAGTTCATATCAATGGGGCCCTGAATACAGGAAGTTCAATAAACGAACTTAAAGAAGTTATTTTACAAATGTCTGTATATTCAGGCTTTCCTAAGGCTATGAATGGGATGAACGCATTAAAAGAGGTACTGCATGACAGACAGCAGCAGGGAATTAAAGACACAGCGGGGAATACAGCTACAAAAACAAAAACAGACCGTATAAAATCAGGCGAACAGGAAATATCAAAGTTAGACAGCCAGCAGGTAGAAAAGCTAAAAAAAGCTTATCAGGATTTTTCGCCTGACCTTATAAGATTTATCTTAGGATACGGCTACGCAGATATTTTCGCAAGGGATAATTTAGATAAAAAATACCGGCAGATAGCTACCATTTCAGCACTAACTGCCTTAGGCACAGCGCAGCCACAACTTAAATTCCATATCGACGGTGGCTTAAATATCGGGCTTACAGAAAATGAAATAAAAGAAATCATGCTTATGATGACGGTTTATTCAGGTTTTCCATCCGCCATGAACGGTATGAATGCGCTGAAAGAAGTTCTTGCCGAGCGTAAAAAAGACAATAGCAATAGTTAACAGATTGTAATCTGGCAATTCTGGAATCGGGGAAGTAATTCTGAGGAATATGAGCAGAAATTAAGTATATTATTCATTCCAAACAGTCAGCTGAAAATATCTTACTTAGAGATAAATTGTAGACTTAGCCATACTTCTTTTCATTTATAGTTTTCTGAATTTTTGTTCCCTTAGGGAAACTCAAAATTTCTAAATGACATATCGCACTGTAACGCATCTAACAACAATATCATAGAATTTCCAACAGATAACAAAATGCAATTTCATCATAAAAACCATTACTAAAATAAAATAATACATAGCTGGTTTTATTGTATAATCTATATTAAAAATTAATAATTTACAACAAATTAATCCCAATTAATCATATATATAAAGAATGAATTATATCACAGACTATTGTATTTTATATTTTAAATACATAAATTACACGCTCAATTTTATAAATAATAACAATGAAAAACAAATTTTTACATGCTTCAACAGTATTGTGCTTAGCCTTTTTAACTAGTTGTTCTGCTACTACAGACACAGAAGACCTATCCTTATCTGCTTCTACTGCTTCAGTAAAAAACTCTACACAAAATAAGCTTGCCGACGATAGTGATGAATATGGTGGTATTGGTAGTGGATCTGTAACTACAGTATTGACTATCGGACGTAAATCTAGAGAATGTGGTGGTATAGGTATCTGCAAACTAACAAAGGTAAAAGTTAAGATTGAATCAATAGAAGCAACAGTTTATGGCAATAGAATGTTTGCTGCAGGTGTCAAGGTAGTAGATCCTAACCGCTTCATTTTACAGGTAGATGAAGAAAATATGCTGGATATTGTGAAGGAATTTGGTGGCAAACATCTTATACTAGAAGAAGATCTGACAATCAGTGCAGAAAGTGCAGAAGAATTAGGTTTATCTGAGAACTTTATCATTAAAAAAGGAATATATGATTTCTTAAAGAATGAATCCAATGGATTTTATGAAGTTAAGATTGTAAATAACTAAAAAAACTATCAATCTTTATAGGTAAATTGATTACCTATAAAGATTGATCATATATCATGAGGCTCTACATAAACCTGTTATCTTTTTTACTATTGAGCTTCTGGGGATCTGCCCAGAAGAAAATACAGATTAATTTTGCTTTGCAGGATGAGGCTTCCCTCACAACATACCTGTCGTCTAAAAAAATAGATTTCAGCGATGCAGACCTGTATATCCTCAAAGATTTTAAAAGCTTTGCGTATTTCAACAACAACGATAAACTTCAGGTTCCGGAGATCCTGTTCTTCAATAGTGAAGGGTATCTGGTAAAAAACAGGTTCAATAATAATGAATGTACGGAAGTGATTTCGGACATAGAAACAGTCAACCGGTATAAATCTGATAAAAAAATAACCCTGCAAGACTGGTTACAATTTATAAACCCGCTCAAAAATCCACAGCCTGCGATAGACCACAATAAAATTACGGTAGTTATCAACTGGGCCATTTTTACTGACCAGTATAACGAACAATCTTTTGAATGGTACAAAAGAATCAGGTCATTATCCTTATCCACAAAAATTAATTGCATCCTCCTGAATCTGGATGTGCAGCAAAAATGGGACCTGACAGAAAAACAAAAAGCAGCGCTTCATATTGAATAATTCTACTATCTCGTCTGTAAGCTAAAAGAATTTACTTTCGCAAATTGCTCCTGGCAAAAGTATACTATCACATTTTATTGAAAGTATTTTTTTATTTCAGCCTTACCACTATATTTGTTTCCATGAGAGATAAACCGAAATCTTGTTGAACCATCATCCTCTATATACTGATCCACATGAAAATTCTCATTCTTGCAGTATTCCCGTTACTCCTGTCCGCACAGGAAAAAAACGAATGGTCAACGACCATGAAAGCCGCCATGAGCGATATTAAAGAGCACAATTTCGAAGATGCCATCAAGAATTTGGACCGGTCTTTAAAAATAGTTCCCAATAATTGGAGTGCACTGTATTTTAAAGGCTATTCCCAGATTATCTTAGCCAGAACGGAGGAAGGATGCAGCACCCTGATAGATGCCATTTATTACGGCGGAAACAATGAGACAAAAAAGGTTTACGCTGAAAAATGTATTGAATATGATCCTCAAATAAATCCGGAACAATTTAAATCCGGGAAATTTACGCTTCAGGTGTTAGGCAGCCCGTCTGTTTATAATTTTGAACGGAAAAATGGGATGCAATATGAAAGTGAAGCGGGGCAGGTATATAGTGGAACGATCAAATGGTTCGAAAACGGGGATTATACCATTATTCCTACAGAAGAAACCAAAAAAATAATGACCGAAAATCCCAGGTTCCTCACCCGTATCCTGAAAATTTCCGGAAAGGAATATTTATATGAAAAAATAGAAGAAGAAAAACAGGTACAGTTCGGAATCATAAAAAAGATTGACTAGATAAAGCTTTCGGCACGCATGAGCGTTCTGCTCATACTATGGGTAAAGATATGATCCGCATGAATATTACGTTCAGGATAATATTTCAGACCTGAGAATGTTCCGTTTGTTCAGGAACGGTAATTACACAAAAGTGGTATTGAATTAAAACAGGAGATTACTCAATTTTGAGGTAATCAATTTTAAAACAAATGCCATGAAAACATTTTTACTGATCCTTATCTTCGGACTGATCTCCCAAACCTCCCGCGCCCAGGTCACCACCGCTGCGGCACTGATTGCATTAGACGAGATTGATGCAAAAGTCACCGGTCAGTTACAGACCATTGATAACCTGGCCACCAATGCCATCGGCAATACCGGCAACATGGTTTTATCCGTCTCGGCAAGGCTGAGAAAAGACATTAATGAAACGATCGGCAATACCGACCAGGTATTGAGGGAAAACCAGCTTCTGCTCTATAATCAGCTCCTCAATATGTCCGGGGATTTCAGCAAAGTGGTGGAAGGGAGCATGAGGGAAGCGGACATGATGACCACAAAGCTCACCGAAACCATTGATAATTTTATCGTGGTAAAAAAAGAGCCCCGGGTCTACCGGTATGACACCCAGACTTTCATTAAGCAGTATACCGGTTCTTACCTGTTTAAGGTAAAAGGCAAAAACTTTGACCAGTCAGACCAGGTTTTCATCACCATTAACAATAAGCAGATCAAACCTGTACAATCTGCCTATGACGAAGTGGTTTTCAGAATCGATTCCTCGGATATTGTACTGACTTCACCCCAGGACTATTATGCAGACGCCCGGATTAATTTCCTGTGGAAGAAAGGGCTGTTTCGAAAACAGATGCACACAAAAATCCCTTTCCTCATTCCGGTCATTCCGCTGAACATAGGAAAAGTTACCGTATTCTATGACCAGGCGCTTCCGGAAAGAAAATATGCTGAACCCATTTTATACAGCTGCAGTTGCAGGACGGGCGGTCCCGGAATTTCAGGCGGCAGGAAACACAGCACCACGGCATTCAATATCATCCCTACTGGCGGGCGTTTATTTGATCCTAACAGCATTGAGGTAGTCTCATGGACCCAAAGGCATGGAGGCGGGTATAATTTCGATCACAAAACGGAACAGCAGTTCAGAGGCTATATCAACTGCAGTTCAGAATCCAGGCCTTTTGGAGCCGGCGGTTCATCATCGCTTACATTCAGGTATAAGGAATATGAAATCATTTATCCGGTCCATAAAAAACAGACGGATATTAAAGCAATCACTTCCATCAACCCGATCATTTTCGACCTTCCGGAAGCCGTTGATAACAAAAGGCCGAGTATAAGCTTTGCTGTCGTAAAAACCTATGATCAAAAAGAGTTTATCCTCACGCCTGCAGCCCCGAATAAGTTTTTCGACCTGAGGCTGAACCCTGTTACTGATGATGTTATCATCAACTGGAAAAATTAACTTCCGTAACCCCAACTGATAAACGCCCTGTCTCGCAGGGCATTTTTTATGCCTGAATTTTACCTATATTTGTTTATGTAATCAGCACTACTGTGCAAGATAAACCATCCGCACAATGATGATGCCCAATGACAAAACGTATATCCAGGCCAGGCAGATCATGCTGGGAAAAGAGAATATAAAACCTGAATTTGCTCCGCTTGCGCAGTGGATAGACCAGACTTATGGTGTAAAAACCGTTGATATTTTCTACGAACTTCCGGATAGCGGAAAACCGAGAATCCAGGTGTGCCTGGAATTGGAGGAAGACATGGAAAAATTTCTTACCCACAGCATATCCTATTTTGATACTTCAAAGCAGGAAGCGATTGCACAAAAATTCAAGGCCGTCATAGAGCAGCAGGGACTTTCTGAAAAAACAGGCTTCTTTTCAGGATTATTGGGCAAGCCTAAGAACAATACCTATAGTACAGATCATGTCTTTGTCACATACAATGCTTTTGAACCTACGGCAAAATATGAAGCAACCTCTAAAATCTCCCGGCAGCAGATAGAGGAATTCATGGCATCCCTTGATCATAAAGACCTCTGGACGATATCCATAGAATTTTTTGTACCGGTATTTTTTGTATTCACTTACAGCCAGGCAGAAGAATATAACCGGTCAGAAACAAAATCCGTATGGGAAGAAGAATTCTTTAATTTTATCCAGCCGTTTGATGAGTTCGGTTACTTTACAAAAGAAAACATCCGGATTATCATTGACAGCAAAGAGAATTTTGATGATAATTACAGCAGTAACTGGTATTATTACTATAAATAGGAAACAGCAATAAATGGTTGTATGTAAACAGTTGCGGGCTCTGCTTCAGCTTAAACAAAAATAAAAAAAATTACACAATGATTACAGAAAAAATTAAAGACTACATCCGCCGGAGTGTGCTATGCTGGCTTGCCACCTCCAATGCAGATAACGAACCCAATGTATCGCCAAAAGAAATGTTTACCTATTATGGTGATACTGCCCTATTTGTTGCCCATATTGCATCTCCCAATACTGTTGAAAATATTAGAGTCAACCCTAATGTCTGTATAAGCTTCATCCATGTATTTGTCCAGAAGGGATATAAAATAAAAGGGATTGCCAGAATAATTGAGAAAACCGACAGTACATATCAGGAAAAACTCAATGTACTGACCGGTCTGTTTTCCGATCGGTTTCCTATCTGCTCCATTATCGAAATCGAGATTATAAAGATTGATACAATTGCTGCGCCCAGCTACTACATTTATCCGGAAACCACAGAAGAAAGCCAGGTGGAAAGTGCTCTGAAAACGTATCAGGTAAAGGCTATCAGTTAAATTATGATCCAGGCACTTACATCTTTTAATACTGGATCGGAATTAAAGCCCTAACAATACTTTTTTTTCACAGCTGTTTAATACTACAAAAGCATTGAAAATCAAAATCTGGATCAAAAATCAATTCTGAAGGAAATTTATAAAAAATATATATGGAAGGTTGATTTGAAATACCAGATAGAAATAAAGAAAATAATTAACGAGTAACACTAATGATCAGATTAATGTACTATCAGAATCATCTGGTTAGCCTAAAGGAAAAATCACTCTACCATGCAGGAAATAAAAGTCATCAATCAGAACCTCAGCCGGGAAGCCCTTTTCCATGCGCTCGAATCAGCCGGCATTCAAACCAATGCCTATGCGGATCTTATTTTTGATCATCCGGCCTATCGCTATACTGATGCTGAAAAGGAAATATCGATTGTTGCGTTAACAGTATATGATCTGGGCCTGAAAAAAGGAGGGAATTTTAAACAGATAGAAGAAGCCGTACAGTTAAGCGGGTACAGCTGTTGTCCTCTGGAAGCAGCTCCATATATCAGGATGCATTGCCATTCACAAAAACCGGCAGCACCCAAAACGGAAAGCGGGCACCCGCCGGATTCTATCCTCATATTCTCAAAACCGATGATGTATAGCGATGATTTCCCAAAAGGATTTTACCTGCGCAATACAGAAGGCACACGCTGGCTGAGGGCTTATATCGCCTCCGATGACTATTTCTGGGAACCCGAAACGCAGCTCATAGTCAGAAAGCTTTAATTAAAAACATTCCTGATAGTACAATGGCAGCTTAATCCTTCTCAGCAATTGCCTATCCTATCTGTATCCCTGTTTTGAATTGCCTCGGCATCTGAAAAAACAGTCCGGAAAAATGAGCGGATGTTCAAAAATAAAAAACATCCGGGCATCCATTCTGTTCCTTTATCCAGAGGGCAACTCATTTACACAATGAACATTAAATTTTCATTTTTTCATTATTTTTTTCTTAAATCTGTGAAAAATTTTTGTTTATTTAAAAAATAATTTCTACTTTTAGGTACTATTTTTTTTAAAAACATCACCATGAAAACAATGTTAAAATCGATTTTAACTGTGGCTTTACTATGGAGCGCAGTGAGCTGTAACACGAATGAAATGAGTGACCTCAATTCATCGGCCCGAACCGAAATTTCAACCTCCGGAAACCTTGCTTCCAAAGCTTCAGATAATCCGGAAAACCCATTGAACAACTGGGAAGAATGCGGCAAGAAACACAATGTCATTTTAAACTACGTTATCACCTATCAGAAAACCCTGGACAATTCCGGATTGACCAATTCAGAAATTGCTGATAAGTGCATTGTGGCCAGCAATAATTATTTCAACCAGAAATACGCCCAGGATTACAATAATACCCAGTCTCCGTTCACCGTGGATAAAATCAGGAGCATCCTGAATGACGGCGACAATAAATTCAGCAATGTTATCCAAGGCATGAATGCTTCTGATAAAGTAAAAGCGAAAAGTTCTGAGCTCATCAATATGATGTACAATCTGGCATCTACCGATAAAGACACGGAGTACGAAGATGTAAAAGCCAGCATTGTGAGTTTTGAATCCAGCATTATGAATGATGCCAGCCTGAGCCAGGCAGAAAAAGACCAGCTTCTGCAAACAACTTCTATAGCACGTTATTCTTCGTACTTATGGTCCACTACTATAGACAAGTCAGACTCTGTTTCTTCCGTTACCGGGAAAAAGAAATGGTGGAAATGGCTGGTAGTTGCTGTTTGTGATTTAGCCGGTGGTGCAGCAGGTACAGCAGCAGGTGGCGGAGTCCTTTCTGTAGCAGGAGCAATTGCCGGCGCAGCAGGAGCAAGTTCAGGAGGAGCAGCCCTGGTAGACTGGATCAGCCCGGATGCCCCATAAAAAATTTATCCTATGAAAATCCTAATCTTAAGTTTATTCTTTCTGATAAACCTGGCCTCGGCACAGAAAGGAGCACAGGCCCTGTTATACAGGAATCTTGCAGGAGCAGGGGCAAACGCCACGACCATAAAGAATGCAAGGATGAATATTTCCTTTAGGGAGCCGTTTACCGGTTCTGTGAAGTACAATGATTCAGAGATTTCCTCCGGCCTTATCCGCATCAGCAATTCATATATTAGTGCAGACAACATGAGGATTGACCTGTATGATAAAAAGCTCACGGAAGTCAACCTGAAAAACGGAGATCAAACCGTACGCTGGGAACGGGTAGATTATGACCGTACCCTGAAAAAAGTGGTGCTTGACAGCTTAGGATTAAAACTGTATGATGAGGATCTTATTGATGAAGGCAAAAGGAAATCCCGGAATTACCTGATGTCCTATAACGGAGAGTACCAAAAGCTGAAAATCAGGGATAACAGCAGCCCTGAAAAAATAAGACAGACGATGTCTCAGCTGGGACTACATGATAAAGGGTACATTAATTTTGTCACTTCTTTTATCCTCAACAGGAAAGAATTATAGATTGCTTTATAATATCAAAGGTGTTTCAGTCATAGAAATGCCGCAAAAAGGGAGGCTGTAAGAGGCCTCCTTTCTGTTTTGATTCCCTTCCGAAATTCTATCTTCTGAAGCATTATGTGAATTGGCATTCAATCAGCCATTATTTGGAAAGCGGGAGATGCTTCTGTTTTTCTTTACCCGGTTTAGCATTCCGGCCTGAGATTTTCGTAACTTGAATCAACCAAAATCCAACAGAGATGAATACAGAAGAATATAAGGAACGCTTTAACGAAGAAGGGGCCGTAGGCTGGGAATGTATCGACCGGGAACTGCTTAAAATTTATCCCGATCAGCAGCCGCTTCATTTTGTTCCTGAACTCCACTATATCGCAGGCGGAAATGATCCGCTTGACGGCATCAGTGTTTATAAAAGCAGGAAACAGGCCGATCATTTCCATTTTGTGACGTACGGATTTTCCGAACTGTATTATAATGAAAAAGCCGCAGGAGGAGCATTCAGCAAATTCGGTTTTGAGCTGACCTTCAGGCTTGCCATGGAACATGAGAACGACAATATAGCCTGGGCCTACAACCTGCTACAGAATCTCGCGCGCTATGTCTTCAAATCAGGCAAATGGTTTGAAGAATACCATCTCATTCCGGCCAACGGCCCGATCAGGATCGGTTTTGATACCGATATTACAGCACTTTCTTTTGTCCTTGATCCTGAACTGGGAAAAACCGATACTCCGCACGGGGAAGTTTCTTTTCTCCAGATCGTCGGGCTCACCACCAGCGAATACCACCAGCTGGAAAAGGATCCCAGGCCTTCGGAAACGGAAAAATTACTGGAAACCCTGAAGCAGTCCGATCCGCTGCTGATTACTGACCTTAAACGGCGGTCATCCTAAAATCATAGTACTGATCAGCCAATGTCCTCAATAAGCTGAACATGTTAAAGAAATGATAAATAAGGAATAGTGAATATTATTTTTTGTACTTTTGAATACGGAAGATCTGGATAACGGCAGTGCAATAGCCGTCTTTGCCCTAAACCTGTTCCTATCTCCTGAAAACATTAAAAACACAAGCGGCTATGAAAAAAGTAGGTCTGATCGGCGGATTAAGCTGGGTCTCTACCTTAGATTACTACACATTTATCAATAAAGGCGTTAATGCTGAACTCGGCGGACTGAATTTCGCTGAAATTCTTATCTATTCCCTGAACTTCGGAGATATCCAGTCTGTCACCTGGCCCCACTCCTTCCATCTTTTGCTTACGGCCTGCGAAAGCATCAAAAAAGCAGGTGCCGAAGCCATTGTATTATGTGCCAACACAGCCCATCTTTTTGCCGACCGCCTGGAGGATAAAGTTGGCCTGCCCATGATCCACATCGTATCGGAAACGGCAAAGGTGATTCAGAAAACCGGTCTCAAAAAAGTAGGGCTTCTGGGTACAAAATTCGTGATGGAAATGGATTTTTATAAACAGAAGCTTGAAGAATACGGTCTTGAAGTACTGGTGCCTGAAGATCAGGAAACGCGGGATTATATCCAGTATACCGTTAAAGAAGAATTGGGAGCTGGTGTGGTAAGGCCCGAAACCAAACAGAAATACCTTAAAATTGTCGCAGATTTGGAGAAGCAAGGAGCAGAATGCCTTATCCTGGGATGCACGGAAATCCCGATGCTCTTAAGCCAGGAAGATTTTGAACTGCCGGTTTTCGACAGCACAAAAATTCATTCGGAAGCAATTGTAGATTATATCCTGTCATCTAAATAACAAAGACCTGAATTAACCCTATACCATGTAGCACCATGAAATACGTGTATTTACTGCTTTTTGTCTTAGGAACGGTCTTCCCGCTGGCTCAGTTTTTCCCGTTTGTAATACAATACGGACTCAATAGTAATCTTTTTTTCAGCCAGCTGTTCGCCAACAGAATATCATCATTTTTCGCTATGGATGTGTTGGTTTCAGCGGTGGTAATAATCATTTTCACAGCTTATGAGTCTAAGAGGTTGAATATTAAAAATACCTGGATTTGTTATGCAGGGCTTCTGATTGCCGGTGTATCCTGCGCTTTACCGCTATTTCTCTATATGAGAGAAAAAAGAATTTCCGCTTCCAGGACATGATCCTTGTAAAATAGCATACGATACCCGGAAGAATGATTGAAACCGAATTTAAAACATAAATAAAAACACTATGATCCCATTTCACGAACTTTTGTTTTTTGCTTTGGCAGCTCTGGTTCTGGTCATCAGTCCCGGGCCCAACATGATTTACCTGATTTCCCGTACCATCACTCAGGGACGAAAAGCAGGCTTAACCTCACTGGCAGGTGTTATCTGCGGGTTTATGTTCCATATTGTCATGGTCTCTTTTGGCCTTACAGCGGTATTGTTTGCAATCCCGTACGCTTATTTGGTACTGAAGACCTTAGGAACATTCTATCTGCTTTATCTGGCCTATCAGGCTGTAAAGCCCAACAGCAAAAATATTTTCGATGTAGATAAAAACATGAAGATCGACGGGCCTAAAAAACTATTTTCCGTAGGATTCCTGACTAATGTACTCAACCCTAAAGTAGCTGTATTCTACCTTTCATTCTTTCCGCAGTTCATCAAACCGGAATATGGCTCCGTCTTTACTCAGAGCCTGGAACTTGGCATTACGCAGGTCTTTGTAAGTTTCAGTGTCAACTTTATCATCGTGCTTACTGCTGCAAAAGCGGCCCTGTTCTTTGCTAAAAATCCACTCTGGATCCGTGTTCAGAAATGGTTTATGGCCAGTGTGCTGACTTTTTTAGCGCTTAAAATGGCTATTTCAAAAGCTAAATAAAAACAGAAACCTGTATATACAGATGTATTATAAAATAGATAAATATATTTATTTTATCCTGTCAAAATTTATTATATGACGAATTATATTTTAAAAAAATGGTCATATAAAACAACTTTAGTATATTTACATCTGAATTGTATCTTACTGATATAAAATCATTTAAACACAATAAACACAAATACAATGGAAATTTATTTTAACTGGCTGGCCATTCTGGCAGCAACACTTGCAGGCACAGCTGTGGCTGCCATATGGTACACTAAACTGGTAGGCAAAGCATGGAGTATCATCACCGGTATTACGACCCAGAGCAGCAACACCGCATTTATCCTGTTAGTAGTCTCTAATTTCATTACCGCTGCCGGACTCAATTTCATCATCGGCATCAGCAGGACTCATTACCACGGAAATACGGTCCAGGCCTGTTTAACAGCCGGGTTCATCACATGGGTCGCCTTTTCTGCAGCCACCCTGGTACAGCATAACGCTTTTGAACAGAAACCTTCAGACTTAACGCTGATCAATACGCTGTATCAACTCGCACTGTATATGATCATGGCCATGGTGATCGGTTTGATAGCTTAAAACACCGGGATTCTGTTGATTTAAGAATTCGTACGAAAAACAGTCTTCACAGTGGTATGAGACATGGGAGCGGTGACAAGAAGCCGTACGTTTTGGGCTGGATTTTTTTCAAACTTATGGAATTGTCTGGGATCTATGGAAAAGCAATCCCGAGAGGAAACCTGTAAAATATGCTTCCAGCCAACCTGATTGCGCTATATAAAATTAACAAATAATGATAAAATTTGTTAAAGTTCCGGTATGGTTATTAATGGCTATTTATCTGTACCTACAGTTTTTGTACCTTAGTTCTGAACAGCGATATCAAAAACAACTGTTCTTGTTGTAATAATAAAAACACGAATGTATGGCTTTTGATGAACAACTTGCAGACCGGGTAAGGGAAGCTCTTGTTAAGCAGAAAAACGTAACCGAAAAAAGCATGTTTCAGGGGCTTTGCTTCATGGTTGATAATAAAATGTGTATATGCGTAAGAGACCTTGAACTCATATGCCGGATGGATCCCGGACAGGCTGAAGCTGAACTTGAAAAAGGAAATTGCAGGCCGATGATCCATAACGGTAAAACGATGAAAGGATACATCTTCGTTGACGAAGAAGGTTATAAAAACCCAAAAGATTTTAACCGGCTGATTGATCTGTGCCTGGATTTTAACACAGTTGCCAAAGCGTCAAAGAGGAAGAAAAAGAAAGATTAAACCCCTAAAATGTACCCATCCAAAATTTAAAAGCAAACGTATGAATCCTATAGCAGACCAATACATAGCAGGACTTAAACAGGCTTATTTTGATCATCACGGAGGAGAAGCCTGGGAACATTTTGAAAAGATCAGACATGGCCTTTCGGATACCAATATTCAGGAGCTTAAAAGGATATATCCCGATATTCCTGATGCACTGATCAGCCTTTTAGAGTATGCAGACGGTACTTACCGGAGGCAATATGCCGGTGAGCGAATGGCCTTTTACTTTCTGGGCTCAGATGTTGAAGAATATCCCTATTACCTTCTGCCTTCAGATAAAATCATTGAAAACCGCAATCTGGCCGTTAAGTTTTATGCCGGTTATATCAACAGGGAATATGAGGAGGTCGAAATAGACAACAGGATCGCTGAACGTGCACATGCAATGAACTGGCTGCATTTTTCAGACTGCATGAATGGCGGCGGAAGTTCACAGCTGTTCATCGATTTCAGTCCTTCTGAAAAAGGGACATATGGCCAGATTGTACGGTTCCTGCATGACCCGGATGAGTTCAGCGTGATTGCGGACAGCTTTGAAGCATATCTGAACATGCTGATGGATAAAGGGTATGACTTCATTCACGAATATGATTTTGAATAACAGCATCGGATTTCTTTGCTGTAGATGTTATCAACCTATCGATAAAAGCCCTTTTAAATTATGACAGTTCATCAACATTTTTAAAAACTATTTGTGGTAGATTGATTGAAAAGTAACCTTACTTATGAAAAATATACATCCCATTCTCCCTGATAAGTACCAGGATCCAGTTTATAAGTCTGTAGGGAATAATATTTTCGAGAATACTGCGGAAAATATTTTTGTCTGCACTTTACATTTCGACCTTGAAGAAGGGGACAATTCCCAGTACCCATTGGAAGATGTGCTGGAGGAATTCTGTCTCTATATTTCCGATTTTTTCAATAATGATTTTTTCAATCAGTCCGGCAGTATGGTTGTTGAGCTGGCCGGTGAGCATGATGATCTGCAAAAAGCGGTACAGACTATTACTGGAAAAAGGGTTTATAATACCGAATATGAAGGTAAAGACGGAAGGGTATATGTAAAACTGGTTATAGAATGATGTTACGAGTGACCATACAGAATACCGTTTACCAGTTGTTCAGTCCGTTTTCCAGGGCTTTCAGATAGTTTTCTTCATTGAAAGAATATAAATCAGGGGCTTTGTGGGCACCTCCTCTTCTGCTTTCATCCAGCTTCGTCAGGATTCCCATATTTTTTATTTTCCTGTAGAAATTCCCTCTGTTCAGTGTTCTGCCCAGGATGACTTCATACAGCTTCTGAAGCTCTGAAAGGGTGAATTTCTCAGGCAGCAGATTATAGCCTATCGGCTTGTAAGAAATTTTTTCACGGAGCGTTAATAAGGCTTTATCTATAATATCACGGTGGTCCATCGCCAGTTCAATCTCAGGCAGCCGGCTCAGGTATACCCATTCACAGGTTTCGCTCAATTCATCGGCAACCAGGTTGAAACGGTCCGGATTATACAATGCATAATACCCGATTGTTACAAACCTCTGCTTATTAAAAAGCGTTTCATCAAAATCTTCGAAATAAAATTCACTCCTGTTTTTCTTCCCGAAAACGCCGAACTGCTCCAAGTATACATCAGTAACGCCTACCCTGTTCTTAAGGATCCTCGCAACAGCATCCTCCAGGTCTTCATCTTTCTGCACGTATCCTCCGGGTAAAAACCACTGCTTGCGATAATTCATTTTCAGCAGCAGGACCTTCAGTTCGTTCTGATCAAAACCGAAAATTACCGGGTCGGCAGACAAATGGGGAAGAAATTTCTGTTTCGCTTCTTCGGATCGTTGTAAAATCAGGTCTCTTGAATCCATTCTCTATTGATGCTATTATGAATGACAAATTTAACAATAATATAATTGCCTTGTTCAAAGTATGCGCCATGATAATATATTTCGGGAATTTTTTCAGTTCCCAATAACATTGTTTCCATAAGAAACAATGAAAAAATCACTTTATTACTACAATTTAAACAATTGATAAACAGTGATTTAAATCAAATATTAAATTTTATTAACATTTTTTTTGGTTATCCCGGTGAAAGAATGTAGTATTGTAATGTTTCATAGTGAAGCAATGATAAAATGATTTTGATACATAGAAAAGTTCAAGATATCAATTAAAAAATCAAGAATAAGTTAATGATTAGCTCATTTAACTGATTAATATAAAATTGTACACAGAGACTGCTACATGCTCTTGTATGCCACCGGTATCATGCTGATGAAAAGACTGCTTTGGAAATAACCTAACTGGTGCTGAATAATTATCATAATGCACATCCCGTATGTATTGGATGCAGGTAATGTCATGTCAAAAAAAAGAAATAAAAAAAGAAAATACACAAGTTAAACCCATGAAAAAACTGAGCGTACAATTTTCAGCATTGGCACTGATGCTTTCATTCGGAACCGCATTAGGACAGCAGACCGACAGCCTGGCAATAAAAAAAGCGGTGAAGGCGGCTACAAAAAACGAAGAAGGAATAAAAACGGTTACGACATCATCCAAGGAAGACAACAACAGGAATGTCATGCTGAATGCGGCTAATAATACCAGCCCGAGAGATGTGAATATTGGCCTGCCCTCTACCGTAGGAGGCATTACCATTCTTGAGAATGATCTTCCCGTAGTCTATTTTTTCTGGCCGGAACTGCCTAATAAAACCTGGCGTCAAAGTGTAGGCCTTGAAAAGACAGGCCTCTTAAAAATGGACCAGCTGGCTAATACCATGGGCGACCTGGGTTTTGCCGTGAACTCCTATTCACAAACAGGTACCAAAGACCTGAAAATAAAAGGTAAACTTACGACCAGTACTTTCGGATGGCTTCAGGGTGATGCCAATGTTTCAGGGCCAATGTCAAAAGATAAAAGCTGGACCTATACTGCAGGAGCGCTGGTCAATTATGATCCCAGTACCTTTAAGCTGGGATTCGCCAGAAATGTAGATGAAACTAAAATTTTCAGGGCCGGAATTAGCAAATACTTTAAAGAAAACAGAGGTAAAATTTCATTGCTGTACAAATATTCGGATTCCTACAGTGTCGGCAATTACGCAGTTTTCCAATACGGTGAAAACGGAAAAGTAACGGAGCTTGATAACTTCAGGATCGGCAGGGATTCCTATGTCGTTCGCGACGGCAGGATCAAGATGAAAGACATTCTTTCCGGGCAAAACTACTGGGCATCCATGAGCGGTGATGATAACAGGTCACAAGCCCATAACTTCAATGTATTCGGAAATTATAAGCTTGATAATGGCTGGGATTTCAAATTTTCTGCATTGGCTCATTTTGGAAAAGTAAAAATGTCCACGATTATCCCTTTAAGTATATTTAACGCAGATGCATCCGCAGGATACAGGCTTGCCTCAAACGGGCAGCCGTACTCAGGAGCTGTAGGAACTCAATTGGCCATGCATACCCCGGAAACCCCTACCACCAATATTGCAGGGCGGTTTTCTGTAGATAAACAAATCGGAAATCATCACGTAACCATCGGATTATTAGAGCAGTATTACCATGTAAACAAATATACTTCCAACCGGTCTTTCTTTTTCCAGACCGTGGAAGCGCAGCCGCAAAGGCTTATTGGGCCATCCACAGACGCAGAAGGATTCTATAATTACAATATCGGAGGTGAATACCACAGCGGAACGGAGAACAAACTTTCATTATACGCTACCGATGAATGGAAAGTTACCGATAATCTTAACCTTAGCTACGGGCTCCACCTGAGAAATCACCTGCTTGACGGAGAATTTTCTATGACGCCAAGAACGCCGGGATTTGTATTCGGGGCCAATGATTTCCAGAGCATTAAAACCAACTGGCTGCAGGTGGCAGGAAGCTTAAATGCAACTTACAACATCAGCAAGAACTTCGGTGTACTGGCCAATTTCCTGTATACAGAAGAAAACAGGAGGCTGGAAAGCTATTCCCAGGCCTTCAATCCCAATACCAATAAAATCAAAAGTCCGCTGGGCGCTATCGGGGTATTCTGGAATACAGATTATATCCAGCTGATTTCCCAGGCTACTATCCTGAAAAAAAACAACAACCTCAGCCGGTATAACCTGGTTAATCCTTCCAATACCACTCAATCACAGAACGTAACGGTATACTATGACATCCAGACCATAGGCTGGACTACAGACTTCGTCCTGAAGCCATTCAAAGGATTCAATCTGCATTACCTGATCACGTTCCAGAATCCGGTATACAAAAACTTTACCTTCGATGCTTTTGGAAAAGATTATAATTACAACGACAACAATGTGTTAGGGGTAGCTAAAGTCCTCATGGAAATAGACCCAAGCTATACGGTGGACAAATGGAGGTTCTGGGCCAGCTTCAGGTATTTCTCAAAACAGTATGCCAACCTGACCAATGCGCTCTACTTTGCACCGAGATGGGAAACCTTCGGAGGAGTAAGCTATACCGTTAATAAAAATTTCAACGTAGGTGCTACGGTCATCAACTTCCTGAATCAGAGGGGAGCCAGCGGAACCATCAACGGTGCAGAGCTGATCACTGATGCCAGTCCGTACTATGGGAAGCTCCTTACGGGGACCTATATCATGCCTCTTACAGGCCAATTATCTGTAAGCTTTAATTTCTAGCCTTTAATCCAATGAAAAAATCAGTTTTAAAAATATCAGCATTATTCCTTGGGGTCACGGTATTTTCCCAGAATATCCATACTGTATCCAATTCTGACGGCCCTGTGTTGGGCTATTCAGCAGAATCCGGACTTAAAATCCTCACCGTAAACGGAAAAAAATTCAAAGACTTAAATAAAAACGGAACGCTGGACCGGTACGAAGACTGGCGCCTGACTGCTGAAGAAAGGTCCAAAGACCTTGCTTCTAGAATGTCGGTTGAACAGATTGCAGGATTGATGCTGTACAGCGGACACCAATCGGTTCCGGCTCCCGCGGATGGGTTCCGGGCGGGAAAATATAACGGGAAGCTGTATAAGGAAAGCGGCGCAAATGCCTGGGACCTGACCGACCAGCAGAAAAAATTCCTTAAAGAAGACCATCTTCGCCATGTTTTGGTGACCACCGTAGAATCTCCGGAAGTTGCCGCACGCTGGAGCAATACTTTGCAGGCTTATGTAGAAGGGCTTGGCCTGGGAATCCCTGCCAATAACAGTACCGACCCAAGGCATTCAGCCACCGTTACAGCGGAATTTAACGAAGGCGCCGGCGGACAGATTTCCCTCTGGCCGGACGGACTGGCTATGGGAGCCACATTCGATCCTGAGCTGGTAAAGAAATTCGGAAATATTGCTGCACAGGAATACAGGGCTCTCGGAATCTCAACTGCCCTCTCCCCGCAGATCGACCTGGGCACAGAACCCCGATGGTACAGGATCGCCTATGTGTTCAGTGAAAGCCCTGAACTAACCACAGATATGGCGCGGGCATACATAGACGGGTTCCAGACTACACCGGGAACAGGCGGGTCCAAAAGCGGATGGGGAAATAAAAGCGTTAATGCCATGGTAAAACACTGGCCCGGCGGCGGACCGGAAGAAGGCGGCCGGGATGCCCACTGGGCCATGGGAAAATATGCCGTGTATCCCGGAAATAATTTCCAGGCCCATCTCAAGCCCTTCACGGAAGGTGCTTTTAAGCTGAACGGAGGAACCGGCGAAGCATCAGCAGTAATGCCCTATTATACGATCAGCTATAACCAGGACCAGAAAAACAAGGAAAATGTAGGCAACGGATTCAGCAAATACATTATTACCGACCTGCTCCGCGGGAAATACGGTTATGACGGTGTGGTATGTACAGACTGGCTGATTACGGCCGATGAGCCTAAAACTCCGGGCTTATTTGCCGGGAAGCCCTGGGGCGTTGAAAAAATGTCTGTAGCTGAACGGCATTATAAAGTCCTGGAGGCCGGTGTAGACCAGTTTGGGGGGAATAATGACAAAGGCCCTGTCTTAGAAGCTTATCGCATGGGCGTAAAAGAGCATGGCGAGAAATACATGCGCAACCGTTTTGAACAGTCAGCAGTCCGTCTGCTGAAAAATTTCTTCAGGACAGGTTTGTTTGAAAATCCTTATGTGAACGTAGAAGAAACCAAAAAGACCGTTGGGAACCCTGAATTTATGAAAGCAGGTTATGAAGCGCAGGTGAAATCCATTGTGATGCTGAAAAACAAAGGCAGCATCCTTCCTGTAAAGGAAAGAAAAACCGTTTACGTTCCTAAAAGGTATTCTCCTGCCACATTCAACTGGTGGGGAATATATACGGCTCCATCCCTGGATTATCCGGTAGATATAGAAAAGATAAAAAAACACTTCAACATAACAGATGATCCTGCCAAAGCCGACTTCGCGCTGGTCTTTGTGAAAAGCCCACACAGTGAGGAAGGCGGTTACAGTGACATCGATGCAGCAGAAGGCGGGAACGGGTATCTCCCGATCTCGCTGCAGTATCAGACTTACCAGGCAGTGAAAGCACGTACCAAAAGCATGGCCGCCGGGGATCCGGTGGTAGCTCCTGCTATAAAAGACCGTACATTTAAAGACAAAACATCTACGGCAGCCAATTTCACGGACCTGCAAACCATTGAAAATACTTACAGGGCTATGAATGGCAAGCCTGTAGTGGTTTCGGTAACAGCTTCAAAGCCTATGGTTTTCAATGAATTTGAAAAGCATGCCGATGCTATCCTGGTAAACTTCAATGTTTCCAATCAAGCAGTGGTAGACATTGTGTCAGGAAAATATGAACCTTCCGGCTTACTTCCGCTCCAGATGCCTGCTGACATGAAAACGGTTGAACACCAAAAAGAAGACGTACCGTATGATATGGAGACTCACATGGATTCAGAAGGCCACCATTATGATTTCGGATACGGAATGAACTGGTCCGGTGTGATCCGGGATGCCCGAACGGCAAAATATAAAAAATAAAACCCGATCAGCACGAATCAATTATGGGCTATTGGACATTAACCGTTAATTATTAATATAATTACTATTCAATCACATGAAAAAATTAATCATAACAGGCTTATTCCTGATGACAGCCGGCAGTATTGATGCCCAGAAGACCATTCCGCTTTACCAGGGCAAAGCTCCCGGCACCGAAAGCTGGACCCAGAAAGAAGCCCAGCAGTTTTCAGACCTCTTCAAAACAGAAGTGGTATACAATGTGGCACAACCCTCCATGCTCGTTTTTGAAGCAGATAAGGCCAAGGCGAACGGGACAGTAATCGTTATTGCTCCGGGTGGAGGATTTCAAAGCCTTTCCATCAACCGCGAAGGGGTTGATCTGGCTAAAAAGCTTGCTGCAAAAGGCATCACGGCAATTGTTCTAAAATACAGGCTGCTCGAAACCAAATCCAATGACCCTGCCCGCGAAATGATGGACAACCTCAAAAGCAGGACTTCATTCGATGAGCGGACAGCACCTATTAAAATGATGGCCGGAGAAGATATCAGGACCGCTATTGCTTATCTCAGGTCCCATGCAAAGGAAATGAACATTAAGCCGGATCGTTTAGGCGTCATCGGGTTTTCTGCCGGATCAACCGTCATTCTGGAAAGCGTGCTCCATAGCAAAGATGCATCTACGATACCGAATTTTGCAGCCTCTATTTACGGAGGACCTTCAGAAGATCTGCTCAAGGCTGAAATTCCTAAATCTCCGCTACCCCTTTTCATCTGTGCAGCCAGTGACGACCAGCTGAAGCTGGCTCCCAAATCCGTCCTGCTGTATAACAAATGGACCGAAGCAGGACAGCCTGCCGAACTCCATATTTATGAGAAAGGCGGCCATGGATTCGGTATGGGAAAACAGAACCTGCCGGTAGACCACTGGTCAGATGTCTATATGGAGTGGCTTACATTCCACAAGTATTTATAAAACCAATACAAAATAATACCTATGGACAAGAATACATCGACGCTGACCGGTATTTCACGGAAAGCAACATATTCGGGATTGCTCCTTGCTTTGTTGGCAGCTTCGCCTTATGCAAAGGCACAAAACACCTATCCAATCATACAATCAGGCGGGAAAAGCTTTAAGGATTTCAACAGAAACGGGAAACTGGACAGCTGGGAAGACACACGTCTAACAGCAGACCAAAGAATTGATGCCATTATACGACAGATGACCAATGCTGAGAAAGCGGATTTGCTGATTGGTACAGGCATGCCCGGAATCGAAGTGCTTACCGGGCCTGTCGGCGACTCTAAGCAGGGAGCGGTTCCCGGCGCAGCCGGCGGAACCGCTTCCCTGGACCGTTTCGGCATTCCTCCGACAGTGGTCGCAGACGGACCTGCCGGACTGAGAATATCCCCTACCCGTAAAGACGATCCCAAAACCTATTATGCAACCGCATTTCCTGTAGGTACGGCTCTGGCATCCACCTGGAACAAAACTTTGCTGGAAGAGGTGGGAAAAGCGATGGGTAATGAAGTGAAGGAATACGGAGTGGACGTACTTTTGGCTCCTGCCCTCAACATCCACAGAAACCCGCTTAACGGACGGAATTTTGAATATTACTCAGAAGACCCCCTTATTTCAGGTAAAACGGCGGCCGCTATTGTGAATGGCATCCAGTCCCAGGGTGTAGGGACTTCTATCAAGCATTTTGCCGCTAATAATGAGGAAACCAACCGACTGACGATCAACGTGCATGTTTCCGAACGCGCCATGCGTGAACTGTACCTGAAAGGCTTTGAAATTGCGGTCAAGGAATCCCAGCCGTGGACGGTGATGTCATCCTATAATAAAGTAAACGGAGTTTATACTTCAGACAGCAGAGACCTGCTTACCCAGGTACTGAGGAAAGAATGGGGATTCAAAGGTATTGTAATGACCGACTGGTTCGGAGGCTTTCCGGGCTTTGAGTCTATCCGGAGCGGCGGAATCTCCGATGTCATCGCCCAGATGAATGCCGGCAATGACCTGCTCATGCCCGGGATTCCGGCTCAGAAAAAGGCATTGCTTGCGGCCCTGGATTCCGGAAAAGTATCTCAGGAAACCGCCAACCTTAATGTAAAAAGAATCCTGGAATACATATTCCGCACCCCAACTTTTATGGGTTACCGGTACAGCAATCAGCCGGATCTGGACCGGCATGCTGAGGTAACGAGGAATGCGGCATCAGAAGGCATGGTCCTGCTTAAAAATCAAAGCAATACTCTTCCTTTCAATGATAAGCAGAAAGAAGTTTCCCTGTTCGGGGTAACTTCGTACGCATGGATTACGGGAGGAACCGGAAGCGGAAGCGTTAACAACAAGCATACAGTTTCACTCCTGGAAGGACTGAAAGCAGCCGGCTACCGGTTAGATAAGGAACTGGCAGACCTTTATATGCCCCATGCCAATCGCGAAGTAGCGGCAGAAAAAGACCGGAGAAAAGCCAAAGGAATCCTGGCCCTGCCGGAAAGGCTTCCCGAAATGAAGATGGATGATACCTTTATCGCTAAAAAAGCGGAAACATCAGCAATAGCATTCGTAACCCTGGGAAGAAATTCTGGCGAAGGCGGTGACCGTAAGGTAGATGATGACTTCAACCTCGCTCCTGAAGAGCTTGAAATGCTGGACAAAATCTCAAAAGCTTTTCATGCCAAAGGAAAAAAGGTAGTGGTCATCCTGAACATCGGCGGTGTTATTGAAACCGCTTCCTGGAAAGACAAAGCCGATGCCATCCTGCTGGCATGGCAGCCGGGACAGGAAGGCGGGCATTCTGTAGCGGACGTGCTTTCCGGAAAAGTAAATCCATCCGGAAAACTGACCATGACATTCCCGGTAAACTATACAGATACACCTTCGGCCAAGAATTTTCCGGGTATCCCTGCTGACAATCCTAAAGAGGTTACGTACGAAGAAGGCATCTATGTAGGGTACCGTTACTTTAACACATTTCATGTAAAGCCATCGTATGAATTCGGATATGGAAAATCCTATACGGATTTCGACTATCAAAATATTAAAGTCAGCCCAACATCCGGCTCATCTTTTACAGTTAGCATTAACGTAAAGAATACGGGAACAACCAGCGGAAAGGAAGCAGTCCAGTTGTATGTATCTGCCCCACACCAGCTGGCCGACAAACCGACATCCGAACTGAAAGCTTATGCCAAAACAAAGCTGCTGAAACCCGGAGAAACCGAGACGGTTACCCTGACGCTTTCCCCGAAAGACCTTGCTTCATTCATTACCGCAAAAAGTGCGTGGATCGCTGAAGCAGGAACATATACCGTGTCAGCCGGTGCTTCATCGCTGGATATCAGGCAGTCTGCGAATTTCCAGCTTCCTAAGGAAATTACTGTTGAAAAAGTGCAGCATGTGCTTCCGGAAGACCAGCCTTTCAAAGAGCTGAAACCATAATTGTCCGGATTTACCATACACCATATCTTCTCTACA
Source organism: uncultured Chryseobacterium sp. (assembly GCA_913775525.1). GTDB lineage: Bacteria > Bacteroidota > Bacteroidia > Flavobacteriales > Weeksellaceae > Chryseobacterium. The sequence continues at coordinate 75,865 of CAJYLH010000030.1, forward strand.
TATACGCAGTTATCTTTTTTATGTAGTTTTGATCCCGTCCTGTTTTCAGGGCGGGATTTTTTAGCAAAATCAGATCTTAATGATTTATAAAAAACTGTAAATTAGCTTAATGCATTTATAATAAGCAATTATAATTAACATGAAATTTTTAAAGTATACAGCACTTTTTGTACTTCTTATAGGATCATCCTATATCCTATATTTTTATCTTACTGTTTACTCGAAGCTTACCCCAGCTGATATTGAGCCTAATATAAAAAATGAAAAGATATTTAAGATCATGGATTCCCAAAAGGAGATTATAAATGGAACAGAAAGGTACGATTCAGTTATCCGGAAAAAGAGTTCTTCAGTTTTATTCTATGTGGGTAAAAAGCCTACAATCAAGGATGAACTTTTCATAGCCGGATTTAATAACTGCAGAGCCATATCACTGAAAGGAAAAATTAACATTTCCATAGGTTACAATTCAGGATACAGTGGTGGTGGATATGAAATTGACTATTTATATGGCAGATATAAGATACAACCTTATGCATTTACAGATGTTGTTCCTGACAACAGAAAAGAGCCTGATTATAAAATTTTAAGACAGAAACTTACCTTGGATAAAAGATATTATCGTGTAGGAGACAGCCTGTATGGGAAGATTGACTTTGTTATGCTATTTAATGATGACGAAAAAAAAAGAACGTTTACGGAAACGGATATTTCAGGACTAAAGTTGATTCTTATTAGCCGCCAACGTTTTTCAGCATACATCCAACGCTCATCTTTCACCAAAAGAATTAAAAAATCAAAGCTGATTCTGAGTATATTGTTTACATTTGTCAATATATAACAACCCAGTGAAAAATACAGCCCTCTTTTTGATCATCATGCTCAGCCATGGTATTTTTGCTCAGAACAGTCAGTTCAAAATTGAATTATATGCCCCGGGATATGAAAAAGACTCCCTCTTTATAGGCCCTCCTATGAGCAGTGGCAATGTCCAGAAAATCTATGGCTTCACCACAGATGTGGGACCGAATGTTACATTCATGAAAGATTTTAATACCATCAAAATAAAGAAAAACAGTAATTTTAAAATATCAGGTAAAATCCCTTATCCGCAGCCGGTGGCCATTTCATATTATGACGCCCAAATAAACGGTGGATATTATACAAAACCCCTCTTTCTGGAAAAAGGAAACATTAATCTTGAAGTAAAGAAAGCTGATGATCATCTTGAATATATCCTGCATTCCGGGAGCCCTGCAAATACAGAATATAAAGCCATGAAAGCGCAGCTGAAAACCTATGATGAAAAGCTAAAACCTTTTCAGGAGAACGCGGCAAAAGACATTGAAGCCAAACAGGCGTTCCTCCAGAAATATATCGCAAAAAATCCGGGTTCTTATGTCGCTTTCTGGGAAATTGTCAGTGATTTCTCACAATATGGATTCAATACCTCGTATTTAAAAAGCCTGGCGCTTTTTTCACCAATGGTACAAAAAAGTTTCAGTTATAAGGAATTTAAAAAGATGATGATTACGGAAAATTCTACCAATGCCGGAGGAAAGTTTCCGGAAATTATTTTTAACGAAAAAGAAAAGATTTCCGGAAAGGATTTTCCCGGATCATCATTGACACTCGTCGATTACTGGTCCACAACCTGTAAGCCATGTATACAGGATATGCCGAAACTCGTTGCTTTATATGCAAAATACAAGTCGCAAGGAGTTAATTTTATAAGCGTAACCGATGAGAAGGATCCAAAGAAAATTGCATTAGCCAAAAATATTTTGGAAAAGAACCAAGCAACCTGGAAGAACTATTTTGATACACGGAAGGAATTTCCAAAAAAATTAAATTCTTCCGGATACCCCCTACAGATTCTGGTAGACAATAAAGGTACCATCATTGCCCGGGAAATGGGTGAGTTGGATACAATAGAGGCTAAAATAAAAAGTTACCTTGAAAAGCAATAGTTTTTCATGATTAAAAAGAACGGCATCTGGTAGCATTCGGATATGCTACACATGGTAACTTCTAGAGAACGAAGCGGAGCTGAGATATCGGCCTGGAAAATATTTGTGGGGAAAGGTAAAATCATGAGTGCTGCAATCCGGCTTTCAACCGCATATTTGCCTGTCCTTTTAGAACCAGCAGGGCATCCAAAAGCGCTAAAAAATGGTTTTACTCTTGAGATCCTGTTCTGAAAAGATTACTATCCTCTGAATGGCCGCATTTATGCCGTATTATTTCATGAAAAAACATCGGCTTTTATTCCTATATGAACTGAATAAGATACTATTACCGCATCAAAAGAAAAAAAATAATTCATCACCGGAATGGCTTTTTAATTATCTTTAACAAAAATTTCAGATATGAAAAAAACTCTACTTATGGTGGTGACTGCCTGTGGATTATGTACAGCCCAGACCACAATTACCAAAGCGTTCAATGACCCCGTTACCGGAGATGTCGTGAACAATGTGAATGTGAACGGAACCGTGAACAATTCCGCTACGGGAAGCAATGCTACTTTTTCCAACGGCAGCCTTACCGCCGGTTCAGCTTCTCCCTCTACCTATTCTGCGCCCACCGCTTCTGAGATAAGCAATTATCCGGGAACGACGATTAAAATGGTCAACGGGACTACCACCGTATACTATAAAGCGTCAGCATCCAAACTGGAAATAACGGCATTGGTGACGCCTGATGCCACCCTTAATTTTTCGGCCAATAACGGAACTTACATCTCCTATCCTGCTGCGTACGGTTATGCTGAAACAGATACCGCACAGGGTACGTTCAGCGCTTCCGGGGCCTCCGGAAACTTCAGTGGGACCATTAATATTTCAGCGGATGCTTCAGGTACTCTGATCATCGGGAACAAGACCTACACCAATGTACTGAGAATAAAATCAGTACAGAATTTTAACCTTACGAGCAGTGGTTTTCCTTTAGGCACGGTGTCCAATACTTCTTATATGTATTATGATGCTACCCATAAATTTCCGTTGCTCAGCTCCACAACAGGCAATGTAAATATATCATTGCTGAACATCAACCAGACTACCACCACAGCACAGGCCCTGAATGAAACATTTTTAGCCGTTCAGGACAATAATATCCTGAAAGGAAATGGTTTACGCTTATATCCTAATCCAGCCCACGATGTTGTTCAGGTCAAAGGCAATACCAAAATGTATTCGTCAGCACGCATTTACAGCCCGGACGGAAAAATCCTGAAAACATCGGCAGTTAATTCGGGAAAAATTGATGTATCGGAACTTCCTTCTTCCACGTACTTTATTGAGTTTAGCGGGAAAGATTCAAAAGAAACGCATAAGCTGATTAAAAAATAAACCTGCTTACTTATATAATATCCGTTCAGTTTTCTGGACGGATTTTTTATTTTTTAAATGCATATTAACTATTTTTAATGTAATCATTACATTTATAATGTTAAAAATTAATAATATTGCCCACTTTTTGTATTCAGGTAAATATCTTAAACCACTAAATCCGTAATCATGAAAAAATACTTGATTTTTTTACCATTTCTTTTTTCAATAGCCTCAGCACAGGAAACCGGTACAAATGCTCCTGAAAAGATGAATATCATTAAGACGAATGTTACCGGGTATATATTCCGGAATATTAACCTGACCTATGAAAGGTCGTTTAACCGCTGGTTTTCGGTCAATATGGGATTCGGGGCCGTACCTGAAGGAAAAGTGCCGTTCATCAATTCTTTCCTGAATGATGAGGATGAAAAAAGGTTCCAGAATCTTGACATCAAAGCATTCAATTTTACGATAGAACCGCGTTTCTATCTCGGCCACGGTTATGGTAAAGGCTTTTATGCTGCTCCCTATTACCGTTATTCAAAAGTAACTTCCAATACCTTTGATTTCTATTATGATTATAACGGTCCGAACGGTATTTCTTACCGGATCCCGCTTAAAGGCTTCGGAAGTGTCAACGGAAATAGCGGCGGGGTAATGGTCGGTGTACAATTCCTGCTGACCAGAAGGCAGAACCTGGTTCTTGACCTGTGGATTGCAGGGGCACATTACGGTGCGGGAAAGGGAGATTTTACAATGACCAGCGATTATATCCTGACGCCTGAGATGCAGGCGCAGCTGAAACGCGAAATTGAAGACCTGGATATTCCTTATGTCAACTACTCTGTGGAAACGAATGAACGCGGAGCGAGGGTTATTGTGGACGGCCCGTGGATCGGTTTCAGGAGTGGGCTTTCACTGGGATACAGATTTTAGAATTCAGTGAATGATGATATAAAATAGCTTCGGCGCAGGTTCCCTGCGCCGAAGCTATTTTTACCAGTATGCCAGTCTGAATTTTTCCAGAATACTGTCAAGGCTGTGTCGTTGGACGTATACGCTTTTAACCTCTTTATATCGGGGCGACTTATAGAAGACCTCATAAAAATCCATGCTGCCGTTACCTATTTTTTTTATGTTCTTTACTTCAATATTCAGTTTTTTCAATTCAGTTTTAAACTCCTGGAATTCGTCATGTATATTATTCATCGATGTGGTTTTATTTAGGGTTACTGCTCAATAAGTAGGAAAATCACAAATATTAAATAAATGTAGTGAATTTTTGATTATTACTGATATAATCAACCTAACATATCGTCAAAATATTTCGAGAGCTATAGGTAATACATCTAACCTATGCCACAGGTTAAAATTTTTCACTTGATGATGCATTCGAACAGCACATTTTCACTGTTATAAGATTTAACCTTAGCCCACATTACCCATCATAAGAATAAATAAACGTATGAGAATAAAACAAACGGTATTGATCACTCTGCTGGTAATATCAGGTACGGTCGCTGCCCAGCAGAATGACGCAAAAATCATCATTAAAGATAAGAAAGGAAGAACCGTTGAAACCACAGCCCGTCAGCAGAATATGCCTCACTTCATCCAGTTCGGTATTATGTCGCATTCCCATGATCAGTTCAGGGAAAAGTATAAGGTCGATGTCATCTACGAAAACTGTGTCATCGGTCCTTTTCGATCACAGCAGGCCAAGGAAAACAATGAGGCTGTAGCTGCATTGCTTACAAAACAATATGGTGAAAGCTGGAAGAAAGACCTGGGGATTATTCCGTATGGGTTATAATGTATTCCGGCTTGCTTCCGCCTCTACCTCATGCCTGAGCTGGGCTTTGTATAAAGTGGCATAATACCCGTTTTTGTCCAGAAGTTCCAGATGTTTCCCTTCCTCTACAATCTTGCCGTGCTCCATAACGATAATTTTATCTGCTTTCTCAATCGTGGAAAGTCTGTGCGCAATGATAATGGAAGTCCGGTCTTTGGTCAGTTTTTCTGTCGCTCGCTGGATCAGCTTCTCGCTTTCATGGTCGATGGAGGAAGTTGCCTCATCCAGGATAAGGATTTTAGGATCGGAAAGATAAGCTCTCAGGAATGACAATAACTGTCGCTGGCCTAATGATATGGAAGATCCCCTTTCGCTTACGACGTAATCGTATCCTCCGGGAAGCTGTTCAATAAACTCGTCTACCTCAATCTGCCTTGCGCCGGCTTTGATTTTTTCCAGGGTAATGGTATCATCACCAAAGGCCAGGTTCTCAAAAATACTGCCGTGGAACAGGAAAACATCCTGTAAAACCACTCCGATATGGCTCCTGAGATTATACAGCTCATAATCTTTCAGGTTGACATCATCAATAAGGATATTTCCGGAATTGATATCATACAACCTGGTAATCAGGCTGATGATGGTAGATTTCCCGGCACCGGTAGCTCCCACGATCGCCACGGTTTCTCCCGGATTCACTTTGAAGTCTATGCCTTTCAGCACTTCCTGCTTTTCGTCATAAGCAAAATGCACGTTGCTGAATTCTATTTTACCTTCAAAATGATCCTTAACCACGGTTCCGGTATTCGGCATCGAATTGTCTTCATCCATCAATCCCAGTACCCGCTCAGCGCCCACAATACCGCGCTGGATATTGTTGAAACGGTCGGCAATCTGGCGTAACGGACGGATCAGCATCGAAATATACTGGATAAAGGCAATCACCACTCCGGCACTGATCGTAATATATCCTCCATAAAATAAGATGAACCCTATAAAAAGCGAAGAAATCAATTCCACTACCGGGAAGAACAGAGAGAAAATAAATACGGTTCTCAGCAGCGCTGCTTTCAGTGTAATATTGATCTCGTCAAATTTTCTGAATTCAGCTTCCTGCCTGTTGAATACCTGGATGATCGGCATTCCGGCCAGCCTTTCCTGTACGAAGGAGTTCTGGGTAGCCGTCCATGTCCTCTCATCCCCGAAAGCTTTCTTCAGCCTCTTCTGGAAAAACCTGGTGATAACCACCATTAAAGGCAGGATGGCTAAAGTAATATAGCTCAGGTGCACATTGGTGCTGAACATCATGACGAGTACAAATACAATCCTCAGGATATCCCCGAATACCATCAGGAATCCGTCCGTATATACGGTGGCAATAGTTTCCACATCGCCTACCGCCCGGGTTACGAGCTGTCCTATAGGGGTTTTATCGAAAAAGGAAGTCCTGAAATAGATCAGTTTGGCGTACAGCCGTTCCCGGATGTCCCGGATGACATTCTGGGAGATGAAATTGGAAAAATACACCAGGAAAAAGTTAAGGATTGTTTCCGCAAACACCAGTCCTACCAGAATGTAGATGTGCTGCATCATCAGTCCTTTGTCTTTGAGCCTGGTAATGTCATTGTCCACCACTTCCATCGTAAGGTATGGCCGGTAAGTGGAAACCACAGACAATATAATAGAAATAATGAGGGTAAGGATGAACCACGAGCGGAACTTCATTCCGATAAAGAAGAGCCTCCTGATGATTCCTCCGGTATCTTGTTTTTTCATTGTACGAATTGAAGAAAGAATTACATAAAATCCTATGCAAAAATAAGACTTTAAAAATTGTCAGGCTTTACAACCTGGTGAATTCGTAATGAAAATTTATGATCAGTGTTATTTACCATATCTTTTTAAAGCCGGATTGTATTTAATCAGGGACTATTCCACATTTTTACAAAAAAATAGAAAGCATGTTTTTATATGACAAAAATTACTACATTTAATGAATTAAAAAACACACACTTATGACGAAAAAATTAATTTCGTGGCTGGCCTTTACAATGGCTTTCTGCCTCCTGCTGCTTTCCTGTGTCCATGATGAGATCTATACGGCTTCCGATCCGGCTTCTAAGGAATACCATTCCAAAAGCCTGTGGAAAGAGGATGCTACGTTCATTAAGAACGTAATGAAAATTTATTCTGAGCATGAATATGCCATCAGGAAGACCGATGGAAATCCGGTTTGGGATTATGCGATGAGCATGGGAAAGTATGATGAAACATTTATGGCAGTCCCGATTGTTAAAAACGATAAGGTGATCAATACTCTTGTGTGCGGGAGGTTCGGTAAGAAAGTATATTTCCGGTATGAAAATTCTGAGATGAATAATGATTTCTTTCAGGATATCATGTTTGGAAAATATTCCAGGTACAACACAGAACCGAAAGAAAACAGCAGTGTGAACCATAAAGGCATCATCTGCACAACACAGTCTGTTTCTATGTGGTATCCTAATAGTGAAACCAATCCTGATGCCGGAGGACACTGGGAAACCAGTTACTACAACAATTGCTACAGCTTTCAGGATTATGCGAATCCGGGCTGGGAAAACGGAGGATATGATTATGGTGGAAGTAACGGTGGTGGAAGTACTGATCCTAATAATCAGCAAAGTGAAGATCCCTGCCAGAAGACAAAAAGCATAATAAACAATCCACAGGTCAAGGCAAGCATTGATGACCTGAAAACAAAATCTACCGGGACCCTGGAAAATGCTTATAAATTTAAAGCTGACGGAACCCCATCGAATCTGATTGTCGGTAATGCCCATACCGTAAATTTCGGGGATAAAACAGGATATCAGGGCGGCTATCATAACCATACGACAGGCATACCGATGCTTGCCCCTGCCGATATTGAACAGCTGTTACAGTTTGCCCTGGCACAAGGCAATTACGGAAACTCTTCCGCAGCTTATGTGGGGATGGTTGCTCCTAATGATGTCCATTATATCATTCAGTTCAATGGAAATTATGATGATGCTCTGGTGACTTTTTCACAACAGGATTTAGATGAGTTTAAAATTAAATATCAAGAAATTAATGAAATTATGCTGTTGGATTCCCAATACTCTATAGATCATATAAAATTAAATACTAATGGAATTGAAATCTTATTTTTTGATATTTTGAAAAAAATGGGACTATATGGAAAAGTTAATCTGCAAAGAATTGATAAAAGTGGAGTTATAAAAAACATTAATTTAGATCAAAATAATCAATCTATTTCAACTGATTGTTAATTAAACTTATAATAAAATGAAAAATATACTAACATTAATTTCAGTAATATTTTTAGTATCATGTAATGCTCAGGAATATCCTTTAACAACGGATTTTAGAAACATTCCGAATTATTCCTATTTAAAGGATATGAATAATGAATTAGGAGATTATATTGGAAATTATCAAGGGCAATATAATGGAAATCAAATTAGTTTATTTATAACAAAAGAACAGCATAAATTGATAGACAGAGGAGATCAAAAATTTTATAGAGATGTAGTATCTATAAGATTTATTATCAGGAACCCTTCTCAAATTATTTTGCAAGACACACAACATATGAACTTTCAATCTAATCAAATACAGCATACGATATACAGCACTTTTGTTAATCCATATCATAACTTGCTTATGTTATCTTATGGAGGAACTAACTGCGGCGTGGGTTGGGGAAGTATACGTTTGAAAAAAATTAATAATACACAACTATCCTGGGAATATATTCCAAACAGCACAATTATTGACAATGCCAAATGTCCGCCAGGAACAGATACTACGATCTATCTTCCAGAAACGAAAGATTTGATCTTTACAAAGCAATAAATAAAGCCTCATGTAATACTAAAAAATTGATGGATATAAAAATAACACCATTAAAGAAAACATCACTTGTGATCTATGTAGTCTGCATTTCGTCCTGCCAAGCACAAAATCTGCCTTTGTCTACTGCTTTATCAAATATTCCAGAAAATGCTCATGTAAAAGATTTAAACAATGAGCTGACACCATACATTGGTACTTATAAGGCAACTTTCAATGGAAATGAAGTAATTTTATTTATTTCTAAGGAAGATGACAAATATATGCATTATGGAAGCCAAGAGTTCTATCGAGATGCTTTAGTGATGAAATATGTAGTTAAAAACTCTACTGGAACTATTTTGCAGGATACAAAAAATAGTAATTCTTCCATTAATATAGTCAGTACGAAAATTAAATCAGCCGAAAAATCTGTAATATTTATTTACAGTGGAACCAACTGTGGTGTTGGCTGGGGAGATATTTATTTAAAAAAGCTTAATTCTACACAGATATCCTGGGAATATATTCCCGACAGTACCATAATTGACAGCAGAAAATGTCCGCCAGGAACAGATACTACGATTTATCTTCCGGAAACGAAAGACTTGATTTTCACAAAGCAATAAAACATAAATATTATATGAAATACTTTTGAAGATTATCCGGAAAGGCAACCTTCTGTTTGTAAATTTCACCTCATTAAAGACCATTCATTTGTAGAAACAAGCGAGATCCCCAAAGCCATTTTTGCATCCCATCACTCTTTCTTCCCTATCTCCTCTATCTCCAGGGCAGGCTTCTTCAGGTTTTCTTTTGTAAACCGGTCTTCCAGAATCTTATAGCAACCCCAGACTGCAATAACAGACAGAATCCAGCTCACCAGGTTGATCCCTGAAAACCCCATATAGCTGTTGTCATCAAGGGATTCAGGATCTGTAATGCCTTTGTACATCCCGTAAGAAAATCCGAAAACCAGCTGGGTTCCCAGATACACGCCTAAAGCCAGAAGGCCGTAATGCCATTTTGTTTTCCCGAACCGTTCAGCAAGGCCTGCATAGTACCGGTAGGCGGCAATCAGAATAAATAGTCCTATCATCGTATTAGTTTTTGTATGCAATAAATTTTATTATGTCATGTTTCAATCGAATTCATATCCGACATCCACCAGATACAAGCCATGGCCGGGAGCCGAAGTTCCGGCCGCATTCCGGTTTTTATCTTCGATGATCCTGCGGAGCTCATCAGGTGGAATTTTTCCTGCCCCTATTTCCACCATCGTTCCTACGATCGCCCGGACCATATTACGCAAAAAACGGTTGGCCGATACAGTAAATTTCAGTTCGCTGCCGATCTGCTCCCATTCAGCCTTGTAGATTTTGCAGATATTGGTTTTATTATCCGTCTTCAGCTTGGCAAAGCTGGTGAAATCTTCGTATTCAAAAAGGATCTTGCAGGCTTCATTCATGGGAATAATGTCCAGTGGCCTCTTCCAGTGCTGCCAGGCGGAGTCCTGGGTGAAAGGATTTTTCTCCAGGGAGATATAATATTCATATGTGCGGTAGGTAGCATCAAAACGTGCATGGAAATCATCCTTTACCGGAAAAATCCTGTGCACGGCTATATCGGGCGGAAGAAAGCTGTTCAGGCGGTGTGCAAGGTTTGCATCAATTTCTTTTTGGGTATCGAAATGGGCAAATATCTTTCTGGCGTGGACACCGGTATCCGTACGTCCGGCGCCGGTGGTCTTAATATCTTCCCTGATAATGGTAGACAGTGCTTTTTCCATCTCTTCCTGCACGGAAACGGCGTCCGGCTGGATCTGATAACCGAAATAATTTTTGCCGTTGTATGAAAATTCTATGAAGTACCTCAATGTCGTCTGAATATGTGGACAAAAATACTTTAATTTCATGAATTATTACAGAAAACTACACGCAATAGTGAAGCAAATCCTGGCAAAAATCATTATTTTTGTAAGCGTATGAAAAGATGGTATCTGTATCCTTTTTCCCTTGGTTATCATTTCGTAACCGGTTTCCGGAACACCCTGTACGACCTCGGGCTTTTTAAATCGACAAAATTCAAAACACCGATCATTAATGTCGGTAACCTTTCTGTGGGCGGAAGCGGAAAATCCCCTATGGTGATGTATCTTGCGCAGTACTTGTCCAAGCACTACCGCACAGGAGTCCTGTCCCGCGGCTACGGAAGGCTTTCGAAAGGATATGGTGTTACCAATTATGAAAGTAATTACAAAACCGTGGGCGATGAAGCCATGCAGTTGTTTGAACGCTTTAAAAACCGTTTTGTGATTGCCGTCTGTGAAGACCGGGTTCCAGGAGCCAAAAAAGTGATTTCAGATATGGACCTGGATGTGCTGATCCTGGATGATGCCCTCCAGCACAGAGCAATTAAGCCCGGATTTACCATACTGATGACGGATTTCAATGATCCGTATTTCAAAGACCACCTGCTTCCGGCCGGTGACCTCAGGGAATCCAGGAAAGGGGCCAAAAGAGCGGATATTATCATGGTCAGCAAATGCCCCGACGAGCTTACCGAGGAAACAAAACAGTATTACGTTTCACGGATCAGGCCGGAGCGAAGCCAGAACGTTTTCTTTTCTTCCATCGGATATGATGAGAACGTCTACGGAAAAGAAAAAATGCTTCCGGATAATAACCTCAATTACTACGATATCCTGCTGATTACAGGAATTGCGAATCCAAAACCTTTGCTGCAGCACCTGGCTAAATTCTCACAGCGGGTTAAGCATCTGAAATTCCGTGACCATCATAATTTTTCTGATGACGACATCAAAAAAATCATTGCCGAATATAAGAAGCTGGGAGAATATAAACTGATCCTGACAACGGAAAAGGATTATGTACGCCTGAAAACATTCGATTACCTGAGGGATCTCGTGTATTACTGGCCTATTAATGTCATTATCGACCGTAAAGAAGAGTTCAACCAAATGATCCTTGATTATGTCAGAAAAAATTAAGAAAACCTCTGAATTCATCAGGAATATCATTCAGGAAATCCCTGATTTTGCCATTGTCCTGGGTTCCGGACTGGGAAAGCTACAGGATGAAATACAGCCCATTCATACCCTTGAATACCAGGATATCCCGGATTTCCCACAGACTACGGTAGCCGGGCACAGCGGAAAACTGATCTACGGAATGCTTGAAGGCAAAAAGGTACTGATGATGAGCGGACGTTTCCACTATTATGAAGGGTACTCCATGGAAACAGTGGTATTCCCGATCAGGGTGTTTCATTTGCTGGGCATTAAAAAACTGATCCTTTCCAATGCATCAGGCGGTGTCAATAAGGATTATCAGACCGGTGATATTGCCGTTGTGAAGGACCACATCAATATGATGCCTGAGCATCCGCTCCGCGGCAGGAACATCGATGCTTTCGGACCGCGGTTTGTGGATATGAGCGAACCGTACAGCAGACGCATGATTGCAGCAGCTGAACAGGTAGCGCAGGAACATCATATCCATGTCCACCAAGGGGTATACGTTGCCCTGCAGGGCCCTACTTTTGAGACGCCGGCAGAATATGGGATGATCAAAGCCATCGGAGGCGATATGGTAGGGATGAGCACTGTGCCTGAAGTGATCGTTGCCAGGCACATGGATATGGAAGTATTCTGTATTTCCGTGATTACAGACCTGGGAGGGCCGGACATTGCCTATGCCGTATCGCATGAAGAGGTCCTCAATGCAGCCAACAAGGCTATGCCGGATGTGATTTCCCTGGTCAAAGGCCTGCTGAAGCGCATCAGCTGATTATTTATAGAAATTTTCAATCTTTTAAATTTTATCTGAATACTTTTAAATTGCCATTCATTATTTAGATTTGTACAAAATTTTAGTGAAAATGAAAAAGCTGTTGCTGTTATTAATGATGGGTATATTTGGGTTGGGCTGTTCACAACAGGCTCCGGAAGTTCTTAAAACTGGATTTTCAAAGGAGGCTTTACAGCAGAAACTGGAAGATGAGGACGGAAAAACCATTACCGTTCAGCAGATCCTGGATCAGCATAAAGGAAAAATTGTCGTGCTTGATTTCTGGGCCGGATGGTGCAGGGATTGTCTGAAAGCCTTGCCTAAAGCCGAAGAACTGGAAAAAAACAATCCTGATATTGATTTCGTCTTCCTTTCTCTTGAACGCTCTAAAGAAGGTTTTGATAAAAGCCTGGAGCGATTCCATATGAAGGACAAGGCCAATTACTGGTTTGCTTCCGGCTGGAAAAACAACTTCAATAATTATGTAGACCTGAACTGGATCCCAAGATATATGGTGATTGACCAGAAATCCGGTATTGCCAAATATTATGCGATATCCCCTGAAGATCCGGAAATCCAGTCGACCATTGACAGGCTGTCAAAATAAGGAATAGTTACTCGGATGTTTACCATATAAATTATTGCTTATTGCTTATTGCTTATTGCTTATTGCTTATTGTATACCTGATAACTTTTAATCTATTATCTCATGATCACCAGAGAAGCTACCTTAAAGGACTTACATACTCTTCTTGAATTCGAACAGGGCATAATTGCCGCAGAAAGGCCTTTTGACTGTACTTTAAAAGAGGGCGAGATCCATTATTATGATCTGAGCAGCCTTATCCAGTCTCCGGACGCTGCCGTGATCGTAGTGGAAGACCAGGACCAGGTGATCGGCTCCGGATATGCCCTGATCAGAAAAGCGGAGAAAGATTATAATCAGTTCACAGAATATGCATACCTGGGATTTATGTATGTGCAGCCGGACTCCAGAGGAAAAGGTATTAATAAAATGATTACCGATGCCCTGATTTCATGGTCGAAATCTAAAAACATCTCAGAAATCCGGCTGGATGTGTATGCACAGAATGAGCCTGCACTGAAAGCATATGAAAAGGCAGGATTCGAGCCCTTATTGGTCACCATGCGTTTAAAACCTTAGAAACGAATCATCTTTTGGTTAGGCAATACTTTGTCCATCGCCATCTGAAGTAATAAATGATCCATATCTTTGTGATATGGATTTTCCTTTTCAGATACGCAAAATCATTCATGTAGACATGGATGCATTCTATGCATCCGTAGAACAGCATGATAACCCATCGCTGAAAGGAAAAGCCATTGCGGTTGGCGGGCAGCACCGCGGTGTAGTGGCTGCAGCCAGTTATGAGGCCAGGAAGTACGGCGTCCGGTCTGCCATGCCCAGCAAAACCGCGATGGAAAAATGTCCGCATCTTATCTTTGTCCCTCCCCGCTTCCCGCGTTACAAAGAAATTTCGGCCAAGATCAGGGAGATATTTCACGAATATACAGACCTCGTGGAACCGCTATCCCTGGACGAAGCGTACCTGGATGTCACCGAAAATAAAAAAGGAATGGAATCGGCCAATGAAATTGCCCGGGATATCCGCCGCAGGATTTTTGAGGAAACCGGCCTTACCGCTTCTGCCGGAATATCCGTCAATAAATTCCTGGCAAAAGTTGCTTCAGATATCAACAAACCCAACGGGCAGAAAACGATCCACCCGGACCGTATTGAAAGCTTCCTGGAAGAGCTTCCGGTAGAAAAATTCTATGGTGTAGGGAAAGTTACCGCGAATAAAATGTTCACCATGGGCATCTTTAAAGGCAAAGACCTGAAGAAAAAAACACTGGAGGAGCTTACCCGGCTGTTCGGAAAGTCAGGATCGTATTATTACCATGTCGTACGCGGCATCCATAATTCCGAAGTAAAACCTCACCGCATCCAGAAAAGTGTAGCTGTGGAGCGCACCTTTTCGGAAGACCTGATGGATGACCAGCAGATCAATGAAAAACTGGAAAGCCTGAGCCAGGAACTCCACCAGAGGCTTCAGAAAAACAATATTCTCGGACGGTCCCTTACCCTGAAGATCAAATACAAGGATTTTTCATTGTTTACACGCAGCATTACCCAGGAAGAATACTTCAATTCGCCGTCACAATATCTTGAAACCGGAAAAAAACTCTGGGAACTCCGCCCGTTTGACAAACCTGTACGGTTACTGGGGCTTTCGGTGTCCCAACTGAATACGGAAGAGAAAAAACAGGTTTCGGTTCAACTAAAAATCCCGTTTAAGGAATTCGAAAAGGATTAATGGAATTTTTTCACTATCTTGTAGTAACCAAATTTCAAGAATTTATGAATCAAACGATGATCCAATATTTCCACTGGTATACAGAACAGGGTGGAAAACTGTGGAAACAGGCACAAGAAGAAGCACAACATTTAGCAGAACTGGGAATTACCTCCGTGTGGTTTCCACCAGCATACAAAGGCGCAAGCGGCGGATACTCTATCGGATACGATACGTACGACCTCTTTGATCTGGGAGAATTTGACCAGAAAGACACCGTGCCTACCAAATACGGAACCAAGGATGAATACCTGGCCACCATTAAAACACTGAAGGAACACAATATCCAGATCATTGTGGATATCGTGCTCAACCATAAAGGAGGCGGAGACGAACTGGAAACTTTTCCTGTCGTTAAGGTCGATGAGAATGACCGGGAAAAAATTATCTCGGATGAATTTGAAATACAATCCTATACAAAATTTACCTTTCCGGGAAGAAATAAAAAATACTCTGACTTTGAATGGAACTTTACCTGTTTTAGCGGTGTAGACTATGCAGAAGGCATGGACTCTCATATTTATAAGATCAAATCCGAATACGGGGATACCTGGGAAGAAATGATCGGGGATGAAAAAGGAAATTACGACTACCTGATGTTCAATGATATCGAGCACAGGAATCCCCATGTACGCGAAGAGCTTAATTATTGGGCAAAATGGTATTTTGAACAGACCGATTTTGACGGGGTGCGTTTGGATGCCGTAAAACATATCTCCTATGACTTCTATAAAGAATGGCTGACTTTACTACGATCAAATTCCAATAAAAATATTTTTGCAGTAGGCGAATACTGGGCTCCCGGCCGTCTGCCCCTGCTCCGAAAATATATTGAAGCCACCGAAGGATGCATGAGCTTATTTGACAGTTCTCTGCACCATAATTTACATAATGCCTCCGTTGAAGGCAACACCTATGACCTCAGGAGGATTTTTGATGAAACGCTCACCAAAGAAGATCCTCTGCATTCCGTAACCCTGGTAGACAACCACGATACGCAGCCGTTACAGGACCTGGAAGCTCCGGTGGAAGAATGGTTCAAGCCTCTGGCCTACGCGCTGATCCTTTTAAGGCAGGACGGATATCCATGCGTTTTCTACCCTGACCTTTACGGTGCCCATTATGTAGATCAGGACAAAGAAGGCAACGACCAGGAAATATTCCTGAATAAAGTGGACGGCATTGAGGAAATGCTTAAAGCACGGAAAGACCATGCTTATGGTGAACAAAGGGATTATTTTGAAGATGCCAACTGCTTAGGCTGGGTGAGAGAAGGCGATGATGAGCATTCCGGCTGTGCCGTAGTGCTGAGCAATAAAGACGCCTATGAAAAACATATGGAAATGGGTGAGCGGTATATCGGGCAGACATTTTATGATGTCCTGGGAAGAACAGAAGATCGAGTAACCATTGATGAAAACGGCTGGGGAACATTTCCTGTTCCGGCAGGAAATGTCAGCGTCTGGATTGCTGAATAAATAAGACTGTTATATTTTACGGTCACTCCGAAGAAGTCTCATTTTGTTGTGCTTAATAAGTTCAGCTATCAAAGATTTCTGCGGAGTGATTATTTTTATGCTGACCTGTCATCTACGGATAACTTCAGGCTCCTGGCGGAACTTGGTGCAGTTCCAGGATTTCAGGCCGCTCAGAATCATTTCGTATATGTCCGGTGCGGGCAAATTCAGCCCATAAAGCACGGAGTTTCTTTCCATTCTCCCGGATGTACTCCCAGGGAACATTTTTCAGCAGTTCGGAGCCCTTCCATGCTTCCCGGTTTTCAAAAACCAGCGGCAAGTCAACACAGTGTGAGGCGCCAACCGGATTATTTTTAATTTTTGAATGAATCCTGAAAGTATATATATTTCCTCCGCCCTGTGCATAATTTTCTGCGAATATACGGGCAGGCTTTTCATAAATGGATACCGTAGTGCTTCGGACAATCCTGTTGAGGATGCGTTCCGGAAGATAGGTGTAAATTCCCTTTTCAGCGGTTTTAACATAGAATGATGTCTCATCATGATTGGAACCGATCAGCACATCATATTGACGGGCATTTTTTCTCCACATGGCAAGGCTGTCTTCTTCTGTGCATAGAGGAGCATAGCCGTATTGCAGGCAGAACGGCATAGCAGATTTAAGTCCGTACCGTAACGTAGAAGGCAGGAATTTTGTGTATTGCTCCGTCATTTTCAGCACTTCTTTTTCGTCCTGCAGAAATGCGGTATTTCTGAAAAATTCAGCAGACATTTTTTGTCTTTTATGCCTGAAGCCTAAAGGAGCACTATGAATAATCACCCTCTTAAAAAGGTTTTCAGCACCTTCGGAAATCATCAGGTGCGCAACCGCATCACCACCTGAAGACTGTCCGAAAAGAATGATATTTTCCGGATCACCGCCAAAAAAAGATATATACTTTCTGATCCATTTCAGAGCTTCAATCATATCAAACAGACCTAAGTTCGCAGGGCGTCCTTCATCACCGCCAAGGAACCCGAACAGGCCCAACCGGTAAGAAACGGAGACCACAATGAGGTCCTGCTCTTTCACCCAGGCAGAAGGATCGGAAGTAGGCAGATCTCCGCATCCTATTTCATAGGAACCTCCGTGAATCCATACGATTACCGGGAGACTCTCATTTTCTGAAAAGGCTTCAGGACGGGTAACGGTCAAAAACTGGGGTGATTCATCAACCTCAAACTTTTCCGGATCTGTGCTGCCGATCAGCCTTTCCAGCAGCGGGCTGATGTTTTGGGGACAGACCGGCGTCTTATCCGGAACCGATTCTGTTTCCGTATACTGTAACGGAACAGGCCTTTTAAACCGTTCTGAACGGGCATACCGGATGCTTGCCGCTCTGATAACCCCGTTTTCCTTCAGGGCAGGTATCTTTCCGAATGGCGTATCGAATGTATAGAGGCTAATTGTCTGGTTCTTCACTGTATTCTGCTCTTCCTATAAAGATAGGATAATTATGGAAATCAGGTTTTATGGATGATGCAAAACTTTATACTGGCTGGGAGAAATACCGACTTTACTTTTAAACAGCCTTGTAAAATGCTGCGGATACCTGAAACCCAGGTCGTAAGAAATTTCGCTGATCGGCTTTTGCGTATCTGCCATCTGTTCCTGGGCAATACTGATCAGTGTGTTATGGATGTATTCCTGGGCTGAAATCCCGAGTTCCTTTTTGATGAGGTCTCCGAAATAGTTGGCGGACAGATGCAGTTTCCCGGCAAAATAACTTACCATAGGAAATCCGATGCTTTTGGGTTTATCCGATTTCAGGTAATCTACCAGAAGGGCTTCGAATTTTCCTATAACTCCCTGGTTGACATGGTCGCGGGTCGCAAACTGCCGGTCGTAAAAACGCATGCAGTAGTTAAGGAAAAGTTCGATATTGCTCACTATTAAAGCCTTGCTATGCTTGTCAATCGACTGTTCCAGCTCAAGCCTGATATTCCTGAAGCATTCGAGTACCACCTGCCGTTCTTTTTCCGAAAGATGAAGGGCTTCATGAACATCATAAGAGAAAAAATTATACTCGCCGATGTTTTTCCCAAGATGCGTACCTTTAATGAGATCAGGATGAAAGATCAGTGCATAACCGGCGGGCTGAATCGGACTTCCGTCATTAACGACTCCATAGACCTGCCCGGGCGCTATAAAGACCAATGTTCCTTCCTGATAATCATAGCTGTGCTTTCCGTAATGCAGATCCCCGCAGACGACATCTTTAAGAAAGACCGTGTAAAACCCATAGGTTCTCCTGTATTGGCCTACGGTGCCACATTTTGAAAAATCGACGATACTTACCAGCGGATGGAGCGTTTCATGCCGCATCAGTGCATTATACTCCGAGATACTGCTGATCACCTCAACTTCCTGACTGTTCATATGCTTTGCTTTATTGCTGATCAAAAATACGATTTCATTTGCAGATAGGATAACAACGGTAAAACTGGTACATCATTCTGTAATCTGTATAAGCCATTTTCGCTGAAAAGTATTGATTTTTGTAAGTATCTAAAAGTATTAAAATTTTACTTCAAGAAAATCATTTAACAGCAGAAGTTTCTTTTAATGAATCGGTTAGGTATATATTTTGAATGGTGATGAGCTTAACCCTCAATCATCAGATTTGATCTGAATAGTTTACAACATTAACTAAATATAAAAATTATATGAATACATTTACTGTAAAAGCGTACGGTGCAGAATCCACCACGGCAGACCTGAAAGAAATGAACATTGACAGAAGAACGGTGACGGCCAGCGATATCGAAATTGAAATCCTGTACTGCGGCGTATGCCATTCGGATCTCCATACTGTGCGGAATGACTGGGGAGGTTCGCAATATCCGGTAGTTCCCGGTCACGAAATCGTAGGAAGAGTAACTGCAGTAGGCAGCGAAGTGTCCAAACTTAAAGTAGGCGATCTTGCAGCAGTTGGATGCATGGTAGATTCATGCAGAACCTGTGACAGCTGTAAGCAGGACCTGGAGCAGTATTGCATCAACGGTTTTACCGGAACGTATAACGGAAAGGACAAACATCTTGGCGGACATACGTTTGGAGGGTATTCTCAAAAAGTGGTGGTAGATGAGCATTTTGTACTGAAAGTTCCTGAAAATCTTGATCTTGCCGCAGTAGCACCACTGCTTTGCGCAGGAATCACCACATGGTCACCGTTAAGACACTGGAACGTAGGCCCGGATTCGAAAGTTGCTGTAGTAGGATTAGGCGGACTGGGACATATGGCGATCAAATTGGCAAAAGGACTTGGTGCGGAAGTGACACTTTTTTCAAGGACACCGGGAAAAACGGAGGATGCCAAAAGGCTGGGCGCAGACCATATCGCGATTTCTACCCATGAGGAAGACATGAAGTCCGTAGCCGGGAAATTTGACCTGATTATTGATACGGTTCCTTATGAGCATGATGTTAATCCTTATATGCAGACGCTGACCCTGAACGGGACTTTGGTCCTGGTGGGCTTTGTAGGACAGTTCGAGGAGGTTAAGCCAAGCTCTGTTCCGATGATCTTCCAGCGTCGTTCCATTGCAGGATCCCTGATCGGCGGCATCGCGGAAACTCAGGAATTGCTGGATTTCTGTGGTGAACATAATATTGTCTCTGATATTGAAATCATCAAAATGCAGGACATCAATACGGCGTACGAAAGAATGCTGAAAAGCGACGTCAAATACCGTTTTGTCATTGACATGCAGTCCCTGCAGAATTAATACGGAATGCTCTTCAACTGAAGGGCATTTTTTATTTTACTGAAGGTTTTTCATATCCTCATAAGCCCAGTCTACCATCGCGTCGATAACGGGAGACAGTTTTTTGCCGGCTTCACTGAGTTCATAGGTTACGTAGGGCGGCACGACGGGCCTAGCGGTCCGGATAATCAGTCCATCAGCCTCCAGCTGCTTCAAATGCTGAATTAACATTTTCTCTGTGACCTTAGGAATTGCTTTCTTAAGTTCACTGTATCTCTTCTCCCCTGTGGAAAGCTGGAACAGAATAATCGGTTTCCAGAATCCGGATATCTTTTCCATGACATACATCACCGGGCATTGGTCAAGCATATCTTTCTTGTTTTCCTGAATGGTGGAATTTTCTTTAATGGCTGTCATATCATACATACTTTAGGGTAAGTACTTGTAAAAAAGTAAGTACAAATATACCTTTGTTTCAGAAACAAACCTTATTTATTATGAAAATTATTGTTACAGGTTCTTTAGGCAATGTAGCCAGGCCATTAGTACAGCAACTGGTATCGGAAGGTCATGAACTTACCGTGATCAGCAGCCATGCAGACAGAAAACACGAGATAGAAAACCTTGGGGCTGAGGCTGCCATAGGATCCATCTCAGATGTATCCTTTCTCACCGAAACGTTTAAAGAAGCAGATTCTGCCTTCCTGATGACCCCTCCTATGCTAGGCACTCAAAACATCATTCGAAATACGATTGACACAGGGAAAAGCTATGCGGAAGCGATTTCAGCAGCTCATGTTCCGCGTATCGTGATGCTCAGCAGTGTGGGTGCGGACTCACCGGTGGACAACGGGCCTATTGCAGGCCTTCACCATATCGAAAATACCTACCGGGAGCTGAATGCATCGGCTGCTTTTCTAAGGGCAGGTTACTTTTACATCAATTTGTTCAATGATATTCCCCTGATTAAAAATGCCGGAATTATAGGCGGAAATTATCCAGCGACCGTCAAAATTCCTTTGGTACATCCCACTGATATCGCTAAAGCTGCTGCTGAGGAACTGGTACGGACTTCACCTGATCAGGCAGTACGGTATGTAGTCAGCGATTACCGTGAAGCCGGTGATTTTGCTGCGGTACTGGGATCATCGATCGGTAACCCATCACTGCCCTGGATTGAATTTACGGACAAAGAAGCTTTTGAAGGAATGCTCCAGGCGGGACTTCCGGAGGAAATGGCAAAGCTGTATGAAGAAATGGGAAGAGGGATAAGAAATGGTGTGGTACAGAAGGATTTTATTCAATATGGTGCTCCGGTAAGCGGCGGGATCAGACTGGAAGATTTTGCACGGGAATTTGCAGAGAGGTTTAAGTGAATCATGATGATAGAGTTTCGGCGCGCCAAAGGCGCGCCGAA
>CAJYLH010000031.1 GCA_913775525.1 uncultured Chryseobacterium sp.
TTAAAAAAGTAGCATTAGAGTTCGGATTACATGCTTTAGCACACAACCTAAGAAAGAAAGTTGCCTGAGAAGACAACTTTTTCTCTTTTTTTAATAACACACTAAAATCTATTCAAATAAAAATCCGCCCCACTTTTTAGTTGTGAGACGGATTCTCAGGTGTTGTTTTTCCACTATTTAAAATCTGCAATCGCCTTGTTGATAAGGTCAATCTGCTTATTGATGCCGGATGCATTCTGCGGATTCTGCTTCAGCAGCTCCATCTTTTTATTCAGACCATCTTTGAGCATCTGGGAGATCATCATCTTTACCTGTGGGTTATCGCCCATCTGGCCTTTGGCCTGGCCCAGGATTTTGGTAATGCTTTCCGTCGCTTTGAGGTTATCGGAAGTCATGATCCAGTTGTAGCCTTCTTCCGCCACTTTACCCAGCTCAGGATTCTGGAATTTAATGAACGGATAAAATGCAGCATATTGTGCAATATTAGGCATCTGAGAAGTGACTTTATTTTTAACGATAACCGGAAGTAAGGCTTCCATCATACTTTCGGGAGCCCCTTCCAGGTCAATTTTATCGGCAAGTGCACCGGCTCTTGAAGGATCAATACCGATAATAGCAGCTACTGAACTCCCTTTTACGGCATTGGATACGGCATTCACCCCTTTTTCAAAAACAGGAAGGTACTTTTTATCCTCGGTCTTTGCCAGGGCTGCAATAGCCGCAGCCTGTACCAGCGTTTTAGCATCGCTTGTGGCTAATTTTTCAGCCTCTGCACCCATCGCTTTCATCTGCTCTGCATTGGAAAGGTCCATCAGCTGAAGCGCCTTGATCCTGGTCCTGAAGAACGGATCTTTTAAGGCTGCCGCAAGCAATTTTGTGGCTGCCGGATTTTTGCCTACCTGATCTTTGATTCCATTCAACGCATTGTACCGGCTTTTGAATTCTTTAGATCCCTGGAACTGCATCAGATACTGTTCAGGCGTTTTGGTATCGGTAATATCAGCCAGCAATACACCGTCTGCATTGATGTTAACCAGGTCAGGATTTTTTGAAACATCAAAATTAAAGGTATTTTTGGCCTGTGCATTAGCCCATACATTATATCTTTTCGGTTTCCCGTTATCATAGATATCAATCGCAAGCGGGAACTGGAAGGGCTCATCCTGAGTCTGCTCGATGGTTACCGCCACCTGTTTTTTAACCGGTTCAAAAGTATAGGAATATTTGATCTTCGGATTTCCGCTTCCGAAATACCACTGATTAAAGAACCAGTTCAGATCTTTACCGGAAACTTTCTCAAAAGAAAGCCTCAGCTGATGGGCTTCCGCATTCTGGTATTCGTTGGTCTTAAGGTAGTCCTGCATACCGGCAAAGAAGGCATCATCTCCAAGATAGTTTCTCAGCATATGAAGGATTCCGCCGCCTTTCTGGTAGGTTACGAGATCAAAAACATCCTCACGGGAATCATAATTGAACCTCACCAGATCTTTCTTGAAATCACCGGGATTGTGAATGTACATATTGACATCTGTCATCTGGTGGTAATCTGCCTGGTCTTTTCCGTATTTGTATTCATTCCAGAGGTATTCGGAATAGTTGGCAAAAGATTCATTTACGGTAAGATTGCTCCAGCTTTCTGCTGTTACCAGGTCCCCGAACCAATGGTGAAATAATTCGTGGGCAATAGTATCCTCCCAAGCATTCTCATCGATAAGCTGCCCGGGTTTTTGCAGAACTCCGCTTCCGTGAAGGGTTGCCGTGGTATTTTCCATAGCACCGCTCACATAGTCCCTTCCTGAGATCTGGGCATATTTAGCCCACGGATAATCATAGCCCATCTTTTTGGAAAAGAATTCGATCATTTCCGGGGTATTGCCATAAATCTGTTTTGCATATGGCTCATATTCTTTCTCGATATAATAATCGACCGGAATATTTCTCCATTTGTCTTTTACAATTGCATACTCACCTACGCCCATGAAAAACAGGTAAGTTGAATGCCTCTTATCCATCACCCAGTGGTCGGTCCGCAACCCGTCTGATTCTTTTTTGGAATCCTTTAAGATCCCGTTGGAAAGGGTTACATATTTGTCAGGAACGGTCATGTAAATTTCCTGGGTGGTTTTCTGGTTCGGTTTATCAATGGTCGGGAACCAGGCAGATGAAGATTCAGTTTCACCCTGGGTCCATATCTGGGTAGGCTTATCCGCCTCTTTACCCTGTGCGTTGATGAAGTACAGGCCTTTCGCATCGTTGATGGCAGCGCTTCCCTGCTGCTTAACTTCATTCGGACGGGCTGTGTACTTGATGTATACGGTGTAATCCTGGTTCCTCTGATAAGTTTTATCCAGCATGATCTTCAACATATCATCCTTATACTCATATTTGAGAGGGGATTTTTTACCGTTGTTGTCCAACGCTACTTCATGGATGAGCATTCCTTTGGCATCCAGGATGAGCTCATTAGTCGGGTAAAAGAAAGGTGAGGCGGTTAACCACTCTTCACCGTTCATTTGCTCCTTCTGATAATCAAAATTTACTTTAAGTTTGGTATGTTTAAGTTCCGTCACTTTGGTATGGGTAGCACGGTACACTTTTTCCCTTCCGGATGTTTCGGTTTGTGCGTACAGTTGAGAAGAAAAGAACATCCCTCCCAATACAGCAATAGATAAAATCGCTTTTTTCATTTATTGTTTAGCATTATTTTTTGTTAGAATATCGAAAATATCATTCACCAGGGTTTCATAGTCGCCTTTCTTCAGCTGTTCCTTGGTTTTGGCAAACGCTTTTTTCAGTTCGCTTTCAGGATTTTCATCATCGATGATTTCTGCCGAACTTACGCCTTTCAATTGTAAAATGGCATTTTTCAAAGCTTCAAGGTCAGCCGTGTGCTCGGTATTGATTTTTATATACTTCATATTTATTCTTTTGTAAAAGTGGTTTTAACTCCTCTCTGAATAATATCAAATTGTTTTTTTTCAGGACGGAAGTTGATAACAATCCCGGCCATATCATATTTAAAACTGGTTTCAGAAGTTGCATCCAGAGGAAAAGCCCTTTGTCCTGTTGCCTGTGCCATCAACACTTTATTCTGAATAAAGATATTGATTTTCAACGGAACACTGGGGCTTGCATAATTTCCGGTCAGTTTCTGCAGTTCAGATTCAGGAATTTGTATCACGGCAAAACCTGGTATGGTAAAATCCTTCCCTGTAGCCGCCGACATCATTTTGTCAAAAAGTTCATCTGTATCTATACTGGACTGATTCACAACATAACCGGCAGCAATCTTAAGATCCGGGAAATAATATACGGCCGAACGGAAGCCATCAATACCACCATTGTGGCCAAAGCCGGAACTTTGATCATAGGTCAGCCTGATCAGACCATACCCATAGTTATCCTTAAAGCTTTTCATTTTATCCAGGCTTGCCTTTTTAATGATTTTTCCTTGCTCCAGCCCCATGATAAACTCCAGCAGCTCAACAGGTGTAGACACCATGTTTCCGGCTCCCCCAGGAATACTCATATCCGTCTCCGGCATTTTTCTGTATCTTCCTTCTATATATTCATAAGATTCAGCCTGATTTTTTGAAGGGTCAATAGCACCTCCCACCTGGGTTAAAGTCAGTTTCAGCGGCCGGGTAATTTTTGCACTGATCAGCTCTGCATACGATGTTTTGTATATTTTCTCTAAGATCAGGCCTAATAAAATGTAGTTGGAATTGCTGTATTCAAACTTTGAACCCGGCTCAAAATCGCTGGCGTACTTCCTTATGATCCCAACAAGATCAGCCGGCTTTTGGGGCTTGGTATAATACTGTAAATATTCAGGTTCGTCCGTCAGGTTGTGGATACCGGATCTATGTTGCAATAATTGCTCTATGGTAATCTTTTGTGCATTGGGAATTTCAGGATAAAAGTCTGATAATTTCCGATCCAGGGATATCTTCTTTTCCTCCACCGCTTTCATAACCAGTACAGCGGTAAACGTTTTGCTGATGGACCCGATCCTGTACTGTGTATTCATGTTGGCATTCTGCTGTTGTTCCACATCAGAAAGGCCTACTACTTTTACAAACTTTGCATTGTTTTTATCTGCAAAAGCAAAGCTTCCCATCACTTTATGATGCAGATATAAAGAATCCAGGTAGTTTCCGAGTTTTTCCTTTACTGTATTCTGGGAAAATGCAACACCGGAAAGACCTACGACAGAAAGAAGAAATAACTTTTTAAACATGCTGGTCATTTTACCGATAAGTTAAAAAATTTCCTGAGATGTTACAGAAGAAATATAGTCTCCGGTTTTCATCTTTTCCTATTTTTTTCCAAACAGTTTTTTATTTCCTGAAGATCCATAAAGAGCATTGATTTATTATATACTTAAAAACATCTGTTATGGAAGGCTGATCTTCTTGCCCTGTTCCGGAAAAACATAATGTACTTTCAGCATATTATGCTCCAACAATTCTTTTCTGATGATCTCGGGATTATCTTTCGTCGGTTTTCTGTGGGTGACAACCACAGTAAGTCCTTCAAGGGAAGCGAATCCTATTTTTTCTTTCAGTGAAGCCAGTTCTTCAGTCAGAAGCTTTGGAGTAAGATGGCCAAACAGCAGATGTTCCGGCTGGCTATTCGGGAAAGAGACCTCGATCATGATCGTATTCAGCTGTTTCTTTTTAACAAGGGGCGCTATAGCCGACCAAAGATTTGCAAGATGATCGGACTTTTCAATACGGTCTGCTCCCGTATCACCGAGATAAAGAATATAATGATCCTCTCTTCTCACCAGTGCAGCACTGCTCTTATATGGATGTACGTGACTCAGCTCGTAGCCTGTTATAGAAAACGGTGTCTCACCTACTGAAATTTCGGTCCCTTCTTTTAACTCATTATAATGGTATTTTCCAAGTGCTGGCTTTTGACCCTGGTCGGCAAAGTTGACCCAGGTATCCGATATGAAATAATGGTCCTGTAAGATCCGGATAACCGGAGCTATGGCAAATATATTCTTTCTGGAGTCGGCCGGCGAATTGATAATCAGTCCTGAAAGGTGATCCAGGTGTCCGTGCGAGATAAAATATCCTTTAATCTGGTCTTTTAACACCGATTCTGCTGGTCCGTCAAGGCTTTTCAGCTGAAGGGCTTTCCGGATACCGGCATTGACCGTTCCTGCATCAAGGCATAAGAAAGAATGTCCTTCAGGAGCACCCAGCAGATATGCTGACAGGTTATCTTCCTGTTCCCCGCCGTAGATTCCTAACGGAACAACATCAAAATTTTGTGCATACCCCATGATACTGAATAAAAGTACCAGTAAAGAAAGTTTGATCTTTTTCATAATTGTCCTGCGGTAATAATCTTCTATATGGCTACCGGTGCTTTAATTCCCGGATGCGGATCATAGTTTTCCAGGGTGAAGTCTTCGAAATCGAAATCAAAAATATTTTTGATGTCAGGATTCAGCTTCATGGTCGGAAGCGGCCTGGTGTCTCTGGAAAGCTGCTTATGAACCTGTTCAAAATGGTTGTTATAAATATGGACATCCCCGAAGCTGTGTACATAATCGCCCACTTCAAGCCCGCAAACCTGTGCTACCATCATCAGCAATAAAGCATAGCTGGCAATATTGAACGGAACGCCGAGAAATACATCGGCACTTCTCTGGTAGAGCTGTAAGGATAATTTTCCGTCTGCTACATAAAACTGGAATAAGGCATGGCATGGAGCCAGAGCCATATTGGGAATTTCGGCAACATTCCATGCGGAAACAATCAGCCTCCTGGAATCAGGATTTTTTTTAATCTGGTCAATCACTTCGGTAATCTGGTCCACTACTTTTCCGTCTGCACCATTCCAGCTTCTCCATTGTGCCCCGTAAACCGGCCCCAAATCACCGTTTTCATCGGCCCATTCATCCCAGATGGACACACCGTGGTCATTCAGGTACTTGATATTCGTATCTCCTTTCAGAAACCAAAGCAACTCATAAATAATGGATTTGAGATGGACTTTTTTAGTGGTCACCAGCGGAAATCCTTTAGACAGGTTATACCTCAGCTGATACCCGAAAACACTTCTTGTACCAGTACCGGTCCGGTCGGTCTTATCAGTTCCGTGGTCTAAAATATGCTGTAAGAGCTCTAGGTAGTTTTGCATTCCGAAGGGTTTTTATGCCTCAAATTTAGAAAAAATATACGGCATTTTCCGGTATAGCAAGACATAAAAAGCATCCCGTTTGGAATGCTTTGTATCTTCAGGCATGATGTGTTGTCTAAACAGCAGTATATCCGCCATCTACCAGATAGTAGGCTCCCGTCATAAAAGAAGCTTTATCCGAGCTTAAAAACAGGACCAGCTCAGCAACTTCCTCCGGTTTACCCAATCTTCCCATCGGATGTTTTGCCACCAGTGCATCTTTCATATCACTGTCAAGGCTTTCTAATAGAGGCGTTTCAATATAGGCCGGACCTACAGCATTGCAACGGATATTTTTCTGTCCATATTCTGCTCCGATATTTTTTGTCAGGCCTACCACTGCATGCTTCGCCGTAGTATATGCTGAAGAAAGCGGTGCAGCAACGGTGCCGTGAATGGACGCCATATTAACAATCACTCCGCCGCCATTCTTTTCCATCTGCTGGATTTCATATTTACAACCGTAAAATACCCCGTCAAGATTCACGTCCAGGACATTTTTCCAGCTGTCTATGCTGTAATCCCCGGTGAGGTTTTGCTCACCGCCGATTCCGGCATTATTACAGGCAATATCCAACCGCCCGTAAATGTCAACTGTTTTCTTGATTAATGCCTCTACCTGTAATGGATCTGACGTATCTGACTTCACAAAAGATGCTTCGCCACCACCAGATCTGATCTGTTCAACCACTTTGTTCCCGTGTTCTTCATTGATATCGGAAACAATAACTTTCGCTCCTTCCCTGGCATAGGTTAGGGCAATGGCAAGACCAATCCCTGACCCTGCACCTGTAATCAGTGCCACTTTGTTTTCAAGTATTCCCATTATTAAAAATTTATGTGATTTATTTTTGCATTCATTTCACTGTCTTATAACATTACCACAGTTACTTCCCTGGTATTCCCCTGGATGGATTTCAGCCTGCCGAATTTATTTTTATCAACAATATTGTCATTCCAGTAATCGATTTTTACAGGGCCAAACCTGATGAGTTTCCTGTACCGGCTCTGGTCTGTGATATCCTTTAATCCATAATCCACCATAATATTGCCAATGGACTTTATTTTCCTGAGCCGGCTGTTGTCGGTGAGGTCATTCCCCCAGTAATCAATGGGAACAGAACCGATCATTTTCACCTTGCCCAGTTTTTCTTTTTCAACGATCGTATCTTCCCAGTACTGTACGGTTACATTGCCGATCTTTTTGATCTTCCCGTATTTCGGGTCATCCTGATTGGGTGCATCCCAGTATTCTATTTTGGTATTGCCGATGCTTTTGAGTTTTCCATTGCGATAACGGTCAAAAAGCTGATCATCATAATAATCGAAAGTCCCGTTCAGAGGATCCTGATAAAACCTGATGACCTGCCCTTCAGCATTCATGGTGATGATGAGGTCATCAACACTGATATCCACATACTGAATATCATAAGACCTTCCGGAAACATAGGCTTTCACCTGTGCAGGCAAATACAGATACAATGCCATACAGATGATGGAAAGAATGGTTTTTATCTTCATAATGATCCGTGTATTGATTACCAGATTTCCTGAATGGTCTGTTCAATGGTATTAACCGCAAATGTCTCTCCCATTTTCCTGCCAAACATCATTTTTACCAGTGGGGCTTCCGGTGAAACAGCCGTTACTTTCTTCCCACCGATCATCATATCGCCGGCAGAGACGGAAATATAAAAAATCCCTTTATCTGTCTTTACCAAGGCTCCGTTCTGTACTTTGGAACAGGAATCTGCACTGATCCGTCTGAATACTGCCTGCTGGCTCAGCACTTCGTTCAGCTGCTTCTGTAAATTGTTGATTTCCTGTTGCAGCATCTCACGGCTCGTCTCATATTTGTCGCCCATGGAGCTTTTGGTATCATTATTTGAAGCCCTGGCTTCTTCAATCAGCCGTTCCAGATGGCTGATCTTTTCTGAGATTTTATTTTCGAGTGTTTCGTATATGATTAACTTGTCCATATCCTTATGATCACTATCAAATGTACTGAATTAATTTTAAATTTGTCCTGTCATCATATAAAAACAGACAGCTCTCAAGGCTGCCTGTTGCTCAAATATATATCGTTAATGACTTATTTTTCAAAGACAGCATAATCTGAAACTTTGAAATTGAAATCTTTTCCGGCACTGAAATCCCTTTTGGTTTTATCAAATACATTTTTGAAACTTCCTGACACATGATCATCCTGAATACTGAAGCTCACGGGTTCCTTAGACATATTGAGTACCACCAGTACTTCATCTTTGCCGTTCTTTCTCAGGTAAGCCAGGATTTTGTCATTGGCAGTCGTATTCAACAGGTAAGTGGTCACTGCCGCATCACCGCCGCGTAATGCAGGATTGGATGATTTAAGTTCCAGCAGCGTTTTATAAAAATCAGCCATCTGGTAATTATTCGTCCAGGCAATAGGGTCTTTCTCGAAGAACTCCAGCCTTTTCATGTTCGGAAGTTCCTGCCCGGAATACAGCAACGGTACACCGTTCCATGTCGCTGAAAAAACAGCCATAGGCTTAGTGATCACACCATACTTCTCATATTCGGTACCATTCCAGGAATTTTCGTCATGATTGGCCGTAAACCATGCTCTCATAGACCCATCACCGATATTGGAATATTTGATCAGCAGATCTTTCAGGTCCTGTAAAGGCAGATTCTTTTTATAGTAATCTTCAGATACGTGCATCCATTTCCATGAATAACTGGCATCGAAAACTTTTCCGTGTTCAGGATTTTCAAGTTCATCAAATTCTCCCAGCCAGAACAGAGGCTTTACCTGATCCAGTTCCGGACGGGCTTCCTCCCAGAAATCAGCCTCCACCCATGAAGCGAGATCACAACGGAAACCATCAATTCCCGTTTCCTGCACCCAGAACTTCATGGCATCAATCATGGCTCTGCGTACTTCTTTTTTACTGTAATCCAGTTCAATGATATCATCCATTCCTGAAGCCCGGTGGAAAGATCCGTCCGGATCTTTCAGGTAAAATTCAGGATGGGTTTTGGTCCAGACATGGTCCCAGCCCGTATGGTTGGCCACCCAGTCAATAATGACTTTAAAACCAAGCCGGTGGGCTTCGTTTACCATATGCTTAAAATCATTCATCGTCCCGAATTCCGGATTGATGGACGTATAATCTGATGCTGCATACGGACTCCCCAGACTTCCTTTTTTATTTTCCTGGGCGATCGGCGTTATCGGCATGAACCAGATTGTTTTCACTCCCATGGATTTCAGACGCGGCATTTCCTTTTCAAAGGCTTTAAAGGTTCCTTCCCTGGTATATTGCCTTGTGTTTACTTCATAGATGTTTGTGGTGTGTTTCCATTCCTTCGGTAAATCCATAGTATCTTTTTTATTTTGAGTAGCGCAGGATACAATCCCCAGGCTGATAACAGCCATTAGCATGAACTTCTTCATGAGTCAATTTTTAACAAAAATAATGATTACAATTGTATTCGGCTGTCTTTTCATTAATTTTTGAGGAGAATTAACACGTTTGCGGGAGAGGCCTCAGCATCTGATATTGTACCTGTAATTTTTTAATGCTTTGATTTCAAGAGTATTGTTAAATACATGAAATACTGTTAAAATAATGTAATAACTTATAATATTTTACACTAATTATAAGCTTATCATATAAAATTATTCATTATCAAGGTAATTCAATCGTACTTGGCGTACTTATTGTTATGTGATCTAAAATCAAACCACACTAAATAATAACGATATGATAAAGATTATTCCTGAAGCTCCGGAAAATGTTGCAGCTTTCAATGCAACGGGAGAAGTGACGAAAGAAGATTTTGAACAACTGGTAATTCCGCGTGTTCAACAGAAGGTAGATCAGTATGGAGAGCTGAATTATTTATTATATCTGGATACGGATTTGGACAAATTCACGATGGGTGCATGGATAGAAGATGCGCTTTTGGGTGTAAAGAATTTCACGAAATGGAACCGTACGGCTATTGTCACCGATAAAGATGGCGTTCAGAATTTTACTGATGCTTTCAGCGTACTGATGCCGGGTGAATGCAAATCCTTCCCGAAAGAAAATTTATATAACGCGCTGTACTGGTGTACCAACGGTAACGAAGTAGAAGCATAAGGTAAAACTAAAAAATAAAAAATCCGTTTCAGATAAAACTGGGACGGATTTTTTAATGGGTATTGCTCTACAATACCGTTATCTCCATGGTTATTAGTTTTAAATACAAATATATTTAAAATTAATTCACCATAAATGAAATTATCATTACTTTTTTCAATTACTTTGGCTTTATGCCTTAATCTTGCCTGCTATAAAGGCTCTTACGATGACTTCATACTTAATGCTGATTTTCCTGCATACAGATATTTGTACCGGAGGCTGATGGCCAGTCCGATTCCGGTCATGACCACTCCTACCAGGGACGGATAATTGAAAGTGTAGCCATGCTCCAAAGGGATTCCTCCTAGAAAGGCACCCATAGCATTGGCAATATTGAAGGCAGCCTGCATGAATGCGGCAGCCATCATTTCACTTTTCGGGGCTGCCTTCATCATCATGATATTAATGGGTGCAGCTACTGACATGGATAATGCACCGCAAACAAAGGTCAGCACAAGGGCTATATTCTGGTATTGCGAAAGAAAGAAGACTCCGGCCAGTGAAAACATCATCAACAACAACAACAGGGAGCAGGTTTTTTCAGGGCTCATCCTGTCCGACAGAACTCCGCCACCCAAATTTCCGGCTATCATCCCTACTCCGGCTATTACCATCACATAGGCCATCTGGCTGCTCTTGATGCCTGCCACTACCGTCATCAGAGGCGTAATATAGCTGAACCAGGTAAAAAGCCCGCCGAAACCAATGGCCGTAATCATCAATACCAGCCAGGCCTGTCTGCCTTTCAGGAATTTGAGCTCTTCCATAAAATGGGCATTCTGATTGCTCCGTAGATCAGGAAGCCATAATTTCAGGAACAGCAAGGCTACAAGACCTATCACCGCAACAATGGCAAAATACCACCGCCAGTGAAAAGTATGCCCTATATAAGTTACCAGAGGTACCATAGCCAGGTTGGCAATGGTAAGACCTGTGAACATCAGGGAAATATAAAATGCTTCTTTTCCTTTTCCACCCATCCTGGAAGCCATCACCGTTCCTACTCCAAAGAAGGCACCGTGCGGAAGCCCGGAAAGAAACCTGATGATCAGCATGGTGGTATAATCCGGAACTATCGCAGACAAAGCATTGAAAATAGTAAAAATGACCATCAGTGACATGAGCACTTTCTTAGGGGGAAATTTCACTGAATACCCGATCAGAAACGGAGCACCGATAACCACTCCCAGTGCATAAGCTGAAATAAGGTGTCCCGCCTCCGGAATGCTGATCTGCAATGTTCTGGCCATATCCGGCAACAGTCCCATAATGGTAAATTCTGTTGTCCCGATGCCTAATCCGCCTATTGCAAGCGGTATAATCCTTTTATCTATGGTTGCCATAACTTGTCTGATATTGTTTTTGAAAGTGCAAAAATCGCCAGAAATTATGGTTTCTGCTCCACCGCTAATGATAAAAATTTGCTCTGTATTAATCTTTTCTTTTAAATTTAACCCAATAAATCATCAAAACAGAACTAATGAAGATCCAGAAGGAACTCATAGATTTTGAAGAAGGAAAGTCCTTCAAGCTGTTTTCACCATCGCTTAAAAATTGTTTCTATTGGCACTACCATCCTGAAACTGAGCTGGTCTATGTGGAAGCTTCCCATGGAATCCGGCATGTGGGTAAAGATATTTCAAAGTTTACCGATCATGATCTCCTGCTGATCGGGTCCAATGTCCCGCATCTTAATTTTGACTACGGCATCCAGACCGAATGCCGGCAGCTGGTTCTCCAGATGCAGGAAGAATTTACCCGTAACCTCACTGCTATGCCTGAATTTAATGCGGTAAAAGAGCTCCTGGACCGCTCATGCCTTGGACTGTCATTTTTCGGAGCGACCAAAAAAACCGTAGTGGAAAAATTACGCATCATGGAATCTCAGGATTCTTTTGAAGCTGTAATGAGCCTGATTGAAATTCTGCAGATTCTTGCGCATTCCAAGGAAGTTAAAGTCCTCAATCAGGAGGATACACGTGTGCAGTGGTTTATGAACGATAAAATCCGGATGGGCACCATTTACCATTATATTGATGAGCATTATGATAAAAAACCGGATGTCAATGAGATTGCCAGGATCGTCGGACTGAGTACGCCTGCTTTCTGCCGTTATTTTAAAAAACAGACGGATATGACTTTTACAGGCTTCGTCAACAATTACCGCATCAACCAGGCTAAAATATCACTCCTGAAAGGCAATTCGGTTACAGAAGCCTGTTTCCAGGCAGGTTTTGAAAGCCTGTCTTATTTCAATAAACTCTTTAAGCAGCATATGGAACAGACCCCCTCAGAATTCAGGAAAGAACATATGAAAAGATGATTTTATAAAAAACGCCCCTAAATGGAGCGTTAATTATCAATGGATATGTTTTTCTGCATGGTAAGAACTCCTAACCAAAGGTGAACTCTCCACATGCCTGAATCCTAAACTTCTTGCAAAATCCCCGAATTCATCAAATTCTTCCGGAGTAATAAATTTCTTTACCGGCAGGTGCTTTTTGGTAGGCTGGAGGTATTGTCCCAATGTAATGACATCCACATCAGCATTCCTGATGTCTTCAATCGTCTGGAAAACTTCATCCCTGGTTTCTCCTAAACCAAGCATTACCCCTGTTTTAGTCCTTCTCTGCCCTGCCTCCTTCAGATATCTTAATACTTCCAGGCTCCTTTCATATTTAGCCTGAATCCTTACTTCGCGGGTCAGCCTTTTTACCGTTTCCATATTATGCGAAATAACTTCGGGCGCTACTCCTACCAACCGGTCAAGGTGTTTGGTAATCCCCTGGAAATCCGGGATCAGCGTCTCCATCGTTGTTCCGGGTGAAATCCTCCTTACCGCATTTACCGTTTCTGCCCAAAGGATGGACCCCATATCTTTAAGGTCATCACGGTCTACGGATGTAAGCACGGCATGTTTGATCTTCATCAACTTGATAGAACGGGCCACTTTTTCAGGCTCATCCCAGTTAACATCCATCGGCTTCCCGGTTTTTACACCACAAAATCCACAGCTCCGGGTACATATATTCCCCAGGATCATAAATGTTGCGGTTCCTTCTCCCCAGCACTCTCCCATATTCGGGCAGCTTCCGCTTTGGCAAATGGTATTGAGTTTATATTTATCAACCAAAGTCCTGAGTTCTCTGTAGTTTTTCCCGGTAGGAAGTTTTACACGGATCCACTTTGGTTTTTGTACGGTAGTATCTTGAACTAAATTTTCCATCTCTAGAATTGAAGGTCAAAGTTAAGCATTTTTTTATCGAAAGCATCAAAGAGGCCTATTGATGAAACAGATAATTCCACAATGGATTTAATATGATGAAAATCAAAAGTATTGACAGGTTACAAATCCTCAAACTCATTATTTTTCAGCAGTTCCGCCAGAACCTTTTTAGCACGCATCACCCTTACCTTGGTATTGGCGACAGAAATCCCCAATTCATCAGCAATTTCCTTTATGCTTTTTTCCTCAAAAAAACGAAGCTTAATAATATCCTGATAATTGGCATCCAGAGATTCAATAGTCTTGATTATTTTTTTCTGCTCTTCATCTGAGATCATCAGCTCTTCCGGGGATTTAGCATACTGGTTCTTTACTTCTTCAAGGTTTTCGGTCGGATCCTGGTTTTCGCGGCTCTTTTTCCGCCAGAAATCAATGACGGTATTCTGGGCAATGGTGAGTATCCAGGTTTTAAACTGGAAATGAGGATCAAACATATCCAGCTTGGAAAGCACTTTGGAAAAAACATTGACCGTAATTTCATCGGCATCGTTTTCATCCCTGACCTTTTTCATGACAAATGAAAAAACATCCACCCAGAAAATATTAATCAGCTTGGTCTGGGCTTTCTGGTCTTTCTCTTTTGCTTTGCGGATCAGCAGGAATAATTGTTCGTCATTCATTATAAACAAATATACTTTAATTACCAGAAAAAGCAAAGAACTTACCACGACCTTCAAAATTCTTATCGCTAATGGGCATTCATTATTCCTTTCTGCCGTACGCTTCAGTCCGATACCGCTGAATTTATTATCTTTGCCCAGTAAAATTTTAAAGAAAATACAATGAACTCCTTTATTGAAGAACTAAAATGGCGTGGTCTTTTTGCCGACATGATGCCCGGAACCGATGAGCAACTGAATAAAGAGGTTACTACCGCATATATCGGCTTTGACCCTACTGCCGATTCTTTACATATCGGAAGTCTTATTCAGATTAAAATTTTAGCCCATTTCCAGCAGCATGGCCACAAGCCGATCGCATTGGTAGGCGGTGCAACCGGGATGATCGGGGATCCTTCCGGGAAATCTTCCGAAAGGAACCTTCTGGATGAAGAAACACTGCTACATTACGTAGACTGCCTGAAAAACCAGCTTTCAAGATTTTTAGATTTTGAAGGCAGCGGACCGAACAAGGCGGAACTGGTGAATAACTACGACTGGATGAAGAACATCTCCTTCCTTGATTTTGCCAAAAATGTAGGAAAAAATATTACCGTCAACTACATGATGGCAAAAGATTCCGTGAAGAAACGTTTTTCCGGAGAGAGCGGCGCAGACGGAATGAGCTTTACGGAATTTACCTACCAGCTGATCCAGGGATACGATTTCCTTCACCTGTATCAGAACAACCAGGTAAAACTTCAGATGGGCGGTTCTGACCAGTGGGGAAACATCACGACCGGAACAGAGCTGATCAGGAGAAAAGCACAGGGGGAAGCTTTTGCACTTACTGTACCTTTAATTACCAAAGCAGACGGATCCAAGTTCGGAAAATCTGAAAGCGGTGAAAATTACTGGCTGGATAAAAAGAAAACTTCACCGTACAGGTTCTATCAGTTCTGGTTTAATGCTGCTGATGATGATGCCGAGCGATTCATTAAATTTTATACTTTTTTAGGTAAAGAAGAAATTGAGTCTTTGATTGAAGACCATAAAGCCGCCCCTCACGAAAGAAAACTTCAGAAGAAACTGGCTGAAGAAGTTACGGTATGGGTACACGGTCAAGAGGAATATGAAAAGGCATTAAAAGCATCTGCTATCTTATTCGGACGTTCAACTGCCGAGGATCTAGTAAGTCTTGATGAAGAAACCTTTCTTGATGTTTTTGATGGGGTACCTCAAAAAGAATTGTCTAAGACAGATGTATTGAATGTGAATATTATCGATCTTTTATCTGAAAAAACAGGATTTCTTAAATCCAAAAGTGAGTCACAAAGGGAATTGAAAGGTAATGCTATTTCTGTTAATAAGCAGAAGGTAACTGCTGATTTCATTGCTTCTGATAAAGATCTTATAAATGATAGATTTCTTTTGCTTCAAAAAGGTAAATCAAACTATTTTATCATTAAAGTGATCTAAAAAGTTTCGGCGCGGC
>CAJYLH010000032.1 GCA_913775525.1 uncultured Chryseobacterium sp.
AAAAAGACGTATCACAATGGAACTTCGCGATATGATTACTGCAATTTTAATCGTTTTTGCAGGAGGTGATCCTGACAAGGTTTTCAAAACATAAAAAAATGGTCGGAATTTCTTCCGACCATGACTACAGCGATGGGATGTTTTATAAAATATTTTTAAATTTCCTTATGCTTTCAGGTACCTTGAATAAGCATATCCTTCCTGTCCGTCATCTGTTTTTACTTTCCACCAGTCATCGGAAGTCTGCTCGATCAGCGTTACAGAAGATCCTTTGGAGGCTTTTCCAACCACGGCAGCGTCTGTAGATGGCTCCTGGCGGATGTTCAGGTTAGAATCTTCGGTGGCTACTGTAAGCGGCGCACCTGCAGATAAGCCTGCCACCTGCACATCGATGTTGATATCAGAAGCCGAGTAAGAAGAGTCAATGGCACCCAGTGCATTCCATACTGCATCTTTGGCAGCGGTGTTGGAGGCGTTTCCGGAAACATACAGTATTCCGTCCTGTTCCTGAACCTGAAGATTCGTAATTTCGGCAGACTGAGCTGCAGAAACTACCCCTGAATATTTATCTTGTAATGTACTCATGATGTTTATTTTACTGTGTAGTTATAATTTACTTTGCCTACTTTCAGGGCATCAACCGATTCTTTGATCTTTCTGGCCTGTTGCGCAGATACATTTCCGGTAAGGGTCAGCTCACCGTTAACCGTCTGTACTTTTACAGAAGGGAAATCTTTAAGGGCATCCTGAACTTTCTGCTGAACGGCAGGATCTGTAGCGGATTGGGTTTCAACCGGAGCCATTGCAGCAGGGGCAACAGTAGCCATGTCGTGGACATCTTTTACTCCGTTGATCGCTTTCAGCTGTTTGATCATGGCATCTTTTGCTTCCTGGCTTTCAAAAGTTCCGCTCAGGTGAGCAACGCCGTCTTTAATCTCAACCGATGCATTAGGGTTTGACGTTACTACCGTAGTAGCCTGCGTCTGTAAATCTGCATCAGACACTTTCTTTTTGCAAGAAACCGCTCCGAAGGAAATAGCTACAGCCAGGGCAGCCATGGTGATGGTTTTTTTCATAAAATGTATATTTAATAGGTTAGTATACCCAAATGTAACAATAAAATGTATACCAAAATCATATAATCCGGTAAATGTCCCGCAGATTTTTAGAAATCTTATGGGGATTGGGACTTCAATATCTGTCCGGAAGAATTTGGTATCATTTTCATCAAACGCTTGCACCAATAGAAAAACCATTATATTTGTGCAACTTGAATTTGGAAGATATGAAAGGACAAAACAAACTCTTTATAGCCATTATTATAGCCCTTGTTCTCGGGGTAGCCATTGGAGGCCTGGTACATGTGCAGTACCCGGAAAGTGCAGAACCGTTTTCTAAGAATATCAAACTTTTAGGTACGGTATTCATCAGGCTGGTCCAGATGATCATTGCTCCGTTGGTATTCACAACCCTGGTAGTGGGGATAGCCAAGATGAGCGATATTAAAATGATCGGCAGGGTAGGGACCAAAGCCATGCTGTGGTTTATTTCCGCTTCACTGCTTTCCTTATTCATAGGACTGATCCTGGTGAACTGGCTCGAACCGGGACATGTGACACAGCTGCCCATCCAGGATGCAGCTTCTGCAGAAGACTTATTAAAGACCAGTAAAGGCTTCTCCATGGAAGATTTTGTAAAGCATATCATTCCTAAAAGTTTGTTTGAGGCTTTTGCCACCAATGAAGTATTGCAGATTGTGGTGTTTTCCATTATGTTCGGGATTGCGCTGGCCAATATGGGCGAAGAATATTCGCAGCCGGTAATCAAATTGTTTGATATCATAGCCCACGGCATCCTGAAAATGGTAGGTTATATCATGTGGTTTGCGCCATTTGGGGTGCTGGGAGCAATTGCTGCTGTGGTCGCTACCAATGGATTCGAAATCTTTAAAGTATATGCCATTTACCTCAGAGACTTTTTCTTTGCATTAGGCATACTCTGGCTGGCGCTTCTGCTGGTAGGATACTTCATCCTGGGCAACCGTCTTTTCGAACTGCTGAGAAGGATTAAAGAACCTCTGCTGATTGCTTTTTCAACCACAAGTTCCGAGGCGGTATTCCCTAAGCTGGTAGAAGAACTGGAACGTTTTGGGTGTAATAACAGGGTCGTATCATTCATCCTGCCGCTAGGGTATTCTTTTAACCTGGACGGAAGCATGATGTACATGACTTTTGCCTCCATATTCATTGCCCAGATCTATGGAATTGAGATGTCAATCGGTCAGCAGATTACCATGCTGCTGGTTCTGATGCTCACCTCCAAAGGGATTGCCGGTGTTCCGCGGGCTTCCCTGGTTATTATTGTAGCTACCTGTTCCATGTTCGGGATTCCGCCGGAAGGCATTGCCCTGATCCTGCCGATCGACCATTTCTGTGATATGGGAAGAAGCATGACCAATGTTCTCGGGAATGCCCTGGCTACTTCTGCGGTGTCTAAATGGGAAGGACAGCTGGATAATCACGGAGGAGACCTGTAATGAATGCTGAATGTAGAGACTGAACCGTAATGACAGAATGGGAAGACTATAAGAAACAAATTGAAGATAACGGCTTTGCTGTGGTCAATGATGTATTCTCTGAAGAGGAAATAGACATGATCCTGAAGGGCATTGAGGAGGCCGATACTTCCGGTGACACCTTCAGGAAATCGGAAGACCTTTTTGCGATCCGGCAGTTTCTGAAAGGAGTGCCGGAAGTTAGAAAATCTGTTTTCAACAACAAACTTATTTCTGTCATACAGAAAATTTTCGGCAACCGCTATTTTGCTGTAAAAAGCATCTATTTTGATAAGCCTGAATCTTCCAACTGGTATGTTGCCTACCATCAGGATCTCACCATTTCCGTAGACCGGAAAGCAGATGTTGAAGGCTTTGGTCCGTGGACCACCAAGCAGAACCAGTTTGGCGTACAGCCCCCGCTGGAAGTCCTGGATAATATTTTTACCATCAGAATTCATCTGGATGATACCGATGAATACAACGGAGCCCTGAAAGTCGTTCCAGGCTCTCACGCCAAAGGTATCTACAGGCCTGAGACCATCGACTGGACCACTGAAAAAGAAGTGATCTGCAAGGTGAAAAAAGGAAGCGTCATGATGATGAAGCCTCTGCTGCTGCATGGATCCAACAGGACAACAAACGGAAAAAGACGAAGGGTCATCCATATCGAGTTTTCTGATCTTGAGCTTCCCGGCGGCCTGCAATGGTCTGAAAAAATAAGCGGATGATGAATTGATCAGTCAGTGACTTAAATTCATGGATTCCATAAAAATTAAGCTCCCTCTGAATTGTTTCAGAGGGAGCTTAATAGTTTCAGTGTACAGGCTTATTTCACGGAAATCTCATCTATAAAAATGTATGCTTCGCCTCCGGCACCCTGATGCCATTCAGGAAGTTTACCGTAGTAGTATGCTTTTACTTTCAGATACCGCGCCTGCGTAGGAAGGATGTCTGCACTGAAGTCTTTTACCTGTACCGTTTCATCCTTCGGATCTACTTTGTTGTTGACCGTAGATAGCAGAATGTAATCTTTGCCGTTCATCGAGGCATAATATTCCACTTTTTTAGGCATGAGGATCCATGCACGGCTGTCCTGGAGGTACGTGGAAGACAGTTGGTTCATATCCTGAGGAGATTTGAAATCAATCACTGCCTCAAAATTCTGTCCCTGGTATCCCTGCCATTCGCCTTTTCTCCAGTTGACGTCCCCGTGGATGCCGTCAATCAGGGCTAGTTTGCCTCCCGCGGTATACTGTGGGTTCATGGTTGCATTTACGGTAATATCCCAGTAATTCGGCCTCCTGTTAAAATTGGCCGTGGTGATCGAGCTTTTCTCGCCGTTCCGTTCTGCATAAGCTGAAACCATTGTGGTTTTATTAATGGTAAAAGGCTCTTTATAAGCCTTAAATGTTTTCCTCACATTGGCATCACCTTCATCCAGAGTCATATAGTATATTTTATCTCCCGGGTTCAGCGGGGTGATGGTTACTTTGGTGGAAAAGTCGAACAGGCGGTCTGCCGCAATCACAGGGGAAGCCGTAAGCGCATCATATTTCAGGTCTTTGAATGCACTTACATTTTCAAATCCCAGTTTACTGAGCTCATCCCTTCCGGTATTGGGAGTAATGGTCCGGGTCGTTCCGTCTTCAAGATGGATTTTTACCTCATCGAAATAAGGTTTTGTCGTCTGCCATTCCGGTAATCCCGGAGTTACCGAGTAAATTCCCAGGGCGCTTAAGATGTACCAGGCGCTCATCTGCCCGCAATCTTCATTACCGATCAGCCCGTCCGGCGCATTTTTATACAGATGGTCCAGGATATATTTTATTTTTTCATCGGTTTTTTCAGGCTTGCCTACATAGTTATACAGGTAGGCAATATGATGGCTTGGCTCATTTCCCTGGGCATACTGCCCCATAAGTCCGGTGATGTCCACCTGCTCCCTTCCTGTGGTGGTATCAGGTGCAGCAAAAATAGCATCAATAAACTGCTCGAATTTTTCTTTTCCTCCGTGAGCGGCTATCAGTCCCGGAATATCCTGCTGTACGGAATACGAATAATGCCATGAATTGCCTTCCGTATAATTGTTGTTCACTTCCCTCGGGTCAAAAGGCTGGTACCAGTTGCCGTTCTTCCTCGGCTGCATAAATCCGTTCTCCGGATTGTAGAGGTTTTTCCAGTTCTGGGAACGCTTCATGAAATACTGGTAATCTTCTTTTTTGCCTAAAATTTTGGCCATCTGGGCAATGCACCAGTCATCATAGGCATATTCCACGGTTTTGGAAACGCTTTCATGTTCATCGTCAATACTGATGTAATTATTCTGCTTATAGGCATTCAGCCCGAAAATATCCAGCATCGCCGAATGTCTGGACGCCTCAAAAGCCTTTTCATAATCAAAGCCTTTGATGCCTTTAGCCATGGCATCTGCAATAACCGATACCGCATGGTATCCGATCATACATTCCGTTTCGTTGGAAGCCAGCTCCCATACCGGAAGCTTTCCGCCCTGCTCGTATTGCCTGATGAAAGTATTGATAAAATCAGCGGTTCTTTTCCTGTCGATCAGCGTCATTAAAGGATGCGCTCCCCTGAAAGTATCCCACAATGAAAAAACAGTATAATAATCAAAGCCTTTAGCTATGTAGAACTTATTGTCCCTTCCCCTGTACTTTCCGTCTGCATCCATATTGATGTTAGGCTGGGTAAAGACATGGTAGAGTGCGGTATAAAAAATGGCCAGCTTGTTTTTGTCGGCGGATTTTACTTCTATTTTCGAGAGTTCTTTGTTCCAGTCTGCGGAAGCCTGCTTCCTGATCTTTTCGAAATCATTGGATTGCCCTTCTGCCAGCATATTTTTTCCTGCGCCTTCATAACCGGTTGGCGAAAGGGCTACTTTTACATTGATTTTTTCCCCCTTCTTCACCTTTGCCGAAAAAGCAAGCGCCAGCCGGGTCCCGGTATATATATTGCTGTCCTGGCTTCCGTTCACCTCTTTCCGGGAAACCGCCATAGGTTTGGAAAACTCGATCCTCGCATAGATATACTGGTTGGTGGCCCATGCGGAGCTCCTCCTGAATACCTCAATGGTTTTAGCGTCAATAACCTTTACTTCGCCTTCCAGCAGCTTATCGCGGTGGTTCAGGTCCAGGATGATATTGGCGGTTCCGGCGTTGTTAAAGTTATATTCGTGGTAACCGACCCTTTTGGTGGCGGTCAGCCGTACATCGATATTATTCTTATCCAGTTTTACCGAATAAAATCCGGCAGAGGCTTTTTCATTTTTATGGGAAAATGCAGAGGAGTATTCTTTAGGGTTGAGGCCGGCTTTTCCCATGGTCGGCATCAGCATAATGTCTCCGTAATCTGAGACTCCCGTACCGTTGAGGTGGGTGTGCGAGAATCCGTAGATCACAGCATCGGAATAATGATAGCCGCTGCATCCGTCCCAGCTGCCGTCAATACGGGTGTCGGGAGACAGCTGTACCATCCCGAAAGGCACAATGGCACCGGGGAACGTATGCCCATGGCCGCCGGTTCCGATGAACGGATTGACATACTGCGCATAATTTTGTGAAAAAGCATGGGCTGAAAGGACTCCCAGCAAAACAAAAAGTATTTTTTTCATTGTTACCATAAAAATTCCTTAAAAATACTATAAAAATCCGGACCCTAAAAGAATTTATCTATAGCCCCGTTTACTTATTCCAAATAGGTAAAATTTCCTTAACTTTGTAATCAATTTATTGAGTTTATGTTGACGAAAGAAAAGGTTCAGGATTTCCTTAAAGAAATAGAAGTTGATGATCTGGTGAATAATCTTCAGATTATGGGCGATGACGTGTATATTGATATGACGGCTCATTCACCGGCAATGCATGAGAAAAAGAAACTGGAAGCAGCCATGAAGCAGGCTTTTGCCAGTGAGTTCGGTGAAAATGTTCATCTTAAACTGAAAATTGTTTCCCCGGAACCGACTGAAATTCAGCAGAGCCAGATCAAAGGAAAGCAGATCAAAGGCATTCAGAACGTTATTGCCATTGCTTCCGGAAAAGGAGGCGTTGGAAAATCTACGGTGGCGGCCAATATGGCGGTAACACTTGCTAAGATGGGCTTCAAAGTAGGGTTGCTGGATGCAGATATCTACGGTCCTTCTGTTCCAACGATGTTCGATACCGAAGGCGAAAAGCCGATCTCAGTAGATGTAGACGGAAAGAGCCTGATGAAGCCGATTGAAAATTACGGTGTTAAAATG
Organism: uncultured Chryseobacterium sp.; assembly: GCA_913775525.1. Classification (GTDB taxonomy): domain Bacteria; phylum Bacteroidota; class Bacteroidia; order Flavobacteriales; family Weeksellaceae; genus Chryseobacterium. Next base: position 6,813 of record CAJYLH010000032.1, read on the forward strand.
CTTTCCATCGGTTATTTTTCAGGAGCCAACCAGGCAGTGGTATGGAGAGGCCCTATGGCATCAAAAGCCCTGAACCAGATGATCCGCGATGCGGCATGGGGAGAACTGGATTTCCTTCTGATCGACCTTCCTCCGGGAACAGGTGATATCCACCTTTCCATCATCCAGGAAGTTCCGGTAACCGGTGCTGTAATCGTAAGTACGCCTCAGCATGTGGCCTTGGCAGACGTAAGAAAAGGGATTGCCATGTTCCAGATGGAAAGCATCAATATTCCGGTATTGGGGCTGATTGAAAATATGGCTTACTTCACACCGGAAGAGTTGCCGGACAACAAATATTATATCTTCGGGAACCAGGGAGCACAGTATCTTGCTGATGACCTCGGTATTCCGGTACTGGGAGAAATTCCTCTGATCCAGAGCATCAGAGAGGCAGGAGATGTTGGAAGGCCTGCTGCCCTTCAGGAAAACTCCAGAATTGCAGAGATCTATACTGAAACCGCAAGAAAAATGGTGGAAAGCTTAGTGGAAAGAAATAAAAACCTTCCTCCTACGGAAGCTGTGAAAATTACCACGATGGCCGGATGTTCACCAAAAGCAAAATAATTCATCCGGAACGGATGCAACCCATGACTGAATACAACATATGGAAACAAATATAACACACGAAGATACCGTAACAAGGGTAATGGAAGCCCTGGAAAGCATCCGTCCGTTCCTGAACAGGGATGGGGGCGATATAGAGCTTATCGATGTAAAGGATAACCAGGTTTTTGTAAAACTCCTTGGAAACTGCTCCGGCTGTTCCCTGAATTTCTCAACCCTTAAACTGGGCGTTGAAAATACCATCAGGCAGCATGCTCCGGAAATTGAAAAAGTAATAAGTGTAGAGTAATCGAATTACGATACCGATACGAGATAATTTCAAAGGCAGACTGCTACAGTCTGCCTTTTTGGTATCACAAAACAATAAGGAATAGGTATTCCCTGTTGAATTATGAAGGACAGATTCTTCGCCGAAGGCTGCAATAATGAGGGATTATTTTGCAGCAGCCTCCAATTCTCGTGTTTCTAGAATCATAAATAATGGTCATATTGAATTTTTTCAGGTATATGGTTATTGAGCCATGAAGATATGAAAAATTTTAATTAAATAAACGTTTTTAAGTTAAAATTATTTATTTAAATTTGAGAAGTAGGGCGCTTGTAAAAGGCTTTATATTTAATTTTTGTGTTATTTTATTGTTTTAGATCTAAAAATCCCCGGAATATTCCGGGGATTGATCGTGTTAAAATAGAGTCGGTAATTCTTATTTATTGCACCATAATCCTTTTGATGTAACCGTCTGCAGTTTTCATGATATATACTCCTGAGGACAGACCGGATGTAGGTATTGTTAAGGCATTCTTTTCTTTTGTAATCAGTTTTCCGGACATGTCATAGAGTTCATACCCTTGGGCGCGGTTAAAATAAAGTGTATTACCCTTTGCCACCGGATTCGGAAAGACATTGAAGGTCGCTTTTTCAATGGCTGTTTCTCCTGTTGCAAGCGTAGCTGCACCCGCTACCTCATACATAGATAAGGTTCCGCTGATTTCATTGGCTACAATAACATATCCTTTGCCGTTGGCTGTATTGGCCGGAGCTATATAGGTAATGCCTTCAGGCCCGTTGTCACCGCCGTAGGCAGAAGTCATGCGTGAATGTTTGTAATCCGTAAATGTCGGGTTAGCGGGATTGGTTATGTTGTAGACCATCACGCCTCCGGTCCTTTCCAGGGTGATGAATGCATACGTCTGCCCGTTAATGGTTCCCAGTGCAACGCCTTCCGGTTCCGGGCCCTTCGCGCGGCTCCTGCTTTTTACCGTATTGGATTCGTTATCGGCATTAAAGATCAGCGGATGATTGGCTGCAATATAGCGCTCAAAACTGTCCCCGCTGTCATAGATGATCTGTTTCGTATCTGCATTGAAAATGGAGAATGACCGTGCGCCCAAGGCGTTGATTTCTTCAAACTCAGGATCGCTGTCTGTATTTCCGTTCACATTGGTTACCCTGAACCTTCCCAGGTTATGTGATGCTTTCAATACTGCTGCATTGGGGAATACAGTACTGTCCAGAGTAAAGCTGTTTGCGCCTACCGTTGTTCTTTCGCTGAATCCGGAGAGGTCTTTTTCATCTCCCTCATTTGCGGTGATGATGTAATGTGTATTTCCGACCGTATAATTCTGGATGGCATCCGGAGTGTAATACGCTTTTACAGGCCAGTTGGCAATCAGGATTTCCCCGTTATTATCGGAAGCGTCAAAGCCGTTTCCGGGCAGGCTCATATCTTTTTTCCCTAGCCCCCATAATCCGGTAATGGTTTTGGTAACCAGGTTAACTTCTGCAATACCGTTATTTTCCTGAAGGCTTACCCAGGCTTTCTGGCTGTCGGCGCTTACCGTAACATATTCCGGTTCAAGGTCCTGAGATAAAGTATTGTTGCTCCTTACTTTTCTGAGTCCTGTTGATGCCAGTGCAGCAGCCTGAGAATCGAAATTATTAAAATTTAATGTTGTTACATTGCCCTGGCTGAGGCCGGCTATTCCTCCCGAAATATCAATGATGCTGACGGAACCTTCAGGGTCTACCGTGTATGCATCATTCGGTTCCCCTTCATTGGCCGTAATCACCTTTGTTCCGTCCGGTGTAAAGGTAATCATGTCCGGCAGAGCCCCTACGGTAACCTGCTTCAGGAAATTTCCGTTGATATCGAAGAAAACGACGGAACCGTTCTGTTGCGGATTGGCATTCGGGGAAGCGGCTGCAATAATACCGTTCTTCACGGCAATGCTGGTAATGCCTCCATAAGGTGCCATATTCACGGTCTGGATTACAGAAGGGGCGTTCGGATTGCTGAAATTAATAATATCAAAAACATCTGTCAGCGAGCTGATGGTAAATAGCCTTTGGGTAGCCGGATCATGCACGACAATTTCCGTTGAGCTGCTGTTGTTCACTGAAGGATCGAAGCTCCCGATATAATTGAGCTGGATCTGATGGGATGGGACCGGTGCCGGTTTATCATTATCAATAATGTATACAGTGGATGATTGATCCCCGGTAATGGTGGTACCCACCGGATTTTCGAGGCTTACGACAAAATATTCCGCCTGCTGTTCCTGCGCCGTATCATCAATAATCGGGATGTTTACGGTATAGCTGTTTGTAGAAGGCGTAATTGCGATGCTTTGGGTGGCTAATGTAAAATCGCTGCTGTCAGCCGTACTGAACGGAGCAGGTTTAACAACGAGGTTTACCGTTGCATCAGAAGGATTGCTCACATTGATCTTAAAGGCAAGGGTTCCGGCGTTTTCATTCACCTTGATAAAGGTTTTCTCCATGGAGACTGATGTAGCTGCCGTAGTGAATGTGCTTGAGGTTTGGGCACTGATGCTGTTATCGCTGAAGTCTTCAACCATATTCGGTTTCAGGGCAAGGTAATAAGCATGGTTAGCCAGTAAAGGAGAATTTGGAATGACTGTGATGGTATTGTTGGCAAATGTAGCCGTAAAAGGCACCTGAGCGCCGGAAGCATTGCCGGTACGGAATTCAACCAGATTCTGCGCATTGGCACCGGTAATGGAGGAATTATCCGTTAGTCTTACATTTTCATTGAATGAAAGGGAAGGGTTTACATTAATGGAAGCTGTGTTGCTGTTATTGGCAGGAAGGTAAGTAACTGTTGGCGGGGTCGTGTCCGTATTGGTTGTAGGAACGGCATCTACCGTAAAATTGTCAAAGCGGTTGTTGCCTCCGGTTCCGCCTCCTGTTGCTGAAAATTCAACTTTCAGCTTAAAATTGGGATTGTTGGAGACTCCTGAAACAGATGAAAAGTCGAAGGTCACCAGCTGAGGATTGGCATCCTGAGGCGAAACTGTCTGATAAGGAACAAAGGTTGTACCGTCTGTGGAGTAGGACCAGCTTTGAGTTCCTGCACCCTGGCCGGAGCGCCTGGTTGTAAATTTTACGGTAACAGTAGTATAGCCTGTAGTCGGGACGGAAAACTGCAATCCGCCACCAATAGGATTATTGAATCTCAGATGGCTTCCTGCAGGATCACTGTTCCTGGCATTTAAGTTCTGAATGTCAAAATTCTGTCCGGTCCCGTTAGCATAGTCTATGACACTGTTTCCGCCCGGTATGGCTGTAAGTGAACCGTTAAGGAGGGTAGAAGATGCGGCAGTGAGAGCAGCAGCGGAGGTGTTATTGTTGAAATTCCAGTAATGGATAAGTGTTTGCCCAAACAGACTGCCCTGAAGGAAGAATGCAGCTATTACGGAACCTTTCAGAAAGTAATGGTTCGTCATTATTATGTACTTTAATTTTTTTACAAAAATGAACGATATACCCCTGAAGTGTTTTAATGGAATTTTAATAAATGATTAATAAATAGATTATCCCTGAAGTTCCGTGCTACTTTCCCGTTTTCCCGGTCATCATAAGAACTGTACTGCCTGTCTTAGTATTGTCCATCGGATGTTTCTGCATGTAAAAGAAGCCTGAAATGGCAGTAAGTACCAGTAAAATGAAGGCTACCAGGAATATGCGCTTGATCATGTCTTTCATATCGTAAAATTTTTAATGTTGATGGTAAATAAATCAATCTGCTCCTCATTTCAAGATCCCGGCTCCTGTCCTCGCTGATGCTTTGCAAACAGTAACGGGCTTTCAGTATTGATACTACTGATGACGTTCATCAAATGTATTTTACCTTAGAACAATGCAAAAATCGTACAATTTATTCTTCAGAATTTAAAACAGTATCAGAATATCCTGATTATGGAGTGAATTTAACATTTTTTATTTTAATTTACATTGTATTTTGTAATTTTTTAGTGAAAAAATAAAAGAAAATGGAATAAGATGATCCGGCATTTAAAATAAAAGCCGGTTAAAAGAATAACCGGCAGTATGATAAAGAAGAAATTTTCATTTCTTATCCAGGAGCTTGTGGTAAATATTCTGGATGAGTCCGTCCGCCACAGAGATTTTAGGGACGAATATCCTGTTGATGTCTGCCCAGGACATCACATTGTTATAGACTTTCAATGCATGCACGACAACGTCAGCGCGGTCTTCCCGCATATTATAGCGGGTCATTCTTTCTTCAATGGTCATTTCATTGAACTCCTTATATACCTTTTTAATATGGGCAAGGGAAATCGGTTTTCCTTCTTTGGTTTTGCTCATAGAGAAAACTTTATTGATGTTTCCTCCGGAACCTATGGCTACAATAGTTTTTTTGCTGTTGATATTCTTTCTGATCTCTTCCTTCATTTCCTTCCAGTTATCTTCGGTAACCAGGTTATTCAGCAGCCTGATCGTCCCGATATTAAAGGATTTTTCGTATTTCATCTTATCATTCTCATAGAAGGTGAGCTCTGTAGATCCTCCTCCTACATCTACATACAGGTAGGCAAATTCCTTATCCAGGCCTTCAGCAACATGGTTTTCGTAGATGAGGGTCGCTTCTTCGTCTCCTGAAATGATTTCAATGCTGATGCCTGAAGTCTTTTTCACCTCTTCAATGATGTCCTTTCCGTTGGCTGCGTCCCGCATGGCGCTGGTAGCACAGGCACGGTAATGGTCCACCTGATAGATTTTCATCAGGTCACTGAAGATCTTCATGGCATCAATCACCATTTTTTCCCGCTCTTCCCCTATTTTTCCGAGCGTGAACACATCCATTCCCAGCCTCAGGGGGATCCTGAGAAGGTTCAGTTTGATGAATTCAGGTTTGTTATTGTTTTCTTTTACTTCATTAATCAGGAGCCTTGCGGCATTACTTCCGATATCTATCGCTGCAATCTTCATTCAGGGTCTGTTTTGGCTTTTAAATATTTATAAATTTCAATCTGTGAGCGGCATTGCTTCTTATTATTTCTCACGTATTCATTATCGAGCTTTTTATTCAGGATCCTGGCCTTTACATTATCCATCAGCTGGATGTCCAGAATGTCTTTCATTTCTTTTTTCAGGTCTTTGTCGGTGATCTTTATGGCTGCTTCGATACGGTTGTCCAGGTTCCGTGTCATCCAGTCTGCCGAAGAAATATACATGTCTTCTGCTCCTTTGCTGTAAAAATACATCACGCGGGCATGTTCCAGGTATTCATCCACAATGCTTATGGCATCTATTTTCTCTTTAAAATCTTTCTGGTTGACGGCACAGTAGATTCCACGGACAATCATTTTAATGACTACGCCGGCTTTAGCGGCATCATAAATTTTAAGAATCATTCCGCGGTCGCTCAGCGAGTTGACCTTGATGATCATTTCAGCTTGGCGCCCTGCTTTCGCTTCCTCGATCTCCCGGTCAATATGATGGATGAACTTCTCTCGCATAAACTGGGGGCAGACCAGAAGGTTTTTACAGGTTTTGAGGACCGGCATAAAGTCGTCCTTCGGCTTTTTCAGGACGGAAAATACTTTGTTGATATCTGCCATCACGCCGCGGTCGGAAGTCATCAGCAAGTGGTCCCCGTAGATCCGTGCTGTTTTTTCATTGAAATTCCCAGTGCTCACAAAGCCGTACTGCAATGTTTTATTATGAGCGCGCTTTTTGATGACGCAAAGTTTAGCATGGACTTTTTTATTGGGAATCCCGATCAGCACCCTGATGCCTTCCGGTTCCAGCATTTCTTTCCATTCGAGGTTGGATTCCTCATCAAACCTCGCCTGAAGCTCCAGCATAACCGTTACCTCTTTACCGTTTCTCGCGGCATAAATGAGCGCATTGATGATTTTTGAGCTGCTGGCCAGCCTGTAGGCCGTAATCTGTATGGATTTTACATCGGGATCCATGGCGGCTTCACGCAGAAGGTCAATAACGGGATTATATTTATGGTAGGGAAATGTAAGGAGTACATCGTTTTTTAAAATCACATCCGTTACCCGTTCTCCGTGCTCAAAGGCAGGATGGGTGAAAGATGTCCTTTCCACCGGTCGTTTGTAATCATCAAAAACATCTGGAAAATCCATAAAATGTTTGAAATTATGAATTTTCCCTCCCGGGATAATGCTGTCTTTCTTGGCCAGGTTCAGCTTGCGGATCAGGAGTTCGAGCAGTGCCTTATCCATATCCTTGTCAAAGACAAACCTGGTCGGTTTTCCTTTCCGCCTGTTCTTAAGTCCTTTTTCTATCTTTTCCGCAAAATTGGTCCTGATGTCATTATCCAGATCCAGCTCTGCATCTTTAGTCACCTTAAAGGCATGGGCAGAAAATTCGTCATATCCGAAATAGGAGAAAATATGCGGCAGGTTGAATGTAATGATATCTTCCAGCAGCATCACATTCTTTTCTTTGGGATCTTCCGTAGGAAGCAGTAAAAACCGGCCGACAAACCGTGAAGGGATTTCGATAATGGCATAATTGCTGGCATACTGCCAGTCTTTTTTGCTCATGGCCACGCCTAGATAGAGGCTTTTGTCTCTAAGATAAGGCATAGGTGTATTTTCATGCAGCAGAATAGGGATCACATTGGATTCTATGACTTCGTCAAAATACTTGCTGACAAATTCCTTCTGTACAGGTGTAAGGTTTTTCGGGGATTTGATAAAGACTTTCTGATCTGCCATTTCAGCCTGGATTTTTTTCCAGGTCTTATCAAAATTCTGCTGCTGGTGGATGACGATGTCATTAATCCTCTGGAGTATTTTGGACGGAGCCTGATAAAACGATTCCGAAATCACTTTTTCTTTGAAATCCATAGCCCGTTTCAGCCCGGCAACCCGCACCCGAAAAAATTCATCCAGGTTGTTGGAAAATATTCCTAAAAAACGGATTCTCAAATGCAAAGGGACTTTTTCGTCCATGGCTTCCTGCAAAACCCTTTCGTTGAAGGCCAGCCAGGTAATATCTCGCGGATTGAACTGTAATGACATTTTTCTACTTTATTTGACCAAAAATAACAATTCGACAGATGTTCAGAGGTACTGTCCAGGTTAAACTTTAATTAACTTTTTGATACCACAGTGTACAGATACGTGAACCTTTATGGTATTCATCATCATGAGATCACGCCTTTCAAATATACGGTTAAATAGGCAATATTCCATCCTGTATTGTCAGGTATGGATGTATTTTTTTTCTTGCCTATGACTTCCAGATCTGATTTTTTTATACTAATTACCAATATGAAAATCTTTTTAGATTTAATCCTGATTGATGCAATTGTGTCAATTTGTCACAAATTTTGATGTGGTACAAATATTGAGAAATGATGCATATAGTTTAAAAAAGAAAATTAGAAAAATAAAAATATTATGAGTAAAATAATCGGAATCGACTTAGGAACAACCAACTCATGTGTTGCCGTAATGGAGGGTAAAGACCCTGTTGTTATTCCTAATGCGGAAGGTAAAAGAACCACACCTTCCATTGTTGCCTTTACAGAAGACGGAGAAAGAAAAGTAGGGGATCCTGCAAAAAGACAGGCAGTAACCAACCCTAAGAAAACAGTATATTCAATCAAGAGATTTATCGGGACACACTTTAAGGAAGATGCGAAGGAAATTTCAAGAGTTCCTTACGAAGTGGTAAGCGGACCGAATGATACAGTAAAAGTAAAAATCGACGACAGAGAATATACACCGCAGGAAATCTCTGCTATGACGCTTCAGAAAATGAAGAAAACAGCTGAAGATTATCTGGGTCAGGAAGTAACAAGAGCGGTAATTACTGTTCCGGCGTACTTTAACGATGCTCAGAGACAGGCTACCAAAGAGGCAGGAGAAATTGCAGGCCTTAAAGTTGAAAGAATCATCAACGAGCCTACTGCTGCTGCATTAGCGTATGGTCTGGATAAAAACCATAAAGACCAGAAAATCGCAGTATACGATTTAGGAGGTGGTACTTTTGATATTTCTATCCTTGATTTAGGAGACGGTGTATTCGAAGTATTGTCTACCAACGGTGATACGCACCTTGGAGGTGATGACTTTGATGATGTGATCATCAACTGGATGGCTGATGAGTTCAAAGCTGAAGAAGGAGTGGATCTGAAATCTGATGCTATTGCATTACAGAGATTGAAAGAAGCGGCTGAAAAAGCTAAGATTGAGTTGTCTTCTTCTCCACAGACTGAAATCAACCTTCCATATATCACGGCTACGGCTACAGGTCCTAAGCACTTGGTGAAAACTTTAACCAAGGCTAAATTCGAGCAGTTATCTGCTGATCTTGTAAGAAGATCTATGGAGCCGGTTGCCAAAGCATTGAAAGATGCAGGTTTATCTACTTCAGATATCGACGAAGTAATCCTGGTAGGTGGTTCTACAAGAATCCCGATCATTCAGGAAGAAGTAGAAAAATTCTTCGGTAAAAAACCATCTAAAGGAGTTAACCCGGATGAGGTTGTAGCAATTGGTGCAGCTATCCAGGGAGGAGTATTAACCGGTGATGTTAAAGATGTATTGCTTCTTGACGTTACGCCGCTTTCTTTAGGTATCGAAACTATGGGTTCTGTATTCACTAAATTAATTGAAGCGAACACTACGATCCCAACTAAAAAATCTGAAGTATTCTCTACAGCTTCTGACAACCAGCCGGCTGTAAGCATCAGAGTAGGACAGGGAGAAAGACCGATGTTCAACGATAACAAAGAGATCGGTAGATTCGACCTTACCGACATTCCACCGGCACCAAGAGGAGTTCCTCAGATCGAAGTAACTTTCGATATTGATGCTAACGGTATCCTAAGCGTATCTGCTAAAGATAAAGGAACTGGTAAAGAGCAAACGATTAAGATCCAGGCTTCTTCAGGTCTTTCTGACGAAGAAATCGAAAGAATGAAGAAAGAAGCTCAGGAAAACTCTGCAGCCGATGCTAAGAAAAAAGAGGAAGTTGAAATCTTCAATAAAGCGGACGGATTGATCTTCCAGACTGAGAAACAGCTGAAAGAATTCGGTGATAAATTGTCTGCAGATAAAAAAGCGGCTATTGAAGCTGCTCACGGAGAACTGAAAACGGCTTTCGAAGCTAAAAATTCAGACGATGTGAAAGCGAAGACTGAAGCCCTTGATGCCGCTTGGATGGCTGCTTCAGAAGAACTGTATGCAGCAGGACAACAGCCGGGTGCTGATGCGGGAGCTCAGAATGCAGGAGGAAACAATGCAGGCGGAGCAGATGATGTTCAGGATGCAGACTTCGAAGAAGTAAAATAATGATTGATTAATATCAATCACTGAAATAAAGCAAACCGCTGCAGACGTTGATCTGCAGCGGTTTTTTTTAATTCATTTTGGATAATATTTTGATATTCAACTGATTGTTGGTGTAGGATATAAAACAAAAAGGGCAAAATAGCTTCATTCTGTATTCAGGCTACAACAAACGGATATTCGGCTACACCGGGACCTAGAAATCTCTGCAACTTTGCTTTAATAAAATATCACTAAAATGAAAGTATTGGTTACAGGGGCATCGGGCTATATCGGCTCAGCAATCGTAAAAGAACTCATCAGTGCAGGACATTATGTAACGGGTCTGGCACGTTCTGAAGAATCTGCAAAAATTATCCGTAATGTGGGAGCTGAGGTGCTCCGTGGACATCTTGAAGACCTGGATATCCTGCAACAGGGTGCCGGAAATGCAGATGGAATTATCCATTGTGGGTTTAATCATGATTTTATGAAAGGAGGTGCCGCTACATTCTCGGATGCTGCAACAACCGACAGGAATGCAATCTTCGCCATGGGCGAAGCCCTGAAAGGAACAGAAAAGCCCATTGTGGTCACTTCCGGAATGCTGGGCCTGCCTAAAATCAACGGTTTCATTACCGAAGAAAGCATTGCAGGACATTCTCCAAGATCATCGGAAGAAACGGCCCTGGCCCTGGCTTCAAAAGGAATCCGTGCCTCTGTTGTCCGTCTGGCACCTTCTGTTCATGACAAAGGCGATGCGGGCTTTATTCCTTTTATTATTGATCAGGCCCGTAAAAACGGGATCTCTGCTTACCCGGATGATGGCAGGAACCGTTGGATAGGTGTCCATCGCCAGGATGCGGCAAAGGCTTTCCGCCTGGCAGTGGAAAAAGGGCATAAAGGTGCATTGTATAATGTGGTGGACGGAGAAGGAATTGAAATGAGAGAAATAGCGGAACTGATCGGACAGGAACTGGATCTTCCGGTAACCTCTGTTTCCGGCGAGGATCTGAACAGGCATTTTGAATGGATGAGCCACTTTATTACCATGGACTGCCCCGCTGCCAATTTGAAGACGCGGGAAATACTGGGCTGGAATCCTAATCATATCGGGCTTTTAGAAGATATGATGCTTAATTATTTTTAAAACCGGCATAGCAATTCAGACAACAATTTTTAAATTGATCACAATGAAAAATGTTCTTATAACAGGTGCAAACCAGGGTATCGGTTTTGAAACCGCCAGGCAGCTTGCAGGACTTGGCTATTATGTCTATCTCGGAAGCCGCAGCAGGTCCAAAGGAATGGAAGCGCAGAAAAAATTAAACGAGAAAGGCCTGCATCAGGCTGAATGTATTGAGATTGATGTTACGGATGCCGGCTCAATAGAATCAGCTAAACATGTTCTTGAAAGCAAAGGGCATGGATTGGATCTGTTGATTAACAATGCAGGTATTGCCGGTGAACAGCCGCAAACCATGTCAGGAGGCAGCATAGGAAACTTGCGGAATGTTTTCGAGACTAATTTTTTCGGGGCTGTTCAAACGACCCAATTGCTGATGGGACTGCTGCAGAAATCTGAAGAACCAAGGATCATCAATGTGTCCAGTCCTCTGGGTTCGCTTTCCGTTCAGACTGATTCCCAAAACCCCAATTTCAGGAGCTATGACGCTTACAGTGCCTCGAAAACTGCATTGAACGCTTTTACGGTTCTGCTGTCAAAAGAATTGCAGTATACGAATATTAAAGTGATCAGCGTAGAACCCGGTTATACGGCATCGAACCTCAATCGGTACCAGGGAACCCAGACCACAGAGCAGGCTGCGGAGATCATTGTGAAATACGCTACTTTACCGGATATGCCAACAGGTAAGTTTTTCGATCGAAACGGAAATGAATTGGCTTGGTAAAAGCAACGCCAAACCAGGTATAATGTATAATTTTGTGTGATGGAACAACGGCAGATCCAAAGAATAAAGAGTATAAGCGAGTTTCACCGGTTGCGTGGCCTGCCCAAGCCCGAGCATCCTCTGATCAGCATTGTGGATTATTCGGCCATCAAGAGGCCTTCTGATATTGGCGAAGTGAACCTTGTGCTCGATTTTTACATGATTTCGCAGAAAAGCGGGATCGGCGGTAAAATGTATTACGGGCAGCAGGAATTCGATTTTGATGAAGGAGTTATGGCATTTATAGAACCCAACCAGGTTTTCAGGATACAGTCTGACCCGGCTTCCACTGAAAAACGCTGGGGCTGGATGCTGCTTATTCACCCGGATTTTTTATGGAACACGCCGCTGGCTAAAAATATCAGACAGTATGATTACTTTGATTATTCGGTGAATGAAGCATTGTTTCTTTCGGAAAAAGAACAGAACACGCTGAACGGCATTATTGAGAATATCAGGCAGGAATACCATACCAATATGGACCGGTTCAGCAAGCAGATTATTATTTCGCAGATTGAAAGCCTGCTCAATTATTCTGAACGGTTCTACAACCGCCAGTTCATTACCAGGGAAAAGGCCAATCATGATATTTTAGGACGCCTGGAACAGCTGCTGGCAGACTACTTCGATGATGATTTAGCCATCAAGGGATTACCGACGGTTCAATATATTGCCGATACTTTACATGTTTCGCCAAAATACCTGAGCAGTCTGCTTAAATTGCTTACCGGACAGAGCACGCAGCAGCACATCCATGATCGACTGATCAGCAAAGCCAAGGAAAAATTATCGACGACAAACTTATCCGTCAGTGAGATCGCTTACGATTTAGGTTTTGAACATTCACAGTCATTCAGCAAACTGTTCAAAACTAAAACACAGATGTCTCCTCTGGAGTTCAGGGCTTCGTTTCATTGATAACGTGTTCTGTATTACTGCTCACCAGAAATTTTGATCGCATAATGATGCTTAAAACTAAAGTTAAGCCGCTTTGAACGTATGTTTAAAGCGGTTTTTTTTATGGAGCTGACAGACTGGAGGTGAATCTTACAAAATGTCCGGCATATATTGACATCTGATCATCAAATGGTAACAGTGTTTGAATCTCCTGTGTGATAAGCCTCACCGGCAAGGGCCTGTAGTAATAGAGATACTAAACTTCAGTACAAATTCAGTAGAAATACCGATTGGTGAGAACTTCAGGATGACTAATTTTATCGGGTGATAATTATTTTAATTTTAAAGGTGGATGAATTTTTAAAAAGTTCTTTAAAATAAATAAATTATTAAATTTATTATTAATGTGTTGGATATATTAATAATAAATTTAAATTTGTAGTGGTAATCAGATGATATTTTATAGTCTGGTTATTATAAAAACAATTAACCAAAAACCGCATAAACATGAATAACATTCTTATAAGGGCAAAAACTAAGCCCGCCACTCACTTCGCTGTGAGCTCATGACTTTATATGCGGTGTAAGCATTGTACAGTCTTTTGAGATCTTAATCAGATAACGTATCAGAAATCTTTTTATACGGAGTAACGAACGGTACTCTGAAGTGTTCATCATATTCTGATCTGGGATTCCCATTGTCTTTTCATGCAACATCAACTATTGATCTATTTTTCAATTTAAAAACAATAATTATGGACGGAACAATTGGAGAAATCCGACTTTTTGCCGCAAACTTTGCTCCCAGGAACTGGCAGTACTGTAATGGGATGTTATTGGCCATCAGGTCGAACACGGCTTTATTCTCACTCTTCGGAACAGTATACGGAGGGGATGGTGTAACCACTTTCGGACTGCCGAATCTTGCCGGCAGATCAGCTGTCGGAGTAGGGCAGGGACCCGGATTGTCATATTACCAGCAGGGTGAAATGACCGGTACAAATTCTGTGACTTTAACGATGCAGAACTTACCGGCACATACCCACAGTGTTTCAGGAAGCGTTGTTATTCCTGCTTATTCGGATGAGGGTGACTCGGGAACACCGGCAAATAATGTACTGGCCGCTAAGCCATCCATGTACAGCGATCAGGGCAGTGACTCAACCACAAGAACATTGCCACTGGCATTGCAGATAGGAACGGCGGGCAGCGGTAATGCCCTCACTTTGGTTCAGCCTTCCCTGGGAATGAATTACATCGTATGCCTGTACGGAGTTTTCCCTCAGAGGTCCTGATCATATTTTAAAAAGTAAAATCAATAACACATTAAAGACATTATTATGGAAGGTTATATAGGAGAAATCCGATTATTTGGAGGAAATTTTGCTCCGCTAGGCTGGGTTTTCTGCGATGGCACAAAATACAGTTTAGCACAATATACGGCCGCATTTTCAATCTTAGGAACAACTTTCGGGGGTGACGGACAAACCAATTTTGCCGTACCGGATTTTAGAGGCCGCGTGGCGGTAGGGACAGGAATGGGAGCAGGATTGACCCCCATCACTTTAGGGCAGACCGGAGGTACGGAAAATGTGACCATGACTTCTGCACAGATGCCTGCGCACAGCCATGCAGCATCAGCAACCATTACATTCCCTTGTTACTCAGATGAAGGAGATACAGGTTCTCCTACAGGGAATATACTGGGAGGGCTTCCCGGTGCTTATTCTTCTCAGGCTCCGGATACCAATATGGCCCCGGCAGCCATTGCGGGTAACATATCTGTTGTGGGCGGTAACCTGCCTTTCAGCATTGTACAGCCAATCCTGGCCACCAATTATATCATTTGTCTTGACGGGTATTACCCGCCAAGAGACTAATTCCGTTTATCAACACTAAAAAAACTATCATTATGGAAGGAACCATGTCAGAAATAAGGATGTTTGCCGGAAATTTTGCCCCGAAATACTGGGCATTCTGCCAGGGACAGACATTAGCAATCAATACAAATCAGGCGCTTTTTGCGCTTCTGGGAAATATGTACGGAGGTGATGGAAGAACAACGTTTATGCTGCCAAACTTTTCCGGAAGGACCGCGATGGGGACCGGTGTAGGAGCAGGAACAAAAACCTTCCAGCTGGGACAAATGGAGGGTACCGAAACCGTAACGTGTGACATCCAGCATATGCCCATGCACAACCATCTACCAGGATCGGAGACCATTTCGATAAAAGCCTTTTCAGATGCCGGCAATATAGGTTCTCCTACAAGTAATACGCTGGCCGCATTGCCCGGGCTGTATTCAACCCAGCAGCCAGACAGCAGTATGAAGCCGATATCCAATGCCTTTGCATTAAGCACCGCAGGAGGAAGCCAGCCGATCGGCATACGGCAGCCCTACCTTGGGATCAATTATATCATTTGTATGTACGGAATTTTCCCGTCCAGATCTTAAAAATAATCAACAGGCTTCCGGCACATATAGTGCCGGAAGCTTTATCAAAATATGAAAATAGCTTTACTTTTACCTCGATCTGTGATCTATCCATCACTTTCTTTCGATATTATGGATGGTTTCAAGCAGTCCCTGAAGCATATGGGCCTGGAAGGGTACCATGAAATAGTTTCGGCCGGAATAGGAGTCGCTGCAAAACATGAAGAAATCTATGACCATTGCGAACAATTTTTACTGTCCGGAACCGATGTCATCATAGGATATATGAATCCGCTTGCGGCAGAATTCATACATCCTCTGTTTGAGTCTTCCGGCAAGACGCTGATTGTTCTGGACAGCGGATATCATTTCCCGAAATTTCAGAAGCTTAGCAATGCGTGGTTCATTTCCCTTCAGGGAAGTTTATGTACCAGGGTGATCGTTCAGAAGGCCATTGAAGACGGCTTCAGGAATTTTGCATTCAGCTGCTCGTTTTATGATGCCGGTTACCGCCCTTCTTATGTCTATGCTGCGGCTGCGGAAGAAAAAGGAGGATCTATTGTATTTAACCACATTACTTCCCTGCGGCGTTCAGATTTTACTCTGGAACCTCTTAAAGAATTTCTTGAAAAAGAAGAAGGAACAGCAGTGCTGGCTTCCTTCTGCGGTGATATGGCGGAAGACTTTTTTACCGGAAGCAGTGGCCTGGCCGTTAACGGTATGGTTTACGGAACGTGCTTCACGTCTGATGAAACCTGGCTGAACAAAATACCTTATCCCGGATATGACTGGAGCACCGCTGTGGCATGGTCAGGAGAATTACAGACTCCTGAAAACAGCATTTTCGTAAAGATAATGAACGGCGTCAGGGAAGGCAAAGCCAACCTTTTCTCGTTGCTGGGATGGGAGGCTGCGCAATTCATCGGACTGGAACATACCAGCTTCGACGGCATGTCCATCCACTCGCCCCGGGGGAATGTAACGGTAAATCCTGAAAACGGTTTTACGGAAGCGGCTGTGTATTATGCTACCGTTTCAAAAGACGAAGCTACAGGAAACTGCCTTCTCTCGAATCTGGAAACTGCTTCAGTGACGGAATCAGAACGGGAAGGATTAAAAAATAATATTCAGTCCCTGCAGAATATTGAGGCCAATAGCTGGCTTAACGCTTATGCCTGTCTGGAATCATGATCAACAAACCTAAGATAGCTGTCTTATGCAACAACCGAATGGCGGTTCCGGCCCTGCAGTCTTTACATGCAGAAGGCCGGCTTTGTGCTGTAGGGGTGGCAGAAGGCAATACGGATGTCATTGATTTTTGCTCATGGCTTTCACAATCCGGAGTTCCGCTTTTTATTATCGGCAAAGAAAACCGGTCTTTACAGATCAGAAAAATGGTTGACACAACAGCGGCAGACTACATCTTTACCATGACATTCCCGTGGAAAATCAGTACGGAGCTCCTTCATGACTATCCGGATACCTTTTATAATTTCCATTACGGGCTCTTACCTGAAATGCGTGGTGCGGATCCGGTCTTTGAATCTATAAGGAGCAGGGCCAAAGAGACAGGGATTACCGTTCATGCCATTGATGAGGCGATAGACCGGGGTGCTATGATCCTCAAAAAAAATATTCCTCTTACCGCTGATATGACACATGGCAGTTTATGTACACGTTTGTCATGGCTAGGAGCAGGCCTCCTTCATGAACTTATCGTTTTATTGCAGTCAAAGGTAAAAGGAACTCTACAGGATGAACAGCATGCACAGTATTTTCCGAAACCCGGGATTGCTGATGTCTGTATTTCCTGGCAAAAGCAGGATGCTGAAACTATAGAAGCACTTGCCAGGGCATGTAACCCATGGAACAAAGGTGTGTATACCCAATGGAACGGATGGAACATCAGGATAGTGGAAGCTACGGTGGTTCATGGGATGGCCAGTCATCCGGGGCTTCCCGGAACTATTCTGTCATTGGATAAAGAACAGGGCTTTATCGTGAAATGTAATCATGATACCCATCTCAGGTTAGACATTGTCTGTACCGATGAAGGATTCATGAGCGGACATAAGCTATCCGCCTTCGGACTTAAGAAAGGAGGACAGCTGATTAATTTATAACTTAAATAGTGTTTATATATGACAAATTTTTATTTTAAAATCAAGAAGTTAACGCACGCCGTCTTTATGGCGGGAGCGTTAATGCTGGGATCTGCCCAGGCGCAAACGACTCTCGCAGCAGGTGATATTGCATTCACCGCATACGATTCAACGCCCAGTGCGACTACAGGAGATGTTTTTTCATTTGTCCTGCTGGCTAATATTTCAAGCGGGACAAAGATTAGTTTTACCGATCAGGGATACCAGGGCAATAATAACTGGCAGGCAACGACAACTGCAGGTTCAGAATCTTCCATTACATGGACTAGCGGTAGTGCACTCCCAAGAGGAACTGAAGTATATATTGTAGGGCTTTCAGCCTATACTTACAGTTCTTCCACAGGTACTTCTACAGCCAACGGAACGGTAGCGCTCACCGATGGAACATCTGCCAATGGTCTCTCATTATCTACTGTGGGGGATCAGATCATTGCATTTCAGGGAGGTAATGGAAGCATTACTGGGGCAGGAGTCACATGTATTGCCGGTATCAATTTTTATTATACGTCCGGTTCTACGGACGCTGCGTGGAACATTGGGGTGCCAGCTGGCCCTAATGCCTCATTGATGCCTCCGGGACTAACGGGGGGTACCAACGCATTCTATACAGGAGCTGCAGCAGGTGCTTCACCTGTATCAGGGAAATTTAATTGTACCGGTGTACCTACTTCTACGGTAGCAAATGTGAGGACAGTTGTTATGGATAAAGCCAACTGGACGCTTAATAGTTCCAGCACCTTAGGATCACAGTATTCAGGATGTGCTTTCATCGGTGGAGTTCCTGTGATCACAGCCAATCCTGCCAACAGGACAATCTGTGCCGGAGGGACAACTACCTTTACGGTAAGTTCGTCAGGAGCTACTTCTTACCAGTGGTATCAGAATTCAGGAAGCGGTTTTATTGCTTTGACGAATACGGCTCCTTATTCAGGTGTAACAACCAGTACGCTGACCATAACCGGAGCAACAGCAGCGATGAACGGCTATCAGTACCGTGCTGTGACTAGTAATAGTTCGGGTTCTGCTACATCCACTGCAGCAGGCCTTACGGTGGTGAGCATCAGTACTACAGGAAGCAAAACAGATATTGCCTGTAACGGGGGCTCTAATGGAAGTGCTACCGTAGTGCCATCGGGTGGTGTAGCACCTTATTCCTATTCATGGGCACCTTCCGGAGGTACGGCAGCTACGGCTACTGGATTGTCTGCCGGTACCTATACTGTAACGGTAACCGATAATTCCGGATGTCAGACAACAAGGACATTTACGATTAATCAGCCTGCAAGTGCAGTGAGTGGAACGACAGTTGTAACGAACGTAGCATGTAACGGAGCTTCCAACGGAGCGATCAATTTAACACCAGCGGGAGGAACTGCACCATACACATTCAACTGGGGTGGAGGTGTAACCACTGAAGACCGCACTGGTTTAGCAGCCGGAACGTATACTGTTATTATCACTGATG
>CAJYLH010000033.1 GCA_913775525.1 uncultured Chryseobacterium sp.
ATTCGTAATTTGGCTTTTCAAATCCATAGCAATAAATCGTTTAAATATTTGAATGTCAGAAACTTAAATATACGAATTATTGCTATTTTTTACAAATTATATTTCCTTTATTATCCCGAACTCAGGTTATTTAACAGCTTCAGCTACTTCTTTCTGATTGGCTTTATTTTTCTCAGCTTCAAAAATTCTTTTTCTCAGGTCACTGGAGGAAAACCGGTGGTCTCTTTTATTGTAATAGATCTCGATTCCTTTTTCTTCACAGTACTTCTTACCCGTAAAATCCCTGTCCATATAATCGTCCCCGATGATCCTGACATCAATCACAAATGATTTAAGGATATCCAGAAGATCTTCTTCCGTATAGTAAGGGATGATCTCGTCAACGGCATTAACCGCTTTTAACTGGATGTATCTTTCTACAATGGTCTGAGTAGGCTTGTTTTTGTTCGGGCGGTCATGGGAAGGATCGATCTGTAACCCTACAATAAGATAATCACAAACCGTTTTAGCTTCCTCAAGCATTTTAATGTGTCCTGCATGCAGTAAATCGAATGAAGAGAATGTAATACCTATTTTATTTGTTTTCATAATTTTGTTAATTTGTGCCGGGTTGTATCATAAAGTTCCGGCGGTTAAAAAATATTTAGTGTGTCGTGTAATTTATTTTAATTCATCTGTGTTCTGTATCAGTTTCTTGATGCCAGGTATTTCTGCCATTCCCATACTGTTCTCAGAGCCTCTTCAAGAGTGGTTTCCGATTTCCATCCCAATTCCTGTGCTGCCTTATCTGCATTGGCATACGCTCTGACAATATCGCCTTCCCTCCTGTCACAGATCTGGTAAGGTACCTTAACATTATTGGCTGTTTCAAAAGCTTTCACAACTTCCAATACGGTAGACCCCTTTCCCGTTCCCAGATTATAGATATCAATTAAAATTTCTTCGTCGCTTTGCTCCATCAGTTTTTTTAATGCGGCAACATGCGCTTTGGCAAGGTCTACCACATAGATATAATCCCGCACGGCAGTTCCGTCCTGTGTATCATAATCATTTCCCCAGATATTCAGCTTTTCCCGGATTCCGGCAGCTGTCTGGGTTACATAAGGGACAAGGTTATTCGGAATACCTACAGGAAGTTCTCCTAAAAGGGCTGAAGGATGGGCCCCGATCGGATTAAAATATCGCAGCAAAGATATTTTTTTCCGGTGTGCACGGGCAAAATCTGCCAGTATTTCCTCTCCCATCTGCTTGGTCTTCCCATAAACACTTTCCGGAAGCTTCAGCGGAGTATTTTCATCGATCGGCATCACATCCGCCTGTCCGTAAACGGTACATGACGAGCTGAAGATAAAGTTGGAGATATTCCTTTTTTTAAATTCCTGTAATATATTGATTAAGGAAAACAAATTATTTTCATAGTAATCAACCGGTTTTTCCTGGCTCTCGCCAACGGCTTTGAATGCAGCAAAATTGATGCAACCTTCAATAGTATGGGCATCAAAAACCTGCGAAAGAAGTTCTTTTCTTTTCAGGTCGAAAGGATAAAATACAGGTCTCTTCCCTGTAATTTCTTCAATATTATGTAATATAAATTTTTCTGAATTGGATAAATCATCTATGATAACGACTTCAAAACCGTTATGCATCAGTTCCACTACGGTATGGGAGCCGATGTATCCTAAACCACCTGTTACAAGTATTGCCATTGTCTCTAATATATTTTATTATTCGTGTTTTCTTCCTATTTCATTGATATCTTCATACCTCATCTCTGACACTTTGAATTTATTGACAATATATAATGATAATACCAGAAAAGCAACTCCGAAAAGTATGCCATTTGTATCATTAATATATATTTTAAAACGGATTAAGTCAATTAAATTGCTCACTAATCCATAAACCATTATACAAAGTAATATTCCGAGATGAATATTGGTCAGTACAATAGCTTTTCGGTCCTTCCTGATAAGAAAGTAAACCTGAAAGCCACTCAATATTGCCATCGAAGACATACCAGCAACAGGAACAAAATCTTTATGTGGGTTCAAAGTTTGTAGATATACTCCTGCCTGATAAAGAAAACAGGTGAATGTCGCCAGCATGAGACTGATTACATACACCCATTTATTTAAAAAAAGTCTTTTTTTCATTTATTTCATGAAGTCCAGTACAACATCCGTAATGTACTTCAGCTGTTCGTCGTCCAGTTCCGTATGCATTGGCAGGGAGATTACCTGATCCAGAAGTTTATCCGTATTTACGAAATCCGCATCGTTGCTGTCCTGGAAATAGGCTTTCTGCTTCCTTAATGCTACCGGATAATAGATCATTGCCGGGATGTCTTTTTCAGTAAGGAATTTCTGTAGTTCGTTACGTTTCCCGTTCAGGATCCTTAACGTATACTGATGGAATACATGGCTGGAATTTTCAGCTCTTTTAGGCGTCAGAATCTGTTCATGACCTGCGAATGCTTCGTCATAATATTCCGCTGCTTTTCTTCTTGCTTCGTTATACGTGTCCAGATGAGGAAGCTTTTTCCTTAAAATTGCAGCCTGGACACTGTCCAGACGGGAGTTCACACCCACTTCATCATGATAATAACGCTCATACATGCCATGGTTCACAATTCCGCGTATACGGTGCGCCAGTTCATCATCATTGGTAAATAGGGCTCCGCCGTCTCCGTAACAGCCCAGATTTTTGGACGGGAAAAAAGAAGTAGTCCCTAACGTTCCCATTGTTCCGGATTTTTTCACAGAACCGTCTGATAAATTATATTCTGCACCGATCGCCTGTGCATTATCCTCAATTACATAAAGGTTATGCTCGTTGGCAATCTTCATTATTTCTTCCATATTCGCGCACTGCCCGAAAAGGTGTACAGGAATGATGGCTTTTGTTTTCGGGGTAATGGCTCTTCTGATCTGCTCTGTTGAAATGGTAAAAGTATCATAGTCCACATCTACCAGTACCGATTTAAGTTTCAGCAGGTGGATCACCTCAACGGTGGCAGCAAACGTAAAGTCAGCTGTGATCACTTCATCCCCTTCTTTCAGGTCCAGTGCCATCAATGCAATCTGAAGGGCATCTGTCCCGTTGCCACAGGGAATGACATGTTGTACATCAAGATAAGATTCCAATTCATTCTGGAAAGACTTTACCTCTGGGCCATTGATGAAAGCCGCCGAATCCATTACATTTAAAACCGCATTATCCACATCATTTTTTATTTTGTAATACTGACTCTGTAAGTCGACCATCTGAATCTTTTTCATAAAATAATATTTGTGTAAAAATAAGGAAATTAAAATCCTGTCAAAAATTTTATTGATTTTGTTTTATCTTTATCCAAAAGAACTGTATGAAAAAAGCTGTACTCCTGTCGCTGATCGCAGCCTACTCGGTAAGTTTTGCCCAGACCCAGCTGGTGTTTGTGTACTTTACCGGAAAGCCTAATAAAGCTGCCTTTTATGCCAATCCGCTTTCCGAACTCAGCCAGAAATCCCTAAACAGGCGTACGGCACTGGGAATTCCCCTGAATGACCAGGATGCTCCTGTGGAGCCTGCTTATATCCAGAATATACAAAATCTTGGATTTACTGTGACGGATTATTCCAAATGGCTGAATGGTGTTGCAGTCAATGCGACACCGGCACAGATCCAGATGCTGCAATCCCAGCCTTATGTACAGTCCGTGGAAAGCTTTGCAAAAAATACATCCGGCACTACTAAGGTATTGCATACTGATAAATGGCAGACTCAGACGGATATCCAAAACCTTCAGACGACCTTTGATTATGGTTCGGCTGCCCAGCAGATCGATCAGATCAACCTGAAGCCTCTTCACTTGGCAGGATATACGGGGACAGGTGTGACGGTAGCCGTCATCGACACAGGATTCCCCTTTGTGAATACCGGATCTGCCTTCTCAAGATTATGGACCAACAACCATATCAAAGGAGGATATGACTTTGTTACTAAAGGCACGGATATTTACAATACTGGGCTTAATAATCATGGTTCCGTAGTTTTAGGTGCCATAGGAGGCTACATCACCAATTCGTTTGTAGGGTCTGCTCCTGATGCAGATTTTTATTTGTACCGGAGCGAAAATGCCGCAGTAGAAATCCCGGAAGAGGAATTGTACTGGATTGAAGCGGCAGAAGAAGCCGACCGGAAAGGGGTCGACATGATCACTACTTCTCTGGGCTATTCGACTTTTGATGATCCGCGGTATAATTATACGTATGCCGATATGAATGGGGAGACTTCCTTCATCGCAAGGGCAGCAGGTATTGCTGTAAGCAAAGGCATTTTTGTACTGATTGCTGCCGGAAACTCAGGACAGGCCAGCTGGCATTATATTACCACACCGGCAGATAATGCACAGGTGTTTACCATAGGTTCGGTTGATTCGGCCGGGGCTTCTTCAGGATTTTCTTCGTACGGGCCCAATTCAGCCGGTGTTGTCAAGCCTGATGCCAGTGCTAGAGGGACCGCATCTGCAACTGTGGACAATAATTCAACGATTACAGTGAGCGGAACTTCTATTGCCACGCCTATTGCTGCAGGTGGCGTTGCCTGCCTGATCCAGGCTTTTACAACCATGAACAGAAATCTTATGCACAACCGGCTGAGGCAGACCGCCTCTCTTTTTCCGGGGCATACCGATCAGATGGGTTATGGAATTTTAAACTTCGGAAAGTTTTATAACATGACCCTGAATACCTCTGAACTGGTCACGAAAAATCGTATCACGATGTTTCCGAATCCTGTCCGGAATATCGTGAATATCGCATCGGAAAGCGAAGTCGTGCATCTTGAAGTATATGATTCGTTAGGAAGGCTGATCACAAAAGCGGAGCATCAGAAATCAGTATCAGTCGGAGATTTTGAAAAAGGGGTATACTACCTGAAGATCCAGACGAAGGATGCTGTGTATTATGAAAAATTCATAAAGGAATAAATTAAAACCTCTCGATTTGAGAGGTTTTTGTTCTTTTTAAAGTAATTATTTTTTCTTTTTAACCATTGCAGTCTAAAGGGATTCATATCGATTTCAGTAAAAGCAGACATTTGCTACTGACCTTCTGCTTTGCTTTTCCAATAAGATACTTGTTCTTTTAGCTCTTTGATGCGCTCTTCATACTGTTCTATGAGTTTTTCGGATGAACTGTAATTAATTGTTTGGTTTTGTATTACGCCACTTCCATTATCATTATTAGATTCATTGTTATTATTTACCTGAACGTACCCCTCTTCTGGCTTAAGAATATCCTCCATATTTACATCCAGAGAATTACAAATGTTTTCAATATGATTAACCCATGAATTTGTTTCACCATTTTCTATTCTTTGATACGTTGAACGGGAAATATGGAGTTGCCCGGCAAGGTCTTCCTGAGAAAATCCTTTTTCTTCTCTATACTTTCTTATTCTTCTTCCAATGGTTGCATTCATAGCTCTATCTGTTTGAATAAGCAAATATAATTTATTTCTAAAAATAAAGATGCATCAAAAATAGGGCACTGACATTTTATTTTTTTTCACACCTTTGTAGAATAAGAAAAATAATCTATCTTTAACTCACTAAAAACCAAAACTTATGATGAGAAAATTAATTTCGTGGCTGTCTTTTATTATGGCCTTCTGCCTCCTGCTGCTTTCCTGTGTCCATGATGAGATCTATACGGCTTCCGATCCGGCTTCTAAGGAATACCATTCCAAAAGCCTCTGGAGAGAAGATGAGAAGTATATTAAAAATGTCATGAAAGTCTACTCAGAACACCATGAAGAAATAAAGAAGGGAGCCGGTGAACCGATGTGGGACTATGCGATGACCATGGACCGCTTCGATGAAAGCTTCCTGATGGTTCCGGTGGCTGAGCAAGGAAAAGTTGTTGCGGTACTGAATGTGCCGAGGAAAGGACAGAAGGTTTATTTTACCTATACCCAGGTACAGAATGATATGGAATTTTTCCAGAACCTGATGTCCTCCAGGCTCAAAAGGGCAGAGACGACTCTTATGGATAATACAGCGGGAAAGTTAGTCTGTACAACCAAGACCGTTTCCGTATGGATACCGGATAATGAGAGTGATAGCAGCAACGGGCATTGGGAATCGCATCATGTGACGGAATGCAAGAGCCAGCAGCTGGAGA
>CAJYLH010000034.1 GCA_913775525.1 uncultured Chryseobacterium sp.
TTAAAACATCTTTAAGAGATATTTTGTGATCTTTAAAAACTGACATAAATAATTGATTATCAGCTATAAATATACAAAAATCCTATAATAAAAACAAATAATAAACTGATAATCAATGTATTATATCCGCTTTTTTTCAATATTACAATATAAAAAAGTCGGAAGAATTTTTCTTCCGACCATGACTACCCATCGCTGGGATGTTTTATATTTTTGTAGCTTTAATAAGCGTATGGGGAAGAAATTGCTTTTATTTTGCTAAATGCTCGGAAAAAGGCCTCCGGGAAAATACGGAGGATTACTATTGATATCTATAATAAGCCATACTCCTGATCTGACAATTTCTATATGCATCACAGCATTCGATATGAATGAAAATAAATTCCGTTTTCCGGTTAATTTATTTTATGATAAAATAAAAACATGAGAATATATAATCCTCATCAGAAAAATCTCCTTTATTTTTTTTATCTGAGTCTTTAAACCTGTTTTTTATTTATAATTTAGCGACCAAATTATACCTATATGAAACTCCGCATATCCATTCTGCTTTTTATGGTCTTTATCGTAGCCAGGTCACAGGGCAAACGCCAGGACGACCATTTTATAGAACAGAACTTTACCAAACAGGAAGTATACATTCCAATGCGGGACGGCGTAAAACTTTTTACCGCAGTATATACCCCGAAAGATATCTCTTCCAAAAACAAATATCCTTTCCTGATGCAGCGGACATGCTACAGCGTGGCTCCTTATGGAGCAGAATACAAAGGAAAACTGGGTCCTAATGAATACCTGATGAAGGATAAATATATTTTCATCTATCAGGATGTGCGCGGCAGGTATATGAGTGAAGGGACTTTCACCAATATGACTCCGCAGGTGGATCATAAGACGAAGAAAGATGTGGATGAAAGCACAGATACCTATGACACCATTGCGTGGCTCTTGAAAAATATTAAGAACAACAATGGGAAAGTAGGACAATTCGGGACTTCTTACCCTGGATTTTATACTGCCGTAGGAACTTTGGCAGACCACCCTGCCCTGGTAGCTTCCTCTCCGCAGGCACCGATCTCCAATTTCTGGAATGATGATTTCCTGCATAACGGAAGGTTCATGCTGGGCTACTTTAAGACCTTTCCGGTCTTCGGCGTTCAGAAAACGAAACCGGAAAACAAAGCCTGGTATTCTGATTCCATGATCAAAACAAAATCGGATGACGGCCTCAAGTTTTACCGTGATATGGGTACCCTGAAAGACGGCTATGAAAAGTATTATAAAGACAATTTTTTCATGACGGAAATCATGAACCATACCAACTATGACGATTTCTGGCAGAAAAGGAACCTGCTCCCGCACCTAAAAAATATCAAACACGCCGTAATGACCGTTGGCGGGTGGTTTGATGCTGAAGACCTTTCCGGTCCGCTCAACATTTACAAAACCATTGAAAAAACCAGCCCGAAAGCCAAAAACACCATTGTGATGGGACCGTTTTCCCACGGCGGGTGGTCGTACGAACAGGGAAAACATTTCCATAACGACATTTATTTCGGGGACAGCATCGCTACCTACTATCAGAAGAATATTGAAACACGATTCTTTAACCACTACCTGAAAGGAAATACCCGGGAAGATGCAGGCCTGCCCGAAGCACTGATGTACGATACCGGAACAAAAGCCTGGAAAGAGTTTGCTACCTATCCGCCTAAAGAAGCTCAAAAAGTTAATTTCTATCTGGCATCCGGAACGTTGAAACCCTCTGCCGGACAAGGCTATTCCGAATATTACAGTGATCCCAGCAACCCTGTGGTAAGTTCTATGAACCTGAAAGATTTCAACGGCTTTACGCCAAGGAATTATATGTCCGAAGACCAACGGTTTGCAGAAGGAAGACCTGATGTACTCACTTTTACTACCGATGCTTTAACCGAGGACCTCACCTTTGCCGGCGAACTGATGGCTAAACTGAATATCGCTTCCACTTCTACTGACGCTGATTTCGCTGTTAAGCTGATCGATGTCTATCCGGAAGATTTTAAACCGGCTGAAAAGAAGGAAGGCGTAGTATACGGTAATTACCATCAGATGGTGCGAAGCGAAATTATGCCGGCCCGGTTCAGGAACTCCAGGGAAAAAGCCGAAGCATTGGTTCCGAATACGAAAACAGCGGTTAACTTCAGGCTTCAGGACGTTGTCCATACATTTAAGAAAGGGCATAAGATCCAGGTCCAGATCAGCAGTACATGGTTCCCTCTTTTTGCCATTAACCCGCAGAAATTTATGGAGAACCCTAATTTTGCAAGCCAGCAGGATTATACGAAAGCATTCATCAAAGTATTTGATGACAGTGCCATAGAAGCAGAGGTCCTGAAATAGATCCTTGTTTTTAAACGCATGAACAAAAAACTGTGTAATCTACTGATCTGCGCGAGAATAAAACCACAAAAGTCACAACAGTTTTTTTGACACGTAAGAAGCATGAAGATAAAAGCTCTGAAAACAGAAGAACACATGAGTTTAAAAATCTACGATTTTTACGATATTGAAAAAATCCGCGAGAGATGCTGATCTGCGAGAGATTCAAACCACAAAAGTTACAACAGTTCTTTTTGACACATAAGAAGCATGAAGAAAACAGCTTTGAAAACAGAAAGAACACAGAAGTTTAAAAATCTGCGATTTTTAAATACGTAAAAAAAACTGCGTTATTTGATGATCTACAGGAGAATAAAAATCACAACAGTCACAACAGTTCTTTTTGACACATAAGAAGCATGAAGAAAACAGCTTTGAAAACAGAAGAACACATAAGAGTTTTAAAACCTGCGGTTTTTATGATGAGTGAACAGTATGTTATATTTAAGACCCGCTTTTTCAATGCTATCATAGAATCATCCTCTATTTTAACCGGATAGCCCAGTTATTCTTCAATCGTCCTGAACGTAAGATTGATTCTGGGTGTTTTCACCCTGGTGGTTGGCGGCAGGCGGTGCAGCCAGTGGTCCTGTGTGGTACCTTTCATCACTAGTAGGCTGCCGTTTTCAAGCCAAAGTTCAACTTTTTCTTTGGTCGTCTTATGTTTGAAAGCAAATTTACGTTCTGCTCCGAAAGTGAGCGAAGCAATAGCCCCATGCTTCTTAAGGTCTTTTTCGGCATCGCTGTGATAGGCCATTCCTTCGCTTCCATCATGGTACAGGTTCAGGAGGCAGGAATTATAGCTTTCACCGCTTATTTCTTCACATCTTTTTTTCAGTTCCAGTAATTCAGGAGTCCAGGCTATAGCGCGTTTCGTACGCTGGGAATAGGTATATTCAAACGGCAGGTCCCCAAACCAGGCTACTTTCCTTTTGGTGGTGATCAGCTTACCGAAAATAACCGCTTCGTCATTCTCCCAGGGGATCTCACCGAGAAGGTAGACATAATAAGACTCTGACATTTCCCTTGAAAACACTTTTCCATAATATTGAACCGTCCCGTCATACGGAAGGATATTAACCGGATATTCTGACGGTTCTTCAAAAAGGCTTAGCATAATGCATGTAAATTATATGATGATGAATGAACGTAAAGAATATTGATGCGATCCTGTTGTTGGTAAGGATTCACACCGTTCTTTGAATAATAATTAGGAACGAATAAATAAGATCAGGAAACGGATAGGTTTTCCGGATCTGTCAGGGCATTCTCCCAGCCAATCATCAGCTGCTTTCTGTCACTTCCCCAACGGTAGCCTCCGATTTCCCCGGAAGACCGGATGACACGGTGGCACGGAATCAGAAACGCTACGGGATTACTTCCAATGGCAGTTCCTACTGCGCGCGACGCTCCGGAATGGCCAATTTTCCCAGCCAGGCTTCCGTACGTTGACAGTTTCCCTACAGGAATGGCCAGAAGGCTTTGCCAGACTTTAAGCTGGAAATCCGTTCCTTTTAAATGAAGCTTTACGGACTCCGGCCTGTTCCAGTCTTTGCTGAAAATGGACAGGGCACTGGCATGAAATGCTGTCTGCCGCTCCATAAAATAAGCATTGGGAAACCTGAACTTCAGGTCTTCCAATGCTTTTTCTTGATCATCTTCAAAAGCCATGTGGCAGATCCCTTTTGTCGTGGATGCCGTAAGGATAGGCCCGAACGGACTGTCTGAATAAGTGTAGCTGATTTCCAGGCTCCTGCCGCCATTTTTATATTCTGCCGGGGACATTCCCTCGATATTGACAAACAATTCATGCAGCCTGCTGGTGCTGGAAAGCCCGGTTTCATATGCCGCATCTGACAGGGTGGCTTTTTCTTCGTTCAACAGCTTTTTGGCGTGCTCCAGGCTGATGTACTGAAGGAACTTTTTAGGACTGGTCCCCGCCCATTCCGTAAATATCTTCTGGAAATGGGCCGGGCTCAGGTGTATTTTTTCCGCTACTTCCTCCAGCCCGGGCTGAAGCAGGAAATTTTCCTGTATATAGGCGATGGCCTTGGCAATCCTTTGGTAATTGATCTGATTTTGTGTCAACATATCATTCCGTTTTATTCCACAAATTTCCAGAAAATACAGGATAGAAAAAATCCGGTTCCTGCGGAATGTATTATTGATTCAGGTGGTAATAGGCCAGCATTTTGTAGTACAGCTTGGCAGCCAGGAATGCACTTGGCTTGGCCATAGGAGAATCCATCAGCTCTACAATATCGAAAGCAACCACATTGCATTTTTCAAATACTTTTTTCAGCAGTTCCAAAGTAGGATACCATTGAAGGCCACCCGGCTCAGGAGTTCCCGTAGACGGTGCAATAGAAGGATCGAAAGCATCCAGGTCAATGGTGATGTAGACATTCCCGGACACTTTTTCCAGGACGTCATTCACCCAGTTTTCATTATTCGCGATCTCATGGGCAAAAAACACCCTTCCTTCCGGTAAATACTGGGCTTCCTCGATATCCATGGAACGGATTCCCACCTGAACCAGGTTATGCTTCTGGCTGGCTTCAAAAACCGCACAGGCATGGTTGGAGGTAGAACCGTGGAATTCGGGACGCAGGTCCGTGTGGGCATCCAGCTGAAGAACGGTCAGGTTCTCATACTTTTCCCCTACGGCACGGATGGAACCGATGGATACGGAATGTTCGCCACCGAAAAGGGTAAATAATTTCCCGTCGTGGTTCAGGAGTTCTTTGGTTTTCTGGTAAACGGCTTCGGTCATGGCTTCCGGAGTGGAATTTTCGGAAACTTCCCCGGCCATATAAACGCCTTCAAGGTAGGGCTCGGTTCCGGTTTCAATGTCGTAAAGCTCCATATTTTCAGAAGCGTCAAGGAATAATTCAGGACCTTTGTCAGCTCCTTTTCCCCAGGTGGATGTCCCGTCATAAGGAACGGTAACCAGTACTACTTTAGCGTTTTCCAGTGATGCATTTTCTTCAGGAATTCCTGCGTATGTTCTCATGCTGTATAATAGATTTAAATGATTGAATGATTTGATGCAAAGATACAAATAGTCGCGGAGTTATAACGGTGAACTTACGGAAGGAATTGATCTGTTTTGACCCTCCTGACCTGTTTTTTGCCGGAAACGTTTCGGTCTTTGATTTTATAAAGTTATTTTTATAAAAAAATTCAATTATGCCTTTAAAAGCTGTGCTATTCGATATGGATGGCGTTATTGTAGACACGGAACCGCTGCACAGAAAAGCGTATTTCAAAACCTTTGATGACCTCGGGATACAGGTTCCGGAAGGGATGTATACCACCTTTACGGGGTATTCCACCAAAAAGGTTTGTGAAACCCTGATCGAAAAGTTCAGTCTTTCGCACACTTACGAAGAGATTGCAGGGATTAAAAGAGCCTATTTCAAAGATTTCTTTTACAACGATGAAGATTTTGATCTTATCCCGGGCGTAAAAAACCTCATTGAACATTATTATGAAAACGGCATCACCCTTATCCTGGCTTCTTCCGCTACCATGACCACCATCAATATGGTGTTTGAAAAATTCGGGCTTGAAAAATATTTCAGCGGCAAAATCAGCGGTGCTGATCTTAAAGAGTCAAAACCACACCCTGAAGTATTCCTGCTGGCGGCAGAACTGGCCGGTGAACCTACGGGCAACTGTATGGTCATTGAAGATTCCACCAACGGGATCATGGCTTCGCACCGGGCAGGCATTTTCTGTGCCGCATACCGGAGCACGCATTCCAAAAACCAGGATTATACCCTGGCAGATACAGTCGTCTCAGATTATCCTGAACTTGAGCTGGATAAGATCGCCAAATATTTTTAAAAACAAAAGCTATCAGTCTGATCCTGATAGCTTTTTTTATCTTTTTATATTCAATTCCTATTCTTTGTACCCCAGAAGCTTTAAAATATCTTCAGGTTCCTGTTTTTCACGGAACACTTCGTACTGGAATTCCCCGTTCTCATCTTTCTGGATCAGGACATGCCTAGGCTGCGGCATCAGGCAGTGGTGTACTCCGCCATATCCTCCGATCGTTTCCTGATAAGCTCCGGTATGGAAAAACCCGATGTACAGGGGCTTGGTATCACTGAAAACCGGCAGGTAAATCGCATTGGTATGCTGCTCAGAATTGTAATAGTCATCTGAGTCGCAGGTAAGGCCTCCTAAAAATACCCTTTCATAGGTATCTTCCCAACGGTTCAGCGGCAACATGATGAAATGCCTGGAGATCGCCCAGGTATCCGGAAGCGTAGTCATGAACGAAGAATCGATCATATTCCACTTTTCACGGTCGTTCTGGCGTTTCTGTGAAATAATTTTATACAGGTTGGCTCCGCTTTCCCCTACCGTAAAGCTTCCGAACTCGGTATAAATGTTAGGTTCTTCCACTCCTTCTTCCTCACAGAATTTTTTGATCTGGGAAACGATTTCTTCTACCATGTACTGATAGTCATAATCGAAATTCAGAGAGGTTTTGATCGGGAAGCCACCACCGATGTTCAGGGAATCCACTTCAGGAGCAATCTTTTTCAGACGGGCGTATACACGGAGACATTTGTAAAGTTCGTTCCAGTAATAAGCCGTATCCTTGATCCCGGTATTGATGAAGAAATGCAGCATTTTCAGCCTTGCATTCGGGTGCTCGGCAATTTTCTGGCTGTAATACGGGATGATATCCTTGTATCCGATCCCCAGCCTTGAGGTATAAAATTCAAATTTAGGTTCTTCTTCGGAAGCAATCCTGATCCCGATATCGAATGTGGTATCAATGCTTTCCGTTAGCTTATCCAGCTCCCGGTAGTTATCCAGGATCGGGGTAATGTTTTCAAAACCGCTGTTGATCATTTCTGAGATCTTAGCCAGATAATCATCTGTCTTGAACCCGTTACAGATCACTTCAATATTCTTGTCTACCTTTCCTTTTTCGTATAAAGATTTCACGATGTCCATATCATAGGCAGCAGAGGTTTCAATGGAAATATCGTTCCTTAAAGCCTCTTCCAGGACAAAGTTAAAATGGCTGGATTTTGTGCAGTAGCAATAGGTATAGTTCTTCTTATATCCGGTTTTTTCAAAAGCTCCTCTGAACCAGCTTTTCGCTTTCTGAATATTTTGCGAAATCCTCGGCAGGTAACTGATCTTCAGCGGAGTGCCGAATTTTTCAACAACATCCATCAGGGGGATGTCATGGAACAACAGATTATTCTCAGAAACATTAAATTCCTCGGTAGGAAAATAGAGCGTCTGATCAATGAGTTCCGAATATTTTATCTTCATTTCTAAATAAGAGAATTAGGAGTACAAAATTGGTAAAAAAGTTTTATTTTTTGGTGTTAATTTTTAATAAAATTTAAAATACCTTATCCTCCGGCTTTTACATGCCAGACCGGCCTTAGGAAAACTGTTGTTCTGTGTTCCCGCTCTTAAAAATATACCGGATTATGGAAGCAAAAATAATCACAGGCAATCTCCTCAACAGATATACATTACATGATTTCAGCAGCCCATTGAAGAGACCATAGGTGTCTGTGATGAACGTTCTTACCGGTACGGTGTACCGATAAAGATCAGCAGGTCTCCCGTTTCATAGGTTACCGATATTTCGTTCGCAGCGGCGAAATTCCGCGTTCCCAGTCTGGAAGTGATGCTGAGGTCTTCATTTTCCAGCGGCCAGTTCAACCCTTTTGTGACGATATTTCCTGCTGACGGAAACGGATAAAGGGATATCATCCTGCCCTGAATTCCTGTGAGGGAAAAATTCTTAGGGATGAAGAAATACTGTGAAAATTCATCGTAAAAACGGATATTCATACGGTCTTTGAACACATAAGCCACCGTAAGGTTCCCCAGGAAATGATCCTGTTCACCGCCGCTTCCTCCCAGCACGTCCACTTCAGAAAACCCTTTTTCCAGAATAATTTCCAGGGCCTTGTGAAAATCGGTCTTATCCTGATCCGGCGTAAAAATAAATTTCCCTTCATATACATTCTCGTCTTTTCCCGTATGCGAATCGAAGTCACCGGAAATAAAATCAAGTTTTTCCAATGGAAAATTCTGCTGCTTCAGGTAGTGAAAAGCACCATCTGTACAGGCAATAAGCCCGTACAGTTCCGGGTCCGGCAGGCTTTTGGGAGCTTCTCCGTTGATGAAAAGCAATGCTTTACCGCTCATTCGGGTTCCAGTATTCTTCCGGTTCATGATTGATTTTGGAAACGTACCTGGCAAGGACAAAAAGGTAGTCTGACAGCCTGTTGAGGTATTTGATCAGTTCCGGGCGCACTTCCTCAGATTCATTCAGGAAAACCAGTGAGCGTTCGGAACGCCTGCAAATGGTACGTGCCGCATGGAGAAAGGTGGCTGCTTTTCCGCCACCCGGAAGGATAAAATACTGAAGGGGCTCCAGCTCTTCTTCGAATGCATCCATCCACTGCTCCAGCTCTTCAGTTTCGGTTTCGGAAATCACCAGGGGAAGACGGGATTTTCCATTGGCCAGCATCAGCTTATCTGCGGGAGTTGCGGCTTCAGAACCTACAGTGAACAGGTCAAACTGGATTTTTTTCAGCTGCCTCAATACTTCTGCATCTTCTATATGGCTTTTAGCGATGCCGATGAATGAATTCAGCTCGTCTATATTCCCATAACTGTCTACCCGGGCGCTGGCTTTGGATACCCGGGTTCCGCCATACAGAGCGGTCTGGCCTTTGTCTCCTGTCTTCGTGTAAATTTTCATACTACTAAAATACTTTTTCAGGCTAAAACGGCCAAGTTTTTCGTCAGGTTTTTAACCTTTACCGTAATGCATCATATTCCGGAGTAAGTCTGAGAAAATGTAGCCGGTACCGTTCAGGAAATTTTTTCACATAGCCATTGATGCCTAACAGATTTACGGCTACCTATTTATGCAAAAAAATACTGCCTTATAAAAGCAGTATTTTAGTGATTCTTTACTTGATGAGCCACATCGTTTCATTGATGTCATCGCCTCCCGGATACTGCTTTGAAACCGCATTCATCAGATTGGCATTGTTATTTGTAATTTCAGAGGAAGGGTACATCCATCTTTTAGGAACTTTGCCATTGTTGAGGATTCCGGGTCCGTCAGTATTGAATTTAGGAAACCCAGTTCGCCTCTGGTCAAAAAATATTCTCCATCCTGTATTGAAAAACAGTGCAATATGCTTCTGGTTCATAATCTGTTCAATTTCCTTTCCCGGCTGAAGGCTGATTTCAGGCTGCGCCAGATAGGTATTGATATCAGACGAACTTACTTTATAAAAATTCATCGAAGCGTTGATCCCTTTGAGATAATAGGTATTGGGATTGCCACTGATCCATCCCCTCAATGCTGCCTCAGCAAGGATAAACTGCAATTCCGTGTATCCCATCAGCAAAGTAGGTTCATTGACAGGATCATTGAAATACCTTGGATTGATCCTTGAAGCCAGCCCATTGGAAGCCTTTGCAGAATTCTGTCCTAAATCCCCACTACCGTATAATCCGTCATAATAGCTGAACGGATCCGCCGGATCCGTTCCCGCAGTACTGTTTTTTTTCTCAGCCATTGTAAATAACCTGGGATCTTTTAACGCTTTAAGCTTATCTACAAAACTTTTTTCCATGTAGTAGGCTGTTTTAAGATCATTGCTGTTAAAATAGGGGTAACGATTATTTACCTGATTGTAAAATGATAATGCCCCACTGTCATCATTGCTTTCCATAACAGGATTTTGCCCCGGATTATTTACAATATCAGCAAATGCCTGTTTGATATTCAGCTCTGTATCATCAGATTTCTTAGACAGGTCGATGAGCAATCTCAGTCTGTATGAATTGATCAGCTTTCTCCATTTAAGCAAATTCCCGTTATAGATAAGATCCCCCCTTAAAGTTATATTTAGGGCAGAAAGTTCAGTATTAGCCAGGGCAAGTTCGGCAAGAATATTTTTATAGATGCTTTTCTGGTCATCATATTTTGGGTAAAAATTATCTTTTTTTACGGCCTCAGTGTACGGGATATCCCCAAAAGTTTCTGTTAAGGATATAAAATAATAGGCTTTAAAGAAACGGGCTAAGGCAATATATTCTTTTGCCGAATTCTTATTGGCTTCCTCCACCATTTTTTCAACCTGCTTAATGTTATCATACGCTCCGAATGATCCTCTTTGCCAGTTATAATATTGCTGGGAATTGACTCCGTTAATATAGGCCAGCTGCCTGGATGCCAGCGCCGCCTCAGCTCTGATGGTACTGAAGGCATTGACTTCAATCCCCGGTAATATACTTTCAGCCCCAACGTTTTTAGGACGGTTGGGATCATCCTGAAAGTCTTCCACCCTGCTACAGCCTGTCAAGCCAGATAAAACAGTGATTATGATGATATAGTTCCTGAATGTTTTCATTTGAAGATTCTTTATAATTAAAATTTAACATTGATATTAACCCCGAAACTTCTCGTAGCCGGAGTCTGAAGCTGATCCATTCCGGAATCGGGATCCACATTTTTAATTTTTGATGCAAGCCACAGGTTTCTTCCAATCAGGGAAATGCTTGCGGAAGACAAATCGAGTTTCTTTGCAAATGATTTTTCAAAGTTGTAGGTAAGCGTTACCTCTCTCAGTTTAATAAAAGTTTGTTTGTAGTAATGGTAATTGCTTTCAAAAGCATTACTTGTACTCTGCATGTAGGCATTATAATTTACGGCTACATCATTAGGGACAAATACCCGGGTATCTGATTTCACATTCCCGTTCTGGTCATAAATTATAGAACCGCTTATCACCCTTACACCAGGGGCTATATAGGTATTGTTTCCTGCATTGGCATCATCCCGGTACTGGTTTACGGTTCCTGGCGCTATACCACCCCACCACATTTTCTGATTGGTTGTGGAATACATGCTTCCTCCGATCCTTCCGTCGAACAGCAGAGCAAGAGAGAAATTGCGGTAAGCAAAATTATGGGAGAATCCATAGGTCCAGTCCGGATCAGAATAACCCATAGTGGATTCAAATGGAGCGGTAGAATTTACGGGATAACCATTTTTCAGCACCAGTTGCCCGTCAGGAGAAGTTTCGTATGGCATCGCGGTAAGTTTATCCATCCTTTCTCCTACACTAACAAAATTGTCCCTTCCGTTAGCAGGATTATAAACAGTGATATAATCTTTACCCCCGAAGGCTTCTTTTAAATACTTACGGTAATGGCTCAGATTAAGCTGAGTACTCCATTTAAAACCGGAATTTCTAATCATATCCGCATTTAAGGTGAACTCTACTCCCCTTCTTTGATACACATTTCCATTGGTCAGGAATGACTTATACCCTACAGCTTCAGATAAGGGAATATAGGCCATATTATTGTAGTCTTTAGTCTGATAATAAGCAACATCCAGGTTTATTCTGTTTTTAAGCACGGCGATGTTGGTCCCCACTTCCCAGGAATCTACTGTCTCCGGTTTTATATTTCCGTCGATGAGAATATTGCCAAAATAGAACGAAGACTGCCCGTTCCAGCTAACGTTACTACGTTCAAATGCAGAAATATATCCGTACGTGTTGTTCGCCAGTTTTCCTGTGGACACCCTTGCAAAAGATCCGCGTACTTTAGCCAGATCTACCCATTCAGGAAGGCTGAGCAGCCGGTTCAGGAGCAATGATCCTGAAACAGATGGGTAAAAATATGTATTATTGCCCTCAGGAAGGGTGGAGACTTTATCATACCTTGCGGTCATATTCAGAAAGAAGGTTTTATAAAATTCCATATCTACAAAGCCGTAAGTACTGTTAATCTGCTCATATTCTTTCCTGTTCCTGTTGCCGTCTGTAGGCGCAAACAGAGGGCCAATGGAATTGAATAGATTATACCATCCCGGAGTAACCAATCCGTCTGTACGGATTTCACTGTTTTTCTGCTCCCTGTAAAAATTGGAAACATACCCTTCTGCATTAAGGGTAAAATTGTCAGAATACCGGTTTTCGTATTTTAGGCCCAGCTCCGAGGTGATATCAAAGTAGTTGCCGTTGACCTGGGTATAATTTCCCAGTGATTTATTTCCGTAACCGATGTAGCTTTTGGGTTCTTTAAATTCTCTGTTAAGGCTGTAGATATTTGCTCCTACGCGACCCTTGACCGATAATTTCGGCATGATCCGGTAATCCAGGTTTACATTTCCCAATACATTGTCTTTGTAGTAGGGCCTGAGGTATTCATAAGCCTGGAAATAAGGATTGTTATAATAGGAGACATTATAATGCCTTTGCTGATAACCTTCTTTCCCGGCTACCCAGTAATTTCTGAGATCCCTGATATCCACGTCTGCACCGGTCCACAATACCAGGTTGTACAGGTAATTGGTGGGTCCGTACCCCACTTCCGGAAAATTGGAAGTATATTCTTTGTTATAGGTCAGGGTAGAATTAATGGTCAGGTCTTTCACGGGAGTTACAGAACCTGCAAGGCTTATGGAAGTGGTCTTAAGATCTGTATTCGGGACAATCCCCTTCTGATAGATATTCGAAAGAGACAGCCTGAAGGTAGATTTATCGTTTCCCCAGTCAACGCTGATGTTATTTGACTGGATCATCCCGGTATCAAAGAAATTTCTGATGTTGTTTTTTCCACGGGAGATCCACGGCAACGGTACGAGCTTTCCGGTCACCGGATCAATCGGGCTGTTGTACTGCGGAGTTTCAAAATAGCCGCTTGGAGTAGTGGGATCTTTCTGATCCAATTTCGGTCCCCAGATCCAGCCTCCTCCTTCACTGCCGGAACCTTCTCCGTTAATGTAGGCATATTTACCATTATTTCCTCCTCCATACACTGTCTGAACTTTTGGAATACGTATGAAAGAGGTCTGAAACATCGTGGAATTGTTAAATGAAATGCTCATTTTTCCTTTTTTGCCCCTTTTGGTAGTAATCATAATGGCACCGTCTTTCCCAACAGA
The DNA here is from genome assembly GCA_913775525.1 of uncultured Chryseobacterium sp. Classification (GTDB taxonomy): domain Bacteria; phylum Bacteroidota; class Bacteroidia; order Flavobacteriales; family Weeksellaceae; genus Chryseobacterium. The sequence goes on from CAJYLH010000034.1 coordinate 13,394, forward strand.
TCCGTACAGTGCTGAAGCTGTGGGACCTTTGAGGACACTGATATTATCAATATCATCAGCATTGATCCGCCACAGGTCTGCGGTTCTGTCTGGTACACCATCAATGACGATAAGCGGTTTTGCTCCCCTGAGACTGATTCCCGGATCCTGAAAAAGGTCCGTGCTGTTTTTGATATTCAGCCCTGCAACACGACCGGAAAGTGAATTGATAAAGTTCGGTTCTTTTGCCTTTTCAAAAACATCGCCTTTTACTTCCTGCACCGCATACCCCAATGCTTTTTTCTCTTTTTTGATGCCTAAGGCTGTAATGACTACCTCATCAATTTTTTTTTCGTGGGTACTGACGGTATCTGTACGGTCTGTTTTCTGCAGATTCTGGGCATGGATTTCCAGACCGGTGACCAGGCCCAGTCCGATTAAGAGTTGTAGTTTCATGAAGATGTTCCTTATTTAGTGTGTTGTGTAATCCAGGTGTTCAGAAAACCGTCTTTCGTTTTCAGGACAATCTTGTATATATCAGAAGGGTGTTTGATTTCAGCAGTAAATGTTCCTTTGCCCAGCTCTGTTTTTCCCAGCAACTGATAGGAATCTTTACCTCCGTTACGGAAGTTATTCGTGGAAGTCAGATAAATTTCGGCAATCTCTGGAGAAGGTTGTATCGTTTTCCATGTAACGTTCAGAGTTTTGCTGTCGGCCAGGGTTGCTTTTAACTGATATGCATTCCGGTTTTTAAGCAGGTCTATACCATCTATCTCCTGTTCAATGCTTACGGGGATTTTTATCCCCATAAAATCCGCTATGGTGGGCAATATATCGGTAATAGCCACACGGTTATTCCTGGCATATGCATTCACATCCGGTTTATTAATAGCGATCCAGGTATTGCGTTCACGGTCACTTTGTCCGCCATGCCCTTTGCCGTCATTTGCAGATCTTCCATGATCCGTAGTCACGATAAACAGCCAGTCTTCACCATGCCGTAACTCGCGCCGTTTTACAGCATCATACACTTTACCGATCATCCTGTCTTCGAAAGAAATGGCATCGTACAAACGATCACCATCCCCATACCGGTGTCCCATATCATCTGAATATTCCAGGTATACCCAGGACATATCCGGAGCTTTCTCAGTAATATAGCTGGCGGCTTTTTCGGCAACCAGGCTATCGATCTTACGGATGTATGTTCTTTGTTTATCATGAGGAAAATTTACTGTGTCCTTTTCCATTCCGTCATATGAAAAGTCCATTCTGATATGGGCTGTAGCCGCCAGGTTTTCACCGATCAGCTTTGTCCTGTTATCCTCCCAGGTAGAAAATACAGCCGCTTTCCTATCTGGAAACTGATTTTTAAAAAGCCTGAAAATAGTAGGATAGTTGTAATTAGGTGATTTAATATCATTATCGAATACATTGTGCTTATTCACCCATGTTCCGGTCAGCAGGCTGTTGTATCCCACTGCCGAAATGGTTGGAGTTTCACTGTAGCCATTTTTTTCTCCGCCTACATAAGCTCTCAGTAGGGTGCCATCCTTTCCGATTCTTTTAATATTGGGAATAGCTGCCTTGTCCAGCATATCTTCAGCAATTCCGTCCACAATAACGAATACTACTTTTTTCTGCTGAATCTTCTTTTGAGCATGCATACTACCGGTAAAAAAGGATAAGAGGAGAAGCATTAAAAATTTCGAAAGTTTCATTTGTTTTTTTTTGACCATGCAAAATTCTTTAAAAAAAGCGGCTTAAATTTTAACAAAATATTAAGAAACATCAAAGCATTATTAATATTCCTTAAAGCATGATAAGGTGGTCATCTTAAATAAATTAAGAAAAATAAAATTTCTCTGAAATATCATGGTTTAAAATATAAAATATCATTTAAAATGTTTGCGCATATTATAAAAAAACAGATTTTTCTATATCCCTAATAAAGCATGATTAGTTTATTGATTATAGTATGTCTACTTTTTTTTGCTGACAGTCTTTATGATTATAAAATATTTTTAAGCTCAGCAATTGCTGCTGACAAACTGCTGTCATTTCCCCATCTTACCTTTGTCGTACAAACAACTTAAAAATGTATACTATGACATCAACACAGACATCAACAGCTACCGGAAAATTTATGAATGCTGCACAGCTACTGGAACACTGGCAGGGACACCGCAACCTGACCAGAAGGGTAATCGAAGCCTTTCCCGAAAAGGATTTATTTGAATTTTCTCTTGCCGGCATGAGGCCCTTTGCCAAAATGGCCGTTGAACTGATCAGCATCGGTGGCCCGGCTTTGAGAGGAATCGTAGAAGGCAAGATCGAAGCTTTCGATGAAACCGCTTTTGTTCCTGCTACCAAGGCTGAGCTCCTGGCCAAATGGGACGAGGAAACAGTAGTGATCCATGATTATTTCAACCGCATTCCGGAAGAACGTTTCCAGGAATCCTACAATCTATTCGGACAGTATGAATTCCCAATCTACCAAAATCTACTGTACTTTATCGATAATGAAGTACATCACCGCGGCCAGGGCTATGTATACCTGAGAGCATTAGGTATAGAACCGCCTTTTTTCTGGGAAAGGTTTCCCCTTTAGTCCACATTAATACACTCAGGCTGTAATAAGAAGGCCGTAATAAAAATGAGTTCTGCTGCATGCAGGACTCATTTTTATGTTAGTATAGAACCTACGATCAGGAGGCTTGTAAAATGCTCCTGAAGAGAGTACAAACAGTAACCATGTGAAAAAATATTCATAATACTTGGAACTGATCAAATATATTATCCGGAATACATATGATTTAAACCGAATTAAGCATTACACCATGCGTTTATACTCGTGTGGTATCCTTTTGAATTATAACCTGCCCAGGATGCGTTCAGCCAATTCCCTTGTTTTGCTTCTTAGAAAATCAGGCTCGAGGACCTGGGCATAATCGGCAAAAGTAATCAGCCAGCGCGGAAATCCTTCATCGATCCAGTCAGTCTCAAAAATCATTTCAATACCGTCTCCATGCACTATTTCTTCTGTGAGCCCGTAATACCTTTTGGAATTGACCAGGTGTCCGACGATTTTTTTATCGACCAGAAGTCTCACCCTGGTTTTATTGCCATTGGGTTTGCTGCGGTAATCATTGATCTGGCCGTATTCCTGCAGGAAAGGATTCTGCGTCTTCACCATCTTCTGGATCCTGTCGATCCTGAACTGCCTGAAATCATTCCGCAAAGTACAGAAAGCCATAAAATACCAGTAACTGAACTCAAAGAAAACCCCAACAACCTCAACAGTCCTGGTGGAAAACTGATCATCCACCGTTCTGTATTCTATAGTCAGCTGTTTCTTTTCTGCTATGCTTTCCATAATGATGGGAATCACATTTTTGATGTTCTCACCGGAAACCGGATGGTAATTGAAGATATCGACCTGCTTCTCGACACTCTGGATCAGGTTCTTATCCGAATACCTCAGTACGGAACGCAGTTTTTCCATGGCATTCTGATGGTGGGTTCCCAAACTCTGGTCCGAAAATTTCTGCATCAGCTTTTCTGCCGTGATGAAACTCAAAACCTCTTCCTTTGTAAACATGACAGGTGGCAATTTATAACCGTCCATCAGCGAATAACCACTCCCTGCCTCACCCACGATAGGAATTCCTGCATGTTCCAGGGTTTTGATATCCCGGTAAATAGTCCGGATGCTTACCTCAAACTTCTTCGCGAGATCCTGTGCCCGTATCAGAGGCCTGGACTGCAGCTGAGTGAGAATGGCGGTTACCCTGTCGAGTTTTTTGAGATAATGGTCGTTCATGGGGATGAGAGATGATTGATGATTGATGATTGATAAATGATAATTGATGAATGACTATCAATGCAAGGTCATTGTTATATGGTTACACTGATATATTACTGCTCTTTAAACGTACTCACCAGCTTATCCAGGTTCAGGCTTCGGGCCGAAGCATCAAAAATTTCCCGGTAGGTTCCGTTTTTCTGTACCAGTTCATCATGAGATCCATGCTCTACTACCCTGCCCCTTTTCATAACGTAAATGGTATCCGCATCCAGGATCTGGGATAACGAGTGGGAGATAATCACTACTGTCCTGCCTTCTTTGATGGCGTCCAGTGAGTTTTTGATCTGTTCCGTAGCAATGGCATCCAGGCTGGCCGTAGGTTCATCCAGGAATATAATAGGCGGATCTTTCAGGAAGAGCCTTGCAATGGCAATCCTCTGCTGCTGCCCTCCCGAGAGCTGGGTAGCATCATGCTGATATTGATCCGGCAGATCCATGATCTGCTCATGGAGATAGGCTTTTCTGGAAGCTGCTTCGATTTTTTCAAAACTGGCATTCATATTTCCGTAACGGATATTGTCTTCAATGCTTCCCTGGAAAATATGGTTTTTCTGGAGTACGAGGCCAAGGTCATTCCTAAGGAATGTATTTTCATATTCATTCAGGTCTATGCCGTCCAACAGGATACATCCGGAATCCGGAAGATAAAACTTACAGAGCAGGTTGATCACAGTTGATTTTCCGGCGCCGCTTAGTCCGACCAGCGCTGTAGTCTTCCCGTTTTCTATGGTCATAGAAACCTCGTGCAGGGCCTGTGTTCCGTTCGGATAGGTAAAACTGACATTTTTCAGTTCAAAAGTCCCTTTGATATCTTTTTCCTGAAGTTGTCCATCAGGCTCTTTTTCATCATCGGCATTTAAAATGTCAAAATAACCTTCGGCATAGATCATCGCATCGTTCATATCGTCATAGATCCTGTGCAGCTGCCGGATCGGTGCAGAGACATTGTTGAAAAGCATAATATGAAGCATAATGGCACCGATGGTCATCTGCTGGTCCAGAACCAGGTACACCGTCAAAAGGATGATGAGCACGACACCAAACTGCTCGATGAAGGTTTTCAGTCCGTCATAGATGAAATTGGTCCTGCGCGTGAACATCTGGCTTTCCATCAGCTGCATCTGCAGGTCATACTGTTTCTTGCCCTCAAATTTTTCCCTGACAAAGCTTTTGATAACCATAATGGAACTGATGAGGTTCAGGAGGCCGGAAGTTTTCTGCTCGCGCTGGTTTCTCAGTTTTCTCCGCACGCCGCTCAGCTTTTTGGCCTGCAATGAACTGATGTAGAAATACACCGGCACAATTACTGTGGAAACAGCGCCTACATACACATTCTGCATGTACATAATGATCAAAGCAATAAAGGCATTGGAGAACAACGGCAGCATATCGATAAAGAAGTTCTGGACCAGGCGGGTAAGGCTTTCGATACCCCGGTCGATTCTGATCTGTAGCTTTCCGGAATCGTGGTTTTCATCATTGAAATAAGCAACCCTGTAGGTAAGGATTTTGTCGATGGCCGACTGTGCTAACACCGAACTTACATTGATCCGTATTTTTTCCCCGTAAAACTTCTGGCCGAAATTGATGAAAATATTCAGCAACTCCTTACCCAGCAGGATCATCGATATCACAATGAGAACATGGATTCCTTCAGACATCGGATGCGGTAGCTTAGTAAGCTGCGTAACCTCATCTACTGTATATTTCAGGACGATGGGATTGACCTGTGCTGCAAGTGCACCAAGAAAAGTGAGGAACAGCGTTCCGTAAATCATCAGCCGATATGGGCGGATGAATACGATCAGCTGCTTATAGATTCCGAATAAAGTAAGGGTTCTGGTAAAAGGTTTTGCCATGACTTTATTTAACTAAAACGTACCGTTTCCGAAAGAAAAGGTACGTTTTATTCTATTTTTAAACAAGAAGTTTCTATGTTAAATATTATCCCTCATACACATAAGTAGTCACATAATGCAGTTCCGGACGCGCTGCCGCTCTGGATTCTGCCTCCGCCTGCTCTTTGGAATACTGTGAGTTGATTTCTTTCTTCTGGAACACAAACGCGTTATTGGCATTCTTGTCAATCACGTCATTGAAGATGTGTTCAATTTCAGAATTGGCCAGAGAAGCAAAGCTGATGTCTTCAAAGCCATGCATGGTCCTAAGGTCATCAAACTGAGAGAAATTCTCATCTACAAAGCCCTGCAGCTGGGTTTTGGAATCAAAATTCCCTGCCCAGATGTTATAGAGGTATTTTTTCTTTTTGGTTTTGTCCGAAAGGCTCTGGTAAACGAAGTTTTCACCTAGATAGGCTTCCCGTACCTGCGGATCATTGGCAAGGTCTTCCGGAAGACCCTCTTTCAGGATCCTGCCCTCGAACATGATGTAGGTTTTGTTCGTAATGGCCAAAGTCTGCTGAACATTGTGATCCGTGATCAGGATTCCGATATTCTTATCGACCAGGCTCCGTACGATTTTCTGGATGTCTTCCACCGCGATCGGGTCTACTCCGGCAAAGGGTTCATCGAGAAGGATGAAGTTCGGACTGGTAGCCAGGCACCTTGCGATTTCCGTTCTCCTCCGCTCTCCTCCGGAAAGAAGGTCTCCGCGGTTTTTGCGTACATGCTGCAATGAGAATTCTTCCACCAGTTCATCGCATTTCATTTGCTGCTCACGCTTGGAGAGCTTGGTCAGCTGCAATACGCCCATGATGTTTTCTTCCACGGAAAGTTTCCTGAATACCGAGGCTTCCTGAGCCAGGTAGCCGATTCCTTTCTGCGCCCTGCGGTACATGGCATCTGTAGTGATTTCCTGCTTATCGAGGAAGATTTTACCGGAAGTAGGCTTCACCAGTCCCACAATCATGTAAAAAGAAGTGGTTTTACCGGCACCGTTCGGACCAAGCAATCCTACAATTTCTCCCTGCTGAACCTGTACGGAAACACCTTTTACCACTTTTTTGGGGCCGTATTCCTTGATTAAGTTTTCTCCTCGTAAAATCATAGGGCAAATATATAAAATTGCAGCAAGTTATGGTATGGTATGCAAATACTATCTTGAGTTTTTTAACCCTGAAAATTTTGCACTTAAGGTGTAACTTTTGCCGGCATTGCCAACACTAATCATGAACCATCACCTTAAAAATTATAACAATGGAAAATTACGGTTACACCACAGGAAATCAGCAGAACCCGAACAATAATAACCCTTTTTACCGGTCTGAGAAAAAAATCCCTGCCGCCCTGCTGGGCATCCTGGTAGGCTGGCTTGCACTGAACAAGTTTTATCTTGGGTACACCAAAGAAGGAATCATCCAGCTGGTACTTAATGTAGTGACATTCGGTTTAGCCTCTGTTATTCCTTTCATCGAAGGGATCATCTATCTGTTCATGAGTGATAAAAAGTTTGACGACACCTATGTCTATGGCAAAAAAGGCTGGTTCTAAGTTTTAACACAAAAGTGTAAGGCTTTTCGGTTTTTTGCCATAATTTTATACGACCAATCAACAGAACTACTATTATGGACAATAACCAAGAATTAACGGAACTCCTGGCTCTGGACCTGGGAATCAACATCATCGACCGCAGGCCGTACGCAAAAGAAGTTTTCAAATGGCAGGATATGGATCTTCTTCCGCATTCTTCCACAGATACGCTGCTGGGCGAAATTTTTGAATGGAACGGAAGGAACTGGCGGACAACAGGCAATAACCTCATCGGATACCTGTTTTCCGGTGACAACCTGAACTATGTGAAGCATCAGCTCATGAACATCCCTAAAAACCCGGCCCTGATCCCTGACTTTGAATTCACAAAGGACAGCATGATTGAATATGGACTTTCGCTTCCGTCATTATTCAATATCGGGGTCAACGGAAATATTAAGAGTGCCAAAACTTTTTCGGTACGTGTCAATGGGGTTACAAAATCGCGTATCACGAATATTGATTCGCCGGGTATTGAGATTTTAAGGAACTTCTCCATTTTTACGCAGGCTAAATCCAAGACTTACCGTAAAAATATTAAATTCAATTACCTGAGCACAGCACTGTTCTATGCTGAAAGCGTTGAGATTTTCCTGGAAAAGGATGCTGGTGTAGGATTGGATGTAAGTTTCCAAACAGACCATGTAGAAGTGGACGCCAAAGTAAACACGGATACCCAGAAGCATTTCGTACTGAAATATTCAGGCAGCCAGGCCCCTTTTGCTGCAACATTTACCAAAGGGAAGGATTTTGATATAAGCTGATGAACGTTATGAGTGAAGAGTTATAAGTTATGAGTTGTTGAAAATCACTCATAACTTATAACTTATAATTCAAAACTTATCTGTCTCTGAGGATCATTGCTGCTTCCTTAGCAAAATAAGTGAAGATCATATCTGCACCGGCTCTTTTGAAGCAGGTAAGGCTCTCTATGATGGTTTTATCATTATCCAGCCAGCCGTTCTGTGCAGCAGCTTTCACCATCGCATACTCCCCGCTTACGTTGTATACTGCAATCGGAAGGTCAATTGCTTCACGGACTTTGGAAACGATATCCAGGTAAGGCAGTCCCGGTTTGATCATAATGATGTCTGCTCCTTCCTCTATATCTTTAAAAACTTCATTCATGGCTTCGCGGGAATTATGGAAATCCATCTGATACGTTTTCTTGTCTTTCGGTATTTCCATATCGTCTTTAGGTGCGCTGTCCAGGGCACTTCTGAACGGACCGTAAAACGAACTTGCATATTTAGCCGAATAGCTTAAAATCCCTACATCTGTAAACCCGCTTTCTTCCAGGGCTTCACGGATTACCTGAACCCTTCCGTCCATCATATCGCTCGGAGCCACAATATCTGCTCCGGCTTCAGCATGCGATACGGACATCCTTGCCAAAGCATCATTGGTTGCATCGTTGACGATTTTACCATTTTCAATAATCCCGTCGTGCCCATAAATAGAATATGGGTCGAGGGCCACGTCCGGCATCACGATCATTTCCGGAACGGCATCTTTAATAGCACGGATGGTCTGTTGCATCAGTCCGTCCTTGTTCCAGGCCTCTTTTCCGGTATTGTCTTTAAGATGATCGGAAACTTTCATATACAGGTTAACGGATCTTACGCCTAAAGAAAACAGTTCCTTACATTCTTTCACCGTTAAATCTAAACTTCTTCTGAAAATTCCCGGCATTGAAGCAATCGGCTCCTCTTTGTTTTCACCCTCCATCACAAAAACCGGCATTACAAAGTCACTGGTCGTAAGGGTACATTCCCTTACCAGACTGCGGATAGAGTCATTTACTCTCAGCCTTCTGTTTCTTGAATATATCATTTGGAATACTTTTTGAACATTTTTATGCAAATTTACTATATGTTGTACAAAATACTATTGCAGAGACGGGTAGATTTTTCTATTTTTGCTGTTAAATCTATCCGAAATATTTATTTGATGAAAAAACTTTTACTTTTATTTCTTTTTACAGGTGCTCTTGTCGGATTTTCCGGCCATGCCAAAGCTCAGCTGAGAGAACCGGGATTTGTTTCCCAGAAATCTGATGACGGAGTTCTGGTAGCATATCCTAATCCGGCGAAGGACTTTTTAATTGTAAAAGCCAAGGACGCCTCCCTGAAAATTAAAAGTGTGACCTTTTATTCCATCCTGGGAACCCAGGTAGCGAACTACACGGTTAACATGAATACGGGGGAAATCAATCTTGAAAAACTGAAACCGGGGAAATACCTGATCCGGTATATCCTGAGTGACAACACCCAAAAGGTCACACAGATCGTAAAACAATAAACTGAATCCTGATAATCATCAGGATTTTTTATTTCCGGGCCTATCTCGTTCAATAATTCCGTAACTTTCGGGACATTTTCATACTTACAAATCAAAACCCGAATGCTAAAGGCTGAACATATCACGAAGACCTATAACGCTGGAAAGAAGACCGCACTGGATGATTTCAGTATCGACGTTCCCAAAGGAAGTATTTACGGACTTCTGGGCCCCAACGGAGCCGGCAAAACCTCATTCATCAGAATCATCAACCAGATTACCCAGGCAGATTCCGGAGATGTTTTCATCAACGGACAGAAGCTTAACCCAGAGCACATCAAGGATATCGGTTATATGCCTGAAGAGCGGGGCCTGTACAAAAATATGAGTGTGGGCGACCAGATCATTTACTTCGGGGAACTGAAAGGCATGAGCAAGAAAGATGCCCAAAACGAAGCCAGGCAATGGTTTGAAAAGCTCCATATCGACCAATGGTGGAAAAAGAAGCTTTCCGAACTTTCCAAAGGGATGGCCCAGAAAATACAGTTTGTGGTTACGGTGCTTCACCGGCCCCACCTGCTGATCCTGGATGAGCCTTTTTCAGGTTTCGACCCTGTTAATGCCAATCTCATCAAAGACCAGATCATCGACCTCAAAAATAACGGGACTACCATCATCCTGTCTACCCACCGGATGGAAAGTGTGGAAGAAATGTGCGATTATGTGGCCCTGATCAACAATTCAAAAAAAATCATCGACGGAAGGGTATTTGACGTCAGGGAAAAATTCAAGAAAAACATTTTCGGTATCACGCTTTCCGACGTCAATGAAAATGGATTTGAACATTTCAGAAACAAATACGGTATTTTCAACCTCTCCCACCACAATCAATTGGTTTCTTTCGACCTGAAAAATGAAAATGACCAGAACCTGATTATCACAGATCTGGTACTGGCTGGAAAAATCAGGTCCTTCGATGAAAAAATCCCGAGTATGAACGAAGTATTCATCAATGCTGTGAGTAATCCCTCCTAATAGACTATGAACAATATATTTTTAATTACCAAAAGGGAGTTCCTGACCCAGGTTAAGAAAAAATCCTTTATCATCCTTACTTTGCTGGCCCCTATTATGCTTATTGCATTCGGTTCCGTTATAGGGCTGATGTTTAAGGCTAATGAATCCCATAATGTCATCCAGGTGGTGGACAGAAGCGGTCTTTTCAAGAACCAGCTGCCATCTGATAAGAAACTCAATTATATTTTCATTCCGACTGCCGATGAGCAGGCCCAGATGAAAACCCTGAAGAACAATGAGTCGCTGGACGGCATCCTGATCTTACCCGAACTTAAAAACCGGGACTTCAGAGACCTGCAGAATAACACCCGCCTGGTAGTCAACAACAAAATAGGCTTTGATACGAAGCAGCGGATCATTAACGACATCAATAATGTCATTAAAAAGGAGAAGATCAGGGAAATGGGGATTGCAGAAAAGCAGCTGTATGACCTTGACAAGGCTTTTACCCTGAAAACCATTAATGTAGCCGAAGGCAATAAAGAGGATTCCGACCTTGCTTTTGGAGTAAAATCCGGCCTGAGCATGCTCCTGATGTATGTTACCTTCATGTTTATTATTATTTATGGGGTACGGGTGATGAGGAGCGTCCTGGAAGAGAAGAATAACCGCGTAGTGGAAATCATTATTTCTTCCGTTAAACCTTTTGAGCTGATGATGGGAAAAATCCTCGGTGTTACGATGGTTGCGCTTACGCAGTTTGTGGTATGGATTACCATGTCGGTGATCGGGGCCGTAGTTTTAAATACCGGGTTTTCCTCGATTCAGAAAAATATTCCGGGAGCGGGTGAGAGCATTACGGAAAAGCTTGATGTTGCCCAGATCGCCACACAGGTTTCCCACAGTCTGCTGGAATTAAATTTCCCGCTGATTATTTTCGTATTTATTGTATTTTTCCTGTTAGGATATATATTTTACAGCTCCATTTACGCTGCCATCGGCTCTGCTGTTGACAATGAAACGGAAACCCAGCAGTTTACCTTGTTTGCCATCCTTCCTTTAACACTGGGGATGTACGGCAGTTTTACGCTGATGAACAATCCTGACGGACCTTTGGGCTTTTGGCTGTCCATCATCCCGTTTACCTCTCCGGTAGCAATGATCGCCAGGATACCTTTCGGAGTTCCGGCATGGCAGATTGCCCTTTCCATAGTGTTGTTATTAGGCACTACCATATTCATGATTTTCCTGGCCGGTAAGATTTACCGGGTAGGTATTCTGATGTACGGCAATAAAGCGACGATGAAAGAGCTCTGGAAATGGATCCGCGGTTAAGCAGATATAGAATATTCAATATAAAAATCCCGGAAGCTTTGCTTCCGGGATTCTATTTTACTATCTTTTTTGATTTACTGAAAGATATAGCTGAGTCCGATACTAAGTACCTGCTCAGATTTGCTCTTTTCGGTATCACTGGATTTGGTCCAGCTCTCTACCAGATTCGGATAGGTATTGGATAAACCAAAATCATACTTTATAGCGAGTTCCAGCTGCCTTTTATAGCTGTATCCGATTCCTAAACCGATACCGAAGTTAAAGCTGTTGGCCTTTCCACTGATCGCAGGGTAAGCCGGATCTGTAACATCGGGATTGTAATACGGTCTTGTTAACGGTGCATTTTTAACCGTCTGGTTCACTAAAAAGTTAAATCGCGGTCCAACCATTCCGAAGAATTCCGATTCCGCCTCGGAAAAGTATCCTTTGAAATAAACAGGAACACTTAGGTAATCATTGGCATATACGGCATTGTATCCGTCTGCGCCTTTGGCATCCTTATTCTTTCCTGTTTCCCCGGCACCGTAATACAGGACCTCCGGCTGGATATAGAACTGGTTTCCTGTTCCTACAGGAATCAGGGCCAGTGCTCCTGCCTGAAATGTGTATCTTGGCCCTGAGGGGTTGTGGGCATTTTTTACACGGGAATAGTTGCCGCCTGCCGTAATCCCGAATCTTGTGCTGCTGAAATCAATCTGCGCAAAAGATAAAGCGGAAAACGTAAGGGCTGAGGCTAATAAAAGTTTTTTCATATGTTGTTTTTAAATGTTATGATAACACTTTGGCTACGGTAGCACCGATGTCAGCAGGAGAATCCACTACATTGATTCCGTTTTCTCTCATGATCTCCATTTTCGCCTGAGCCGTATCTTCTGCACCTCCTACAATAGCTCCTGCGTGCCCCATGGTTCTTCCTTTAGGCGCTGTCTGTCCTGCAATGAATCCAACAACCGGTTTCGTAGAACCGCTGGCTTTATACCATCTTGCCGCTTCAGCTTCCAGTCCGCCACCGATTTCTCCGATCATTACTACAGCTTCAGTTTCAGGATCGTTGATAAATAATTCCAGTGCTTCTCTGGTGGTGGTTCCGATGATCGGGTCTCCACCGATACCGATTGCCGTAGAAACTCCGAATCCTGCTTTTACTACCTGGTCAGCAGCTTCGTAAGTAAGGGTTCCTGATTTTGAAACGATTCCCACTTTTCCTTTTTTGAAAACGAAACCTGGCATAATCCCAATTTTAGCTTCTTCAGAAGTAATGATTCCCGGGCAGTTAGGACCGATCAGTCTGCAGTCTCTGTCAGCAATATAAGATTTTACTTTCACCATATCTGCTACAGGGATTCCTTCCGTAATACATACGATTACTTTGATTCCCGCTTCTGCAGCTTCCATAATAGCATCCGCAGCAAATGCAGGTGGTACGAAGATGATCGTTACATTGGCTCCGGCCTTTTCAACCGCTTCAGCTACGGTATTGAATACCGGCTTTCCAAGGTGCTCGCTTCCTCCTTTTCCCGGAGTAACCCCACCTACAACGTTGGTTCCGTATTCAATCATCTGGCTTGCATGGAAAGTCCCTTCGTTCCCTGTAAATCCTTGTACAATTACTTTAGAATCTTTGTTTACTAAAATTGACATTTTATTGTTGTTTTAATTTATTCTTTGTTTATTAATGCTCACAAATTTACTTATTTTTCTTTGATTATAGACCAACGAAAATAATTTGTTTATTCCAGGTTTCTCAATTTAATTTCCTTTTTCAGGTAGGTTTTATAATCTTCTGCAAACATCCCGATATAGGTCCCTTTTTCAAGGTCTCTGTTGACTCCGGTTTTGCCAAGCAGTACAGTACCAGACGCAACCGTATTGCCGGAAGCCATGCCCACCTGCCCCCAAACGGTAACTTCATCACCAATGATGCAGCATCCTGCGATGCCCACCTGGGAGGCGATTAGGCATTTTTTACCAATGACAGTATCGTGCCCTACCTGGATCTGGTTATCAAGGACAGACCCTTCACCAATTATGGTAGAGTCGGTTACTCCCCGGTCGATCGTACAGTTGTTCCCGATTTCCACATTGTCTTCAATAACGACATTTCCCACGGAAATCAACCGGTCAAAACTGCCGTTCAGCTTACGGTAATAAAAGGCGTCGCCGCCTAATACTGTTCCGGACTGGATAACCACATTATCTCCAATGACGGTACGGTCACCAATGACTACATTAGGGAAGATCAGGGTATTTTTTCCGATCTTTATGTTGTTGCCTAATACTGCCGACGGATGGATATGGGTTCCTTCACCGATTTCCACATCGTGGAGCTCCTCTGTAAAATTATAGATCCTTGTAAAGTGTGTATTGATCCTGTTGAAATCCCGGAACGGATCGTCAGAAACCAACAGCGCTTTTCCTTCCGGGCATTCCACTTCTTTATCGATCAGGATAATGGTTGCCGCAGACTGGAGTGCTTTATCGTAATATTTGGGATGGTTGACAAAGACAATATCACCGGGCTGTACCCTGTGAATTTCGTTGGTTCCCAGCACCTCGAAGTCTTCAGGGCCTACGGGCTTCGCTCCGATTAGGTCTGCAATGGTTTTCAGTTTTTGCGGAGAATGGAATCTCATAACAGCTATTTTTCTTATAAAACAAAATTCGGAATGCGTAGGCAAACCGAATTATTATACATGATATTTTATTTATTCTTTTACTCTTTCCAAGTAAGAACCGTCTTCTGTGCTTACTTTGATTTTGTCTCCCGGTTCAATGAACAGAGGAACCATCACCCGTGCACCGGTTTCCACAATCGCATTCTTAAGCGCATTGGTAGCCGTATTTCCTTTTACACCCGGATCAGCTTCAATAACATCCAGGTATACGGATTGCGGAAGTTCTGCTGAAAGCGGTGTTTCATCTGCTTCTTTCAGTATGATGGTTACTTCCTCTCCAGCTTTCATGAATTGAGAGTTTTCAATCATTTCCTTATTCAGGTACAATTGGGAGAAATCATCATTGTTCATGAAATGGAAACCATTCTCATCATCATACAGGTACTGATACTTTCTGGTAATCACTTTTACCTCTTCGATTTTGTGACCGGCAGAAAATGTATTGTCAATTACTTTTCCGTTGGTTACCGATTTTAGTTTTGTTCTTACGAAAGCAGGTCCTTTGCCCGGTTTTACGTGAAGAAACTCGATTACTTTATAAATATCATTGCTGTACTCAATACACAGCCCTTTTCTGATATCGTTACTTGTTGCCATTAATTTTTATTATCTAAATTGTATTATTCTTTTTATCGGATGCCCTGCTTCAGACCTCTTTGTTGGTTCCGTATCCCTTTACGATTCCTCGCGGTGAGTTCTGGATGAACTGAAGGATCTCGTCTCTTTCAGCAGTGGGCAGCATTTCTTTTTCAATATATGCCATGGCCTGGGAAACGTTCATCTTCATCTGGAAAATGGATCTGTATATCTTCTGGATTTCAAAGATTTTTTCGTTGCTGAATCCTCTTCTTCTCAATCCTACGGAATTTATTCCTGCGTAAGACATCGGCTCTCTGGCCACTTTTATATAAGGAGGAATATCTTTTCTAACGAGTGTCCCACCGGAAATCATTACATGCTTACCGATTTTACCGAACTGATGTACCGCACTCAGCCCGCCCATCACCGTATAATCACCAATTTCCACATGTCCTGCAATTCCGCATCCGTTCACGATGATCACATGATCTCCGATAATGCAGTCGTGGGCAATGTGTGAAGTAGCCATGATCAGGCAGTTCTTTCCTATTTTGGTATACCCAAGTGCTTTCGTACCCCTGTTGACGGTGACGCATTCACGGATGGTAGTATCATCATCAATAATAACCCGGGTATCTTCGCCATCGAACTTAAGGTCCTGCGGAATGGCCGAAATTACAGTTCCGGGAAATATCTTACAGTTCTTCCCGATCCTGGCGCCATCCATAATGGTTACGTTGGGCCCGATCCAGGTGCCTTCGCCTATTTCCACATCCCCCGCAATTGTAGTAAAAGGTTCTACAATTACATTTTTGCTGATTTTTGCACGTTTATCAACGGCAGCTAACTGATGAATCATTTAATCAACTTTATTTTTAGCAACCTGGGCCATTAATTCTGCTTCCACAACTACGGAATCCCCTACATAGCCGTAGCCCTGCATGTGAACAATCCCTCTTCGGATCGGCTCAATCAATTCAATTTTGAAGATAATCGTATCTCCCGGAACTACTTTCTTCTTGAATTTCACCTTATCCATTTTAATGAAATAGGTAGAATAGTTCTCAGGATCCGGAACGCTTGCCAGTACAAGGATTCCACCGGTCTGGGCCAGGGCTTCCACCTGAAGAACTCCCGGCATTACCGGTTCTTTCGGGAAGTGGCCTACGAAGAACGGCTCGTTCATCGTTACGTTTTTAAGCCCCACCACATGAGAATCAGACAATTCCAGAACCTTATCAATAAGGAGGAATGGAGGTCTGTGCGGCATCAGGCGCATAATTCCGTTGATATCGAAAACCGGTTCTTTGGTAAGGTCAAAGTCCGGAACATTCTTCTTTTTCTGAAGCTTCCACTGGCGGTTCAGTTTTTTGGCAAACTGGGTATTGACGTAATGCCCCGGCTTGTTGGCAATGACTTTACCTTTGATTTTTACCCCGGCTAAAGCCAGGTCCCCGATAACGTCTAGCAATTTATGTCTTGCTGCTTCGTTTGGGTAATTTAAGGTAAGATTGTCCAGGATCCCGTTGGATCTGATGGAAACATTGTCTTTCCCAAATGCTTTCTTAAGTTTTTCAGTGGTTTCAGGGGTAAGGTCCTTATCCACATACACAATGGCATTGGAAATGTCACCTCCTTTAATCAGGCCGTGATCCAGCAGCATTTCAAGTTCGTGCAAAAAGCTGAATGTTCTTGCTGAAGAAATTTCTTCCTTGAATTCTGAAATATGCTTCATGGTAGCATTCTGGGTTCCCAGGACTTTAGTCCCGAAATCGACCATCGTAGTAACCTCATAGGTATCCGAAGGAATGATGGTAATCTCAGAACCGGTAACAGGATCTGTATAGGTCTGAACCTCTTTGATAACCAGATATTCTCTTGGAACTCCCTGATCTGCGACACCCACACTTTCTATGGCTTCCACGAAATACTTGGAAGACCCGTCCATAATGGGAGGTTCGGAAGCATCCATTTCCAGGATCGCATTATCTACATCACAGCCTACAAGAGCGGCCAGGAGATGCTCACAGGTCGTGATTTTAACGCCCAATTTTTCCAGTGTTGTTCCTCTTTCGGTAGCCACAACGTAATTAACGTCTGCTTCTACCTGCGGATGACCTTCCAGATCTGTCCTTACAAAAACAAAACCTGTGTTTTCTTTAGCAGGTTTGATGGTAAGTTTTACTTCTTTGCCTGTATGAAGGCCGATGCCCGAAAGAGTTACCTCTTGCTGAAGCGTTTTTTGCATATCACTCATTAGTGTTATCTTTTGAGTTATTCTCTAGATTATTTATTCTGTTTACGATTCCGGTAAGGTTTCTGAAGTGGATGTAGCTTCTCAGGTAGTCGTTATAGCTGATTGCCGGTGAACCGTACAGGCTTTCCTTATCTTTCACGCTTGAGCTCACTCCGCTCTGTGCCTGGATTCTCACCTGGTTACCGATTTTTATGTGTCCGACGATGCCCACCTGGCCACCGATCTGATTCCAGTCCCCGATGGTTGTGGAGCCTGCAATTCCCGCCTGTGCGGCAATGACATTGTTCTGTCCTATCTTAACATTATGGGCTATCTGGATCAGGTTATCGATTTTGGTTCCTTTCCCAATCACCGTTGAGCCTATGGTCGCTCTGTCTATGCTGCAGTTGGAACCGATTTCTACGTTATCTTCAATAATAACATTGCCCAACTGAGGGATTTTTTTAAAACCTTCAGCTGTAGGCTGGAAACCGAAGCCGTCTCCTCCGATAACGGTATTGGAATGAATGATACAGTTGTCTCCGATGATGCAGTAATCATAGATCCGGGCACCGCTGTCTATTTTGCAGTTCTTACCGATCTTTACGCCTTTCCCGATATACACCTGCGGATAGATCTGGGACCCTTCCCCGATTTTTGCTTTTTCAGAGACATAGGTGAAGGCACCTACATAGACATTCTCTCCTACCTGAGCAGTGGCATGAATAGAAGAACCTTCTTCAATTCCATCTTTTCTGCCCTGCATTTCCTGATAGAGGTTCATCAGGACCTGAAAAGAAAGATAGGCATCCTTTACGGAAATAACCGTAGGTGCATAGGTGTCTTTAGTTAAAAGATTTTCAGAAACAATGATAACGGAACACTTTGTGCTATCTAGAAAATGGGAAAACCTGTCCTGTGCTATAAAAGAAAGGTGTCCCTGTTCGCCGTTTTCAATAGGTGAAACTCCTGTAATAAGTGCATTGCCGTCACCTATTATTTTACCGTCTATAAAACTTGCAATTTGCGAAGCTGTAAATTCCATATTCTGCAAAGATAAGAAATTCTATAATTCGCAAAGGTTTTTTGATCCCGGAACGTGCATTTTAATATACTTTAGCACTCCTGAATATTGAAATTCCTGGGAAATGTAAGAATATACCGTGTAGTCTTATTCACCATCAATCCTGAAAGGAGCTGATCTTCGGATTCATGCAGTTTTATTTTTTCCCCGTTCTTCTGCAAAAGCCAGATCGGCTGCTTTTCGGTATCGTAAGGAAGAAGCTTACGTTTTATTTCATGCACTAATTCCTCGCCGTTATCAATTCCGAGAAGTGCATTCGTATCCTTTATTTTTTCCTCAATAAAAGCCTGATCAAAAGGGTGTGATGAGATAATGGTTTTAGGAAGTTCTCTCCGGATCACACAGCGGCACCAGTAGGAGAGGATAACATCATCGGACTTCTGCCATAGCTTCATAGCCTGTATAATATCATTGTCATCAAGCTGCGTGAAACGTTCCACATCCTCATCGGTAGCCGACCCTTTTTCACGGTACAGGAAATAGGTAAGGTTTTCCGTAGCCGGCAGAATGACTCCCTGAGACACAAGAAATTTTGCTCTTTCAAGGATTTTGACGAGAATAAACTCTGCAAGGGCAGAAGTTTTGTGATAGTATACCTGCCAGTACATGAACATCCTTGCAGTAAGGAAATTTTCAATGGAATAAATCCCTTTGGCATCAATAACGAGTTCGCGGTCTTCACATACGTTCATCATTGAAATGATCCGCTGGGTATTAACGTTTCCTTCCGAAACACCGGTAAAGAAGCTGTCTCTTTTAAGATAATCAAGCCTGTCTACATCCAGCTGGGACGAAATAAGCTGATTGAAAAATTTCCTGTGGTATTTTCCCTGGAACATTTCGATCGCTGTTGACAGCTGGCCGTTGAACTGTTCATTCAGCCTGTTCATAAGCAATAGGGACAGGTTTTCATGGTGCCAGTCGTCCATCAGCATACTTTCCAGGGCATGTGAAAACGGCCCATGCCCGATATCATGCATCAGAATAGCGAGCAATGCTCCCTTTTCTTCTTCTTTCGAAATCTCCACCCCTTTCAGTTTCAGGGTTTCAATGGCTGTAAACATCAGGTGCATGGCTCCCAAAGCATGATGGAAACGGGTATGGGTAGCTCCCGGAAAGATCAGGTTCAGCAGCCCCGTCTGAGATATTCTCCTTAACCTCTGGAAGTAAGGATGCTCAATAATATCGAATAAGATCTCATGGGGAATTTTGATGAATCCATGTACCGGATCGTTGATGATTTTTAGCTTGTTCTGCATGAAGGATACGTATAGATACAAAGTTAGGAAAATTTAACGGTAAGCACTATTAAACTGATATGAATGTCATAATGTCAGGCGAGCAGGATGGGACGTGGCTATTCATCTGTTATTCAAGCATTCCCATGCTTCTGCCTTCCCTAAAAAGCTACTCATGTAAACTTCTGTAAATGTTATCATTAGTTAAATATAGATGTCCGGGATATGATTTAACTTATATTTAACTGACATCCTCCTTACTTTTGCAGCATTAACCGTGATTTGGTCAGCATTTTGATGCTGTTATCATGTAAAAAATAAATTATGTCGGAAAAGATATTATGGATAGATGATGAAATAGATTTACTTAAACCTCACATCGTATTTTTAGAAAAAAAGGGCTACCATGTAACCCCTGTAAACAACGTAAATGAAGCTCTGGAACTGATGGATTCGGAGAAATTTGCGTTAACGCTCATCGATGAAAACATGCCCGGAATTTCCGGACTGGAAGCCATTCCTATGATCAAAGAGAAAGATAATGCTCTGAAAATTGTAATGGTCACCAAGAGCGAAGAGGAACACATTATGGAGGAAGCGATCGGCTCTCAGATTGCCGATTATATTTTAAAGCCGGTTAACCCGAACCAGATCCTTCTATCCCTGAAGAAGAACCTCCAGGAAGACAATCTGGTGGAACAGAAAACCATCCTTCAGTACCAGCAGGAATTCAGGAACCTTTCCATGGAACTTTCGTACCTGAGAACCTATCAGGAATGGGCGGAATACTATAAAAAAATCCTGAACTGGGAAATCAAGTTCGACAGGGTGACGGATAATGAATTTGCAGATCTGCTCCAGAGCCAGAAAGAGGAGGCCAACATCCAGTTTGCCAAATTTATTGAGAAGAACTATGAAGACTGGCTGCAGGGCTCTGACAAGCCGATCATGAGCCATACCCTTTTCAAGGAGAAGGTGAAACCTGAAGTTGAGAAGGACAAGGTGCTGCTTCTGATGGTGGACAATCTCCGTTATGACCAGTGGAAAGTGATAGAACCTCTGTTCACAAAATATTATAATAAAGTTTCAGAAGACTATTATTACAGTATTCTTCCAACGGCAACACAATATGCAAGAAACTCCTTCTTTGCAGGGCTGATGCCATCTGAAATTGAAAAACGTTTCCCTGATAAATGGTTCAATGATAATGAAGAAGGCAATAAAAATGAGTATGAGCGTGATTTCCTGGAAGACCAGATGAAGCGGATTGGCCTGAATTCAAAGTCAATGAAGTACCTTAAAGTGCTGAATGCAGATTTTGAAAGGAAGATATACGATGATTTCAATCAACATAAAAATAACGACCTCCTGGTGATCGTTTATAATTTCATTGACATCCTCTCTCATGCCAAGACGGATAACCATATTGTCGACCAGCTGATCCGTGATGATAAGACATTCAGGTCATTAACCTACAACTGGTTTGAGAATTCTTCAGTGCTTAAAATCATTAAAGCTGCTGCGGAAAGCGGATTTAAGCTTGTGATTACGACAGATCACGGAACAGTCTATGTGAAAAAGCCGAGTAAAGTGGTCGGTGACCGTGAAACGTCGACCAACATCCGCTATAAGACCGGAAAGAGCCTTACCTATGACAGCAGTGATGTTTGGGCTATCACCAATCCTGAAAAGCTGTTTTTGCCTAAAGGTAACCTGAGCTCCAAATATATTTTTGCCAAGAACAATATTTTCTTAGCATATCCTAAAAATTACAATCATTTCGTCAATTATTATAAAGAGACGTACCAGCACGGCGGGATATCCCTGGAAGAATGTATCATTCCGATCAGCATATTAGAACCCAAATAGTTTTTTTCATAGTTTATTTACTCTGGGTTCTGGGCGGAAAAAATCTAATGATTTTTTCCGCCCATTTTTTATACTCTGTATTAGTTTATATCTTAGCAAAAAATATAACTGATGCTTCTATACCGTATAAGCAGAATGATGTTGGCCAGACCATCACAAGGCCGCCTGCTCATCTTGATATATTGAATAGAGCATCATTAAAATTGAATTCGAAATCATGAGATTAATTACCTATAATGTTAACGGTATCCGGGCGGCATTTACCAAGGATTTTTTAGGCTGGCTGAAATCTGCTGATCCGGATGTGATCTGCATCCAGGAAAGTAAAGCAGGAAACGATCAGATCGATATTGACAGCCTTGAAAAACTGGGCTATCACAGTTACTGGCACTCTGCTGTAAGAAAAGGCTATAGCGGTGTCGGGATCGCATCCAAAATCAAGCCTAATCATGTTGAATACGGATGCGGCATTGAAAGCTATGATAATGAAGGCAGAATTATCCGGGCTGACTTTGAAGAATATTCTGTGATCTCAGTATATGTACCTTCTGCCTCCAATACGGAACGGCTGGATTTCAAAATGCAGTTCTGCCATGATTTTCTTGATTACATCAAAGAGCTTAAAAAAAGTATCCCGAACCTGATCATCTCCGGTGATTTCAACATTTGCCATCAGGCCATCGATATCCATGATCCTGTCCGTTTGAAGAACGTCTCCGGTTTCCTGCCCATGGAAAGGGAATGGATGACCAGCTTTATTGAGGAATGCGAACTGATCGACAGTTTCAGGTTTTTCAATGACCAGCCGGACCATTACACCTGGTGGAGCTACAGGCAGAATGCACGGGGCAAAAACAAAGGCTGGCGCCTCGACTATAACTTCACTTCATATACTTTAAAAGACAGGCTTTCCAGGGCTGTTATCCTTAAAGAAGCTGTACATTCCGACCATTGTCCTGCTCTGGTGGAGATTGACCTATGATAAGAAATCCGTCTGACCATACGATCAGACGGATTTTTATTTTAAATCAAACTTTTTACTCTACAATTTCATATTCTACAGGAATGGTCCCTCTGCCTGTATCCCCAATTTCTTTAAAAGCGGCTTTTGACATATCCAGTGATCTGGAAGAAGAGTAAGGTCCGCGATCGTTAATCTTGACAATAACCTCTTTTCCATTATTCAGGTTGGTAACTTTGATATGGGTACCAAAAGGAAGTGACCTGTTGGCTGCGGTAAGTTTTGAATTTTTAAAAATCTCTCCGCTTGCTGTTTTCCTGCCATTGAATTTGTCATTATAGTAAGATGCGTAGCTTGTCTTTTTTGTTTCATTAGCATATTTACTGAAAGAATATACACTAAAGGTTGAAATCATCAGTATGATTACGAGAATGAATCTTTTCATCATGGTAAACTTTTATTGGTTTTGACGAGGGCAAATCTATAGGTTAACTTTTTATCCACCTATTTTATATGTTAACAAAGGTTAATTAAAACCAAATTAAAAGTTAAAAATAAATGTAATATACTATTAGTCAAATCTTTAAAACATATAGTTAAAATATGTTAAAATAATATTTTGAAAGTTAATAAAATTAACTTTTTATAATATAAATACTACTGAACAACACTCAAATAACTAATAGTCAACCTATTAAAATAAAAAAACTGATCAGGTTTACTGATCAGCTTTAATTATAATGGGTATTTTATCTTAAATAAGCTCTCCGTAAAGGTCAAACTCTTCTGCTGAAGTAATTTTCACTTGGGCAAACTCACCAATGGAAATATATGTGTTTTCAGCCGGCACCAGCACTGTATTGTCCACATCAGGGGAATCATATTCCGTTCTGCCGATAAAATAATTGCCTTCCTTCCTGTCGAAAACACATGTATAGACGTGACCTATTTTTTGCTGATTCTTCTCCCAGGAAATCTGCGACTGCAATTCCATAATTTCTTCTACCCTTGCTTCTTTAACTTCCTGCGGAATATTGTCTTCCAGAACGTGAGCGGTAGTATTTTCTTCATGGGAGTATGTAAAGCATCCCAGTCTGTCGAATTTTTGTTCTCTCACCCAATCTTTAAGTTCCTGAAATCTCTCCTCTGTTTCTCCCGGATATCCTACAATCAAAGTAGTACGGATGGCCATATCCGGAACTTTCTCCCTGAACTTGGATAGCAGCGCATCAGTTTTTTCATGTGTCGTTCCTCGCTTCATTGATTTCAACAGGTCCGAGTTGATGTGCTGAAGCGGAATATCTATATAGTTGCATATTTTAGGTTCTTCACGGATGATATCCAGAACATCTTCAGGAAACCCGCTTGGAAAAGCATAGTGCAGCCTGATCCATTCAATACCGTCAATCTTCACCAATTCTTTTAGGAGATCACCAAGCGCTCTTTTTTTATACAGATCCAATCCGTAATAGGTAAGGTCCTGAGCAATAAGAATCAGTTCCTTGGTACCGGATTTAGCCAGTTTCTGTGCTTCGGTAACGAGTTTCTCAATCGGAGTAGAAATATGTCCGCCTCTCATTAACGGAATGGCACAGAAAGAACATGGCCTGTCGCAGCCTTCGGAAATTTTCAGGTAAGCATAATGCTTAGGGGTCGTTGTTAGTCGTTCACCAACCAGCTCATGCTTGTAATCTGCTCCCAGATGCTTGAGGAGAATCGGCAGATCGCGGGTACCAAAGTACTGGTCTACATCCGGAATCTCCTTGATCAGATCCGGCTTATATCTTTCGGAAAGGCATCCGGTTACAAAAACCTTCTCCACTTCCCCCCTGTTTTTTGCTTCCACATAATCCAGGATGGTGTTGATGGATTCTTCTTTGGCATTATCGATAAATCCGCAGGTATTAATCACCACAATGTCTCCCCTGTCTTCATGAACCACTTCTTTACCATTGGCTTTCAGCTGGCTCATCAGTACTTCAGAATCATAAACATTCTTGGAGCAGCCCAGCGTTACCACATTGATTTTCTTTTTACCTACAGATTTTGTGCGCATCTTTTTGATTTTGAGTGTGCAAAGATACGAATTATTGGAGAGTTTGGAGTAAAAAATTAGATTACAGCGAAGTTTAATTAATCCATTAAAAGTTCTTGTCTTTGAAGCTTGGAGCGGCTTGATCTTTATCAGAAAGAATTGCATCCTCCTCTGCAATTTTCCAATCTATTCCAAGATCCGGATCATTAAATTTCACACTTCCTTCAGATTCTTTATCATAAAAATTATCACATTTATAAGAAAATATTGCCGTTTCACTAAGTACAGAAAATCCATGTCCAAATCCTCGCGGAATATATAGCTGAAGTTTATTTTTAGCAGTAAGTTCAATCCCGAACCATTGACCAAAAGTAGGCGAATTTTCTCTTAAATCTACTGCAACATCCCAAACCTTTCCTTCAAGACATGAAACCAGTTTTGCCTGTGCATGTTCCCCTTTTTGGAGATGAATTCCACGCAGCACTCCATAAGATGATTTTGAAATATTATCCTGCACAAAATGGCCATTCATTCCTGTAAATTCCTCAAATTTTTTCTCATTGTATTTTTCGAAGAAATAACCTCTGTCATCTACGAATACAGTGGGTTCTATAATATAACAGTCTTTCAAGGGGGTTTGTAAAATTTTCATGTGTAAAATTCAGTTATTTTCTATCTTTGACAAAAATAAGGATATCTCCAGGTAAAATTATATCGCTGTACATTTTTTGTTTCAATAAATTTTCTTCTTTACCTGAAAGGTTATGTACCTTTTTTAGTGTGGATTTTAATTTGTAATCCAGAATAAGATTTTCACTTAAAGATTTATTTTGTATAATTATAAATTTATTTTTACTGGCAGTCATAAATGAAATCATTGCATTTTTTCTACGAGTAGAAAACACTTGAAAGGGTTCAGGAACAAATTTTAGTTTGGTTGTCCCTTGAGGAATTTCATCACCTATATGGAAAACAGCATCCGATTTAGCTCCTAAAAAAACCCATGCAACTCTCTGAATTTGTTCATTTAATTCTTTTACAATAGTATAAGTAGGCGTAGGATTGCCTTGATCGTCTACAATTGCATAAGAATAATGATCTTTTTTCCAATTTGGATCTGAAGTCATCGTCCAGTATGTAAAATATTGTAATCCCTGAGCTCCATATAACAAGTTACTGAACTGCTGTAATTTCAGACCTGCAAGAGTAGGCTTCAAATAATCAAAGTGAATAGCTGTACACGCAAAAGCCCAAAATGGTTTATTACTGTTGCCAGATTCTCTTCTTACCAATTCAAGATTTTCGTAAAAACCAGGCCTCACTTTATTATTTACCAATGGATAATTATCAAATGATATAAAAGAAAAAGGTATTTCATTAATCGCCCTTCTAATATAATCAATATATGATAATCCATCTATTTGTTGTAGAGTTGTATAGTTTGGAAAAAGATTTGCATAGAAAACCGGTGCAGGATCATAAACCTTTATTGTTTCTGCAAATTTTTTGAAATCTTTAAAATCCCTAGGTCTAGGCTCATCTCCCAGATAATAACCTCCTAAAGCCGCATGGTTTTTGATTTTAGAAATCGACTCTTGAGGTTCAGAATATAGTTCGGGGTAGGAAAGGATTAATTTAATATTAGATTGGCTAGCAGCATCAAGCGCTTTTAAAGCATTTTGATGATCTGAAAATGTCATTAGACTTATGGAGAAACCTGCCTCCTTCATTTTTTTATAGTTGCTTACAGTAGCATTACTTTCTGGAATTCCTACAAATCCAAGAATCGGAATTTTCTGCCCTGCGGCAAAAAATGATAAAAAACTTAACGATAATATACTTAAAATTTTCGCCACCGTTTTAATTACTATTTAAAGTAAAAATAACTTTCAATGTATTGAATACGATAATTATATCAAATAGTACAGAATAATTTTTGATATAATATAAATCATATTCAAGCTTTTCCAAATTATTTTCAGGTGTAGCTTTGGGTAGGTTTACCTGTGCCCATCCTGTAACACCAGGCTTGACAAGGTGTCTTAAATCAAACATCGCATTTTCCTCGTTTGAAATTTTCACAAAATGTGGGCGTTCGGGCCGTGGACCTATGAGGCTCATTTCACCTTTAAGAATATTCCATAGTTGTGGTAGCTCATCTATTTTGGTAAGTCGGAGAAATCGCCCAACACCATTTACTCGCTGATCATTTTTTGCTGTAAAATCACCACTATGTTTTGAAACCATAGTTCTGATTTTATAGATTTTGAAAGGCTTTGAATTTTTCCCAATACGCTCCTGAGAAAACAGAACGCTTCCTTTAGATGTAAATTTAACTAAGAGAAACCCTAAAAGAATAAGTGGAATCACAAAAGGTATTAATATAAGACTTACAAGGATATCGATCGATCTTTTAAAATTAAGTTTCTCCTGCTTTTGTCCTATTGAAAAAATATCATCTACAAGATACTCATTTTGCAATCTAACCAAGGGTATTCTTTTATTAATATGCTCATAAAACTCATGGGCATCGTATACGGTAATACCTTTATTTCTAGCTGCAACAATTTCATTGGCAATATCCTTATGCAGATGAGTTATGTTAGAAGTTTCTAAAATGATTCTACGTATATTAAATTTTTCAAGGTATTCAGTGATAGTAATTTTTGACTGCGTAGATTCGTAAACTATGGCTTTGTATTTTTTTTTGAATTTATGATCATTAAAAAGCTTAAGTGAAATATCACTAACATTAATAAAGAGGCAGACTTTTAAAGTTCCCTTCATCTTAAAAACTTGCTTATTTTCTCTTATTATTACAAAAGCCTTTGTTAAACTTTTCTCCACTATATTTCAGTTTGTGCTTATTACAAGTAGTTATTTTAGCTACATAAAAAACTTCTATAAACAAATATTAATTTCTGTACATCTCAACATTAACAAAATATCTTTCTATTATTAAAGAAATATGCCTTTGCGAATAATTATTAACCGGTAAATTTAATATTTTTTTATAACAAATTACAGTTTCTATTTTCTTCAATTAAAATTGAGACAATTTTACGAAACTTTTTTAGCTTTCACTGTTTAATTATCATTTAATTATAACATTTTTATATAAATCCATGTACTGTAGATACATTTTGTCAATCGTAAATTTTTTTTTATAGATCAATCTCGCTTCATTACAAAATGATTTAAAAAATTCGCGGTCATTAACTATCTTTTCTATGGCATTTTTAAAATCTAAAACATTATTTTCCACTGCAAAACCATTTTCATTATTAAGAATTTCTGATATACCACCAACATTCGAAGCGATTACGGGAACACCAAAACACATAGCCTCAATTATTGAAATAGGCAATCCTTCATATTTGCTTGGCAATAAAAAAAGATCTGCATATTTTAGATATACATAAGCATCCACAAGCTCTCCAAGCATGGTAATATTAGTGGTATTGCTTCCATTTCCTTCTTTATTCCCTATCCACACAAATTTGAAGCGTTCATCATTTTTGAAATGATCTGCCACATTGCGAAAAAGCTGGTAATCTTTAGGCGGGCTAAGCCTAGCAATGGTCATGATTACAATATGATTTTTATGCAGATTCTCCAAATACTCTGAAGCGTATAAACTCACTTCACCTTCGTTAGTTGTATAAGTATCTTTTATTCCATTATAAATCATCTCGACATTTTCTGTAATACCTTCAGATACCAAAGCTGCTTTATCGTAATTGCTTACCGCAACAATATATCTTGCTTTGTTTTTCAAAAGTTTTTCGAAAATAAGAAATTTCCTGTTGGCTGTTCTTACGGAGTCAAAACCGTGGACTGTATAGATGATTCTTTTTGCAGGAAAAGCAAGTCTACCTAAGAGTCCTATTTTTGATGAATGGAGATGAATAACATCTGGTTTTATCTCCTTATATATCTTTCTAAGTTGCAACAGAGTTAAAAAATCTTTTAAAGGATTTACTTCTCTCTGAAGTTGATTAATTTTAATTTTAATTATTTTATCATCCAATTGTTTCCACATAGGACCTTCGGATTCTGAAATTACATATGTTTGATGACCATCTTTTACTGCACGGTTGCAAATATTTATCAGAACACTTTGTGCTCCTCCTAAATCAGCTAATGTAATGACATGTAAAATTTTCATTATGCAAATTATAAAATGTATCTAATCGTGAAATCAATGATTAAAATCCCTTCTTATATTAATTATAATAGGCCATCTGTAAAATTTATTCCAAAATGCTTTTAATGTGTACCATCTGTAAGATAGCTTAAATAGCATGGTATTATTGTTTACTGGAAGATTACCTTCTTTTTCTGAAAGAAGAGCACTGGTAGCCGAAACATTATGCTTATGTCTGCGGTAATATATTTCGGGGCTGTTTAATAAATTAAATTTGCTCTTCTTATGCTTTACAACAAGACCGATCCACAAGTCATGAGGAACATCATCAGGGATTGGCAAAATGTATTCTAAAAGTTCTCGTTTGAATGCCATGCAACATCCTAAATATCCCGATTTATAGAGATTTTTCCAGAAACCAACATTAACATTTTCCAATTTAAACTT
Source organism: uncultured Chryseobacterium sp. (assembly GCA_913775525.1). Classification (GTDB taxonomy): domain Bacteria; phylum Bacteroidota; class Bacteroidia; order Flavobacteriales; family Weeksellaceae; genus Chryseobacterium. The sequence continues at coordinate 42,632 of CAJYLH010000034.1, forward strand.
TGAAGGGAAAATCGAATTTAAAGATTCGTCAACAATATGGCAATCTGATAATACGAGATCTGCATGTTGTAGGGCGCCAACCTGCCGCGTTACTTTATCATCCAGCCAAACATCATCCTGATCTGATAAAAAAATAAAATCTCCTTTAGCTCTTATCAGAGCATTTTCAAAATTTTTTGAAACATAGCCAAACTTGAATTTTTGTTTTTTAGGAGTATGATGATAAACTTTTATGCGGCTATCGTTATAGCGGTCAATAATTGAAAGTGTTTCGTCATTAGACCCATCATCTGAAATAATGATCTCATCATTTTGGCTCAGTTGTTTCAAAATAGAATCCAACTGTTCCTTTATATATTTTTCACCATTATAGGTAGCCATGCATACTGAAATCATATATTTCTAATTATGGTATATCTTAGTTTAAAATAGTAAAATTTGAACATGGAGCCATAATTGAATTCTTTTAAAAATGCATGCATTTCCATCTGATCTCGGATAGTTTCTTTAATTTTTTTTAATCTTAAAAAAAAGTAACCGACATTTATATTAGTAGCTCCTACCTCATTTTTTTGATGCTGACGATACAGTATCGTAGGAGTATTTAAGAATACTATTTTTCCATATTTAGCAACTTTCAATGCTATAAAATAATCATGCATTGGTGGTTTGGTGTTTATCGGGAAAACTATATCTTTGACATTCTGATTGATCAATGTAGTACATCCTGTAACACCATTGCATACTCCTAAGTAATTAAAATCTGATAAATAACGCTGTTTCAATTTCGCATAACTCCAAAAGGATCTACTGATTTCTTTCAAGTTGGTGTCCACAACTTTTAAATCAGTATGAATTAAAATTGGCAAACCAACAGTATACTTCAATTCTGTTTCTTTCATTAAATTTAATGATAAAGAGATTTTATCAGGCTGCCAAATATCATCCTGATCACAAAACATGTAATATTCAGCATCCGTATTTTTAAGTAACCAAAGAAATGATTCACAGGCACCTATATTTTCTGAACATTCAAATAAATGTATATTATTATATTTTGTACAAAATCTTTCAATAATTGACAGTGTACTATCTGTAGACCCATCATCCCGAATAAATAAATCCCAATTCTGAAAAGACTGCACTAATACAGATTCAATCTGTTGCTCCAAAAATTTTTCTCCATTATATGTCGATAACAGTATAGCAATCTTTTTCATTTTGCAATCAGTTTTACATAGTAAATATCTATAAGCAATAACACTAAAGCAAGACACCAGATAATGAGTTTGCCTATCCATCTGAATCGTTCTGCAAAAATAAATATAATTGAAGGAAAGAGAATAATTTCTGCAACACCGAAAAGCTCCTGAATCCTGAAAGCAAATACAGGAATATCAGAGAAAAAAAGGAAAGTAAATAAAGAAATGGCATACATCTTTATAAAGAAATAGAATGATGGTAAATGACTACCAACCCTTTCTTGAAAATAAATAAGCAAATAAAGGACAGCAATCCTCAATAAGAATAAAATATTAAATACATTAACCTCGGAATCTTTTATGAAACCTGCTTCAGTAGCCTCTTTATAAGTATCAATTTTATCCTGGAAATAAGGAATCGGAATTGAAACATTAAAATAGGTATTAGAGAAATATAATAGATAGCCTACAGGGACTAAAAAGAGATAAGGCTTTAAGTTTCTCTTAGTATTCCCTACTAAAATAAGAAAAAGAGCCATAGAACTCGATTGATGAAAAAAGATTGCAAATAGCATGAAAAATAAAAACATAAAATAATTTTTATTATACATGTAAAAACAACCGATTAAAAGAAACCCTGTCGCAACGCCAATCCTGATTTGAGTTATTTCATGAAGAATATAATAGTGGCTTAAATAAATTAAAATGGAACCGTATAAAAAGGGACTTAACTTTTTAATACCGTAAAATTTTGCAGAAACACCCAATATAGCATAAGTCAATAAGAGATACGTAAAATTTAGTCTGAGATAATTTTTTATAAAATGTTTAATAATTATAAAAGAGTATTCAACATCACTTTTCAGATCACTTACCCTCCATTTATAAAAATATACATAATAATCATTATCAATATTCTTATCTCTCAAACCTGCAACAAAGATTAAAACTAAAGCCAGTAAACAAAGGATAGTGATATTGATTATCTCATTTTTAGGATCAAAAATATAAAAAATTGATACGAGTGCAAATAAAATGAAAAGAAGTAATATCATCTATATTTTAATTATTATGATTTGCAAATTAATGGCATTTTCTTATCTCACTCAACTCAAAAGTCGTTATTTAAATTAATTTAAACTTTAATGTATGAAGAATACGCCCCGTTTCTTTCTCTTTTAAAAGCACTAGCATTAACAAATATATTGCCCAAGAAATAAATGAAGAAAGTAAAAAAAACACCATCCCTTCCGGGAAAAAAAAGACTATAGAGACTGAAGCTAATAGCATGATAAAAGAGGCAAGAACAATTTTATAAGTATTAACCGACAATATATCTTTAGGAAGCATCTTTTCTTTTCTTAAAAACACAAACATAATAATTATGGCTATCAACTCAGATAAAACTCCGATTACTGCTGCCCCGTTGTGCTGATAATACTTTATAGCAAAAAAATTGGCTCCTACGCTGAATATGGCAGATATTACAGTAGCGTAAGTATAAATTTTTTCCTTATTTTGAGGATATAAAATCAGAAACCCCATAAAATATGCTATACTAACAATAATACAGAGAGGTGATATGATCCTCATTGTGAGTATAGAAGCGTCAAACCCCGCTCCCGCAATTAAATTGATGATAGGCTTTGCAAAAACTAAAAAATATACTGTAAATGGTAAAGAAGCCAGAAGCAAAAAAGTAAAACTTTTGTACAGGTATTTGAAGTATACTTCCTTATCCTCGTTATATAATAACGACAATCTCGGAAGCATAACCGCACCAATGATCGTGATAAAACTTATGATAAACCGTACCAATTTGTTAGCCACAGAATAATATCCCACATATTTATCCCCTACAATGCTTCCGATAAGAAAATAATCTATATACATATAGATGCTTACAGAAATAGTTGCAATAAACATCATCAATATAGGTTTAATATGCTTTCTTAGATTTAAGGGTTTTAAATCCTCTTTTTCTTTGTAAATGACTTTGGAAAGTATAATAAAATTAAGAATATTTGCCCCACAGCTGGTAATAACAATACACAAAGCATAAAAATGATCATCTTGTGGGGTTTTTATATACATGAACATGAATATGACCATCAATATCCGCACACCAACATAACGCAGTGTAATGTACAGTTGATCTTCCATCCCCTGAAAGTACCATTCTGCCCCAATATTGGTTAAAAATATCATAGAACTTAAAATTAAAATAATCGTCCTATAACTGGCAAAATAATTTAAATTATATAGTATACCAAATAACAAGCAATAAGATATGACGGTAGTAATTCCAAGTATCAGTAGTAATTCTACTAAAGTCCTTGCTTTTTCTGCAGGTTTATATCTTGTTTTTGAAATTTCCCTTATACCATACATTGGAATTCCTAAAGCCGTAAACAATAAAAAATAGTTGATAATGGTATTAATATATTCTACTTTACCGATATGTTCTGCTCCTAAAACCCTATTGAGATAAGGCATAGTAATAATACCAACAGCTGCACCTGAACCTACCCTCAAAACATTGAGTGCATAGTTGGATTTTATACTTACTACCCTTTTCAAAATAAGCTATCTAAAGAATTTCTGCCACCATTTTTTTTCTTCAGCCTGATACCCATAGCCGTACTTATTTCCGTATCCGAAATTTGATTCCGACACATCATTTAAAACTATGCCTACATTCTTCAGTTTTTTATCTTGTACAGAATTATTTAAAAATTCTATATAACCTCTTTCTGTCACTTCAGACCTTGTAACAAATACCACAACATCGCTCTTATCAGAAATAAGGAAAGAGTCGGTTACCAATAATAGTGGAGCAGTGTCTAATACTATATATTTATACTTGTCAAGTCCCTTAATAAGTGTTAATAATTCATCCAGCTTTCCGTTTTGCAAAAGATCTGTCGGGTTTGGAGGTATTGATCCTGAATAAATAAAATCGCAATTGTCATTATAGCTGCTTGGATGAATTACTTCACTGAGAGTAATATCTTCTCCACTTAAAAACTCTGTAAGCCCTTTTGCCGTTTTCATTGAAGTATTATATCGCTGTAACTGAGGGTTTCTTATATCAGCACCCACTACGAGTACTTTATCGCGAGCAGACGCCAGTACAGTGGATAAATTAGTGGATACAAATGTTTTTCCTTCCCCCTTTACTGATGATGTAACCAAAATAATATGAGGTCCCTCTCCTAAGGGCAGTAAAAATCTCAGATTAGTTACTAAAATCCGGAATGCCTCTGCCATAGGAGAGATATCATTAAAGCTTACAAGAGTATGATGTTTATTTTTAAGCTTAGGAATTTCAGCAATCACTGGCAATGCAGTAACTTTCGTAAGATCCCCCCTGTTAATAATGGTGCTTTGCAGTAATTTTTTAAAATAAATGAACAGGAAAGGAATAAAAATGCCCAAAGCAAAGAATACACCTAAAATGATTATTTTCTTCGGAGCGACAGGCTTTTTAAATACAAATGCCTTATCAATAACTCTTGCTTTTTCGGCGGTAATTTCCATGCTTATTGCAGCTTCTTCCCTTTTTTGTAAAAGTAGCAAATAGAGACTTTCCTTAATTTGCTGCTGCCTTTCAATACTTCTAAATAATTTTTCCTGTTTTGGTATTTTTCCGATCATCTGTTCAGAACCGCCTAATTGACTTTCTACCTTTTTCTTAGCAAATTCTAACGAAACTGCATTTTTTTGTAAGGATTCTGCCAAAGAATTTTTCATTTCCTGAATTTGCCGATTTGCCGATTTTACTATTGGGTTATCCGGAGTAGCATCCTGCAGATATTTATTTCTTTGCAAAACCAATGTATTATATTCCTGTATAGCTTTTCCTGCGGCCTCATTATCCAAACCTATATTAAGCGGAAGTACATCTTCTGTCCCTTTTCTGTCTAATGAACTTCGAAGTATTTTGGTCAACTCTATTTGGGTACCTATTTCTAATAATTGTGCTTTACTCTGTTCTTTAAGTTGCAGATTGATCTTAGCTTCTGTAGGAAGATCAACGATATTATTATTTGATTTGAATCCTTCTTTTTGAGTTTCAACATCTCCTAACTCATTAGAAATAAGTAAGATTCTTTTATCAATAAAATCTTTCGTCTTTTTCGATTCTATATTTTTATCATTAATAGCATATACATTATACTGCCTTACCAATTCATTGAGAAAATCTTTTGCTTTTTCTTTATTTTCAAAGTCTACTGAAAGGTTGATGATAGTACCATCTTTATCTAATAACTCTACATTTAATGATTTCTGAAAATCATCAACAGTGTCTTCAAAAGTATTGTAATTAAAATAAATATTAGACATTTTAGTTCTGTATGGCGCTTGAAAATCCTGATTTTTACTGATCATGATCAAAGCAAACGGTAGACTAATCGTTTTATTAAATGCTGTAATTACATCTTTTTTCCATTCTACGGAGGAAAGCACGACATCATTGCCTCTGATTTTGATATTAATAGGCTTTTTAGGCAGGTCTACATCTTTTTTCTCCTGAATTATATTGATAATGTATGGGCTGGTCTTACCATATAGTTCCAAATCATTAAATGTTTGTTTTGTGTAAATAGGAGTTTGAAAATTATGCTGTTTCAATACATCTTCTACAATTGTTTTAGAATCAAAAACACCCAATTCATTTTCGATACTGTTAGTTCCCATTCCACTGAAACCTCCTAAAGTCTGAAGAATTCCAAAATCACCAGATGCTGATGACATTTTCTTTGCATCTTTAATAAGTACAGATGTTTGTATTTTATATACAGGGGGCGTAGACTTAATAATGTATAATGCTATGATCAACAATAAAAAAACTGTCCCGACAAAATATTTCCAATTCTTTAGATAAGGATTTATAAGTTCTTTAAAATTGACTTCTTTTGTTTCTTTTTGATCCATTTGGTGGACTATATTTTTGTAATTAAAATTATCTATTCTAACTTAAATTAAACGTTGCAAATATATTTATATTTTGTATAAACACCCGTATTAATCTACTGCTATTTTATAGAATAATTGAATTATGAAAATCCTTTGATTATAAACGGCTATATGGCAAATAAATTTCAAATTATGTATTATATAGTAATATATGAATTGTTTTCAGAATTATAGAAAGATCTTTCTTAAAAGAGAGCTGATGATAATAATGCAGATTCATCTTAACCTTATCCGGGAAAAGAACTTCATCATTATATTGTATTGGATTTGGATGTTGGTGAAGCAATTCATCTTCATTGCGGTACTTAATTCCTGCTTCACTGATGATTCCAGGCTTCAGCTGAAGAACGAGACGGTCTTCACCCTTCAACTGGTCATAATATCCCGGGATATCCGGTCTCGGGCCTATCAACGACATATCTCCTTTAAGAATATTGAACAGTTGTGGCAGTTCATCAAGTTTAGATTTTCTTAGCCATGTTCCTATACTTGATTTTTCAAGTGTAAGCGGATGTATGGTTCTGAACTTATAGATATTAAACGGAATGGCATTTCTTCCAATTCTTTTTTGCACAAAAATACCTGGAAATCCTGTATCATAGGATGCCAAAATGAAAAGAATAAAAAGTACAGGGGAAAAGATCACTACAGAAATACCTGCAATACTATAATCCATTAGCATTTTCCAGAAGGGATATTTTTTCACAATATTTGTATTGCGGGCAAATATAAAAAAATATCATCGGAAATTATGTTATAAATGATGTGTACGATCAAAAAAGAGATAGAGGACAAATCTGGTCATTTGTCCTTCGTTTTAAATTTTATAATTACGTATTCAATGGTCAGAAAAAAAATCAAAGATAACATCTGCTATTCTTTTTTTATCTGCTTCGGTTAAATTGGAACCGGAAGGTAAACATAAACCATTCTCAAATAATTTTTCAGAAACATGAGTTCCATAATAGGGAGATTCTGAAAAGACCGGCTGCAAATGCATGGGTTTCCACAAAGGCCGGGACTCTATATTTTCTTCTAATAGGGCCATCCTTAATTCTTCTCTTGTCTTTCCTGTAATTTCAGGATCAATAATGATCGCTGATAACCAATGATTGGAATAATACTCATCTGTAGGTTCCGAAAAAACATTTATACCCTTTATATCTTTAAAAAGACTGATGTAAAAGTCATGCATTTTCCTGCGTGCTTCAACCCTATTATTCAGAACTTCCATCTGTCCCCGACCGATTCCTGCTACGATATTACTCATACGATAGTTAAAGCCAATATGAGAGTGCTGGTAATGAGGCGCATGGTCTCTTGCCTGAGTGGAGAGGAAAACCGCTTTATCTTTGTCTTCCTGATTATGACACACCAAAGCTCCACCTCCGGAAGTCGTTATGATCTTATTGCCGTTGAAAGACAAAATCCCAAAACGACCGAATGTTCCGCAGGCCCTGCCTTGATATGATGATCCTAATGCTTCTGCAGCATCTTCAATAACGGTAATATCATATTCTTCAGCAATTTTAAGAATCTCATCCATCTTGGCAGGCATCCCATATAAATGAACGACAATGATTGCTTTTGGCTTTTTTCCTTTTGAAATCCTGTCTTTTACCGCTTCTTCCAGAGCAACTGGACACATATTCCAGGTATCTTTTTCTGAGTCGATGAAGATGGGAGTTGCACCGCAATAAGCGATAGGATTGGCGGAAGCCACAAATGAAAATGAAGAAGTTATGATTTCATCCTCAGAGCCCGTTCCTGACATTATAAGTGCAAGATGAATAGCAGACGTAGCGGAATTGAGTGCAACGACATGATTATCGACCTCCATGTATTGAGCAAGGGAATACTCAAATTCATCAATATTTTGACCTATTGAAGTAATCCAGTTCTCATCAAACGCTTCCTGAATATACTGCATTTCATTTCCGGAGAGATGAGGTGAGGAAAGCCAGATTTTTTTTTTCATCATATACTTTTCTGAAAAGTAAATGTAACTGATTTAACTCAATTTAAAAAATTACTTTTGAATCCGATCTCCCTGTCCTTTTCCTCCAACAGTGGCAAAGATGTATTGAAAATAATCCGATATAGTTAAGTTCTGAAGCATTTCTGCATCTTTCTCTGCCAGCTGCACCGGCGTTGACATATCGATTTCATTAATCTGTGCTAAGCCTGTAATTCCGGGAACGGCATTGTAAACACCTCTTTTATCCCGCTCTTCAATCAATTCTGTCTGATTAAATAAATTAGGCCGTGGTCCTACTAAACTCATATCTCCTGTTAAAACATTAATCAATTGTGGAAGCTCATCCAATTTGGACTTGCGGAGGAAACTTCCAAATTTAGTTATCTGCACATTTTGAGTGAGATGGGTGGCTACTGATTTTGTATTAACTGGCATCGTCCGAAATTTTATCAACTTAAACGGCTTTTTATACCGCCCTACCCTTTCCTGGACAAAAATTGGGGAACCCGTATCAAACAGACCGATAATATACAATATCACCAGGATTGGCCAAAGGAATAAAAGTCCGAAAAAAGAAAAAAGAAAGTCGAATATGCGTATCATACTGTACTAAATTATATAATTGAAATGTTACTTTTCTTTTTGAAAGCTTTTAATGGTTTTAATTAAACCTTCCTCGGCTGAAAAAGGAAGTTTTTCAATTCCTAGCACTACTTTTATTTTTTGATTGGAAACCACATAAGATTCGGTCAATTTTTTCAATCTTTCAGAATTTAAAGGCAATTTTAATTTATCTCCTAAAAAAGCAGTTTTTTCCAGCAAACTTTTCGAAATATTCCAAAATTTAGATTTTTTACCCAAAGCTTTATTTACTACTTCTATCAATTCGTTTGTTGAAAGAGCCTTGTCGTCTGCAAAATTATAAATTCCTGACGGCAGATTTTGTTTTAAGAACATTTGGTGGATCAGGTAATTTAAATTATCAATTCCCAAGAACGATCTTTGATTGTGAAATGTGGCAAGCGGCCATGGCAAGCCTTTTTCTACTATTTTGTACAAGAGATTTAAATTGCCTTTATTTCCTGGACCATGAATCATACAGGGACGAATGACATACACTTTTTTCCCTTCAGGTAAATCTTGGCTTAAAATGTATTTTTCCGCCTCAACTTTTGACTTTCCATAATGCGTCATCGGGTTGGCATTTTCATCTTCAGTTAAAATACCACTTACAGAATCAGCAGCAGCTTTAACCGAACTGAAATAAAAAAATTCTTTTATCTCTGAATTTAAGAATTCATTAAAAAGCGCTATGGTCAAATCCCGGTTTACTTTGTAATATTCATCCGGATTTGAGGTATTTTTTGTATCATGGGCTTTGCCGGCAAGATGAATGATCGCTTCAGCGGATTTTGGGAGATAGGTTTTCCAGTCTGCATCTCTAAGTGATACCTGACAAATGGTGTATCCTTCTTTTTTGAGAAATGTTGAAAGATTTTCACCAATAAAGCCCGAAGAACCAGTTATAATAATTTTCATAGTACTATTTTACTACAACTTATATGTTAACATTATACCTCCGCGAGTCGGAATAAATTCGCCACTTTTATTCCACTTTTCAGCTTTATCAGAACGATCGTTATTATCTTTGTAATAAGCCTTATAAATTGCTTGGGAACTTCCAAAACCTAAGAAAATATCCGTACCCCAGTGTTCATTGAAATTAAAATGATAACCGCCGCTAATGCCAATAATAAAAGTGAACCCTTTATGATATATTTCGCTTGTACGGATTGAACCATCACCTAAGATTACCGGAACATTATTTTCATCCAAAACTACAGATTTATTCCAATATCTCTCGAAATTGAATCTTGCTACTGATCCGTAAACTCCCAAAAACCACTTATACATGTTTTCTTTAAAATAATACCTCCCCTCTAAGGTACCCATATATATCTGCATATACTTGTTGTCAAATGATTTCCACGGAGAAATGAATATTTCTTCCTGCAACGTAAAATGATTATTCATTTTCTTCTCAAGAGCTAGATTTATCATTCCAACAGGAGCAAAAACAATATTACCTTTAGCACGTGTCTGAGCTCTTATTATTGTAAATGAAATAATAAATATTAAAGATATAATGTATTTATATTGAATGCATTTCATGATCTAAAATGAAGATTATTTATTTAAAAATCCAAATATTTTCCAGACCACTCTGTATTTTACCTTAAAAGGTGAGTATTTAATATCATTCTCCTTAAAAGCCCTGCCTACTTCTTCCGTTATAATATGATAACTTGACATCCCCGAACTACTTGCTCCTCCAACCATCATTGAGGTTGTAATTATTCCCGAATATTTCCAGGAAATTGTATATTTCAGGAAATACCTGATAATCAGCTCATAATCCGAAGCAATTTTATAACCTAATGTATAATCTCCGTACTTTTTAAACAGGCTTCTTTTGAAAAAGATAGAAGGATGCGGGGCCATAAATCCAATTTTCAGCTTTTCAGGAATCCATTTTTTAGAAGAGTAACGTCTTACTATTCTTCCATTTTTATGCTGAACGATATCTCCAGTACAAGCATCAATATTATTATTAATTTTTAAAAATCCTGCAACTTTCTCTAACGTCTGAGGTTCATAGAAAGTATCATCAGAATTAAGAATTCCTATGTAATCACCTGTTGCCATATGGATGCCTTTATTCATGGCATCATACAAACCTCTATCCTTTTCTGATATCCATTTTGTTACGGCATCAGGATATTTTTTAATAATGTTTAAAGTTTCATCTTTTGAGTTCCCATCAACAATGATGTATTCAATATCCTGATAAGTTTGTGCTGCTACCGACTTTATCGTATCTTCTAATGTTGTCTCACTATTATAGCAGACTGTTATTATGGAGATTTTCATTAAGCTATTTTCAATATTAAATTATACACAGAGTTACAAAATCTATTAGGATTATAAATCTCTCTTGATTCATTATAATTTTTTTTCTGCATCAAATTTAAAGATTCTGGATTTTCTAAAAGGCAGTCGATTGAATTTTGAATATCATCAACACTACCACAACCTATTAATATACCATTTTTCTCTTTTACAATCCCCGGCAGATAATTATGATTTGTTGTTACAATCACGTTACCATAGTACATCGCCTCTATAATTGTAAGTGGGAAAGCTTCAGTTTTATATATAGTTGGCAGGATGAAAATCGAACTTTTCTGTAGTATTTTTTCTTTAAACTTTCCACTTGCCAATCCGTAATAATTAATCCGATTTGGAAATTTATCTTTGAGCTTTTCTAGACCATCAAAAAAGATATTGGAAATTTCCGATTTATTTTTCAGATAATCTCCCATTGGTACACCAGCAATGCTTACAGTTAAATTGATGTGCTTTGTTAGTAAAAATGGCAATGATTCTAGAAAAAAAACAATCCCTTTAGAATACATAATATTAGATAAAAAGATAATATTAAATCCTTCAGATTTTTTTATGTTTTTTAAATGTTCAAATGGTATTTCATTAAATGCTTTTGGATATGAATTTGGAATTACTTTCACTGTCATTTTATCAAAATGTTGGAATTCTTTTTCCATTCCCTCTGTAAGAACAATAGAAGTTTGAACCTTATTGTATGCCCATTTAATCAGATTTTTTAAAAACGAAGATGAATTTTCAAAAAAACTATTAAAATCTGCACCATGTAAATGATTAATAATTCTTGCTTTAGCTAAATAAGCAAATAAAATAACATATAGGTCTTTTATGAAACCTAAATTTGACCGTGAGCAAGTGAAATATACAACATTGATTTTGTTAAACAAAAATAATTTGGGAATACAAATAAATACGTAAAGTGTATTCAAAATCTTGTTTTCCTCAAATTTTGTAATGTTACAGAGAAGTTTTGGAGAATCAAAATGGTCAAATACTTCTTTAAATGCCATAGATTGACCTGTAACAGGTTTAGGGTAAGGTCCGAAAAAAAGAACAGAATTCTTCATTTTTATATTAAGCTTTAATGACATTTAAAAATAATTTATTCCAATCTTCCATTATATATTCTTTAGAATACTGCGTAGATTTAACAATACTTTGTAAACCCAAATTTTCTCTAATTTTCGAGTTTCTACTCAGTTCGAGGATTCTATTTGAAAATTCTTCTATATTTCCCAACGGAACTAAAAAGCCATTATCTGAGTTTACCATTTCAGAGGGACCTTGAGGACAATCGAAAGAAATAACTGGCAGACCTACTGTCATCGCCTCCACAACGGCTAAACCAAAACCTTCATATCTTGACGAAAACAAAAACATCGAACTGTTTTGAAGTTCTGTTCTTATATCATTCGTAACTCCTCTCAAATAAATATTTTTTTCAAGTTTATAATCAATAATTTTCTGTGCCAAAAAATCTCTCCATTCTCCTTGGCCAAATATATCTAATGTCCACTCTTTCAATTGTCTTTTATTAATGGCCCATGAATCTATTAGCATGTCAAATCCCTTTTGTGCATCAAGCTTACCCACCGCTATTGCTCTCTTTCTTTTATAAATAGGTAATTTTTCTGATGTAAACGAGCAAAAATTGGGTATTCTTTGTATGTTTGTGTGGGATTTTTTCCAATCATGTAAATCATTATTTGTTAACACTACTACTTTGTCCAATCTCTTTGTCTGACTTTTCATTTGTTGATTTCTGAACCAGCCTATAAGAGATGATTTTAAGCTAGGATTGCGTGACATAAGAAATTGTCTTCTATAATCTTTGGAAAAATGACATTCAAATATAAATTTACACGTGACTTTTAGCTTATGCAAAAATTCCAATTCTTTTCCTCCGGTCGATATACAAATATCTATATTCTCGTCCTGTAGAAACTGATTTAATCTGCATTTATAATTTTTGAGTTTTTTTCTAATTTCCAGAAATTTTGTTATTAATGGCAACCCATAGCTTTGATCGAAACCAATATTCCAGTTCAGAACAGTGACTTTATCACTAAGTTTAAAAAAAAATTTAGAATCACCCTGATCAGTTGTTATTAGAAAAATATTATAGTTATAGTTGTTAACCAAATAATTTATTTTTTCAGTTAAAATTCTTTCCATTCCACCAGGATTATACATAGCAGGAATCAGATATACTAAGTTAATCATTTAATATTTGGATATAGGTATTGACTTGATTTAAATCTTTTTTATTTAGATCATAATGCTTTACGTTTTCTAGTAATTCTTTATAATTATTAATAACATTATTTAAAGCCGAAGAAAAGGAACTAGAATCTAAAGGATTGAAAAATTCACCAGTACCCGGTTCAATTAACATCTCATTAAGACTTCCAACATTCTCACTTAATAATAGCACACAATTATTATACAATGCTTCTTCTACAACTAGTCCCCATGGCTCAACTGTCGACGGTAATACAAAAACATGATGTTCTTGATAAATCTTATAAATTTCATCATTGGAACAATGTCCTCTAAAAATTATATTATTATTTGATATACTTTTTAGAGAGCCTAATAATGGACCATCACCTACAATTGTTAACGGTAGGTTCAGATGATTAAATATTCTAATGATAAACTCTACGTTCTTTTTCTCTATAAGCCTCCCTACATAAAGAAATTTAAGTTTTTCCATTTCTCTTTCCTCCTTTAAAATTTGCTCATTTACCTGTTTTTTACGAAGTATGCCAACACCTTTAGTAATCATAATACTTCCTTTAAAACCAAGTGATTTTAGTGCTTTTCGATGAGAAATACCTGAAACAATAGCAGAATAGTAACGAGTGAGTATTACCTTCTTTATCCATTTCTTCCAACCTTTCACAACTGATTCTATAGCCGACTCAGATTGAATGATATTTTTGTTTTTACTTATTAAAAAAGATAATAAAATAAATTCTTTTTCTATATATCCGCCGTAAATAATTTTTTTATATTTTAGATTTTTTACTATGTGCAAAAGCTTAGCAAAAGTATTTAAAAAAAATCTTTTTTCTACTTGAAACTCATTAAGTATCTTAAAATCAAAATCTATATTTTTTTTAAAGTTATCATCTATAACAACCTGATCTGACAAACCTAAAAATATCACATAAATCTTTATTGATTTATTAATCTCATTATACAGGTTTATTTTGTAAAACGAAGGGCAGTTATTTAAAATAATAATGTCGTAGTTATTCATTAAAAAAGAAGGTTAATCGTTGAGGTGTAATAACCAAAAATCATATGGTATAAAAGAAATTTTCTCAAGTGTCCCGCTTAAGTATGCTTTTATATGAGAGTCTATTAAGAATGCAAAGATAAGTAATAATGCTGAACTAACCATATACTTATGAAATACAAGGAGCTTAGAAATCTTTGGATAAGATGGAAAAATTAGTATCCAAAAAGACATAAACATTCCACCAATTCTAAATGCTGAATGTGGTTCAAATTCTAAAATATTATATAAAAACACTCCAAATGTTGATAATGATATAAAAATTGAGTTTATTGGCTTGAACCGAACGAGATCTTTGTAAAAATATATATTGAATAAAGTTAAAAAGTAAAATAAAAAAGGCATATATATACCCTGCTTTGCATTATCAGAATTTCTTAGATAAATTAAAATCCTTGTATCAAAGTTATTGTAGAAAGAGAATGAAAAAATTACATATTGTAATATACTTGACATCATAAAAGACGATATAAATAGGAGTAATAAGAAATTGCGAGTAGCTTTCCAACGAACTATTGGATATATTAATAATCCAAAAATCCCAGAGGAATGAAAAAAATAAGCAGTTAAAATTACAAGAAGAAATTTGAGATATTTTTTAGTGTACGCAAAAGTAAAACTATATAATAGAAGACTAGAGGCTAAAGCTTGTCTAATTGTTGAAAGAGATGCCGAAAAAAGAAAAGGTATTGAAAAAAAAGCAATCCAAGATATCGTTATATTTTCCGAATATCTATCAATTACAATTTTTGTATATATCAAAATCAAAAAAGAAAAGATGGCAAAAGGTAGCGGATAAAAATCAGCATAGTACCCTATATCAAGAACTAATCTACTAAGAAACTCAAATTTTTCCGTTTCACCACTCGTTATAAAATCTTTATATTCAAAATAATCCCAACCTACACCATATCTTAAAGATGTAAACAGGAAAAATGCTGAAAAGATGATTAAACTTTTCTTTTTTTCGGTAATTGTACATGTGGTCAGCATAACCAACAATAAAATTACAATAAAAATATATGGAAATAAATCTATGGGAGAATAATAGTAGCTCATGAGCTTAAATCTACCAAATTACCAATTTTTTGACTCTTCTTACCTTATGCTCATTTCTCATAATAATTTTATATACAATATAAAATGAAACAGAATAACCGCAAACATAAGCAAAAGCCGACAATAGATCACCCCTTAAGATAAAGATTAAAAATCCTGTAAAAATAAAATAGAAAACCTCGAAATGTTTATTATAAAAACGTCCAGCTCTTGAATAAGTAGAATAAATGTTGTCTAGCTTAGCACAGAAATAAGATAGAAATAATACGAAAAGCAATATTCCAAAAAATCCAAAATTAATATACCCTTCAGCAAAGAAATTCATTGAAATATTATCTAAATTCAAATCTAATTGTTTAGACATAAATGCTCCAGAACCAATTGGCTTATTTGACCACAAAGATCTTGGAACCCACACGAAAATAACGCCTAGTAATTGACGACCATAAGTTATTATATCAAACTTCATCACTCGCATAAGGCTTGAGTATGTATCAAAATGCCCTTCTTCGAACATAGCATAACTTAAATTAAAACCACCAAAATCTTCATCAATCGCATATCGGAAGTTATCTAAAAATGGAAAAACAATTAGCAATCCAAATATCATCAATATGTTGAAACGTGCTCCTTTCCTAAAAAAGGGAAAAACAACTAGTGTGAAAGGTATGTAAAGTGCAGCAGCATTGTATCTAGCAAAACCTGTTGGAAAATTAGCAAGCAGACCTATTGCCAAAAAAATAATCGAAAAAATGTCAAGTCTTTTTACATTGTTATAGTATACCATAAAAACAATAAGTGAGAATGGTCTACAGATATTGAATACTATTTGACTTAAGGGGTTGAATTCTATCTGTTCATCTAACATACCTCCTCTGTAAAACATTGCAGCAATGTTTCCATTAAATAGTATCAAAGTAAAAGCGAATGAAGCTACCGAAAATATTAGTAATAATAATTTGGTTTTCAACTTAATTTGATAACTTTTAAACTCAGGTAAATTTGCATGACCTTTTATCAGCTTTTGTTTGGTTTTTGATAAACCCTTATAAAAAAATTCGAAAAGTGTCATAATAAATAAAATGACAAGGTTTGTAAAAAAATAGTCTTCACTCCTAAAAGTTACCAAGCCGCCCCACATTTTTACCGCATTTGAATATTGTATGTAGGGTGCTATACCAAAAAAGAATAAAACAAATGTGTAGTAGATTTTGTACATGCTAAAAGAAGGTCTATCACTAAAAAATATCGCTAACAAACTCCAGCAAACAATAATACAGTAAGAAATATCAACTCCTAGATGAAAACCTCTAATATTTTGGCTAATAGGAATTAATGCGAAAAACAATGATGAAAAAAAATAAAAGAATTTCATTATACTATTTATTTTTTAATTATAAAATTCTTCGTGTGAATTCTTCAATTTGTTTATCCTTTATATATGCGACATATTTTGAAGTGATAAGCGGTGATATTTCTAAATCATTTAATTGTGATATTATTTTCTCTGATTTCGATTCATCTATCATATAACCTAGGCTATATTTCTTAACAATTTTACCGATAAGACCGTCCTTAACTGCAATCACTTTTTTATCAAACAACGCTGAGTAATTTAAAATACCACTACTTTGTTCATTGACCTTATAAGGCATTAGTATGAAATCACATGAATAACATAAATCAGATAAAAACTGATATGAACAGTATTCATCATAAACAATAATATTAGCATCGCTACTATTTACATACTGATAAAATTCTTCCTTTATATCTTCACCAACTTTCCCAGCGAAAACAAAACAAAAATTTTGAAGATTATTTATCCCTCCTGAATTAATAGCTCTTAAAATTTCTAAAGTTCCTTTTCTTTCGGTAAGAGCTCCACAATGCAGAAACACTTTTTGATTTTTTGGTATATTTAGCTTATCTCTCAAATTTTTATCATTTTCTTCAAAACTTATAAAAATAGGATCAGGTAAATATTTGAAAGCTTTTGTTTTAAATTTACGATTTAGGTAAAAAGGACTTATATTGTCATTAAGTAAAAATATACGGTCGAAAATTCTTAATCGAGAAAAAAGGGTATATTTTAAAATATCCTGACATTTCACAAAAATATTTGACCTTTTCCATCTGTATAAATAGATTAAATATACAATACCAGAGACCTTTATTTTTTTATCAATAAAAAATATAATGAAAGGGAGAAAAGATATTATATTGATTAAAAAAATATTAGTTGCCTCAAATTTTTTCACTCTTTTTTGTAATGCTCGTGATAAATAAAAAGAAGCAAAAAGAGCATTCTTTTTAAAGTTTACTAATTCTGAGCCGGTAAAATAATCAATTTTGATATTGTTGGCATTTGGCCATTCTAAAATATCCTTTTTTTCTTTAAACTTAGGATTTAAAATAAAATAATATTCTGCATCTCGATTTTCAGATGCTGCCCAGAACAAATGATGTACATATTCTAAATGATGGCCATCTATTGATTGATCAAAAATGATAGTTCTATCAGTCATAAATCATTTGATGTTTAAAAAACTATAAATTTTATTTACTAAAAACTTCAAAAAAAAATTTTTAGTATACAGTCCTCCTGTGCTTCCTGAAACACCAATAACATTTGGAAAAGCTTTAAAAAAATTAATTTCTATTTTATTTTCGCAAATTGTATTAAAATAAATATGTTCCAAAAATATATTCTCATCATCTCTAACCTTTAAATATTGATTAATAAATTTTTCTTTAAAGAGTTCAACATCCATTTTATAAAAAAATGTTTTAATAAAATTTCTCTCGTAATTTAAACTAAATGCAGTTCTTACAAACAGCGTAGATTGATTGAGAGATTTTTTTATAACATAATCAAAATTTTCAACGTGCAATCTACCAGTAATTTTATAAAAGCTACTATAATTAGTAATAAGTTTGCTATTATCAAAAATAAATTTCATTATTTCACCTTCGCCATATCCTTTTCCATATTCGTAAATTTCTTTATTACTACCTTGAAAATATAAAACCTCGATATTTATTTTTGATTTGGTTACTAAGTCTTTAAAAACAGGGTTATTATTATAATTATACATTGTATTATCACAAATAATAACAGAGCTTAAAGCACTAATATTTAACAACTTACTTATCGCAGTTATATATTCATGTTCTCTAATTATTGAATCCTGAATTGCTACATATTTGCTTTTGACAGTTACTGCTGATGTAATTATACATAGGCTCATTTTACGAAAGTTTTAATTTTTTAAAAACCATATTTTTCAGTTCAAGAACTATTTGATCTGCGGTTATCAACAAATATGTAAAAAAAATCAAAAATGAAATTGTCACATTTAATAAGAAATACAAATAAATATTAATATCTAAATTGATAAAATAAAAAAGACGCATACTAGCATACATCAATATTCCAGCTACAGAGTAGTTGATAATTGACTTCAATTTTAAATCGATTTTTTTTATTGTTCCCCACATGAATAAAATCATAAATATTGGCCCTAATAACTCTGCAACAGCCACTAAAATAGCTGCGCCAACATGTTGATAGTATCTTATTAAAAAATATCCAACTACTATACTTATAATTGATGAATAAAGGACAGAGTATGTGTAAACTTTCTCTTTTCCCATTGGATATATTATAAAATAAGACAAAAAATATGCAATTCCCACAAAAATAATTATTGTTGATAATATTTTTAGAGAAGTTTCCGCTGGCAAATATTGTTCGTTCGAAAAAATAAGTATCAACTGTGAAGATGAAGAGTATATAATTATAAAAAATGGTAAGATTAAAAATAAAATATATCTAAATGCTTTAGCTAATAGAATATTATATTGTTTAATATCATTATTATATAATGCGGAGAAACGTGGCAAAAGTACAGCTGCAAAAACAGATGTTACAGTAATTGCCATTCTTACTAATTTATTAGAGAGAGAAAAATAGCCCACATATTTATTTCCAGATATTGTGCCTAAAAAAAATGTTGTTAAATCCATATATAGACTATTTGAAAACGCCGCCAAAAGAAATACCATTAATGGTTTGTAATGTTTGTTAAATTCAAGCATTTTGAAATTTAATTCACTAAACTCTACATATTTCTTTAGATAATAAAGATTAATACCAGTATTAATTACAATTGTTAGCATCAAAATAACTCCATACTCAAAATAATCATCACGATTTCTGACAAAAATGAATAATGAAATAAAACTTAAAGTACGAACAATAATGGTTCTTAAAAAAATAACTCTTTGATTCTCTATGCCCTGATAAAACCAATCTATACTAAAATTACTAAAGAAAAGCATTGGAGCCATTATAAGTAATAATTTATAGTTTGATTTTACATTATCAATGAAAAGTGTACTAAAGAATAAAAAAAAGTATGACAAAACAGTTGTTACTGTTAAAATAATAAATATTTCACATATAAGTTTACTCCTATTAGTAACATTGTCTTTTACTTTTGATATTTCTCTTACACCATATAAAGGTAGTCCTAAACATGCGATAACTTGAATATATGATATGTAAGAATTGATAAAGTCTACCTTACCCAGGTTTTCAGGACCTAAGGTTTTCAATATATATGGAGTTGAAACAATACCTATCAAAAAGCCATAAAATACTCTTACAAGATTTAACAGATAGTTTTCTTTTAGGCTAGCAACTTTCATGAAAAATATTAAATTTTTTAATTTGAAATTAATACAATTTCAAATCACTCTCCATCATCTCTCTCACCAATCCGACCAAGTCATATTGTGGTTCCCAACCCAACTGAGTTTTGGATTTTGTAGGATCACCAATTAACAAATCTACTTCTGTAGGACGGTAATATTCGGGATCTACCGAAACAACCTTTTTACCTATTTCCAACTGGTATAACGGATTATTACAAGCTACTACTTTCGCCACTTCATTTTCATTTTCTCCTTCAAAAGAAAGCTCAACTCCAACTTCATTAAATGCCATACGTACGAAATCTCTTACCGAAGTGGTAACTCCTGTTGCAATGACAAAATCTTCAGGTTTTTCCTGCTGAAGGATTCTCCACATGGCTTCAACATAATCTTTGGCATGTCCCCAGTCACGAAGTGCATTCAGATTTCCTAAATACAGACATTCCTGCTTTCCTTTGGCAATCGCTGCGGTAGCCATGGTAATTTTACGGGTAACGAAAGTTTCTCCTCTTCTCGGAGATTCGTGGTTGAATAAAATTCCATTACACGCAAACATTCCGTAAGCTTCACGGTAATTTTTGGTAATCCAGAAACCATAGATTTTAGCCGCTCCGTAAGGTGAACGTGGATAAAACGGAGAGTTTTCATCATAGAAACCTGCTGCATTTTTATTTTCCGGTAACCCACCATACAATTCTGAGGTAGAAGCCTGATAAATTCTGGTTTTCTTTTCCAGACCAAGAATACGAACGGCTTCCAATATTCTTAAAGTACCAATTCCGTCTACATTAGCAACATATTCAGGAGAATCGAAAGATACTTTTACGTGAGACATTGCTCCCAAATTGTATATTTCATCTGGCTGAACTTCCTGAATAATTCTGATGATATTGGTGGAATCTGTTAAATCACCATAATGCAGTGTAAAATTTACATGCTGCTCATGCTGATCCTGGTATAAATGATCAATTCTCTGCGTATTGAATGAAGATGCTCTTCTTTTGATCCCATGAACTCTATATCCTTTTTCCAACAGAAGCTCTGCCAAATAAGAACCGTCCTGTCCTGTAATCCCTGTTATTAATGCTGTTTTCATCTGTATGATGTATGCTTTTTTATTATTGATGAATGATGTTTGATAAATGATGATGGATGATTGATGCTCAGTTGATCAGGACATCTTTACCTGCTTAAAGCTGTTGATATTTTCTAAAAACCAATGATAGGTTTGGGTAATTCCAGCTTCGAGATCTACTGTATGTTTCCAGCCTAATTCGTGCATTTTGGATACATCCATTAACTTTCTTGGTGTTCCGTCCGGTTTTTCTGAATCCCAGATAATTTCCCCCGTGTGTCCTGTCACTTTCTGAATCAGTTCTGCTAAATCTTTAATTGTTAAATCTACTCCCGTTCCTACATTATACAAATGTTCAGGAAGTTTATTTTCCAAAGCAAAAACCACGGAAGCTGCCATATCATCCACAAAAAGAAACTCTCTCATAGGATTTCCTGAGCCCCATAATGTTACGGGTGCATGACCATTTTCCTTTGCTTCATGAAATTTTCTGATCATTGCAGGCAAAACATGGGAAGTATTCAAATCAAAGTTATCGTGAGTACCATATAAATTGGTGGGCATCAATGATACATAATCTTTTCCAAATTGTTTCCGGATGGATTCAACGGCCTTAATTCCGGTAATCTTAGCCACTGCATACCATTCGTTTGTCGGTTCCAGAGAATCCGTCAGCAGATAATCTTCTTTTAAAGGCTGCGGTGCCAGTTTAGGATAAATACACGAGGATCCAAGGAAAATAAACTTTTCAACATCATTTTTCAACGAAGCATCAATCAGATTATTCTGAATCTGCATATTTTCCATCAAAAACTGGTAAGGATATGAGTTATTTGCTAAAATACCTCCAACTTTTGCTGCTGCATCGATCACCACGTCCGGTTTTTTAGTTTCAAAAAACTCAGCTACAGCTTTTTGATCTTTTAGATCAAGTTCACTACTGGTTAAACCAATCAAATTTGTATATCCTTTTTCTGATAACTGTCTCCAGATTGCAGATCCTACCATACCACGATGTCCTGCAATGTATATTTTAGATTCCTTTGAAATCATTTTTTTCCGATTTAATTATCTTAACGTAGACTTATATTTTTCAAGCTGGTTGTACACTTTCTTTACATCCTGTGATTTCTCTTTATGAAGGATCAATAAGGCATCCGGAGTATGAACTAAAATAGAGTCTTTCAGTCCTACAAAAGCGGTAAATATTTCCGTTCCGATCACCATATTTCCATTTTCATCTACAGGATGGCCGGTAGAACGTAAGTAATCGTATAAAGACTCGAAAGATCCCAGATCATTCCATCTGAAATGGGCAGGGACTACTTTTATTCTTTTTGATCTTTCCATCACGGCATAATCAATACTTATAGAAGGAATCTGAAGGGAATCTTCAAGATTTAAACAGTCATCTTCAATGGTCTGCCACGCTTCATGACATTTTTCAAATACTTCAGACTGATAATTTTTTAACTCCTCTAAAAGCACACCTGCTTTAAAACAGAACATTCCTGAATTCCAGAGAAAAGTACCTCTTTCCAAAAATTCCTGCGCCGTTTCAGTATTGGGTTTTTCTCTGAACGAAAGGACATCCTTACCTTCATATTCAATATAACCATAGCCGGTTTCCGGCTTTGAAGGCACAATTCCGAAAGTGACCAGAAAATCTTTTTTGGCCAACTCAACCGCTTCTTTTATTGCTTTTTCGTAAGCCTCCTGATTCTGGATAAGATGATCAGACGGTGTGATAATCAGGATGTCGTCCGGTTCAACGGCTAATGCTGCAAAGGCAATTGCCGCCGCAGTGTTTCGAGCAGCCGTCTCCGTAATGAAAGTTTTGGGAATGGAAATCTCATTCAACAGTTGCCTGCTCCATTCGATATGATCCGTATTACCTACCACCATGATTTGATCCACCACCTTCTGGTTGCGTTCTGCCGTTAATTCAAATAAAGCTTTACCCGAAAATAATTTCAGAAACTGTTTCGGATGTTGCTTACGGGAAAGAGGCCAAAGCCGGCTTCCTACCCCTCCCGATAAAATGACGTTGTATATTTTCATGCTCTGTTGTAATCATCTTCAACTCTTACAATATCGTCCTCACCGAAGTAAGTTCCGTATTGTACTTCTATAAAAATCACCGGATCATTGGTTTTGTTCTCCATACGGTGATGGGATCCTAAAGGAATCTGTGCAACCTCTCCCGCTTTATAATCTTTAATTTCATCATTGATGGTAATAGTACCAATTCCTGATATCAAAGTCCAGACTTCAGCCCGGTGATGATGATACTGTAAGGAAAGCCTTCCGCCCGGGTTAACTAAAATTCTCTTTATTTTATGGGTTTCAGCATCTTCCAATACCCAGTATTCTCCCCAAGGCCTTGTATCGTGTTCCAACATTTTATTTATATTTAACCTGCAGATCTTCTAAAAATTCTACAGAAATTAGTATTAATACATTTTAATTATAGCCTTTTGTCAACGTTCTCCTTTGAAAGTACGCCTTTGACATCATAACGTACACCTTTTTCTTTCACTAACTGATTTAAATTAATACTAAGAAACTGATCATGAGCTACGGTCAGAATGACTACATCATATTTTTCATCCTCTTTCAAATCATTTAGTGATATTTCAGAATAACAGTTAATTCCATATTCATCGGCTACTTCCTTTCGATTTGCCCAAGGATCGAAAGTTATTACTTCGGCGCCATATTCTTCCAAATTGGTAATCACGTCAATTGCTTTGGAGTTTCTGATATCGGGACAATTCTCTTTAAACGTAATTCCTAAATTCAAAATTCTCGCTCCTTTCACCTTGATATCATTCCTGATCATCAGCTTAACCACCTGGGATGCCACAAAAGCCCCCATGGAATCATTCAATCTCCGGGCTGCCAAAATCAACTCGGAATAATAGCCAATCTCCTGCGCCTTTTGCGCTAAATAGAAAGGATCCACTCCAATGCAGTGACCACCGACCAGACCAGGCTTAAATTTCAGGAAATTCCATTTTGTACCGGCTGCTTTCAATACATCATGGGTATCGATATCCATCAGGGAAAAAATCTTTGCCAACTCATTCATAAAAGCGATGTTAATATCTCGCTGAGAATTTTCAATCACTTTTGATGCTTCCGCAACTTTTATGGTTGGCGCTAGATGTGTTCCTGCAGTAATCACTGATTTATACAAATCATCTATTATTCTTCCAATTTCTGGTGTAGAGCCTGATGTTACCTTTAAAATTTTTTCAACCGTGTGTTGTTTATCTCCCGGATTTATTCGTTCAGGAGAGTAACCTACGAAAAAATCCTTATTGAATCGTAAACCAGAAAAATTTTCTAAAACTGGGACACATTCTTCTTCTGTAACGCCCGGATAAACTGTAGATTCATAAATCACGATGTCATCTTTTTTGAGCGCTCGCCCTACCATTTCGCTTGATTTATACAGAGGGCTTAAATCCGGATGATTGTGTTTGTCTACAGGTGTAGGAACCGTAATGATATATATATTTGCATCTTCTATATCTTCATCTTTTGCAGAACAATATAATCCGGTCTGCCTATTGCCAAAAGGATTCTGATCCAATAAAACAGACTGAAGAACGTTATCTTCAATTTCTAAAGTGCAATCAATTCCCTTTTGTAACTCATCTACTCTTTTATGATCGATATCAAAGCCTACTACAGAATATTTTGTTGCAAAAAGCCTTGCCAGAGGTAAACCAACATATCCTAAACCTATAATTGCAATTTTCTGTTGTTTCATACTATCTCACATAATATATTATTGGCTTTTCTGTTCACTTTAAACATACATTGACCAATTAATATTTAAACGTTTATTTACCAAATAATTTTTTCCACCAAGGCTTAGCCTCATCAGCTGAATATCCATATCCATATTTGTTACCGTAAGCTCTAAATTTATCTTTTACATCATTAAGTACAAAAGCAACATTTTTTATCTTCTTATCAGCAATTTGTGCATTAGCAAATAAAATTAATTCTTTCTCTGTAAAATTTGATCTGGTGACATATACAGTAACATCTGCAACATCTGCTATGATAAAAGAATCAGTAACAAGCATCAACGGAGCTGTATCTAAAATGATATAATCATATTCAGACTTTAAACTTTCTACCAGATGCTGATATCTTCCGTTTGACAATAACTCGGTCGGATTGGGTGTAATGGCACCAGAATAAATGACATCACAATACGGATTAAAAGTGCTAGAATGAATAATTTCAGATGTCTGAACCTGCTGATCATACATATATTCTGAGAGTCCTACCAAGCCTCTTCTATTTTCATTATACCTCTGTAATTGAGGATTTCTTATATCTGAGCCTATAATAACTACCTTTTTCCTTGGCGTAGCCAATGTAAGAGCAAGATTAACTGCTGTAAATGTTTTTCCCTCACCTTTTACAGAAGAAGTAACAAAAATTACATTTCCCTTGCTATTCTTAGGCAGCATAAAATTAATATTAGTAATGAGTATGCGGAAGGCTTCTGCTAATGGGGATAGATCATTAAGTTGTATTAATTCTGAATGTCCTTTTTCCAATGACGGCAATTCTCCTACAACAGCAGGTCCCATAGAAAGTTTTTCCAAATCTTTTTTGGTCTGCAGCTTATTATTAAACAATTCTAATACATAGATAATTCCAAATGGAATTAATAAACCTACAAATAAAGCTCCTAAATAGATGATACTTTTTTTAGGTGATACAGGTGTAGGGTTTGTAAGAGCATCATCTACAATTCTGGCTTTCGGTGCAGCTATAGCAAGTGATATAGCAGCTTCTTCTCTTTTTTGCAATAATAATAAGTATAATTGCTCTTTTATATTCTGTTGTCTTTCTATACTTCTGAAAAGTTTTTCCTGTACAGGAACTTTAGAAATTCTTCCAGAAAGCCTATTTTGTTCCGACTGAATATTTGCATTAACAATCTGAAGCGCAGATCTACTTTTTCTAAGGCTTTCGGAAATTGCAGTACGCATATTCCCTATTTGCTTAGTAATATCCTGAACCAATGGATTGGCTGTAGTAGAATTTGCTAAAAGCCTTTCACGCTCAGTAATTAACTGATTATACATGGTGATATCAGATGTCGTATTAGAATCCGCCAATCCCACATTAAGAGGAAGCACCTGGTAAGTTCCTTGTTTATTGAGATACCCAATCAAACTATTTACCAATTCCAATTGAGATTCATTATCTATTTGTGTTTGCCGGATTTTAGCTGCGTTCTCCAATGACAATTCTGCCTCTGCTTGAATATCGGCAATATTGTTCTGAACTTTAAAATCTTCCTTCTGTGTTTCTACTTTTCCTAATTCTTCTCCTATCAGTTTAATTCTTTCATCAATGAAACTAGCTGTTTTTTGTGCTTCCGAATTTTTATCGAGATTGGCCTCGCGATTATAATTTACTGCTAAACGATTAAGGATATCTTGTGCTTTTTCTGGTACTTCAGAACTCATTGAAATTTTAAGTACCGTTGCTTCTTTTTGCACTAAGCTTACATTGAGCCGACTCAACAGACTTCTCGTTCTGTCAATTCCAGACATAAATTGTAAAGCATATTTTCCTGTATCCACTGAAGATTTATTAAATAGTGGATTCTTTTGAAAAATTACAATACCAAAAGGCATGGTTACAGCCTTATTAAATCCTACCTGAATATCTTTTTTAAAACTTTCTGACTTAATTGTAATATTATTTTTGTTAACAAGTGCTAAAACCTCTTTATTAGGATATACAGGGTGCGGTTTCTCACTAATAATCCTTACTATAAAAGGAGCAGATTCTCCATATAATTCAGAATCTTTCAGATTTCCTTTAGCATAGATATTTGTTTCTAAACCTAATTCTTTTACAACTGATAACATCAATTTTTTAGATTTAAAAATTTCTATTTCATTATCAATTGAGCTCGTACCCATACCACCAATACCGCCAAGTTCCGAAATTACAGACATTTCAGGCTGACCAGAAGTAGATTTCTTAACTTCTTTTATCAATAATGTTGCCTCAGTATTGTATACCGGAATGGAATATCTTAAAAAAAACCAAGCTACAAGAATTGTTGCTAAAACTCCTACAATAAACCAGTACCAACGGTACAAATACGGCTTAATAATTTCTCTGAGATTAAAGGTGTCATCTTGATCCTTTTCCTGCAAATAATTGTGATCCACTATAAAATAATTATTTATCTTAAATTAATTCTTTGTCAATGCCAATACTCCTATAACCAGAGAAGCTATGACTGAAGCTACCGAGATGTAAAGCCCTGTGTTTGGGTCTACCCTAGCCGCCTTCTCTCTGTTAGCATTTGGCTGAACATAGATAATATCATTTTGTTTAAGATAATAGTAAGGCGAATTAATAAATTGTGCACTTGTGAGGTCTATTCTTTCTTTAGTAAATACTCCGTCAACATTTCTAACTATTAAAACATTTTTGCGAACGCCATATGTTGTAAGATCACCTGCCAACCCCAACGCACTAAGTAATGTAGCATTACCATCCGGAAGTATATAAGTTCCCGGCCTAGCTACTTCACCTAATACAGAAACTCTGAAATTAATAAGCTTAGCATCTACTACAGGATTTTTCACATATTCTCTAATTAAACCTGCTAACTTAGTTTTTAAAGTTTCTATATTCTCACCTTTGACATTGATTTTGCCTATTTGAGGAAATATGATATTATAGTCTGTATCTACACTATAAGTAGGTCCGGAAACAGGCACCTGTTGAGGTAAGTTATTTGAACTTGGCTGAGAATACTGAGTTACAGTAGATGCAGAAGAATAAACCTGATTAAATGGTTTAACGACATCCATATCTTTGGCAGAAACAGTTATGATTAGTTGATCTCCGGGCTGTAAAGTTGTTCTGCTGTTTTTAATTGAATTATCTAATGCAACATTTTCAATATCCTTCATGTAATTGATTTCCTGCCTAGCACCACAGGAAAATAGCAGTATTGAAAGTGCGCTCACGCAAATAAAATTTTTCCAACTCATTTCTGATAAATTTTTCACAAAAATAGGATTATTATTTTAGAACTTAAAAAATTATTTTATTAGGTAGATCTACATCTCTAATAAGATCTATAAAATTAAAAATACCGAATTTACAAACTCTGCACGTATAGCAAAAATGATACCATAAATTCAAATACAATATGTCAATTAAACATTAACGGTATTAATTAAAGCGATTTTAAAAATCCTTACCGATCAGATTTTCGCTTTTCTCATGATCCAGTAATTCAAACTCTGAATTATTACTCAGAAATTCTGGAACAATATTTTTTAAAATACGAACTACCTCTAATTTATCTCTTTTAATTGCAGCCTTTATAATCTGAACAACCAGTAAATCTATATCTTCAAAGCTCATATACGGATCTTTCGAAATCATAATTTTATCATGATGGGTAGGAATCGTAGTCGTATTATTGCTTAAAAGTTCCTCGTACAATTTCTCTCCTGGACGTAATCCTACAAATGTAATTTTAATATCAATATCAGGAGTATATCCTGAAAGCTTGATCATACGTTTTGCAAGGTCCAGAATCTTTACAGGCTCGCCCATATCAAATACATAAATTTCAGCACCATTTCCCATAGTACCAGCCTGCAATACCAGTTCACAGGCTTCAGGAATAGTCATAAAGTATCTGATGATGTCAGGATGGGTAATAGTCACAGGTCCCCCTTTTTCAATCTGCCTTCTGAAATGTGGGATCACAGAGCCATTGGAACCTAGAACATTCCCAAAGCGGGTTGTAATGAATTTAGTAACATTTCCCTCAGAATTCTGTAACGATTGTACGAAAAGCTCCGCTGCTCTTTTTGAAGCACCCATCACATTGGTAGGATTTACAGCCTTATCGGTGGAAACCATTACAAATCGATTTACCTTATATTTCTTGGATAACAGCGCAACATTTTTGGTTCCTAATATATTGACAAATACAGCTTCATGAGGATTGTCTTCTATAATGGGTACATGTTTGTAAGCTGCCGCATGGTACACCATTGAAAACTCATACGTTTCAAATACTTTTTCAAGTCTGTAACTATTGGATATGTCTGCCAGAATAAATTTAAAGTTTTGCTCAGGAAATTTTTCAAGCAATTCCAGTTCTAATTCATAAAGCGGCGATTCAGCCTGATCCAGAACAACAATTAACGACGGATCAAACTGTGCTACCTGCCTGACGATTTCACTTCCTATAGAACCTGCACCTCCCGTAACCAGAACATTTTTTTTAAAATGTCTTCTCTTTACTTCTTCATTTTCGATTTTAATGGGTTTACGGTTCAATAAGTCTTCAATCTGAAGTTGCCTGATCCCTCCTACTAAATCTGTATCTCTCATTTTACTAAGCGATGGCGCCTTAAGAACTTTCAATCCTCTATCCAATGCAAAAGTCATCCATTCTTCCAGATCACTTTTAGTCATAATTTCTTTAATGATTAATACAGCATCAAACTGGCTAACCAAATGCTCATGCTTGAGAATTTGCTCCTGATTATAAATTTTATGTCCTAATAATAATGCTCTATTAGAATCGGAACGGTTGGTGAGAAAACCGGCAAGCTGATAAGGATAGCTTGGATTATGAACAATCGCTCTGGCTAATGAGACAGAAACATCTCCTACTCCTATTACGGCCACTCTTATTTTGGAAGAATTTCCTTTGATATCCATCAGCATATTGAAAAACTGTTTCGTAAAGATCCTGAAGAAAAACATAATCGAAACAGAAATAAAGAAATATAAAAATAAGCTTGGATATAAGTATAAAGATGTACCTACAGACAGTTCAAAAAAATAATTAATAATCAGTAATGTAAATAAAGTCGAACCGGAAGCCAGCAATATTTTAAAGAAATCAAAAAAAGTTGAATGCCGTATAATCCCTGCATACGTTTTAAAAACGAACATAAAAAGGATGTTTACCGATATAATAAGAAACCTTTTCTGAAGGCTGTAAGATGCAAAATTAACCCGTATGTGAAGCTTTTTCAAAAAGAAATAAGCCAGAAATAAAGAAAAAAATACGATTAGAACATCAATAACAATAACCAACCAGCGGGGCAGATATCTCAGTTCCGTCATCTTCAATAGATTGTCGCCCCTATACAATGCCCTGAAAGCGTCATTTAGCTTTTTCATCCAACATCAAATGGTTTATAATTGAACACAAAGGTAAACATATTATTCATTTTCACAATCGCGACAATGAGTTATTTTTGTTATGCAACAGTTAAGGCTATGTAATTCACTGAATTTAATTTCAATCAAAAATCTATCTGTAATTACAAAGATTTTAAAATAAAAAATCCAAAGTTCGTAAACTCTGGATTTTTTTTATCTTATTTATCATTATATTATGCATCTAATGACTTCTTTCTATTTGCATACAGGAAGATTATGGCTATTCCTGCAAGAAAAAGAATCTGGACATATCCGTCAATAGGGACGGGATCTGCCGGAGTTCCCGGAACAGGATCTGCCTTTTCTTCTGAAATTTCATCATAAACAAAAGGATTATCAGATTGCTGAGCATAAGCAATACCTGAAAATGCCATGACACATATTAGTATTAATTTTTTCATTTCTTTTTATTTAATAATTTTTCTGCTATATTCTTTACCTTCAGAAACAGCTTTTATAACATAAATACCATTGATACTCAATCTGAAATTTACGGTTGTCTTATTATTATTCAGCTTAAGAATGATCCTTCCCGCAGCATCATATACTTCAACAGACTGAATATTCTTATCATTCCTCACTACGAATTCTTCCCCGTTTCTGTACACTTTAAATGCTTCTCTTTTTGAGTTATCATTTACGGAAAGTACATTCTGGTCTTTATAAACAATTTCAAACCGGTTTGAAACTTCTCCTGTAGAAGCTGTGAAATGATAGCTATTGTTCTGAAGGTTCGTGTAAATATTCATTATTTTATCATGAAGATAAACCGGCTGGCCGTTATTGAATAATCCTTCTTTTTTGATCATGGAGATCACGAAATTACCCCCTTCAAAATGCTTTGCCCCTACTGGAATCACATCATTAATATCGAAATTTCCTTTTCCCTGAATAACCAGTTTCTCTGCATCTGCCAATGTATAAAATGCATCCGAACCTGAAGCGATTGCTTTAGAATCATACTGATCGTAAGCATGGGAAGCCTGAGAAAGATAGGCTACTGCAAATGTATTTTGAGTATTGTATGAAGAGCTTAACTGTAACCAGAATTTCCCTTCCGTAACATTAGCCACAGATTTATTAAAGTAAGCTCCCTGACTACCAATTCTCATAGCATTGGTAAAATTCAATGATGTATCAGAAGCATTGGTAGCTTTTACAATAAAGCCCTGGCCGATACTTGCCGTATTTCCTGCAGGAACAGCACTGATGTTCGGTGCAGGAACCCAGGTCTGAGAAGCCGGGTTGTAAGTAGCATATCCTACATTCGTTGTTGTAGAGCCACTCTGCGTAGTCACAGAATTGCTGGTATTATCCCAGAAATAGAATGTATTGGATATTTTCCCTGAGTTTGCTGTATAAAATGCATTAAGATCCAGGTTTGATGCATATGGGTTACCAATCAGGTTAAATCCGTTTCCGGCAGCAGATAAGGTAAATGTCTGGTTACCATTTAGGGGAGTTCCCGAGAAGGTTAACGATGCATTAGCTGAAGGAGTCTTAATCGAATACGCTTTACCTGCTACCGCAGTTGTTGAACTTACGTTAACAAAATAGTCTGTTGATGTATCATATTCCGTAATAAACGCAGGTGCAGTAGCTCCATAAATGTTCGACAGATTCTGAGACAGCACCGGTGAAGACCAGAAAGCATATTTATTCTGGGCACTTGCTCCTGTTTTTAAAACACTGAAAGTTCCTGTATTATTTAGTATAGAACCATCTCTTTGTATAAAATTCCCTCCATTTTCAATTGTTACATTTACCGCATTGATTGTATTTCCAGAAGTAATTTCGAGAACGCCTCCGTTTTTAACAATAATGTTTTTAGCAGTAAATGCTGGATTTGAAGAAGTAGAATAGGATTCAGTAATGATAGCATCTATATTAGAATTTGGTGTTCCGCTAGTCCATCCTGAATTATTCCATGTTGTATTTGATGTAGTAGTAACCGCTATAACGTTGCTTGTAGCACTCGTTACAGTTCCGTTTGTGGTTCTTACAGCATAAAAATAATCTGTTGCAGGAGTTAAGTTATCCACAAGAGCAGTTTGAACATTTGACAGTGATTTATTTTCAAACCCTGTAACAAAGTTCTTCTGGTTCTGAATAACACTAAAATCATCAAAAGACAAATTCCCTGCGCCTTTGGTATAAGTGAACCTGAACTGGCTTAGATTTGATGGCAGTACTGTAGTGCTTGTAGCATTATACGTATAAGTAGTTCCCGAAGTAGAAATAGGACTTATATTCTCTATAGTTACCCAGCTAGAACCATTGAATCCTTCTACTAAAAGATAACTTGGAGTAGCCGTAGTTGTCCCATTACCTAATATCCAGAACTTCAATTCTTTAATCTCATTGGAATAAGCAGGTGAAGTAATTCGGTCATTTGAATCAGCAAATTTTAATGAAGGGCCTGCTATTCCACCTGCAGGATAACTTTCTATTCCATTAAAGACCCACCCTGAAGGGGCTGTTGGAGCATTCGAAAATCCTTCAGATGTAGTTACAGGTAAAATCTTATATACGTCCAAATAAAATCCTGTAGCACCCTGTACAGTATCCCAATTAGCATTAAAAGAACTGTTTCCAATATTTGTTGCTGGGTTGGCTATCGGTACAGCTATTTTAACATTTCCTGATACAAGTAGGTTTTTGTCATTAGCGCCAGCACTTGATACTACGATATTACCAGAGTAAGAACCAATTGCAGTACTACTTGCCAGTCTTACGTATATAGTTGTCTGTGAGACTGTATTACCAGCAGGAGAAAGAGATATCGCAGATGTTGTAAAACCAGTATTCTGTGATAATGAAATCTCCCAATTGGAAGGCGGTGTTACAGAAATATTTGCCTGAAGATTTTCCCCAGATACAGTAAATGATCTAATATCAGTTTGAGAGTTTCCGTAAATTTGCTGAAAACTATCCAAGTTTGTACTTGTAGCGGTATAAATAGTGGGCGTATTACCCGCAGTAGAGGTAATAGAAATATTATCGATACTTATTTTAGGCTGACTGCCGGAAATTGATGCCCCACCTCCATTTGTACTATATTCATAAAATCTCAGAATAACATTTGAAACGTTGTTAAAAGAAGGAGGCAGAGTGACATTTGCTGTCACATTATTTGTAACATTGTTTCGTCCGGTGTAAGGAAGATTAGTTCCCGTTATCTCTGTAAAAGTTGATCCATTGTTCAAAGAATAGAATAATTTTAAAATAGAATCCCTATTTCCATTACCATTAAAAACAGTTGCCAGATCAAAACTCATTGTTCCGGCAACTCTTCCTGTAAAATCTAAAAGAAGGTCAACTGCGACAGAATTGTTAGTACCTGTTGATAAAAAATATAAATTGTTCGTACCTCTTTGAATACCTCCAGCGCTTGATGACGTTGCAAAAGTAGCTGATGGAGTAGTTATTTTCACACCATCTCCTAATGTTCCTGTAGAATTTACAGCAACAGATTTCCAGTACTGTGCTCCATTACCAGCACTAAAACCATTAGACCAATTGGCTATATCAGAAAAATTTTCAGAGTAATTGCCACTGGATAATTGAAATGCCTGTCCCCAGCTCCATAGTGAGAGCATCATCAAAGATACGAACAGTATCTTCCTCAGATAGAATAGTTTTGTTTTCATAATCGTATATAATTTCAAAGCAAAAGTATTATTTTTTTGTATCTGATTGCTTCAAAATGAAATTACGATTTTGTTAATTCTGCATGATTGACAACATGTGTTATCTAATGCATAATAAAAATAATTCTATTCTTCTATGGAGCTGATAATAGCATCATACTCATATCCCTTCCCCATGACATATTTTATCGTTTTGCTCTTTTTCTGATACTCCTGTAAACCTGTATGCTTTGAATAGTAATTGTCATATATTTTTTTGATTGCTGCTCTGTAATCATCGTCATCAATTTCATCAAAACATTTATTGATCAGTTTTTCAGGCACTTGTTTCTGTTTAAGGTTGATCTTTATTTTATTTTTACCCCAATGCTTGATATAAAATTTCCCTCTGATATAGCTTCTGGTGAACCGTTCTTCATTAAGGTAGTTCTCTTTCAGCAGGTAGAGAATGATTTCCTCTCTTGCTTCATCAATAAGTAAAAATTCCCTCATCTTCTGTTCCACTTCCGCATGGCAGCGGTCCTGATATACGCAGTAGTTGACCAGTTTCTGTTTTATTTCTTCATACGTAAAAGACTTCTTTTCCATAGATAAAAAAAGAATGGACAAAATGCCCATTCTCTGATATTAAAAATTAATATTTTTTTAGTAGTTGAATAAAGCTTTGTCTACCATCAATTCGTTTACTTTCTTTTTCACTGAAGACAGTACCTCTTCACTTTTGATATTATCCACAACTTCCGAAATCAGTTCGGCAATAGTATCCATATCTTTTTCCTTAAGGCCGCGGGTAGTAATGGCCGCAGTTCCTAATCTGATTCCTGATGTGGTAAAAGGAGATTTATCATCAAAAGGAACCATATTCTTGTTACAGGTAATGTCTGCCTGTACAAGGGCTTTTTCAGTTTCTTTACCGTTTACGCCTTTATTTCTAAGATCTACCAGCATCAGGTGATTGTCTGTACCTCCGCTTACGATATCAAATCCTTTTTCAATCATGGCTTTCGACAATGCCTGAGCATTATCTTTCACCTGCTGGGCATATGTAGCAAACTGAGCATCCAAAGCTTCACCGAAAGCAACAGCTTTACCGGCAATAACATGCTCCAGAGGGCCTCCCTGGATTCCAGGGAAGACTGAACTGTCTAATACCTGGCTCATCATTTTAATCTCGCCTTTAGGTGTTTTATGCCCGTAGGTATTTTCAAAATCTTTCCCCATCATGATCATTCCTCCCCTCGGGCCTCTCAGTGTTTTATGAGTGGTTGTGGTTACTACATGGCAGTGTTCAAACGGGGAATTCAGCAATCCTTTGGCAACAAGACCCGCAGGATGGGCAATATCTGCCCATAATGTGGCTCCGATTTCATCAGCAACTTCTCTGAACTTGGCATAATCCAGATCTCTTGAGTAAGCAGAGAATCCTGCGATCAGCATCTTAGGCTTTTCTCTCAATGCTACTTCTCTCATCTGATCATAATCGATAAGGCCTGTTTCCCTGTTTACGCCATAAGAAACTACATCATACTGCATACCTGAAAAATTCACAGCTGAACCGTGGGTAAGATGCCCACCCATGGAAAGGTCCATTCCCATAATTTTATCTCCCGGCTTCAGCACCGCAAGGTAAATAGCTGCATTGGCCTGGGATCCGGAATGAGGCTGCACATTCGCATACTCAATCCCGAACAGTTCTTTGGCTCTGTTAATGGCTAATGTTTCGACCTCATCTACTACTTCACATCCTCCGTAATATCTTTTCCCGGGATATCCTTCAGCATATTTATTGGTCAGTACGCTTCCCACTGCTTTCATCACATTTTCAGAAACGAAATTTTCCGAGGCAATAAGTTCCAACCCGTGGGTTTGTCTTTGTCTTTCCTTTTCAATCAGGTCAAAAATAATATCCATTTACTTCTTTATTTTGAATTTTTCACCCCAAATGTACGGAATTTCCGGTAAGCTTCCAGCATCATCAGAGATGATTTTTAACGTTAGTTCCCAAATATTTACTGATTAAAAGTCCTCTTCAATCAGTTCTTTATTGACAATGGCTCCGGTCATGTTCCCATGGGCAATGGCTGTGGCCACCGACCTCATCAGTGTCACGCTGTCGCCACACGCAAAGATGCCATCTACACTGGTTTTATGAGCGGAATCTATCCTCACCACCCCATGTTCTGCCAGTTCACAGGCGATAATTCCTGAAACATCCAGGTTTTGTTCAATATTGATTTGGGCATACAGTGCTTTCAAGGGTACTCTTTTCCCATTTTTAAAAATCAACTCCTGAATATAGCCGTTTTCATGGTGGATTTCTTTAATCCTGTCTTCAACAATCGTAATATTTTTCTCCCTGAATTTCTGCTGCTGTTCCGCAGTCATTTCTGAAGGACCATTGGTAAACAGGGTCAGTTTTTTGGTCCAGTGATGGATCATCTTCGTAAATTCATAAGCAACATCGCCGGTGGCCAATACTCCGGTAACTTCATCCCGCACTTCGTAACCATGGCAATATGGACAATGCAGAACTGAAATACCCCAGCACTCTTCAAATCCGGGAATATCAGGTTTAATATCTTTGATTCCTGTAGCCAGAATGACTTTTCTCGCACTGAAGTTTTCTCCATGTTTGGTTTCCACTTCAAATCTTCCGGCATTCTTTATAATACCGGTAACGAGCCCGTCATAAAATTGCACCGTGTCATATTTCAGTACTTGTTCCTTAGCGATAGAGCTGATTTCCGCAGGCGTAGTTCCGTCATGAGTCAGAAAATTATGGGACTGCGGGGTCTGGATGTTACAGGGTTTACCGTCATCAATAATCAGGGTATTTCTCAATGATCTGCCAAGGGCCATTCCTGCAGAGAGTCCTGCATAGCTTCCTCCTATAATGATGACATCAAAGTTTTTATTATCCATAAAGATCAATTAATAAATGGTGAATGGTTACCCTATCAAGGCAAAACCTGTTCCTTTATCATTAAATCGTATGAATTAAAGAGAGAGATACATTCTTGATTACGCAATGAAAGAACAGATCTTGCGATGATGAAAAACAAAAAGAATCCAATAGTCTTTTTTCATGGTATATGATGTAGATTAGACATTCCGATCCGGCCGGTTATTACATGCGTATTGTGATATTCTGCCAAATGCAAAAAAATCCCGGAATCATAAATTCCGGGATCAATCTGATGTATAGAGTCGTTTATTATTTTTTCTTCTCCTTAAGCTCTTCCTTATCTTTATCTGAAGGGTTCCACACTTTTACCTCATCATCTTTGGACAGTCCGGAAAGGATTTCAACATTAATGCCGTCACTTGCTCCTAAAGTCACATGAGCTTTTCTGAACTTACCATCTGTCTGCTTCACTTCCACAAAAGGCTTATCTTTTCCATTTACCTTTTCATACTGAATCAGGGATTCGTCCAGCAGAAGGGCATTTTTACGGGACTTAAGCACAATTTCACCATTGGCGGAGAATCCTGCCCGGATGTATTCATTGTTAGGGTTATACACATCGCCTTCTACCGGAAATTTGATAGTTCCGTTATTATCCTTACCCTTCGGAGCGATCATGGTGAGTTTTCCCGGGAACGTCTTATTCTGCAAGGCACCGATGACAATTTTCATCGGCATGCCCTGTTTCAGTTTTCCGGCCTGGGCTTCATCAATTTCTCCCTGGAAGATCAATGAATTAAGATCAGCGATAGAACATATGGTGGTTCCGGCGTTGAAAGAGTTGGCCTCAATAACCTGGCTCCCTACTTTTACCGGAACTTCAAGCACAGTACCTGAAGCTTTTGAACGGATCTGGGTTGTAGCCAGCCCCTGCAGCTCCGGTGTAGCTCCAGTTTTAGCAATCTGCAATCTTTTCTGTGCCGTAACCAGCTGCTGATTGGCATTTTTCAGTGCCTGCTGCATTGAATACAGCTGCTGCTGGGAATTCAGGTATTCCTGCTGGGAAATAACCCCCTGACTATAAAGTTTCTGCTGCATGGCAAACTGCTTCTGCATATTGCTTACGTTCATTTTCGCATTGCTGATCTGGATCTGGGAAGTCTGTACATCCTGCTGTGCATTGTTTACCTCAGAAAGATTGGGAACAATCCTCACTGTTGCAATCAGTTGGCCTGCGATTACCTTATCACCTTCATCCACCAGGATTTTATCAATAATACCGGCAATATTCGGTTTGATTTCGATCTCTTCCTTTGGGACGATCTTTCCGGTAGCCATCACTTTGTCCTCCATATTCTGGATGGTAGGCTTACGGGTGAGGAAGGCTTCCGCCTGCTTGGAATTGGATTTTACAAGATAACTTATCCCTGCAATTAATGCTACTGCCAGTAGAAGTCCCAGCAATATATAAACAGCTTTTTTCCAGGTAAATTTCTTTTTCATATGTACAGTTTACTTTTTAATTAAGCGGTTAATGTTGTATTATTCTGTTCTTAATGCCTCAATAGGCCTGATTTTCACGGCCCGCTGAGCCGGAATCATCCCGATAACCAAACCTAAAACCACCATGACAGCCATGGCTGCGAAAACATTGGAATAATTAACGGTTGGGTTATAGAAAGGGAAGTCATCCTGGTTCTGGGTCAGTATATTTAAAATGATCAGGGTGAAAATCCCGAAAATAAAGCCGAGCAGCCCCGAAGATAAAGTGATGACCACACTTTCAAGGAGGATCTGATTCCTTACCTCGGCTGGCTTGGCTCCCAATGCTCTCCGGATCCCGATTTCTTTGGTTCTCTCCTTTACCGTGATGAGCAGGATATTGGAAATCGCAATGACTCCGGCCAGGATAGTCAGTGCTCCTACGATAATCGTCAGCAGCTGCATTCCGGAAAGAAAACCGGTGAGCTTTTTAAACTCTTTTCCCAGGTTAAAGCTCCCGAAAGCATTGGTATCGTCAGGCGATACTTTATTTTTAGCTTTCAGCTCACGCTTTACGCGCTCTTCCACTTCATTTACATTGGCGTTAGGCTTGCTTACTATCGCAAACATATCTATTTTATCGGCGGCATTATACATTTTCGTGTAGGTGGAAAGCGGAATAAATACGGTCTGGTCATTTTCAAAGCCCCCTCCTTTTTTAATCCTGAACACCCCGATGACATTAAAGAAAATCCCTTTGATGTTGATGGATTGCCCCAATGGGTTTTCTTTCTTTTTAGCATCAAAAAAATTCTTGTATACCTCTTCTCCTATCACAGCTACATTTTTATTCTCCGAAACATCGGCATCGTTGATATACCTTCCGAAAATAAGCTTCTTCTCTGAAATTTTATTTCCTACCGGATAATCACCCGTTAAAGAATAGGTAGCACTTTTTCCGTTTTTAGACATGGATTCACCAGGCGTTCCGGTAAAACTTCCCCGTGAATTCTGTGGGGAAATATAATCGATTTCGGGAACCTTTCTTTTGAGCATATCCATATCCGGCAGCTGTAGGTTTACTTTCCTTCCTTTCGGAAACCCCTCATAAGGAATGGAAGTATTCTGGGCCCACAGGAATATGGAGTTGGTGGCAAACCCGGAAAATAGTTTATCGAAACCATTCTCCATCCCTTTTGCAGCCCCCAGCAGGCTCACATACAGAAACATCCCCCAACCTACACCGATCATGGTAAGGAACGTCCGGAGCTTATTATTCCGCAATGAATAATAAATTTCCTGCCAGGTATCTTTTTTAAATAAAATATTCACTGTAGTGCCGTATGAGTTATTATTGTTATTCTGTTCTTAATGCTTCTATCGGTTTGATCCTTGAAGCCCGGTATGCCGGCACGAATCCAGCAACAAGCCCGGAAAAAATTAAAGCAATAAAAGCCATCAGGATCGTTCCCCAGCCTACCGCCGGTTCCCTGATGAAATATTCTTCCAGGTTGTTTCCGATCAGTTTCAGGGCAAGAACACCGAGTGCTACCCCAACAATCCCGGAAACAACTGTAATGACTACACTCTCCTGTACGATCAGCGCCACAATGCTTCCCGGCTTGGCTCCGATGGCTTTTCTCACCCCGATTTCCTTGGTCCTTTCTTTCACGATATACACCATGATGTTACTGATCCCGATAATCCCCGCAAGCAATGTCCCCATCCCAATGAACCCTACGATAGCCGTCAACACAGCCATAAAGGTGAAGGTATCATTCATGTTCTGGGCATTGTTCCAGACCCTGACTCCATTTTCATCATCAGGCGCAACATTTTTCCTTGATTTCAGGCGTTCTTTCAGCTCATCCCCGTATTTGATGGCCTGCTGAGGAGTAAGATGCTCATCATAGGCAATATACACCGTATTGACTGTATCAGAGCCTTTTTTCATCTGCTGCAGAGTGGTTATAGGAACCGTAATATGCCTTTCATCCCAATCTCCTCCATCATCGGAAAACACACCCACTACCCTGAACATCGTTCCGTTGATGTTTAAATCCTTTCCTACCGGGCTTCCGTTTTTAATGAGATCCCGCTGTACCATCCTCCCGATAACAGCAACATTCTGCTTCCGTTCTATGTCTATAGGTGACAGATAACGGCCTTCCAGGATTTTCCTGTTTTCAATGAACTGCTCCTGAGGATCTGCACCGTTCACCTGATACGTACCGCTTTCCTTTCCGTATTTTACCATAAGGCTGGATGTATATCTTGGTGTAGAATAACCCACCTTTTTCTTATCGGTATCCACCAGGAAATCATAATCATCATTATTCATGGTTACCGTTCTGTCTGACTGCAGTCCGTTATAAGCGATCGTAGTTTTCCCGGTAAAAATGGAGATGAGGTTTTGCGCATCCCGTGTAAATCCCTGGGTAAATGCATTCTGAAGCCCCGTTCCGATCCCGAAAAGAACAATGAAGATAAACAGTCCCAGCGCCACAGTAAACCCAGAAAGCACCGTCCGCAATACATTACTGCGAATAGAACTGAATATTTCCTGCCAACGGTCTAGGTCAAACATACTTTATTTTTAGATGAATTGTGAATTATTTAATATCAATTTTTTTCAAAGTCAATTTATAGGGTAAAGGTGAAAATCAACTGCCTGCTTTTATCATTTTGGTTAATAATATAAATTCCGTTTTTATCAAATTTCCAACTTTGGTTAAATCTTCAACATTCATATAACCACACTCAATAATAATATCAAAACAAGAATCGAGTTCTACTACTGAACCTCTTGCTATTTCAAAATATCTTTTTCTTTCAACTTCAGTTTTCCTTGAACAACCTTCTGTGATGTTTAGTACTACAGAAATGGAAGCCCTTTTAATCTGATCTGTTAAATTAAATCTTTCATTATCCGGCAGTTTTGCTACCAATCTATAACATTCAAACCTCAATTCTCTGGCTGACTTATGTACATCAAGCTTATAATGATTTAAATTTAAAAACATTACTATTTTTTTTCATCGGTTGTATTTTATCAAAAAGACATTCTTTCAAAATTCACTGCAAAGCTATTGACCATTCACTATTCACTGCTATCTATTATAACACATGCTGTACAATAAACTCATCACTTTCTATAATGCCATCCTTTAAGACTACATTACGTTTGGTTTGCGCCGCAACATCGGGTTCGTGGGTTACCACAATGATGGTTTTTCCTTCATTATTGATATCCTGAAGAAGCTTCATAATATCATGGGTGGTTTTGGAATCCAACGCACCGGTCGGTTCATCCGCAAGCACTACTTTAGGATCAGTAATCAGGGCACGGGCAATGGCCACCCTTTGTTTTTGTCCGCCTGAAAGTTCATTGGGCAAGTGGTTGGCCCATTGTGCCAATCCTACCTTTTCAAGGTATTCCATTGCTTTCTGGTTCCGTTCTTTTCTGGGAACATTCTGGTAATACAGCGGAAGGGCAACATTATCCAGAGCAGTCTTATAGCCGATCAGATTAAAAGACTGAAAGATAAATCCTAAAAACCGGCTTCTGTATTCGGCCGCTTTCACTTCAGACAAATGCTCAATTGGGACATTATCCAGCTCATATACCCCTGAATCTTTTTCATCCAGGATACCGATGATATTCAGCAGCGTTGACTTTCCGGATCCGGAACTTCCCATGATGGAAACAAACTCGCCTTCGGAAATCGTAAGATTGATTCCTTTCAGCACATGGAGCTTGCTCTTTCCGGTGTCGTATGATTTATATAAATCTTCGATTACTAACATGAAGTGGTATATCTTTATGCCTAATAAGTAGAAGCAACCCGGGATTTGTTACAAGAACCTGTTTTTATTGCAATAAATCATTGTTTAATATTTTATATTCTGATTTACAGTTTATTAAAATAAAGCGTTTAACTATAATCGCATAATTCATCACCTTTTTATAACGCAACTCCTCCAAAAACCAATAGGGAAGGAAGTTTCCGGCAAATGTGGAAAACTTTTACGGTTAAAACTCAATGATTTAGTATTTGCCTCTTTTAAAATCAGTTCTTTTTTTAGAACTTTGTAGCTATAGACTACTAAGGATAAGGCGGTACCGTAAGAGAAGGACAAAATCCCTTAAGCGACGGTTAATCAGCCAATTGAATTTTATCAACTTTATCCAAAGTGTCCTGATTATAAATTTTAAAGACGTTTAGTATGGGAGTTTTTGATAAAAGAGTAAGTTATAAACCATTTGAATACCCTGAAGTACTTCAGTTTGTGGAAGCGATCAACAAATCCTTCTGGGTGCATTCGGAAGTGGATTTCACCGCGGATGTTCAGGATTTTCATTCACAACTTGAGCCTCATGAAAAACATGCCGTAAAAAATGCCCTTCTGGCTATTGCTCAGATTGAGGTATCTGTAAAAACCTTCTGGGGCAACCTGTATAATCACCTTCCAAAGCCTGAATTCAATGGCCTGGGAGCCACATTTGCAGAATGTGAGTTCCGTCATTCGGAAGCCTATTCGCGCCTTCTTGAGGTATTGGGTTATAACGAGGAATTCCTGAGTGTCATTGAGATCCCTGCGGTAAAAAAGAGGATCGATTTCCTTTCCAATGTTTTGAAACATGCGAACTCCGCTACTCCTAAAGAATACGTATCGTCACTTTTATTATTCAGCATCCTGATCGAGAACGTATCCCTTTTCTCCCAGTTTGCCATCATTCTTTCGTTTACCCGTTTTAAAGGGTATATGAAAAATGTTTCCAATATCATTGCCTGGACTTCCATTGATGAGCAGATCCACGCCAATGCAGGAATTTTCCTCATCAATAAAATCCGTGAAGAACAGCCGGAACTTTTAACCGATTCTGATATCGAAGATATTTATACCCTGGTAGACCAGTCGGTAGAACTCGAAGGGGAAATCCTGGACTGGATTTTCGAACTGGGTGAACTGAGTGTATTCTCCAGAGAAGACCTTCTGAACTTTATGAAGTACCGTGTTGACGACAGTCTGAAGAAAATCAATATGGCACCACGCTATAATATTTCTTCTGAACAATACCGTCCGATGGTA
Source organism: uncultured Chryseobacterium sp. (assembly GCA_913775525.1). Taxonomy (GTDB): domain Bacteria; phylum Bacteroidota; class Bacteroidia; order Flavobacteriales; family Weeksellaceae; genus Chryseobacterium. Next base: position 86,305 of record CAJYLH010000034.1, read on the forward strand.
TGGTTCGAAGAAGAGGTTTTTGCCAACTCTATGGATGATTTCTTTGCCAAAAGGCCGGTGGATTATACCAAACACGATAAGAGTATTACCGCAAACGATCTTTTTTAAGGACTGAGTCGTGAACAAGGCGCGAGCGAAGCGAGCGTCAAAGCAGCCTGAATCTAAGCAGTCATGTTATGTATGGTTTTACAGCATGGGCCAGCAAAAGATCTGAAGCCAGTTTCCGGATGTCAAAATGACATTCTGAAAACAGAATTTCGAAATTACTATAAGATACCTAATAACAATTCCTGAGTATTAAACATGCTCGGGAATTGGAAAATATAACAGCTATGGAAGAACAACATACAAATATATGGTGGCTCAATGAAGAGTCTGAGCAGATGCTCAACAGAGGCTACCTTCTGAAAGGTGAAACAGTGGAAGGTGCTATCGACAGGATTACCACTGCCGCTGCCAAAAAACTATACAAACCGGAACTTCAGCCGGCGTTCAAAGAAATGATCACCAAAGGATGGATCAGTTTCTCTTCTCCCGTATGGGCTAATATGGGAACCCAGAGAGGGCTTCCTATTTCATGTTTCAACGTTCATATTCCAGACAGTATTGAAGGCATTACCCACAAGATGGGTGAGGTTATCATGCAGACCAAAATCGGGGGCGGAACTTCAGGATATTTCGGAGAACTGCGTAACCGGGGTACTGCCGTAACGGATAACGGAAAATCTTCGGGAGCCGTATCTTTTATGAAGCTCTTCGACACGGCCATGGATGTAGTATCACAAGGAGGTGTGCGACGAGGTGCGTTTGCCGCTTATCTTGATATTGATCACGGCGATATCGAAGAATTCCTCTCTATCAAAGATATCGGTAGCCCGATCCAGAACTTATTTACCGGTGTCTGTGTTCCGGATTACTGGATGCAGGATATGATAGACGGGGATATGGAGAAACGTAAAGTATGGGCAAGGGTTCTTGAAAGCCGTCAGCAGAAAGGCCTTCCGTATATTTTCTTTACCGATAACGTTAACAGAAACAAACCTCAGGTTTATAAAGATTTAGGATTACCGGTAAATGCCAGTAACCTGTGTTCAGAGATTATGCTGCCTTCCACCAGGGAAGAATCGTTCATCTGCTGTTTATCTTCCATGAACTTAGAACTGTATGACGAGTGGAAAGATACCGATGCAGTAAAATTAGCCGTGTATTTCCTTGATGCCGTTTTATCTGAATTCATAGACAAAACAGAGGGTAACTATTACCTTCAGGGAGCCAGAAATTTCGCTATGCGCCACCGTGCACTTGGTTTAGGTGCATTGGGATACCATTCTTACCTTCAGAAGAACATGATTCCTTTTGAAAGCTTCGAGGCAACACAGTTCAATGCAAGAGCGTTCAGGCATATTAAGGAGCAGGCAGAACAGGCCTCAAGGGAACTGGCCAATATCTACGGTGAACCGGAATTACTGAAAGGATACGGACTGAGAAATACCACTACGATGGCCATTGCTCCTACCACTTCAAGCTCGGCTATTCTGGGACAGACTTCTCCGGGGATCGAGCCTTTCGCTTCCAACTATTATAAAGCCGGTCTTGCAAAAGGAAACTTTATGCGTAAAAATAAATACCTGGCGAAATTGCTGGAGCAAAAAGGACTGGATAATGAGGAAACATGGAGGACCATCATGCTTAACCATGGTTCCGTGCAGCACCTGAAAGAACTTTCTGAAGAAGAGAAAGCCGTTTTCAAAACGTTCAAGGAAATTTCTCCTATGGAGATCATTTCTCAGGCTGCACAGAGACAGCAGTATATTGACCAGGCGCAGTCACTTAACCTTCAGATTCCTTCAACCATGCCGGTGAAAGATGTTAATTACCTGTATATCGAAGCCTGGAAAAAAGGAGTAAAAACTTTGTATTATCAAAGAAGTTCTTCGGTATCTAAAGAACTGATGGTTAATTTCGTAAGCTGTTCCAGCTGCGAAGCTTAATAAGATTTAAATTTCATTATGATATCAAAACCCGGGATTCAGAATCCCGGGTTTTTGTTTGATTGATAATTATTGATAAGGCTTTAAACCCTGTCAAAGATGATAATTTCCAAACTGTATCAGTGCATGTTTGTGATCACCATAGCTCTTAAAGCTCCAGAGGAATTCAGGTAAAAAGGCCGCCAAAGAAATGGCAGCCTCGTGAAAAAATTTAAGTAAATAAAAATGATTAAAAATTATATCTTACGCCAAGTTGTGCCTGGAATCTTGAAGCGAACTGATCGATTGTATAAGGCAGGTTAGGTGTTTTAAAATTATACGTAGGATCTCCTGCACCCGGCTGTCCTGTAGCAACATTCCCTACTTTGGTCAACCCTACGCTCGCTGTTGAATTAAAGGTATTCGGTACAAAGTACACCTTGCCCCAATCCTTATTCAGCAGGTTGGTCAGGTTGATGATACTCAGGGAAATCTGTAAATTACTTTTGTTCTTCTGGCTCAGCCTGATCTCATCCATAATCCTGAAATCTGCCTGGATATTCCACGGCGTGAAATCACCGTTTCGTTCCGTGAATTTCCCTCTCCTGCTGCTCAGGTATTCATTACCGTTAACGAAAGTTTCATAATCAGCAACCTGCTGTGCGGCAGACACAAGAATATTTCCTGATGCATCTTTGATCGGGGTAATATATTTGGCTGCTTCAGCCGCATCTTTGAAAATGTAGGCCAAACCGGCTGCCTGCCCTGAATTGGCAATCGTGCTGTTTACAAATCCCCATGAGAATGGGTTTCCTGACTGTGCATTGAAATACACATTGGCGGAAAGCCTGTTGGATTCAGAAATGTTAAGCCCGTATCCAAGATTTGCGACTACCCTGTTTTTAATAGCGAAATTAGAAGTAGCTAATTTAGGATCATTAGGAGTGAGCGACTGGTTCATCTGCCAGTTACTTTCCATGGAATTACGGATTCCGTTGGTCAGATCTTTGGCATCACCATAAGTATAAGCCACAAAGAAATTGAATCCGAAATTATAGGATTTTGATAGCTGTGCCGTCAGGTTATACCTATATCCTTCTTTGGTATTGGACAACATGTAAGCGTTGGAGAAATTGCTGTTGATATTCGAGCTGTAGATCGGCATTTCATGATTGGTATCATAGCTGTAATAGGATACTACATCTCTCTTATTGACCTGCTGGAATTTAAGGTCATACAATACTTTTGTATAGATTCCTTCCAACGTAAGCTTATATCCGGAGACCGTATAATCCACTCCCAGGGAGCTTCGCCATACTTTTGGCATTTTGAAATTATTATCAATAAGGTCCACCTGAACTTTGGAGGAATTCTGCCATTTCGGGAAATTAGCACTTACAAGCGGATCACCGTTGGCAGCCAGCTGAGCAGCCGTCGGGGAATTGTAATCATAACTTCCGAATCCTACTCCGTCATTATAATAGGCGTATCCCAGCCATGCAAATGGAATCCTTCCCACGAAAATTCCTGAACCTCCTCTCAATACTACAGACCGGTCTTCGGTAAGGTCATAAGTAAATCCTAATCTTGGCGATAAGGTAGGCTTATTCAGATAATTATTGGTAAGCTGGCTAAGCGGGGTATACGTATACGTTGTTCCATAGTTAGGATCCTGAGGCGAATTGTTGACCTGAGGGCTTAACAGCGGTTTATTCGGAAGGTCGGTATAATCTACCCGTACTCCGGGTGTCAGCCTGAGTTTCCCCCAGTTGATTTCATCCTGAAAGTATAGTGACAGCAGATTAACCTGATAATGGGCGTAAGGATTGTTGAAAAGGGTATTCCTGTCTTCGCCGTTCAGAGAATATGTCCCTCTGATCCTTGCCGGATTGGAGTTGAAAAAATCGTTCAGACTCTTATATGAAATCCTTCCGTTCAGTGCATTTACAAAACCATAATCAATATTGTACAACTCATTGTGAGTTCCCAACAAGAAGGTATGATGGCCTTCTTTATAGGTCAGGTTATCCGTAATTTCAAAAGTCTTCTGTTTCATATTGAATACCGTTGCCTCCCGGTCATTCCCCAGAAGGATTGTCCCTCCGTTATAGGCAATTTCAACCTGTGGGAACATGGCATTGGAAGACGTAGGATCCCTGTAATCATGGATAGACGAATATCCCAGCACTAAATTGTTGTTCCATTGATCATTGAAACGGCTTTTCAGCTCTAAAGTTGTGGTGGAGGCGGTATTCTTCTGAACGAAATCCATTCCTGAGAACCTGAAATTGGCTCCGTCACGCTCCAGGTTGGAAGCCTGAGAGAATACGGTATTATTCTTAATGGATAACGTATGCCTGTCATTGATCTTCCAGTCAAGTTTATTAAAGAGCTTGGAACTTTCCGAAAAATTGGTATAGGCATCATAGGTTCCCGGATCAAAGTTGTATTTGCTGCGTACAAAATTTGAAATCTGGCCCGCCACATTGTCATTCACAAGAGCACTCGGGTCATTGGCATTATAGAACACAGGATCTCTTCTTTTGGTATATTCCATATTGGTAAACAGGAACAGCTTATCTTTTATCACCGGTAAACCTACCCTTCCTCCGTAAATGAAATCCTCAAATGAATTAGGCATTTTGGAATTGTCACCAATCCTGTTTCTTCCTGTTATCGCCGCATTCCTCCCGTATGCATATAAAGATCCCTCAACATTGTTGCTTCCGCTCCTGGTTACGGCATTTATACTTCCACCCAGGAAGTTTCCTAATTTTACATCATAGGGTGCAATATAGACCTGAACATCCTGGATAGCATCTAAACTTATAGAATTGGACCGCGTACTGCTTCCGGGCATTCCTGATGTTCCGGTTTGGCCTCCCAGAGAAGGACTGAATCCGATTGCATCGTTATTGATGGAACCGTCAATGGTTACGTTATTATAGCGGAAGTTGGTTCCGTTGAAGGAGTTGTTGGCACTCTGCGGTACCAGTTTGGTTACATCTTGAATACCCCTGTTGATATTAGGAAGTCCTGAAATCTGCGCCTGGCTGATGCCCACTCCATATTTGGCAATACTTTTCTTAGAGGTTAACTTTACCTCATCGATCATTTTTTCTTTATTGTTAACTTCTACAACAGGCAGGTCATTATTTCCTAATGAAAGCTGTACGTTACTGTTGGAATAAATGACCTGTGAACCATCAGAGATCTCGATTTTATACGGGCCTCCCGGCTGCAGGTTATCAAGGCTGAACTGTCCTTTACTGTTGCTTTTGGTTTCAAAAGTACTGTTGGTAGGTATGTGCACTACTTTTACTGTCATTTCCGAAGCGGTTCCTCTTAATCTTCCAAAGATTTTAGAGCTTGTTTCCTGTGAAAAGGCAAGACTGAAAGAAAGCAGCGCAACAGCACAGATTATTCTTTTCTTCATAACTTATTTTTAGGTTCAAAATTGTATGGCAAAATTAAGTGCACGAATAAGAATCAGTGGTAACACACAGTTAACATTACGTTACCTAATTTTTAATATTTCCTTAAAAAAAACTTAAAGAACATCCGGCATATACCACAAGTCATCAGAAAAATCCCTATTTTTAAGTTTAAAATCAACCAGATTATGAAATTTGGAAAAGTAGCAGACCCTTCTCGCATCGACTTTACTTTACCTGAAGACCATCCATCCACGAAAGCTATTCTGAGCCAGAATAAAAATGGCCTGGAAAATATTTCCATCGGTTGTGCCAAATGGAGCCGTGCCGACCTCAAAGGATTCTATCCCAAAGGAACCAAAGATGAATTGCGCTATTATGCTACTCAATTTAATTCCATTGAGCTTAACGCAACGTTTTACGGAATGCCTACACCCGAACAGATTATAACCTGGAAAGATAAAACGCCTGACCATTTCAGGTTTTTCCCTAAGATCACCAATACAGTGTCACACTTCAGACGGCTGATAGATGTTACAGATGCAGTTACACAGTTTGCTTCTTCTGTTATGCACTTTGATGAAAAACTGGGTATGGTGTTCTTACAGCTTCACGATAACTTTCAGCCGAAGGATTATAACCGCCTGGAAAAATTCGTCAAAGACTGGCCCCAGGAGGTTCCGGTTGCTATTGAGCTCAGGAATGAAGAATGGTTTTCAGATGAAGCGGTTTTCAATAAGACCTGTGCGCTGTTTGAGGATCATCATATTACCAATATTATTGTGGATACACCGGGAAGAAGAGATATGCTCCATATGCGCCTGACTACGCCCAATACTTTTATCCGGTACGTGGCTACGGATTCTGATCATGACTATCAAAGACTGGATGCCTGGATCGACCGCCTGACCAACTGGAAGCAGCAGGGGCTTCGCAACCTTTACTTCTTTGTCCATCAGGATATCAGTGGCTCGAACCTGTTATCCGCTTATCTGATTGAGAAGATAAATAATGCATGGAATACTTCAATCCACGTTCCGAAGATGGCCACTGAAAGTACCGGTACTCTGTTTTAAAATCAATAAATAGATCATAAAAGGAGTATACAATATCGATCGTGTCGATCAATATTGAATCCTTACATGACCATACTTCTTTATCAAATGAATGGAGTACTTTTATTCGCTTATTTTCATTAACTTAGCAGATGAAATAATTCACATATAATTTGAATTATTTCATTAAAATAAATGATATGGAAGATCATAAAATCTGCAGCATAACCCTTCCTGAAAATGACTTCAGTGATGAGTATACGTTTTACGAAAACGGTAAGATTGAACGGGTGCGTCTGGAAGAAGGCGAAAAAAAAGAACGGATAAACAAAGAACAGATCACCACCAGGAATAAAGACAGGCTGATACGATTATGTCCTGAAGATGATAAGGAAAAAGTAATGCTGGTCCTGGATTATCCCTGATGAAATAGTAAGATTTTATTTTCTTCTGAGCAGCAAAACGAGATTAAGGAACAGCAGCAGCAGATCCAGGGTAACCCAGATTCCGTATTTTACATTCTCATGATTATATGCCTCAATCTGCTTTTTAGCAGTGTCTGAAAGCTTCATGCTCTGATTAATGTAATTATGGATCTCAATTACCTGGTCGATATTTTTATTAGGCACGGAATGCTGTGAAAAATAGACCAGGTTTTTCTTTCCCAGATATCCTACGATCCAGTATTCATTGGATTTATCCATCCTGAGATACTCTATACGGTAATATTCAGGACGGATGGTTCCGATATGCTTCACCTCCGGCATTGCAGCACTCGAAACTTCATTGACGTTGATGACGTAAAAATCCAGCGTTTGCGGAAGTTTATTGATGACCTGCAGTGCCAGTGAATTCTGGACAATCCCTACAGAACTCTTCTTAATAAACCAATACGAAAAAACAGAAACGGCGAAAACAACCGTTACGATACGGAACAGCTTTGCCCATTCGGCTCCTTTCCCCTTCCTTATTTTAGACAGAAACAAAGAGATGACCAGTGCCAGGAAAAGTGTAAAAATGATTAGCATCATACGGCAAAGATACTGATTTAGTATTTGAACAGGTGATTAATCTACATTCCATTCCCTGTAAAACTGGTCAAGGAAATTCAGCATAAAATTATGGCGTTCTTCAGCAATTTCTTTTCCTTTAGTGGTATTCATCAGGTTTTTCAGCAGCAGGAGCTTTTCATAAAAATGATTGATTGTAGTGCCATCAGATTTTTTATATTCCTCCTTAGACATATCCAGTCTCGGTTTCAGGTCAGGATGGTACATGAGGTTATTCTTAAAACCTCCGAAATTAAAGGTCCTGGCTACCCCAATCGCTCCAATGGCATCAATACGGTCTGCATCCTGAACAATTTTAAGTTCCAGAGGAAGGTCTTTTGGCACGTCATTCCTGTTTTTAAAGGAAATATTCTTAATGACAAATAAAACCTGTTGGATGAGGTCTTCCGAGGCATCCTGGCTTTCAAGGAATGTACGGGAAACCTGCAAGGCAAGGTTTTCATCACCATTGTGAAACTTAGGGTCTGCAATATCATGTAATAATGCCGAAAGTTCAACCACGTCATGGTTGCAGTTTTCATCCTGAGCAATTTTTCTGGCCAGCTTCCAGACTCTTTCAATATGAAACCAGTCGTGCCCGGCCTCCGCCCCTTTAAGTTGTTCTTTTACAAATTCTGCTGTATTTTCAATCAGATTGTTTTTCATGCATCCATTCATTTAAAATAATAGTCCAGAGCTTTCTGTTATAGCTTCTAAAGAAATTCACGTGCCCTATTTTTCCTGCCTCAGATTCAGAAGTCCGTATCAGCCTGTGAACGGGCCTAAGATAGCTGTATGTATCATTCAGCAAACTGTTTACCGCTTTTTCAGTAAGCCACGGGTCATCCTCAGCACGGATAACGAGTGTTTTTTGGGTAAGCCTTTCCGAATAATCCTTTGCCGTCTTCAGCAGGGCACTTGTAGATTTCCGGTTCAAAATTAAGATTCTCCAGTCATAAGCGCAATTTTTCGGCAAACTTTCTCCCAGTCCGAACCACTGTGCCGGAAAATATCCCATCAAAGCAGTAAAGAGTGGTTGTGCGATCCCAAATCCAAGATACGCTTCTACTTTTGTCCTCCAGTTTAAATGCCCGACAAACGCATTCTGTGCTCCTACAAAAGCAAATTCTTCAAACATGACAGAATCCTCATTCATCCCTACAATTAAAGCTCCTACAGAATGTCCAAGCAAATATTTTCTGTAATCCTGAAAATGAGTTTTGATGTAATCTGTCACCGCTTTATAATCCTCTGTCCCCCAGCTTCTCATGGATGCGCTACATGTACTGATATCCTGAGGCTTTGAAAGTCCTATCCCGAAATAATCATACGTAATGACGGTAAATCCATGCTGGGAAAAATAGTGTGCGAATGAAAAGTAAACCTGCTGCTTTACGCCGGTAGCAGAATTGATCAGCAATATACTTCCATTGCTCTGATCCGGCACGAAAATATGTGCGACAATAGAATTTTCACCTTTAGTGTTGAGAATCAGCTTTTCCATAGTTCAAATAAAAAAGTCCACTGTAAAAGTGAACATTTTCTATTTCTTTTTCTGCATCAAGGCCTGTTTTCTGTATGCAGCAAATAATGGATCACCTGAAATCTGAAAGCCGGGGCAAGCCATTCTGAGAACCTTTTTTGCAGGAAACCCTGGCTGATACTTCATTCCCGAATCTGACACATTCATCGATAGGATTCCCATGGCAGAGTGCAATGGCAAAACCTGACGTAAATGCATCACCCATTCCCATTTTATAGATCGCTTTATCGCCATCATGGCGGAAATATTTCATTTCCGTACCATCAAAATATACGGTGGAATTTGCATCATCGCGCACAAAGAGTTTATTGAAATATTTTTTCAGGATATCTTCCCGCTGTTCTTCTCCGAATATAATATGCAGTTCACTGCTCTTGGCAACAATAAAATCAATCTGATCAATGATTTCTTTGCTTAAGGGTATTGCGGGTGAGGCATACAGGCCAACCATGTTACGGTATTTCTTTGCCTTTCTGATAGTATACTCTATCACTGACATCGACACTTCCAGCTGTACGAGTACGAGATCTGAAGTCTGAAAATATTTGTCTGCAGCCTCCACATGAGCATTATCCAGACAGTGATTGGCAGCCGGAACTACCACAATTGCGGCATCCCCGTCAGCAGTAGTTACATAGGCCGTTCCTGTAGCGTCCCTGTCAGTCTCGTGTACAAAACCTACGTTAACATTTTCATTCACAAGATTCCTCATGATCTGCTGCCCGAGGGGATCCATACCTACACAGCCTATAAAATACACACTTGCACCCAATCTTGATGTTCCTACGGCCTGATTCGCCCCTTTACCGCCGAAATAGCTCTCTGAATTACGGGCCATCACGGTCTCATTGGCTGAAGGAACCTTCTCAGTTTCCAGGACCAGGTCTATGGAAGAACTTCCTACCACAATAATTTTGGGTTGATCTGCTGAAAATTTCATTGTGCTCTACACTGTTTATGGTTATACACAAATGTATAACAAATATTGTTGTTACAAGAATGTTTTTCGGCTAGCTGATTTCAATGAATTCTGTGACTATTTTTACCGGTCTGCGCTCTTCATCGTAACCGATATAGCTGGCATAAAAACCTTCTCCATAGCCTGTTTCGAATGCGAAAATAGTTCCGGGATGATCTTCAGAAGGCTTTAGGAATGCGTATTGGTCGATGGCCCCGTTTTCATCGAAAAAGTAATCATGAAAAAACTCTTCATAGATGCCCATAAAATCCACTCCTTTGCTTCGGTAAAGTCGCTGCTCCAGTTTATTAAGTTCATCCTGTGTATCGGCATCCATAAAACAGCCCATGCCACTTTCCACAGGATAGCCAAATACTTCTTCATCGGCAAGTTCTGCCAAATCCTGGCCTTCGGTTGTCGCCATACTCCATTCCTTTACAGCTGCTGTACTGAAAACAACTTCTGCATAGGCAACGCAATTGCTCTCCCTTTCCTTATGCAACAGGACAGAAAAATCACCTTTAGGAAAAATTGTATTGAAAGGTTTCATATCACTGGTGATTACAGGATCACAGGAGACCAGTTTTCCACTGGGAAGATAAATCTTTCCTACTTCGAAGCTTTCCAGCAAAGGGCTTTCAACGAAGCTTTTGGAAAATATTTTTTTTATGTTTTCTATGTGTTTCATATATTCTACTTATCCAATATCAGGCTGAACAATATCAGAACCTTATTCTTTTTTCTAAAATCGATGCATCAGGCTTAAAGTCAATGGCTTTACATTTAATACATTCTGTCTGTCTATTTTCAGACCAAGCTAAAAAACTGCAAAGAAGACATGTTATACTGTCTTCTTTGCTGATTATTGATTACAGAGTTCCTTTATAACTTGCAGCAGCTATCTATCAGTAGCTTTTCAAAAGCTGCTGCCATTACTGCTGTATGCTTTATGAAAGACTTTTCAGCTTTTCTTCCAGGATCGTGATCTTGTCCTGTGCATCTTTCTGTTTTTTACGTTCCGTTTCAACCACTTCAGGTTTTGCATTGGTGACAAACTTCTCGTTGGAAAGTTTTTTATCAACAGAAATGAGGAAACCTTTCAGATATTTCAGCTCTTCCTCGGTTTTTCTTTTCTCTTCTTCCAGGTCAAGGTTTTCACTTAAAGGAATAGACACTTCTGTAGCACCTACGAGAAACGTAAAGCTTGGCTTATCTGTCTTTGTTCCGAAATAAACTTCAGAAACATGAGCCAGTTTTCTAATTACGGCCTCATTAGCAAAGTCTGAAGCACTGGTATAAACCTCTACAGTTTCCCTTGGTGATATACCTTTGGTCTGACGGTAGTTTCTTATCCCTGAGATTAATTCAGATGCTGTTTCAAAATTTTTAATGATTATTTCATCATAAGATCCGGCTTTTTTCTGCTGGGCAATCACCAAAGCCTCATCGATACGCCTTTCAGAAATGGTCTGCCATAATTCTTCCGTCAGGAAAGGCATAAATGGATGAAGAAGCTTCATCAGCTCCTCAAAGAACTCAATTGTTTTATTGTACACTTCTTGTGAAATTCCTTCACCGTAATTCGGTTTGATGGCTTCCAGGTACCAGGCACAGAAATCGTCCCAGATTAATTTATATACCAGATGTAATGCATCGGAAATCCTGAATTTCTCAAACTGATCCTCAATTTCAGCGATGGTTTTATTCAGCCTGTTCCCGAACCATTCAATGGCCTGGTTGTCCGCTGTATTGGCTGGCTTATCTTCATGGTTCCACATGTTGATCAATCGGAAAGCGCTCCAGATCTTCGTCATGAAGTTCCTGCCCTGAAGCATTAAATCTTCATCAAAAAGAAGGTCATTGCCTGCTGCGGAACTTAAAAGAATTCCTACACGCACACCGTCAGCACCGTATTTATCCATCAGCTCAATCGGATCCGGTGAATTTCCCAGGGATTTTGACATTTTCCTTCTCTGTTTATCCCTTACGATTCCTGTGAAATATACATTTTTAAATGGAACTTCCTTTCTGTATTCCAGTCCGGCCATGATCATCCGGGCTACCCAGAAGAAGATGATATCCGGTCCGGTAACCAGATCAGAAGTCGGATAATAATAATTGATATCTTTATTTTCAGGATCAAGCAGACCATCGAAAACGGACATCGGCCATAACCATGATGAGAACCAGGTATCCAGGGCATCCTGATCCTGCTTCAGCTGATCTTCTGAAAAGTCATTGTTTCCGGTTTTTTCTTTTGCCAGAATCAGAGCTTCCTCTTTAGTTTCCGCAACCACAAAATCGTTTTCACCATCACCGTAATAATAGGCCGGAATCTGTTGACCCCACCAGAGTTGTCGGGATATATTCCAGTCACGGATGTTTTCCATCCAGTGCTTATACGTATTTTTAAATTTCTCCGGATAAAGCTTAACCTCATCTTCCATTACCACATCCAGTGCAGGTTTGGCAATTTCGGACATCTTCAGGAACCACTGAACAGATACCTTAGGCTCAATCACTGCGCCGGTTCTTTCAGAAGTTCCTACTTTATTTACATAATCTTCTGCCTTCAGCAAAAAATCTTTTTCTTCCAGCTCTCGGGCAATCTGCTTTCTTACCTCAAATCTGTTTTTTCCGGCATAATGCAGACCATGGTCATTCAGATTTCCGTCATCATCCAGCGCATCGATCATCTGAAGGTTATGCTTCTGCCCGATCTCATAATCATTGGTATCATGTGCAGGGGTAATCTTCAGAACTCCTGTCCCGAATTCAATATCCACATATTCATCCTCGATGATCGGAATTACTCGGTCAACGATAGGTACGATCACCTCCTTGCCTTTGAGATGAGCATACCGTTCGTCATTAGGATTGATGCACACGGCAGTATCCCCGAAGATGGTTTCAGGACGCGTAGTCGCTACAGTAAGGAATTCATCCGAACCGGCAATTTTATACTTCAGGAAATAAAGTTTTCCGTTCTGTTCCTTAAAGATCACTTCCTCATCGGAAATATTCGTTTTGGCTTCAGGATCCCAATTGACCATTCTGTAGCCTCTGTAGATCAGGCCTTTGTTATATAAGTCTACAAAAGACCTGATTACCTGCTGAGAAAGTTTTTCCTCCATGGTAAAGCGGGTTCTGTCCCAGTCACAGGAACAGCCCAGTTTTTTCAGCTGCTCAAGGATGGTTCCGCCGTATTTATCGGTCCATTCCCAGGCGTGTTTCAGAAATTCCTCCCGGGTAATATCGGATTTGCTGATCCCTTCCGATTTCAGTTTGGCCACCACTTTGGCTTCAGTAGCAATGGAAGCATGGTCTGTTCCCGGCACCCAGCAGGCATTAAAGCCCTGCATTCTTGCCCTGCGGACCAGTACATCCTGAATGGTATTGTTAAGCATATGCCCCATGTGCAAAATCCCCGTTACGTTAGGCGGAGGGATGACCACGGTGTAAGGCGGCTTATCGTTGGGCTCTGAATGGAAATACTTATTTTCCAGCCAGTAGCTGTACCATTTCTGTTCTGCTTCCTGTGGATTATACTTTTCTGAAATCTGCATAAATACTGTTTCTTTAATTACAATCTGCAAAAATAGTTTAAAGAAAAAAAATTTTAAGTATGAATTAAAATAATTTTTAACTTTGTTTCTCAAAATTTATCTAACAAACATATTTAACATTTCAAGAATATGAAAAAATTAATTGCAGGTATTGCACTATTCGGAACATTTGCTATTGCATCTGCACAAACCATCACTTTTGATAAGACCACTTTTGACTACGGTACAATTAAGCCAAGTTCTGACGGTATCAGATACTTCACAGTAACCAATACCGGTGATAAGCCATTGGTTCTTTCCAATGTAAAAGCATCTTGCGGATGTACCACTCCGGAATTCAGCACAGATCCTATTATGCCTGGAAAATCTGCTAAAATAAAAGTAGGTTACAACACTGCTATCAACGGAGGTTTCAACAAAATGATTGAAGTATTCTCTAATGACCCTGCGAACAGCAGAAGCGTAATTTACATCAAAGGAACCGTAGATGCCAACGCTCCTGAACCGAAGCCATTAACTCCTGAAGAGCAGAAAAAAGCGGCTAAAGATCAGAAAGCTGCTGAAAAAGCTGCAAAAAAGGCTTCTAAAGTAGCTGCAAAAAAATAATCTTTACCAAAGAAAATGAAAAACCGCTTCAATAGAGGCGGTTTTTTTATTATATTTAGAGAAGAGATCAACAAATGACAGGATAAATAAAGAGCAGATTATATGGATACACAATTTTCAGACGACTTTCTGGTACAAGGGAAATTTTCAATAGATAAAACAGCCACAGAATACAAGGGCGTATTAAACAAAGAACAAGGCCTGCAATTGCTTGCTGAGGAAAAAGAAAAACTCAGAAAACTCCAGGAGAAATTATATGCAGACGGAAGCCAGTCGCTGCTGGTGATTCTTCAGGCTATGGATGCTGCAGGAAAGGACAGCCTCATCGAACATGTTTTCGGAGGGGTAAATCCACAGGGATGCCACGTGACAAGCTTCAAGACACCCAATTCCAAGGAATATGAACACGATTTCCTGTGGCGTCATTATCTTGCCCTGCCCGAAAAAGGGATGATTGGGATCTTCAACCGTTCGCATTACGAAAGTGTGCTGGTGTGTAAAGTCCATCCTGAATATAATTTAAATGAGAAAACCTGGAAATCTGTAAAGGATTTCGACCAGGAATTCTGGAGCAACCGTTATGAAAGCATCCGTAATTTTGAAAAGCACCTTGCCGGAAACGGAACCAGGATCATCAAAATCTTCCTGAATGTGTCTAAAAAAGAGCAGAAGAAAAGATTCCTGGACAGGATCAACGAACCGGATAAAAACTGGAAGTTTTCTGCAGCAGACCTTCCTGAGCGCGCTTTGTTTGACCAATATATGGAAGCGTATGAAACAGCGATCAATGAAACGTCAAAAGACCATGCACCGTGGTATGTGATCCCTGCCGATAACAAATGGCTGGCACGGCTTGCTGCAGTACAGATCATCACGGAAACCCTTGAAAAAATGAACCTTGAATACCCACAACTTTCCGAAGAGGATTCCTCAAGGCTTACAGAAGCTAAGAAGCAGCTTGAGAATGAATGATTATGACAATGGAGAAATACAGATTCACATCAAAGAAATCACGAGAAAATCTGTAAGCCGGATTCTGTACTTCCTGGGAAGTGCCTGTTATTTATCTGCGTCTTACATTGCTGCAAAACTTGAGCTGATTACCCCTCGGCTTTCGGAACGAGCCACTCCTATTTCCATTGCTGGAAAGAACCGATATACTTACCATTGCACCACAAAGAGTTTACCTGGTTTCACTACAGCCGAACTGTACCTGCTTTCTGTTGCACTTGTCCTACCCTCACGGGTGACGGATGTTATCCGCTTTGCTGCTCTGTGGTGTCCGGACTTTCCTACCCCTGTAAAAGGGATCAACAGGCCGATTTTCTCGTGAATGCAAAGATACGGGATAATTTGAAAATTCAGCAATGCGTCAATTTGAAAATGGCAAGAAAGCTTTTTTAATATCGTATTTCGCTGAAAACTTTCAAATTTTCAAATTATTACATTTTCAAATTAATTAATTACTTCAATATTATTATCTTCGTACCATCATTTATTTAAACCAGTCTTGGCTTCAAAAGAGAAAGAGTTTGCACAGCTTATTAAGGATAATCAGGGTCTGATTATCAAGGTTTCGCGGCTCTATACCAATTCTCTTGAAGATGAGGAAGATCTTTTTCAGGAAATAGTCCTGCAGCTTTGGAGAAGCTATGATTCATTCAAAGGAAATTCAAAAATCTCCACCTGGATGTACCGTGTAGCCCTGAATACTGCTATTACTCTTTTCAGGAAGAAAACGAAGAGCCTGCCTACCAATGAACTTGACATCAATCATCGGGATTTCGTAGAGGATGACGATGATAAGCAGCAGCAGATCTCCCTTTTGTACACCGTGATCAAAACCCTTCCCAATGTAGAAAGAGCTATTGTCATGATGTATCTGGATGACCTGCCTTACAAAGATATTGCAGAAAACCTGGGAATTACGGAAGTAAATGCACGTGTAAAGATGAACAGATTAAAGAAAACCCTTAAAGAACAGATGGAAAAGTATGCCTGAATTTGACTTAGACAGCTTTAAGAAGACCTGGCAGGACCAGCCGGTTCAGAAAAAATACGACAGTCAGGAGATTCTTCAGATGCTGAACAGGAAATCACGCAATTATGTGAAGTATATTTTCTGGATCAGTGTGGCAGAATTTATATTCTTCACTATCCTGGGGTTATTTTATATTTTCCAAAATGATGAAGCCGACGGATTCCTTAATACGCTTGAAAAGCTTGGCGTTAAAAGAACTTCCGGTCTCGAAGAAACATTCAACACCATTTATCTGACGATAAAATGCCTTAGTCTGGCCGTTACTGCTTACTTTGTCTACAAATTCTATATTAATTACCGCCTGATCCGGATTGAAGAAAACCTAAAAAAACTGATCATCAGGATTATACAGTATAAAAAGACCGTTAATGCTTTTATCTTAACGAATATTGTGCTGATGATCTCATTTATGTCCATCATTACAGCCATTATCTTCTATATTCTAAATTCACAGAATATTAAACTGGAGAACTCCACGCTTACAGGCCTTCTGATCGGCCTTATTTTAAGTACGGCTTTATGTGTACTGATCGTCTGGATATATTACAGGCTGGTATACGGTATCATCGTTAAAAAACTTGATAAAAATTTAAAACAGCTGAAAGAGATTGACTCTCAGGATCAAGCCTAAAAAATTAAGGATAAGACTACACACCTCCATCTCACCGTAAAAATTTCGGTTCTGCCGGAAGCATTTTTACGGCAGCATGATTTAAATCATAAATTCCGGAATTAATATCTCCTATTTTTGGGGTACACCAATCACAAATATTAATTATGAAATTGCATCGTAGTCACCTTCTGTACGGTATCGTATAGATAACTAACCATGTTTCAATTTTCAAAGACCAAAACTGTATAGCATTACATACTTATTTACAGAAACCATTGTGTTATCATTACGTATAAATAATATGAGCATGCAATGATTTCACTATAAATTATGCATTGTAGGGTGTTGTACTGTTAAGTCGTTGTAAACTTATTAATTCATTTAAATAAATTATTAAAATACAAGGATACATTCGTTGAATAACCGAACTATGAATGGCGTTATTATTCAGTTTTTCCACTGGTACCATCCGGGAAATCTATGGAATAAATTTTCAGAAAAAGCAGAATACCTTAAAGAACTCGGCATTACCGCCGTCTGGCTTCCTCCTGCTACCAAAGGTAATCTGGGTACAGAAGGAAGAGGCTATGATGTTTATGATCTTTATGACCTGGGAGAATTTGACCAGAAAGGCACGATTGCCACAAGATACGGAAGCAAACATGAATACCTTAAAGCTATTGATAGAGCTCATGAAATGGGAATTGCCGTTTATGCTGATATTGTACTGAACCATAGAATGGGTGCTGACGATACGGAAGAAATTACCGTTCACGAAGTTGATCATACAGACCGTACCCGGGTCATCAGTAAACCATTTGCAGCAGAAGCTTCCACACGCTTTACATTTCCGGGCAGGCAGGGAAAATATTCTGATTTCATATGGGATTACAGATGTTTCAGCGGAATAGATATCATCACCAAAGATAGTCAAAAGCTTGAAGGAATTTTTAAAATCCATAATGACTTCAAAGACTGGAATCCTTCGGCCAGCCATCAGCTCGGTAATTATGATTACCTGATGGGCGCCGATGTGGAATACCGCAACCCGGAGGTAATCCGGGAAATGAAGGAATGGATCCGATGGTATATAGAGACCACCCGCATCGATGGTTTGCGGCTGGATGCACTAAAGCATATTTCTTCCGATTTTCTGAAAGAATGGATCAGCTACATCAAAACTGAAGTGAAAGACTGCTTTATGATGGGTGAATTCTGGAAAGATAAGGTGGAAAAAATATCGGAATTTTCTGAGCATATAGGAAATATTATTTCATGCTTCGACGTACCCCTTCACTACCATTTTTTCACCGCTTCCAAGGAGGGTAAAAATTATGATCTGAGGAAGATCTTTAACGGAACCCTCACAGAAACTAAACCGGAAGCATCGGTTACATTTGTAGAAAACCATGATACCCAAAGGTTCCAGGCTCTGGAATCCACAGTAAAAAACTGGTTCAAGCCTTTAGCCTATGCGCTGATCCTGATGTCTGAAAGCGGATATCCCTGTATTTTTTACCCTGATCTTTTCGGAGCCGAGCATCCTGAAGTTAAAGATGGTAAAGAGATAAGGGTCATCATTCCTAAAATAACCATTCTTCCCAAGCTTCTGGAAGCAAGGCAGAAGTTTGCCTACGGGCAGCAGATCAATTATTTTGACCATCCGAACTGCATCGCCTGGGTAAGGAAAGGAGATGATCATCATTCCGGTTGCGTTGTTATTATTTCCAGTAATGAAGAAGGTTATAAAGAAATAGACCTTGGGAAAGAATCAGCCGGTTGCAAACTGTACGACTTTTTAGGATACAGGCAGGAAACCATACAACTCACTGAAAGCGGCAAGGCCGTTTTCACGGTCAATCCACGCTCCGTAAGTATATGGACTTTTAAATAATTTTTTTTAATCTTGTGTTTTTCAACTCCCGGTCAGTATTGGCCGGGAGTTATTGGTTCTGATGGTCATCAAAACGTACAATATGATGAATGAATGTTTGGTGTCTTCAATTAATAATCAATTACACAATGTGAGAAAATGCTGATTGACCTGTATCCTGAATTTCGCATCTGATTTCAGCCGGTTGCCGATGGTGCTTTCAAAAGCATGGACATCCTTCAGTCTGCGGTCGATATGTTCTGCAATCTGAACCACTGAAAAAAGAAAATCCCTGTATGCGGCCATATTCACTGTTTTCCCTGAACATGGCAGATATGCTTTCAGAAAAGGCAGTACAGATAAATGCTGACTGAAATCTACGCAGTACCCAGCACCATTCCTGAAGGTCACTACTTCCCGGTCGCTCAGATAATCCAAAATACACTGCCCACTGTTCAGTATTATCCCATTTCTGGAGATATGGTCATTGACCTTGTCCAGAATATGCTGTGCATATTCCATCATAGAAATGGTTTTCCATTCAAATACATGGTTCATCTTTTCTGTATGTTTTGATTTTCCATGATCGCATCCCGTGCAGAAAGAGATTCCGATCTTTTCATGATATGGAAAGAAGCAGTCCTTAATTTTCACAGAAGCATCAGCCTGCAGCCGCTCAAGGGAAAAGTTATAGTATAGGTAAGGCGCATACAGATCTGCCAGATGTTTCAGGTAATCGGTTTCGCAGCTATTACCCTCCTGCTCGAACCATCGTTCAAGGTTGTCATAATAGGTATTTTCAAATTCTTTATACGTCAGATAAAACGGCACTTCCATAACATTGTATTGATTTGAAGCAAAGCTATGACGGTAATGCGACAAAACTTGACGTGTTATAATTTATGTTTAAATTTATATGAGTTTATTTACAAATCACCTTAAAAGATTTAATAGTATCAACGAATGCATGAAGAAAGAGACTGCCTTCCGGCAGTCTCCCTTTCAAAAACATTAAAGATTTATAATCACTTCCAGCCTCCGCCTAAGCTCTTATAAATATCCACAACTGTACTCAGTTGTTTTTGTTTTGCTTCAACCAATTCCATTTTCGCATCCAGGGCATCCCTCTGGTTCAGAAGAACCTCGAGATAATCGGCCCTTGAATTCCGGAACAGCTGATTCGCAATATCGATCGATTGTTCTAATGACTTCGTTTCCTGGGATTTCAACTGATAATACTGGTCAATATTTTTCACCTTTGACATCAGATTGGCTACATCCAGATAAGCATTCAGGATGGTCTTATCATATTCGTACAGTGCCTGGATCTGTTTGGCATCTGCGGTTTGAAAATTAGCTTTGATCGCACTTTTGTTGATCAATGGACCGGCCAGTTCTCCTGCCAGGCTCGCTGCCATGGATTCTGGCAATTTTACCAGATAAGAAGGTTTGAAAGCTTCCAATCCTAAAGTCGCAGAAATTTCAAGTGAAGGATAGAATTCTTTCCTTGCTGCTTCTACATCAAGCTTGGCCGACTTCAATTCCAGTTCAGCCTGTTTGATGTCCGGACGGTTTGCGAGCAATTGGGAAGGAATTCCTGTATATACCGTTTGAGGAATCGTAGACATAAAGCTTTCCTTTGTCCTTGCTATAGGCTGTGGGAAACGTCCGCATAATGCGTTGATTTCATTTTCCTTTTCGGTAATTTGCTGACGGATGGTATATTCCGTAGCTTTGGATTTAGCCAGTTCAGCTTCAAACTTCTTTACAGCGAGTTCGGTAGCTGCCGCCGCCTCTTTCTGTATTTTTGAAATCTCAAGGGCTTTCTGCTGAAGTTTGATGTACTGCTGAATAATATCCAGCTGATTGTCGAGAGCCAGAAGTTCATAATAGTTATCTGCCACTTCTTCGATCAGATTGGACAGGACAAAATTCTTTCCTTCCACGGTGGAAAGATAATGGGCTACTGCTGATTCTTTCTCTGTCCTCAGTTTTTTCCAGATATCAATTTCCCAGTTGGCCGTTAAGCCGCCTTCAAAATTCATCAGCGGATCTGGCATTGCTTTACCGGGCTCTATTTCCGTTGTAGCATCACCTGCTCCTTCACTGGTATAACGTCCTGCTTTTCTTACTCCGGCACCACCTCCTGCCGAAACCGTTGGAGTCAGCCTTCCTTTTTTAGCCAAAACACCACTCTTCGCAATTTCAATTTCCTGCAAGGTAATCAGCAGTTCCTGATTGTTCTTTAATGCAACTTCTATCAAAGCTACCAGGTTAGGATCTGTAAAGAACTGCCTCCATGGTGTTGTCCCGCTGTTGGTATTGGCATCACTCTGATCTTCCTGGTTAAAGTTCTGAGGTACATTTTCTTTCACTTCGTCTTTTATGACGGTTGCCATCGGCGCCTTACAGCTTGCTAAAACAAGCGATAAGGCAATGGCTGCTATATATTTATTATAAATCTTCATGTTTGTCATCGTGTTGATACGGTTCTGTTTGTTCTGTTAAAGGATTTTCCTCTTCGTACCTTGCCAGTTTTGATTTCTCTGCAATGGTTCCGAAAATGTAATATAAACCAGGAATGATCATCAGACCGAAAACAGTCCCGATCAGCATTCCTCCTGCTGCTGCAGTACCAATCGTACGGTTTCCGATAGCTCCCGGCCCTGTTGCCAGTACCAACGGAATTAATCCCGCAATGAACGCAAATGAAGTCATCAGGATCGGACGGAAACGGATGGCTGCCCCTTCAATCGCAGCCTGCGCTACCGGAATTCCTTCTTCAGCTTTTTTCTGTACGGCAAATTCTACAATCAATACGGCATTCTTACCCAATAGACCGATGAGCATCACCATGGCTACCTGAGCATAAATGTTGTTTTCCAGCCCTAATAATTTCAGGCATAAGAAAGCCCCGAAAATACCAGTCGGCAACGATAAGATCACCGGTAAAGGAAGAATAAAACTCTCATACTGTGCCGCAAGGATGAGATACACAAACCCTAGACATACCAGGAATATAAATACCGCTTCATTTCCACGATTTACTTCATCTTTGGAAATACCGGCCCAGTCGATCCCGAAACCTCTAGGAAGCGTTTTGTCCGCTACTTCTTTAATAGCAGCAATGGCCTGTCCGGAGCTATATCCCGGAGCCGGGGTTCCGCTTACCTGTGCAGAATTATACATATTGTGCCGGGTCATTTCAGACAGACCATATACTTTTTCAAGGTGCATAAAATCAGAGTACGGAACCATTTCGCCCTTATCATTCTTTACATATAATTTCAGAAGATCGGTAGGCAATGCACGGTATTGCGGTCCGGCCTGAACAATTACTTTATACGGCCTGTCAAACCGGATGAAGCTCGTCTCATAGTTGGATCCGATCAAGGTAGAAAGGTTATCCATGGCATTTTCAATCGTAACTCCTTTCTGCTCTGCCAGATCATTATCGATTTTAAGCATGTACTGAGGAAAACTTGCCGAATAGAACGTAAACGCTGATCCCAGTTCCGGACGCTTCTTCAGTTCTTTAACAAAGTCATTACTTACCTGTTCCATTTTATGGTAATCCCCGCTTCCCGCTTTATCAAGCAGACGCAGCTCAAATCCTCCGGCTGCACCATATCCCGGAACAGAAGGGGGCTGGAAGAATTCTATATTCGCTCCGGGAATATTCTTGGCTTTTTCTTCAAGCTTTTCAATAATTTCCGCGGCAGATTCCTTCCGGTCTTCCCAGCTTTTAAGGTTGATCAGACAGGTTCCTGAATTGGATCCGGTACCTTCAGAAAGGATCTCATAACCTGCCAGTGACGAAACAGACTGTACTCCGTCGATATCCTCAGATTCTTTCAGTAATTCCTTTGCAATCTGGTTTGTTCTTTCCAGTGTAGATCCCGGAGGCGTCTGTATAATAGCGTAGATCATTCCCTGGTCTTCTGCAGGGATAAACCCTGAAGGAAGTGAATTGCTGAGGAAGAATGTACAGGCACAGAAAGCTAACAAAAGCGGAAGCGTAAATGTTTTCTTCTTAACTGTCTTGGTAAGCATTTTCTCATATTTTCCAGCTCCTCTGGTAAAGAGATTGTTGAATTTATCAAGAAAAATGGTTACCGGGGTTCTCTTTTTAGCTTTTCCATGGTTATTTTTCAGGATTAAAGCACATAAAGCCGGTGTCAACGTTAATGCCACTACTCCTGAAAGAATAATCGCAGAAGCCATGGTAATGGAAAACTGACGATAAAATACGCCTACCGGACCGGACATAAATGCAATCGGGATGAATACGGATGCCATTACCAGGGTAATCGCGATGATGGCACCGCTGATTTCGTGCATGGCTTCCTCCGTCGCCTTCAGAGGAGACAGGTGTTTTTCTTCCATCTTGGCATGGACAGCCTCAATCACTACAATGGCATCATCCACTACCACTCCGATCGCCATAACCAATGCGAACAATGAGATCATATTCAAAGTAATCCCGAAAGCAGACATCACGGCAAAAGTACCGATAAGCGATACCGGAACAGCAATAGCCGGAATTAATGTTGAACGCCAGTCTCCCAGGAAAAGGAATACCACGATCGCCACCAAAATAAAAGCTTCGAAAAGTGTATGCACCACTTTTTCAATAGAGGCATCAAGGAATCTTGATACATCATAGCTGATATCATAATGCATCCCTTTAGGAAACGTGGTCTTCTGTAGTTCTGCCATCAGGGATTTTACATTCTTGATAACATCACTGGCATTGGAACCATAGGATTGCTTTACGGTAATCGCCGCGGAAGGTTTTCCGTTTAATGTAGAATAGATATCATACATGGACGAACCGAATTCAATATCGGCAACATCTTTCAGACGGATAAATTCTCCGTTAGGCTTTGCCTTTAGAATGATGTTTCCATAATCTTTTTCATTATTGTATCGGCCCGGATACTTCAGGATATATTCAAATGACTGGGACCGTTTTCCTGAGCTTTCCCCCGTTTTTCCGGGAGAGGCTTCCAGACTCTGCTGGTTCAGTGCATCCATAACTTCATCAGCAGAAATGCTGTAGGCCGTCAGCCTATCCGGTTTCAGCCAGATCCTCATGGCGTATTCCCTCGTTCCGAGGATGTCTGCAAAACCTACTCCGCTTACCCTTTTCAGTTCAGACATCACATTGATATCTGCATAGTTGAACAGGAATTTCTGGTCAGCTTTAGGATCATCACTGTATAAATTAATATACATCAGCATGTTTGGCTCCTCACGGGTAATTTTAACCCCTTCACGCACTACCAGAGGCGGAAGCTTATTGACTACAGAAGACACACGGTTCTGTACGTTAACCGCAGCTACGTTAGGATCGGTACCCAAATCAAAAACAACCTGGATGGATGCTTCCCCGTCGTTTCCGGCATCGGAAGTCATGTACTTCATTCCGGGTACTCCGTTGAGTCCTCTTTCCAGGGGAATAACAACGGATTTAATCAGCAACTCGTTATTGGCACCCGGGTATTCAGCCGTAATGTTTACTTTCGGCGGTGAAATGGACGGGAATTGTGTCACAGGAAGTTTTAATAACGATAAAACTCCCATAAATACGATAATCAGAGAGATTACGATAGACAGAACAGGTCTGCGAATGAATTTCTTAAACATAATTACTTACTTCATTAAAGAGTCCTACTCTGCTTTTAATTTCAATGACTGAAGCACTTTTTTCGGATCCTGGTACTTAGTCTGAACTTTCTGGTCATCTTTTACTTTCTGAACGCCTTCCAGCAGGATCTTGTCTCCTTTTGCCAGCCCGGAGCTTACTACGTATACATCCGGAAGCTCATAAGCCACCTTAATATTTTTAGACTTGATTACTCCGTTGTTGCCAACCACAAAAACATATTTCTGGTCCTGGATTTCATAGGTCGCTTTCTGAGGGATGAGTAAGGCATTTTTCACCGGTAGAGTCATCCGTACTTTTCCTGTTTCCCCGTTTCTTAATAATTTATTCGGATTAGGGAACTTTGCCCTGAAGGCAATATTTCCGGTTTCGTTGTCGAATTCCCCTTCAATGGTCTGAATCTGTCCCTTTTCAGGAAGCAATTCGCCATTAGCCATAACAAGGCCGACTTCATTACTTCCACGGTCTGCAACATGCATCTGATAGCTCAGGTATTCAGGTTCTGAAACGTTAAAATATCCATACATATTGGTATTGTCTGAAAGAGATGTGAGTAAGTCACCTTCATCAATAAGGCTTCCCAGTTTAAGGGGAATCCGGTTGATAATCCCTGAGTACGGGGCCTTGATATCTGTGAACGAAAGATGGATCTGGGCCAGTTTAGCTTCTGCATTCGCTGCATCCAGTTTGGCTTTCGCCATCGCCCGTTCATTTTTAGATACGATGTTGTTGTTAGCCAACGTACTTGCATTTTTCAGTTCAATGGTAGCCTGTGCCACTTCTGCCTGTGCTTTCAGAAGTTCGGCCTGATACAGTTTCGGCATAATTCTGAATAGGGTTTGTCCCTGCTGCACGAACTGTCCTTCATCCACGAAGATTTTCTCAAGAAAACCCTTTTCCTGTGCGCGGATTTCAATGTTTTTTACAGATTGGATCTGAGCTACATACTCTTTGTCTATCACTGTATCCATCACCACCGGTGAGGTTACGGGATATACGGTAGCTTCTTCTTTTTCTTCTTTTTTCTTGTTACAGCTGAACAATAAAAGACTGCTTAGCGCAATGCCTGCGACAACTCTTTTGATCATAATTCTAGAGTTTATATAAATCGTTAATGTTTTGAAAATGAAATAGAAAAAATCAACCTGCGTAGATAACAGGCTGTACAGAACGGCGTATCCCATCCTTTTAAAGGACAAAATACTTTTTGGGAAATTTTAGATTCTTATAGAACGGATCAGAATAAACCTTTTTACGGTATAAGTACAAAGATTAAAGCGATGTAATGAATGCCTTAATTCTTTGAAGCGGAGTAATCCTAAAAAATATGCGAATGTGAAAACCACTGCTAAAACAGCTACAGTCTGCGCATCTGATAACTGAAAACTGCTTTCCAGAAGTTCAAGAGAATAATCTTCGGTATCAGTTTTCTGTTTTACAGAAAGCTTTTCAAAAGTCTGATTAAGCTTATTGGCTTTTTTAAGCATATGATGAGAAACAGACTCAACTTTAGAAGTGTCCAAAGTCCTGACATTGATTTTGCTTTCCACAACAAAAAGCAGAAACAGGCAGGTTAAAAAGTATGTGATATAGTTTCTCATCTGATGCGGCAAAGGTACATCTAAACATAAAAACTATTTTTTAATTCTACTTAAATGTTAAAATCATTAACAATATTTAACACTACTTGAAATAATCTGAAGAGTAAACATCAATAATTAAAATGCCAATAAAAAATATATCATATTGAACAACAGTATTTTAAATATCAAATTAAAAGTTTTACTGCTTTTATTAGAGATAATTAGGGCGTTACAAGCTCATTAATTTCTTTAAGATTTTGGATAATTAAAAAAAATTATCGAAACTCACTGTTAATCATCATTATTTAAAGTCAGTTATTTCAAAAAGTTAAATTTATTCAACACTTACAAAATATACAGAATTTATTTCTAATCTTAAATCTTAACAAAAATTTAAAATTTGACTATAGAATTTAACCTTTATTAGCACAAATATTTGTAATTTTATGAAATATTAACACCAAAAGACACCATTACCAATCACTCTTTATTATGAAAAATTATATTCGATTCATTATTCTGCTTACAATAGGAGTTTCAGCAGCAGCATGCCAGCATCCGGGAAAGGAATCTGTAACCAACATTCAGACAGAATTAGCTCCGGATCCTGATGACATTACCAAGGATATTCTTACAGATGACCTAGGACAGCATATGGAAGTTATCACCAATCATACCGCCAAAACGGTTACCATTCATTTGGATGGAAAGACGTATGAGCTAAAGAAAAAAAAGGATATGCCGGAATATTCCGCAGCCAATACCGAATATCAGTATACAGATATAAAAGGAGAAGTAATTTTTCTTAAAAGAGATATCCAGATGGTACTTTTCCATCTTAAAAAGCCAGTTTCTTCCGAAAACAAGCAGAAAAGTACGAGCATGGCTTCCTATTAAAGCAATCGCCCTGGCTCAGAATTATGGATATAAATATGCATACACGTGAATCGGCATAAACTATTTTTTCCTGTATATCAGATAACAGGTCAAAAGGCTGATATTAACGAGAACGGCGAAAGCATTAGATACTATAATAGGAAGTTCATCCTTAAGGATTCCGTACCATACCCATAGAGATACACCGGTAATCAGCACCAGAAGCGTAATCCAGGACAGGTCCTCAACGTTTTTCTCCTTTAAGACCTTGACTAATTGCGGGATCATTGAAGCTGAAGTAAACACGCCGGCTATAATTCCTAAAATATTTTCATCCATAATTTAAAATCTCTTATTAAGATAAGAAATTTTAAATTATTTCACTAACATTTTCAGCACATATAGATAAAATACATTATTTTTTAAATCGCGTCAGATCTACTTCTTCAGGTAAAGGAATTCCGTTTTCAATCAGGTTATATAGGGATACTGAAAAATAACAGCCATTCAAAATTCCACGCGCTCCTAACCCATTAAACACATATAAATTCTTATGGGTTTCATGCCGTCCGACAATAGGCCGCCTGTCTTTTACCGTAGGCCTGAATCCAAAATGAGTTTCATCAATTTCAAAATCAAACGGATAAAATTCGGAAAGTCCCTTTTGAAGCTGTTGCACAGCTGTATCGTCAATATGATGATGCAGTTGTTCCCGGTCATAGGTTCCGCCATAAAAATAACGGTCTTCATCCACTGGAAACAGAAAGTGTTTCTTTTTGACGGTAATCTCTTTAGCTAAAGGTTTGGATAATTTTACTTTGATATGATGCCCTTTGTTGGCATTAACTGGAATTTGAGAAAAAAAAGGATTGTTCTTGACACCCATCCCTTCGCAAAAGATGATATGATTAAAACCAATGCCTTTATAAGAAGACTCTAAAATATTCAATTCTTCATAGATAAACTTTTCCTTGATCAGGTAGGACTTTTCCTCGAAAAAGGTAAACAAATCATTGAAAAATCCTTTTACATCGAGCCTTGCCGACTGGTTCACCTTTCCGGTGCCAAATGGGTTATTAAGGATATCCAGAAATTTAAAATCTTTATCTAAAAAATGAGACAGTTCTTCGGTCTCAGCTTTCCTAAGCCATAGCTGCTGTTCATTTTCATCATGGAAAATCCTGTGAATTGGCGCATCAATCAGGTAATTTTTTCCTGTATACGCTTCTATTTCACTTAAGGAACTTTTAAGGAAATCAATTTGTTTCTGGGCTTTCCAGAAGGTGGTGAACTTTTTCAGGACGACAGGATTGATCATCCCGGCAGAAACCTGTGAAGCACTCTTATTTCCGTCTGAAAATATTCTGAATGATTTCTGATTTTTAATAAGCTGATGAGCAAAAAAAAGGGCTGCATACCCATCTCCCACAATAATATAATCTACATATTCCATAACAAAAAAACCTGAGTAAAAGTACTCAGGTTTTATATAAATATCAAATGAATTTTAATAATTCCACATGCTGTTTTCCATATCAAGGATCTGAGCCTTGATTCTGTCGCTTTCTTCAAGCTGTTCGTCAGCATTTCTTGGGATGTAATCTTTAATAACGCCATCACCTAAACCGGTAGATGATTTGTAAATAATAGAAGAAAACCTTCTTGCATTGATGATATCATCAAAAGACAGATCAGCAGATGAGTTTTTTCTGTTATACACATAGTTATTAGCCAACACTTCTCTTGCATTTGGATAATAGATCCAGAATAGGTCTATCAATTCGTCTGCACCTGCCAATGGCTCTCCATTAGGTCCTGTTCTTCCCTGTACAGCAGGGTCAGGTCCCATTGCAGCAATCCCAAGAGGTCTGTATTTCATCTGCCCGTCTCTCTTATCGATAAACCACATACCCATAATTTTAAGAACCTTTACTTTATCCGTAGTAGTTTTATAAATATCGGTATATTGCTTCTTTTCATCGTCGGTTAATTGTCTTCCGGAATTCAGAATATCAATGGCAGCATCAGAAATTCTTACACTTTCCAATCTTTTCTGAATAGCTTCAGGACTCAATCTTGTAACGAAATCATCATCATCATATACTTCCTTAATCTGACCGCTCAGTGCACCTTCTAATAAAAGCTGATACAAAGATCTCGTTGAAGAAGAAAGAAGTCCGTTTGGATTATCATAATAAAAAGGCTGGTTGATTTTATCATTCATATCAATCACCTCCCAAACGAACATGGATTTCATGATATCTTTCTCATCTACAAAACCATACTCAAGTGGTTTCACTGTTTTATCAACAAGTGTATCCCCTATCTTTTGTTTATTTTCAGCTCTCAACTGTCTGAATTCTTCCGGGGAAGATGCATTCAGAATGGTTTGGGAAAAAGCAAATCCTGAAACCAAAACTAAAAGACTGCTTATATATTTTTTCATAATGTTATTTTATTAAACTTACTGAACGTTGATGACAACAGGAGAGATATTCTTAATCTGTTGATTTCCTAATCCTGTAGCCGTAGCCTTAATTTCGAAAACATACACTACATCTCCTGATCTTAAGTTTTTCATTAATCCAGCAGCATCGCTTAATGAATTTCCACGGATTAACAATGCTGCTCTACCCGGCACTTTCACCATAAATTGATTCACAGTAAATGATACAGGGAAATCAAAGTCCGGAATAGCTGCCTGAACAGTTTGATTAGGGATAGATGTAGCCGGCATTCCCAGTACATTCTGGCCTCTCATCTGTCCTTGTGGAGGAGGTACATTCTTAATTCTGTACTCAAATACCTGAGAAATACTCTTACCGCTAGGATCAGATCCTGACAATGTCAATTTAACGGTATTTCCTGTAGTAGGAGTAACAATCCATTTTCCTTGACCATTACTTCTTACAGAAGCTCCCGGTGCAGAAAGTGATAACTTAGCATTATCAGCACCAAGAATAGATCCTGATACCGGATTTTCCAATCCTCTGTACATTACATTCATTTTATCAGCAGATAGGAGTAATCCTTTCTGAAGTTTCACTTCCTGAGGACCTGCAATAACATTATAAGTGTGTGACCACTGGAAGCTCTGAGGTTTCCCTGAAGCGTCAGTTAATGTAATGGTTCCACCAACTTTATGCTCTCCAAGGCCTGCTCCTGAAATTGGAATAATACCTTTTCCGTTTTCCTGTCTGCTCACCCCTGAAATGTTGATCTTATTGCTGTTTGAATAGGTACCCAACATCACAGTAACATCTGCCTGTTTTCCTGACTGGATATCCGTTGGACCGGAAACAATCGGCTCATAGTTTGAAAACTTGATGCTTGCATCAACTTTTTCCTGTAGCATTAATGCTAATGCATCAGATTGCACGTTTCTTGCATCATTCTGGATAATCTCAAGATTGGAAATCGCAGCAATCAGCGGCTGGTGGTAGAATTTATTCTGGAACCACGTTTTCTCATTTGGTGATTTCCCTTTCGGATATTCTGCAATCAGAGATTTATTGGCTCTTTCCACCAAATCTTTCAGCTGAGGGTTATTTCCAAAAGTGGCATTGATATAGTTTCTTACATCATCAATTTTAGCTTTAAGCTCTAAAGCTCCTTTAGAAGGGGTATTTTCATCTCCTTCTTTAAAGAAGTATTCCGTAGTAGCTTCATTGTTATTTAATGCAGCAAAATTCTCGCTTACATCTACTTCTTTTCCGGCCTTGTCTTTCTCATGGAATTCAGATTTTTTATTAAGGAAATCTTTAATATCCTGAGCGGATTTTACCAATCCATTGATTTTATCTCTTAAAACCTGATACTGCTGCCAAGGCTGAGCGTAAGTATCCGGTACCTGCTGGGCTTTTGCTTCAAGAGTTCTTTCGAAAATCCTTTCGTTCTTTCTTTCCGTTAAAGTCCTGGTTTCATTAAGAGCTTTTGTAGAGTCATAATATGACCTGATGATTTCTGCATCAATATTTAGGGCCATCATCGCGATGAACACCAAATACATCAGGTTGATCATCTTCTGACGAGGGGTCTGTTTTCCTTGTGCCATTCTCTTTTCTTTTGTTTTTAATTAAGTTTTATATTAGAAATGGTTTTGGAATTAAGACTTCATTGCGGTTAGCATACCACCATAAACCCTGTTTAAATTATTCAAGTTAGACGTTAAACCTTGCAATTCATGGTTGAATTTTTCAGAATGCTCTACAGACTTTTGCATATCGCTCACATATTTTTTAGCGAATTCTGCCTGTCTTTGTCCGCTTTCCAGCTGCATAGCATACAGGGCGTTCATGCTTTCCATATGTTGGGCAGCTTTATTCAGCTGGTCGTTGTATTTATGCGTAGAAGCAGAAACATCCACAGTCTGGTTGATCTGGTCTACTGAATTTGAAAATTTATCGATCCCTGTTCTTAATCTTTCAAATAACTGAACATCAAGTTTCGCATCCTGAAGCATCTTGTCCAGTTTAGTTGAAAGTGAATTTTCCAATTCAGCAAACTGAGCGGCAGCATTACTTTTGGATACGTTTGAATGTAAAGGGTTCGGATTAGCATGCTTATCCAAAAGTTCAGGATATACATTTTCCCAAGCATAAGACTCTTCTGATTTCGGCGGGTCGAAAGCAAAGATGATGAAAATGATAGCTTCTGTGATAAGTCCCACTGTAAGAGCCATGTTACCATTAATAGGTCCCAAAGTAATGTGGGTAATTTTAAGCCAAGCCCCAAGAATTACAATTGCAGCACCGAATGAATAAAAGAAATTCATCCAAGCATCTTTAGTCTTAAACATATAAGTCAGTTTTTTTAGTGTTAAATAAAATTGTTATTGAAAAGTAATAATAATGGTCTGATTGAATTATCTGCTAACTCTTCTTGGTTTAACAGCCGCTTCAGGAATGTCCTGTACTGTTCTGAATCCGATATAGCTTCTTGCAGAATCTTTTCTTTCCCAGTCTCTTGCCCCTGTCATCAGTGCATAACCAACATCTTTCCAAGAACCTCCTCTTACAGATCTCTTATCATCAGCTCTGTCTTTTGTCGAAGGGTTAAGTGTAGAAGAAAATGCGGGTGAAGAATTATTGTAGGCAGATTCCGTCCATTCTGCGACGTTTCCAGCCATATCATACAATCCGAATCCATTTTTCTTAAATTTCTTTACCGGAGCTGTATATGTATAAGTACCTTTTTTCTCATCTTCCATATAGTTTCCTCTCTTAGGTTTGAAGTTAGCTAAATAGCAACCTCTGTCGTCCATTAAGTAAGGACCTCCCCAAGGGTAGGTAGCATTCTGCATTCCGCCTCTTGCTGCATATTCCCACTCAACTTCAGTAGGAAGACGGAATATCATTGGTCTTTGTTTCCTTCTTTTTAAGCTTTCGTTATAATCTGTTTTCAGCTTAGTTCTGAAATTACAATATGCTCTTGCCTGATCCCAGGTTACCCCTACTACAGGGTAATCCTTGTATGCCTTATGCCAGAAATACTGTTCAAATAATGGCTCATTATATGCAAAATGGAAATCTTTTACCCAAACTGTGGTATCAGGATAAATGGCAATACTTTCACTTTTAAGGTAGTTTACTCCTCTTTGGTTATCTGCAATAGCCACATCCATATCACCCCATTTGTAGTTGTATTTCAGTTTGCTAACATCCAGAATCCTTTCATTACCGACTCTTGAAGAGGCAGGTAAATACATAGATTCCAATACTTCGGCATATTCTACATCAGGATATTTGCTGGTATTCCAGTGCAATGGAACTTTCCAGTCCAGTTTTTTGCTCGGGTCATAGCCATCTTCTCTTCCTCCTTGTCCTTCAAGATATTCCTGATATGGTGTTAAGTTTTCTTCTTTTTGTGCAAGATAAGCGTAATCCCCGATGCTTGTTCCTCGTCCTTTACCTTCTCCTCCTTCTCCGGCAGCTTCAGCTAGCATAGTTCTTGCGATAGAATCTCTTACATAATTGATAAATACTCTGTATTCCGCATTGGTAGTTTCCGCTTCATCCATAAAGAAAGAAGAAACCGTAACAGTTTTCAGAGCCGCTTTTTCAGGAGTATTTGTAGGATCCTGATCAGCGAGACCTGCAACAAATGATCCTGCAGGAATTGCAACCATACCGTAAGGTCTTTCTGCAACAAATGATTTTGTTTTTTCTCTAGGTATCAATTCTCCTTTTGTTCCCGGTTTACCTACGGAAGAAGATCCTCCACCTGAACAAGATACCGATGCTACCGACGCAGACACTAATAAAAGAAATATCCTTTTCATGTTAATTTTTATAATTAAGCCGTAAATATATAATTTTTTTAAGAAACTTTTAAGATTTTTTTTGAAATAACGGAGGAAATCTAAATTTATTTTATTTACAGGGAGATTTTATTCTACAGTTACGGATTTTGCAAGGTTTCTTGGCTGATCTACATTCGCTCCACGGTATACTGCAATATAATACGCCAATAACTGCAAAGGTACTGAAGCAACAATAGGAGAAAAACATTCTGATGTTTCAGGAATCTCAATGACGTAATCTGCCATGGCACTTACCTGCTGGTCTCCTTTGTTAACCACTGCTATTACTTTTCCTTTTCTGGCTTTGATTTCCTGGACATTGCTTACAATCTTATCATAATGTCCTTTTTTAGGGGCAATAATAACAATAGGCATGTTTTCGTCAATCAGTGCAATAGGTCCGTGTTTCATTTCTGCTGCCGGATATCCTTCAGCATGAATATAGGAAATCTCTTTAAGCTTCAATGCTCCTTCCAATGCAGCCGGATAATTATATCCTCTGCCCAGATAAAGGAAATTGGTGGCATTAACGAAATCTTTTGCAATGGTTGTCGTCAGCTCATGAGTAGACTCCAATACTTCATCAATTTTTTTAGGAAGTGCATCCAATTCTGAAATCAGGCTCATAAATTCTGCATTACCTAAGTTCCCGTTATGCTTACCAAGCTTTAATGCAATCAAACTGAGAATTGTCAGCTGCGCAGTAAATGCTTTGGTTGATGCTACGCCGATTTCAGGACCGGCATGGGTATAAGAACCGGCATCCGTAATCCTGGCAATTGAAGAATCTACCACATTACAAATACCATATATGAAAGCACCTTTTTCTTTTGCCAATTTTAAAGCAGCCATTGTATCTGCCGTCTCTCCTGACTGAGAAATAGCAATGACCACATCTTTATCTGTAATAATTGGATTTCTGTATCTGAACTCTGATGCATATTCTACTTCAACCGGTATTCTTGCATATTCTTCAATGAGATATTCTCCAATGAGACCTGCATGCCAGGAAGTTCCGCAGGCGATAATGATAATCCTGTTGGCATTCTTAAAACGCTCAAGGTGATCCCAGATACCTGCCATTTTTATAATACCTTCCTCTACCAGAAGCCTTCCTCGCATGGTGTCATGGATGGATTTCGGCTGCTCGAAGATTTCTTTAAGCATAAAATGCTCAAAACCTCCTTTTTCAATCTGCTCAAGACTTAGCTTAAGCTCCTGAATTTCGGGTTCAATTTTAGAATTATCATTGATCGTTCTGATGTCTACTCCATGTTCCAGTGAAATGGTAGCCATGTGGCCTTCTTCAAGATAAATCGCTTCTTTTGTAAATTCCACAAAAGGTGAAGCATCGGACGCAATAAAATATTCATCTTCTCCTATACCTATTGCTAAAGGTGAACCCAGTCTTCCAACAATAAGTACCCCTGGATAATCTTCGTGCATGACAGTAATGGCATATGCTCCATACACCTCATTCAAGGCATAACGTACTGCTGTAGGGAAATCCATTTCCATATTAAGATCCATAAAATACTGGATAAGGTTTACCAACACTTCAGTATCGGTCTCCGATTGAAAAGTAAACCCTTTATCGCTCAACATGATTTTGATGGTATCATAATTTTCAATGATTCCATTATGAACAACAGCTATTTTACCATTGTTGGATACATGTGGATGGGAGTTTCTGTCACTTGGCACGCCATGAGTAGCCCAACGGGTATGGCCCATTCCGATACGGGCAGTGCCTTCCAATTGGCTGGAAATACCAACAAGATCATCTACCTTTCCTTTTGTCTTCTGAACCTCAAATGTATTATCTGACTTTTCAAGAACGATTCCTGCACTGTCATAACCGCGGTATTCCAACCTCCTTAGACCATTGATCACTATATTATAGGCATCCTGAAATCCTGTATATCCTACTATTCCGCACATAATTTATTTTAATGTATTGATTGTGTTTAATTTTATTTTGTCCCGTAAATAATTCGCAGCTGGGCTTTCTTAGAATCAGTAGTATTTGATCCTACAAATACAGCTCTATGTAATGAATATGCTCTGGATGTAAATGACTGACCTTTCAGCCCAGTACCAGCATCATTAACCAAAAATCTTCCGATATCTATTCTAAAATACTTATAAGTATTGTCAGTGTCACCCTCTACAATATCTTTGACTGATTTAGTCACAGTAAATTCATAATAAGCCGGGTTTTTATTTAAGTTATAACGTTTTATAATACTAAAATTAGGCGCTCCAGTGAGATTCAAAGCATCTGTTGTAAATGCACTAGTTACTTTGCCATTATTATCTTTATCCTTTTGAATAAAAGTTAAATTAAATGGTTTAGAATAACTGTTATTCCAAGAAACAGCATCCGTATAAAGTCTGATTTTTGCACTGATGATGGCTGCCTTATTAGTCTGATATAATTTCTTTAATTTATTTACTGTTTCAGGTGGAATTTTAACTCCTATAGAGGGTCCTCCCATTCCTTGTGCAAAAAGTTTGGCAGCTCCTGTATTAAAATCCCCTAATGCAGCAGTTGAATAGGCAGATCCTGTACGGTCATACTCATACTGACCGATATGCGCATTTCCGACACCTAAAACAAAAGCATAGTTTGCCGATGTCCTTGTCGTAGTCCCGTTATCAGTTTTATCATATTTATAATACATAATAAGTTCTGTTGAATTTGGGATGAATCTGAATAAATATCCATCATTCTCATCAACAGCAATTCTAAGCCCTCTGAAGTGTCTGATGAAATTTGATGCATCCTGAAGCTCAGGCTGACCTTTTTTAGCAATAATCTTATTCTGGAACAAAGTCTTGTCCAGATTAATTCTGATACCGGGCGCAGACGATGTAAATATGGAGGAGTTATCAGAATCTTTTGTAATGGTAACGGAATTGATATTACCGTCAAAAGTTTTAGAACCTATATTAGAAGTATTGTACGCAAAAACCTGATTAGATTTTACAGAATCTGACGCTCCTTTCAGGAAATCCAATACCTCATATACTTTAATATTCAGTGTTCTTTTTGCTTTCCCGAATTTTTTCACAGGATATGTATTAACTACTTTCTTAGCCGCTACGTTTCCGTCCGGATAAATATAATCTTCATTAGTAGTCGTTTTCAATGAATCTACTGAATACTCAGGTTTTATAACCAGTACAACAGAATCTACCACAGCATTGGCGCCAAAATCAGGATTATAAGTTGACAACCTTAATTGGGTAAGGTAAGATGCTCTCTGCATACCAAACTGGTCTTCTTTAAAAGCACCTAGCACAGCTGAATCAAGCTTAGCAGCATCAGTCCTTATGCTATCATTATTTTTAATTGTAAATGCAATAACATCCAGAGAGTCTACTTTCCCCTGTGCCGCGTCGCCTAAGAATAGCTGTTCCCCCAAGGTATCCGGATCCGGTTCGCAGTTATAAAGCAATACACTTCCGAAAATCGCCATGAAAATTACAGCGAAAACTTTTTTAATTGTATGAGTCATTAAACTGTGTTTTTAATAAAGTTGATTGATTGAATCGACATCCAGGTACTCTGATTTCTGAGTAGATGTTTCGTTAAAGGAAGTATCCAGGTCTCCTTCCAGGAATTCGTCTCCTTTTACCACCATATCCACATAATTCATGCTTTCGATTACAAAACTCTGGATTGTAGGTTTGTCTAATGCCTTAAGACCTGAAATATTATCGAATTTCAGTTTTTCCCCGATATTCTGATCCAGTTCGGCATCTTTTTCGTTGTATAAAGAAAGTACGATTCTGGCATCTTTAAAATACGTATCAGATTCGTAATATGTTTTGAGGTAAACCGGAACGAAAGAAGCCATCCATCCGTTAATATGAATCACATCCGGAACCCAATTGAGCTTTTTAATGGTTTCTATCACCCCTCTAGCAAAGAAAATTGCCCTTTCGTCATTATCAGGAAAAGGAGTTCCTTCATCATCGAAGTAATATTGCTTCCTTTTAAAATATTCTTCATTATCGATAAAATAGACCTGAAGCCTTTCTCCGGGCAGCGAGGCTACCTTAATAATTAGGGGCTGATCAAGATCATTGATAATAATATTCATTCCTGAAAGGCGGATGACTTCATGAAGCTGAAATTTCCTTTCACTTATCTGTCCAAATCTTGGCATAAAAACTCTTACATCATTGCCTTCATTGTGCATTTTAAGTGCCATTTTATTCACCACTGCAGCCATATTGGTATCTTCTTGGTATGGATACATCTCTGTAGTAATATACAGTATCTTTTGATTCGGCATAAACTCTATCTAATTTTTGTAAAAACGCTTTAATGTGCAAAATTACAAAAAAACATCCAACATAATTTTAATTAACACTTTTTTACGACAATTCCCCAGCCCGGATTACGAAAAACCCACCTTACCGTTTGATATTTTTAGTATTTTTGAAATACTATTATCATTATACTATGGAAGTTTTAAAAAATAAAAAAACCCTTCAGGATTTTATTGAGCGGCAGAAAGAAATGGGTAAACGGATAGGGTTTGCGCCTACTATGGGAGCATTGCATGATGGCCATCTGTCCCTATATGCAGAAGCAAGAAAAAAAAATGACCTTGTGATATCCTCAGTGTTTGTCAATCCTACTCAGTTTAACAATGCGGAAGATCTTGAAAAATATCCGAGAGATATTAAGAAAGATATTAAGATGCTGGAAGATTCCGGATTAGTGGACGCTGTATACATTCCTGAAGTTATTGATATCTACCCTGAAAAAACGGAAAGCAAACCCTATGATTTCGGCGGATTAGAAGATGAAATGGAAGGAAAATCAAGACCGGGACATTTTGACGGTGTAGGAACGGTTGTTGAAGAACTGCTCAGGCAGGTAAAACCTGACCATGCCTACTTCGGAGAAAAGGATTTTCAGCAACTCGCCATTATAAAAAAAATGGTGGAAAATAAAAAACTTCCTGTAAGTATTCACGGCGTACCGATCTTCCGGGCAGAAAACGGACTGGCTTTAAGCTCACGAAACCAAAGACTTGATCCGGAACGTAGAAAAGCTTCACGAATCATATATGAAACTTTAAAGGAAGTTAATAGTTGGTTCAGGGTATTAACCGTTCCTGAAATCAAAAGCAGGGTAAAAGATATTTTTGAAAACCAACGTGGTATGGAATTGGAATATTTCCTGATTGCCGACGAAAAGACTTTAAAAGAAACTGATTTTTTTTACAAAAATAAAAATTACCGGGCTTTTATTGTGGTAATAGTAGACGGAATAAGGCTTATTGACAATATGCATCTGGATTGACACAAAAAATCAAAGGCTTCTTGAGGAAGCCTTTGAAACACCAAATCACAAAATATTAATATGAAAAAAATTTACTTTTCAGTAAACTGTGACCCGGCTGGGATTCGAACCCAGGACCCATACATTAAAAGTGTATTGCTCTACCAGCTGAGCTACCGAGTCGGCCACAATTAATAATGATCAATATAAAATAAATTTTAATTCGTCAATATTAATTATTTCAAATTTTTGCAGTGCCTGCGACTGGACTCGAACCAGCACATCCTTAGGAAACCACCCCCTCAAGATGGCGTGTCTACCAATTTCACCACGCAGGCAAATAAAATTACAAAATCCAGTAATTTTTTGCTTGTGACCCGGCTGGGATTCGAACCCAGGACCCATACATTAAAAGTGTATTGCTCTACCAGCTGAGCTACCGAGTCGGTCACTTTATTAATCAAGTTTTCATTAAAGTAATGTCCCTTGTTTTAAGTGGTGCAAAGATATAGCTTTTTTTTATTTCTCAAAACTTTTTTGCAAATTTGTTTAAAAAAAAATTCATGATAATTTCACTTGTAGGATACATGGGAAGCGGCAAATCTCACATTTCCAAAATCTTAAGCGACAAACTTAGTTTCGGGCTGATTGACCTTGATAAAGAGATTTCAAAAAGGAGTAAATTAACCATTCCTGAAATCTTTGAAAAGAAGGGAGAAATTTACTTCAGGAAACTGGAAAGAGAAGTTCTGGAAGAAATTCTGGCTACTGAAGAAAATATCATCCTGAGCCTGGGCGGAGGTACACCTGTATACTACAACAATATGGAAATTATCAACCATAATTCAAAAAGTATTTTCCTTAAGGCCTCTGTCGCCACTTTATCTGAAAGGCTGCTTAAGCAAAAAGACAAAAGACCGCTTATTGCCCGTATTGCTGATGATGACCTGCCAGAATTCATAGCCAAACACCTGTTTGAGAGAAACGAATTCTATGGCAAATCCCAGTTCAGCATAAGTACTGATGCAAGGGTGCCTGAAGATATTGTTAGTGAAATTATAGAAAAGCTCTATCATTAGAGCTTTTCTATGATCCTTCCTCTTCACTGTCTCCGCTTTCGCCGAAGAAATCATCCCAGTCAGTAAAGTCAGCGGCAATATCATTACCTACATAATCATCCATTTCCCTCCTGTCTTTTTTGGTAGGCCTTCCCTCTCCTTTTATTCTGTAATAGTCCTGGGAAGCTTTACGCAGTTTCAGGAGCTCATACTGTTCTTTATCTGTTACATCTTTGATATGAAGCGGTACCAATTTAGCTCCTATCCTGCTTTTAGGAATCTGCAATACTTTGATTTTATAGTCGATCTGGTTTTTACGCACTTTAATTACATCACCTTCTTTTACCTCTTTAGATGATTTCACTACCGCATCACCAATAGCAACCCTGTTCTTTTTAATTTCCTCCGCAGAAACTGTTCTCGTTTTATAGAAGCGAATACTCCATAAAAATTTATCTATTCTCATATTTTTTTATACTTTTGCCGTTATATTATTTGTAAAGTAATTAAAGTTTTTGAAATGAAAAAAATATTTTTATATATCCTTGCAGGATCTTTGTGTTTCTCTGCCTGTAAAAAGGATGATGAAACCGAAACTTTTGTGGAGCCGGAAGACATCTCCGTCAGAAACTCATATGATGAGCAGGCCATCCAGAAGTTTATGGATGATAATTACCTGGATACCCAAGGAAATATAAAAGCTTTCAGCAGTACGGATGCTACTGATGACAACTACAAAAAACTTTCTGAACTCAACCCTGTAAAACTTCCATCAGGAGTTATCTATATCATCAGGGATGGAGCACAGCCTGCTACAGGAAAAACCATCGGAACCGATACCATGATCCGCACCATGATCAGAGGAAATTATTATCTTGCCACGGATACGGATGGAAAAGTAGCGTTTAATAATTCCTATTCCGGAACATTAATCAATACTATTGACGGACAAGGTTCTCCCGTAACGGATCCACTGTTTTATTATGTAAAAAATATTATTCTAACCAATGCCACTTCTGATGCAGCAAAGCAAAGAAGCTATTATGAAATAGAAGGATTCCAGGAAGCAATCAAATACTTCAAATCTTTCGATAACAAGCCGGATGGAGACGGGTATAATCTTCAGGGAGTTATTATTGTTCCTTCTAAAGCTGCTTTTGGCAGGGACGTCCATTATAATTATGTTGGCACATCATTACAGAACAGGTGTTTTGTATTCAATTTTCAGCTTTATAATGCTGTTACTCCAAGACCAACAAGTAATCAGTAATAGAAATAAAATAAAAACGCTTCAGGAAATTCTGAAGCGTTTTTTCTATTTAGTACTTCGCATGTTGCCTCACATTTCCCAGTACATCGGGGAAGAAAAGATCGGAAAGATGGTCAAATTCATCACCTCTCATAAACATACTGGCATCAACTTCCTCATATGAGCTTCTTCCTGCCGCGGCAATAAGTTCGTTGCATGTATGAAGCGTATTCTTGTGAAAATGGTACACCCGCTCACTTTTATCGGTAACATCAAGCCCTTTAACGAGCATTTTATCCTGGGTTGCGACTCCGGTAGGACATTTATTATTATTACAGCGCAACGCCTGAATACAGCCCAATGAAAACATGAATCCCCTTGCGTTGTTGCACATATCGGCTCCCATGGCGACAGCTCTTAAAATATCCAGGCTGGTGAGTACTTTTCCGCTGGCAATTACCCTAAGTTTTTTTCTCACATTATAACGGCTGAGAATTTTGTTTACGTAAATCAATGCAGGCTCCAGAGGCATTCCGACACCGTCTGAAAATTCCGGAGGTGCCGCACCCGTTCCTCCTTCAGCACCATCGACAGTAATAAAATCCGGATAAATCTTTAAAACATTCATCTGAACACAAATATCTTCAAATTCTTTGGTGTCTCCTATACAGAGCTTAAAACCTACCGGCTTACCTCCCGAAAGATCCCGCAGTTGCTGAACAAACCTCAGTAAACCTGCAGCATCAGAAAAAGATGAATGGGCAGGAGGAGAAAGAACCGTAATTCCGGGGGTTACATGACGGATTTTGGCAATTTCCGGAGTATTTTTCACACCTGGCAAAACACCTCCATGACCGGGCTTTGCTCCCTGAGACAACTTAATCTCAATCATTTTCACATTCGGAAGCGTAGAATACTTTTTGAATAGTTCAGGATTGAATTTCCCTTCATCATCCCTGCATCCGAAGTATCCGGTACCGATCTGCCAGCAGAGATCCCCGCCTTCCATATGATAAGGCGAAATTCCTCCTTCCCCGGTATTGTGATAAAAATTCCCTTTTTTTGCTCCCCGGTTCAGTGCAATCTGCGCACGGTCGCTCAGTGCTCCGAAACTCATCGCTGAAATATTCAGTAAAGAGGCATTATAAGGCTGTGTACATTGCTCCCCTCCTACCCATACTCTGGGAAGCTCTTCGGACGGCATTTTAGCATAAATGGAATGCTTGATGCCTTCATACTTCCTGTGGTTTACTTCCAGCTGGGTTCCAAAAGGTACGGTGTCACCAAGATTTTTTGCCCGGCGGTAGACCGCGGAACGCTGATTGCGGGGGAAAGGTTTCCCGTCTGTCTCCCTTTCAATAAAATACTGCTGCATTTCCGGGGAAATACTTTCGAAAAAATACCGGAAGTATCCCAATACCGGGAAATTCCTCAAAATAGCATGCTTGGTTTGAGTCACATTATATACTCCAATCGCATAGATAATGGTGAGAAAAAAAGGAATCCACCAGTCTGCCTTAATTAAGAATGCAACGGCCCAGGCAACGGCTACAATAATTGCGCCCCACAACAAAAATTTGTCTCTCATATCACTTGGATTTTCATTTTCTAAAGATTGCTGCAAAATGCCTACCAGATCCCAAGAAAATAAGAATAATGGTATAGGGAAGTTATATTCCTTGGGTGTATCAATGTACAGAATAAAGGCCTTTGAGTTCTTTCATTAAAAATTCCAGTGACGAGTTTTTAGTTTAAAAGAAAAACCTTTATCAGATTATCATAAATTCCGTAAATCTTAAGCACCAAAGCAAATTCGTGAGCGGTTTTTCTATTGCAAATATATTACTGATGACAGGTAATACTATTTTAAAATATCCAGGAGATCACTGTCGGATATAACTGAATGTTATTCCGCGCCTAAGAATGAAGCAGGTAAGTATTTTTATATTTTCTCAAGAAACGTCTCAAAAGAACTCATGACTGATACCGTTCCGTCGGCTTCGATTTTCTCCAGTTTCAGGAACTCGATCTGATTGACAGAGGAAGGATCAAAATCTTTCTGAACCCTTACATAATTCTCAGTAAAACCGAACATCTTACCATCTTTGTTTTCATGCTCCCATAATACGGGCAGGGTCTTACCAAGCTGGTCCTGATAAAAAGCCATTTTTTTCTTCTCAGAAAGGATCCTGAGCATTTTATTTCTTTTCTTTCTTTCAGAAACAGGTATTATGCCTTCCATTCCGGCAGCTTCTGTATTTTCCCTTTCGGAATAGGTAAATACATGGAGATAGGTAATAGGAAGTTCATTCAGGAAATTATAGGTTTCCATAAAACGTTCTTCGGTTTCTCCCGGGAAGCCTACGATTACATCAACTCCAATAGCAGCATGAGGCATTACTTCACGGATTTTGCTTACTCTATTGCGATACAAACCGGTAAGGTAGCGGCGCTTCATCTTTTTAAGCAGATCATCGCTTCCCGACTGTAATGGGATATGAAAATGAGGCACGAAGCTTTTGCTTCTGGACACCAGTTCAATGCTTTCATCCTTCAGAAGGTTAGGCTCTATGGAAGAAATACGGATCCTTTCTATTCCGGTCACCTGGTCGAGCTCGGAAATAAGGTCGAGGAAAGTATGCTCATGTCTTTTATTCCCGAATTCCCCTTTACCATAATCCCCTATATTCACGCCGGTAAGAACGATTTCCTTAATATCCCTTGCTGCAATTTCGCGGGCATTATTCAGTACGTTATCAATGGTGTCTGAACGTGAAATCCCTCTGGCCAGCGGAATCGTGCAATAAGTACATTTGTAATCACAGCCGTCCTGGACTTTCAGGAAAGCCCTGGTCCGGTCACCGATAGAGTAGCTCCCGATGAAAAAATCTGTTTCTTCAATCTCACAGGAGTGTACGGTTCCATTGCTTTCAGATTTTTCCAGATCGTCCAGATAACTGAGGATGTTGAATTTTTCTTTCGCCCCTAAAACGAGGTCTACACCGGTAATCTGTGAAATTTCCTCAGGTTTCAGCTGTGCATAGCAGCCAACAATTACGACCAGTCCTTCAGGATTGGCTTTCATCGCTCTTTTTACATGAAGCTTACATTCCCGATCAGCATTTTCCGTTACCGAACAGGTGTTGATCACATATACATCTGCCTTATCATCAAAACTCACCTTATCGTATCCTGCATCCGTCAACTGACGGGCAATAGTAGATGTTTCCGCAAAATTCAATTTGCAGCCTAAGGTATGGTATGCGGCAGTTCTGTGAAAAGTAGACATGGATAACTCCTGATTTTTAGGGTGCAAAGATAATACTTTTAACGTTAATACTCTATTGATACCTTCTATGGACTGTTATATAAGGTATTTATCTGTCAGGATTTTAAGCAGAACAGAAGCTTTTCGATTAATGAAGCGCTTCATCCTGAAATTCATCCCGGACCTGAGGGCTATTCTGATAGCAAACCGGAGGAATTTTCAAACAACGGATCACCGGAAAATTTACTTTTCATTTCCACATTGAATTCTTGAGATTTATTACGGGCTACAGAAAGCGTTTTCCAGTCTTCATTCTTCAGCATCTTAGCGATATAGATGATCTGACCGATATGGTACGGATAATGCGCAAGCTGGCGCAGAACGGCATCAAGGACGGAATGCGCCTCACCCCGTATATAAACGGTTGCATGAATATTTTCATCATTGATCTGATCCAGTGCAACAAAAAGGCAGTCCCAGCCTTTTTCCCAAGATTCTAAAATTTCATTTTTGGTCGTAAAATTATTGATAAACTCTTCATCCCGGTTGCGCCAGTCTTTTTCGCCGTCTTCCATTAAAAAATCGGTCCACCTGGAAAGCATGTTTCCGGCAATATGCTTTACGATTACTGCTATCGAATTGCTTTCTTCATTATACTGCCAGAACATCTGCTCTTCCGAAAGCTGTGCGAAGGTGCGGTCTCCAAGTGATTTGTAATACTGAAATCGTTTTTTAAACAGGTCTTTCATAACATTTGTTTTGATCAAAGTTAAGCATTAAAACCGGCTGTTTTTGAATTGGTGCAGGTA
Source organism: uncultured Chryseobacterium sp. (assembly GCA_913775525.1). Classification (GTDB taxonomy): domain Bacteria; phylum Bacteroidota; class Bacteroidia; order Flavobacteriales; family Weeksellaceae; genus Chryseobacterium. The sequence continues at coordinate 131,127 of CAJYLH010000034.1, forward strand.
AATTTCCTCATGCCCTGAATCCTAGCCCCGATTGGAGCATTTGTCTGAGCTCATTTTTGTGTTTCGGGCGGCGGCAAAGCCGCCGCCCGAAACACAAAAATAGCGAGTGCGGAAAGCGGGAAAAAGCTCCTGAACAATACTTTATTGATACCGGATCCTCAATATTACTTGATATTCGTGAGGTTGCCGCAGAGGTTCTCCAGATGGAATATTTTATGAAACGGGCTTCTGACCTCCCTGAGCTGCTCTTTATCCTGGATAAATGTATACCGGGACGCCAGGGAATTCATATCCGATACGATTACAAGCCAGCATTCATCCACCGAAGAATCGTAATAAGGAAATTTCTCGTTTTTCTTCTCGATCAGCTCCATGATTTTCTCGGAACAGAGTTCGTCGAAGAGGTTCATATTGTATTCATGGGTGATGAAGACGTTCCTTCGGTGAAAGGATTTCCTGAGGTTTCTGACATGTCCCACAGGCTTGTTCTTGCGGATGCTTTTATCAATGGAGAGAATGATTTCCTGCTGATCTTCGGGATGGTGAAATTTGAGGTTGGGCTGAAACTCCAAAAAATAAACACCACGATATTTCGTAGTGTTCTCCTGTTCCAATAGTATTTCTGCCTGACGGAATATTTTATTAAGGTTGCTCTCCATTTTTTTCATTTCCAAATGGTTGATCACTTCCGTTAATTCAATTCCAATTTTTTTGTCGTCCAGCGTGGCAATGAAATCCGGACTTTCACAGGTAAGGTCCTCAAACTTTACCCTGGGAAAATGATGCATAAAAGCATTCAGTAGTAAAATTTCAGATTTTTTCCTGTACTTCTCCCTGTCATGCAGGGATGACTCATCTATGGCACGGTGGTATTTCTCTATCGGCTTCTTCTTAAGATGCCGGTTCAGATAGTATAAACTGAGATTTTTAATTAAATCTTCATCAGAAAATGCTTTTTTCATGTGTTTATTTTTTGTGTTCCCCATACAGGCACAATGGTATGGTTTTAGTGCCTGATCTTTGATTACCAAAAAATTACATTCTAAAGGTAGTTAAAAAAAACATCTGAAACACACTTGAAGCTTTAATTATCAAATAATTAATATAAAGTTTGTTTTCATAATTAATTACCTTTGCGAACTCAAAACAAAACTGTGTTTTATGGATTTTAAAAACTTTGAAATACCCTACAATGTCAATCCTAAATATTCTAAGAAAGTGGCTTATTTCTCTATGGAATTTGCTATTGAACAGGTATTAAAAATATATTCAGGAGGATTGGGATTCCTGGCGGGATCCCATATGAGAAGTGCATATAACCTGAAGCAGGATCTGGTGGGAATCGGTATCCTGTGGAAATTCGGATATTATGACCAGGCTAGAAACCATGACCAGACCCTGCAACCGGTCTGGACCAAAAAGATGTATAGCTTCCTTGAGGATACGGGAATTAAATTCCAGATTGAAATTCATAGTGCCCCGGTTTGGGTAAAGGTATGGTACCTGGATCCTGAGATCTTCAATACCGCTCCGATGTTCTTCCTTTCCACTGACGTTCCTGAAAACGATCACGTGTCTAAAACAATCTGTCATAAACTGTATGATGCCAACGAGTCTACCAAGCTGGCGCAGTATATTCTTCTAGGAAAAGGAGGCGCACGGCTGCTGGATGAAATGAATATGGAACGGGAAGTATACCATATGAACGAAGCCCATGGTCTTCCGGCAGCCTTCCATCTGCTTAAAAAGTATAATGGCGATATGAACCGTGTGAAAGAAAAGCTGGTTTTCACCACCCATACTCCTGAAGAAGCCGGTAATGAGAAGCATAATCTTAAACTTTGCTATGATATGTCCTATTTCTCCGGGCTTAGTATGGAAGAGGTGAAGCAGATTGAAGGAACTGACGATGACCGTTTCAACCATTCTTTATGTGCCTTGAAAATGTCCGGAATTGCCAATGGAGTTTCAAAACTTCATGGAGAGGTTTCCAATACATTGTGGCACAAATATCCGGGAATCTGCGAAATCACTTCCATTACCAATGCACAGGATTTTAAATACTGGGCAGACAAGCCTCTGTACAATGCAAAGGATGAAAATGATGAAACAGCATTTGATTTCCGGAAAAAACACCTGAAGAAAAGACTGTTCAAAATCGTGGCAGACCAGACCGGTAACCTGTTTGATCCGGATGTCTTTACCATTGTCTGGGCAAGGCGTTTTGCGGGCTACAAGCGTGCAGATCTCCTGCTTCATGATAAGGACAGATTTTACAGACTCCTGAACAACCCGAAATACCCGGTTCAGATCATCTGGGCTGGAAAACCCTATCCGATGGATTATGCTGCGATTTCTACCTTTAATTCGCTGGTGGAAGAAAGCAAAAACAATAAGAATATGGCTGTGCTTACGGGATATGAACTTTCCCTGAGCAAATCGCTGAAACAGGGTTCTGACTTATGGCTCAACAACCCACGGGTGCCGAGGGAAGCTTCCGGGACTTCCGGAATGACGGCGGCTATGAACGGTTCGGTAAACCTTTCAACAGATGATGGCTGGATTCCTGAATTTGCGAAACACGGAGAAAATTCATTTGTAGTTCCCAAAGCGGATTATATGAATACCAGCGTTTATGAGCAGGACAACCACGACCTCAATACGCTGTATGAAATTCTGGAAAATGAAATTCTTCCTACCTATTATGATCAACCGTCACAATGGAGAAAGATCCAGTACAATTCCATGGAAGATGTAAAGGATCAGTTCAACAGTGACCGGATGGCGGATGAATACTATCAGTTGATGTATAACCATCAGAAATAGGCATTTCCATTATAGTCAGTAATGATAAAACAATCGGCGGAGCCTTTGGCTCCGCCGATTCCAATTTTGAAAGTACCGTACATTAATAGTAAAGATTCTTCTTTTTCAGGAACCCGATCAGTTCCTTGGGACGATCCGTCTGGATCATATTGACTTTGTTTTTCAAGAACCATTCGTATACTTCAGGATTTTCTAAAGCCAGATCATCATTATGCCCTGAATTGTGATGCGGCCAGAGTGCATTGACCCACACTCGGCAACCCTTCTCCCTAACTTTATTAAAGTCGATCATATTCTGTTCTGTTTCTCCTACCGTAAACTCAAAGCCGTAGACCTTATAATGATCGGTATATTCAGTGATTTTCTGCCATCCTTCTTTTAGATTCAGCCTGACAATAGGCATGAAATGAATGTCATTTTTAATCATTGCGTATTTACGGTTGAACTCTTTATAGGTTTCACTTCCTTTAAATAAAACCTGGTCCAGCATCTTCCTTTTTTTTAATAAAGGATAGACTATATTGATATAATCGAATCCTTTGTCCAAATTGATCAGTATTTTATCCTGGGTAATATCCAGGATCTCTTCCAGGGTGGGTACCTTCATTTGCGTTGTGCTGCCAAGCCCATCTCTTAATGAGAATTTACGGAGCTCTGCCAGGGTGTAATCACCGGGTTTTCCGGTTCCTGTAGTGGTACGGTCGATGGTTTTATCGTGCATCAGGACCAGAACGCTGTCTTTTGTCAGGGCAAGGTCTACTTCTACCATATCAATCCCTTTTTCAATGGCTTTTCTTACTGCCCACGCAGAGTTTTCCGGGGCTTCCCGCCAGTCGGCACGGTGGGCAATCACCATCACCTTATCTTCCGGAAAATGAGACAGGGATATTTTCTTCTGTCCGAAAACGATTCCGGAAGCAAAAATCAGCAGGCATAACAATTTAGTTTTCATATTTTATCTTTTTTAGTTTAAGCTTCATACACTTTTTTAATATCCCGGATTTTGTTTGATGGCGGGGTCTGTATTGATCTGTCCCTGCGGAACCGGCATCAGGAGGTTATGCTGATCAATCGTAGCTGTACTATAGCCGGGCGTTGATGCAAAGTGCTGTGTCATTACCTGAACGGCTTTCCCGGTCCTGACCAGGTCAAACCAGCGATGGCCTTCTCCAACCAGTTCCAGTCTTCTTTCTTTATCGATCTCAGCAAGAAGAGCCTGTTGGGAAACCAAGTTTACACTGGCAATGCCAGCCCTGGATTTAATTTTATTCAGATACACATTAGCATTGCTCAAATCATTGGCTTTGGCATAACATTCAGCGATCATCAGGTAGACATCAGCCAGGCGGAGCACCACAATATTGCTTCCGCCATCTGCAATTACGTTCGATGTCTTTACGATTTTTTTGGTGTATGGAATCCCGTTGGAAGTCAGTCCGATATAAGCCGATTTCCTTTGATCATCACCAGTATACAGGTTGTAGATTTCTTTGGTAGGCAGGTTATGCCCTTTAGCGCCGGCCACGGTTCCCGATGGGCTGAAGAGCTGAAATGCAGGGCTTCCTTCCGAATTCCCGTTGATTCCTGAAGCAAACTGAACGTCAAAAATAATTTCTGCATTATTTTTATTGGTGACATCAAAGATTTTAGACACGTCAGAAAGCAGGCTGTACCCCAGTCCTTCTATCTGGGAAAGATAGGGCAGGGCATCGCTGTATTTATTTTCTGTAATGAGCACCTTTCCCAGGATGCCCATCGCAGCCGCTTTAGTCACCCTTCCTTTCTGTGTGGTTGCAGCCGGTAAAAGCGGAATGGCATCTTTCAGTTCCTTTTCTATGAAAGCATACACTTCTGAAACAGGCGTCCTGCCCTGCCCGAAATAGTCATTTACATTCGTAGTTTCTTTAGTGACCAATGGAACATCCCCGAATACCCTTACAAGATTGAAATACATCAGCGCCCGCAGAAATTTCATTTCGCCGATCCGGCTGCTCTTGGTAGCCTGCGCCATATCCTGGATGGCGTCAATCCTGTTGAGGATGATATTAGCCTGCTGGATTCCGATGTAATGATCTTTCCAGGTACTTGCAATCAGCGAATTGTTGGGCTGAATGGTAAAGAAATCAAATTCACCATAGGTAAATGAGTCATTCGCCGGAACCTCATCATAAGTATTGTCAGAAGGAATTTCCCCGATAACCAGCATCGCCTGCTGATATTGCCCGGTATACTGCAGTGTGCCATATACCGCATTGATGCCCTGCTCGATTTGTGAGGCGTCCGTATAAAACTGTGACGTTACTTTAGTGGCTTCCGGAGAAGTGTTCAGAAGGTCGGACGAGCACGACTGTAAAAGCAGTAAAATAACGACTGGAGTAAGTATTTTTTTCATTGTATGTTTGATTTGATTAGAATTTGAAGTTCATTCCGAAGGAAAAGACCCTCGTTACAGGATAATAGGCACTGTCATAACCCTGGGTAAGTACATTGTCTGTTGTAGCATCAATATTTTGCCCACGGTAAGAAGTAATGGTCAGTAAATTATTTCCCATGAAATAGATTTGTGCAGACTTAATTTTTAAATTTTCCGTAATGCTTCTAGGCAGGTTATACGCCAGTTTCAGCGAACGCAGTCTGACATAATTCCCGTTCATAAAAAAGATATTGGAAGTCCGTGCTTCTTTTCTGTTATTGGAAAAATTCATGTTAGGCATTGCAAAAGAACCTCCGGGATTAGTCTCGGCATTGTAACGGTGGTTAAAATAATACTGGCTTGCCACCCCAAAACCTTCACCTGACTCTGTGCTGCTCACCAGGTCCCCGTTATATACTTTTTTCCCGAGTTCACTATATAGCATGAAGTTAAGCTCAAGGTTTTTATATTTGAAAGTATTGGAAAAGCCAACGATATATTTCGGAATACCTGAACCGAAGCTTTTTTTATCATTATTATCAATTTTTCCGTCTCCGTTGAGGTCTTCCATAATGTAGTCCCCTACCAGCGTTCCTGTAATATGCGGACTATTGTCGATCTGCTGCTGTGAAGTATATACTCCGGTAATGTTATACCCATACATTTCTGCAATGGAGCCGCCTACTTTGGTAACGGCAAAATTATTGGCCCCTGCAATGATCTGGTTCTGTCCATTGGCTAAGGCCAGCACCTTATTGGTATTGGCAGAAAAACTCAGGTTATTGGAATATTCCAAATGTTGCCCAATGTGCAGTGGCCTGGTCGAAAGCTGGATCTCAAGCCCTCTGTTCCTGACTTTCCCGATATTCTGTAGGGAGGTGCTGTACCCCGACTGCTGCGGAACCGGCACATCCAGCAGCAGCCCGTCACGCATAAGAATGTAATAGTCGGCAGATACATTCAGGAAATTCCTGAACAGTGAAAAATCGATCCCGAAATTATCTGATTTTGATTTTTCCCATGAAATATTAGGGTTAGGTGCCGTTGCTGCCCTGTATCCCGAAGCGAGTGCCCCTGAAAAGACATAATTTTCTTCCGCCATCAGAGAAAGTGCCCCGAAATTAGGAATCTGATTATTCCCGTTGCTTCCTTTACTGTACCTGAACTTTACAGGATCAATGAAATCATTTTTAGGAAAGAAGTTTTCATTGCTGAATGTCCAGCCCAGTGACAGCGCGTAAAAATCGCCCCATTTGGAATTGATCCCGAATCTTGAAGATCCGTCTCTCCTGTAAGACGCCATGAAGTTGTATTTATTCTCAAAACTGTAGGACAGTCTGCTGAAATAAGAAATCAGAGTCCACTTATATTGTGATAACGTATTCTTAAACGAAGATCCGCCGGCAATATTGGTGATGCTGTTATCCGGGAATCCTGTGGCCTCCACCAGCAGCTGATTGTTGTTTTCTTCCTGGTAGGATTGTCCTGCAATTGCATTGAAGGTATGGTTCCCGATTTTCTTATCAAAAGTCAGCAGGTTTTCCACCAGGTAGTTTTTCCTGATGTATTCCGTCCTGCTTGCCATAGTGACGTCCGGAGCAGCGGACCGGTAAGACCCTACCGTAGACGGATCGAAAAAATTGTATTCGTAATTGCTGTAATCTCCGCCCACCGAAAATTTATAGCTGAAGTCTTTCAGAAATTTCAGCTGAGCGAATACATTTCCAAATGTTTTAAACAGTGTATATTTCCTGCTGGTCATGTCCACCATGGCTACAGGATTTTCAACCAGAGCTGCATCTGTGGATGTATTGGCTTTTATCTGTTCGGAGATATTCAGGTTGCCATTAGCATCATAAGGCGCAAAGAAAGGATACATGGTTGTAGCCATGGCAATCGGGTTATAGCTTCTTCCTCCCGAAACCATATCCAGGATGCTTCCCTGGGAAAAAGACGGCGTAATGGAAACACCAATTTTCAGTTGATCACTCAGATCCGTCGATAAATTGACATTGGTTGAATACTTTTCATAATCTGAACCGATGACAATTCCTTTCTGATTGAGGTAACTTCCTGTGAAGGCATATTTGCTCTTGTCCCCACCTCCGGTCACGGTAAATGTGGTCTGACTGATCGGAGCCGGTCTTAGTACAGTGTTGTACCAGTCCGTATTGGTAAGTCCTGGCTGCCTTTCGAGATAAGGCTTCAGGTAATCGGGAATGAGTTCTCTCAGGGATGCCCCTTTGCTTTTTCTGGTTGCAGTATCGTCATTGATACTCCTGTTAGGCCCTTTGGAGAGATAGTTATTATCCCTGGATTCTTTCATGAAAACGGCCATATCATATGCGTCGACAAGTTTGGCCTTGTCACTGCGGGTCTGGATTCCGTAATAGGAATCCAGGGTTACTTCCATTTTTCCTTTTTTTCCCTGCTTGGTTTCGATCAGGATAACTCCGTTGGCGCCCCTGGATCCGTAAATAGCAGATGAAGCAGCATCTTTAAGGATATCGATCTTGGCAATGGAATTGGGATCGATGGAATTCAGGTTGGTTCCTTCCGTAAGCGGAAATCCATCGACAACGATTAAAGGATTGGAACCTGCAGTGAGCGTCCCGATTCCCCTCACTCGTATGGTGGGTGAAGATCCCGGGCTTGCATTGGCCTGTGAAACCTGGATTCCCGTAGCTTTTCCTGCTATAATATCACCAAAATTACCGGATGCAACACCTTTCATCTGCTTCTCATCGATGGATGAAATAGAACCTGAAATATCCTTCCTGTTCTGCTTTCCATAGCCTACCATTACGACTTCATCAATATTCTTCTCCCGGGGAGAGATGGTATCCCGTTTCATTGCATTCATATGAATGGAAAGCGGACGATTATCCGAAGATTTTGCAATCCTTCTTACCGTAACGGTATTGTTCTGAATAATAAAATCAATGGAATAGCTTTTTTTGAGGTAGCTGAGTGCTTCTTTCAGAGAGCCGTAATTGATTTTGGTGTCATCCACAAGGATCCCCTGCATATCGGAAGCCGAATAAAAGAATTGTGTCCGGGTTTTCTTTCCCAGTTTTTCAAATACCCTTGTTACAGGAATTCGTCCGGAGTTAACAGATTGCTGAAAGGTGGCCGGAGCGTATGCATACGTCATTTCAGACAGGTATAATACTCCCAGTACCGCAATGCTGATTGCCGTTTTTTTCATAGATTTGTAAAAAATTAGTTTGTTGTATTCTTACTAGTTCGCCGCACCGATAACCCCCATTATCGGTGCACTTTATTTTAAAACAATTTGTTTGTCGGTGATTTTTACAGTTGTAAGGCTGAAAGGATAGCTTACAATGGTAATCACATCCTTCAGGTTTCCTGTAAAAGAGCCCTGTATTTTTTCTTTGCTGTACTGTACAGGATATTGTATCTCTACATCATAGGTTTCTTCAAGCAGGCGGATAACTTCTCCATAGTCCTGCCCGTTAAATGCAAATGTCTTTACCCTGGAAGGGCTGTAGTAATGATGCTCCCTGTTATCTGCATCACTCACCCACGTTTCCTCAGGCAGCAGATAAGTGATTTTTCCACGGCGCTCTATCTTTACCTTTCCTTCCTTCAGGGCTACGCTTTTATCTGCTGATTTCTGATCCAGGAAAAACCGGGTTCCCAAAACCTGGACCTTAAAACCTTGGGCATCAATCCGGAATGGCCTGGTTTTATCTTTGGCGATGTCAAAAAAAGCTTTCCCTTCGAATTCCACAGATCTCTCCTTTTTACCGAAATTATTCCTGTCTATCGTAAGCCTACTGTATGGCTGCATGATGATGAAACTTCCGTCAGAAAGCCTGTAGGTCTTCATTTCATTTCCGGTTTTCAACACCAATATGTTTTCAGCATTGGTATGGTGTTTTGAAAATAATGGGTACAGGCCAATCAGCCCAAGCAAAGGAATAAGGATGGCGGCGGCCCAATACATCTTTTGTTGTTTTGTTTTACGCCCAGAAGTCATATGCGCTATATTCTGCCAGATCCTGCGGTCAGTTTCCGCATCGATCCGCCGGTTTTCTTTTTTCACCGTGTTCCAGTCTTTTTCGAATTGATTCATAAGTGGTCTCTCTGATAGTAATTACGCAGGGATCAAAAAATATCCACCTGAGAAAAGTGGATTTAATGATTTGTTCATATTCGTTAACAGAGGCTTAAAAGAGACTGAGGTTGCTACGGATGTACGCAAGGGCTTTATTAATACGTTTTTCAACGGCCGTTTTAGACATATTATTTTCTTCAGCTATTTTAAGATAGCTGACGTTTTCCAGTTTGTTCCTGAGTAAAAATTCTTTATTCTGAACGGGCAGTTCGCTGAGCAAACGTTCTATTTTAATGAGATTTTCTTCTTTCCAGAATGTATCTGATTCTTCTTCTCTTTCTTCCAGGCCGGAAATGATGTCCGGATCTGAACTGAAAATCATTTTATTTTTCCTGTAAAAATTAGCAATCTCCTGCTTGGCAGTACGGAAGATGACAGCCTCCGGATGTTCAGATTTCTGAAGCTGTGTATGGTGCTTCCATAAGTGGACAAATATTTCCTGCACCACATCCTCAATATCTTCCTGTCCGGAAATATATTTCCTGACAAAGAAATACACCTGGTGCTTATAGTCTGAATATATCTTTTTGAAATGTCCCATCCAATCCTGAAATAAGTAATACTCAGTATTGCTATTTTTCGCAAATATATCCAAAAACCTTTAGGGTGCCGTTAAAGGTATATTAATTCTAGCGTACACTTATACACATCTGTTAACTGAAACTATGCATAAAAAAACCGCTCAGATCATGAGCGGCTTTATACTATTTGTCTTTGCTTTTCTTCTTTTTAGAAGGAACTTTGAGTCCTTCTTCTCTTGCTTCGGAAATGCCTATTGCTACGGCTTGCTTCCTGCTTTTCACCTGGTCTCCGGAAGAGGACTTTAATTTTCCTTCCTTGAACTCGTGCATTACTTTTTCCACTTTTTCCTGAGCTTTGTCTGAATATTTCTTAGTGCTCATGATGTTGATTTTAAGATTTGATTATAGCAACTCCTATTTCATATACCTTCGCATGCTTCAGGTATTTTGAACGTTCTCTGGAAGTTACCGATTCAAAATGATCATTTTTGATCACGATAATCGGATCTTCTGAATTTTCTATTTCAAAATTGGCCAGGTACCGTTCGTCCGGTGCATCCTCGCGCATTTTAGCCTTTATTTTCTGCAATTCATGGGCATAATCCCTGAATCCCGGATCAGAAGAATGAATAAATTTATATTCGTCTCCTGCGACTACAAAATAATGAAGTTTTTTATCAATCAGCTGAGCTTCATCTGTAATCTGAGGATTGTCATTTCCGTCTTTAAAGCTTACTTCTACCAGTTTACCGTTTTTATCCCGGGAATACCTTTCTGCATCTTCAAAACTTGAGAATCCTGTATAGATAGCCTGATCTTCCAATTCGTATTTGTTCAGCTTCTGGTCGTAGTCATTCGTTTCCATAATTATTATTTGAATATGTTATATAGAGGAATATTCAATTTTTTTGCCAAACATTGGATTTGGTATTATAGGAGTATTTTTCATTATACAGGGATTTGCATTTTTTGCAATTAACCGATCCTTTCAGCACACATTTTAAAGCATATCACAATTAAAGTTAGGATATTATCGAAAAAAAATTAAATTTGCAGACTAAATTTTAAGCATGAAATACAACTCTATTTTATCCGTTTTATTTTTATCAGTAGCTACTTTAGGGTATGCCCAGAGAATCGACTCGGAACAGGTGACTTTCCAGCTTCTAAAGGAGCCTGCTAATCCGGTGGATTCACAAAACAGAAATTTTTCTGTAGCAGTGAATTCACCATACAACATGACCAAGGAAGACGTGATTAAAGAAGCCAAGGAAAAGTTCCAGAAGCAGGTAGACAATTACGACCAGAGCGTACAGGATGCCAAACTACAGCATGAGGAAAGGCTCAAGGATTATGAGGCGGAAGTAAAAAAACTTACCGAAAAGTACAAAACAGAATCCGAGCAGTATAATAAAATGAAAGCTGTGGAAAAAATTGCCATGAATGCCATGCCGCCGGTACTCAGACTTCCTTCCCGTCCGCAGCTCAATGTTCCCCAAAAACCCGTATACCGCGATCCGGATCTCAGAACTGCGCTTATCGTAGACAACAAAGTCCTGGCTTCACAGGTTAATATCGACGGTTTTTCAAGAGGCGGAAACGCCATTGACATTTCCATCAATATGGAGCGGACCAACTTTCAGGATAATGCCGGGAAAACTTTTGCCAGCCAGCCGACCAAGCTGGTGGTAAAGCAGAACGGCGTAGTGAAAATCGACAAAACGCTTTTCTCGGACTTTGAAGAAGTGGCCTCTTCGCCTACCAATGAAATCAACCTGAGCGACCATGAGAGAACATATCTTCAGAAGGTGATGAATAAGATCAACGAAATCCTGGCAGATAACTTCGGTTATTCCAAAATCAGTTCCACAGTGAAGCTGGAAACAGTAAAGAACAAAGGAGAATACGATGACCTGGAAAAAGCGTCCATCTATGTAACCACAAACCTGAAGAAATTACAGGCAAGACCGGATTACACTCCTAATAAAGCCGCCCTTGAAAATATGGATAAAGGGGTTGCTTTATGGAAAGATGCTCTGAAAAAAATCAATTATGAAGATAAAAAAGCAGCCTATAATGCTAAGATTGCAGCCTATCTGTATATGAACCTCATTCGCCTGAACCTGGCCTTGGGAAAAAAGGCAGAAGCCGAAAAATACCTGAACGAAATGCAGGAGCACCTGGTAGATATGAAGCTCTCTTTTGACCAGAACTATGAACTGAAAGGGCTTGAACAAAAAATTTATAACTAATCGATACTATGAAAAAAACTTTGATCCTTTCGCTGGCCTTAATGAGCGTTGTCGCTTTCGGTCAGGATAAGAAATTTGTATACGGAGACAATTTCGAATACAATTCCAAATACGAAAAAGACATCAAGCTGGTGCTGTGTGACGACTATAACCAATATGTTTTCAGCGATATCAATGAAGACGGCTACAGCAGTTATCCCCACAAGAAAATCATCATGAGGAAACTCGACCAGAACGGGAATCTCATTGATACCTATATTAAGGATTATGCCAATAAAACCAATGGTGTCCTGCACAATTATCTGGGATCGGCAGAGATTGGCAAAGACCAGTTCGTTGTGTTTACGGAAGAACTGGAAACCCGGAATAACAGGAAAGAAATCTTCCAGCATGTTTTCAACAGAAAAGATAATACTTTTACCACGACCAGCATTGCCAAGCTTTTTACGGAAGGAGGCATGAAACAGGGAACCACTTATATGAGGTTTTCGCAGAACGGAAAATATGCAGCCATCATCAACGACCGGTCTGTTTCTAAAAAAACGGCTAATACCATTGATAATATCGTGATTGACCTCTCTTCCCTGTCCAGAAAATGGGATAAAGAAATAACGCTTGATACAGATTATATGGAAGCGGATGCAGCTGTAACAAATTCAGGGAGGGTTTTAATATTAAGAAAGTCTACCGGCTGGAAAGAATCTTCAAAGCTGGTCTATGTTTCTGCTCAGGGTGAACAGGATATTCCTTTAAAGGAGAAACTGATCTTAAAAACCCTGACTCCGGTTTCCATTAATGATCAGGATTATCTGGTATCGTTCGGATATTTTACGGGGGTAAGGATCAACCAGAGCAACTTCGGGGATATGGCTTTCATCAACCTGCAGAACGGCAATATCGTCATGAGCGAATTCTCTGAATACAGAGGCAATACTACGATGTCCGGTGTGGAAATCAGTGCTGTACAGGCTAATAACGGCAAAACATACCTGTTCGGATATGACATTAACAAAACCATGCCGCCATCCACACCTTCCAACCGTTTTCCGGACCCGATTATTTCATACGGTCCGGGCCAATGGTTTACCCTTAACTCAGACGGAACCGCAGTCAGCACTACTGCAACACCATCAGGAAAGATCGGGTATTTCATGAAAGATAATAAAGGCTATTTCTTCGCCAATGAAGATACCCTTCAGCCGTACGCAATAGGAAATGTAGTGACTGATAAAAAAAAAGCCATCAGCCTCTACAATAATTCTGAAAACGGGGAACGTTCCGGCTCTCCTGTACTGACCTCCATCAAATATATTCCGGAGTCTGACCGGGTGATCTACCTGAGAAAATCCGGAGAAGGCAGGCTTAATGTAAAAAGTGCCTACAACTGGAATCAATAATTTCCTATCAGGATCAGGCCGGCATTATTGCCGGCTTTTTTCTTGTAAAAATCACTATATTTGGTGCTTTATGATATTAGAATTTAGAATGAAAAAAATATTCTTGACCCTTAGTCTTGCTGCTGCTTTTCACAGCCTGTCGGCACAGGAAATCACTTTAGATAAAATTTATTCAGGATACTACCGTGGAAAAGGTATTGCCGGGATCACTTCCATGAAGAACGGTGAAAACTATCTGGTGATCGAACCAACCGGAATCGCCAAATATTCATATAAAACGTCCCAGAAGGAAGGGGATATCATTGACGGCCAGTTTGAGAGTTACGAGTTCTCCGATGACGAATCCAAAATCCTTTTGCTGAAAGAGAGCCAGCCGATCTACCGCCATTCTTTTCTGGGAAAATTCGAGGTAAAAGACCTGAAATCCGGAAAAGTGACGAGCCTGAATAACGGGAATACCGTTCAGGAGCCCAGATTTTCCCCGGATGCTTCCAAAGTTGCCTTTATTTCAGATAATAATTTATTCTGCCAGGACCTGAATACCGGTAAAATCACCCAGATCACTACAGATGGTAAGAAAAATGCTATCATCAACGGTTTAGCCGACTGGGTATATGAAGAGGAATTCGGGCATGCCAGACAGTATGAATGGACCAAGAATTCTGATGCCATCGTTTTCGTAAAATCAGATGAAAGCCAGGTTCCGGAAATATACATTCCTATTTACGGGAAAACGCTTTATCCTACGGAAATGCGTTATAAATATCCTAAGGCGGGAGAGAATAATTCTGTTGTATCGGCACAACTGTATCGCTTAGATACCGGAAAAACCATCCCGGTAAATCTTGGGGCATTCAAAAACTATTATATTGCCAATGTATTCCAGACCGCTAAAGCCGATGAAATTGTTCTGATTACTTCCCAAAGAATCCAGAACGCTTCCGATATCCTGAAAGTAAATACCAAAACCGGAGCGGTTCAGAAACACTTTACTGAGACGGATGAAAAATGGATTGATAACGATAATCCGACCCTTGAGTTCCTAGAGGATGATTCTTTCCTTTGGGCATCCGAAAGAGACGGCAACCGCCATCTGTACTGGTATGACCAAAATGGCAAGCTTAAAAAACAGGTTACCAAAGGCAATTGGGAAATTACGGATTACTACGGTTACAATCCGAAATCAAAGGAAATTTACGTTCAGACAACAGAAAAAGGAAGCATCAACAAGGTGGTTTCCAAAATCAATATCGAAAACGGAAAGTCCCAGCTGATTTCCAGGCCTGACGGTAACAATTCCGCAAGCTTCAGCAAAAATTATAATTATTTTATCGAAACTTCTTCTACCGCTGCAAGCCCGTATACTTTTGTGCTGAAAGACGGCAGCGGAAAAGTGGTGAAGGAGCTTCAGAATAATAATGAGCAGCTTCAGAAACTGAAAGCGGACAACTTCGTGGATAAGGAATTCATTACTATACCGAATGCTGTCGGTGATCAGATGAATGCATGGATCATGAAGCCTAAAAACTTCGATCCGAACAAGAAGTACCCACTTTTCATGTATCAGTATTCAGGACCGGGATCCCAACAGGTATCCAATTCATGGGATATCGGTAATACATTGTGGTTCAACCACCTGGTACAGAAAGGATATATTGTGGCCTGTGTGGACGGACGCGGAACCGGATATAAAGGTGCTAAGTTCAAAAAGGTCACCTATATGAATTTAGGAAAGTACGAAATTGAAGACCAGATCACCGCTGCCAAATGGTTCGGGAACCAGTCTTATATCGACAAAACCAGGATCGGAATGTTTGGATGGAGCTTCGGCGGATACATGACCAGCCTCGCCATGACGAAAGGCGCCGACGTATTTAAAATGGGAATTGCAGTGGCTCCGGTAACCAACTGGAGGTATTATGACTCTGTATATACCGAAAGGTTCTTAAGGACTCCGCAGGAAAATGCTGACGGATATGATAAAAACTCCCCTACTGAATATGCCGGTTTAATGAAAGGTAAATTCCTACTGATCCATGGAACGGCTGATGACAATGTACACTTCCAGAATTCAATGGAATTCTCAGAAGCGCTGATCCAGAACAGGAAACAATTTGATTTCATGGCGTACCCGGATAAAAACCATGGGATCTATGGAGGATATACAAGACCTCAGCTATATCAGAAAATGACCAATTTTATCCTGGAAAATCTATAACCTGATAAAATTGAACTATAAAAATCCGAATCTTATATGTAAGATTCGGATTTTTAGTTTTTAACTTTACATCCTATCATCATGGTTTCCCTCAAATATATTTTAACAAAAATGACTTTAAACTCCTAAATCTCTTAATGTAATTTCCATTTTCTCATCTTTATTGCATTCAAAGTTAACAAAATTCAATTATTATTTTTAAAATTCTATATTTGTGAAATTTGAAATTTGCATCTATGAAAACCAAACATCCTAAAGGGCTCCCGTTCCTCTTTTTTACGGAAATGTGGGAACGTTTCGGGTATTACCTGATCCTTGGAATCTTCGTTCTGTACGTTATTGAACCTACCGGCCTGAAAGGTGGCCTCGGGCTTCCGGATAAAACGGCTGACGATATTTTCGGAACTTATATTGCCCTGACCTATCTAACCCCTTTCATCGGAGGATTTCTGGCCGACCGGGTTTTAGGATATATCAAATCGATCTACTTAGGCGGTATCCTGATGGCTGCCGGATATATCGGGATGGGTGTTTTCAAAGATCTTACCTTATTCTACACTTCCCTGGCTTTAATCATTATTGGGAACGGCTTTTTCAAGCCTACCATTTCCACACTTCTGGGGAACCTGTATTCTGAAGAGCCCTACAAAGCCAATAAAGATTCCGGATATAATATTTTTTATATGGGGATCAATATCGGAGCGTTCATCTGTAATATCATTGCAGCATTCATGCGGAATAAATTCGGCTGGGGGGAAGCTTTTATTACCGCCGGTGTCGGAATGCTGGTCGGGCTTGTGATCTTTACGGTCGGCAGGAAACATTATATTCACGCAGCACAGATGAAGCCAGTGCAGGAAGGCGATACGAAGCTGTCTGAAATCCTTTTGAAAGTATTCTTACCGGCTATTCTTTTCGGAGCGGGAGGATGGTTCATTCCAGGAAATATTTTCGGCAGTGACAGTACGGATGCCTTTATCTTTGCCTGTATCCCCGTCATTTACTTTTATGCGTCGCTGTATTTCAAAGCAAAGCCTGAAGAAAAATCTTCTATAGGTGCTTTATTGTCCGTATTTATGATCAGTATGTTTTTCTGGGCAGTCTTTAAACAGAACGGAACAGCTCTGACAAGGTGGGCAAATTATTACACAGACAGAAGCGTTCCTGCTATTATGGAGAAACCTCTCGAAAATATTTATATGGTAGATGGAAAGAGCTATACTAACAGCGAAGTCCCCGTTTACGATGACCAGTTCCAGTCGCAAAAGGACCAGGACGGAAAAACGATAAAGGAATCCGGAAAGGATGTGTATTTTAAAAACATATCTCCCGGACAGCGTGCAGCACTGGAGAAAAATCCTGAAAAGAAAGTATACCTCTATAACACGGAACTGTTCCAATCCATCAATCCGTTCTGGGTCATTGCCCTCACACCGGTCGTGGTAGGTTTCTGGGCTTTCCTGAGAAAAAGAGGGAAAGAACCGCTTACAACGACTAAAATCGTTCTGGGACTCTTTATTTCAGCCTTATCCTGCCTGGTCATGGTTGCTGCGGTAGCAGCCGGTGATAACGGTGCCGTTAAAGTATCTCCCTGGTGGCTGGTCGCCGGCTACGGGGCTATTACTGTAGGAGAGCTTTGCCTTTCCCCGATGGGACTGTCATTTGTATCCAAACTTTCACCGGTGAGGATTACTGCGCTGATGATGGGCGGCTTTTTCCTGGCCAATTCGGTGGGCAATAAACTTTCCGGGATCCTGGCAAGTACATGGTACAGTTATGACAATAAAATGAATTACTTCCTGGTAAATTTCGGGCTGCTGATATTTGCCACGTTATTAGGGCTTTCCATGCTGAAAAGGTTAAACAGGATCATGAAAGAAAAAGGGCATTAAGCTTCACTAATATAACGATAGATCAGGCTGCAGGACTCTTCTGCAGCCTTTTTTTGGCAATTGTAAAATTAAACCTTGCTGAAAACCCAAAAAAAACTATATTTGTCAGTCTTAACAAAAATTAACAATAAAATGGATAATACTGAAGCATTAAGTCCGAAACCGGATGAATGGGTAGAGAAAAAAGGTTCCAGACACCCGAAAGGTTTATGGGTGCTTTTTGGAACAGAAATGTGGGAGCGTTTCAATTTTTATGGAATGAGAGCTCTGTTGACGCTCTTTATGGTAAATTCCCTATTAATTAAAGAAGCAGATGCAGCAATCATTTACGGTGGATTTTTAGCTTTATGTTATTTAACGCCTCTTTTAGGGGGTTTTATTGCCGATAAATATATCGGGAACAGGAATGCGATCCTGATCGGTGGATCTTTAATGGCTATCGGGCAGTTTTTGCTGTTTATCAGTGCTTCCAGCTTTTCGGCTGACCTAGGGAGCGCGAAAACGATTATGTGGCTGGCCCTGTTTGTCATCATCTTTGGTAACGGATTTTTCAAGCCTAATATTTCCTCTATGGTGGGAAGCCTTTATCCTAAGCAGGAAAAATCAAAACTGGACTCTGCATTCACCATTTTTTATATGGGAATCAATATCGGAGCGTTCTTAGGCCAGTTTATCTGTCCGTATGTAGGAGACGTAAAGGATGCTACGACAGGAGTAAGAGATATTTTCGCCTTTAAATGGGGATTCCTGGCTGCTTCTATCGCGATGGTAGTAGGAACCGTGACCTTCTTTATCCTTAAAAATAAATATGTAGTTACTCCTGAAGGAAGACCTATCGGAGGATTACCAAAAAACAATACGAGTGCAGATTTTGAGGAAGGTGAAACCCAGACTGCTAAATTCTCCAACAAGTTCCTGGCATTTACCGCAGTAATCTTTATCGTGCTGTTCTTTGTGTTCAGGTACCTCCTGGTAGGAGAGTTCGGGTTCAATTCCGTAGAAATGGGCCAGCTGATCAAAGGAATCATTTATCCGTTCATTTATGCAGCAGGTATTTCCCTGGCATTCCTGATTATGTCTTCTGCAGAAAATAAAGTGGAAAGACAGAGGATATGGGTCATCTATATCGTATCTTTCTTTATCATCTTCTTCTGGGCAGCATTTGAACAGGCGGGATCTTCATTGACATTCATTGCTGATAACCAGACGGACAGAAACATCTTCGGTTGGAATATGCCGCCTTCCATGGTGCAGATCTTTAACGGGATTTTCGTAGTGATCCTGGCAGTACCTTTCAGTCTCATCTGGGATAAACTGAGAGCTAAAGGAAAAGAGCCGGTTTCTCCTATGAAGCAGGCGATGGGTCTTGCTTTAATTGCTTTAAGTTATTTTATTATTGCACATAATGTAAAAGATTTAGGAAATTCCGGGCTGTTGGCTATCAAATGGCTAATGCTGTTATACTTCATCCAGACCATGGGTGAGCTGTGTTTATCCCCAATCGGATTATCCCTGGTAGGTAAATTAGCTCCTAAGCGATTTGCATCGCTTTTATATGGGGTATTCTTTATTTCCAATGCTGCAGGATATGCTCTTGCAGGTTCATTGGGAGCACTGATTCCGGCTACAGGAGATAAATTTAAAAAGGCTCAGGAGATAGGCGTTAACCTTCAGGATGTCCTTGATAAAAAAGTAACCCTTACCACAGAACAGGCTGCAGCTTTTGAAAAAGCGCAACTGCCATTGCAGAATCCTGTATTTGCGGGGTTTGAAATCCATAACCTCTTTGAATTCTTCATGGTATTCGTGGTATTGTGCGGTATTGCGGCCGTAATTCTGGCACTTATCTCACCAATCCTTAAGAAAATGATGCATGGTGTAAACTAAGCATAAATAAATATTTTTTAAAACCTCTGCAAAGTCAGAGGTTTTTTTTATTTTCGTATGATGGAAGTTTCCGAAAGTTCTTTATTTCACTCCATAAAGGATCTCATACAGCAGTCGCGCGAAAAAGTATTTCGGATAGCGAACTCCACCCTTTTGCTTACCTATTGGCAGATCGGGAAATTAATTGTGGAAGATGAACAGAAAGGAAAAGAAAGGGCAGAATACGGAAGCTACACCCTGAAAAACCTCTCCCGGCAACTGACCACTGAATTCGGAAAAGGATTTGATTACACCAATTTATCCAATATGCGGAAGTTTTATCTGGCTTTTCCAATTGTTGACACATTGTCTCAACAATTAAGCTGGTCCCATTACAGATTACTTTCCAGCCAGAATGATCAAACAAAAAGGAACTATTACCTCACGGAAGCAATAGCAAACAATTGGAATGTAAGAGACCTGAAAAGGCAGATCAATTCGCTGGCTTATGAAAGAGTGCTGGAACATCGTAGAACATCTGAAGAAACCATTCATAATGTACTGAAAGACCCCTACATCTTCGAATTCCTGGGATTGAAACCGGACGAAAAAATTTCGGAAAAAGACCTTGAAACGGCTATTATAGACCACATCCAGAAATTCCTGCTGGAATTCGGGAAGGGTTTTGCTTTTGTAGCCAGGCAGCAGCATATCGCTACCGATACTTCAGACTTTTATATCGATCTTGTTTTTTACAATTACATACTGAAATGTTTCGTCATTATCGATCTGAAAACCGGGGAACTTTCCCATCAGGATATCGGGCAGATAGACATGTACGTAAGGATGTATGATGACCTTAAACGTATTGAAGGCGATAACCCCACCATCGGAATCCTCTTGTGTTCCGAAAAAGACGAAACCATCGTTAAATATTCGGTGCTGAATGACAAAAACAACCTTTTCGCCAGCAAATATTTATTATACCTTCCCAAAGAGGAAGAATTAAAAGAACTCATAGATCAGGACAGGATACGGTTCGAGCTGGACCGGGATCAGTCAAAACCTTAATTACATATTTTTAATCAGACATGAATTTAACTTTAGACGAAATAAGGGATTTCAAAGGAAAATACCCAACGCAGATCTGGAACCTTTTCTTTTCCGAAATGTGGGAACGCTTCTGCTTTTACGGCATGCGCGGAATGCTTGTGGTATTTATGATCTCCCAATTAGGGTTTGGTGAAGAGAAAGCCAACCTCCAGTACGGGGCAACCCAGGCTTTTGTCTATGCATTCACTTTTGTAGGAGGATTGTTTGCAGATAAGATCTTAGGATTCAGGAAATCACTGTTTTGGGGCGGACTCCTGATGATCGCGGGAAGCATTATCCTTTCCCTGAATCCGCATGACTATTTTTTCTTCGGAATCTCATTTACCATTATCGGCACCGGATTTTTCAAACCGAATATTTCCACCATGGTCGGTAAACTGTACAAGCCTGGCGATACTAGAACTGATGCCGGTTTTACCTTATTTTATGCAGGAATTAACCTTGGTGCGCTTCTGGGAGGATACTTCTGCGTTGCCATTGGGCAGGGGGATGTTTTTTCTGATTATATTCCCCATGATAAGACCTGGAATATAGCATTCAGCCTCGCTGCTGTGGTCATGGTGATCAGCCTCATCAATTTTGTATTTACACAAAAAAAGCTGGGGCCTATCGGTTTACAACCCGGTCACCCGTTATCGGATGATCCTGCAAAAAAAATAAAAAAATGGCATGAAATCGCAGTATACGTAGGAACCTTAGCTGTTATTCCACTCATTATGACTATGGTTTCTGTTCCTCAGTATACCAATTACTTCATGTATACCGTAGGACCTCTTACGCTGCTGTACCTTTTGTATGAAATGACTAAAGTAACACCCGCAGAGAGAAACAAGCTTATTGCCGCACTGGTATTCATTATCTTTTCCATTATTTTCTGGGGTATTTATGAACAGAGCGGAGGTTCACTGAGTATTTTCGCAGCAAAAAACCTGAACAGGGACCTTCTCAACCTTAATCCTAACGGAGTTAATAATTCAGGGGGAGCATTTTTCATCCTTCTGCTGGCTGTTCCATTAGGGCTATTATGGATCTGGCTGGGCAAAAGAAACATAGAACCTAACACCATCATTAAGTTCGGGCTTGGTTTTATCTTTCTGGGACTGGGATATTATGTCATATTCGCTACCCGTTATTTTGCCAACAGCCTTGGGATTACCTCTTTAGGGATATTCACCATCGCCTTATTTGTTATTACGCTGGGGGAGATGTGCCTCTCCCCTATCGGGCTTGCTATCATGACCAAGCTTTCAACCAATAAACTCCAGGGCGTTATGATGGGCATGTGGTTTCTGGCCTCTGCTTACGGACAGTATGTTGCCGGAATCATTGGTGCCAGCATGGCAACAGCAAAAGAAGGTTCATCAAATTATGATGCCCTCATCACCTATACCGAAGGCTATAAACAGCTGGGACTGTATTCGGTAATTGCCGGTGTGCTCCTCTTTATTATTTCCCCGTACGTTAGAAAATTAATGCAGGAAGTAAAATAGCAATACGCAAATTATGCTTACTTTTACTTAAATATCCAAATCATGAAGAAAGTAGTAAGCATTATTTGCCTGTTCTGGTTAAGCTTCAGCTTTGCACAGGTCAAATGGATGACCATTGAAGAAGCACTGGCTGCCCAGAAACAGCACCCAAAAAAAATACTCATCGATTTCTATGCAGACTGGTGCGGACCCTGTAAAATTATGGATAAGACCACATACGGCAATACGGTCATAACTGAAATGCTGAATGAAAATTTTTATCCTGTAAAATTTAATGCAGAGGATAAAAGGACGGTGAATATATTTGAAAGAAAATTCTCAAATCCTGACCGCACCCATAAAAAAGGTAAGAATACACTTCATGAATTCACACAATATATGAATGTAGCTGCCGTGCCCAGCACCGTATTCCTGGATGAAACCGGGAGCCCCATTACCCTGCTGCAGGGAGAACTGTCTGCACGTGAACTCGAGCCTTACCTGGAACTGATATCCAAGGATCTGTACAAAAAGATCCGCACCCGCCAGCAGTGGGAAGAATATCAGAAGAAATTTAAATCCAGATTAAAAAGTTAAAGTTAAGGAGAAGTTTTGGCCATTAGATTTTAAAGTTTACTCTATTTTCCCGAAATTAGAGGCTCGTTTTTCATGACTTTAGAAACTTCAATAGAATACGTAAAAGGAATCGGTCCGGAGAGAGCTAAATTGATCAAGAGCATCCTTGGGATCACCACGGTAGAGGATCTTCTGAACTTCTATCCTATCCGTTACCTTGATAAAAGCAAAATATATAAGGTATCCCGATTGCATGAAGCCAGCCAGGAGATTCAGCTGAAAGGCAGGATTACCCAGGTGCAGGAAATTCAGACCGGCAAAACCAAGAGGCTTTCGGCGAAGTTCAGTGATGATACCGGAACGATGGACCTGGTCTGGTTCCAGTATTCAAAATGGCTTAAGGAGCAGTTGCCTGTAGGCCGTGAAGTATATATTTTCGGAAAAGTGAATTTTTTCAACGGACAGTTTTCTATGCCGCACCCGGAGATTGAAGCTGAAGAGAAGAAAGAAAATGACAACCGGCTGAAACCCATTTACCCGAGTTCTGAGAAACTTGTCAAAAGGGGCCTGAATCAAAGGTTTTTCCAGATAGTCCTGAAAAATATCTGCAAAGAAATTCCGGAACTTATCCAGGAAAATCTTCCCGACTATATTACCAAAGCATTTGGTTTTCTTTCCAGGCAACATACTTATCTCAACATCCACTTCCCGAAAGATACGGAACACGCTGATAAAGCAGATTACAGGCTGAAGTTTGAAGAATCTTTTTTCTTCCAGCTGGGCTACGGTCTGAAAAAGCGCCATCATAAAACACATTCCCGCGGCAATCCTTTTCCGGTAATCGGAAATCATTTCACTGAATTTTATGATCATCACCTCCCCTTTGACCTTACCGGCGCCCAGAAACGGGTGCTTAAGGAAATCCGGCTGGACATGAAGAGGCCAGTGCAGATGAACAGGCTGTTGCAGGGTGATGTAGGTTCCGGGAAAACGATGGTTGCCTTACTCACCATGCTGATTGCTCTGGATAATGGTTTTCAGAGCTGTATGATGGCGCCCACGGAAATCCTGGCCCAGCAGCATTACAACGGAATCAAAGACCTCCTGCAGGACACCCCGGTTAATGTCCGGCTATTAACCGGATCCACTAAGGCATCGGAACGAAGAATTATTCATAAAGAACTTGAAAGCGGTGAGCTTTCTATTCTGGTAGGTACCCATGCGATCCTGGAAGATAAGGTGAAATTCCGGAATCTCGGTTTGTCAGTTATTGATGAACAACACCGTTTCGGGGTGGCCCAACGTGCCAAATTGTGGGCAAAGAACGTCATCCCGCCACATATTCTGGTCATGACAGCTACCCCAATCCCCCGGACGCTGGCCATGAGCTTTTATTCAGATCTTGATGTATCGGTCATTGATGAGATGCCGGTCGGAAGAAAGCCCATTATTACAGCCCATCGGCGGGAAAAAGACAGAGCCTATGTGTATAATTTCTGCCGGGATGAAATCCGGAAAGGCAGGCAGGTATATTTTGTATATCCGCTGATTGAAGAATCTGAAACACTGGACTACAAAAACCTCATGGAAGGCCTGGAGCATGTGATGGATGCATTTTCGGACTACAATGTTAGCATGCTGCACGGAAAGATGAAACCGGATGAAAAAGATGCAGCCATGAATTATTTCGCTTCCGGCAAAGCAGAAATTATGGTTGCCACTACTGTAATTGAAGTAGGCGTAAATGTACCCAATGCATCCGTCATGGTGATAGAAAGTGCGGAAAGGTTCGGGCTTTCCCAGCTTCACCAGCTGCGCGGACGTGTTGGAAGAGGCGCCGAACAGAGCTACTGCATCCTGATGACTTCAGACAAACTGACGACGGAAAGCAGGACCCGTATCAGGACCATGACTGAAACCAATGACGGCTTCAAAATTTCTGAAGTGGATATGCAGCTGCGTGGTCCCGGTGACATTCTTGGTACACAGCAGAGCGGTGTGGTAGATTTTAAGAAGCTGGATCTGGTTAAGGATTCTGCGATCATCAAGACTACTAAAAAAGCCGTTGAAAAAATACTGGAAAAGGATCCTCTTTTGTCACTGGCTGAGCACCAGATTATCAAAAGCTATTATCTCAGATACTACAGAGGTAAAAACAAATGGAGTAAAATTTCATAAAAAACCGCACAAAGCATAGCTTTGTACGGCCCCCTTATAAAACTGTTATTCAGAAGAAATAATCTCGTAGAAGATCAGCTGAAATCATTCAGGTCTCATCTTCTGCAAAAGATGTATGTGTTTTTTTATATTGCCTGACTCTAAAAAAAACAAAATGAATTATGTTCCCGGTATGCTTATTATAAAAATTAAACTACAGTCCATTAAGGAAAGAATAATAAAATGAAACGAATAAGATTCCCTTAATTAAGATAGAGTTTTCATGATTGTACCGTTTATGTAAAGATCTTCTGCGCTTAATGCCGGAAATGCAGATAATTCATTTTGTGATTAATATATTAACTGATAAAGTTTGCTTGATGCTTCTATCATTATCATTAGACATTGCTGTTATTACAAATATGGCTAAAATTTAAGCAATACTCTTATATCATTTCAATAATTCATTACAAAATTCTCATATAAAAACGATTATTATGTAATAAATAATATTCATATTCTTATATCATTCATTATTCTACTCTCATCATAAATGTATCAATATTCAGGGTTGATGTATGGTATTGCCAGCTTACCCCTACGATTTCCAGCAGCAGCTTCTTCAATACCTTATAATCATCAGGCAACTTCAGAAAAACATTACCGCCCCTGATATAAATTTCTTCAATCTGCTCTTCTGTTAACCCGGGAGAATGTATGACGACAATAAGTTCAGAAAATTTAGGATCTGATTTTATTGTATTGAGATATGTGAGGGATTCCTTGCCCGGAAGATGATAATTCATGAAAAGAATTCCGGGTATAACAGCATCAACGGTGCTTAAATACTCCATTAAAAGCTTTCCATTATCAAATTCCAGTGATTTTACCGGGACTTTAGCATCTTTGCAAATATTCTTGAAAAATATCCTGTTTACCTCATCATGATCAGTGAGTACAATACTCAGATGTTCACTATTCATCACGAAACTTTATGATTGGCTTTGCTGTTTAGTTTTTTCCTTTTGATCATGATCCTCTGAAACTGCGAAGGCGTAAGACCGGTGGTATTCTTAAACTGTGAGCTTAGGTGTGCTACACTGGAATAGTTGAGCTTACGGGCAATCTCAGTAAGATTCTGCCTCCCTTTGATAATCAGTTCCTTGGTATACTCGATTTTCTGTAAGATGATAAAATTTTCAATGGAAGTACAGGCAATTTCGGAGAAAAGGTTGGATAGGTAACCGTAACTGTGGTTCAGTTTTTCCGAAAGGTAAACAGAGGCTTTCACAGGAATAATTTCGTCTGAAAAAACCAGCTGAACGATAGCAGCCTTGATTTTCTGTACCAATGCTACTTTCTGGTTTTCTATGACTTCAATACCGTAATCTGCAAGTTTATTCCGGAAAATCGTATGCTGATCCTGGTTTAAAGATTCGTACAGTTCTACTTCCCCAAAACTGAGAAGCCGGTACCGAAGCCCATGTTCTCTGAGCTGTTGATCCAATACCTTTCTGCAAAGTGTATTGATATCAAATTTTACGTATAATTTCATCCTTAATATAGTGTTATGGTGTGTTAAAATATGCGTAAATATAGCAATTTATGTCATTTTTACGTGAGTTAGAGGCGTTTTTTTTCTTAACCCCATAAAATAAAAACTCCTGTATTAAATAACACAGGAATCAAACACTAAGGATGAAAAAATCTATACTGAACTGAGCAGAAACTCAGTTCGCGTATATGAATGTATCGTAAAGTTGATTGTATCGCACTGCAAAGATACAGTGAACAGGAACATCACCTTTTATAGAATTACCTTCTATGTTTACATAATTTTTAGTCAGCTTCAGTGAAAAACTCCATGAGGTAATCATCCATCACATAACCATGACCAATATCAAATACGCCTTCATCATATACCGTATATCCCTGAGATTCGTAAAATGCCCGTGCAGGATTATATTTGTTAACATTCAGGATAATTCTCTTATCTCCTGCTTCACCAGCCTGCCTGTTCAGGAATTCCAGGGCTTTCTTACCATAGCCTTTTCCTTTGCTTTCTTCTACCAGATAGATGCGGTGCAGCTTTGTAGTTTCAGGCTCGTAGTGGTATTCAAACCCCAGGAACCCGAGAAATAAATCCTGATGTTCGTCCATCAGCAGATAATAATGGTAGTGCTGCTGCTTCAGATGTTCGGAAATTTCTTTTTCCGAATACATAGTCTCAAGCATGTACCTGATCTGATCCTCAGAAAGGATTTCTGAATAAGCACTTTTCCAGGATCTGGCAGCTAAGTCACGAATGAGCTGGATATGTTTTCCTTCTGCTTGTATGAATTTCATATGCTTTGTTTTCTTCATTAAAAAAGTGAAAGGCAAAGGCCTCTCACTTTATATTTTACATTCAGTTGATCTGACGAAATGAATATTAAATATTGGCCATTTCAAATTTAATCTTACCGTAGAGACCTTCTGAAGCCTTTACCAGAGGAAGGCGCAGGTAGTTTTTAATAATCCCTTTTTCAGTTAGTACAGCTTTGACTCCGCATGGATTGCCTTCAGCAAAAATCAGCCTGGTGATATCAACCAGTTTATTGTGTATCGCATAGGCCTCCTGTACTTTCCCCTCGAATGCCAGCTGGACCATGGTGGAAAATTCTTTCGGATAAGCCTGTCCGATTACGGAAATCACCCCGTCACCGCCTGCTAAAGTTACCGGAAGCGTAAACTCATCATCTCCAGACACCAGAGAGAAGCCTTCAGGTTTTTTCCTGAGGATATCAAAATACTGAAGGATATTCGGAGCCGCCTCTTTTATCAGAAATAAATTCGGGAATTCCTGAGCAAGGCGCAAAGTAGTATCCGCTTCAATATTCTGCCCTGTTCTGGACGGCACATTGTAAATAATGATCTTTTTACCTGTGGAAGCCAACACTTTGTAATGCTGATAAAGTCCTTCCTGATTAGGCTTATTATAATACGGAGAAACTGATAATACTGCTTCAAATGCAGAAAGGTCTGTTTCTTCAATCTGTTTTTTTACTTCAAGGGTATTATTGCCGCCGATTCCCAGCACCAGAGGAAGACGTTGGTTGTTTACCTTAATGATATGATCGATTACCTGCTTCTTTTCTTCAGCAGAAAGTGTTGCCGCCTCTGCCGTCGTTCCCAATACCACCAAATACTTAGTTCCGTTTTCTATATTATACTCAACCAGCTTGGTAAGGCTGTCGAAGTCTACGGACAAATCTTCATTAAAGGGCGTTACCAGGGCAACACCTACTCCTTTTAAAATGCTCATCTGTTAGAATTATTTTTTCCAAATTTAATAATTTAGACCAAGAATTTATCATAAATAATCATGTTTTATTATACATATAATTATATTTGCATATACTAAAAGATCTTATGAAAAATAAATTCTTATTATTAGGAATTGCTCTTGCTTCCCTTACCTCGTGCGGCACAACCGCTCTTCAGGTAGCACAGGTGAAGGCAGAGAAGAATATTTCTATTAATAAAGAGCTGAAGGACGACCAGGAATTTGTACGGGTTATTGAACCTTACAAGCAAAAACTGGAGAAGGAGATGAACCAGAAGATTTCTCATACCAGCGTAGACCTTACCAAACAGGGAGACAACAGCAATCTGGGCAATCTTTTAGCAGACTATATCTTTGACAGTGCTGACCGATGGGCCAAAACACATCTGAACAGAGGTGTAGATGCCTCACTGATCAATATTGAGGGGATCAGAACGGTGATCGGAAAAGGAGATATTATGCTGAAAAATATCTATGAGGTAATGCCGTTTGAAAATGAACTGATCATTGTCAAAATGAAAGGGGCAGATCTCCAGGGGCTTTTTGACTATTATGCCAGGACACAGATCAATAATCCTGTATCCCATTTATATATAGAAACGGCGGATAAACACTTGGTAAAAACCCTAATTAACGGAAAACCTGTTAATCCGGATCAGGAGTATTACATCGCTACTTCAGATTACCTGGCTTTAGGCGGAGATAATATGACATTTTTTTCCAAAGGAGAAATGATTCCTACAGGAATTAAACAAAGGGACCTTTTTATAGAATATTTTAAAAACAATCCGGAAATTGTGCCTCCTACAGATATACGTTTAAAATTTACCGGCAATAAATAATGAACAGAAAAAGTTTTTTAAAAACCGTAAGCGGCGGGACCCTGGCCATGGCCTTGGCTCCGAACATCCTGATGGCGGAAGAACTGAGTACCAGCTCATTGAAAGCTGCCAAAAAACTGACTATTCTCCATACCAATGACCAGCATAGCAGAATTGAACCTTTTGATTCCAGCTATACAAGAAACCCTAACCAGGGAGGCTTTGCCAGACGGGCTACCCTGATCCAGCAGATCAGAAATCAGGAAAGCAATTTGCTGTTACTGGATTCAGGGGATATTTTCCAGGGGACTCCTTATTTTAATTTTTTCGGAGGTGAACTGGAATTTAAGCTGATGTCTATGATGAAGTATGATGCCTCAACGATGGGCAACCATGATTTTGACAATGGTCTAGATGGTTTCCTTAAAGTACTGCCTAATGCACAATTCCCGTTTATCTGCTCCAATTACGACTTCAAAAATACCGTTCTTGACGGGAAGACTTCTCCGTACAAGATATTCAGCAAAAACGGAATTAAAGTCGGGCTTTTCGGGGTAGGAATAGAACTTAAAGGTCTTGTAGGCAAAAAACAGTATGGTGAAACAGTGTATTCAGATCCGGTTGATGTAGCCCAACATTACGCCGACTTCCTGAAAAATGACCAGAAATGTGACCTGGTTATCTGCCTTTCCCATATCGGATATGATTATAAGGATGAACCGGATAAAGTGAGCGACAAAATCCTGGCAGCCCATACAGAAAACATTGACCTCATCCTTGGCGGCCATACCCATACATTTCTTCCGGAACCTCAGGTCTTCAAAAACAGGCAGGGAAAAAAT
Source organism: uncultured Chryseobacterium sp. (assembly GCA_913775525.1). Classification (GTDB taxonomy): domain Bacteria; phylum Bacteroidota; class Bacteroidia; order Flavobacteriales; family Weeksellaceae; genus Chryseobacterium. Next base: position 160,956 of record CAJYLH010000034.1, read on the forward strand.
GTGCTGGTCAACCAAGTAGGCTGGGCAGGACTCCTGTTAGGAAGAATAGATTTCTTTTTTGATCCCAATAAAAACGTACAGCATATTTCCTGGAACAACCAGGCTATTGACAGCAGCATAATCGCATAATATGAAAAAACTCTCTTTAATTTCTCTGGGTATTTTAGCCTCCCTCAGCCTGATGAACGCACAGACGATCTCATCAAAAAAATGGGCAGACCTGTTTTCTTACAATAACGTATTGGTCATGAAAGAAGACAACGGCAGGATCATTGCGGCGACGGAAAACGGGATTTTCTACTACACCGTTGCCACAGGAGAAATTACAAAGCTGTCTAAAGCCAGCGGACTGCACGAAGTGAAGATTTCGGCATTCGATTACAACCCGCAGACGAAAACCGGACTGATCGGCTATCAGAATGGTTCTATGGATGTGATCACTCCGGACGGCATTACCTATGTCGTAGATATTCCTATCGCTACAGGCTACAGCGGAAGCAAGAGGATCAATCATATTTCAATTACAGGCGACAAGGCCGTAGTTTCAGTAGGATATGGTGTTTCCATCTTTGACCTGAAGAAAAAAGAGTTCGGAGATTCCGCATTTTTCCTGAACGGTGTTTATGAGGCCAGCAATGAAGCCACCATAGTTGGTAATAAGGTCTTTGCCGTTACCAATTCAGGACTGAAAAGCCATGAAATGAATGTTACTTTTCCGGTATATTCTACGTGGACAACAGAAATGACTGGCACATTCACGCAGATCGATTCTGAACCGGCGTTGACTTTTTCATCTCCCACTACAGCTTATATTTATAATAACGGTGTGTCTACACCATTATCACAAACATTTACCGGTGTAAAAGATATTGTCGTTAGCAACAACAGTATTGTGGTAACTGACAAAAACAGAATATATACCTTTAATACCAACGGGAACTATACGGGTACTGTAAGCTTCGGTGAAGAATGTAATACGGCAATACTTGCAGGGGGAAAAACCTATGGAGGAACTATTGTATCTGGTATTAAGGATGAAAACAACAGCATATATAAGCCGGACGGACCTTATTTTAATTATGCTTATAAGATCAATCTTTTCAGCGACAATCAGATGCTGGTATCATCCGGAGGACGGTCCAACAGGTTTAATCCGCCTCTGTATAACCCTAAAAATCCGGGGTTCTATTATTTCAATGGCATGGAATGGATTTATCCGTCTTATTTTACAGGCGGCAATGCAGTCTTCAACGTGCTTGATGCCATTGCCAACCCGGCAGACAATACCGAGGTATTCTTTACCAATTATGTTATTGCGAATGGTCACGGGATCTACCGGATGAAATACAATGCCTCCAAAAAAGATTTTGATTTCGTTAAATATTATGATCTTGAATCTCCGAGTATCTATGATTACCGGCCTGTAGGCTTTACATTTGACGACCAGAATAACCTGTTTGCTACAGTGTCCTTCGGAGCCAATACCAATGCTGTAGTTGCACCCTATGACAGGGCGGGAGATAAATTCCTGATCAAAGAAACAGGAGTAAGTATTGCAACACAGAAACCTCTATTCTATGAAGGTCTGTTGTGGATTCCGCTTCCGAGGACGAATAATTTCATGGCCTATGATTATAAAAATACACCAACCAATATTTCTGATGACGTAAGCTATGTCCTAAACCAAAATAACGGATTTTCTGCGAATTCCAACGGAACAGTTTCTGTAGCCATTGATAAGTCCGGAGATGCATGGATCGGTACAGACAGCGGATTAAGAATCCTGCCCAATGCCGTATCGGCTATTAAAACGCCGACAAGTGCAGTCGTAGAGCCCATTGTTATCGAACAGAACGGCCTGGGCGAGGAATTATTCAGGGATTCCCAGATCCTGCAGATTGAAGTGGATGCCGGTGACCACAAATGGGTATCGGTAGACGGCGGCGGCGTATATTATTTATCCTCCGATGGCCAGCGGACCATCAAACATTTTACCAAAGAAAACTCTCCTCTTCCTACAAACAGTGTTACCGATATCAAAGTGGACCGCAAAACCGGAAAGGTTTATTTTGTTTCCTATGACGGAATTGTAACATATCAGGGTGATGTGGCCGATGTAACTTCCAATTTCGGGAATGTCCTGGTTTATCCTAATCCCGTAGTGTATTCTAACTTTAAAGGCAAAGTAACCATAAAAGGACTGGCGGAAAAGACCAATATCAGGATTGCAGATGCCGCAGGCAATGTAGTACATTCGGCTGTAGCCAGAGGCGGATATTACGAATGGGACTTGAATAACTTTAAAGGTAAAAGAGTAGCTTCAGGTATCTATTTCGTGCTGATGACCAATGAGGACGGGTCCGATAAAGCAACGGCTAAAATTGCTGTAGTCAACTGATCCATGAATTTACAGAACGGATTTTTACTTTCTTATATCAAATATGGCGACCATGATGCCGTGCTGCATTGCTTTACAGAGGAAGAAGGCTTTCAAAGCTATTTTCTGAAGGGAATTTATGCCAAAAAAAATAAAAAAAAGGCATTACTCCAGCCTCTGAACCGGCTGAGCTTTACTATTAATCCTATAAAAGGCAACGGAATATCTACTGCTTCCAGGCTGGAGCTGGTCAATAACTACGATATGTACACTGATGTTAAAATCAATACCATCGTATTCTTTGTATCGGATTTTCTGAACCAGATTTTAAGGGAAGAACATAAAAATCCGGGTATTTTTTTCAGCATTACCGAATTCATAGAGATGCTCAGCCACCATAACTATCAGTCTCATCTTATTTTTCTTATTAAAATCCTGAAAATCCAGGGGGTAGTTCCCCTTTCGGCGGAAGGGGAATACCTTGATCCGGAAACAGGCACCTATTCCTCCGGCCTGAATCATCAGCTATTCACCGCTGACATTTCAGGATTGTGGAAGCATATTACGGCTTCGCAGCAGCCGTACAGTATTAAGATTCCTGCCTCATTCAGAAAGGACTTTTTAGACAGTATACTGGTATATTACCATTATCACATCACCGATTTCAGCATTCCTGCATCTCTTGAAATCATCCAGCAGATTTTTGAATAGCCAGACATCATCCAAAACTATTATTGGGAATCCATTCCTTCCGGCATCTGGGTTTCGGACTCGGCAACCTGTCTGGACAGTCTCGGATGAAGGATTTTGGCAATCAGTCCGGTCCAGCCGGTTTGATGGGATGCTCCTACTCCGCGTCCGCTGTCTCCGTGAAAATATTCATAGAACAGGATATAATCTTTAAAATCGGGATCGCTCTGAAATCTAGGATACTGTCCGTTGAAAGGCCTTTTCCCGTTTTCATCCTTTAAGAACAGGGCGGCCAGGCGTTTGCTGAGCGATTCAGCAATTTCATCCAGATTGGAGAATTTCCCGCTTCCCGTGGGGTATTCAACAAGGAAATCCGGGCTGTAATAAAAGAAAAACCGCTGCAGGCTTTCTATAATCAGGAAATTGATTGGAAACCATATCGGTCCGCGCCAGTTGCTGTTACCCCCGAACAGGGAGCTGTCACTTTCTGCCGGCGTATATTTTACAGAATAATTAACTCCGTTGATCTGTATGGTATAAGGATCATCCTCATATTCTTTTGATAGCGCGCGTATTCCGTATTCACTCAGGAATTCATCAGGATTCAGCATCCGGTATAAAAGCCTCTTCAACCGGTGGCCTCTTAATAACGAAAGCAAATGCTTGGAGTCCTGTCCTTTTACCTGCCAGTGCGAAACCAATGCGGCCAGTTCGGGTTTATTTTCGAGCACCCAATTCATCCTCTTTTTAAAATTGGGAAGTTTTTCAATCATTTCGTCATCAATCACCTCGACGGCAAACATGGGAATCAACCCCACGATAGACCTTAGCTTAAGGTACATATGGCTTCCGTCGCTTGCGGCAATGGCATCATAGAAAAACTCATCCTCATCATCCCAAAGGCTGAAGCATTCATCTCCCATCTTATCCAGCGAATTGGCAATCGCCAGGAAATGTTCAAAGAACTTCATGGCCATCTCTTCGTAAATATTGTTGTACAGTGCCAGTTCGAGGGCAATCCGCATCATATTTAAAGCAAACATCGCCATCCAGCTGGTCCCGTCTGACTGTTCCAATTGTTCACCATTCGGGAGTACAGCATTACGGTCGAAAACGCCAATATTATCCAGTCCGAGAAAACCGCCTTCAAAAATATTGTTGCCGTTATGGTCTTTCTTATTGACCCACCACGTAAAATTCATCAGGAGCTTCTGGAAAGCACTCTCCAGGAACTGAAGGTCCGGCTTGCATTTGAGGTGTTCGTCAATTTTAAACACCCGGAATACAGCCCATGCATGCACCGGCGGATTGACATCGCTGAAATCCCATTCGTAGGCGGGAAGCTGCCCATTAGGATGCATATACCATTCAAAAAGAAACAGTTTCAGCTGGTGCTTGGCAAAATCGGGATCTATGAGTGAAAAACTCATTGCATGAAAAGCGAGGTCCCAGGTAGCATACCAGGGATATTCCCACTTATCTGGCATGGAAATAATATGCTCATTGTTGAGGTGCTTCCATTGGAAGTTCCTGATTTTCTCACGGGATTTCGGCGGTTTGATGTCGGCAGGATCTCCTTTGAGCCATTTTTCAACATTGTAATGGTAAAACATCTTATTCCATAGCATGCCGGCAAACGCCTGCCGTTGAACCATACGTTCATCTTCTGATGTGATTTCCTTCTGGAGATCTTGATAGAATTCATCTGCTTCAGCTTTACGCGAGTCAAATGATTCGTTAAATTGGGCAAAAGGCTGCTCCAGATCTTTATCGGAAAGCCTGAATTCAAAAACTTTGGTTTCTCCTGCCTGAAAAGTTTCTTCAATGAGGAAAGAGGCTTTTGTACCTGTATGCTGAGGGTTGACAGCTGCTTCATTGCCGTTGATGATACAATCATTAATCCCGTCTTTGCAATACGGCATTGCATCAGAAGAACCGTACAACCTCTGATTATTGGTTTCGTTATCGCAAAATAATATCTTATCAGACTGTCGTGCATATATGTTTTTAACGGACAGATCCCTGTGCTCAATCCTGATATGATCTGCCTGCTGCGCACTCAGAGAAGGTTTATAATCATCATATCCCCACCTCCAGGTATTCCTGAACCATAGGGAGGGCAGGATGACCAGAGGTGCCTGTTTTCCCGATTTATTCACTACAGTCAACCTGACCAGCAGGTCTTCCGCATCCGCCTTCGCATATTCGATGAACAGGTCAAAATATTCATTATTGTCGAAAATCCCTGTATCCAGCAGCTCATATTCCGGATCTTTTTTACCTCTTGCCGCATTGGTTGAGACCAGATCCTCATAAGGAAATGGATTCTGCGGATATTTATACAGCATCTTCATATAAGAATGCGTAGGCGTACAATCCAGATAGTAGAAATATTCCTTTACATCTTCCCCATGGTTTCCCTGCCGGTTGGAAAGCCCGAAAAGACGTTCCTTGACCATTTTATCTTTTTTATTCCAGAATCCGATAGAAAAAACAAGCTTCTGCATATCATCACAGATTCCGCATATGCCTTCTTCTCCCCACCGGTAAGCCTTGGCCTCTGCAATATCGTGGTTGGTGTAATTCCATGCATCACCATCTGCGCTGTAGTCTTCCCGCACGGTACCCCATTGCCGGTTACTGACATAAGGGCCCCATTTTTTCCAGGACAGGTCGAGCAGTCGTTCTTTTTCCGTCATAGATGTATTATATTGATGTAAAAAGTACATTGTACTTTTGTACTGTCTGATGTATTATTTAAAGATCCGTTGATTGATCGGATAGTTCTATTGATATAAAAAGTATAATGTATTCATGTATCCTGAACATATAGTTGCAATCTTCAGATATGATCCGGTGGTGTAGACTGACATCGCCGGTATACTTCATTACAGCTCTACATCCGGCACCCTAAAACACTCTCACTCTCCCACACTCTCACTCAGACCTACCCTCCTGTTGCAAAACTTTCATACGTCTTCATCCCGCCATCTACAAAGATGCTGGTTCCTGTAATATAATCTGAAAGGTCACTGGCTAGGAATGCAGCGAGATTACCGATATCTTCAGGCTGACCGATCCTATCGTAGGGGATTAAGGTAAGCAATGATTTCAGAGCTTCCGGAGTATCCCACGCATCGGTATTGATTGGGGTCTGGATGGCACCCGGGCAGATGGAATTCACCCGAATCTTCTTGCTTCCGTATTCCTGGGCAAGTGTCTGCATAAGCATCCTGATCGCCCCTTTACTGGAGGCATAATTCGCATGGCCTGCCCAAGGGATAACTTCATGTACGGAACTGATATGGATGATTTTTCCGCAGGCTACGGAGCGTGAAGGATCAATTCCGCGGCGGAGAAATTCTTTAATCGCCTCCCTTGCACACAGGAACTGCCCGGTAAGGTTAACGCCGATTACCGCGTTCCACTGATCAATGGTCATGTCAATAAATTTAGCATCTTTCTGAATGCCTGCATTGTTGACCAGAATATCCACAGTGCCGAACTGCGCTACGGTATCCTCAAACATTTTGATGACTTCTTCTTCTTTAGAGACATCACACCGGTACGTTATGCCTTTTCCGCCGGCATCTGTAATTTCTTTCAGGACCTTTTCAGCGTCCGGCAGCGAACGCTCAGATGAATGATTAACAACAACCGTTGCTCCGGCGGCAGCCAGAGATTTAGCAATTCCGGTTCCTATTCCGCTTGAAGCCCCGGTAACTACCGCTACCTGGTTTTTAAGAGATATTTCCATAGTTTCTTGATTTGATACCTAAATGTACAGGAAAGTATCACGCCAAACTAGAATTTACGACTTAAAATTTTCTTAAACTTTTTTAGAAAGGATATCCTGTGGGCCGCTCCTGCCTATTCTGGATTTTCCTTCATAGCAATATCCGGCTTTGAGGTACAGCTGATAGGCAGACGTATTGCGTTGGTTGACAGCCAGAACAATCTCATTGCAATGGCTGAAGCTGTCTTTTACAAAGGCATCAAGGTCCAGCATCGCTGATTTTCCGATGCCTTTTCCCTGAAAAACAGGGTTGATGGACAGTGATCTCAGCAGAACCGAATCGGGATTGGCTGTAAGGTCATATTTATCCTCCCCGAAATCCAGTGAAAAAAAGCCAGCAGGTTTTCCGTTGAACAGGATTGTCACAGGAAATTCCTGACCTGTATTTCTTTCTTTAATGCGCTGAAGTGCCCATGCTGCCAGTGATGTAAACTGGGACTGGATTTCATCCAGGCTGTAGCTGAGTTCGGGAAGGTCTTTAGGTTGAAAAAATCGGAGTGACACCATAGCATTTGTGTTTAGAAAAGTGGTCAGACAATAATCTGGTTTAGTAGGGCTGATTAAGGTTTAGTTTTACTGATGATACACATCATCATACATTACGCCTGCCCTGATTTCTACAGGCAGTTTATTTTCTTCGGGGACAACCGGACAATTGTAATCGTAAGCATTATAGGCACAGTAAGGCTGGTAGGACTGATTGAAATCCAGTATTATAGTATTCCCTTTCGGAATGGTAAGGTCCATATATTTTCCGCCACCATATGTTTCTTTTCCATTGGTAGCATCACGGAACGGCAGGAACAGATGATTCCTGTATTTTTTCTGCCTGATCAGGTCGAGGCTCTGATACAGAGTCAGTGTATAATTTTGCCCGTTAAGCTTAAATGTTGCTTTGCCATATTCCCTGTACGTTTTAGTTTTACCGGAAGAAGTGGGAATTTCAAAAGGTTTTGGATTTTTGGTTTTCCTAAAATCTGCGGATACCCTGTATTTCATATCAAAAGGAAAGAACGGGTGCCCTTTAAAGCTGGAAAAATGATTTCCCCGTAAAGGAGTTTCTTTAGGATTAAGGTATTCTGCATTCAGGTCTTCCTGAAACTTTTTGACGTCCATGACTTCCTTAGACACCATTTTCTGGGAAAACAGCCCTAAAGGGAGGAGCAAAAGAAATACAAATATATTTTTCATACCCTTAAAGATAAGGATTAAATAGGATTAAAAACTACTTTTCAGGTTTTGAATATAATGCAGATGCTTCATCATTCCCTTTTCTATTTCCGATGGATAATCATATCCAAGATGTTCAGACAGGCTGGTTCCAAGAGTATGGACCAGGTCTGTCATGGCCCATAATGCGTTCCAGTTCTCTTCTGTGCTCTGGCCTGAAAATGTATTTTCCACTTTCTGCCATAAGTCGCTGGATAGGTACTTTTTAAACAGCCTTCCGTGTTTATTGGTGGTTACATTGTTCCATTGATGCCCGGATGCAATATACCATTCGATTAAAGGGATCAGGTATTCTGTGCGGATGATATTTTCGGACATATATTTTGCATAAAAAATATCCCCGCGATTCAGGCATTTGGCTACATAGGCCGTATCCCACCAAAAGTCTTTGATCAGCCGGTAAAATTCCTCTTCATCTGGTTTTGTGATCATGATCGACTGATAAGAAGGAACCTTCATAGATCCGGTAATCCCATCTTTATCCACCAGCACTTTATATCCGATATCCCAGTCTTCCGGAAGAAATTCTGACCGTATTTCCTGATTAAATTCCTGAATTCCGTACAGTTTGAAATCTACTTTTACATGATCTGCATACAGCACCATCTTTATGGCATGGATGCCATCAAAAACATCATCGCTCTCTTCAATGATACAGACCGGTTCACCAAAAATCATGATCCAGTCATTCTCAATTTCATACCTGTTTCTATCTGTCAGTATAAGTTCGATATCAAGATCGCTCAGGTCATCTGTAGGTGCATAAGGATTGGCGAGGGAACTGGTAAGCAACACAGCCCGGATGTCCGGATTGGTTTCTGCCCATCTGATAATACCATTCAGTTTCTCTTCCCTTGCTTTCATACATCAATAGGATTCTGATATTTTCACGCGGTAAACATCTGAAGAGTTTCTTTTTACCGATTCCACATAGAACCCGCCTTCTTCAGGAATGACTTCTCTAAGATCAAAGCTTTTACAATCTTTCGGAAGGCCTGAAAAAATAAGGGTAAACCAGAAATCCTTCATGAAAGGAACCGGCGTCCAGTAAGGAAACAACGTTATATTTTCCGTGTGAATGAGCTTACTCTGATGGTCAGACTGTAGATCAAAAAGGTAGGTAGACGGCCAGATCCTGATCAGGTTTCCTAAAGACGGAGAGGAAGGAAAACAGCAGTGCACAATTACCTGTTTTTCTTCTTCGGTTTTAGCCTGAAGGGATTCCAGCAGCTCTCTGGCAATGACGGGTTTGATAAGGGTATCTGACATTGATGATGAATGATGAGCAATGGGTAATGGGTAATTGTTTAATGCTGTATTATTTATTTCCCCATTACCCACTGCTTATAAATTAAATTAATATTCCAGTTCCAGTTTTTCTTTCGTGTAGTCCCTCATTTTCAGGGTAAGTTCAGGATTGCCGGAAAGCTTTTGTCCATAAGAAGGAATCATTTCCATCAGTTTTTCCTTCCATTCTCCGTTAAGTTTTTCCGGAAAACATCTTTCAAGAACGTTTAACATGGCATATACTGCAGTGGAAGCCCCGGGTGATGCTCCAAGCAGGGAAGCGATCGTACCCGCTTTGTTGACCACGACCTCAGTCCCGAATTCCAGTTTACCCCCGTCTTTTTCATCTTTTTTGATGATCTGAACCCTCTGGCCGGCTACTTTCAGTTCCCAGTCTTCCTCTTTGGCATCTTTAATAAACTCTCTGAGGTGCTGTATACGCTGTGCTTTATTCATCGCCACCTGCTGGATCAGGTATTTGGTGAGCGGAAGGTTATGCCACCAGGCGCCGAACAGGGATCTGATGTTTTTGGTATTTACACTTTCCGGAAGATCGAGATAGCTTCCTTCTTTCAGGAATTTGGTTGAAAAGCCTGCAAACGGCCCGAAAAGCAAGGCTTTTTTACCGTCAATAATCCTGAGATCCAGATGCGGTACAGACATTGGCGGCGCGTCCACAGTAGCCTGCGTATAGACCTTCGCCTGATGTTGCTCCACCAGTTCCTGGTTATGGGTAACCAGCCACTGCCCTGACACAGGAAAGCCGCCATATCCTTCGCTTTCTTTAATATCGGAACTGTCCAGCAGGGGCAATGCATAGCCTCCCGCTCCAATGAAAACGAAGTCTGCCACCACTTGCTGTTTGTGATTGTTAATCCTGTCCTTTATTTTCATTTCCCATTTTCCGTCTGCTCTGGGATCGATATCCTTGGCCTCATGATATAAAAATACCTCAACATTGGAATCTTCCAGCAGGTGCCTTCCCATTTTCCTTGTCAGCGTCCCGAAATTCACATCGGTCCCCAGGTCCATTTTGGTTGCTGCCATAATTTCGGTGGCATTTCTCTTTCTCATGACCAGTGGAATCCATTCTTTCAGCTTGTCGTGGTCACTGGAAAACTGCATCCCCTGAAAAAGCGTTGAAAGGGTCATTTTGTCGTATCTTTTTTTCAGGTATTCAGCATCTTTTTCACCGAAGACCAGACTCATATGAGGGCAGGAATTGATAAAGTCCTTTGGGTTCTGAATGTATCCTTTACTGATCAGATAAGACCAGAACTGCTTGGAAATTTCAAATTGTTCCGCAATACTTTCAGCTTTGGAAATATCAATGGTTCCATCCGGTTTTTCCGGAGTATAATTGAGCTCACAAAATGCCGAATGCCCTGTTCCTGCGTTATTCCAGGCAGCGGTACTTTCCTTGGCAAATCTTCCGAGCCTTTCAAAAATCGCAATTTCCAGATTGGGATCAAATTCATGCAGTAAGGTGGCTAAAGTGGCACTCATGATGCCGCCCCCTACCAATACAACATCATATTTTGGTTTGGGTGTTCTGCCCGTAAGCGGTTGTGACATATATCCTAAATTTTATATCAAATTTCGGGAAAAGTTCTTAAAACAGAAACTCCTTTAAGATTTTTAACATGACTTTTACGGACAGTACTGTATTGCCGGAGAATTTTATTCAACGGCTTTAATACAATTTGCTGTATGGATAATGGATCAGTTAAGTTTAGCCGTCAGTTTCCTGAATTGTTTTTCTGCATTCTTGCCTTCATACAGAATCCCGTAGATGGTATCAATGATCGGAAGCTTCAGGCCTTTCTGTTTGGCTGTTTTGTAGATGGAATCTGCGGCATAATACCCTTCTGCCACCATATTCATGGACTGGATTGCCGATTTTACGGTATACCCTTTACCGATCAGGTTTCCAAGGTTACGGTTCCTGGAAAACAGGGAATAAGCCGTTACCAGTAAATCTCCCAGGTACGCACTTTCATTCACATCCCGCGGGGCCTCATAAATAGCTTCCAGGAAGGTTTCCATTTCGCGGATGGCATTGGAGACGAAAACTGCTGTAAAGTTATCCCCATATCCCAGGCCGCTGGCAATACCCGCGCCTATGGCAAAAATATTCTTCAGGATGGCACTGTATTCATTGCCGAGGATATCTTTGCTGGAATGGACCTTGATAAAATCTGAATTGAAGATGCCTTCCAGTTTTTCTGAAACTTCTTCTTCCACAGTTGCTATGGTCAGGTAAGATAACCTTTCCATCGCTACTTCTTCAGCATGACACGGACCGGCAATAACGGCCTGGTTCCTGAACCCGATTTTGAATTCATCTTTCAGATAATGCGCTACCACATCATTAACTTTAGGAATAATCCCTTTGATGGCCGAAACGAAAACTTTTTCCGTACACTCCACATTCATTTTATCAAGCGTATCAGACAAGTAAATGGATGGTGTAGCGAGCACCACTACTTCACAGGATGACACCAGCTCATTGACATCAGTAGTCAGTTTCAGGTGTTTCAGGTTGAAATTAACGGCTGTAAGGTAGGTAGGATTATGTCCGCGGAGTTCAATGGCTCCTTTTACAAATTCATTTCTCACGCACCAGTGCACTACCCTGCAGTTCTCAACCAGCATTTTGACGATTGCGGTTGCAAAACTTCCGCTTCCTATCACTCCTACAGCAATATCCTTTTTATTTTTTTTCGGATTTGAAGATTCTGAATCGGTTTTCTTTTTAGCCATAATTGAAATGTGAACTGCAAATATATTAAAACAAAGACGTAACCGCCGCCCGAAGATGATGATAAAAGTTATTTTTCGCCAAAAATAATATGGCAGCGCAATTAAATATCAACTTAGCCGTTAAACAGATATAAATATTAAAATTTAATAAAATAATATGCAATCCTGTTATTTTAATTAAATTTGCAGCTTCAAAACTGCTTATATACTTAAGAGAAGAAAATGAAGAGATTTCTCAATGACAGAAAGAACATACATGTTCTTATCGGTGTGCTTTTATTCATTGTTTTTGTACAGGGCATTCTTATTGCCAGATTATTTTCCGAAAAGGATGACAAAAATTATCAGGTGAACCTGGTAAAAATCAATACAGAAAAAGACAGCGTCGATTACCTGAAAATGAAAACCGACCTTAGCCTGGTAGACCGCACGGTAGCTCAGCTGAATTCATTCCTGAAATCCAAGAATATCCCCAGTGAAAACCTGATGGTCCTTAATCAAGACAGCATTTCCAATTCCGTATACCTCGCCAGGCAATCCAACCGGTACAGCCAGTACCTGATGGATCTCCAGCAAAAGCTGATGCAGGTACCGCTGGGAATGCCTGCGGACGGCTACATATCATCTAATTTCGGCATCAGGAAAAATCCCATCCCGTTTAAAACCGTATATGCTTCTGTAAAACCAGTTGCTGTTCCGGCAGCTAAGCCTGCCACAGCAGAGGTAAAGGCTGAACCGGTGGAAAAAATCGTAGAGCTGACGGACAGTTACGGGAACAAAAGAGAAGTAAAGGTGATGGTCACTCCTAAGGCATCGAATACTGCCGCACCGGTTGCGAATGCTCCAGCTTCTAAAGCTCCTGCCGAGCGGGACCATGCGCCTGCAGAAGAAGACCAGATGCAGTTCCATAAGGGTCTTGACATTGCCGTTGCTTACGGCTCCGCTGTAAAAGCAGCTGCCGCCGGCACGGTTATTTTCTCCGGGCAGAAAGGAGGCTACGGAAACTGTATAATTGTTTCCCACGGCAACGGACTGGCCACTCTGTACGGCCACCTGTCGGAACTGATCGCGAAAACCAATGATAAAGTGAAAGTGGGTGATGTGATTGCCAAGTCAGGCAATTCGGGCCGGTCTACAGGGCCGCACCTGCATTATGAAGTCCATAAAAACAATACTCCCGTGAACCCGCGGCTGTTTATGAGCTTATAAAATTTCGGCGGCTGTCTTTGACAGCCGCCGAAATTTTTCTTTTTATTTCAACATCAATTTAATATGCTGCCGTAAACCGCTCCCGGATATGGTTGTTCTGTTCCAGTTCATCTGCCAGTACTACCGCCACATCTTCCACAGAAAGCACGCTCCTTCCGTTTTCGTCAAAAACCGGGTTTTCCAGGGCTGTCCTGTATTTTCCGGTTCTTACCCCTGCCGTTCCCGGATGCATTTCAATAGCCGGGCTGAAAAACGTCCAGTCCAATGTCGTATTTTCTTTAATTTTGTTCAGGTAATCCCTGGCTGCCTGTGCTCCGGGCTTGATATCCTGCGGGAAATCAGGGCCTTCTACCAATTGTTTTCCGTCGATATACAGGCTTCCTGCGCCACCTACCGTGATGAATCTTTTAATCCCTGCTTGCTCCACAGCTTTTTCAATGTTAACGGAACCGTTCAGGAAGTCATCATACAGATTCGGGTTCGTCCATCCTGCATTGAATGTATTGATTACAGCATCGTTCCCTTTCAGGGCTTCAGCCAGTGCTTCCACGTTATTGACATCGATACTTTTGGCCGTTACATGCTCGTGCTGCTGAACTTTTGAAGTATCCCTGGCCAGGGCTTCCACTTCATATCCTCTTTCAGATAATTCCTTAACGACATGGGTTCCAACAAATCCTGTGGCCCCGATTACTGCTACTTTTTTCATAATGATTTATTTTAAATTAATTGTAATACATTTTGTTACATTTATTGATAAATTTTTTTATTTAAACTGATCTGTAAACGCCTGCAATGTTTTATTACCCAAAAATTCTGCAACGAGCTTGTCCGTCTCGGTGAACAGATCATTCAGATGGCTGTTAATGTCCTTTCCTACAGGACATACAGGATTAGGATTCAGGTTTTTCTTTCCCAGTACTTCGGTATTCTTTACTGCTGCATAGATCTCAGAAATCGTAATGTCTCCTGCATTTCTGGCCAAACGGCTCCCGCCTTCTTTTCCCTGGCGGCTGATGATCAGGCCGGCTTCTCTGAGAACGCTTAATTCCTTACGCACGATAACGGGATTGATGTTAATGCTTCCCGCAATCCACTCGGAGGTCAGCCAGTCGTGAGGACTGCCTGCGAGTAAAGTCATAATATGTATTGCGGTTGCAAATCTGGTATTATTCATATCAATGCTCTGCAAAGATATACAATTTTTTAAATGTAACAAATTTATTTACATTTAAATTTATTTTTGTTTCACCCGATTTTTTACTATCGGGTTTCGATCTGTATGATCTTCTTTCCTGATGCGCCAAGATACCGGTTGATCAGAGTTTCATAGATGATATGCCCATGATCAGCATTGGTAAAAATAATCAGCCCCTGCCTGGTTTTCGGCAAGAGGAAAACAAGTGTATTCACCCCCTGATCGGAACCTCCGTGTGAAAGAGCAATCCCATTATCCCCCAAATCATATATTTCAAAGCCAAGCCCGAAGTATTTATCCTGTTTTGTTTTTACCTGCCGGGTCGTCATTTCCCTGAAAATCCCGGGTGAAAGCAATTCATTATTCATAACGGCCGTTAAGAATTTACTATAATCTCCTACGGAAGTCATCAGGTCATCGGCCGCATTGGGGATTGTGTTTTTTACCGTTGCGTAAGGCGTCAGGCTTTTATCATAGCCTGTCACCGTTCTTCCTGAATTGTTCTGCTCATTCCAGATATAACTGGTGTCATGCATATCAAGCGGCCGGAAAATGAGTTCTTGAGCTAACTGTTCCAGGTTCTTATGGAATTTGTTTTCCAAAGCTCTCCGCAGATATTCAAAACCTTCTCCGGAATATTGGTACCAGGTTCCGGGATCGAATCCGAAACTGAGTTTTTTATCCTTAGTTTGCCATCTCCAGTTCGGGAAACCGGTCTGGTGGCTCAGAATCAAACGCGTGGTCAGCAGCTTATGCCGCGGATCACGGGCAATATCCGGATCTGTCCAATAGTGATCAAGCGGCTCATCAAGCTTCCATTTCCCGAGGCTTACCAATCGTAATGCAATCATGGCTGTTACCGGTTTGGTTAAAGAGGCTACGTTAAACAGACTGTTAACGGATGCCGTTGTTTTGCCGTCAAAGGTTCCCGTAACCCGTATCTGGGTCAGTTTTCCGTTTTCAATGATCCCCAATCCCAATGTTGGGATATGGTTGTCTTTCAGCAATTGTTCCAGATTATCCGTAACCTCCGACTTACCGGGTTCGTGATGGTTATAGCTGAGAATATCGCTGATGGTCCACTGGTCTTCCTTTTTGATCCAGACGGTAGTAAATTTTGCCTGGCCGCCCAGTACATCTTCTTTGTTTTTTTCCCGGATATAGAACTGATGCTCCCCGGATTGTATAGCACCATACAGGTTTCCGTTGCTGTATAAAGGAAAGACTTCAATGCTGTTTTCTATTCTTTTACGGATAGGCTTCTGATCCGGATTGGAGCATATATTCTGCTTCATCCTTTCCAGAAACAGCTTTTTATCCTGAAAACCTCCGTTATCATGGTAAAACCTGAGATTATCAGCAACAGATTGCTCCAGATAAGCTACATCACAGTTGTTAAAACCACGTTCAAAAAAGAGGCTATCCTGTTTTTTAAGTTCTGTAAACAACGGTGAATTTTTATCGATCTGGGCCTTCATATTGCCAGTAAGAAGGAAGGTGATGACAGTGATGAGCAAGGCAAATGTTCGCATTCTATTATTTTCGACAAAGGTTCAGAAATAATCCGATGCCAACTCAAAAACAGACCTGACAAAAACCCGACAATTGCCTGACAGTACTATAGAAGACTGAAATTCAGCTTATAAAACAGTTTTTGTTTCCGATCAATTTCATAGGCATTTCGTAAGATGATATAGATATTGGCAAGCGTCAGCAGGATTATGGTCATCGTGACGGAAGCATGGCCGAGCTTCAGAAAAACCACCAGCATAAAGATAACCGGTAAGAGGACGGATAAAAAGATCTGGAGCGAAATGATCTGTTTTGCCAATGGGGATTTCTCTTTTAAACAAAACATCAGCAGTAACGGCAAAAGAAAATTGGCAACAGGAAACCAGGCCACAGGGAGCGAAGAAAGATTGATTGTTTTAACGGCGGTATCATTTGCAGCTTCTGCTTTCTCCAGTATCGGAGACGGTTCATCATTTTTTATTTCCTCAGGTGCAGCCGGGACCAGTAAATCTTCTTCAATGTTGAGGCTGGAAGCCAATGTTTTCAGGGTATACCCTCTGGGAATAGTCCCTGATTCGATCCGCTGGATCGTCCTGACTGAAAGGCCGGACTTTACCGCCAGTTCTTCCTGTGTCAAATGCTGCGCTTCCCTGATTTTCTTTAATTCCGACATGAATAGAAAAATAAAAAACAAATGTACAAATTCAAAAATTGTATTTTGAGGCCGGTGGAAACACCCCGTTGCTGAACTTCTTTACTCCTTCTATAAAATCAGCTTGTCCAGGTCCAGTAAAAGGTAGTTGATATTCTGGTTGATGGTCCTGGTAGCGGATTGCATCTGGTTAAGCATGGCTGCGCGGTTGTGCAGATCATCCGACCGGTAATAGCCACCGTCCTTAAATATGACGGACTGGTCCGCTTTTTCCTGATCATCATCAAACTGATAATGAAGCCATCTTTCTTTCATGCTGCTGATGATGGAATGCTTTTCTTTATTGGAAAATTTTTTCTCCGTATACATGTACCAGATAAAAGGAGGGAAATTGGGCGATTCTAGTTTTTCTTTCCATATATCCCTCAGCAGGTTCCTCTGGTGGATGAATTCTACCTTTTTTCCTTTAGGATTAAGGGTAGCAAGACCGAACCCGGCTCCCAGTACCCCACCACCAATATCAATGGCATTGCTCCACCCTCCGTCTTTCACAATTCCCCCGGCAATAGAAGTCGCAGCTCCGGCAACTATAGAATATAAGATCATCTTATTATTTCTGGACTGGTTCAGGTTATCCACATAATCCCCGATCTGTGCTACCCGTTCTCCCTCACAATCAAATTCTGCGGCTACGGCATCAAGCTCTGTCAGGGAAATGGTTATCTTACTGTTGATCCTGCTTTTAAGCTGGAGGATCTTTACCTGTGAGGTTAAAGAAGAATCTTTTTTAAGTTTGATGATGTCATACACCTCATCCAGATTATCCAAAGCATTAAGGATCAATATACTTTGGTCTGAAAATATCCCTCTGAGCTGCTTATTGGCCAGCAGGATGGAATCTGAGTTATAGGAAGGGAGTTTATTGGAATAATTGTATTGGAAGGGAGCTTTGCAGTAGCTGTCTCTCAGCGTAAGGATATTCTGCTTAATGGCCTGGTTTTTTTTAGACACACACGAGGTCAATAGGCTGAAAGCAAAAAAAATGTATAATAGTTTTTTCATAGATGTATTTTTATAATTATGCCACTGATTCCTCAGCCATAGCAGAATAGAGGTTTCATCTTCTTACTACCGGTCCTTCTTTAATCTCTGCATTATGCATAACGAATATAATACAAATAAAAAAAATTTACCCTGCTCAGGGTAAATTTTTAAGGTATATTTAAGTAAGCCTTATTTGATATCGAGTAATTCCACTTCGAAAACCAGGGTGCTGTTCGGCCCTATTTCCTTGCTGATCTGCTGATCTCCGTAGGCAAGGTGCGGCGGAATAATGAGTCTCCATTTACTTCCTACAGCCATCAGCTGAAGCGCTTCCGTCCATCCGGCAATCACCCTGTTCAGAGGAAAAGATGCCGGCTGACCTCTTTTTACGGAGCTATCGAAGATCTTCCCGGAAATAGTTGTCCCATGGTAATGGCATTTTACGGTAGATTTAGGACCAGGCTTGGCACCGTCTCCTTCCGTAATGATCTCGTACTGCAGCCCGCTCGGCAAAGTAATCACAGATTCCCTTTTACCATATTCTTCCCTGTATTCATTTCCATCTTTGAGGTTTTTCTCAGCCTGTTCTTTTTTGCGCTTCTGTAATATATCGGATACTCCCATTGCTGTTGTTTTTTGCAAAGATACTTTTTATTGCCGTAAGATGGTGATCTGTTTTATTTTAAATTATTAAACAGCAAATTGATGTCTGCGCTGACAAACAATCCCGTTTGACGATTAACCCATTCTCACAGGGACGCGAAATAATTTCAAAAATACTTAATAATGGCTTAACATCCTATTCAGAACTTGGCGTTATTATTGGACTTAAAAACTGATGCCAGAGCCGTTAAGATATAACAGGAAATTTGATGAACTGACAGAGAAGGAAAAGGTGCTTCTTGAAATCAACAAAAAGAGTATTGCAGATTTTGTAGAACAATCGTCATCTGTAAGCGATGTCAATTATGCCACCCGGAATGCCCATGCTAAAACCTATGCCGTAGCCAAGGGAAGATTCCAGATTTCAGATCCTGTCCCGGAATTTTTGCAGCCTTTTTTTGATAAGAAAGAATATGATATCCGAGTAAGGCTTTCCAATGCCCATCCTAAAATAACGAAGAAGGGAAAAGATATTCCTGCTTATGGCTTTGCCGTAAAGATTATGAATGACCACGGAAGCACTATTGCCAATTATCCTCTGGTCAACTTTCCGTTGTTCCCCATTAATTCTGTCAGTACTTTTCTGAAACTCTTCACATACATCAACCGGTCTTTCATAAAAAAACTCAACCTGTTTGCAGCGGCAGCCCAGTTTCTAAAGGTGATGCCCTGTCTTTTTACGATACCGTTCCTCAAAAATGCAGTCCAGCTGATGATGAAGAAAAATCATTTTATGCTTTCTTTCAGTTATCATTCCGTAGGAACCTACCGGTTGGGTGACCATATGGCCAAAATAAAACTCGTTCCGAAGTCTGTAGAAAAACATTTCGGGAAATCAATGAAGCAGAGGCTTTCGGTTGAGGCTTATTTAACAGACCATAACCTTACTGCCGATGTCTATATCCAGCTTTGTTATGATCTGAAAAACCAGCCGGTTAACAGGCTGAATGTAGAATGGAAAAATTCACCCTTCATAAAAATCGGGGTAGTCAGCATAGATCAGGGTTCGCTGCTTGACCCGCGGGATTGCAGTAATGAACTACTTTCATTCAACCCATTTGAAAGCAAAAACGTTTTCCAGCCCGTAGGAAGGATACAGAGGCTCCGTGAAGAGGCCTATCAAGTTTCTGTACAGACGAGAAGAAAAATTAACAAACTCCTTCATGGGGTATAAATTTCTGTTCATGCAGGGGAATATTTACATATTCCAATCGCGGAAAAGCACTGAAATCTGTTTAGTAAGATTTTTTTATCTGAATTTCCGTTCCTCTTCCGTGATCGCGACATCATTGATGCTTGCATATCGTTTGGCCATCAGTCCGTTTTCATCGAATTCCCAGTTTTCGTTTCCATAGGCTCTGAACCAATTTCCGTCTCCGGTCTGATACTCGTATTCGAAACGGACTGCAATCCGGTTTTCGATATGTGCCCAATATTCTTTCCTGAGCTTATAATGATGTTCCTTTTCCCATTTTTTCTTCAGGAAAAGTATGATTTCTTCTCTTCCTGTAATAAATGTATCCCTGTTTCTCCATTCACTGTTTTCAGTGTACGCTTTTGAAACCTTCTCAGGATCGCGGCTGTTCCAGGCATCTTCTGCCATCTGGATTTTTTCCTTTGCCGTTTCTTTGGTAAACGGCGGAAGCGGATGTTTCTGTTCCATGATTTACGAAATTAAATGAGCAACTATATTTTTTGATTTTTCAATGAGTTCATTCGATCTGAATACCTGGCTTTCAATAATGCTGCTTTCAAAAAGCAGATAAATGTGATCTGAAAGGACATCATCTGTTAAAAGGCCTGAAAAATATTTTCTGAGATCAGATTTATGGGATTGGATTATACTCAGGATCCGGGTATGACCTGTCGGGATCTCCGAAAGGATGTTAAGAAAGCTGCAGCCCCTGAAATTCTCCTTTTCATTCATATAGATTAAGAAATCAAAAGCCGTAAGTACTTTCGAAACGGCATTATGGGACTGACTTGAAAAATTCTGCATTTCACTGAACCAATACAGATGCCTTACCTTCAGGAATTCGATGCATAAGTCTTCCTTAGATTTAAAGTGCTGGTAAAAACTGGCTTTAGCTACGCCCGCCTCGGCAATGATCTGGTTGATTCCTGTAGAGTTGTAGCCTTGCCCGGCAAACAAAACGAATGTTGTATCGAGAATTCTTTCCTTTGGAGATTTCATTGTCCTTTTCTTATAGGCAAAGAAAAATAAAATATCAAAACAGACAAACCTGTCTGTCTGTTTTTCAATATTTTTCTCATAACAAAAGCCCCTGAAGTATTTTCAGAGGCTATTATATGGTACAGAATTAGTTGTTAATGCGACTTTTCAGGGTTTGCTTTATCAGGAAACATAACAGAAAGGAGCACTGATATTACCAGGATACCGCCAACAATTCCCAATGAAACGGGCGACGGAATATGAATCCACGGTGCAATCAGCATTTTGATCCCGATGAAGGTAAGAATAACCGCCAGTCCGTAAGGCAGCTTGCTGAACATATGGATAAAATTGGCCAATAGGAAATATAAGGACCTCAGTCCCAGAATGGCAAATATATTTGACGTATACAGGATGAAAGGATCATTGGAAATTGCAAAAATAGCCGGAATGGAATCTACGGCAAACAGCACATCGGTAAATTCAATAACTGCTACGACCACCAATAACGGAGTTGCCATTTTCACACCATTCTGAACGGTAAAGAATTTATCGCCCACATAGATATCAGACACTTTCCAGAACCTTTTGATAAGTCGTGCTCCGGGCGTATTGCTGTAATCTTCATCCTCGTTATCTTTTCCTCCGCCCCAGGATTTGATTCCTGCATACACCAGGAATATCCCGAACAAGGTCATTACCGCATTAATCTTAACGGGATGTCCGAAAATATCCATCTCCGGCAGATACGTTATATTGATCAGCCCGACTCCGGCAAAAATAAAGACCGCCCTGAAAATCAATGCTCCGATGATGCCCCAGAATAATACCTTGTGATGCAGGTAGCGCGGGACCTTAAAAAATCCGAATACCAGAATAAATACAAAGAGGTTGTCAACGGAAAGCGCCTTTTCTATCCAGTAAGCAGCCTGATACTGGGTGAATTTCTCAATAGCCAAGGCGTGGCTTCCGGGACCTAAATCTGAATTATACACCCAGTATACAACGCCTGAAAACACCATAGACAGTGAGATCCACACCACAGACCATATAGTAGCTTCCTTGGAAGAAACTTCATGGCTTTTTTTATTGAACACTCCCAGATCCAGGAGCAGCATAATGATCACAGTCACTGCAAACCCCCAGACCAGACCGGGATGCAGCTCTAAAATACTTTGATGTTTGTCCACTTTATATGTGCGTATGATATGATAAAAGCAATATTTGTACAGAAGTACAAATATTGCCATTTAATTTTTTATCTCGTTAATTTAAAAAGAATTCAGTAGCCCATTTTTTAAATGTAAAAATAATCCTTACCGACACGCCGATGACTTTCTGTAAGACATTTTTTCAGGATTTCTCAATTCTCTTCAAAGATAAAATTTTTAGCATTAAGTGCCCGATTTTTATACCATTTTTAAGATCAGTAATTGATGACGGGCTTTGTACGATCATTATTTATAAACTATGATCAATTTCATACAACACCATCAAATAAGTGAATTTTTTAAATAGATTAATTATTTAATTAAAGAAATCAACATTATTAAATATTCAAAACAAAATAATTTAAACAATATAATATTTAAAACAAATGATATTAAAATAAATTTAATAGTAAATATTAGTATAATTTAACAATTTATCGTAAAATTGCCTCAGTTTTAAACATGTAAATAACTTTTATGAAAAAAATCTCTATTCTTGCTTCATTAGCTATTTCGTTATGTGCTGCTGCACAAACTCCTAATTATGTACCGGCTTCAGGTCTGGTGGCATGGTGGGGGTTTAATGGCAATGCTAATGATTCCAGCTCTAACGGCAATACCCTGACGGTAAACAGCGCAACCCTTACTGCTGACCGCAATGGAAATGCCAATTCAGCTTATGCATTCAATGGAACGACCAGCTACCTTACCACTAATGCACTTTCCTATGCTTTTTCTTTATCAGGAGCGCATTCGATCTCTTTCTGGATGAAAAAATCAGGAAATACTGAGGGGGTAGCCCTGATGAGCGGGTCCAATACAGGCGGAAATTTTATCTGGCTTTTTCAGTGTGACACTACAAAATCAATTTACGGAACCAACAAACAGGGACAATCCTGGACATGGTTGAACGGGCCTGCTTATTCAACCACACAATGGGAGCATTATGTAGCGGTATACAATAACCAGAATATGCAGCTCTATAAAAACGGTGTTTCGGTAGGGACCGCAACCAATACGTATACTAATACTACCCAGGCTGCCATGCCATTATATATCGGCAGAGCGGTAAGCGGCGGTTATATTGCCGCCAGCATTGATGATGTGGGAATCTGGAACAGGGCATTAAATGCCACAGAAATCAGCCAGCTGTATACAGGAGTATTATCCACAAAAGAAGTAAAGACCTCAACAGGAAGTATCGCACCCAATCCGGCCGGTGACTTTATCAGTGTTACTATACCTTCCAAAGGCTCAAAAAGCTATATCATTACTGACATGAACGGAAGAAAAGTATTATCCGGTACAATTTCCAACAAAAAGAACGTACAGGTTTCAGAGCTTCAGAAAGGAAATTATATTATTGAAATAGAAGATGCACAGCCTGTGAAATTCATCAAAAAGTAACTTTCTTTATATAATCAGGAGCTGGCCTTATGGGTCAGCTCCTTTCTTATTTACAGGAAAAAATTTCAGTGAAGAAACTAACCTTCAATAATGATCAGGGTTAGCATTCACTCCATTTCCAAATTAGCTTTC
Source organism: uncultured Chryseobacterium sp. (assembly GCA_913775525.1). Taxonomy (GTDB): domain Bacteria; phylum Bacteroidota; class Bacteroidia; order Flavobacteriales; family Weeksellaceae; genus Chryseobacterium. The sequence continues at coordinate 184,300 of CAJYLH010000034.1, forward strand.
CGGCATAACCTTATAGGTGGGATCTTCCTGAATATTGACATCGATCACCGCTTCGGCATTTTTCAGTATCCTGATACAATCCTCACTCAGATGCCTGAGGCGCACAATCTTGTTGTGTTCCCGGTAACGCTTTGAAATTTTATGTAAAGCATCAATAGCACTCATATCCGCAACCCTGCTTTCTTTAAAATCAATAATGATTTCTTCAGGATCATTCTCCGGATCAAATTTTTCCGTAAATGCAGCAACAGATCCGAAAAAGAGCGGACCGTATATTTCATAATGCCTGATGCCGTTGTCATCCGTATGTTTTCTTGCACGGATCCTCTTAGCATTATCCCAGGCGAAAACGAGTGCAGAAATTATCACGCCTATCAGGACAGCCAGGGCAAGGTTATGCAGCAGAATCGTAATCAGGGCAACGGTAATACCAACGAAAATATCAGATTTAGGCATTTTATTAACAATGCGTACGGATACCCACTGAAAAGTACTTACAGCAACCATCATCATAACCCCCACTAAAGCAGCCATAGGAATCATCTCAATAAAAGGCGCACCTACAAGAATGATCACAAGAATGGTAAGGGCAGCAATAATTCCTGAAAGCCTGCTTCTTGACCCGGCATTGAGATTAACAAGCGTCTGGGCCACCATGGCACAGCCTCCCATTCCGCCGAAAAAACCATTGGAAATATTAGCGACTCCCTGAGCGACAGATTCCCGGTCTGCATTCCCTTTGGTATTGGTAATTTCGTCTACCATAGAAAGTGTAAGCAGGGACTCTATAAGCCCTACTCCGGCCATAATCATTGCATAAGGAAAAATAATCTTAAGCGTATCCCATGAAACCGGGATCTGTGGAATATGAAAAGAAGGAAGGCTGCCGCTCACTGAAGCAATATCGGAGACTGTTTTAGTATGGATGCCCGCAACAGCGACAAGACCGAAGACGATCAGAATCGCTACCAGTGATGCAGGAACGGCTTTGGTTATTTTCGGAAAAAACCAGACGATAGCTATAGTAAGTGCCGTTAATCCCGCCATAATATATAATGACATCCCCTGTAGCCATTTCACAGAACCATTACTGCCGGTGATTTTGAACTGTTCTACCTGAGCCATAAAAATAATAACCGCCAGACCGTTCAGAAATCCATACATAACCGGCTGCGGAATCAGCCTTACAAATTTACCGAGCCTGAAAATACCGACCATCATCTGAAGGAGTCCCGCAAGGATTACGGTGGCCAGAAGGTATTGTATTCCATGAGACTGAATGAGTGCAATCAGCACCACGATGGTAGCTCCGGCCCCTCCGGAAACCATTCCGGGCCGGCCACCCAAAATAGCGGTCACTAAGCCCATGATAAACGCAGCATACAGTCCGGTTAAGGGAGAGAGGCCTGCAAGGATGGCAAAGGACAAAGATTCAGGGATCATCGTCATGGCCACCGTGAGACCTGACAAAATTTCATTTTTGTAGTTGATTTTCCTGGAAAAATCGAATAAGGTAAAATCGGTTTTCATTGGGTGCAAAGGTAAGGCTTACGAAATGATTTTCATCCTTGTTCTCTATTCACTGACCGGGTAGAGAACGATCCAATGTTTCAATTTTTAATTAAAAAATCTTTTTTACAATATTTTATCATACATTATTTGGGTTTAATTTTTATTTTTTTAATTTTGAGACCAACAGAAGCTGAACAATGAAACTAATAAATCATGATACCGGAATACTTTATTATGCTGAGAAACATACAAATTATTCCTCATCCATAAAGATGAAAATGTAAAACATTACAAGATTTAATAAATTTTCATAATAAAATCAGCTCATCAAAACCATCAGCATGAAAAAAAATATGTTAGATTTATATGATAAACCGGGAGTTTAACAGAAATAAATCTTACATTGAGTGGATTGGACTTAAAATAGGCCAGAATATTGATACAATTAACAAACAATTATCATCATATAATGTTATATAAAGAAATACATATAGGGCAATTCATTAAAGAAAGAGTTGCAGAGCAGGAAATAACAATGGAAAGGGTATGTAATTTCCTCAAGAAAGACGAAGAATTCATTGAAAACGTATACGAGAGTAAATCGATCGATACGGATCTGCTCCTCAGATGGAGCAAGCTACTGGAATATGATTTTTTCAGACTGTACAGTTCACACCTGATCCTGTATGCGCCGCCTTCTGCCGTGAAGAAAGATGCGAAGAAATCTGATAAGATCCCATACTTCCGGAAAAACATTTACACCCAGGAGATTAAAAATTTCATCCTGAAGCGCATCCAGTCAGGAGAAATGAACCAAACAGAGATTATCCGGGAGTATTCTATTCCAAAAAGCACTTTGCACCGCTGGCTGCAAAAAAATACTGATACTAACGTTTAAAAACACAATGTAATGCGTCCCAACTATGTAAAAATTTTCACGGATATGCTGAAAGAGCATGATCCTGAAAAGCTCAACGACCCGAAAATACAGCGGCAGCTGCGGAATCTGAATACTTCTGAAGATGTCCTGAACTTTAACGAAAAAGTTTTCCAGCAGTCTAAGGAGATGCAGAAAAGCAACCAGAAACTGAAGACCTACGACAGGAAAACCATGATCAAGCTCCTGAAATACCAGCAGAAGCATGGCTTTTCTACCAGTTATATGTCCAGGAAATATAAGATCAGCAGGACTACCCTCTCAAAATGGAGGAAAAATTTTGAAGACGATATCAAATAAACAATATCATTGTTTAAAAAAATAAGAAAGGCTGTTATTAAGACAGTCTTTTCTATTAATTTTTATCAAAGCTTTCTTTAAACAATATTCGCAATACATTTTTTATGTCTGCTGCAGACACCAGTACAGAATCTTTGCAATATTCCTGGCATCATCCACACCTCTGTGATGAGTACCTTCCAGTGTAAAATTCAATGCGCTCAGCGCTCTGGCCATCCCGACACTTTTCCGAACGGTCGGATACAATTGCCCGAATAAAGTTTTTACATTGATATGGCCGTCACTCAGAGGATAATCTATCCGGAACTTAGCTGACTGGTCCTGAAGCATGCTCAGATCGTAATTTCCATAACTTGCCCAGGTAAGGTGCTCTGAATTGTATTCTGCACGAAGGATATCGAAAGCATCTTCCAGCATTATTCCTTCATCATCCAGTATCTGCTGCGTGATAGAAGTCAGTTCGGTACAGAATGGACTTACTGTTGAAAACCGGGGCTTCACCAGGATGCCTTCGCTCTGTAAAACTGTACCGGTTTTGGCATCCATCAGGCAAACCCCGATCTCTATGATTTCACTTTGCTGACCTCTCGGCGGACGGTCATTCCAGCATGTTGCTTCAAGGTCTATGATTACTATATGGTCTGTTGTGTTCACTTTTTTATCTATTTAATTGTTACTACAGGATCTCACGTAAAATCCTGGCCGCATTATAGGCATCATCCGCTCCGCTGTGATGGTGGCCTTCAAAATTCATGTTCAGAGCGTTCAGCGCTCTTCTCAATCCCATCATCTTATAGAGTCCGTTATGATTCCGAAACAGGTGCATGATGTTGAGGTAGTTTCCTGAAAAAGGGTTTTCAATGCCCAGATAATCGCACTGCTGCATCATCTGCTCCCGGTCGAAAGCCCCAAAGCCTGCCCAGGTAAGCATTTCAGGGTGGTACTCATCCCTGATTTTTTCACAGGCTTCTTCAAAACGGATTCCTTTCTCTTTAATCAGCTTCGGCGTAATTCCGGTGAGCTCTGTACAGAAAGCACTGATCTTGGATCTTTCGGGAATGACATAGATGCTTTGTTTGTTGGAAATTGTTTTCGTGGATTTATTCAGTTCACAGATTCCTATTTCTATGATATCGGTCTTCTGCCCCGGGGGAATCCTGTCGTATTCCCAGCAAGTAGCTTCCAGATCGATAACGATAATATTGTGGTTCATCTTCTATTTGTTTTGATATTCTTACAGCATTTACCCACCGGACTGCATCTTTCTAATGGATAAGCAGGAAATGCATGCATGGTTAGATTCTATTTTGCTGCTAAATCCCTGCAAAGATAAAACCATCAGTACGCATTCTTTTACGCAGCACCAAAACTCTGACTGACGTTAGCGAAATGATATCGAAAAGTTGCTTATTCAGCTGGGGTCTCACAAGAAGTTCCGGCGATTGTATTACCGGAACCTTATTGATCACCTCTTTTTAAAATTATTCAAGAGACGTTCTATATTGTCCTTTCCAACAGGATTCATGGAATGGCAGTAAAATTCGGGGAGATTTAAAACATGATCCATACAATATTCTACCAGCCATTTGGCGCAATCGTATCCTGTCTTCTCAATATATTCCTGACAATCAGGTTTCACATAGTGTTCATCCCCCAGGTCATGGTCGAATGAAATCATTCTGGGAAGTCCTTTCTCAAGAATACTATCTGTAAACTGCTCATAGTTCCGCACGATACACCAGTCATTCCTCAGGAAAATGCCCTCTTTAGTATATTGGTATACGTCAACAGGATTTCGTACATCATCCAGAAATATGGATCTTTTTGTTGTTCTCATCGATTACTGTTATTTGTTAATTTAAACCGGTTGGAATGTTGGACATCAATTAGATCAATATTCAGTACCTTAATCTGCTGTTTTAAATTTACACCATCAAATCAGCACAATTAGAACTTGCAAAGGCAAAAGGTTTTGCTTTGAATACGTATCCCATGCCCAGAATATATCCCATAGCATCTTTTAAGGCTGCATTGGATTTAAAATCAGGGTCGGTATTGATGTCTGCGTGTACCTCCATTTCTACTCCGTAAGCATCCAGGACGGCACAGATTGCATAGGCAATTGCGACAGATTTGTTGACTTCATTCAGCATCCGCTCTTTGATGCTGATCCGCTGGATCTCTCTTTCTTTTCTGATAAAGGTAAACGCTCCTTTTCCCTCACGAATCAGGACTACGGCCGTTGCGTAATTAATGGCGTCACCGTAAACATGGGAATCTGATCCCACACATACTTTGAGACGGTGCCCCTGAGCCTGTTCGCGGATGATGGCTTCTTCTACCAACTGTGTGATAGGATTTGGGAAAATCTTTCCGGTCATGTTCTGCCAGATTTCTTGTTGCGTTTCCATTGTTTTACATAGGTATTTAACGGTTAATGTGTTATACTATATTCTTATAATTGATGATTGATGATAGATGATAGATAAATGATTAATAACATTACTTTTTATTAATCATCGATCATCATTTATCAATATTGACATCATGTCTTATTACTATTGCTTAAACTATCCTTCTATTACTCTTATAAATTTTGATTTCTCAATTTGTCTTTCTTATCTCTATTAAAATTCATCAGTACAACGAAATTTCACTATTGAACATTGACCTTTTATGACCATCTGACCAGGAATCGAACCTGGACAACAAGAGTATAGTTCCTGCATGCTGCCATTACATTATCAGCGGTTTGCGGAAGCAGCAGGATTTGAACCTGCTCAGCATGGATGCAGCGGTTTTACAGACCGCCCCGGCCCTCCGGCTCCGGCGTGCTTCCCTTTTTTATGGGTAATCAGTAATGGGTAATGAATAATAACCCGCTGATTTTCCATGACTTTTGAAAAAAAATAAAGCCTGTCTTAATTTTTGTTTGATATAAGAACGTCTGCGCCCGACAGGCCTTTTTTCTCCGGAACAATCTCATTTTAGCTGTTTGAGATGGTTATGGGATTTGAACCCACTCAGCTTACGCAACGGTTTTGCAGACCGCCCCGACTCTCCCGCTTCGGCGAACCATCATTTTTATGAGTAATGGGCAATGAGTAATGAGTAATGAGTAAAAAATTATAACTCATCAGGACTTTCCGTCATTATGATGATATTGTTTTATTAAAAATAAGCCTGCCTTATTGTTTGATATAAGAACTTCTGCGCTTTGACAGGCTTTATCATCTCTAAAATTGATATGATGCTCACTTTGCCTATTAATACTGCTGTTCATTTTTGAGTTGAGAAAAGCCCGTCTATAGGTATTGTGTTTTTTGGCTAAAGATCGTCTGCGCTGACGGACTTTTCCTTTTCTCTCTTCTGAAACAACTGGTCTGGAAAATAGGATTCGAACCTATGACCTCCCGCGTCCAAGGCGGGTAAACAACCACCGTTATCTTTCCAGTTGGCAGGTTAACTTTACATCATTTTCCGGGAGACAGCCGGAGCAGACATTGATGAACCTTTGCGGTCTATGCGGGAATCGAACCCGCGGTACCCGAGAGACAGTCGGGAAGGTTACCATTACCTCAATAGACCTGTTGCAGTGCATGGCGAATTCACTTCGTTTGTCAATTTTTTAAATATTTAACGGTAAAAGCGAATCTGCCATGACAATACCTTTACTTGGCGCATCAGAAAAACTTCAACGCTACACGCCCGGTATCAAAGAGTGGCACTCTTACTATTTGAGCCACAAGACGTTTATCTCTACCATTGACCATAAAAAAAGCGCCTCTTTTCGGGAGGCGCTTATATGTTCGGACGTGTCAGTTCATTAGCTGACCCATGTATATAAGCACCTTTTATCTATAAAATCATTATCAAGAAGAACGTTGCAGGCATACCGATGCCCTCTCGACTGCCCGCCGGGCTGTGTTGGGTTCATTTCAGATAGGGTATGTAGATGTTTCATTGTTTGTTCTTGTTTAAAGTTTGCGAAAGACTGAAATCTGTTGTTTTCAATTTTCGGTTGCAAAGTAAAGACGAAATTTTCAGAACTGCAAATATATTTTTGATTTAATTATTTGAAAATCAGGTATTTAAATACGAAATTTAGAATAGGAATTTCCTGTCCGCGGCTCACCGCAGATCCTTTTTTACCTAAATGACTGTCTCTCATTGGGTTTACTGATCACGCTCTATTTTCGTATTAGTTGTTCATTTGTTATTAAAAAATTTTCACTTTTAAGCTTATTTTTTATCATTCTAAATAATTTCTGCCTTAAAAACACAAAAAACGCCCCGTTGTCTGAGGCGTTTCTGTATTATTTTGATTTGAATTTTACGGGATTATTGTCAATAATTTTCAAAGCAAGCACAGTTCACCTCATCTGATATCATACAGTCATATGCAAACGATCCCTTTTCTACAGGGCGATCGCAGAGATTTAAACAGATATGTGTGCTTTGTATTGTCATCATTATACTGGTACAAAGATAAATCTTTTTCCTGTTATGATGTGGTATTTTAATTTTTAACAAACCTGGCTGCTGAGGTTCTCAAAGCCATTGGGTTTCAAATAAGGTTATTATTTTCATTACTGAACTCCTTCCTAAATCAATCTTTAAATCTTTAAATTCTTAAATCTTTGAATTTTAAAATAATCACCCACCCTTCAATATCCTGTTCCTACCCGTCTTATACCTCGAAATATCCTTCAGGATGATCTCATCCTTAGGATTGAAATGCTTCAGCTCATTTACAATTTCTGAATGAGTCGCTACTTTTTCAGCGATAATCTCATAGGCAATGGTCCTGATAGCTGCATGAAGTTCCGGAGCTTTTTTGAATTCATGCTTCAGGGCTTCCAGGTAAATGATTTTACGATCCGAAGGAGTTGTGTGATAGAGTTTCTGAATCTGCTCCCGAAGTTTTTTAACATCAGTGATATGGGCAAAGTAGTTATTCAGGCAGTTGAAGGCATCGCGGTTTTCTTGCCAGCCTTTGAGCAGGATTTCCTGAGCCTGATCCGGCAGGTCCATTTTTTTCCGGTAGATCAGCGAACCTTTTACCATCTGGTTATTGCTGACATAATCATCTACAACCATCTGATAATAGGCATTGGCATGGTTACGGTCATTCATTTCCAGATACAGGTCCCCTACTTTTTCTTTCTGGCCGAGTTCTTTGTAAAGGTCAATCGCTTTCCGGTACTGTCTGGCCTTTTCGTAGCAATGGGCGGCCTCAGGTTTATTTTTGAGTTTTTTAAGGTAAATAACAGCCGCTTCACTGTACCATCCCCCTTCTTCCAGTGCTTTGGCCCCGCGGTAATGGTCCCGGAGCAGGTTGATGTAGACCCTGGCCGCTTTCCTGTAGTCGTTTTCTGTGATGTATTTCTGGGCAAGCTCTTCATAGGTATTCCTTATCCTGTCGAAAAGGGAAGATTCCACATAGGCATTCCCACTGCCGGATTTCCTGGTACGTCCGGATGCACTTTTTTCTTTTTCCTTATCTTCCAGCCGGAGCAGGACAACAAAAAAGATCAGGGCAATCACAATGAACAGCACTAATGTACCTACAACACTCCAGAAGCTCTTATGGAACAGCTGCGCCAGGATCCCGATGACCTTAATGATGACCAGAAGGAAAAATGCTGCGATGAATTTATTGATAAACCTCTGCTTATTCATCCTTATCTGATTTTAAAATGGTTTTGTCTTCGCTGAACAAACGGTACAGGAGCAGGACCACACAGATGATGAGGAACCATACAAACCAGTTGTATCCGAACATTGCAATCAGCGGATAGAAAATATAGGCTACCATAGCTACGAGTACCAGCATCAGGAAAATTTTGATCCCGGCCGGAACATGGTCTCCACCGATATTCAGGCTTCTCTTTTTTACGATAAAGGAATACAGTCCTACCATTCCGATCATAGAAACAATCAGCCAGAAGATCTCCGTAAAAGAAATACGGTTCGCCTGATCAGTTGATGTTCCTTTGTATTGAGTATGTAAGGCCTTTTCAGGATTAACAGGCGGCGGTTCCGGGTAGTCTTTGGTTCCATAGAGCCGTCCCAGTGAGTCTTCTACGAGCATCTGTTTCTTTTTAAGTATTTTCTTTACAACACCTTCAGCGGCAGGCTTTCCGGAACCGGTTTTCCGGAGGGAATCTGCAATCTTTTTCCTGAATGCCTGTTCATTCTTCACTAAGTAGGTAACAATTTTTTTACGGTAGACTCTTCTTAGTGAATCGGTAGCGGCATCGGTCCTTTCATTCAGCTTTGCTATATCGTTCTGAATGGCACCGATTGGTCTGCCGCCTGCCTTCAGGTATGCCTCATAGCTTTGTTCGTTTTTCCTGCTGAAGCTGGCTTTCAGGTGTTCCCTCATGAGTTCTTTCCGTTTCGCTCCGTAGATGGAATCGATTTTCAGATCAATATCGGTTACACCGGACTGATAAGCAACGGTGGGAGTCATCATATTTTCATCAGGTTTTCCGGAAACCTTCCCTGCAGATGCAGTCTCCTCAGGCGCAGATTCTCCCCTGTTTAAGTAAGTAATAAGCCTTACAAGCCCAAGAACAATCAGGAATGCCCAGAATATCCAGCGGTATCTGCCGGAATATGATGAATCCTCTTTTTCACGGCCTCCTCCGAACAACTTTCCAATCCAGGGGATGTTAAATATAAATTTTGCTAAACCATCACCCCGGGAAGTCCCGGTAACGTCCAGCGGCACACCTAGATCAACAGCCCTTTCCGGGTATTTCTCAATATACTTCAGGTATTTTTCAATTTCCTTTTTATTGCCGTTCATCACTTTCTGCAGATCAAAAGGAAGATTATTCATCCATTCCTGTTCGGTTCCGGGTTTCTGGAGGGCTTCCAATGTTTTCTCATCGTCTATTTCTACAGCATAGCTTTTAATTTCCTGAGGGACCTTCACACCGGCTGAAGGTTTCCTGATTTTTGCTTCTGACGGGAAAGGATCGCTGATCAGTGAAAGCCAGTCAATCTCTTCATTCAGCTTCACCATCCCGAACTCAGGATGCATCAGCAGCAATTCCGCACCGGCAGCGCTCCATTCTTCCGGAGACACTTTAGGGAAAAACAGCGTATATTCGGGAATAAAAAGCTGATCATCCACACATTGGAAATAGGCATTCTTCCCGATCCCGGCGGGAGCTTCATGCTGAAAGACCAGGAAGCATCCATACAGCATATTCGGTTCATTGGCGGGCACGGGAAATGAGCGGACCATGGTGAGGTCTATCCCCAGTATTTCTATCTCATGGAGCCAAGCCATGGGTGCAGCCCCTCTAATCAGGAGCCCTTTTCTAGGGTACGTATTTTTCGGAAAAGGGTGTATTCTAAGCTCCATATTCCATAATATGTTTGATAAAGGGTTGCATGTAATCGAAATACATTTCTTCCATTTCCCTGATCTTCAGCTTCGACTTTTTCGGAAGGTAATATTCTGATCCTCCGAATTCTTTTTCTGTTGCCAGTGCTATATAACCATCGCGGGTAGACGGCATATAAAAAGTGGGTATGCTTTTATTGCTGCTGATCAACGTGAGCATTCCGCGATGATCTGTGATCACCTCACTTCCGTCGCTGAAAGTGAATTTATTCTTATCCTGATGGGCCTCGGTTTCTATCTTCACTGAATTCTTTTCCAGCCGGTATTCGTTTTCCGAATGGAACTGCAAAGCAAATTTTGAGATCACCAGCTTTTCGGCACTGTTGATTCCGATACCGGTAAAATTATTTAAAATTTTAGTCCCTTTATCTTTAAGTTTGTTAAGTTCCATTTCGGTTTTGAACACACTTTTACGGATTTCGCGGCTATTATCGGTTCCTTCAGCCGACAGGCTTCCTTCAAGGTTAATCCTGAATATCTTGTCATATTGAAGTCCGTACAAGAAAAAGCTTTTACTGAAATAGATCAGTGAAAAATTCAAAGGAATATCCAGTCCGGTCAGATTCAGTTCCGCATACTCACCTGTCGTCAGGTCCAGCCTGGAGATGCTTTTTTTATCCGGCTGGTACTGGGCCAGGATATAATTTCCGGCTCTATTCCTGGCCAGCGCAAACTGTCCTCTGGGCTTTACCGAAATATGCTCGGTAATCACCTCACACCCCTTCTGGATGCTGGTATCCTGATAGATATTCTTATTGTAGTAGTTGTCTGACAGGTATGTTTTCAGCAATTGTTTTTTATTGCTTAAAATATAAAATTCACCTTCGTACAAAAAGGTTTCAATGCGGTCTTTAGGCGTAGGAAACAGCAACGGATAATTTTCCGGAACTGCTGTTTTAACGCCGCTTCCGTCTTCTCCGGAAATCCTGTTCTTTTTCGGAGGATGTGCCCAAAGCTCCCGAAGCGGAAGCTTGATTTTCTGGATATGTTTTCTTGTCCCTTTATGGTGTTTATAAAAGTTGAGCTCCCCGTCTGCGGAAGTCGTCACCAGGAATTTCAGCCGGTCCCGGTTTTCATGGATGACCTTCTGCATAAGATGATCCTGCACATTCTCCTCGCTGGTAATGAAAAAAACTTCCAGGTCCCTTCCGGTATGTTCTTCTTCAAAAAATCTTTCCAGGGCATTTGAAACGTTTAGTACAGGACTTACTGCATTCTGGTTCCCGATTACTTCCTCAAAGGTATCCAGAGAGACGGGTATGCTGTATTCCCCCAGGACGAAAACCCTGCATTCGGAATGGGCTTTCGGATGTTTGATAACGGCAATAGCCGAAGCAAATGCGAGGACTTTTGGGATACCCCAGTTCTTCAGGGAAATATCAATCAGGATAACCCGCTCAAAAATATTTTCTTCCGGCGGAATTTCCCGTTGAATATACAGGGCTTCATTATTGGCAACCCGGTTCATAAAAACCTCTTCTTCATGGGCAAATTCAGACAGAAGCATCCTGTTAAAGTCCCCTTTGTTCGTCATATCTGAAATCCCGCCGATCGGCTGTTCCCCGGGAGAAAGGTGGCGCATCGGGATTTTAAAACCGCTCCAGATTCTTTTAACCAGGCTTCCGACATGGAATGTTTTCGGCTCTTCGATCAATTCCTTTACGAATTCTTTACCGGTTTCAATGACCGGTTCTTCCTCAACAACTTTATCTTCAAGTTCCGGAATAACAGCGATACCTTTCACAGCATTAACAATAGATTCTGTGGTCGGGAACTGATGATGGAGCAGCGCCAGCGTCTTGATATCCCTGTTGATAACAGCCTGAGTCAGCTCCTGCTTTTCTGCGGCCTGGGAAATGATCACCGGGCTTTTCTCAAACCTTTTGATGATCAGTTCGGAGCTTACCGCAGACAGCTGATTGTGGCTGTCTTTAAATAAGGTCTGTAGCAGATTGATCTTATTCTGTCCTTTCTTCAAAGCACTTTCCACCTGACTTAAATGCTCTAAAAAATGAATCGCTGACTCAATATCTTTACCCGTCTGCTGTTCGTACCCTCCCTGACTGACCCTTTTCAAATAATAGAACATACCATCCTGATTTACATATCCTTCCTGGACTGCATAGAGAACAAGCAGCAATGCCCCGAAAGGCGGAAACCCCTGATCTTTCAGCATTCTTAAGACTTCGATGATATAGGGCCGGTAGGCAATGGCACCTGCATTCGGAATGGAAATCAGGTTATGCTCATGGTAGCCGGTATCATCGGGAACATCTTCATCAGTGGTCCACTCCCAGAAATAGTCTCTGTACGACTGGAAATAAGCAATTATATCCATTCCTGTGATTTTTCAGTGAGACGGAAAGAGCTTACGGACAGCTTACGGAAATCATTTTTCCTGAGCGCCAGGACTCTTCCGTCTTCCTTCCATAGAAGCCAGGATTCCGAATCTGCATTATACTTTTTCTGCAACATCAGGCTCAGGTTTTTACATTCAAAATCAAAACCGGCAGGCAGAAGATGGCCGTCTTTGGACCAGTATGCTTTTCCCGGAAAACCCAGCAACGGAGTGCCGATAAACAATGCCTGGTCATCGATAACGGTCCAGTCCAGCCTTTCCAGCTTGAATTTAGGCAAAGCTATAAGGCTGTTTCTGATTTCTGCCATCGGGCTCATCAGGGCTGTTGCAGCGTGTTCATCTCCACCCGGCACTAATTTTACCTCAATTCTTCCTTCAATACCGAAAAAATTATTGTTGGAAACAGGGAACGTCAGTCGCAAAGCTTTATCAATAGGGTTCCACAACAGTGCTGTCCTCACTTTTTTACTGGGTACCAGTGCATCTTTCCGGAATAAAAGGCCGTCACGCAATTCGTACAGCAAAAAACCAGGAAGCTGCCGGAGTTCCGGTGAAGCCGCCTGTTCATCAGTAAAACCTTTGAGCCAGATCACTTCGTCTTCGAGTGCTGCCTGTACATTTTTCCAGTCACGGATGGTTCCCAGATGGTCTTCATTCACCCGGGGAATTTCTGCCCAGAAATCTCTTATATGCTCTGAAGGATCTTTTGCCATAGACTTTCGATTTCCTGTTGGATGTACTGCTTCTGCTCAGGGTTCCTGATCCAGTCGCAACGGGTCTGGAGGTATCTTAATTTATCTTTAATTACATTCTGCTCTTCAAAGCTCAGCGTGCTGCCCTCCCATTTTTCAACGAGTATCTTCACATCTTTCATCACTTCCTCAGGATTCGGGGTTTTATTCTGAAGGGCCTGCGGATGGGATTTCGGATGGGTATCTTTCTCAATAGTCCGGTTAATAATGCCTTCAAGGATCTCTATCTGTTCTTCTGTATCCCAGATGTGCTTCAGTACCCACAGATCGGATAATACAGCCTCAGTCCTTCCGCAGATGAGGGCGCTGGCTGCGATAAGGTTCTGCATTTTAACCGCCCTCCGGTCAGAGATGGCAATTCCTGTATTTCTAAGGCTGATAACTGTATTCAGGTACACTTCGTATACCGGTTTGAGGTCTACGGTTTTACACTGTTCCTGCAATTCGCGGATCTCGCCGGAAAGGATTTCCGGAATATCCGTTTCGGTATTGTTTTCCAGCTTTCTCCCGGCTAAAAGCACCTGCTGGAGCAGTTCAGGGTGTACATAATCCACATTGATCCGGATCAGGAAACGGTCGAATAATGCATTCAGGGCCTCATCTTCAGGCAGGACATTGCTTGCTCCCACAAACATGAGCGCAGGCAGGTGCCTGGTTTCTTTGCCTCTTTTGAATATTTTCTCATTCAGTGCCATCAGCAGCGAGTTCAGAATAGCGGAATTGGCATTGAAGATCTCGTCCAGAAAAACCATGGACGCTTCGGGCATCATGCCTTCCGTGTTGGTCAGCAGTTCTCCTTCTTTCAGTTTCCTGATGTCAAAGGGCCCGAAAATCTCATTGGGCTCCGTAAATCGTGTCAGGAGATATTCAAAGTTCTTTCCGTCTTTTACCGTTTTGGCCAGGGTCTTTACAATGGCAGATTTTGCCGTTCCGGGAGGCCCGTAGAGAAATGCATTTTCCCTTGCCAGCAAAGAGACTCCCAGCAGGTCTACTACATCGTCTTTTCCGACGAAAGTATCTTTAACATAGCTGAGGACACGGTTTAGTTTTTCTATAGTTTGAGTCATCGACCTTTATTTTATGATTAAACGCAAAAAGTACAATTTCCTTTTGAGTATGGGCTTTTTTCAGCTGAATATACGTTGCTGACAGTAAAGCAGGAAGATTTAATGATTCAAATCTTTCAGTTCTTTCCAGAATATATCTTTATACATCCCGAATTCCGCCATCAGCAGCTGATTGATATACGGAACCTCAGCCAGCTGATATGCTTTCTTGTCCACGATCCTTTCCAGGTACTGCTTCCGGTAGGTTGGATCTTCCAGTTCTTCTTGCCAATTGATATTCTGAAGATCCAGATCCGTTCCGATGCCTGAATAATGAAACCGGGTTAATATCTTCTGTAGCAATGCAATCAGCGGATCTTCCGGATCAGCCGCCTGAAGGGCATACAGTATATGAGGCAGAAACCTTAACGACAGATCGGCAGAAAGCAGGGCTGAAACATCTGTTTTACCGGTGTACTCCGGAATGAATTTCATCAGATCCATCGAAGTATCCTTACGAACGAGGTACAACTGAGCACTGTGATAGAGTATTTTTGCAGCCCAGACGGCGGCATCCCGATCATATTGCATTTCAGCAGATAAAAATTCCAGCCTTTCTTTCTCAAACTCGGACCTGAAATACTCTGCTGCTTCCTGCATTTCTTTTTCAGGAATTTCCTGGAGGCTTGTAAAAACCGTCATGCATTCATCTTTCCGCAGCATCAATAAAGTATCTAGAAATGGGGATCTGTTTTCCGTCATCTAACAAAAATAAACATATTATTTGTGAATTTTCAGTTTTAAACGGTGCGCGGCAGATAATTAGCAAACCATCCGTTAAAATGCTTCCGGAAGCAGTATGTAGCATTCACTATTCTCATATTTACTATCTTTGCCCCTTGAAATAAAAAATTATGAGTATCCACATCAGTGCAAAAAAAGGGGAAATTGCCAAAGTTGTTTTACAGCCGGGTGATCCGCTGCGCGCGAAATATATTGCTGAAAATTTCCTGGAAGACGCTAAACTGGTCAGCCAGACCCGAGGTATTTTCTACTACACAGGTTTATACAAAGGGAAAGAAATTACCGTAGGAGCCAGCGGAATGGGCTTTCCTAGTATCGGGATCTATTCTTTCGAGCTGTTTACAGAATATGAAGTGGATACCATCATCAGGATCGGAACCTGCGGTGCTTACACCACAGACCTGAAAGTTTTTGACCTCCTGAATGTTGAATATGCTGCCAGTGAAAGCACTTATGCAAAATATGCCTGGAACATTGATGATGAGGTCCTTTCCCATCAGGGGAATATCTTCCATACCATCAATGAAACGGCACAGGAAATGGCTTTAACGGCAAAAGCGACGAATATCCACAGCAGTGATATTTTTTACAGGAAGGATCCGGCCATTCCGGCCATTGCAACGAAGCATCACTGTCCTGCCGTAGAAATGGAAGCTTTCGGGCTGTTTGCCAATGCGCAGCACCTGGGGAAAAATGCAGCGACCATCCTTACGGTTTCCGATATTATCCCGACGAATGAAAATATTTCTGCGGACCAGCGGGAAACAGCCCTGAAGCCTATGATTGAACTGGCCCTGGAAGCGGGTATCAGGAGCTTATAGGAAGTGGATAAGGTAATTTAAAAATATTAAATATCAGAGTTTTACAGCATTGTAAAACTCTTTTTTTTGACCAAAAACAGTTTTTTAGAATCTGCTCACTGTTATCATTCAGAGCTTAAAGTATTTCCCTATCGTTTTTTCCTTTTTGTTTTATCCATTATGAAGTATCTGGTGACATGGGCCCTGCTCACTGAACTTTTAAAAGATTTTTCAGAATAAAAGCTCCTGTAACCGGAAGTTGTTCTTCCATTGATTTCTGATGTAATTTTCACCCAGATCAACTTTCTTCTCTTCTTTCCTGATTTTAAAAACCTGACCTTTTCATTGATTTCTTCGGCTATCACCGACTTTCCGGTCCTCCTCCATTTCTTATTCCCGTATTTTTTTAAGTAAGGCGGGATTTTTCCCCATTCAAAGCCTCTGAAGGGCCCTTTATTATATACATTTCTCATGATCGCACAGTAAAACACCATTATAAAGTATACATTAGTACCAGACGCGCATCCATCTGTTTCCTTTCAGTCATTGATAAACCCTTCCAGAAAGCCGATCAGGAATCGGCCACCATGACTCCAGCGGATGCCGTGGCCTTCCCGTTCCCTGACTTCAAAAACCAATTCATGTTTATAATGATAAAACACATTCCACCAGGTTGTATGGTCAAGGATATGGTTGATTTTCTCCATTACGAGCTGCTGTTTCTGGTGGTTATTTCCTTTTACTTCTCCCCAGAACGGATCATCCAGCCTTCCGGTATGTTTCTCCCATGCTCTTTGTGCAAGGGTAATTTCACTGTTATACAGGGTCTGACAGGCTTCAATAAGCACAGACCTGAGCGGAGGGACTGCTTTTTCATCACGGAGACTGGCTGAGGTTATTCTTTGACCGAGCACATTCAGCCAATGCTCAAAAGAAATTTCTTCTAATCGGCGGCATTTTGCTTCCGCTTCGTCCGGACCTTCGAGAATCTCTGTCATTACAATAAAACTTCTGTCACGGTCGATGTTAATTTCCTCATCAAAAAACGGAAGTTTCCAATCGGCTTGACCCGATTTGAATTTCAGGATGTTCATTTCCATGGCCTGAATATGCTCTGCTGCTAAAATAGCTCCGTATTTCAGTTTCCATTCTTCCGACACATACCGGATGCAGGGTTTAAACAGGTTCATTATGAAAAAGTGTTACGGAGTTGACAGGAAGTTTTTCTTCGTTTATACTATATCCGATCAGGTTGAACCAGCTTTTGCAGTGATCCAGGATCCAGGCATCGGACGAGACCGCGATTTCTGCCTGTTCCGCTAAAAACTGATCGGGATTGAATTGCAGTTCTGCCTGCCAGTCCAGATCATGTTCGATGGCAAAATCCGTAACCATCTGTCTGATTCTTCCGCTGTTGGAAACCGGCTGGTCAAATATCCAGATCAGTTTTGAGGCTTCCGATTTTTTAAAGAATGAGGCAATCAGTTCCACTGATCTTAGCGTCTGATTTACCCTTTTATATGTTCCATGGACTCCGGAAAGATCCCTGAAACAGCCGTCGAGCCCTTCAAAAATATAGGCTTCCGAAAGCAGGCTTTCCAGCAAAATCAGGACGTTGAATCCGTCCAGAAATACCATCTTATTCTTCAGGTCATGAATTTTCAACTGTTTTGACCTCCTGGTTTCAAGCTGGCTTTCAGATGCGGACGCTCCCCGTACTGCCTGAATCTGGCGCGTTTTCAATTTGTAACGGTTGCCAGCCAGTTCTGAAGATGCTTTTTCAGGATACCCCCGGCTGAGCAGATAATGCATATCATGAACAGCCGCCCTCAGTTTTTCAAGCTGCTTCCCAGTCCCGAACAATCCGTCATCACCGGTATTCTTACCGCGGTTCCTGTTATTCATGTTCAAATGTATCGATTTTACAGAACACCGGCAATCCATAAGCATCGGGAAGCAATGGGGAAAAATAAATCCGCCTTTAGCAAGACGGATTTAATAACCTCCTCAGAGATTTTACACACATTCCCATATAGATCAGTCAGGTCATGCCTGACTCTTGTTTTCTTTAACCTGCATGAAAAACACACATCCGCCTGCAACCAGAAACAGGATTCCCGCCAGAGCGATAGCCAACGAAGGATTATTGCCAAGTATGGTATGGTAAATAAACCCGAATGACAGTGTCTGAATAAGCATCGGAATCACAATCATCATATTGATCACCCCCATATAGATCCCTCTTTTATCTGCCGGTATGGCCGGGGAAACCATAGAATACGGCAGCCCCATCATAGCAGCCCATCCGATTCCGAGGGCAATCATCGGCAGCAGGATCAGGTATTCATTTTTAATCAGCGGGAGTACCGCAACCCCCAAACCGGTAAGGAAAAGACAGAAGATGTATGTATTTTTAGTAGAGAATTTTTTGGCAAAAGGTACGAGCAGCAGTGCTGACAGGATCGTTATAATATTGTAAGAACCATTCATGAGCCCGGTCTGCCCTACCGCGACTTCCACGGTGTGAAGAATATTTTTGGTCCATGACAGGTCCGATGCTGCTACTGAAATCCCTTTTTTGGTTAATTCCGCGATATGGTTTGCTTTCTGCTCGTCGGATTCGGTAATCCCGTACAATGACCATTTCAGCATTGGGGTAATGAACTGCCAGTAACAAAACAGGGCGTACCACTGGAAGAGGTAGACCATCGCTAATTGCCAGAGCAGTTTGGGCATTTCCCGGATCGCCGTAATGATTTCCACAAACGGCGTAAAGAAATTGCTCTGTTCCCTGGCTTTTTTAAGTTCTTCCAATTCTTCCTCGGTTGGAGGTATCTCAGGCGTTTTATAAACCGACCAGGCAACGGAAGCGATGGAGCAGAAAGACCCCAGGAAAAATGAATAATATACCCATGCCGGAATCCCTCCATTAGCGGAGTTCCCGCCCAGGTATTTCTGGAATACGAAGAGTGATAAATTGGCTAAAGTGATCCCTGCTCCCACAAACAGGCTCTGCATCTGGAACCCGAAGGTCTGCTGTTCCTGGGGAAGCTTATCGGCAATGAAAGCACGGTAAGGCTCCATTGCAGTATTGTTGGCAGCATCAAGAATCCAGAGCAGGCCGGCAGCCATCCAGATGCTGGAACTGAACGGAAAGGCAAAAAGGGCCAGGCTGCACAGGACTGCCCCCAACAGGAAGAAAGGTTTTCTTCTTCCCCAGCGGTTGCTCCAGGTTTTATCACTGATGGCACCGATCAGAGGCTGGATCAGCAATCCGGTGATCGGTCCGGCCAGGTTGAGGATGGGCAGCTGTTCCGCATGGGCACCCAGGAATGAGTAAATAGGATTTACAGCGGTCTGCTGCAAGCCGAAACTGTACTGGATACCAAAAAAACCCACGTTCATGTTCCAGATCTGCCAGAAGCTCAGGCGGGGAATGATTCTTTTTGTCATGGTTATTGAGGCGTTACCAGTTGATAGTTTTTGTCAAGGATAAGATCGGCATTATTTTTAAATTTCCGGATGATACGGTGTTCTATATCCAGTACTTGTTCTACAAAGTCGCTCTTTTCATCACGGTTCCGCTGCATACGGTTCTTATAGGTATCCTTATAATTGCGGTCTATGAATATTTGATAATCGAAATCTTCAAGTTCTAAGATATACGTTCCTTCCACAATGATTACCTCATATTCCAATACCTCTAGAACTTCTGTCTGAATACTGTTTTCACGATAATGGACCAGAGGTTTTTCTATGACCGGCATTCCTTTTTTAAAATCGTCTATATTTCCGGATAGCTTTTCCAGATCCACTTCATGAGGTCCAATATTTTCCAGGGAAAGCAGGCGGTTCTCATGGTTGGTTCTGGGCGGAAGCTTAAAATAATCATCCATTTGCAGCACGATGCTTTTTATATTTATTTCCAGGAAAGCTTTCTGAAGGGCAAAAGCAGTCACAGATTTACCGCTTCCGCTTTCACCTGCAATTCCAACAGCTATTTTGTGTTTTTGAGCTAACGGGAACCGCTTCTTCAGGATCTCCAATATTTCTCCGGCCGTGGCCAGATGGGTTTCGTTCAATTCTATAATATCACCAATCATCTTATCAGTTATTAAGGATTTAAGGCAGCAGGCTCCCGGATCATCATCAGGTATCCGGAGGCAGAAAAACAAAGCTGCTCGGTTCCGAGCGGCAGTAATTGATCCGTGGAATAATACTCTCTGAAATGATGGCCCTTTTCGTTCATTAGCGCTTCATATTGTTCCAGAATCTGTTCCGGGATATGCGGTATGCCTTTTCTTTTCAGTCCAAGGGAGAGCCAACCTAAGAAAATGGGCCATGAGCCTCCGTTATGAAAATGATACGGCTCATTTTTAAAGCTGTAGCTGTAATTATTTTCGAGCAGCCTCCAGTCATCATCGCCGGGAAAAATCACCGGATAAAAAGCAGGAAGCATCCAGTGGCTGAATTCCCGGCTCATTTCAGTAAGAAAATCCGAAAAAGCATTACGGTCAAGATCAAAATCAAGGTACAGTGCCAGTGCATTCCCGGCAAGGTCAAAGCGTTCATCATATCCGTTCGCGTTCAGCGCTGCCCAGAAATAGGGTTTTGCTGAAGCTCTGGCATAGGCCGTCTCGTGGTATTTAGCTGCGCCGGATTCATTTTTTATAAAGTTTTCCTGGATCAGCTTTCTGGTTGTTTCCGCCAAGGTTTTTAAATCATAATCTTCATACAGATCAGCAACATTTTTTAATGCCCAGTACCGCAGGATATTATCATAGAGCGTATAGCCAGACGTTACATATTCATCTGCCCAGTTGCCTCCGAGCGGACTGTACACCAATCCGCGCTGATTGTATTCCCAGGTTTTGAGGCAGGAAAGTGCCCTGTAAAGCGGTTCTTTAAGCTGATTACGTAATGGGGCATTTTCTGAACCTTTGAGGTATTCACCGGTGATGGCTGCCCACCATGTGGTAGCATCAGTCCGGCCGACATGCGTACCAAAACTGGCTTTTCCATGAACCACATTAGAAGGAATCTGCCCGTTTTCAGCCTGATGTCTGGCCAGTGTCAGAATGGATTTTTCCAGTCCGGAAAGGATCTCACCGTCATTCACCAGGATTCCGGCATATCCTGTCATCATTGAATCCCTTGCCCACACCCTGGCGTAATTGTCTTTCTGCTGTGCCGACGCCAGCAAACCTTCTTCCGTCACCGATTTCCTGATCACATGTAAAGCTTCTTCCTTAAACATATATATATTTTTTTATAAAGCGGAATAAGCCTATTATCCCGCTTTGTTCTGTTAATGATTAAAAATCAAATTTAACACTTACGCTATAACTGTTTCCCGGTAAGGTGCGGGCTCTTATGATTCCGTTACCACCAGCGAGAGAACCTTCTTCAGCTTCGGTTACGGCAATGGTATTGAATACATTGTTTCCGTTAACGGCTACGGAGAGGTTTTTCAGCACCTGATAAGAGATATAAGGGTTTACAATGGCATAAGCCGGCATTATCAACTTATTGGAATCCTGAGTATAGGATTTCGTTACACCGATAAGATAAAGCCCAACGCTTAATTTTTCCACATTGAAATTAGGATTTACCGTATACATCAGCTTCGGTGTCCTCCTGGGCATATTCCCGATGATGGCAGGGTCCAGTGCATTTCTGATTTCCGCGTGAGTGTAGGTAAGTCCTGCTTTAATATCGAACATCCTGCTGATTTTGTAGTATCCGTCCAGTTCCACCCCATACGATTGATATTTATTTTCAGTCTTTCTCTGCGTAGTAGCTTCAAAGTTCGCCTCTGTGGTATTGGCAAGGAACAGGGTTGTATTCAGGAAATACTGGGCGCCTCTTAATTTATACCCTGCTTCCACCTGGTTCACTTTATTCACCTTTACAGCGTCCAGTGCCGGATCATCATTATAGGTATAGTTATACCCTGAAAACAGGATCCTGTCCGCAGAAGCACTTCCGCCCTGGCTTACCCTCGCAAATACCGCGTTACGGCTGTTCAGTGCATAATTGGCTCCTACGGAATATCCGAAGATCCCGTATCTGTAATTTACCGGAACATTGATGTTGTCATTGGTGGCTACATTCTGTTCAGGAATATCAATAACACCGTTACCGTTCATATCACGAACCATTTTGGTATTTGTTATTCCGGAGAAACTTCCCGACACCCTTCCGAAATCATACCTTGCGCCGGCATCAATTGTCAGCTTATCCGTCGCGTTGATTTCAATCTGTGCATGCGGTGCCGTTACATCATATTTGGTATTGTAATTCCTGTTGAGGTTTCCCCATGCCGGAACGCCGTACGCCAGCAACCCATGGTCTGTTATGGCCGTTCCTGCGGCATTGTATACATCAATCAGCCTTGCATTATTATCGCTGACTTCCTGAAGGTAGGTATTCCAGACCCATGACATATTGATATTCTGAAGCCCTTTGTACAGTCCCGCATTCAGTTTTACCCCATCCCATTTCTTGCTGAAATTGAAATCGTTGAAAAAGTTATTGAAATTATTTAAAGTCACATTGAACAGGTGCATCTTCATATAATAAGCATTCATATCCACTGCTGTATTGGTTCCGCTGTACACCGCTCTGGCATATCCCGGAATAGTAGAAAGGATTTCTGTTCCTGTTCCTACGCTGGCGGGGAAAGGGGCAATAAACTGCCCGCCATTAGCGGCATACCGCATTTTCTCTTCAAATTTCCATCCTTCTCCCAGATCATAGTTGAATTCTGCACCGATTGCCTTGGATACGGAATGCATCCCGTCTGAAATATCACTGTCCAGGATATTGCCATTGCCGCCCACCGTCCTGTCGTGCTGAAGGTTGATCGTCTGCAAGGCACCGGTAAGGGCATTGTAACCAGATAATGAAGACCATTTCGGGTTGCTGTCTGTTCCGGTTACAGAAACAGGCATCGGCATATAAGCTGCTGTACGGTCATCCAGGACTTTTGCATAGATCCTAAAGCTGCCTTTTTCAAACTTTTTAAGCAATGAAATCCTGAACTGTCCTCCGTTATTGGAATTGAATCCCGTCTTTCTCGGCCCGTCGCCTACCCTGTAAAATCCGCCTGCACTGATGAAGGTATGGTCTCCAATAGGCGTTCCGTAATCAAAATCAGTCCTGTAATTCCTGTAGTTCAGTCCTACCTGCTGAATGATGCTTCCACCCTGTTTTTCGCCTGTTTTAGTGATGAAATTGATGATCCCGGCCGGAGAATTGCTGGCAAATACCGATGCCGAACCTCCCCGTAGGGCTTCCACACGGGAAACAAACGAATCAAAACGCGTAAACTGGTCCTGGGTTCCGAAAGCGATATCTCCGAACTGCATCACCGGCAAACCATCTTCCTGAATCAACAGATACCTTGATCCTCCTGCAGACACCGGTACCCCTCTCACGGTAATATTGGAATTCCCTTCTCCGCCGGATGATTCCGAACGGATTCCCGGGATTGTCCTGAAAATTTCTGCGGTCGTCCTGGGCGCTGCATTTTCAATATCTTTCATTTTTAATGTGGAAATGGAAGTACTGGTTTTAATGGAAGCCTTTGGATTGGAGTTCCCCGTAATCACCACTTCGTCAATGGCTTTATCTCTCGTAATGGTATCATTAGCAGTATTTTGGGCAAACATGAATGCCGCAGTATTCATCGCGCTGAAAATAAGCAATCTGGTCAATGTTTTTGATTCCATATCTTTCTGAAGTTTTTTGTTATGGTCTAAAAGTATTTTTTTTACCGTATCCAAAATGCAGTTTTAAGAGTATGTGAACTCTGCGTTAAATTCAACCGTTTGCGCAATCGTTTGCGGTTAATAACATATTTTTAATTTAACTTTTTATTAACATTTTTAGGGTTAATAATTAACATATTTTAACACAAATAACTTTACAAATCATTGCTAAATTCACCCAAAAATTGTCTCTATTAACCCAGAATGAAAAGAATTACTATAAAAGACCTTGCTGAAATGCTTAATATCAGTACTTCCACCGTATCCCGTGCCTTAAAAGACCACCCGGATATCAGCAGTGCCGTAAAGCAGAAAGTAAAAGAGGCAGCGGAGACGTTCAATTATGTTCCCAATGACTTTGCCATCAATTTCCGGAAAAAATCTTCCAAAGTCATAGGACTGATCATTCCTGAAATCTCAATGTTTTTTATTCCTTCCATCATCAAAGGTATTTCTTCTGTACTGCATAAAGAAGGGTATCATTTCTTCATGCTGTCTTCTGAAGAGTCTTATCAGATTGAAGAAGAAAATCTTCTTACCTGCATCAACTCCAGAGTAGACGGCATCATTATTTCACTGACCCGGAATACCCATGACCTTAACCACCTTGATAAGATCAAAGCCATGGGAATCCCTGCCGTGATCTTTGATAAAACATTGCCACAAAAGGAGTATGATGAAGTTATTTTTGATAATGCCAAAAATATGGCTATGGCTGCAGATCAGCTGGCTTCAGCCAATTGTACAAGGGTTCTTGCCGTATTCGGGGATGAAAACCTGGAGATGACGCAGGTGAGAAAAGATTTTTTCCTGAAAGAAATCGGCAGGTTTCCTGACATCGAATACAAACTGATATACTGTAATTCAGCTGATGCCGTAAAAGATAAACTGGACATCCTTCTGGATTATGAGGCTTTCGACGGCTTCTTTGCCATGAGCGATGAAACACTGGCAGGCCTGCACAGTATGCTGATCAAGAAAAATATCCGCGGCAGGAGTGTAAAAGTCGTTGCCATCAGCGAAGGGACCCTGCCCAAATACCTGGATCTTTGCTATGAATGCCTGATCAATGACGGTTTCAAAATGGGTATGACGGCTGCCATACGCCTCCTGTACCTGATACAGAACCAGAATACGGTACAGACCGCGCAGACTTTTTATATCTGATGACACCTTTTTATAGTAACGGATGCTGTATACAGCATTGCTGATCTGAAAATTAATTTATCCATATCACAAGTTTAATTGTTTATCATTATAAAATAAGTAAATTTGTGCCTGACCTTATACTACTGCTTAAACCACTGAGATGAAAAAAAAATCTATTCGCTTGCTAAATTCACAGGACATTATTCAGAACAAACATCATAATCGTTTCACATCAGTAAGAGTTTTATATACTTCATAACTTTAACGGATGATTATTATATCAGAAGAAAATCCAGCTTTTGGAAAGCAGGAATGTATTTTCGTTTGATCTAATAAAATACAAACATATACAAATCCGGTTACGCGATGATGTTAACCATATGATAACCTCCGAAACAGCGATGAATATAACAGGTAGATATATGAACTTTCTTTATCCAACATCATGGTTATCAGTATTCAGATCAATATTCAGTAAAACACGTAAAACATATTTTTAACTTTAAAGATCAGTCAAATGAAAAAAAAACTATTCACAGTCGCCTCATCAGCTTTTTATGCTGTGGCTCATTCACAGGCATGCATGAGTGATAACGGAACAGTAAGCAGTCTCGACATCACTTCCGGAAAAGCTAATCATAACGCTGCCTATGGATTTCCCCTGCAAATCTGTCATACGGCAATACCGGTTATGGATACATTAACAGATGACGAATTTTAAACACTTTGATTGTATGGACTTCAAAACACTCCATATCGGAAAGCTCATAAAGAAAAAAGTTATGGAAAGCGGTATGGAAACATCCCGGATCTGTAATTTCTTACAGCTTGAAGAGGAAGAAATCGACCTGATGTATCAGTCTGCCAGTATGAAAACTGAAATATTGCTGCGGTGGAGCAAACTGCTTAAATACGACTTTTTCAGGCTTTATAGCCAGCACTTAATTTTGTACGCTCCCCAGCAGGGCATTAATTACAATAAAAAGCCCGCGACGGAAAGTAAACTCCCTGAATTCCGCAAGAATATTTACACCCAGGAGGTTATTGATTTTATCCTTGAACTGATACAGACCGGAAAAAAAACAAAGCTGGAAATCGTAGAGGAATACCGCATCCCTAAAACCACCTTATACAAATGGATCAGCAAAAATAAAACGAAATAGTTTCAACCTTACATTTTTTTGCCCCCTTAACCGTTAACCCCATATTTACCCGTTATCTACTATCTAATGGATGCACTATACCCTTCTCCTGACTACAGGAAAATTTACCGTGATATGATCACCATCAAATATCCGGATAAAGAACCGGTTTGTCAGTCAATTTTAAATAAGAAAAAATTTACAACACTGGATATTATCCGGCTGAATAACCTCATTACCGGAACCGCAACCAAAACATCCCTGGCTACCAATCAGAAACTGAGAGCTTATGACCGGGCTACCATCATGCAAATCCTGGAATACCAGAAAAAGAACCGGCTCAACAATACACAGCTGGCACAGCATTTCAAACTCAGCAGGAATTCTGTAGCGAAATGGAAGAAAAAATATTGCAGCGAAAACTCCGGAGAGGATTCAGCATCAGCGCATGGGGTTTAAACAATGTCCCTTATTAGGACTATTTTTTAATAATATTTTATTTAATTTATAATATATTGTTAAAAATAGCCCAATTTTTGCTGTTACTGTGACTACTTTTGGAAACTCAAGTACACACCTATTAATTATAGACTATTTTTACCCTTTATGATCTTAATTGTTGATGATAATCAAAACAATATATATTCCCTCAAAAGGCTATTAGAATCCCGTGATTTTCAGGTGGATACAGCCAATTCAGGTGAAGAAGCGTTGGGAAAAGCACTCAAGAATGATTATGCACTGATTATTTTGGATGTTCAGATGCCGGATATGGATGGTTTCGAAGTGGCAGAAACTTTTGCCGGCTACAGTAAAACCAAGGAGATCCCCATTATATTTTTGTCCGCAGTCAATACTGAAAAAAGATTTATCACGCGCGGATATGCTTCCGGAGGTATTGATTACGTAACGAAACCTATTGATCCGGAAATCCTGCTTTTAAAAGTAAAGACATATTATAACCTTCAGGAGCAGAATCTTGCCATGAAGAAAACCCAGCAAAGCCTGGAGCTGGAAGTAAAAGGAAGAAGGGAATCGCAGGTAAACATGAAATCCAGGATAGATTATTTTCATCTTATGCTGGAAGCTCTTCCTCAGATTGCATTTACTTTAAATGAAGATGGAAAGGTGGATTTCGTCAATGCCCGCTGGTACGAGTATTCCGCTTCAGACAAGGATTTCCCGGAAACCCACCCCGATGACCTTAATATACAGGAAGAATTCGATCTTTGCCGGAAAAGAGGAAAACCTCTGGATCTTGAAGTGCGGCTCAGGAACAGGGAATCCGGCGACTACCGATACCACCTCCTCCGGATGTCTCCGGTATATGAAGGTGATGCCATAAAGAACTGGGTAGGAACCTTTACCGATATCGAAGACCAGAAGAAGGTGGAGAAAGAGAAAGACGAATTCCTGAGTATTGCCAGCCATGAACTGAAAACACCACTAACCAGTATAAAGGCATACATCCAGCTTTTGGAACGTAAGCTGAAACTGGACGACTCCTGCTCGGAAGCCGGATTTGTCACGAAAGCCCTCACGCAGATCGAAAAACTGAATACCCTGATCAATGACCTTCTGGATGTTTCCAAAATAGAAAACGGCAAACTGAAGATCAATAAAAAGCCGGCCAATCTGGAAACGGTTATCCACAATTCCATCGAAACCATCCTGCAGACGCATGAAGAAAATAACATCAGGATAGAACGACACGGTACCAGGCTGGATATGATCATGCCTTTTGATGAAATACGTATTGAACAGGTCCTGATCAACTTCCTGTCCAATGCCATCAAATACTCCCCAAGAAACCAGCAGATCATCGTAACGACTTTTGTGGATGATGAGGGGGTAAAGGTCAGCGTTACAGATTTCGGGATCGGGATCCCGGAATTCAAACAGGAGGCGGTTTTCAGTAAATTCTATCGTGTGGAAGAATCTTCACTGCAATTCCAGGGTATGGGCATCGGCCTGTACATCTGTTCGGAAATCATTAAACAGCATCATGGAACCATCGGACTGTCAAGCAAAGTCAACGAAGGTTCCACATTTTATTTTACCCTACCTTTACATTAATTTTTTATGCCGAAAAAAATCATACGGAATTTACAGTTCGGAGTCGGATTATCATTGCTTATCCTCATTGCCAGTTCCATAGCATCTTATGTGAGCATTCAGAATCAGATGGAGAACAGGGAAAGTCTTTCTAAAAGCCGCCGGTCTATTACGGCGGTAAAAGATGTCCTGATTGCCCTGCTGGATGCAGAAACGGGAGACCGCGGATATCAGCTGACCGGAAAAGAAAGTTATCTTGAACCCTACAACCGGAGCCTCATTGAGTTTCCGAAAGCCATAGAACGTGCAAAAGCCCTGCAGATTAATGATGCTAATCAGCTGAAACGGCTGAACGATCTTGAGAAAAATGTTAATGAGAATATGGACCATCTTAAACAGATTGTTCAGAACAAACAAAAAGGTATTCTCCTTACCCAGGATCAGATGATGACCAGCAAATTCTATATGGATCAATGCAGGAAACTGGTTCAGGATTTCGTTCAGTATGAAGAACGGCAGCTGGAAATTAAAAATAAAAGCCTTACCAAAGCCTCTACCACAACGGTTATATTTATCATACTTTCTGCTATTGCCGCCCTGGTGGTTACCGTATTTTTCTATATTAAACTGCGCAATGACCTCGTCAGACGGGAAAAACTCGAAAATGAACTTAAAGCAAAAGACCTTGAAATTACAAGGCGCGTAAATGCCATACAAAAAATTGCCAACCGGGTAGCCAATGGCGACTACAGCCAGAAAGTTGTGGATAACTCGGAAGATGACCTCGGAGATCTTGTCGGGTCCCTGAATCACATGACAGATTCGCTTAAAAAGTCTTTTGACCAGATCAACAAAAGCGACTGGCGCCAGAAAGGCCTTGCAATGCTGAATGAATCGCTGGTAGGAAACAAATCTGTAAAAGAAGTGACCGAAAATGCCCTGAATCAGCTGATTGATTACGGAAAATGCATTAACGGAGCCATTTACCTTCTGGATGACGGAATGCTGAAACTCAGCAAAGCAGTCGGGCTGGAAGATGCCATGAAAAAGGTGTTTGAACCCGGTGAGGGAATGGTAGGACAGGTTTTCAAAAACAGGAAAACGAGGATCTTTAATGATCTTGATGATAATGATTTTGCTGTAACTTTTGCCGGCAGTAAAATGAAAATTGACGGTATTCTCCTGGCGCCTATTATGGTGGGAAGGGAATGCTACGGAGTGATGGAACTGAATTCCATAACGAATTTCGACCAGGACAGGATAGAATACTGTGTTGAAGGAACAAGGAATATTGCCATTGCACTTTCTGCCGCCAAAGCCCGTGAAAAGGAACAGCGCCTGCTGGAGGAGACCCAGGCCCAGGCCGAAGAACTGCAGATGCAGCATTCTGAGCTCGAAAACCTCAATACCGAACTGGAAGCACAGACCCAAAAGCTCCAGGCATCTGAAGAAGAACTGAGGGTGCAACAGGAAGAACTCATGCAGACCAACAGTGAACTGGAGGAACGTTCCAAACTGCTGGAAGAGAAAAATCACCTGATTGCCGAACGGAATATCGAAATCCAGAAAAAGGCAGAGGAATTAGCATTAAGCACAAAATACAAATCTGAGTTCCTGGCGAATATGTCGCATGAACTGCGCACCCCGCTGAACTCGATTCTCCTGCTGTCCCGTCTGATGGCGGAAAATCCTGATGAAAACCTGAATGAAGACCAGGTAGAATCTGCCAAAGTTATCCAGAGCTCCGGAAGCAGCCTTCTGACCCTTATCGATGAGATCCTTGACCTTGCGAAGATAGAATCCGGAAAAATGACGCTGGAATACCAGGATGTTATGATTCAGGAAGTGGTGAAAGACTTGCAGAACCTGTTCAATCCATTGGTGCAGGACAAAGGAATCCGTTTTGACATCGATATCGACAAGCAATTAGGCAATTCCATAGAAACAGACCGGCTGAGGCTGGATCAGGTACTACGTAACCTTCTCTCCAATGCGCTTAAGTTTACTACAGAAGGCAGCATAGGATTGCACGTAACAAAAGACTCCAAACAGAAAAACTTCATCAACTTTACGGTGAAAGATACCGGCATCGGGATTCCTGAAGACAAACAGCATATCATCTTTGAAGCCTTCCAGCAGGCAGATGGTTCCACGCGAAGAAAGTTCGGGGGGACAGGTCTGGGGCTTTCCATCAGCCGCGAGATCGCAAGGCTTTTAGGGGGTGAGCTGACGCTGAAAAGCAAGGTCAGTGAGGGAAGTGAATTCACGCTTTCTATCCCGATGAAGGCACTGTCAGAAGAAGTGCATATACAAACCGACCAGGACCTGGTAGAAATCATCCAGGAAGATGTACAGGAAATCAGGCAGATCCTGGATCTGGAAGAGCCGCAACCCGCAAGGACTTCCATGGTGCTGGAAATTCCGGAAGACGTAGATGATGACCGGGACGATATCGGTGAGGGAGACAGGGTGATCCTGATTATTGAAGATGATACGCATTTTGCCAAGGCACTCCTGAAATATGCCCGTATGCAGCATTATAAAGGTGTGGTAGTAGTTCGTGGAGACCATGCTCTTTCTGCGGCTTTACAATACCGCCCGTCTGCCATCTTACTGGACGTTCAGCTGCCGGTAAGGGACGGATGGCAGGTCATGGACGAACTGAAAAATAATTCGCAGACCAAGCCTATCCCTGTACACATGATGTCTTCACTGCAGGTGAAGAAAGAAAGTTTAATGAGAGGAGCTATCGACTTCATCAATAAGCCGGTGGCTCTGGAACATATGACGGACGTATTCAGAAAAATTGAGGAAGCACTCCGGAAATCCCCTCAGAAAGTGCTGATTGTGGAAGAAAATGCCAAGCACGCCAGTGCACTGCATTATTTCCTGAGCAATTTCAATATCTCGCTCTCTGTGGAAGACAATGTTGAAGACAGCGTAAAAGCCCTGACTTCTGAAGAAATAGATTGCGTAATCCTCGATGTAGGACCTTCCAGGGGAAATGAGTATAAAATTATTGAGTCTATTAAAAGCTATGAAGGGCTGGAAAATTTACCGATCATCATATTTACCGAGCGGAATTTATCTAAATCCGAAGAGCTGAAGATCAAGCAGTATGCAGATTCTATTGTGGTAAAAACGGCTCACTCCTATCAGCGGATCCTCGATGAAGTAGGCCTGTTCCTGCATCTCGTAGAGGAAAAAAACAGCTCTCCCGAAATCACCCGGAGCAAAACCCTGGGATCGCTTACCGAAGTCCTGAGCGGAAAAAAGATCCTGATAACGGATGATGACGTAAGGAATATTTTCTCACTGACCAAAGCCCTGGAAAAATATAAAGTGGAAGTGGTTCTGGCTATGGATGGGAAGCAGGCACTGGAACAGATCAAGCTGCACCCGGATATTGATGTTATCCTGATGGATATGATGATGCCGGAAATGGACGGTTATGAAACCATTCGCCAGATCAGAAAAATGCCGATGTTCACCCGGCTTCCGGTGATTGCCGTTACGGCAAAATCCATGATTGGGGAACGTGAAAAATGCATTACGGCCGGTGCTTCGGATTACATTTCTAAGCCTGTGGATATCGACCAGCTCCTATCCCTGTTACGCGTCTGGTTGTATGAAAGTTAAACAGCAAAAAGTCTGATGAATAAGAAAATCTTGATTGTGGATGATGATCCACGTAATATATTTGCCCTGAAGCTGACCCTAAAGGCACGTGGCTATCAGATGGAAAGCTCCCTGATGGCACGTGATGCCATTGAGCTGCTTAAGGGAGATGTCGGGATTGGCCTTGTGCTGATGGATATGATGATGCCGGAGATGGATGGCTATGAAGCGATCAGGATCATCCGCAGTACCTCTGCTGTCAGTACAGTGCCCGTAATAGCGGTAACGGCACAGGCAATGCCTGAAGACCGCCAGAAATGCCTGGATGCGGGAGCACAGGATTACATTTCAAAACCTATTGATGTGGATCACCTCGTCAATATCATAGAAAAATACATTTAATGTTGGAACCGAGCATCATCAAGGACGAAGAGGTAGAACACCTGATCAAGGATGTCTACGAACTGTACGGGTACGATTTTTCCCTGTACAGCAGGGCATCGTTCAGGCGCAGGATCAACCGCATCTGTGTGATTGATAAATTCACCAGTTTTGCAGAACTGCGCTATACCGTGCTTAATGATCCGGATTACCTGAAGCATTTTATTGAAGAAATTACAGTGAACGTCACGGAAATGTTCCGTGATCCCCACTTTTTCAAGGCATTAAGAGAGAAAATCCTTCCACAGCTCGGAACTTATCCCCTGATCCGGATCTGGGTGGCCGGATGCTCCACCGGAGAGGAGGCCTACTCTATTGCTATTCTTTTAAAAGAAGCCGGCCTTTATCATAAATCGCTGATTTACGGTACCGATATCAATCCGTCTGTTCTGGAAAAGGCCCGCTCGGGAGTTTTTCCTTTGCAGCAGATGAAATTGTATTCTGAAAATTATATCCTTTCCGGCGGAAAAAAGGATTTTTCAGATTATTATACGGCCAATT
Source organism: uncultured Chryseobacterium sp. (assembly GCA_913775525.1). GTDB lineage: Bacteria > Bacteroidota > Bacteroidia > Flavobacteriales > Weeksellaceae > Chryseobacterium. The sequence goes on from CAJYLH010000034.1 coordinate 216,908, forward strand.
ATGACAGTGTGCGGTTCGACAAGAGCCTGCAGGAAAAACTGATCCTGTCTACCCATAACCTGGTTTCAGACAGCTCGTTCAACAGTTTCCAGCTGGTGATCTGCCGTAATGTGCTGATTTATTTTGATAAAGCATTGCAGGAGCATGTTTTCAGGCTTTTTGATGCCAGTCTGGAGAATTTAGGTTTCCTGGCGCTGGGTTCTAAGGAAACCCTCAGGTTTTCCAATTTGGGGAAATATTATCATCAGATTGAAGATCAGCGTATCTGGAAAAAAGTAGACCACCATTAAATCGGAATGTTATGGAGATGCATAAGGGAACAACAGAATTAGTCGTTATCGGAGGGTCAGCCGGAAGTTTGCAGGTCATCCTGGAAATGGTCAAGAAACTTGACAGTCCGCTTGCGTTTCCTATTCTGGTCGTTGTTCACCGCAAAGCCCATTCCGTAAGCATTTTACCTGCTCTGCTCCAGCAGTTTTCCCCTCTTGATGTGATTGAGGTTGAAGACAAAACGGAAATTGATGTCAATGGCATTTACATTGTACCCGCAGATTACCACCTGCTTTTTGAAAGCAGAAGGGCAGTATCACTGGACAGTTCGGAAAAACTGAATTATTCAAGGCCTTCCATAGATGTCACATTTAAGTCTGCAGCCGAAATGTACGGAGAGAACCTTACGGGCGTTCTTTTGTCAGGTGCCAATGCAGATGGCGTGGAAGGGCTGAAATACATCAAAAAAAACAAAGGCCAGGTCTGGATCCAGGATCCGGATACGGCAGAGGTACGGTATATGCCGCAGTATGCAGTGGAGAGAGTTGCTTATGACCGGCTGATCACACCGGGAACTCTGGCAGACCATATTAACAAGTTGCATTCAGCACAGTAAAAAACTTTAGGTTCAAAATAAATGATATGAGTAAAAAAAAGATTTTGATTTTTGATGATGACACCGTTATTCTGGAGGTGATCACCATTATTTTTGAAGAAGGCGGCTATGAAGTTGAAATTTCCGAAACATCCCACGATATCATAGATAAAGTATCAGCATTCCGTCCGGATATTATCCTGATGGACAACTGGATCCCCAATATCGGAGGTGTGGAGGCCACCCGTCTTCTGAAAAGCCATGAGGAATTCAGTAAAATCCCGGTCATCTATGTTACGGCCAATAATGATATTGCCGCGCTGGCTGCCAGTGCAAAAGCTGACGATTATGTTGCCAAGCCGTTCAACCTGGAAGATCTGGAAGAAAAAGTAGCCCGCCTGGTACAGGATTAATATTGATCTTGTCCTGATTACTTCAATAAAAGATGCTGTCCTGACATGGTTGTCCTGTGTAAGGACAGCACCACTTTACAGGTGTGGCTGAACCTATGCTACAAAAAAGAGACATTTTTCAATAAAATGCCTCCTTAAATGTTGTTTCAGTTTCTTAAATTATCTTGATTCTTCAAGATTCTCAAATTTGCTGTATGATGATCTCAGGTGATGCAGGTGGTCAGATACTACTTTTGTGCTTTCCGGACAAAGGTCTCCGCTTTCTAAGGCATCTTCATAAGCCTTGATGGCTGCTTTTTCTCCGAATACTACGTTTTCAAGAGTAGCTTCATCCTTGTTTCCTGAAAAAGTATTTTTTACATCGATCCATGCTCTGTGGATTGCACCGGCCGTACTGGTTGTATTATCGGCTTCCCCTCCTTTTTCATTGATCAGCCTGATCAGGTCATTTTTCATATTCTGGGATTCAGATACCATCTGATCATAATCAGCTTTTAATCCTGAATGGTTTTCCCATACTTTGTCTTCTACTTTAGAAAATCCTTCAATTCTGTCATTCGTGATGTTGAGTAAATCGTTAAGTACCGATACGGTTTTTTCGTTGTTCATAATAATATTTTTAATTGATGTACTCAATATTTTACAATAACCGTGCCTTAATGGTTTAAAATTTTAATATTGTTCTTATGGGGTTCAGTACCTCATATCAAACCTGATTATGAATTTGCAGTCGATTTTGTATATAAAAAATCCCCTGCCGCAGCCGGGGAATAAGAAAGTATTTATAAATGAAGTGATTTGGTGTTACAATCTTAGTAACAAATACTATGCCTTAAATAATTTTTAAACCAAAATCGGAACATTTATATTAAATTTTCTATGAAATATTTTTTAACTCTCATTTATGCTGAGAAATAGATGATACAATTAAAATTATCAAGTACTTTGCGCTTAATTATTTATATGCTTTGAACGCATCAGTTCAGGATACCGTTCATCTCCGTCAAGATAACAGGCTTACCATCCGTCACAATAAGCGTATGCTCATGCTGTGCCATATACCCGCATTTATTGCCTACCATCGTCCAGCCGTCGTTCTGTTCCACCGCAATTGCTGAATCCGTTGAGATAAAGGTTTCAATAGCCACTACGGAATTTTTCCTGAATCTGCGGGTATCAAACCTGTTTTTATAATTGAACAGTTCATCGGGCTGCTCATGGAGGCTTCTCCCTACTCCATGTCCGGCCAGGTTTTTAATGACCCTGAATCCTCTCTTTTTAGCTTCGGTTTCCATCAACAGTCCGATATCTGCAATTTTCACCCCGCCCCTGATATTGCTGATGGCCTTCTGTAAAATGGCTTTGGAGGCATCAACAAGACTTTGATGACGGTTAATATCTTTACCGATGACAAAAGACCCTCCGTTATCTGCCCAATAGCCGTTCAGTTCTGCGGAAACATCAATATTGATCAGGTCACCTTCTTTTAAAATCCTCTTATCAGAAGGGATCCCATGGCAGAACTCATTGTCAACACTGATGCAGGTCCATCCCGGGAAGCCATACGTCAGATAAGGTGCAGATTTAGCTCCGAAACCCGAAAGGATTCCGGCTCCGTATTCATCAAGCTCTTTTGTGGTCATTCCGGGCTGAGCATATTGGGTCATTTCCTTGAGCGTGTAGGCCACTGCCTCACTGATCTTCTGCATTCCGGCCAGTTCGGCTTCGTTCGTTATGGACATAGTGTATTATTATGGTTTAAAACGTCAAAGTTAGGAAATAACCCTTGAGGAAGTTAAAAATATACTCAATACTCTGCACAATACAGAACATTTATCTTTACAGTTGCTGGAATAATTAAAAAACTACCCCAAACGGTCAAAACACCGGCTTAGAATCAGCAGTAATTTCGAGAATATGAACAGGAATAATGCGAACAAAATTTGTATTTAAAAGGTTATGGTAAAAAACAGCCAAGGATGAATATCTGTTGCCAGGCATCCAGAGATGAGAATATGAAAACCGGAATCCTGTGCGCCCTATCGCACGGAGATCCGTTAGTGCTTGTATAGCCGGATCATCCTCAACTGTTTTTTCTATTTGACATTGACATTATAATGAGGATAGGAACCGGCATCCTTGAAAATAAACGGCAATTCAAATTTTAACCGGTCATCTTTAAACACTTTAATACCTACGGTCATTTCACCGGAATCTGTATTGTTCAGATGCATTTCCCCATTTACCGAAAGTATTTTCACATTCGCGCTGGTTGTAAAGCTTTTCTGCATGGGGAGGTTTTCCTGCGCTTCAAATACATATTCTGTATCCGAAACCTTTTTAGTTGACAATACATCAATGCCTGAGACCGTGGGAACAGTATTCTTTTTTACGATGGCAGACACCGTTAATTTTTCTGTCCATTTCTGGTACTCTCCGGAATACTTCAGCTCTACCCTGTAAGTACCTGATTCATTTTCTGAAGGTTCGTCTTCCCTCCCGATACAGTTGACAATGGTACATGAAACCGTTATCAATACTATAATCAAAAAGTAAAAAGCAATCCTGCGCTTATTTCTCATACTGTAGATTTACAGACGGCTAAATTACTAATTTAATTCAAACAATAATGAATTTTATTTAAATTTCCATCATGAAGGCATGGTGGTATATCCTGATGATATGGATATTGTGGCAACTACCTGTTTATGGCTAAGAAATATACATCTGAGAGGAATACATGGCAAAACGTACTCTTTTAATGACGACAATAAAAGGATGCAGATTAAACTATAATTTCTATTTTTACCATACAACTAAATTACGCAGTCTTAATAGCATTCGGTCTTCAAAAAAAGACTGAACTGTTTGTAAGTCTGTTTAACAATCTATCTCATAAACAACCATGAACAACAATCCGGGCTTTATCTCTTTTTTAAAAGGTCATCCTATACCTGCCGGTCAGTCAACACCGATATCGAAGATCAAACTAACCATCCTGATGCTGATCGCCATGCTGGTGGTCAATACCCTGGTGGCCGGACTGCAAATGATGCTGCTTCGCTGGGGAATTACACAACCAATCCGCTCATCCGGAGGTATTCCTGAATACATGAAAGACATGCCCCGCTACAGAATTGTCCTTGAAATTGTACTGCTTGCTCCTTTACTGGAAGAAACTGCCTTCAGAGGTATCCTGCAAAACAGTGAGCGATGGTTCAGGATTGCTCTGGTTTCCCTCGCTTATCTGATCATCTGCCGTATTTTCAGCCTGAACTTTTATGAGCTCTCCTGTCCAACGACCGGTATCCTGTTCGCAGCAAGCTTTTTATTGTTCATCCGGAAGAAATATACCACCAAAATAATCGATGTAAAAGACAGGCCCCCCTTCCGGCTTATCCTGATCTGGCTCAGTGCCGTCGCTTTCGGGTTTTGGCATTATTATAATTTCGACTTTAGCCAGGCAGGCATCATAACGGTTGCGGTCAGCCTCATGCCTTTTGCAATCAATGGCCTGCTCTTATCTTATGTAGCCGTTAAAAGCGGACTTTCCTGGAGCATCCTGCTGCATATGGCGAATAATGCATGGCCGATGGTGTTGTGGTTTTGAGAGTGAGGATAGCAGCCCTGTTTTGTAAGGTATTATCCATATAATACAATATATTGACAACTGCAAAACAGCAAAAAGCCTAAGCAATCTGATGATTCGCTTAGGCTTTTATTTGTGGTCCCACTTGTAATGTCCTCCGTGTATTTTTGTGGCATTAGATGGAGTTATATTTACTTTATATCAGCTATTTATAAAAATATTGGAGTTGTATGGAGTACTGTAGATGGGTTTAAGCGTGTTTAATAAGTTAGTTATATTTTTACTCCATAATAATCTTCTAAAAATGTATCAATAATATTTTGATTAGATTCATTTATTAAAAAGTCAATATCATCGTTAGTAAAGTCTGGAATACCAAAATTTTTAATATATGTTCCGTTTAAAGAATAGTAATCAGATGAATAAGGTTTGCTCGTTCTTTCTATATAATACCAAAATAAACGTGATTCTAAGATCTTCTTTACCAATTGCATTTCCTCCTCGGAATGACCTATAATTGCCTGACCATTGTAAAAAAGCAAATTAGCATCATTACTAATCAAATAGCTTGGTATTTTGTCTGAAAACTTCGGAAAAAACAATTTATTAGTAATCTTTTCTAAAGACTGGGTTCTTCCAAAAGCAAACCATTTTTCATATTTACCATTGCCCTTATCTCGTTTAGCCAACTCTTTTTTTTTCTTTTTTAAATATTTATAAGCATAAGGATATTTTTCTTTCAATACTTCTTCATTAAGGGCTTTCGGCTTAATTTCTTCATCGTATGGGAATAATACTTTTTCTTTTACTTCATCAAAATTAATATCTCTGCTCAACTTATTTGAGTTTAATATATCCCTACAGATTCCTTTTTCAATAGGATGTAAACTGCCATTTTGAAGATAATAAAATTCCTCATCTTCCATTATAGGCTTAAAAATATAAAGATCATTTCTCAATGTAGCAATGCCATGCCTTGTTTTATACCTTTCACCAAATGATTTTCCTATTTCTTCAATCTTAGATATTATTTCATTATCATTCAGATTCCAGCCTTTTTTAGCGTCAAGATTACCATAATCGATTCTCCTATATTGATTCCCATTAATTGGTAATTCCTTATCAATCGATTTATAGTATTCAATATAATTTTGTTCTACTTTCTCAAGGAAGCAGATACACGTGTAAGTACTTTTTGATTTAAATATCTGATGTGTCCCAAAGTCAATAATTCTTATTGTAGCTTTATTTTCTTCAAAATAACTTCTTAAAGCCCTGCCATTTAAACTTTTGAAAAAAGTATTCATGGTAATAAAACCAAGAATGCCATTTTCTGTAAGATTTTCATAACCAATTTGAAAGAAAGGAATATATAAATCAGGATTACCTGATGTGCTAACAACCCAATTCTTAATATTTTCTTTAGTTTCCTCATCTAGATTTCTTGCCGAAACATAAGGAGGATTTCCCACAATTATCTCAAATCCTTGAAAATTCTGATATATATTATTCCAATCGAAAACTAATGAATCTCCCGTAAATATATTAAAATGAAACTCTTCCACATCTTCACCTTCTGACAATGCTAATAAACTCAACAGCAACTTACTTCTATTAACAGAATATTCTTGAATATCTAATCCAAATATCTGATTTTGAAAAATATGTTGGTAATTATTCTCTGTCCTTTGTTTTAATTGTTTCGCTGCTGTATACAAAAAACCAGAACAACCACAAGCAATATCTGCTATTTTAACATCTGCAATTCTATTACCTTCTCTTCTAAATGATTGATTAATGATATATTCCCTGATTTCAGAAGGAGTATATACCGCGCCATTTATAATTCTGTCAGAAGGAGAAATAACAAATTCAAATAATTCGATTAATTTTTCAATATCAAAAATATTTATTTCTTTAGTAATAATTTCAATGAATTTAATTAAGCTATCCCATTCCTGTATTTCATCTTCTTGGATATAGTATTCCAACAAAAAACGATTCTCTAAGACTGTTAATTGGTTAATTTCTAAAAAAGCAGATACAATAAGTCTATCAACCTCTAAAGGTTGAGTTGAATAGGTTTTTAAGTATCTGAATATTTTTCTCATATTAAATACGGACAATTTAATTTTGGATCCCAAATTCTATTATTCATTGGAGTTAACCAATAGCTTTCTAAGGAATTAAAATATGGCCTCCATACGCGCACTTGATATTCTTTTGTTAAATTAATAAACTGTCTGTCCTTTAAAAGTTTTTCATATAATTTTGGCGCAAAATTAGAAATAATTACACTTACACCTAAAATCAATTCCATGGGTAAATGCATCATTCGAGGAATATCAAGCTGTAAACTTTCTCCATGATCAAATTCGTCTTTAGGCTTTGCTTTACCATTTTGCAAATATTGCATGTGATATAATGGATGAATCTCATTTGTACTTCCTCCATTATGTCTGTCTATGTGAAAACTTAAATAATGAGTATGACCAGTAAGTTTATTTGTCCCTTTTAATAAAGTTCTAAAATTTAATACATCAAATGGGTCATTTAATTTTTCCCATTCTGCATTTTGAGAAACAACATCAATATCAATCAGAACTTCTAAATTTGAAAATCCTTTTGGCCTAATATGTTTAAGCGTTGAATTTTCAATAAGAAATTTTAATTCTTTTATTGAGTAACCCCATAAATGGTCAGGTAACATTTCTTTGTGATCAATACTCTTATAGCTAATTGAAAGTCGAGAAAGTATATTAAGAAAATCAACAATATCCTTTTTCATTTTTCCTTTAAATGCTTTGTTACTTATAGCCATTATATACCTAATAATTCTTTTGTATATTCTATATTTTCCACTTCACTTGAATGAGGTTTTAAACCCCTTTCGACTCCCACTCTTTCTAAAATAGCAAGCAGTGATATATACTTGTATTCTTCCCACGGTTTGATATCTACAGTAGTAAAAATTCTGAATGCTTCTAATGGATCAATTGGCACCTTGTAAGCCTCACAAATTGACCAAAATTCTGTACTGTTACAGAATTTTAAAGGTTGAGCTACTACTAAGCCTGCTAAACTATATTTATTCATTAATATTTCAATACGTTTTTCTGCATTAATAAAAGCAAGATTTTCACCTGAAATCTCCTCAAACCAAGTCACTAACCCATCTGCCCACCACCTTTGCCAACCATCAGAAAAAATGCCTTTATACTTTATATTAGATAGTATCTCATTTTTTACAGTATACCATAACTTCACAGGCGTATGAGCTAAGTCTATTCCAAGTCTAGCTGCTAAAATTTTTTCATTAATCAGAGGGTTCGTTTGATGAAAAAAATGTTTCACAACAAAATGGGTATAATCATAAGAAACAGAAAAATTATCAATTTTTTCTACAATTCTTTCGTCCAGATTCTTTATATTAATTCCGAAAATATCTTCTTTTGTCCGTGCTTGAAGCTGTAACCAATTATAGCCTTTTGCTAATGAATCCAATTTTTGAGACATCTTTTCCCAATCTGGTTTTTCATTAGATTTATTTATCTTATAATCAAATAAGTCATGACTAGTTTTATCGGTATCGTAAGTTTGTTTAATATTACTTTCCGTAGAGCAAAGTACTATTGGAAATGATAATATTTCTTCTCTCGCAGCTACAGATCTAAGTTCTGAAGTCAAAGCAGTTGCATTAAACTCTGTTCTATCACTTCCACTTCCATCTAATCTTAAGTCTACTATTAGTCCATCAAAAGAATGTTCTTTGATTCTTCTAATTAATTCAATCTTAAGATTGCTAAATTCTCTAAAGTCAGATAAAGGGAACCTTTCAACCTCAATTATTTTTAAATCATTAAATCCATTTAAAGTGGAAATTTCGGGAGTCCCATTCTCATCATCAATATATAAATATTTAACTTTTTTCATTATTAGTTTTTGGTATTTCTATTCTTATTGTTGTATTATAACCATCTGCAGGAGTTGAAACATATATTTCTCCATTATAGAATTCGATTATATCCTTTACTATTTTTAATCCTAAGCCAGTTCCTGTAAGAGCAGCCGCATCATCTGAAGTATGGTTAGAAACTGTTGATGACGTATAAAATGCATTGAAAATATTCTCTTCATTTTCTTTTTTAATACCATCACCATTATCTGAAAATTCTAAGAAAACGACATTCTCATCCTTGCCACATTTTATAAAAATCTTACCATTAGATTTGGCTCTTTTAATGGCTTTTTTTGAATTGGTATATAAATTAAACAATATAGACGCCCATTCCGAAGGATGCATTGGAATAGTAAATAAATCATATCCTTCATATTGCGTTGGTAGCATATCTATAGCTGCTCTTTTTAAATCATTGGAAATAACAACTTCAAAATTTCTAACCACATCTCTCAATTCTATTGACTCTAGTTCTCTGTGTACATTTCTAGAAATAGTTTTATCAAAATATGATGTGTATGTGCTAAATGATTTTACATTCATTTCTAATAATTCTGTTCTTTCGTAAACATCCTTATAGTCTTTAACTGCACTTTTAAGAAAACGAATATCTGCATCAAAGCCTGGTAAGAATCGCTGAACTTCGTGTACAAATTCTCCAATTACTAGACCTAATCCTGCTAATATTCGAAGCATATTAACCTCATCAATAAGTTCTTGATTTTTCGTTTTTTCTTCTTCTCTTGCTTGTTTTATTTTTTCAAAGATGTCCTCTGCTTTTTTCTTTTTTTCATCTTGATCTGAACTCTGACTGCTATTACCTGTGTTCACAGAAGTTGTTATCAATTCTTTTATTTCATCAATCGCACTATCAACAATTTCTGAAGGATTTTCTTTTTTGAAACCTTTTTGGGATGCTGTAGCTTTTCTTCCTCTAAGTTCTGAAACTTTCATAACGGCACTTGTTAATGAGCGATATACAAAACTTACTAATTCATTTAAATATTCATTTTCAATTAGCCCTTCTCTACTTGATGTTTCTTCAAAATTTCCGGATCTGTCCTCAAGTTCTACAAATCCAAAAAAACTACGATTCATATGTGGACCAAGAACAATACTTCTATTATTTGATTGATCTAATCCTAACCAATCGTCTCCTTGTTCACCATATGGCAAAACACGGAAACCATTTCTATATAATTTGATCCCTCCCTTTTCATAACTTAAGTCTCTTATAAAAGTAAAATTACCTGGCGAAAATAACGACCCTTCATAAATAAAATAGTAAGCCTTGAAATGCACTCCTCTAATTAGATTAAAAGAAGTAGTTGTGTCCTCTTTATTTTTCTCATTATTACCTATCAAAAATACTTCTTGAGGAAAATTTAATTTATCACTTTTTAATGCCCAGCATCCTTGACCATCGTCTAATACATAGCCTTCAATTTCCGCTAAAGCATGTTGGAAAATTGCTTTTTCTTCATCAACAATCGCAATTAAATCTCCATTGTCACTACGATAATAATTACTCTTAAATCCCCCATCAACAGAACTTTCTATTTGTTCCTCTTTCTTTTTTGAAAGTGGAAATGGTTGTAATAATTCAGATGTATAACGATATACTCTTTTGATCATAGCATCAGACCATCCCTCTCTCAGTCCTTCAATTATCAATACTGTGCCATTATCTTTAATTTTTGGAACAAACTCAATTGAATTAGAAACTGTCAATAAATCTTTATCAGTTTCAAAATCATCCCAATTAACAACCACTTTTAATGCTTCTTGAGACTGCATAGTTTGAGTAATAATTGATAGTTTATTTCCCAAACGTTGAGTGGCAAATCTACCAATGCCCTTTTTTCCTGCTTTTTGACGCCTATACTTTTCAGAAACCGGATTGTGAATCTTATCTGAAGAAGACAATCTCATAAAACCATTCACCAGCTGTTCTCTGTTCATTCCATGTCCATTATCTTCAATTGTTAAAACCCCTCCCTTATTCCATGCGTTTTCAAAAATTAAATCAACGACTGTTGCATCTGCATCATAAGCATTTTTTATAAGTTCTGAAACTGCTGTCTCTTGTTTAGCTACAAGTTCTTTTCCCAATCTATTAATAATACCTGCATCAACGGAAAACCTTACAGATGATTCATCTAAAGCTGCTATTTCTTTAGATAAAGTAATAATGAGATTATTATCAGAGTTTTCTTTTTTAATTTCTTCTGATAATCTGTTTTTTAATTCTAATAATTTATCTAATTTATTATCCATGATATTTGCTGAGCTGTGAAATAGCAATTATTTTTTAAGAAAAAATGTTCTTAAAATTATAATATTTTATACGACCTCCACTTTCAACCCTAAATTCAATTTTTTAGAAATCTCTTCCAATTGTGTCCTTTTCTGATTGGTAGCAGAATGAGTTACAATCAACCACCCTCCTGATATTTCGTGTTGATTATAAAAATCATCCTTTACTTTTGAAACCAAAGGTAAGCCAACCCACCTCATTTCCAAACTTGCAACTTTCTCAACACCAGCTTTTTCAATAACTGCTAAAAAAGTTTCGTAGGCATATTTCCTTTCTATCTTTGTTCCATCTGGATATATAACGGAAAGACCTGTTTTCCGAGATTTAGGAGAGGAGAGAATTTTTCTATCTGTTTTTCTTCCTGAATGTTCCTTTATAGATAAAGGATATTGCTTTGTTTCAACTTCATCTGTGATAACTTTCTTACGCGTAAGACGTACGCTCAAATCTTCATTGGGAATATAATCAACTACTAATACAATAGGACGTTTTATTTTGGTAATTATTGGTTCTATATTATCAGCTAAACGAGGAATTATTTCATTTTTAATTAAATCTTCTTCTAAAGTATTTACGGCTTCTAATGTTTCTTTATTTAATGGTAATCCTAATTCTTTCAAATTTTCGATAGAATTATATAGCTTATCTAAGTTTGTCATTTGGTCATCATTTATTAGTAGTAATTAAATCAAACAAAACTACGAATTTTGAGGGACATAATATTTGAATAAATATAAAGCAGTACAATGACATATAATTGTATTGGTAAGTTTAGCCAAAGAAGTCTTCTTTGAAAGAAGACTTCACTACAGTGGATATAAATTAAAAATTTTATACTCGAATAATTCCAATTCTAAACGTTACACTATTATTGACAACTACAGTCAAATTTATATAAAAAAATATTTTTCTGCTTTGTTTCATTGGTATAGTTGTTTGAACCTTCAGTTATATTATAATTTGTTACATTAGTGAAACAAGAATTTGTTGAACTTTTTACATTATTATTATTCCAAAAATAAGTAAGTGTTAAAATCTTGATCAAAAATATCCTGAAACGTAAAGTACTTAAAAGTACTGTTAAACTTATTCTCAATAGTTAAATCATAAAAAATCATCGTCTCACATTCGAGGACATTGCTTCCGTTATATAATTTAAGTTTTGTTGAGTTTTCTCCAGTGCATTCCAATACTGTTTTGTCGTCAATTGTAGTGTTATTGGAACTGTAATCTACTATTCAATGAGTTTGTAACCACTGTAATTATATGTTTCTTTCACTGTATAAGTTAAGCTACCATTGTATAAATCCCAATTTTTCTGTTCAATTATCTGACCACGAGGTAAGTTTAGGTTTAGAATAATATTCAACTCCATATTTACAGATAAAGTACTGTTCCAAAATAGTAAACCTTTTTATTTTCTCATCAAATACATCCAAATCGAGAAATTCTTCTAAAGTATTCTCCAAAAATGTAAATATTTTGGAAATGATTCTAATGGTAAATCAGTTAATTCAAGAGTAATAAGATTATTTCTTTTCATATAGGACTTTCGGAAGAACCAAGATAAAAATATTTTGTGGAATATAAAGGGATATCGAAGATTGACGAAAATGGAAATTTTCTCAATCTCTTTAGAAAAAGGCAATACAGATATAAAACAGGAAAATAACTTCTGTAATTTGAAATCACAAAGTCATTTTAATTTTTTTTAAATAGAACCATATTCTTGCAAAGTCAATCCAGCAAGGCTTTTCCGAGAAAGTTTAAGCGTATATTTCGGATCAGTTTCAAAAGTTGGGGAGAAAAATTAATACTTGTAATTTTACAAAATGTCATCTGAGAAAGAACTATTAAAATTACTTTTACTGGAATACCTGGTTGAATACTTTGATATTACCGATTTTGAAGAAAAAGAAGGATTGCTTCATCTTTATTTTGAGGAAAAAAATACTGTTCCCAAAGAGTTTTTCTCTCTACATCTGCACTCCAAAGGTTTTCATGAAGAAATCACGGTTAATGACTTTCCACTTCGTGGAAAACCTGTAAAACTTCACATCTAACGCAGAAGATGGACCGATACAAAATCTGGCAAGATCCTGCAGAGAGACTGGAATCTCATTGCCGCTGGAACCCGCATGACAAATGACTTTGCGGAGTTCTTAAAAAAAATCAGACGATACTAAAGCCCTTCCCTTAGAAACCATCGGTGAGGTGTATGGTGTACCAGGAAAAACATTCCGCAGACAATACAAAAAATCATTAAGCGGTTTTAAAGACTGGCCTCAAAAACCCCACGCAGAAGATTGGATTCTTTATCCTGAAAACTGCTCCTGTTCTCTATCTCTGAATGAAGTTGCTCTTTCCCAGGGAGAATTATACACCGTTCTTACTTCCAAAACAGCAAAAGGCAGGAAAGGCAGTATTGTTGCCATTATCAAAGGTACACAGAGTGAGACGGTCATTGAGCAGCTTCTGAAAATAGGCAGGAAGCTTCGCAAAAATGTAAAGGAAATTACCCTTGATATGGCCGGGTCTATGAAGCTCATTGCCAAACGCTGTTTTCCTGATGCTATTAAGGTCATAGACCGGTTCCATGTTCAGAAGCTCGCCACTGAAGCCCTTCAGGAATTAAGGATCAACTATCGTTGGGAAGCTATAGAGCTGGAAAACAGACTGCTCGATGAAGCAAAGAAAAAAAAGGAGCCTATTGAGATAGAAACGTTTGAAAACGGGGATACCCGCAAACAGCTTCTGGCAAGAAGCCGGTATTTACTCTACAAAAGCAGAGAAAAGTGGATGCCTTCTCAAATTCAGAGGGCTGAAATTTTATTTACCGAATATCCCGATTTAAAGAAGGCTTATGGGCTGTCGGATGGACTACGAAAGATTTATAATCAGAATATTCCCAAATCTATTGCGATGACAAAGTTAGCGCATTGGTTCAGGGATGTTGAAACATCAGGTTTTAAATCATTCTCAGTTTTAAGGAAAACAATAATGAATCATTACAGCGATATCTTAAATTTTTTCGACAGAAGAAGTACTAACGCCTCGGCAGAATCTTTTAATGCCAAAATCAAAAACTTCAGATTGCAGTTCCGTGGAGTGAAAGACCGAACTTTCTTCTTATTCAGACTGACTAAACTTTTTGCATAGTCCCCAACTTTTGTTCATGATCCAACTTTTGTTCATGATCCAGCATAATTTATTGGTGGTGTAGGCTGAAAACAAAAAAAGCCCCATAAATAGGGGCTTGTCGAGTTTTTGTAGTGGTCCCACTTGGGCTCGAACCAAGGACCACCTGATTATGAGTCAGGTGCTCTAACCAACTGAGCTATAGGACCTCAAAATTGGTTGAATTTTGTGACTGCAAAAATAGCAAAATTTCCGGCACTGCAAAATTTTTTACGGTTTTTCTTGACATAATTCTACCAGGACTCCATTGGTGCTTTTCGGGTGCAGGAAAGCAACCAGCTTATTATCAGCGCCTTCTTTAGGCTCTTCGGAAATAAATTCAAACCCTTCTTTTTTCAGGCGGTCTATCTCATCCAGAATATTATCGACACCAAAGGCAAGATGGTGGATGCCCTCCCCTTTTTTACTAATGAATTTGGAAATGGGACTGTCCTCTTTGCTGGCTTCAAGCAGTTCGATTTTGCTGTCGCCGCTCTGATAAAAAGAGGTGACTACTCCTTCGCGTTCAACACTTTCTTTTTTGTAGGAAGGTTTTCCCAGCAGGCGGGCAAAAAGGTCATCGGAAATCCCCAGGGAGGCTACAGCAATGCCGATATGTTCTAACTTCATAGGTTGATGGATCTAATTAAGCGTAAATTTATTGCTGAAGGCAGATTTCGCCCGGCAATTCAAACAAAAGTACTAAATTTGCATCACTTATGGAAAGTAACAGACAAAGAAAAGTAGCACAGATTATACAGGAAGATTTCGCGGAGCTTTTCCGTAAACAGGCGTCAGAGAGCAAGCAAAGCATCCTGATCAGTGTTTCGGATGTAAAGATTTCTGCCGATCTGGGGATTGCCAAGATTTACCTCAGCATTTTCCCGCAGGAGTTCCGCTCTGCCGTTATGAAGGAGATTGAGGCCAATAAAACCCAGTACCGCAACTTTATCGGTCAAAAAATGGCCAAGCAGGTACGTGTGATCCCGCAGCTGAACTTCTACCTGGATACCACGCTGGACGATGTGGAAAGGATTGAAAAGGAACTAAGAGGCGAAGGCGATAATCCTACCCTGTAAAAAGCGTGAAAAACATTGCCTTCTATATTGCATCCCGCTACCTTTTATCCAAAAAAGGAAGTACGGCTGTTACGTTTATTACGTGGCTGGCTATCGGGGCTATGACAGTAGCTGTAACGGCAATGTTTGTTATTATCTCTGTATTCTCCGGACTGGAAGACCTTAACCAGGACCTCATCTCCAATCTCCACGCCGATCTTACCGTGGAAAGCGTTTCAGGAAAAACACTGAAAGACCTTAATAAAACGGTTGATATCCTGAAAGCCAATAAAGAAATCAGCAGCTTTTCAAAGGTTATTGAAGAAAAAGTCTACATCAACTTCAACGGAAAAGGGGATATCGCTTACCTGCGCGGTGTAGATTCTGCCTATACTAAGGTAAACCCCATCAACAAAGAAGTATTCTACGGAACATATCCAAGTTTTGAGTATTCCAATGAAGTCCTGATGGAAAATTCACTGGACAACCGCCTGTCGGTGCCGGTAGCTTCCGATAAAGGCTTTGCTACGGTCTTCATGCCCAAAGCAGGAACAGGGATCATTAACAAAGAAGAAGATATTTACCGTAAAAAAGATATTCTGGTAACCGGTGTATTTCCTGGAAAAGACCAGCTGGACAATTACATCATCGCTCCGATCGAGCTGACGGAAGAACTTCTGGACCTGCCGAAGAACTCAGCCTACCGGATCGTGATCAAACTGAAAAACCCGGACAATACAGATGCGGTAAAACAGCAACTGCTCTCTTCTTTAGACAAAAAGGTAAAAATCCGTACCAAGGAAGAGGAGAATGCAGCATTCTGGAAAATGATCAATACTGAAAAACTGTTTATTTACCTGATCTTTGCCCTGGTCATCTTTATCACGACCTTTAACCTTGCCGGTGCCATCATCATCCTTCAGCTGGATAAAAAACAGCAGGCACGGTCACTGGTTTCGCTGGGCTTCCCGCTTAACGGACTCAGAAAAATCTATTTTTATACCGGAATCCTGATTGTCATCTGCGGCGTTGCCTCCGGACTGATCTTCGGGACTGCACTCTGCTATTTCCAGGAATATACTGAGTTTTTCAGGGCCAATGAAACACTGCCATTCCCGGTAAAAATTGTAGCCCGGAATTATATTACCGTTGCTCTTACAGCAGCCCTGTTTGGGATCGCCATTTCCTGGTTCTTCTCCAGGATACGCAAAGACTATATTACTAAAAATTAATATCGGAAGTATCTAATTTTTAATATCTTTGCTGCCCCCAATTAAAAAAAAAAATGAAACGTATTTTATGTGCTTTTTTAATGAGCTTTACATTTCTCAATGTATGGGCTCAGATTCCTAACGGATACTATGACGGAACAACAGGCCTTACCGGTGCAGCACTGAAGACCAAGCTGAAAGAGATCATTACCAACGGCCATGTGGACCACGGCTACGGCGGGCTCTACACCGGATACCAGACTACCGACCGCGATTATTTCTATGAAAACGACGGAACAGTGCTGGACATGTATTCCGAGAACCCAAACGGCCCAGATCCGTATAACTTTACCCCCGGAAACAACCAATGCGGAAATTACAACAGTGAAAGCGACTGCTACAACAGGGAACACGTGGTGCCCCAAAGCCTTTTCAACAGTAATGCTCCTATGGTTTCAGACATCCATTTCATCAGGCCTACCGACGGATATGTGAACGGAAAACGCTCCAACTACCCATACGGAAAAGTAGGGACCGCCTCGTTTACCTCCCTGAACGGATCCAAACTGGGAAATTCCGTATCGGCAGGATACTCAGGAACCGTATTTGAACCGATTGACGCTTTCAAAGGCGATGTAGCCAGGATGATCTTTTACTTTGTCACACGATATGAAAGCCAGCTATCCGGGTTTAATACCGGAAATATGCTCGGAGGATCGGCATACCCGGGACTTCAGGCGTGGGAGCTTAACCAGCTGCTTGCGTGGAGCGCCATGGATCCGGTTTCGCCGGCAGAAATTGCAAGGAACAATGCTTCATATACTTTTCAGGGCAACAGGAATCCCTATATTGATCATCCGGAATACGTTAACCAGGTATGGGGAACTCCGGTAGTGGATACACAGGCTCCGACAGCTGCCACCAACCTTACCGCCGGTAATCCTACAGCAAACTCTATTGCACTGAACTGGACTGCCGCAACGGATAATATCGGTGTAGCCGGATATGACATCTATGTAAACGGAACATTATATGCTACGGTTACAGGAACTTCTGCTACCGTATCCGGACTGGCTCCTTCCACTACCTATACGTTCTACATCATTGCCCGCGATGCGGCAGGAAATTCTTCCGCACAGAGCAATACCGCAACAGGAACCACACTGGCCGGCCAAAGCGGAGGCGGGACCAGCTGCGGAACGGAAAACTTTGAAACCATTACCGTGGTAGCGGATGCCTATAACACCTATAACTGGACCAATAACGGAATCACATGGACTGCCACGGACTCCAGAAGCGACCAGACCATCAATAACAAAGCAATCACGATCCGCAACGGAAACCTGACCAGCTCATCCATTTCCGGAGGAATCCAGAGCCTTACGCTGACTACCCAGCTGAAATTTACAGGAAGCAGCAACAATCTGAATGTTCAGATCAATGGTGTTACTGTAGGAACCATTCCTTACAGCTCAACGGTGACGACAACGACGATCAACAACATCAATATCAGCGGGAATATCGTGATCAAAATCATCAACCCTGTTTCAGGAAACAGAGTAGCGCTGGATAATCTGAGCTGGACGTGCTTTAGCACGCTGGGCACGGCAGAGACCACTAAGGATAAAGCATTTGCCATATACCCGAATCCTGTACAGAATCATGAATTGTACGTAAAAGGAGAAAACCTGTCTAAAATTTCAAAGGCAGAGATCTATGATCTATCCGGAAAACTGATCGAAACACTGATCAGTCCGTTTAAAAATTCAAATAAAATCCAGTTAAAAGGAATAACCAAAGGAAATTATATCCTTAAAACGGATTATTTCTCTACGAAATTCATCGTAGAATAAAATACCAAATTTATTGAATTCCCAGACCGGCTTGTCCGGTCTTTTTTTTATTTTTGAAGGATGGTTTCCAAGACAAAATTAGGCCTGATCGGCAGAAATATCTCGTATTCCTTTTCAAAGAAATTCTTTGAAAATAAATTCCAGAAACTGATGGTCCATGATTTCTCCTACGACATCTTTGACCTGCAGGACATCAGTGAAGCGGAACAGCTGTTTGCAGAACCCGGACTGCGGGGTTTCAATGTCACCATTCCGTACAAGGAAAAAATCATCGGTTACCTGGATGAGCTCAGCGAGGAAGCGAGGAATATAGGCGCCGTCAACTGTGTCTGTATTGAAAACGGACTGAAAAAAGGCTATAATACCGATGCATTCGGATTTGAAAAAACTCTGCTCCTGCATCGTAAGCCTCACCACGTTTCTGCGCTTATCCTCGGCGACGGAGGGGCTGCCAAGGCGGTTCAGTATGTCATGGAAAAAAACAGCATTCCTTTTACTACAATATCACGGAAATCAGAGATTACTTTTGACACGCTCGATTGTGATACGGTACGCCGGAATACCATCATTGTCCAATGCACTCCCGTAGGCACTTATCCGAATACAGATGACTGCCTGACCTTTCCGTTTGAAGGCATATCGCAACAACACCTGGTTATTGACCTTATCTACAACCCTGAATATACCCGGTTTATCATCCATGCATCTGAGAAAGGAGCGAAAACCGTCAACGGATATTATATGCTTGAGCAGCAGGCTGAAAAAGCCTGGGAAATTTGGAATTTTCAAAAAAAATAACCTAAATTAGTGCTTGAATTGCCTTTTTTGCTATATTTAAAGGATATTAACACCATTCACATAAAAGATTTGCCATGACTACAGAAAACAATCTTTCTGAAAACGAAGAAAAGAAAAATGCCGCAGAAATGCCGCAGGATGAGCATCAGGAACCGATCCAGGAACCTACGGCTTCTCATGAAAATGATCATGAGGAAGAAAAGGATCCTGCCCATGAAGAAGAGATGCCGGCCACCCATGAAGAGGATCACGAAGACCCTGATATGAGCCTGGCAGATATCCTGAAGGAGATGGAGAAGATCATCAATACTCCGGATGCCGGCGAAAATTCCAAAAGATTCAACCAGCTCAAAGAAAAAGCATCCCACCACCTCCATGATGAAGTAGAAGACAAGAAACACGAATATGTGGAAGCCGGAAATGCTGCTGAGAATTTCAGCTATGAGCATCCGATGCAATCCAGGTTTTCTGCTTTAGTCAACATCTTCAGGGAAAAACATGACGCCTACCAGAAAGGACAGGAAGAAGAGCAGAAGCAGAATCTGGAACACAGGCAAAACATTATCGAAAGACTTAAAAACCTCTATACCAATTCCGAACCCGGAGTCAATCTTTTCAGATCCATCCGTGAGATCAAAGAAGACTGGTCTAAAGCCGGCCAGGTAGCCAAATCGGAATTCAGGATCCTCAACAATAATTATTTCCATCATCTGAACCAGTTTTATCAGATGCTGGATCTCAATAAAGAATTCCTGGAGCAGGAATACAGCCACAACCTTGAAAAAAGGCAGCACATCATTGAGCGCGCCAGACAGCTGGAAAACGAACCGGTGATCCAGAAGGCCCTGAACGAGCTGCAATACCTGCATAAGCTCTGGAAAGAAGAGGCTGAGCCGGTGGCAGAAGAATTCCGTGAAAAGACCTGGGAAGAATTCAAGGAAATTTCCAATAAGATCCATGAAAGGAAATCTGAACTTTCTGTAGCCATAGAAGCTGAGCAGAATGCCAATCTGGAAAAGAAAAACCAGATCATTGCCGAAATCAAAAAACTTTCAGAACCGGCTGAGAATCCCAACCACAATTACTGGCAGAATGCCATCAGAAGAGTGGAAGACCTCCGTACTGAGTTTCTTAAAACCGGCAGCGTACCGAGGAAGCTTTCCAACCAGAACTGGAATCACTTTAAAAGTACGCTGAGAGCGTTCAATACGACAAAAAACAGCTATTATAAATCCCTAAAAGGTTCCCAACAAACGAATCTGGAGGAGAAAATGAAACTGATCCAGACTGCCCAGGACAATGTGAACAATGAGGATTGGGATATTTCTGTACCACTGTTCAAGAAACTGCAGGAGGACTGGAAAAAAATCGGGCACGTTCCTAAGAGCATGACCAATAAAATCTGGGATGAGTTCCGCGATGCCTGTAATGCGTTTTTCAATAATTTCCGTGAAAAGAGCAATACCTCTACCGATAACTGGAAGGACAATTACAAACAGAAGAAGCATCTTCTGGACGAACTGAAAACCGTAGGCGATGAAGAAGGCAGCATCGAAAGAATCGAAGCCATCAAAACAGCCTGGAACAACATCGGTAAAGTGCCGCGCGATAAGATTTCCATCAATTCCGAATTCAACAAAACCTTACGTGAAAAGCTGAGGCTGAATAAGATCAATGAGCTTGAACTCAAGGAAGAAGGATTGTCTGAAAACCAGCTGACGGATAAAGCCCGAAAAATCAAGAGCCAGATTTCTGACCTGGAAGGGGAAATTGTAAAGCTGGAAAACAACTTATCCTTCTTTACCAATCCATCCAGAGAGAACCCTCTGCTGAAGGATACTTATAACACCATCGATGACAAAAAAGCACATCTGGAAACTTTAAAACAGAATCTTCACAGCATCATTTCCGGCTCTGGAGAATAAATAATTTATAATTGTTAAAAAGGCGGAGCAAAGAAATTTGTCTTCGCCTTTTTCTTTCAATCTATGGACGAACACTATATACAACGATGCATGGAACTGGCCCGGAAAGCCCTGGGTAATACCTATCCCAATCCACTGGTAGGAAGCGTCATTGTGCACAATGGCCGGATCATTGGTGAAGGCTATCATCATAAGGCCGGTCAAAACCATGCTGAAATTAATGCCATCAATTCCGTGGCAGATAAAAGCCTCATTCCGGAATCAACCATTTATGTTTCCCTGGAACCCTGCGCACATTATGGGAAAACACCACCGTGCGCACTCAAAATAAAGGAGCTGGGGTTCAGGAAGGTGGTTATCGGTGCAATGGATTCACACGACAAAGTAAACGGCAAAGGAAAAAAAATCATTCAGGATGCCGGCATTGAGGTGGTATCGGGAATTCTGGAACAGGAATGCATTGAACTGAACAAACGATTTTTCACCTATCATGAAAAGAAAAGGCCTTATATCATTCTTAAATGGGCGGAGTCTGGTGATGGCTTTTTAGATCAGGATTTTAAGCCTACTCCCATCTCAAATTCACTGGTCAATCAATTCGTGCATCAGCTTAGAGCTGACGAACATGCGATCTTAGTAGGAACGCAAACGGCATTAAACGATAACCCTTCCCTGACCGTAAGAAATGCGGAAGGCAATAATCCTGTGAGAATCCTGGTGGATTTTGACCTGAAAGTTCCGCATGATTTCAATTTGTACAATAACGAGGCACCTACCCTTATTTTCAACACTGAAAAAGAAGCAACGGAAGGCAATATCCGGTTTATAAAAACCGGTAGGGAAAACTTCCTGCCCGGACTGGCGGATGCCTTGTACCGCGAACAGATACAGTCCGTCATTATAGAAGGAGGTAGATTTACCTTACAGCAGTTTATTGATGCAGGCCTTTGGGATGAAGCGGTTGTCATTAAAAATGAGCAGCTGGAACTGGCCAATGGCACAAAAGCTCCTGACTTCCCTTTTGCACCGGAACGCACTGAATTTTTCAGGGATAACCGTGTTTCATGGTATAAAAAGGCATCGAATTAACGGAGATTTTCCATCTGATATTTAAATGTGTAATTTTACAGGAATAAACCGGAGACAGAGATGGCGTTTGAATTCAGGACTATAGAACAACCTGTAAATAATATTTTACTTAAAGAAAAAGGAAGCAAGTTCTTAGGCTTTGCCTGTCCGGTAAGCAATGAACAGGAACTGAAGCAGGCACTGGAAGCCATCAGGACAGAACATCCTAAAGCTACCCACCACTGCTATGCGTTCCGGATCGGGCTGAATGGCGAAAATTACCGCGCCAATGACGACGGGGAGCCTTCCGGAAGCGCCGGATTACCCATTTATAACCAGCTCCTTGCGCATGAATTAACCAATGTCCTGGTGGTGATCGTACGGTATTACGGCGGGACAAAACTCGGGGTTTCAGGCCTTGTAAAAGCCTATAAAGAATCTGCTAAAGCGACACTGGAAGAGGCAGGGTCAATAATCCGCGAACTGGAAACGGAAATTGAGGTTCAGTTTAATTTCAGCCAGCAGAATGTGATCTTCACCTTACTGTCTAAATTTGATGCTAAAATCATCCGTTTTGATGCAGAGGAAAGAGCTGTTATTGCAGCTAAAATCAAGGAAAAGCATAAAGAAAGTCTGCTGGAAGCCTTATCCAACCTCCAGGCGGTAGAATATACCGTGTAATTCAGTTATGACCTAAATGGCCGGATCATAGAACTACTTCATAAGTTCGATTTGCATATCTGAATTTAAGCATGCATTACTTTAAACAAATCAATTTCAGTAGGAGTACAATAGAAATAAAAAACCCGGACTCATCGTCCGGGATAATTTATTCTTTTCTTGCCTTAGGCAATTAATCTCTTCTTCCACCCAGAAGCAGCGAACCCCAATACAGGAGCTGGGCAAGGGAACCAAGGGCAGCAACCACATAAGTTCGGGCCGCCCATTTAAGGCTGTCTTTCACCCCGACAAATTCTTCCTGTGTTACCGTTCCTGTATCTTTAAGCCACTTCATCGCCCTGTTGCTGGCATCATATTCTACAGGCAGCGTGATGAAAGCAAAAAGTGTGGTGAAGGCAAACATAATGACTCCGATAGCCAATACGGTCGTATTTCCGTTCGGGTTTTCAAAACTCCTGGTAGAAGCCATGATAACCAGACCGACCAGGATGACATACTGCATCAGGTTGGAACTGATCTGCACCACCGGTACCAGCTTCGAACGAAGCTGAAGCATGGAATATCCTACCGCATGCTGAACGGCATGGCCGCATTCATGGGCAGCTACAGCCGCGGCCGCAGCATTTCTCTGCATATATACGCCTTCCGAAAGATTAACGGTTTTATCTGCCGGATTATAATGATCTGTCAATTGTCCCGGAACCGAAATAACCTGAACGTCATTGATCCCGTTGTCCTTCAGCATTTTCTCCGCGACTTCCTTACCGGAAAGCCCGTTTCTAAGATGCACGTTAGAATAATGTTCAAATTTCGACTTAAGCTTCCACGAAACATACCAACTGACGAGCATCGAAATAATGATAATGATATAATAACCTGTCATTTTTACTCAAATTTTAACCTTAAATCATGTAAAAACTGTGCCAAAGTATAGCATATTATTATCTATATTTGCCTAATAATTACCCTTATTTGCTATGTCTAAAGTCTCAGTGGTTGAAGTAAAAACAGCGGATCAGCTGAAGAAATTCGTGCATTTCCCTATGGATCTGTACAAAGACAATCCTTATTACGTACCTTCTTTCATCAATGATGAGATCAATATCTGGAATGCAGCGGAAAACCCGGCACTGGCTTATTCGGAAGCCCGTCAATTCCTCGCTTACAGGGGTAACAGCATCGTGGGAAGAATTGCCGTTATCATCAACCATAAGGAGGAAAAGGAACTGGGCATCAGAAAAGTACGGTTCGGCTGGATTGATTTTATTGATGATGAAGAGGTTTCTGCCGCGCTTATCAGTACTGCAACAGATTATGCCCGTGAAAAAGGCATCGATACCATTGAGGGACCTATGGGATTCACCAATCTTGACAAAGCGGGGATGCTTACGATGGGATTTGACAGGCTGGCAACGATGATCGGAATTTATAATCATGAATATTACCCTAAGCACCTGGAAAAACTTGGATTGACCAAAGAAAAGGAATGGGTGGAATTTGAACTGATATTCCCGGAAGTACTTCCTGAAAAAATAGTCAAATTCAATGAACTGATCGCCCAGAAATACCATCTGAGGGTGTTAAGATTTAAAAATAAAGAAGAAATCATCCGGTATGTAGACCCGATGTTTGACCTTCTGGACGAAACCTATAAACACCTTTCAACCTACACGCCCATTTCAGATGAGCAGAGGAAAACATACAAGGAAAAGTATTTTAAACTCATCGATAAGGACTTTATTGTCTGCATTGCGGATGCCCAGGATAATCTGGTATCGTTTGCGATCACCATGCCTTCCTATTCCAAAGCCTTACAGAAATCCAAAGGCAGACTGTTGCCATTCGGATGGTGGCATTTTTTAAGGGCGGGAAAAAAGAATGACCGCGCCAACTTTTACCTGATCGGCATTCATCCGGATTACCAGCGGAGAGGGGTAACCTCAATGATTTTTAAGGAAATCTTTGATACCTTCAAGAAAAAAGGGGTCAGATTCCTGGAAACCAATCCGGAACTGGAGGAAAACAAAAGCATACAGGTTTTATGGCAGGATTACAATCCGGTCAACCATAAAAGGAGAAGAACCTACTCTATGAAGATCGGGTAATCCAGAACCGCAGGGTTCATTCTGACTATCCATCACCCTTACCTGAATCCATACTGTTTTCGTATCTTTGCCTTATGAAGCCACACCTGATTATTTTCGGTATCCTGATCGCCGGATTTATTGTATTCAACCTGTTTCTGCAAACCGGCAGCGACCGTACCAATACCGCTGTCAATATTATTTATGCCAGCGTGCTGTTCGGATACATTTCTTTTCTGGCATATACTTTACTCAGGAAGATGAAGAAATAGCTGTATAATGATTGCGCTATACAGCGGTATTGTTCGTTTTCACCTTGATCAGCAAAATACTTTGTTCACGCTAAAAAACGGTAAAAATAAGTTTGAAAAACCAAAGGCGTAAAACTAATTTTTATTCATTCTAAATTACCTGTTTTTCCCGTTTTGATTCCACTTTTAAGCGGATTAATTTCATGCTTTCTTGTTTATTCTGTAAATTTGCAAATTGAGATAATAATGCAAAAATGAATTTACCTGAAAGTTATATTCCGATCCTTATACAAGCGGGTGTTGCTATTGGTTTCGTAGCGATTTCACTGCTTGGCGCACATTTTCTGGGCCCTAAACAAAAAAAGGGAAATTCTGTAAAGAATCAGAGCTGGGAATGTGGGGTTGCCGTAGAGGGAAACGCCCGTACTCCATTCTCAATTAAGTATTTCCTTACCGCAGTATTGTTTGTACTTTTCGATATAGAAATCGTATTTTTCTATCCTTATGCCGTTAACTTCAGAGAATTCGGCATGCAGGGATTTTTAGCGGTGCTTACTTTCGTGGCCATTTTCTTCGTAGCTTTTTTCTACGTATGGAAACGCGGCGCATTAGATTGGGATAAGTAAAGAAACCAAAACTGTAGTTAAAAATTTTAGTTAAAAACAGGATTCCAGTTAACATTAACACGAATTCCGAATCTAAAGTTTAAATCTTTTAAATTAAACCAATGTCAGATAAAAAACCAGTAATAATAACAGATGCTCCTGCTCCGGAAGGATATGAAGGAGAAGGCTTTTTTGCAACGAAACTGAGCAGCGTTATCGGGATGGCAAGGAAATTTTCCCTTTGGCCGCTTCCTTTTGCTACATCATGTTGCGGAATTGAATTTATGGCGACCCTTAACCCGACTTATGATGCGTCAAGGTTCGGGATGGAGAGAAACTCTTTCTCCCCGAGACAGGCAGATATGCTGATGGTGTGCGGAACGATAGCCAAAAAGCTGGGTCCCGTTCTTAAAGAAGTATACACCCAGATGGCTGAGCCGAAATGGGTGGTAGCCGTAGGTGCCTGTGCATGCAGCGGCGGTATTTTCGATACCTATTCCGTATTACAGGGAATTGACAAGATTATTCCTGTTGACGTATATGTTCCCGGATGTCCTCCGAGACCGGAACAGATCATAGAAGGCGTGATGCAGGTTCAGGCCCTGGCCGAAAGCGAAAGCATCAGAAGAAGAGATATGCCTGAATACCAAAAGCTATTGGATTCTTATAACATAAGCAACTAAACGGAATGACCAACGAATTTGTATTAGAAGCAATCACCAGAGAATTTCCGGAGTCTGTTACTTCAAGTTCAGAACCCTACGGAATGCTGACGATTGAAGTAAAGAAAGAGGATCTCAAAAAAATCATCCATTACCTGAAAGATTCTTCACTGGAAATTAATTTCCTTACGGACATCTGCGGGATCCACTATCCTGAATTCCCGGAGAGGGAAATCGGTGTGGTCTACCACCTGCACAATATGATGACGAATTTCAGGATCAGGCTGAAGATTTTCATGACCAGGGACAATGTTGAAGTGGATTCCCTTACGGAACTATATGCCGGAGCCAACTGGATGGAGCGGGAAACCTATGATTTCTTCGGAATCAAATTTAAAGGCCATCCGGACCTGAGACCAATCCTGAATATGGAAGACCTGGGATACCACCCTATGCTGAAGGAATACAGGCTGGAGGACGGTACCAGGACAGACAAGAATGACAGTATGTTCGGAAGATAAAAAATAATGCAATAAGCCGTACGCTTAAAGCTTACAGCCTATAGCCTCAAGCATTTAAATTATGAAAGATAACTCATTATCTAATATACTTAACCAATACGAAAGTAAAGAACAGATTGACGGGCAATTGTATACCCTCAACCTGGGACCTACCCATCCGGCTACGCACGGGATCTTCCAGAATGTCCTCACCATGGACGGGGAAAGAATCCTGCACGCTGAGCAGACGGTAGGCTATATCCACCGCGCATTCGAGAAAATTTCCGAAAGAAGGAATTACGCCCAGATTACTACGCTTACAGACCGTATGAACTACTGTTCTGCCCCGATCAATAACCTGGGCTGGCATATGACGGTAGAAAAGCTGATCGGCGTTGAAGTTCCTAAACGGGTAGATTACATGCGTGTTATCCTGATGGAGCTGGCCAGGATCGGTGACCACCTGATCTGTAACGGGGTAACCGGTATGGACTCCGGAGCAATTACCGGACTTACCTATATGTTCGTGGAACGAGAGCGCATCTATGATATGTACGAGCAGATCTGCGGAGCAAGGATGACGACCAATATGGGGAGAATCGGAGGTTTCGAAAGAGATTTCACGCCAAAATTCCATGAGCTGATCAAAGATTTCCTTAAGACATTCCCACCGAGATTCCAGGAATTCTGTAATCTTCTGGAAAGAAACAGGATTTTTATGGACAGAACCATCGGAGCCGGATCTATATCTGCTGAAAGAGCATTAAGCTATGGCTTTACAGGCCCAAACCTTCGTGCCGCAGGTGTGGATTATGATGTGAGGGTAGCACAACCGTATTCATCTTATCAGGATTTCGATTTTATCATCCCGGTAGGAACTGCAGGTGATACTTATGACCGCTTCATGGTACGCCAGCAGGAAATCTGGGAATCCATTAAAATCATCAAGCAGGCTTATGAGAACCTTCCTGAAGGTCCGTTCCATGCTGATGTTCCGGATTTTTACCTTCCTGAAAAAGCAGATGTATACCAGAAAATGGAATCCCTGATCTACCACTTCAAAATCGTGATGGGCGAAACGGATGTTCCTAAAGGGGAAGTATACCATGCCGTGGAAGGCGGAAACGGAGAATTAGGATTCTACCTGGTGAGTGACGGAGGCAGAAGCCCTTACCGACTTCACTTCAGAAGACCATGCTTCATTTATTACCAGGCGTATCCTGAAATGATCACAGGTTCTGTGATTTCCGACGCCATCGTAACAATGTGCAGTATGAACATCATTGCGGGAGAATTAGACGCATAAAAGAAATTATAGATTTTGGATTATAAATTTTAGATTAATCCAAACTGCATAAAATTGAAATTTTTTAGAATTTAAAATCTAAAATTCAAAATTTAAAATTTAAAAAAGTGAGCGAAACAATAGCTTTTAAACCGGAAAGTTTAGCACAGGTACACAAAATTATCGCACGATACCCGGAAGGAAGACAGAAGTCTGCCCTTCTTCCTGTTCTTCACCTGGCCCAGAAAGAATTCGGAGGATGGTTAGATGTTCCGGTAATGGATTATGTTGCCGGATTGCTGGATATCCAGCCGATTGAAGTATATGAAGTAGCTACTTTCTATACCATGTTCAACATGAAGCCGGTGGGAAAATATGTCCTGGAAGTTTGCAGAACGGGGCCATGCATGGTATGCGGAAGCGAAAAGATCTTAAACCATATCAGGACAAAGCTGAACATCAAGGACGGAGAGACTACCGCAGACGGAATGTTCACCCTGAAACCGGCTGAGTGCCTGGGCGCATGCGGCTATGCACCGATGATGCAGCTGGGAAAATTTTATCACGAAAACCTAACGATAGAAAAAGTAGACGAAATCCTTGATCTTTGCAGAGAAGGACAGGTTGCTTTAGACTAATTACAATAAGAATGAGTAAAAAACTTTTACTTAAAGACGCACATATAGAGGGCATCCGCTACCTGGAAACTTACCGTAAGCAGGGAGGTTACACAGCCGCAGAAAAAGCCCTGAAAATGACACCTGATGAAATCCTGGAAGAAGTGAAAACTTCAGGACTCAGAGGACGTGGAGGAGCCGGATTCCCGACCGGGATGAAATGGAGCTTCCTGGCAAAACCGGAAGGTGTTCCAAGACACCTGGTGGTGAACGCCGACGAATCTGAGCCGGGAACATTCAAAGACCGTTACCTGATGGAATTCCTTCCTCATGTACTGATTGAAGGAATGCTGATCTCCTCATTCTGCCTGGGTTCCAATGTTTCTTACATCTATATCCGCGGGGAATATTCATGGATTCCGGATATCCTGGAAGAAGCCATTGAAGAAGCCAAAGCAGCAGGATTTTTAGGTAAAAATATCTTAGGGACCGGCTTCGACTGTGAAATTTATGTTCAGAGAGGAGGCGGAGCCTACATCTGTGGGGAAGAAACGGCATTGCTGGAATCCCTGGAAGGAAAAAGAGGAAATCCGAGACTGAAACCGCCATTCCCGGCTGTAAAAGGACTTTGGGAAAGGCCTACGGTTGTGAATAACGTAGAATCCATTGCCGCTATCGTTCCGATCATTGATATGGGCGGTGCGGAATACGCCAAAATTGGAGTAGGAAGATCCACAGGAACCAAGCTTATTTCTGCATGCGGAAATATCAACAAGCCTGGTGTCTATGAAATCGATATGACGATTACCGTAGAGGAATTCATCTATTCGGATGAATACTGCGGCGGGATCCCGAACGGAAAAAAGCTGAAAGCCTGTATTCCCGGAGGAAGCTCCGTACCAATCGTACCGGCGAATCTATTGCTAAAAACCGTAAACGGAGAACCGAGATATATGAACTATGAGTCACTGGCAGACGGAGGCTTTGCTACTGGAACCATGATGGGCTCAGGAGGATTCATCGTGCTGGATGAAGACCAGTGCGTTGTGGAACATACCATGACTTTAGCAAGATTTTACAATCACGAAAGTTGCGGGCAGTGTACACCATGCCGTGAAGGTACAGGATGGATGTACAAGATTTTAAAGAAAATTGAAAACGGGCAGGGGAAAATGGAAGATATCGACCTTCTTTGGGATATCCAGAGAAAGATTGAAGGAAATACCATTTGTCCATTAGGGGATGCTGCAGCATGGCCTGTTGCTGCGGCGATACGTCATTTCAGGGATGAATTTGAATGGCATGTAAAAAATCCGGAATTGTGTTTAACGCAAAACTACGGACTGGCTAATTATGCCGATCCTATTCCGGCGCCTTCAGTTTAGCCCATTATTAAAAAACAAAAAAACAAATTGAAAATTAAATTCTTATTGCTGTTATTCGTAACAGTGACTATGAGTGTTAAGGCTCAGAGAGAAGCGTTCAAAAAAGGTTCGGTAATGGTATTTTGGGGATGGAACAGAGGCTGGTTTTCAGATTCTGACATCCATTTTTATGGTCAGGATTATAACTTTACCCTGAATAATGTGTCTGCACATGACAGGCCTACCCCACTGAGTAATTTCAGCCATTACATTGATCCGACAAAGATTTCCATTCCTCAGGTGAACTACAATATCACGTATTTCGTTAAGGATAATCTGGGAATTACCTTTGGAGTAGATCACATGAAATATGTGATGGATCAAAATCAGACGGTTGAATTCAACGGTTATATTAATAATCCTCAATATGCTGCTATGGTCAATAACGGAAAAATTGACCTTTCTGACGGAAAATTCCTGAAGTATGAGCATACCAACGGACTAAATTATCTTAACCTCGGGATTCAGCAGTATAAACAAATCCTTAACAAAAAGAATTTTGATATATTCTTAGGGTACGGTTTGGGTACAGGGGTTTTAGTCCCGAAAACAGATGCTACCTTAATGGGCAAAGCAGAAAGCGACCACTTTCACCTGGCAGGATTCGGATTGGACGCCAGGACAAGTGTAAACATAGTGATCTGGAATCATATTGTAGCCAAAGCCGAATTTAAATACGGATATATCAATCTGCCAAGCGTAAGAACCACAGAAGAAAATACGAACATCGATAAAGCCGTACAGGACTTTACCTTTGGAGAACTTGTTTTTGGGGTTGGATATACATTTAATACGAAAAAGCAAAAATAAATACGGCTTATCTGCTTTGAACAGCATAAGCAAAAAGCATAGAATATGAGCGAAGAGGTTAAAAAATTTAAAATCACTATAGACGGACAGACCACCGAAGTTCTTCCCGGCACTTCCATCCTGGAAGCGGCAAGACAGATCGGCGGCAAATCCGTACCTCCGGCAATGTGCTACTACAGCAAACTGGAAGCCAGCGGAGGACGATGCAGAACCTGCCTTGTAGAGGTTTCAAAAGGATCTGAAGCAGATCCGCGACCTATGCCGAAACTGGTAGCCAGCTGCAGAACCAACGTGATGGACGGAATGGAGGTGAAAAACCTGACTTCCGAAAAAGCCCAGGAAGGGAGAAAAGCCGTAACGGAATTCCTCTTGCTGAACCACCCGCTGGACTGCCCGGTATGTGACCAGGCAGGTGAATGCCATCTTCAGGACCTGGGGTATGAATACGGAAACCCGGAAACCAGAACTGAATTTGAAAGAAATACGTATGATGCAGACGATTTAGGTCCGAACATCAAACTGAATATGGACCGTTGCATCCTGTGTGCAAGATGCGTCCTCACAGCCAACCAGCTTACGGACACCCGTGAACACGGTATTCTGTTCAGAGGGGACCATGCTGAGATCTCCACTTATCTGAACAAGGCTCTTGACAATGATTTCATCGGAAACGTCATCGATGTATGCCCGGTAGGTGCACTCACCGACAGAACGGCGCGTTTCGCCAGCAGGGTTTGGTTTACCAAGCCGATGAATGCTACCTGCAGCTGTGATCAATGCTCAGGAAAAGCAACCCTGTGGATGAAAGGTGATGAAATTGTGCGGGTAACCGCCAGAAAAGACCAATGGGGAGAAGTAGAGGAATTCATTTGCGATACCTGCCGTTTCCACAGAAAAGAACTGAAGTTCTGGAACATTGAAGGTCCGAGACATATCGACAGGCATTCCGTTATTTCGCTGAACCATTACGAGAAGCCGAAAGACG
Source organism: uncultured Chryseobacterium sp. (assembly GCA_913775525.1). GTDB lineage: Bacteria > Bacteroidota > Bacteroidia > Flavobacteriales > Weeksellaceae > Chryseobacterium. The sequence continues at coordinate 249,044 of CAJYLH010000034.1, forward strand.
AGCTGAGGATACTTGACAACCCGATGGCGAAGGAAATCAGCGAAAAAGACGAAAAATAATTTTAATAAAGACAATTAGATTTCAGACACAAGACATCAGACTTAATCTCATATCTAGTATCTGACATCTCACATCTAAAAATCTTTACAACAAAAAAATGGATTTAATAACATTTAAACTGATACTTGTTTTAGCCCTTTTCCTGCTGTCACTGACTATCGCAGCCTACTCCACTTGGGCAGAGCGAAAGGTAGCTGCCGTAATGCAGGACAGGATCGGACCGAACAGAGCAGGCCCGTTTGCCTTGCTTCAGCCCCTTGCAGACGGAGGGAAGTTTTTCTTTAAGGAAGACTTTACGCCGGCCAATGCAGAACGTTTCCTCTTTGTGCTCGGACCTGCATTAGTGATGTTTATTTCACTGATTACAGGAGCCGTAATCCCATGGGGGAAAAGTTTAAATATCGGAGGGACTTCTTTCGATCTTCAGGTAGCCAACATTGACGTGGGTGTTTTGTACATCATCGGAATGGCATCCATCGGAGTATACGGAATTATGATCGGAGGCTGGGCTTCCAACAATAAATATTCATTAATCGGTGCCATCAGGGCTTCTTCCCAGATGATTTCCTATGAACTGGCGATGGGGCTTGCTTTGCTGTCCATCATTATGATGACAGGAAGCCTGGACCTGAAAGTAATTTCTGAGACTCAGGCCACCGGAAAACTTTGGGGGCTGTTTGCAATTGACGGGATGAACTGGAATATTTTCTACCAGCCGATTGCTTTCCTGGTTTTCATCGTAGCAGCTCTGGCAGAAACCAACAGGCACCCTTTTGATTTGCCTGAATGTGAATCTGAGCTGGTAACCGGATACTCAACGGAATATTCTTCCATGAAACTCGGGTTGTACATGTTCGGTGAATACGTGAATATGTTTATCTCCAATGCCTTTATGGTGGTATTGTTCTTCGGGGGTTATAACTATCCGGGTATTGAATGGGTAACCCAGCACTGGGGTGAAAACACGGCTGGGATTTTAAGTATCGTAGCATTCCTGACCAAAACTATTATCGGGATCCTGATCTTTATGTGGATCAGATGGACACTACCAAGATTCAGGTATGACCAGCTGATGCACCTGGGATGGAAAACATTGATTCCGATGGCATTGGTGAACCTGCTGGTTACCGGAGCGGTTATATTAGCATTCGGAAGTTAAGCAGGTAAGTATGGATATCAACAGATCTGATCCATGGAGAATACCTATTCACCACTTTCAGATTCAAACCTAAATATTAAAAATTAAGATAAAAGACAGAACGAGTCTAACATCTAATATCTTTAAAAATGAAACTAACCAACAGATCAAAAGTCGTTTCCAACAAAGAAATGACCCTTGCTGAAAAAATCTACCTTCCTGCGATATTCAAGGGAATGGGGATCACCTTTAAGCACGCTGTAAGAAATATAGTGAAAGGACCGCCAACCTACTCCTATCCGGAAGTTCAGAAACCGAGAGCCAAAGTATGGAGAGGACTGCACGTCCTGAAAAGAGATGAAGAAGGCCGCGAAAGATGCACGGCCTGCGGACTGTGTGCCGTAGCATGCCCGGCAGAAGCCATTACCATGACTGCCGGTGAAAGAACCAAAGAGGAAAAGAACCTGTACAGAGAAGAAAAGTACGCTGAGATCTATGAGATCAACATGCTCAGATGCATTTTCTGCGGAATGTGCGAGGAAGCCTGTCCTAAATCTGCCATCTATTTAACAGACAGACTCGTAGACGTAGAAACTAACAGAGGTTCCTTCATCTACGGCAAAGATAAACTGGTTGAGAAAATAAACGAAAGGATTGACATTACAGCCAGACAATCCGAGAAACAAAAAAATGCGGTAAAATAATGGATCAGATTCTATTTTTCCTGGTGGCATTTTTGGCGGTGGCAAGTGCTGTTTACTTTGTATTTGCAAGAAATCCGCTGTATGCCATCCTTTCCTTAATTGTAACCATGTTCTCCATTGCCGGGATGTACATTCTGCTGAATGCCCAGTTCCTGGCGATTATCCAGATCATCGTGTACGCAGGAGCCATCATGGTATTGTTCCTGTATATCCTGATGATGCTTAACCTTAATAAGGAAGACGAAAGTAAGAAGAACAATACTTTAAAGTTCGTCGGAGTTTTTACGGCAGGGCTTCTTCTGGTAGGTGTACTGGGAGTTTTCAGAGGAGTGCAAGAAAACCATATCGTTGTTGAAAATGTAGACCGCGGTGTGGGTCTTACCAAAAACCTTGGGAGACTTTTGTTCAATGAATATGTTTTACCGTTTGAGCTTGCCTCCATCCTTATTCTGGCCGGTATTGTAGGCGCGGTATTAATCGGTAAAAAAGATTTATAAATTATGGGAGAAGTAAATACATTTATACAAAGCGTCCCTCTGGAATACTTCATCATTCTTTCGTCAGTATTATTCTGTCTGGGAGTATTGGGAGTATTGCTGAGAAAGAACGCGATTGTGATTCTGGGCTGTGTAGAGCTTATGCTTAATTCTGTAAACCTTTTACTGGCTGCCTTTTCAGCGTACAAAGGAAACGGGGACGGACAGCTTCTGGTATTCTTTATCATGGTGGTGGCTGCTGCGGAAGTGGCAGTAGGCCTTGCAATTATTGCGATGCTGTATAGAAACACCCGTTCTGTAGACGTAAGTATATTTAATAAATTAAGAGGATAAGGAATGGAAAATCTAGTGTATGCAATCATACTTTTACCACTTTTAGGGTTTCTTATAAACGGCTTATTCGGAAAAAAACTTCCTAAAATGCTGGTGGGCGGACTGGCCACGGCAGTGGTGTTCGGATCCTTCTGCATCGCAGTAAGCCTTTTTATGAATTTTGATTCTGAAAGCCAGCCGGTAATCGTAAAAGCTTTCGAATGGTTCAGGGTAAACGGGGTACAGATCAATTTCGGATTCCAGATTGACCAGCTGTCTCTGATGATGATTATGATCATCACGGGGATCGGGTCGCTGATCCACCTCTACTCCATCGGCTACATGAGCCATGACGAAGGATTCTATAAATTTTTTACTTACCTGAATTTATTTATATTCTCCATGCTGCTTCTGGTCATGGGAAGCAACTACCTGATCCTGTTCATCGGATGGGAAGGTGTAGGACTCTGCTCTTACCTATTGATCGGATTCTGGTATACAAATGAAGAATATGGCAAAGCAGCGAGAAAGGCATTCATCATGAACAGGATTGGTGACCTTGCTTTGCTGATCGGCATCTTTATGATCGCCTCACAGACCAATGCAGTGGATTACCTTTCCGTAGCTCAGAATGCTTCAAAATTTGAGCTGGACGGAAATATCATCATATTCATTACGGCGAGTTTATTTATCGGGGCGACCGGTAAATCTGCCCAGGTGCCTTTATATACCTGGCTTCCGGACGCGATGGCGGGACCTACGCCTGTTTCTGCGTTAATTCACGCAGCAACGATGGTAACGGCAGGTATTTACCTGGTGATAAGATCCAATTTCTTATTTACCCTGGCTCCTACCGTTCAGGGAGGAATCCTGATGATCGGATTCCTAACGGCTGCTCTGGCAGGCTTTTATGCACTCCGTCAGAACGATATTAAAAAAGTACTGGCTTACTCTACGGTTTCACAGCTTGGATTCATGTTCATTGCTTTGGGACTGGGTGCTTATACTACGGCAATGTTCCACGTAATGACGCATGCATTCTTTAAGGCATTATTGTTCCTGGGAGCAGGTTCTGTGATCCATGCCATGAGCGGAGAACAGGATATGCGATTTATGGGCGGCCTTAAAAAGGTAATTCCAATTACCCATGCCACATTCCTGATCGGAACACTCGCTATTTCTGGATTCCCTTTACTTTCAGGGATGATTTCCAAAGATGAGATCTTAGTCGCAGCCTATGCCAAAAGCCCGTTCTACTGGGTGATGCTGTTTACACTGGCGGCGATTACGGCAACCTATATGTTCAGACTCTATTACCTGACGTTCCACGGGAACTTCAGGGGAACTGAAGAACAGAAGCACCACCTGCACGAAAGCCCGGCTAATATGACCTTACCATTGGTTGTACTGGCAATTCTTTCTGTCATCGGTGGATTTATCAACCTTCCTCACTTCATCGGCCATGGCCATTATGCCAAACTGATGGAATGGCTGAAGCCGGTACTGACCCAGGAAAGCTACAACCAGATGGAAGCTACCCTTTCCGGAGTGGATTTCAATACTGAAATGATGCTTCTGGGAGCTACTGTGGTGATGTTCTTCTCTGTTTGGTTCATGGTAAGAAATACCTATGTGAATAAGAAAAAACTGCCGCTGGCTGAAAAGGACTATACCGGATGGGAAAAGCTTTCTGCCAGAAAACTGTATGTGGACGAGCTGTATAATGCACTCTTCGTAAAAACAGTGGAAGGACTTGGACGTGGCGGAAAAATGTTTGATAAGGGCGTGCTTGACCGTATCGTAGACTTCGTAGGTGAAGGTGCGGAAGACAGCGGAAAGGCGATGAAGCGTATTCAGAACGGAAACGTGGAAAACTACATCCTCATCATGTCACTGGCAGTGGGAATCATATTAATTGTTAACTTTTTATTACAATAATAATGTCTTATTTACTATTAACATTATTACTTTTACCTCTTGCAGGTTCGGGATTGGTTTTTGCATGGAAGAATGCTTCCAGCAAATATGTGGCGCTGGCAATTGCATTGATTCAAATGATGCTTACCTTTTATGCGCTTTCAAATTTCGATTCTGCTTTTACGGTAGACAGTAAGCTTCAGTATGAAATTACGTATCCTTGGTCTCAGTACATCAAAAGTACCCTCCATTTCGGTATCGACGGAATGAGCATGCTGCTGTTGCTGCTGACCAACATTCTGACGCCGATTATTATTTTATCTTCGTTCAACGAAAATGTCAATTACAGGAATACGTTCTACGGCCTGATCCTGCTGATGCAGTTCGGTCTTGTAGGCGTGTTTACGTCACTGGACGGCTTGTTATTCTACATTTTCTGGGAAGTGACCCTGATTCCGATCTGGTTTATTGCCGGGCTTTGGGGACAGGAAAATAAAAGGTTCGAATTCACAACAAAATTCTTCGTCTATACTTTCGTAGGATCTCTATTTATGCTGGCAGGGCTCATCTATGTGTACAGCCATTCGGCCTCATTTGCGCTTACGGACCTGTATAATGCACAGCTGAATGAAACTCAGCAGACCGTAGTGTTCTGGTTTATCTTCTTTGCCTTTGCGGTAAAGTTACCGGTATTCCCGTTCCATACGTGGCAGCCGGATACCTACACCTATTCCCCTACACAGGGATCCATGCTGCTCTCCGGGATCATGCTCAAGATGGCAATTTACGGGGTCATGAGATACCTGTTGCCGATTACTCCGATACCGATTGCCGGAATTTCAGGACAGATCGTTATCATCCTGGCGATCATAGGTATCGTTCACGGTGCTTTGATCGCGATCATCCAGTTCGATATGAAAAGAATTATTGCGTATTCTTCTTTCTCCCACGTAGGACTGATGGTAGCCGGGATCTTTGCATCCGCCGTGGTAACCCTGAGAGGGAACTTCAATATCGAAGGAGCTGAAGGCGCACTGGTACAGACATTCGCTCACGGGATCAACGTAGCAGGATTGTTTTACTGCTGTGATATCCTGTATAAAAGATTCAAATCAAGAGACATCAGACAGATGGGCGGGCTGGCTAAAGTAGCCCCGAAATTTGCCGTGCTGTTCCTGATCATCATATTGGGTTCTATGGGCGTTCCTTTGACCAACGGTTTCATCGGAGAGTTTATCCTGATCAAATCTGTTTTTGACTTTAATGCTACTGCAGCAGTCATTGCAGGTCTTACGGTAATCCTCTGTGCCGTGTATCTTTTAAGGTTTTACGGAAAAGCCATGTTCGGAAAAGGGGATGCCGCAGTACTGAGTACCGCCAGAGACCTTTCCGGAGTAGAGTTTTCCGTACTGGCCAGCTTATCGGTTTTTGTGATCCTGTTGGGGATTTTCCCACAGCCGGTGATTGATATGGTGAACAGTTCGCTGAAATTCATTTATACGGCAATGGCCGCTTAAAGATTTAAAATTAAAAAAATTAAAAAACTGAGAGGTTAGGATATGAGCAATCAGAATTTTGTCTTGTCTCTTTAATCTCCCTTCTCAAATATACATTATGAGTGTTTTAATTATTGTTTTCCTTACGGCAGTTATTGCATTGTTTTCCGGAGTTCTTGAACAGGGAAAGTTTGCGAGATACATCGGAATTTTAGGATTAATCATTGCATTGTTCGTCAGCTTCATGCCGGAAAATTCATTTTTCGAGCAGTACAGGAACATGTATGATTACAGTGCCAATGCTGCACTGTTCACTAAAATAGCCTTAGTAACCACATTACTGCTGTTCTTCCTGGGAGGGTTTGCATTCAGCAACCACAGGAGCCACCAGTCTGAGCTGTATGCCCTGATGATGTTTGCCCTTTGCGGGGGAATCATTCTTTTCGGATACCAGAATATGGTGACGCTTTTCCTGGGAATCGAGATCCTGTCTATTCCTTTATATGTGATGGCAGGAGCCAACAAAACTGACCTGAGGTCCAATGAAGCCTCCATCAAGTATTTCCTGATGGGTGCCTTTGCCACAGGCTTTTTATTATTCGGTATCGCATTTATCTACGGAAGCACAGGAAGCTTCGATCTGTATAAAATCCAAGATTTCGGAGTTGCCAACCCTTCCAGCGTTATGTTTATCCTAGGCGTGCTTCTGATCCTTTGTGCCCTGGCATTTAAAGTGGCTTTAGCACCTTTCCATATGTGGAGCCCGGATGTATATTACGGTGCCCCTTCCCTGATTACCGCCTTCATGGCAAGTGTGGTGAAAATCTCAGGATTTTTCGCTTTATTCAGGCTGATGACTATTGCTTTTGCCGGTGTTACACACGAATGGATCAATGTATTGGGCGTATTCCTGATCATTACCCTTCTGCTGGCTAACGTAATGGGACTTGCCCAGACCAATGCCAAAAGAATGCTGGCATACTCTTCCGTTTCGCACGCAGGGTATATCGGTCTGGTATTCTTCGGAGTAACCAGCCTCTCAGCGTATAACCTGGCTTTCTACCTGTTTGCTTATTCACTCTCCACAGTAGGTGTGTTTATGTGCCTGATCTGGGTAGAAAAACTGAAGCGTGAGACTTCTTTCGGGGCATTCAAAGGACTGGCGAAATCTGAGCCTTTACTGGCAACGGTAGCGGCTGTTTCCATGCTTTCTATGGCGGGTATTCCGCTTACGGCAGGATTCATGGGTAAATTCGCTTTATTTTCCCAGGCGATCAACGGGGCGGCATTCCTTGTTCTGGTAGCTGTGCTGGGATCGGCGGTATCCATTGCCTACTATCTGAGACTGATCATTGCGATGTTCTTCTTTAAAGAGTCTTCGTTTAAATCATCAGAGAAAGTAACGCTGACCTACAATATTGTAGCAGTAGTGATTATTCTCTCCATTATGGTCCTGGGAATCTTCCCGGATATATTCGGAAAACAGTTCGGGTTATAGAAATCCGCTCAACATAGACAGCCACAACTTTGATGTTGTGGTTTTTTTTTACCTTTACTTTAAATTCAGGTTTTGGCCCATCTTTATAAAAAAGACGCTCCTTTCAAGGTTTACATTTCATTCAAAAAATATTTGGATGTGCTGGAGCATATCCGGTATAATGACCGGCTGGAATACCGGGTGAATTATGCGGAATCGCTTATCGACAAAATAAAGAACTTCCAGGAACTGAGGGATGGCTTTCAGGATACTTCGCTGCTCGAAAAGCATGAAGACCTCATCCGCATCCTTCTTTCAGACCTTTTCCCTACGGGACTCACAAACAATGAAATAAAAGCGGCCAGTGTTCCGTTATCCGGGATCACGTTCAACTATACGGAAAGATTTAAAAACATCCTTAAAGATGCAGGGAAAGATTTCGAAATAGAGCTCCGGAATATTGAGGAGGATGAATTCTATGTCTTCTGCTGCTGCCTGATCCTGCAGAGCTATTTCAAAAGGGACATTAAAACCACATTGCCTTTCTATTATGACATCCCGGATAAGCAGGGCATCTTGAAGCATTATAAGATTACGGTGAACTCTGACTTTACAGAGGTCTACCCTACCGATGATGCCAAAATACTGTCCGATGACATTATTAACCTGCTGCTGGAAAACCTGGACGACCATAAGCTCTGGAGGAAATACTTCCCATCCGAATCCTGGGTACTGGAAGGATTTACCATCATCTCGCTGGTGGACTGCACTTCAGAAGTAGCTTTATCCGACCTTAAATCCAGCATGATCAGCATCGATCCGGAAGACCTCGCGCCGGACGAGAACCTTATTGAAATCTTTAAGTCCTATTTCGATGTCCCTAAACTGAATTTCGGGCTGATGCTGTTCAATAAAAAAGACCAGCGCCTGGAAAAGCTTCCCATCTACGAAAACCTGTTTACCCATCATATCCTTGATTTCTGGATCAATGCCTTTGATGAGCAGACCAGGAAAAGTACATTCAACAATTTAAGCTATAATTCAAAGCCCATTGTGGTTTCCAATACGGATCATATGGACAACGAGATCCAATCGCTGCCGTCTTTTGCCGTATTAAAGGAAAATGAGATCAACAGCTTTATGGTCATCCCGGTCATGAAGGATAATGAGCTCCTGGCCATTATTGAATTTACATCCCCGGTACGGAACAGCTTTAACGGGCTCAAGCTTAAAAAAATGGAGTTTTTCACGGACATGATCCTGTTTTCCCTCAACCGTTTCAATTTTGAAAAGGACTTCCAGATTGAAGCCATCATCCAGCGGGAATATACTACTATCCATAACAGTGTGGTCTGGAAGTTCAGGAACGAGGCAGAAAAGTATTTCAATGCTTCACTGGCCAAGAAGATCTATACGCTGAAACAGATTTCCTTCAGGAACCTGACCCCTCTTTTCGGTTTTTCAGACATCCGTTCTTCATCCGAGAAACGTTTCCTGCTGATGATGGAAGATCTCAATGAACAGATGGATTGCCTTCAGAATCTTTTTACAGGCATTGGAACCGATACCGAACCTTTTGTCCTTGCGCTGGAGGTATTTTACCACGAGCTGAACCATGATATCAAAGCAGATACGGAACAGCGTTTCCAAAGGTTGCTCAGGGAAGACATTCACCCTTACCTGCAGGCCAAGCTGGAAGTGGAATCTCCGGAACCGGTCAGGAAAAATATTAAAGAATACTTTTCCAGGGTATTTGCTCAGAATGATCTTTTTTATACCCACAGGAAAGATCTCGATGAATCGATCACGCTTGTGAACAGGAAACTTGCAGACGTCCTGGACGAAAATCAGGTTGATGCACAAGAGATCTTCCCGCATTATTATGAGCGTTTCAAATCAGACGGGGTTGAACATAACCTGTACATCGGAGCCAATATTGCTCCTGATCTCCACTACAGTGCCAAGCTGATGAAAGAGCTGAGATACTGGCAGCTGAAGACCATCTGCCGGATGGAGCGTGAATTCAGCACATTTAAAGGCAGCCTTCCCGTTCCTCTGGATATTGCCTCCCTGATCTTTGTCTATAATGAGAAAGTGGATATCCGGTTCCGGATGGACGAAAAACGGTTTGATGTGGATGGGGCATACAATTCCTATTATGAGATCATTAAGAAAAGGCTTGACAAGGCCTATATCAAAGGTTCTTCCGAACGGCTTACCTGTCCCGGAAAAATCACGGTCGTCTACTTCGGTATGGAAAACCAGAAGGAATACCTTCAGTACATCAACAGGCTCCAGAAAAAAGGCAGGCTTCGGAATGATGTGGAGTTCCTGAAGGTGGAAGACCTGCAGGGCATTACAGGGCTGCTTGCGCTGAGGGTTTCCATAGCTTAAATCAGTCCAGTACATAAGAGTCCAGAACAGCATGCTGCTCCTGCGGAATACCGGCCTGCTCGAAAATCGAAGATTCGATGGCCCTGCAAATGCTGTTCAGGGCCAAATCGTTTTCTTCTTCGCCGAAAGGTTCCCCGATTTCCTGGATGATGGCATCCAGTGCAATAAAAGTGTAGCTGATCAGGAGCACAACCAGGGGCATCATCCAGCCTACGATATCCACCAGCCCGAACGGCAGCCAGAAACAGTATAAATATACGGTCCTGTGCAGCAGGATGCTGTAAGCAAAAGGCAGCGGCGTATTGTGGATCCGCTCACAACCCCCGAGGATCGTTGAGAACTGGTTCAGGCGTTCATCCATGGAAGCCATCATGATGCTGTCTATATTTCCTTTGCTGTACTGATCATTAAGCCAGTCGGCTATAAAACCTACAATAATGTTAGGCATGAATTTCTTGCCCTGCAATTGTCGGATCTGTTCCGGTGAAAGCAGGTGTTCAAGATGATGGGCTCCGGGTTTATCCCTTAGGTAATCATTCAGGGACCAGCAGAATGCCGCAATGACCCTGACTATTTTCTGTTTTTCCTGATGAGCATCAGGACCCCGATCATTAACGAAGGAAAAGACCTGCCGGGTGAGCGAACGGGTTTCGTTAACCAGTATGCCCCAAAGTTTGCGTCCTTCCCAATACCGGTCATAGCTCGCAGAATTGCAGAAGCCCATAAAAATAGCCAGTGCGAGACCGATAAGCGTGAAAATTGCAGGATTTAAATGGACTTTATAATCGAAAATTTTTCCTTTGAAATAATAAATGGCCAACGAGAAAAGCGTGATTACAGTAAGCTGTACCATAATCTTCTTCAGGACAGAACCTTTCCATATGAAGAGCATTTTGAGCCAGTGAACCCGCTGTCTAACGATCATTTCCCTGTATATTTTGCGTTAAAGTGTCAGGAAAGCATACCCGAAAGACAGGACGGAAATAACGATCCCGGCCATAAAAATCTTGTAGGTAGTAGACAGAAGCTTATACTTACGGTCCAGGACTTTTCCCAGGAAATACAGGTCTTTCACCATAGAGTCATAAATATAGTCCCGGTCTTTGATCAGGACATTCATCGCTTCCTGGTAATCCTCAAAAAGCATCCTGTTAAAATTCCCGAAGAATAATAAATTCACTTTACGGTCCTTAACATCCTGAAGGGTGAACCTGGCTTTCGTCACATTCGGTTTGGTAGACAGGATGGCAAAAATGATGGTCAGCACACTGGAAAGAAGCAATATAAAGCTTGGGATGATCAGGTGTGAATTCCTTGGTGCATCCAGTTTTGGGACGAGGACGGAAAGGCACACGGAAATGATGATCGCATTAACGGATAGCAGGATATTGGCCTTACTGTCCGCGATATCACTGAGCCTGGTATGGTTGCTCAGGGTTATCCTGAACAGGGTATCCACGCTGCGGTCCGATTTTTCTTTTTTGGAGTCCGCAGATTCTTTCCGGTCTTCTTTTTTATCCTCTTCCCTGATGAGTTTTTTCTCAATCTTTTTTATATTTTTCTTTTTTAGCGGCTCCCAGTTCTCTTTGGCATAATCGGTATAGAATTTGTGTTTGTTCCTGAGCATATTGAGATTACCTTCATTCCATTGCTCATTGGAAAAACATCTTACATTGGTCAGCTCCCATTCTTTTCGCAAAGCATCGGAAATATCATTGTAATCATGGCTTGCGAAATGGCTGCAGTCTGCATCTTTCACAATCTTTTCCAGAAGGGTTCCGGGTTCATGGGTGATTTGGGTGGCTAAGATCAGCCGGGCGATATCATCAATCTTATGTTGAGGATACTGTTCCTGCTGAAGGAAATTCTTCATGATGTCAACTCCTTTCTCCTCATGATTCTCAGGGCTCTCCACGTATCCCGTATCATGGAACCAGAGGGCCAGCATTACTTTTTCCTGGTCTTCTGCGGAAACCGGGGTATGTTTCATGATTTCTTCCGCCTTATTGACCGTATATGTAGTATGGACGAAATTATGATAAAAATATATAGAAGATAACCTGTTTTTAAACAAGGTTTCCACATAATCTTTAGCTTTGTGTAAAATATTCATTCCTGAAATTTGATTAACGTAAATTTATGAATTTATCCCTGAAAACTCATCTAAAAAGATTCTCAGTTCCGCTGAGATTTCTGCTGGTCCCGAGCCTGCTGTATTCCTGTGCGACCTACACGGTAAAAAAAGGTGAAAACCTTTCGGAAAAAGATGCCTCAAGATCCATGCCTGAAACTGATTTCAAGGTCTTCCTCATCGGTGATGCCGGCAATGCAGATGAAACCCAGGCCCAATATACGCTGAATGCGCTCAAAGATAAGCTTGATTCCGCCAGCCAGAATTCAATGCTGATCTTTCTGGGAGATAATATCTATCCTTCCGGAATGCCTAAGGAAGACGATCCGGGCTATGCGCTTGCCAAACAGAAACTGGAAGACCAGCTTATGGTAACCAAAAATTTCAAAGGGAGAACACTGATAATCCCCGGAAACCATGACTGGTACCACGGACTGGACGGCCTGAAAGCGCAGGAAAACATGGTCAAGGCCTACATGAAAGATAAAAAGGCATTCCTTCCCAAAAACTCCTGCCCTATTGATGACATCAACCTTACCGATGATGTGAAGCTTATCGTGATTGACACGGAATGGGCCCTTGCCAACTGGGACAAGCATCCCGGAATCAATAAAGACTGTGATATCAAAACCCGGGAAGGCCTGTTCACGGAATTCAAACACCTCATCAATAAAAATCAGGATAAAAGGATCATCGTAGCCCTGCACCACCCGATCATCAGCAGCGGAACCCATGCCGGATACAGCTCGGCAAGGTCCAACCTCTTCCTGCTGGAAAGCAAAATCCCGGCTCCCGGGATTGCGACAGTGGTCAATGTGCTGAGAAGCGCATCAGGGGCGAGTCCGGAAGACATCCTCAACAAACATTACGCTGAGCTGGCCAACCGGCTGAAAAGTATCGTGCAGGACAAAGACAATATCATCTTCGTTTCCGGGCATGACCATAACCTTCAGTACCATGAGTCAGGCAATATACGCCAGATCATCAGCGGTGCCGGATCCAAAACGAACCCGGCCACTATTGCCCGTCCTACGGATTTTTCGTACGGAGGAAGCGGTTTCGCAGTGCTGAACATCAGGAAAGATGAAAGTACGGATGTAGAATTCTTTTCCACAAAAGACCGTAAGCTCGAAAAGCTGGCGCAAATCAACGTTATTGATAAGCCACAGCCTCTTGCCAATACCTATCCTTCTGTCTTACCTGCAACGGTGACCTCTACGATCTATCCGGAAAAGATGACGCAGAAAAGAAAATTCTACCGTTGGTTGTGGGGAGACCATTACAGAAAATATTACGGGATGCCTATAGAAGTGCCAACCGCCAATATCGCTGAACTGGACGGAGGCTATACGCCTTTTCGGGAGGGCGGCGGAAACCAGTCGAACAGCCTGCGCCTGAAAGCTAAGGACGGACAGGAATTCGTAATGCGGAGTGTTAAAAAAAGTGCGGTGAGATTCCTCAACAATATGGCATTCCGGCAAAGCACATTCGGCAATGAACTGCAGAATACGTTCCCGGAACGGTTCCTGCTCGATTTCTATACCACCAATCATCCGTTTACCGCATTTTCTGTAGGAAATATGGCAGATAAGCTGAATCTTTTCCACAGCAATCCACGACTGTATTATATCCCGAAGCAACAGGCTTTAGGAAAATACAATGACCATCACGGTGATGAGCTCTATATGGTTGAAGAGCGTTTTTCGGCAGATCCGAAAACCCTGAAATCCCTTGATGATGCCCGGGATATTGTCTCTACAGATGATGTGCTTAAAAACCTGACGAAGAGTACGAAATATTCCGTTGATGAAGAATCGTATATCAGAGCCAGGCTTTTTGATATGCTGATCGGCGACTGGGACAGGCATGCAGACCAATGGAAATGGGCAGAATACAAGGATGGGGATAAGATTGTGTACAAACCGATCCCGAGGGATCATGACCAGGCATTCAGCAAATACGACGGAGCGGCATTCAAGATCATTATGAATGTCCCGGTGATCCGCCATATGAAAACCTTTAAAAGCGACATCAGGAATATAAAATGGCTAAACAGGGAGCCTTATCCTTTGGATCTGGTATTCCTGAAAGGCTCTTCGGAAAAGGACTGGACTACGCAGGCACAGTACATCCAGCAACATCTGACCGACCGTGATATTGACGAAGCATTTACCAATCTTCCGAAAGAAGTTCAGGATGAAACCATCACAGATATTCAGCAGAAATTGAAATCGAGAAAAGAAAAACTCCAGGACTATGCTGGTCAATACTATGATGTACTGCAGAAAAAAGTGCCGTTGGCCGGAACCGTACATCCTGATAAGTTTGTGATCGTTAAAAATGGTAATTCGGTACAGGTACAGCAATACCGATTAGGCAAAAATAATGAGCAGCAGGAACTGGTATTTGAGAAAACCTATTCCGATGACAGGACCAAAGAGCTTTGGATCTACGGACTGGAAGACGATGATATGTATGAAGTTTCCGGAGAAGGCAAGCCTAAAATAAATATACGGCTCATCGGAGGATATAACCATGACACGTATAATGTATCCAATGGAAGCCGGGTGAAAATTTATGATTTCAAATCCCAGAAGAATACGTATAACGCAGGTTCTGCATCCAAACGGATTACCAATGATTATAATGTGAACACTTATGATTACCAGCACCCTAAATACAATTTTGCGGCAGGTCTGCCGAATGCAGATTTCAATCCGGATGACGGCGTGATTTTCGGCTTCCTGGCGAATTATACCGTTAATAACTTTATCCAGGATCCTTACACACAAAAGCATAGCCTCAAAGCGAATCTTTATACGGCTACGGGCGGTTTCAACCTGGTTTACAAAGGGATTTTCAAAAAAGCGATTGCAGGATGGGATTTTAACCTGGATGCTTCTTACACAACGCCCCGCTTTACTGAAAATTTCTTCGGGCTGTCCAACGAAAGTGAGTATGACCGTAAGGAAACGAAACGCTGGTACAACCGGGCAAGAATCTCCAGGTTCTATTTTGCGCCTTCCGTTTCTAAAAAAGGCTGGAACAATATCCAGAACCAGTTCCAGCTGACGTTTGAAAACAATAAGGTGCAGAGAAACGGCGACCGTTTCGTAGATGTTTCGCAGGATGTAAGGCAGGAAGTCTTCAATGACCAGCAGTTCGGAGGTGCCAATTATACCTTCAGCTATAAAAACCTGGACAATTCCGCTTTCCCTACATTCGGATTTGAACTGGTTGGAAATGTAGCCTGGAAAGCCAATCTTGCCGATTACAACAGGAACTTTGCGATTCTGTCCGGAAGGCTGTCCTTCGATCATAAGCTTGATAAAAGGGGACGTTTTGTACTCGCCAATTCCAGCAACGGGATGTGGATCAGCAATAATGATTTTGAGTTTTACCAGGCAGCCAGTATTGGTGGCAATAACGGGATGAGGGCATTCAGAAACGACCGGTTTTCCGGAAAGTCTTCCTTCACCAATAATTCGGAAATCCGCTGGGATTTCGGACGGATCAGGAATAATATTGCTCCGGCCAATATGGGGATCCTGATCGGCTACGATATCGGCCGTGTATGGAATGACCATGAAGATTCAAAAAAATGGCATCAATCCGTAGGTGCCGGCTTCTGGCTCAGCATCGTAGAAATGTTCTCCGCCCGACTGAATTATTTCCACGGTTCGGATGGCGGCAGGGTTTCTGCAGGAGTGGGCATGACTTTTTAAGATCATTAATCCTGGAGCTCTGTTGTAACAGAGATATGATACCTATAGATAACAAGGCTGGCTTTTGAAAACTCAAAAGCCGGCTTTTTTTGATTCAGAGTATTGCTTGATCCTAACATATCATTACGCAAATGAATTGAAGCTATGTTAGGAGCAGACAGTTTTATCTACTAATGAAAGCAAGACACTTGAGCTAGTCATTATCTAATAATTTCCTATAAAATATATTTTCATCTGCATTTACTTCTAAAATCATTTCATTATTTTGTTTATAAACAGGAAATGAAGTAATCATGAGAAATTTTTTAACATCTTCATCCGACAATGGCTCATCTATTAAATTATTTTCATTAGAATAGAAACCAAATAACGTTATTTTGTCATTGTATAATGTCCATTTATTACTACCTATATACATCAATTTATAGTTTTTGTCAAAAATTTTGTGAATATACTTATCGTTGGTTAAAATCAATGAATCATTTATCTGTTTTCCATTAAGCGAATATTTACCAACCAACTCTTTTTTATTTAAAGTACAGCTACTTATCATAAAAATAGATAAAAAAGAAAAAATTATTTGTTTCATATATTACTTTTTAAACATAGAAGTCGTCTTGACTTTTGATAAAAAGCTGTTGACATTTTGGAATAAAAAAAGGGATTAGGAAATTTGTGTCGCTAAACCAAAAAAAATCCCATCCCTTGTACAAAGTACTGAGCAAAGATACA